>QCIP01000026.1 GCA_003216615.1 Prochlorococcus sp. AG-402-M15 | reverse complement strand
AAAAAACTATTAGCTATATAATTAAAGTAATTAAATTTTGCATGGACTTTAGAGCCTTTCTCTTATAGCAATGGTAAATTTAATGAAAGCCCTTTTAAAAATAGCATTTTAAAAGTTTAATGTTTTTTTTTTATATTAAATGAGTGAGGACAAAAGATCTAATAAAATCTCAAATGACTATGGTGCGGAGCAGATTCAGGTTTTAGAAGGGTTGGAGCCTGTTCGAAAACGTCCTGGAATGTATATAGGTTCTACAGGTCCTAGAGGACTGCATCATTTAGTTTATGAGGTAGTTGATAATTCAGTTGATGAGGCATTGGCAGGACATTGTGATCATATAGAAATAGTTCTAAGAAGAGATGGTTCAGCTTTCATCTCTGATAATGGACGTGGTATCCCAACAGATATTCATCCAAGGACAGGGAAAAGTGCCTTAGAAACTGTACTGACTGTTCTTCACGCAGGAGGTAAATTCGGAAGCGGCGGCTATAAAGTTTCAGGCGGCTTGCATGGAGTAGGAATATCTGTAGTTAATGCTTTAAGCGAATGGGTTAATGTGACAGTTTATAGGGATGGCAGTGAGTTTAATCAAAGATTTGAAAAAGGTTTATCAAAGGGAGCATTGCAGACTAAAAAGCAGTCTTTAAAACCTTTTAAAAAAGGAACCACTATCTGCTTTAAACCTGATAAAACGATTTTTTCTGGAGGAATCGAATTTGAATATGCTCTTCTCTCATCTAGGTTAAGAGAATTAGCTTATCTTAATGGTGGTGTAAAAATTGTTTTTAGAGATGAGAGAAGTGAATTATCAGATGGTTCGTATAAAGAAGAAATTTATTTATATCAAGGAGGAATAAAAGAATATGTTCAATATATGAATGCAGAAAAAGAGTCTATCCATCCTGAGATAATTTATGTTGATTCACAAAAAGAAAACGTTTATGTAGAAGCAGCCTTGCAATGGTGTTCAGATGTATATTCAGATAATATTTTAGGTTTTGCAAACAATATTAGAACTATAGATGGAGGCACGCATATTGAAGGACTAAAAACAGTTTTAACAAGAACCTTCAATAATCTTGCAAAAAAGAGAGGGAAAAGAAAAGATATTGAAAAAAATCTAGCAGGAGAAAATATTAGAGAGGGTTTGACGGTAGTTTTATCGGTTAAAGTTCCAGATCCAGAATTTGAAGGACAAACAAAAACTAAACTAGGTAATACTGAAGTAAGAGGAATTGTTGATTCACTTATTGGTGAGGCCCTTACAAAATATATGGAATTCAATCCAGGCGTTTTGGACTTGATTCTTGAAAAAGCAATTCAATCATTTAATGCAGCAGAAGCTGCAAGAAGGGCTAGAGAATTAGTTAGAAGAAAAAGTGTTCTTGAAAGTTCAACTTTGCCAGGTAAATTGGCAGATTGTAGTTCTAGAGATCCCTCAGAATCAGAAATTTATATTGTTGAGGGTGATTCTGCAGGAGGTTCTGCAAAACAAGGAAGAGATAGAAATTTTCAGGCTATTTTGCCTCTTAGAGGAAAAATTCTTAATATCGAAAAAACTGATGATACAAAAATATATAAAAATACAGAAATCCAGTCTTTAATAACAGCTTTAGGATTAGGAATTAAGGGTGAGGAGTTTGATATGAGTTCTTTGAGATATCACAGAGTTGTAATAATGACCGATGCTGATGTTGATGGAGCTCATATTAGAACTTTATTATTGACATTTTTTTATAGATACCAAAGGGAACTTGTTGAGAGAGGTTATATATATATTGCTTGTCCTCCCCTTTATAAAGTTGAGAGAGGTAAGAATCATAAATACTGTTATAACGAGAATCAATTAAAGGATACAATTTCAGGTTTTGGAGAAAATGCAAATTATAATATTCAAAGATTTAAGGGATTAGGTGAGATGATGCCAAAACAATTGTGGGATACAACTATGAATCCTCAAACTAGGATGATGAAAAGAGTTGAAATTGAAGATGCACTGGAAGCTGACAGAATATTTAATATATTAATGGGTGATAAAGTTGCACCAAGAAGAGAATTTATTGAAACACATAGTGGCAACTTAGATATGGCAACTTTAGATATATGATGAACAATCTTCTTAAGAATTTTTGCTTAATTTCTTTTGCACTCATTGCTCCTATTACATTACCTGCGGGTGGAATTCAAAAAAGCTTAATTCAAAATAATTTTTCTCATAAAACAAAAGAAATTATATTAATTTCCAATACTTTTCTATATTCTTTTCCTGAAAGTAATGCTAAAGAATTATTAGTTCTTAATGTAGGTACAACTTTATCAGTTATGCGTAATTGGAAAGTCATGAAAAATGAAATTTGGGCTAGGGTCGAATTGGCTTCTAATAAAATCCTTGATGATCCCAATAAGGTTACAAAAGGCTGGATAAAAATGTAAATTT
>QCIP01000025.1 GCA_003216615.1 Prochlorococcus sp. AG-402-M15 | reverse complement strand
ATATTAAGTTTTATAGGAGCAGTTACTTTAAATACATCAATAAATACGACTCTTTATTCTAAAGATCCTGCATTTAAACAAAATCTTTCATCCAAATATTTAATGGCTTTAGTATTTTTGCTAGTCGGAATTTTTTTAGTTCGAATAAGCGGATTAAATAGCATAAGTGTTTTAAATTTTCCAATTAATCTCTATATACTTCCGTGTTTATTAGGTGTTACATACTATCCAGGTAATGAACCAAAAGATTTTGATTAAATGAAACGCTTACTACTTGCACCGCTTTTATTAACTTTGCTTTTTGGTTGTAGTAGTAAAGATAATGGCATTATTAACTTAGAATGCTCATTTGACTCTTGGAGAGCTTCTAATTTTCCAAAAGGGTCTTATCAACCATTAGAAGCTTATTGGTTAAATAGTGATATAAAAATAAACGAAAAAGATAAAAAAGTATCAATAATCTATAAGGATAATAAGGGTATGAAAGAAAAGAAAATAGAAGATAATATTTTAATAACTAATTCTTTAATAAAATTCGAACATTCGCATTTCATAGATTATGGACAGGATTATAAATATGAGATAAATAGAATTAACGGGGAAATAGATTTGTTATTAGCTTATAAAAACCATGAAGGCTATGCAAAATTTAAAGGAAAATGTTTTGTACCTGAAGATTTAGAGACCTTGTTTTAAATGAAACGCTTACTACTTGCATAAAAAAAAGAGAGCTAGGGCTGCGACTTCTAAAAAAGTGGTCAAATAGTGGTCAAATGCTGCTTAAATTGTCAGGACAAATCACGCAGAATCAAGCAAAAAAAACAGTTATAGCTTGAAAACCTAGTGCTGCACTAGACCTATTTAGTGCTTTGGGAGCACTAGGTCGCAGGTTCGAATCCTGTCGCCCCGACTCTTAAAAACCAAGTCATACTAGCGAGTTACCCAGACTCGCTTTTTTATTGGATTTACTTGTTGGCTCATAGTGGCCAACAAATCGCCAACAAATTTACATATCCTTGCAAAAAAACTTGGCTTCCGCTGAAACTGTTGTAATTAATTTAGAGGGAGTTAAGGAACCAAAAGGTCTACTCAAAAAAGAAATTCCTTCATTTCTAAAATCTCCATCCTCATCAATCATAAATTCATACCAACCTGGCTTAGAAAACATTGGACTACTACTATATTCACCTAATGAAAAATCCCCAATCACATATCCATAGACTTTTTTATCAAGCCCTTTTTCACAGTCAACTTGATACCAATATGACCAATATTCAACCTTAGGTAAGCCTTGAGATACATTATCTTCAAAAGTTGAGAAGGTCAGTACAAATCTTGCTCTTCCACCATTAGTTAATTTAATTATTGAATCTTTATCAACACATAATCTTTGTGTTACATTTGAACGAGAAGAATTATATATTGTTTTAAAATGTGGTCCTGGACATTTTGGTTTCTTTAAACCTGTTTCAAAATAATTCTCATCCTTAAAATAATCGCTAATGTTATTGCTAGCGAAGATGAGAGGATTAGGTAAAAAAAGGATCAAAACTATGAGTAATTTCTTCACCTAAATAAATTCAAAATTAATCTTATTCTCACCCAATTATAATTTTTCAGCAATTGTAGAAAACTTTTCATAATAAAATGGCCAACAAATAAGCCAACAAATTCAAAATTTATAACTCTTTATACTTTTATTAATTCCTCACTTAATAGATATAACCTGTAGACATTGTGCTCTAGTAGGATTGCTAAGTGCTTTGGGAGCACTAGGTCGCAGGTTCGAATCCTGTCGCCCCGACCATTTAAAAACCAAGTCATACTAGAGAGTTTCCCAAGCTCTCTTTTTTATTGCTTTGTTTTGGAATAATGAGACTGAGCGAGCTTTGAGCGAGATTCTGCTATACCTTGCAATACTATGCTGTTTGATGTCGCTCACTTAATTGCTATAAAACTAAATTCTCAAGATTCTCCAATTCACTATCTGAAGTCAAAATAACCTTTGCTGATTCAGCCAGAGCTCTAGCTGATTTCGTAAATCCATTTGTTGCTACTACCACCCCATGAGTACCATTCCAATGAATCATCCCAGTAGAAACTTCCTGAACCGCCTTATTGCCTACTGCTTTAGCAAAGCATTTACATTGAATACAAACTCTTAAATCTTCTATTGATGCTATTAAATCAACTCCTTGATCTCCAGTAATAGGAGTATCTTCTACCTCCCAACCAGCATTTTCAAGAATATTTTTACAATATTGCTCATATTGAACTCCATCCATTGATAATGTATCTCCGGATTGTGAAGTCTTCTCTTGAATTTCATCACATACTTTATTTATTTCTTGAAATATCCATTCATAAATACTATCCAAATTCTTGGGTAACTTTTCCTTTTCAAAACAATATTTTACCCAATCTAAGCTGCTATAAAATTCTTCTTCCTCTCCATCAGAATTTAAAATAATTTCAGGATAATTTATTTTTTCAAATTCACTTTCTAATTCATCATCTAAAACATTATTTATAAAATAAAAAATAGCTGGAGATTTATCCCCTTTT
>QCIP01000024.1 GCA_003216615.1 Prochlorococcus sp. AG-402-M15 | reverse complement strand
CGCCAGAAACCAGTCAGCGTACGAAAAAGCAAGTCAAAATCTTTTTTCAGCTATAAATGAAGTTGAAAATTTACTACAGAAAAATAAAGGTGACTGGATATTTGGAGAAGAGTTAACCTACGCAGATATTTACCTTTTTCCAACTCTTATAAGATGGGAATTAATATATAGCAAACTTTTCAAATGTACTGAACAAGAACTATCAAATTTCGAGAAAATTATTGAATGGAGATTAAATTTTTTTAAATCATCTAATGTTAGTAAGACTTGTTATGGCAATGAATGGAAAAAAGATTACTATAAAGCTTTATTCCCTTTAAACCCAAATCAAGTAATCCCATTATTACCATCGCTAGAGGAAATAATGAGATTAGAGTCTTAAAAAATACATAACAGAATTTCGAAAAAAAAAATTGATGTTGTAATGAACACTTATTTAGTTCATAGATAATGCAATTTCATAAGAAATTAACTATGTTATGTATGTCTACTAAAGTACGAAAAGCTTAAAATGAAATCCATTGACGAACACATTCAAAAAGATCAATCGGAAATCGAATCTGCAAAAGCAGAGGGCAATCTTCCAAAGGTCAGACATTTAACTGAAGAGCTGAAAGAACTTGAAGAATATAAGGATCATCATCCAGATGATAAACATGACCCTAATGCTCTAGAACTATTCTGCGATGCCAACCCAGATGAACCAGAATGTCTTGTTTACGATGATTAAGTTTTCTTTTGATAGATAATCAATAAAAAAATTCTTTTAGTAATCTCTATTAAAGTCGGATGGACTTCCTGTCAGAGAACATACAACCGACTCCTCATTTTTCATTTCCTTGACTTCTACAATTGGTCTTCCCATTTTCTTCAGAACCTCAATATCTTGAATAGTTTGACATCTAGCTATTATTTTTCCTTGTTGATCAAAGCAACTATAGAAATTCATGTTGTTTTTAAAGAAGTATCTTATTTATGGCTAATTTTGATTATTAAATCAAGTGTATCTTTTTACAAAAAAATTTTTCATTTAAGTTAGATCCTTTTCCATACTTCAGAAAGCAATGAAGATAAACCTTTTTTTAAAGATGAAGAAATAACTAAAACTTTCTTTTTAGATAAATCTTCTAACTTTTTTGTAATTATTTTCAAATAATCATCATCTACCAGCTCAATTTTATTCAATACTATTATCCTCTCTTTATCTAGAAGACCTTTCCCATATTTTTTTAATTCCTGCTCAATTATCTCAAAATCATGTAAAGGATTTTCTGCAATTGAATCAATTAAGTGTATAAGTATCTTAGTTCTTAGGATGTGCCTTAAAAAATCATGCCCTAAACCAACTCCATCAGCTGCCCCTGATATTAACCCAGGAATATCTGCAAAAAGACAACCATTCCCATCAATTTTTCTTACTACACCTAAGTTAGGTATTAAAGTTGTGAAAGGGTAGTTTGCAATTTTTGGACGAGCAGATGATAAAACGGAAATCAAAGTACTTTTTCCAGCATTTGGGAGGCCAATAATCCCAACTTCTGCGAGAAGTTTTAGTTCTAGTTGAACCTCCCATATCTCACCATCTTTGCCTTCAGTGAATGATTCTGGGGCTCTATTTTGATTACTTAAATAGTAAGCATTACCATGTCCACCTCTTCCTCCAATAGCAATAGTTAAACTCTGTTTGTCTTTAGTTAAGTCTCCTAAAATTATGCCAGTTTTAATATCCCTTATTTCTGTACCGCAGGGAACTTTAAGGATTGTATCCTCACCTGAAGCACCTGATCTCTTATTAGGACCTCCTTTGCATCCATCTTCAGCAATTATTTCACGTTTGAATTTGAAATCTAGTAGTGTTTGAAGATTATTATCAGCCATCAAAATTATTGAACCCCCTCTGCCACCATTTCCCCCTGACGGTCCGCCAGCAGGAACGAATTTTTCTCTTCTAAATGAAACTATTCCATTTCCACCTTTTCCAGATTTAAGAATAATGTTTGCTTGATCAATAAATTGCACTTAATAAACTTATTTAATTGTTTTCTAGATATTTTAAATTTTATTTTATCCACGCAATACTGCAACCAGGTCCACCTTCGTTGTTGGCAGCATCTTCAATCTTATCAACATAATTCAGACCTGATAACCAATTTCTTAGTCCTCTTTTTAATTTCCCTGTTCCAATTCCATGAACAATCCATATCGGTCCATGAAATTTTCTAATTTTCTCCTCAATAATTATCTCGGCTTCGTGAACTCTTAGCCCTCTTACGTCAATTGTATTTTTACTCGTTCTAATTTTAGAAAAAGAACAATCTTCTCTTGTAGACTTGATCTCAATTTTTGACCTTTTGAAATTAGGCTTTTCTCCGTTAATACCTTCAAAGTCATTTATAGATAATATGCTTCTGAATGAACCACATTTAACTTCGTAAAAACCACCTTTTTTATCTAAATCTACAATTTGTCCCATACTATTTAGACTTTTAATTTTTATAAAATCTCCTACCTGAGGATTCCATGATATTGACTTTTCAAATTTTTTTTTGGTTAAATGTTCCGTCTCAATTTCCTTTAATCTTTTTCCAATA
>QCIP01000023.1 GCA_003216615.1 Prochlorococcus sp. AG-402-M15 | reverse complement strand
CTTTAGCAATTGTCTTCTTAACTCCAAGAAAAATTAGCCAGTGGGTACCTTCCCCTCTTCTAGCCCTTTTAATTATTACTCCCTTATCAGTAGTTCTCTTTAATGATACTACTTTAGGAGAAAAAGGTCTCGATCAATTAGCAAGAATTGGGGAGATTCCAAAAGGCGGTTTGCAATTTAATATGCCTAATTGGAGTAATAGAACTTTGATTCTGAATGGAGGATTACAGCTTGCTGTTTTAGGAGCTATTGACTCTTTACTAACTTCTTTAGTTGCCGATAATATTACCCAAACAAGACATGATTCGAATAGAGAGTTAATTGGGCAGGGAATTGGAAATGCTGTTGGGGGATTCTTTAACGGATTACCAGGTGCTGGTGCGACAATGAGAACAGTAATAAATGTCAAATCCGGTGGAAGTACTCCTATTTCTGGTATGACACATTCAATAGTTTTATTAATTGTATTAGTTGCGGCAGGTCCTTTAGCATCCCAAATCCCTAAAGCACTATTGGCAGGAATATTAATAAAGGTTGGGTTGGATATTGTTGATTGGAGGTTTTTATTAAGAGCTCATAAGCTTTCTTTAAAAACTGCCGCTGTAATGTTCGGTGTGTTACTTATGACGGTATTCTGGAACTTGATTTGGGCAGTTCTTGTAGGTGTTTTTGTGGCAAATATGTTAACCATTGATTCAATTACTGAAACGCAACTTGAGGGGATGGATCAAGACAATCCAGTAGATAATAAAAGTAGTTATTCCCCATTACCTCCAGAAGAGCAAGCATTGTTTGATAGATGCAAAGGAGAGGTGATGCTATTTAGACTTAAGGGCCCACTAAGTTTTGGAGCAGCCAAAGGTATATCTGAGAGAATGATGCTAGTAAGGAACTATAAAATTTTAATATTAGATATCACTGATGTACCAAGACTTGGAGTTACGGCTACTCTCGCAATAGAGGATATGATGCAAGAGGCTAAAAATAACTCTAGAAAAGCATTTGTTGCTGGGGCTAATGAAAAAGTAAAGGATAGATTAGCTAAGTTTGGAGTTGAAGGTATCATTGAAACAAGAAAAGAGGCGTTAGAAACTGCTGTAAATGAATTAGCCTAATATTTCATGGAAGTAAATCCAATTCTTCAAAATGTATTAGCTCCGCCAGTTCTTTTCTTTTTAATTGGAGCAATATCAGTAATCTTTAAATCTGATTTAGAAATACCAGCTCCCTTACCTAAACTTTTTTCCCTATATCTGCTCTTAGCTATAGGTTTTAAAGGAGGAATAGAGATACAGAAAAGTGGATTTAATGATCAGGTATTGCCGACTTTAAGTGCTGCAATACTAATGTCCCTAGTAATACCTCTTATTGGATTTTTGATTTTAAGATTTAAGTTTGATGTTTTTAATTCAGCTGCAATAGCAGCAGCATACGGTTCAATAAGTGCTGTTACCTTTATTTCCGCAGAAAGTTTTTTAGAAAGTCAAAAAATAGCTTTTGATGGATTTATGGTTGGCGCCTTAGCTTTGATGGAATCTCCGGCAATAATTGTTGGATTATTACTAGTAAAATTTGCAGCTCCCAAAAATAGACCAAAATCAAGAAAAATGCATCTAAGTGCAATATTACATGAATCACTTTTGAATGGTTCAGTTTATTTATTGCTTTCAAGTTTAATTGTAGGATTTCTGACTGCTTCCAGTAATCCCTCAGGGATTACAAAAATGGAGCCATTTACTGGACAACTATTCTATGGAGCAGAATGCTTCTTCTTGTTAGATATGGGAATAGTCGCTGCTCAAAGATTGCCGAGATTGAAAAATGCAGGTTCGTTCTTGATTGGCTTTGCAATTTTCATGCCTCTATTTAATGCATTTATAGGTGTTTTCGTTGCAAGATTTTTATCTTTAGGACCTGGCAACGGACTTTTATTTGTGGTTTTATGTGCAAGCGCCTCGTATTTAGCAGTTCCTGCTGCTATGAGGATGACAGTTCCAGAAGCTAAATCCAGTTACTATATTTCAACAACACTTGGTCTAACTTTTCCATTCAATATAGTTCTTGGTATTCCCATATATATGAGTTTAGTAAAAACCATTATCCCACTTTCTCCTTAATAAAAATGAAAAGATTAGACTTAATATTTAGTGAAAGAGAACTAGATGCAATCATTAAAACATTAGAAAAAGCTAATGTTCCTGGATATACAGTTATGAAACATGCTACGGGCAGAGGTCCTGAAAGAGTTGTTACTGAAGATATGGAATTTACAGGATTAGGATCAAATGCTCATGTAATTGTTTTTTGTGAACAAGAACTAATAGATAAAATGCGAGATAATATTAGAGATGATTTAAGTTATTACGGTGGAGTTGCTTATATTTCTGAAGCAACTCCCCTATAAGTGAGATAAATGATAAGTAATTTTTAAGAATGAATCCAATCTACTCTTATGTTTTTTCTACTATTTAAATATCTATCAATTGACATTGCAGCGATGCACCCATCAGAAGCTGCAACAACGGCTTGTTTAAATGGTGTATTTCTTATATCTCCAATAGCCCATACTCCATCAGAGTTTGTAGACATAAAATCATCTACAATGACTCCTCCATCTTCCTTTAAAGCAATCTGATCCCCTAAAAAATCAGTAATTGGCTTTGAACCACTCATATAGACAAATACTCCATCTAAATTCAAATTAATTGGATTTTCTTCTTTTTTGTTTTTTACAATAACCCCATTCACACCCATATTATCCCCCAAGATTTCCAATAATCTTGTTCTACTCCAATGTTTTATGTTTGAGTTATCCATCAATTCCATAGCTTCTTCATTATCTGATTTAGGATCACTTGATGTAATCCAATGCACAGTTGAAGCAAATTTAGTGAGAACGGTTGCTTCTTCAATTGCCTCTTTGTTCACTCCAACAACGGCAACCTCTCTATTTTTGTAAAAAGCACCATCGCACGTAGCACAATAACTTACTCCTTTGCCAAGAAAATCAGCTTCTCCCTTAAATGATGCAGGCCTGCCCATAGCTCCACTTGCAAGAACAAGTGCTCTAGCCTTAAAGGTGCCCTCAGGTGTATAAACCATTTTCCATTCACCACTGGCATCTATCCCAAACAC
>QCIP01000022.1 GCA_003216615.1 Prochlorococcus sp. AG-402-M15 | reverse complement strand
TAATTGCATCAAATAGGGAACTCTATTTACCAACTTTTGAGAATAATTAGATTAAATTTTTAGCATGTACTAAAATATAAATAGAATATGGAATTTTATGAAACTATTAGGTTTAAATTCACCTGAAATATTCATAATTTTAGTAATTTTGCTTTCTATTTTAGGTCCAAAAAGAATTGAAAAAGGTTTCTTATTATTCAAAAAACTATTAAAATTCCTTTTTAGTAAAGATGAAGATCAAAGCTTAGCAAATTCAAAAGCAAAATCAGAGGAACCAGAAGAAAGTGAAGTTAAAGAAGAAATAGTAGAGGCAGAAGCAAAATCAGAGGAACCAGAAGAAAGTGAAGTTAAAGAAAAAATAGAGCCAGAGTTAAAATCAATTAAACCTAAAAAAATAACTGTTAAAGATGAAATAATAGACGTAGAAGTTGATTCTGATAATAAATAAGATTTTAAATTAAAGAATACTAGACAGTCTTGAATTCCAAAAATAGGATATTTTTTAGAATAATTTGGTTATTTTTTTTATTCAGTATAAAGGGTCTTTATTTTTAATATTTTATTTGAATTATAAGAAGGTTGTTATGAATCTAAAGCTACTTCGATAGCTGCTATTAAGTTTTCGTCAAAAGGTTTAACACCTGGTTTGAATCTTGCAATTACTTTACTATCTTTTCCTATTAGAAACTTCTCGAAATTCCATTCAACATCTCCTTCAGGTTCAACTTTGTTAAGGGTTGTGTATGGTTCTGTGGTGTTGCCTTTGGCATGAACTTTTTCATAGATTTCAAACTTAACGCCATATTTTGTTGTGCAAAAACCTTTTATTTCTGAAAGAGAGTCGGGTTCTTGTTTTCCGAAATCATTACAAGGGAATGCAAGTATTCTTAGGCCTTTGCTTGAATATAAATCATGTAGCTTTTGAAGATCCGCATACTGAGCAGTATTTCCGCAATAACTAGCTACATTAACAACTAAAATTACTTCCCCTGAATATTCACCTAGTTTTATGGATGATCCGTCTGCGGAAAGAACAGTAGTATTTTGTACATCAACTTGCATGTCTAAAAAAAATCACCCTTTGAAGATAGCATTGTATAGACTTAATTGTGTTTAATTTATATGATGGTTTTGGTTATTTCTTTTATAAGTTTTAATTTTTCTTTTATTTAACCCTTTATAATTAATATTATTAATCATTTTAAATTTGGACCCTTTAGACCCCCTTACTGAAATTATTTATTCCGGTCAAGGTTTTTCACCTGCAATTGCTTTAGAAAGAATTATTTGGGCAATGATTGGAGTCTTTTTTTTAGGAGCAATTTCAAGATCAATAACTAATAGCATGCGTAGTCAAAATTGGTTTGGTAGAAATTTTTTATTTAGTTATTTTAAAGATAAAAAAATTACAGATGATACATCTTCACAATCTTCTGGTGATGACGAATAAGTCTTATATATATGAAAGAATCAATTTTTTCTAAAAAGAGGATTTTATTGCTTGGTAGTGGCGAGCTTGGAAAAGAATTAGTAATAGAATCCAAAAGATTAGGATTAGAAGTTATTGCAATTGATCGATATGAAAAAGCACCTGCAATGCAAGTTGCTGATTATTCAAGAGTAATTGATATGGGAGATAAAAATATTTTAAAAAATGTTATAAAAGAATTTAAGCCTGACTATGTTGTCCCAGAAATAGAGGCTCTTTCAATTGAGGCCCTAAAAGAACTAGAGGATGAAGGATTCAATATTGTTCCAAACGCCAGAACTGTAGAAATAACAATGAATAGAGATAAAATTAGAGACTTGGCTTCTAGAGATTTAAAAATAAAAACTGCAAAGTTTGATTATATTTTTGAATTTGATGATTTAGAAAAAAAAGCAGAAGAAATTGGATTCCCACTTTTACTTAAGCCTTTAATGAGCTCTTCAGGAAAGGGACAGAGTTTGGTTGAAACAAAAAAAGATTTACAAAATGCTTGGAAACAGGCACAAGCAAATTCAAGAGGAAAGGTGAAAGGTGTAATTATTGAAGAATTTATAAATTTTGATTTTGAGTTTACTCTCTTAACTGTAAGAAAAGAAAATGGTGAAAATATTTTTTGTTTACCAATTGGACATCTTCAATCTAATGGAGACTATCAATGTAGTTGGCAACCTTTAGAGATCAAGGAGTCTTTAATTATTGAAGCTAAGAGAATGACAAGTAGGATATTAAATAACCTTAATGGAGCTGGATTATACGGAGTAGAGTTTTTTATAAAAGGAAGTGAGGTTATATTTTCAGAATTATCTCCAAGACCACACGACACCGGTATGGTTACATTAGTAAGTCAAAATATTAATGAATTTGAATTACATTTAAGGGCTTTTTTAAATTTACCAATACCGTATATAGATCTAATAGAACCCTCTGCAACCAGAGTTATACTCTCAAACCAAGAGTGTATAAATCCTATTTATGAGGGTCTTAATGAAGCATTAGAATTTGAAAACACTAAAGTTCTCATATTTGGCAAACCAGTTTCTAGAAAAGGCAGAAGAATGGGTGTTGTTCTCTCAACAAATTCTGACATTAACTTGGCTAGAAAAAATGCAGATGAAGCTGCTCGTAAAATAAAAATCAGTACTAAGTAAATATTAAATAAAAATAACGAAAAAAATACTTATTTCCTTTGTTTTTGTTCCCTGTCTCTATGGGTATTATTTGAGTATGTTTTTTATTTAACAATGATGGAAAATTATAAAGGTTGGGATATAACTTTAAATTGGGATAATAAAGATAATCTCGAGAGGGATACTACTAAAAGTAATTTTTTTAATCAAAAGGAAAAATGGATTGGTGTTCACTTAAATGGTGATAAAATCTATGGTTCTTCTCTAAAAGAAATTAGGCATATTATTGATTATCCTAGTTTGCATGCAAAGTAGGATAAAAGATTTTTTAATTATCCTGATTATTTTCATTATCTTCAATTAGTTCATTAGCAAGTTTTCTTAAATCTCCCTTAATCGAGACCCATGTAAAAGCGATTATAAAAATTGAAGCAGATATTCCAACAGTGATTTTTTCGACAGGGGACATTTCAAGTGCAATAGCAAACATTTTAAACTAAATAATAATTTTTTATTATATTGAATTTTTTTAAATAGTTAGAATCAAATTTGTTTTTGCAATGATATTTAATTATTCAAAATATAATAAATTAAATTTAAATTACTTATTTTTATTTATTGTTTCTGATTTCAATTTTATTCAGTAAGATTAATTT
>QCIP01000021.1 GCA_003216615.1 Prochlorococcus sp. AG-402-M15 | reverse complement strand
CAATAAAAATAATTATTGGAAGAAAAATAGATACTAATATAAACAAAAAAAATTTCCTTTTTAAATTTCAACTCAATATAAACTAGCAAAAAAAGTAATCAATTAGGCCTATTTAAGTAAAAGCACTTATTATAAATTAAGAAATAAATAGAAAACATAAAATCAGCTCCATATCTGAATTTATAATAAAGAAAGATTAAATAAATTTAAAATTATATGTCCTCAAATATAAAGCTAAAAGGAAGGAGGGTTAACAGGATAATTAGGAGTAAGGTCATGCTATCGCCATTAGCAGGAGTTACAGATAGCATTTTTAGGCGTCTTGTACGTAAATGGGCTCCAAACTCTTTACTTTTTACAGAAATGATAAATGCCACAAGTCTTAAAAAAGGATATGGAACACAAAAAATCAATCAAATAGATTTAGAAGATGGTCCAATTGGAGTACAAATATTTGATAATAGGCCATATGCTGTTTCTGAAGCCGCGAAAAAAGCTGAGGACTCTGGAGCGTTCTTAATTGATATAAATATGGGATGTCCAGTAAAAAAAATTGCAAAGAAAGGTGGAGGCAGTGCCTTAATTAAAGACCGAAAACTTGCTATAGAATTAGTCAAAAATGTAGTAAAAGCTGTTAGTGTTCCAGTAACAGTAAAAACACGACTCGGATGGGATAGTAAAGAAGAAAATATAGAGGATTTCTTATTTAAACTTCAAGATGCGGGAGCAACGATGATCACACTTCATGGAAGAACTAGAAAACAGGGTTTCTCAGGCAGGTCAGATTGGGAAATGATCGGGAGACTTAAAAAGTTGTTAAAAATTCCAGTAATTGCTAATGGAGATATCAAAAATCCAGATGACGCTCTTAATTGTTTAAAAAAAACAAATGCTGATGGTGTAATGATTGGAAGAGGAATTTTAGGATCCCCATGGAAAATAGGAGAAATAGATTATGCAATAAGAGAAAATAAAAATTTTAAAGAACCAAACACAGAAGAAAAACTATATTTAATTATTGAGCATCTTGATGAATTAATAAAAGAAAAAGGAGATCACGGCTTGCTAATTGCCAGGAAACATATCTCATGGACATGCAAAGACTTTAAAGGAGCATCAAATTTGAGAAATAGCTTGGTTAGAGCTGTTGATAAAAATGAAGTTAAAAATTTAATAAATAAAATGATTAATACTTTGAATAATGAAAAAAATACACTAGCTTAAAACAAATTTATTCTTTAAATGAAAATTATTAGTAAAGAAACAAGTAAAAGAGTTTGTGATCATATGAACAATGAACACATTGATTCGGTTCACAAATATCTTATTCATTATGGAAAGATATCAAGATTTGAGGATGCTTATATGGAAGAAATTAATAACAGTTATATAAAAATCAATTACGATGGTCAGTCAGCAATTATCAATTTTAAAAATGAAATATCTGAAGAAGAAATTCATTCAACTTTAGTATCAATGATTAAAGAGATTAAATAATAAAATAATTTATATAAAAAAATCTAATTTTTATTTTCATAGTAATCAGTTATATTTTTACATTCCTCAAATGAAAGCATGCTTAATCTAGATGTGGCTTTTATTTTTAGAATTGCACAAACAGATAATAAGTCGGCGCTATCAACATTAAGTGCTTCAGAAAGCTCTAGCACCCTAAGACCTTTCATTAGTATGAAAAAAATCTTTTTCTAGATTATCAAGAACTTTGAAATCAATGGGCTGCATTTTTTCCTAAACCTGCAACAAATGGAAATGTTTGTTCATCACCAAATATATCTTCTGCCGAAGAATTAGAAATATTAGTTTTTTGATTATTATCAGGCTTAATTTCTTCTATTTCATTAGAAATATTATCCTTAATATTATTTCCAATTTCTTTTGCTAATAAATTATTCGTATTAGAAAATATTGAAAAAACTAATACACATAAAAACAAAATAATTCTTTTCATAAAAAAAATTTATCTAATACTATTGTCATATGCCAATAATGTTATTTAGAAAAACTAATTTATTTTAAAACAAATCTAAATAAATCAAAGTAAAAATATTCATCTTCCCAACTTATTTCTATTTTTAAATCTAATTAAGAAATAAAGACCTATTAATAAAAGAATTGCTAAGGAATAATGATTAAGAAAAACATAAACTATATAAACGAGAAATGGGAATAAGCACGCCCTCTTGAAATTTAATTTCTGTTCTTTTGTCATATTTTTCCAATTTAAATATTCCTGCCATTGAAAAATCTTCTTCATTTTTCTACTTCTTTTATTACGATTAAACATAAATTTATAAATATGGTTTTGGTGATTCTTATATTAATAAAATATTAATCTACAATATCAAAATAAGTTTTTTTTTGAATAAAAATATTTTTTAAATAAAAAATGAACTCAAAACCAGTCTGGAAAATAGAAAAAATTGTTTTGCCTCAACATGCAGACCATGCAGGAGTAATGTGGCATGGTACATATTTTAATTGGCTTGAAGAAAGCAGAATAAATGCACTTTTAGAAGTAGGTATAAGTTATTTTGAACTTACTAAAAAAGGCTTCGATTTACCTTTAATCTATACCTCAATAAAATATAAATCCCCTTTATTTCTTGGTGAAAAAATAACAATAGAAAGCGAATTCAATATTGAAAAAAGTCCAAGGATTAATGTAATTTCAAAATTTCTTAACAAGAAAAAAGAAATCTTAACGATTGCTGAAGTAAATTTAGTCTTAATAAATAAACTAAATTTTTCTATAATAAGAAAAAGGCCAGATTTCCTGTCGGAAGCATTTATTAAATTAAACGGTTGAAATTATTATCCTTTAGTTGAAAGATTAATTAAATTATTAATTATGAATATATTTCAAATTATTGACTCATACCAATATGAAATGGAATCAAGATATCAAGAAAAATCAATGCTTACAAATCTTTTTACAGAGCACAAATTTATAGGATGGTTAGGATTGTTTATAGTATTTTTCTCTATCTTTGCAATTTTTGTTTTTCAATTTCTTGAGTGGGAAAGTAATGACAATAATAAAAGTTAAGAAGATTTAATGCTTATAATTCAATTGAAAGACTTAAAAAATGGCTATCTACTTAAAAATAACTAACCCTACAGAGGTTGTAAAAAAAAAGACCTCAAAATGGCTTACAGATATTACACCTGAAAGAATTGATAGAAAATTGGTCGAGGATGAAGTAATAAAAGGCATTATCGAGCAATTAACATTAGAAGGCATAAAAGGAGAAATATCAGCAATTAATGGGT
>QCIP01000020.1 GCA_003216615.1 Prochlorococcus sp. AG-402-M15 | reverse complement strand
TAGTCTGCACCAGCTCATTAGATTTAGGTGTTGACTTCCAACCTGTAGATCAAATCGTTCAAATTGGTAGTGCAAAAAATTTAGCTAGACTTATACAAAGGGCAGGAAGAAGTGCTCATAGACCAGGCGGAAAATCAAAAATAATTTTTATGCCTACTAATTCTCTAGAATTATTAGAGATTAGTGCAATGAGAAGAATAATAAAAAGCGGCTTATCTGAAAAAATTAAACTTCCTGAATTATCTTATGATGTGCTTCTTCAACATCTGGTAAGTTTAGCCTGCGGCAATGGCTTCGATCCAGCCATTGAAAAAGAAAGGATTAAAAATTGTTGGAGTTATAGAAACTTAAAAGATAAAGATTGGAATTGGTGTGTTGACTTTTTAGAATATGGAGGGAAATGTCTTAAAGCATACCCAAAATATAAAAAGATTGTTAAAGAAGAATCAAAAAATAATAATGAAAACTTTAAATATTTTGTAAAAGACAAATCTTTAATAAGAATGCATAAGTTCAATATTGGGACAATTACAAGTGACAAATTTGTGAATGTTAAATATATGAAAGGTAAATCCATAGGTAATTTAGAAGAGAATTTTGCTTCAAAATTAAATCCTGGAGATACCTTTTACTTTGCCGGTAAAATGCTTCAATTTGTAAGAATCAGAGATATGATTTTATACGTTAAAAAATCAACAAAAAAAAGTTCTCTAATTCCTGCATGGGTCGGAGGTCAAATGGCAATATCTGATCTACTTTGTGAAAGTTTGAGAAAAGAAATAGATATATGCAATGAATTAGAAAATTATGATTACTTAAATCCTGAACTAAATTCATTACGCCCAATATTGAAGAAACAAAAGGTCCTTTCAAATATTCCTAAGAAAGATGAATTCCTTATAGAAATATATAAAACCAAGGATTTATCAAACCTTTTTGTTTTTACACTTGATGGCAAATTTGTAAATGAAGGAATTGGATTTCTATGGGCTTTAAGATTGGCAAAATTAAAACAATCTACATTTAGTATTACTGCCAATGATTTTGGATTCAGCTTAACTACCTCAGAAGATTATGATTTTTCCATAATAAAAAAAGAAGCTAATTACTTTTTTGATAACAAAAAATTAGAAAAAGATCTAGAAAATGCAATTAATTTTTCAGAATTGAAAAAACGAAAATTTAAAAATATTGCCCAAATAAGTGGACTAGTAAATCAAAATAATCCAACCAAGACAAAATCATCCTCTCAACTGCAAATAAGCTCGAGCCTTTTTTATGATGTCTTTACCAAATTCGAAGAAGATCATCTTTTGATAAAACAATCACATAAAGAAGTTAAAGAATATGAATTGGAAAATAAAAGAATATCTAGATCCCTAGAAAGATTAAAAAATTTAAAAATCCTCTTAAACGACATAAAAACTCCAACTCCTTTCGCTTTCCCTTTGTTAGTCGAGAGACTTAAAAATACTTTAAGTAATGAACCAATCGAAAAAAGAGTAGAAAAACTTATAAAAAAATACAGTGATTAAATGCAAAAAAGTTCTTTAAATTTTCACTGGAAAGATACATTATTAAAGATGCTTCCTTCAAGAGCGTTATTTCTACCGGAAACAAAAGAATTGTTAATATGCGATATTCATCTTGGCAAAGCAGAATATTTTCAACAAAATGGTATCCCTCTCACTAATAATTCAGATGAGAATAATTTCGCAAGAATAAATAAAATAGTAAAAAAATATAGTCCCGAAAAGTTAATAATTTTAGGAGATTTATTCCACAGTAAATATTCAATAGATAAAACTCTTCAAAAAAGAGTTGAAGATCTTCCTGAAATATTGCAAACAAATGTTGAACTTGTCCTTGGAAATCATGATGTAGGTTGTGATATTAAAAATTTAAAAATTTTTAATGTTAGAAAAACAAAAAATATTATTTTCAGCCATGAGCCAGTTAATTTAGAAAACAATAAAACCTTGAATATTTGTGGACATTATCATCCAAAACTCTATTTAAAAAACAAAGGAGATAAATTATCTTTTAGGTGTTTTGCAATGGATATGAATAAAAATGTTTTATATCTTCCTGCATTTGGAGACTTAACAGGAGGATATCCTTGCAAAAAGTCATTTAAAAAATGGGCAGTTGTTTCTGAAGAAGAAATTATCGAAATAAAATCTTAAGAAAAATTCTACTAAAATTACTTAAATTTTTCATATAGATATACCAATTTATACTTAAAAGTCTCGTTTAGTTTTTTTATCAATTAAATTATTAAAAATCAAATTTTTTACAAGTAAAAATAGATAATAAAAAATTTATACAGCTAATGCCCCTTCCTTTAGCATGAAATCCACGTTATAAAAAAAATAAACACTTTTTGTAGAAATGAAAAAATTAATAGCATTGATTTTATTTCCATTTCTTATTATTCCATTTGGGACAAAAGCAAATGAGAATTTTTCCGTAGAGATAGAGGCTCTTACACTTGTAATGGAGCAATATAAAAAAGATAATGCATCTACTATTGAATTAGATATAGAAGATAAAAAGCCAAGTTACATGGCTCTTAAACAAGACGAATGCAATGCTACTGTTGAAGTTACAGAAAAAACAGGATTAGAAATTGTAAACACTGAATCTTTCGATGTTAATGTTTGCTTGAAAGAAATCTATAAAGTAATCAACTAAATAAGCAAGCAACAAAAATATAATTAAATTAATAAATTAAAGAGGTCTTTTACTTAAAGAAGGTAAGACCACGAGACCTAACAGAAAACATTGGAACGGGTTCTGTATAAACAATTGATAACTACAATTGAGTTTTAGAGGTGTAATTAAAAGTACAAAAACTAAAAATTTTTTTTTTTAAATAATTATTTCTTCTTTGATAAAGTTTGTGATTCTTCTCTAGACATTAAAGCTTCGATTTGAGCAAGAACTTTCTGAAGTTCATCCGTTTTTGTAAGAGATGCTTCTGCTACTTCTCTTAATTTTTCTAACTGCTCTTTAGTTTTATCCATGATAAATAAATTAGAAATTAACCACCTTTAACAATGGTTTAGATACAGATTTTTCACTCCCACACAGATTCATGTTCTCTCTTTTTTTCATAAAGTCAAATAAATTTCCTCTTATTAATGTTTTATGAGGACTTCCAATTAATTCTCTATTTATTATTGAAAACATAAGATTACCTTTAAAAGAATTACTTTTAAATTAGGAAGTAAATACTGGCAAACCTATTGTTGCAGTTGTTATAAGAGCTCCTGCGAAAATCAAGAAAGGTAGAAAAGGATAGTTTTTCAAAGATAAACTTACTAATTCCAAATTACTATATAGGTATTTATACTGTTTGTCTACCCCATAGCTATCTAAGAGGTATAAATTTTTTCTTTTAAAAGTAAAAATTTAATATTAACCAAATTTACCAGATATGTATTCCTGAGTTGTTTTTTCTTTTGGAGAGTTAAAAATTTTCTTTGTCGAATTAAATTCTGCAAGATAACCGACTTTCCCTCCATCACCGTCTTCATATTCAATAGCATTAAAAAATGCAGTCATATCGCTAACCCTTAGTGCCTGCTGCATGTTATGAGTAACAATTATTATTGTGTAATTCTTCTTAAGTTCGTGCATCGTCTCTTCTATTTTTAAAGTAGAGATTGGATCTAGTGCTGAACACGGCTCATCCATAAGAATTATTTCAGGTTCAATTGCGATGGTTCTAGCAATACATAATCTTTGTTGTTGTCCGCCAGATAAAGAGTAACCACTGTCATTTAATTTATCCTTACATTCGTCCCACAAAGCAGCTTTTCTAAGTGAATTTTCAACTAAAGCATCCATATCTCCCGTAAAGCCATTGATTCTTGCTCCAAATGCAATATTTTCGTAGATAGATTTTGGAAAAGGGTTGGGTTGTTGAAAAACCATTCCAATCCTTCTTCTTACTTCAACTGGATCTACTCTTTTGTCATAAATATTAGTTCCATCAAAGAGAACAGTTCCTTTCAAAGAACAATTAGGAATTAGATCGTTCATTCTGTTTAGAGATCTAAGAACAGTTGATTTACCACAA
>QCIP01000019.1 GCA_003216615.1 Prochlorococcus sp. AG-402-M15 | reverse complement strand
AAAACAAATACAATTTGTTAGAGGAGAGGATCAGATTAAGGGAAATAGATGCTTACGGTAACGAGGACTATAAAAAATGGATTGGCAATCCACCTCTTGATGAAAAAGCCATTGAGAAAAATATATTTAATGGATCCAAGCTATTTAAAGAGGGTATACCATATTTCTGGGAAAAAGTAATTTTAAAAAAATTTGGGAGTATAGAATTATTTTTCGAAAAGTGGAGATCGTATTGTAAAGAAAATCCTACTATTGATGATGAGATAATTGGATCTATTAGAAAGCTCGAGACTGAAGATTGGTTTGTCTTCGTAGCAAGTCAAATAGAGAAATCATGCTTAAACCTAATAGAAAAAAACTACTCAAGTAAAAACAAGGAAAATTACAAAAAAGGTATTAGATTTGAAAATCATTGTATGGAAATTCTCAAACAAAATGGCTGGGAAGTAAAGGAAACCCCTAATACAGGAGATCAAGGGGTTGACTTAATTGCGTCAATAAATGAATTGAGAATATGTATACAATGCAAAGATCATGAAAAAGCTATTGGAAATAAAGCAGTTCAGGAAATTTCAGCTGGTAAATTATTTTGGAAGGGTACACATGCAATAATAGTCTCAAAATCTGGCTTTACAAAGTCTGCCCATAAACTAGCAAAATCAAATAAAGTGGAACTAATCAATGAATATCAATTAAAAGATTTAGAAAAATTTATTGTTTAAATAGTTTATATCAATTGTGTTAAGCCCTCTTTGTAAAGCAAAAGTGTTGTAAAAATTCCTGAGGCCCACATTAAACCTCTAGCTGTTGGAATATTAAATACATATGCACCAATATATAAAAAACGAAAAATAGGATGAATCAATGATGAAATTATTGCAATATTAGAGTCAGTTAAAGTAATCAAACAAAGAATACATGCGGGTGCATGTAGGGAAATACTTTCCCAACAATTTTGATGACACCAAACTGCTCTTTTACCAAAAGGAGGTAATTCATCGAATAAAGCCCTTGGAGCAGACATATTTTCAACAGAATATCCCGCTTTAACTCTCCCTATAGTTAATGGAATAATTGATAATAAAACAACTCCAACTGATAGACAAAGGCTAAAGGCAAAAGCTACTTGCATATGATTTAAATAATATTATTAGCTTAATAATTGAAGCTCGTTATTGTGATAAATGAAAAATCATTACCATAGATAAAACTTTGCAAAAAATGCTGTAATTTATATTAAAAAAATAATTTTGGATATTTCAAAGCTAGTTTTAATTTTTGGCATAAGTTTACTAATATATTTTGCTTTTCTGTTTTTAGGATTTTTTCTTAAGAATAAAAATCTAAAGGCACAGAACCTAAAAAAAGGAGAATAGATTATTAATGCCACGAAAATTTACTATTTTCTCAATATTTTTATATCTTTTTGGATATATTTCATGGAAATAAAATTTGATCCAAATAATAATAAGAGATATTTGAAATTCAATAAGAAAGTTGCTGGTATATGAAAAAATTTTATAAATTTCTTAAAAGTTTTCTATTTATATCACTTTGGCTTATTTTATCCTCATTTTTAACCCAATATTGGAATACCTTTCATTGGGAATATATTTACTTAAACTTCAGAATTATATTTGATAAAGAATTTTGGTTTGTTGTAGAGAAAATTCTTTTAGGATTTGATATTGGTTACTGGTTAGAAGAAGCACTAAAATTCTTAAGTTATGAAATACCTAAAGAATCTTTTAAATATTTTCCAATTTATTTCGTATTAAAGTCTATTTGGATAAAGAATTAATTTATATTATTAATAGATTTTAACAAATTCCTTAAAATTATTGAATAAAGTCGGTGAATTTATTTTTCTTAAAACAAAAAATGTTCCTTTATCACCTCTGCAGATTCTAAGTTTATTACTTAAATAAGTTATCTCTAACCAAGCTAATTGTTCATTATTTATTTCTTTCATAGCCTTTATATTCTTTATTCCAAATTTAGGACCTATAACACCAGCATTTGTAAATTCGACCCCAATTTTTTTTTCATTTATGTAATAAAGTCTTATTAAAATACCAGTACCAATAATTGATTTAATCCTCTAGGTTTAAGTAAATTAAGACCATTTAAATTAAAGGGATCAAGAATTTGAAGGTTATCAATAAAAGGAGAATATTTTAAAAAAGGATTATTAGAACTACTCCACCTAAGCTCCCAAACACCCTGTAAATCATTTCTATCTTTGCTAAAAGAAAAATTATGATCAATTTCAAGTTTTTCGGCAATAGATTGAATCTCATCTGAATTTGGAGATTTAAGAAGTAAATTTAATAATTGATCTTCTAATTCCATTTAATAAGTGCCGATTAAAAGCTAAGGATAAATACTCACCTAAATATGCTATATTCTACCCAGAATGTGTTAATTCGATGACAAAGAGTTATTGGCTAAAGAAAATTTCAATTCCAAATGCTGATTTATTTCTGGAATATATAAGAACAGTTTTGCCTTGGATTAAATCTGTAGGCGGAGTAATAGTAAAAAGAGATTTAATACAAGAATCAACTTCAAATGAATGGGATGGAGGGCAGCTTGGATTAGTAATAGAATTCGAATCAAAATTTGCCGCTAAAAAAGCATTTTATTCTGAAGTATTTCAAAAATATCTACAGTCCAGAAATTTAATGGAACTTGTTACTATAAGTACTCTTTAAAATTAAAAAGTAGTGACCGCAGGCAAACATCTTATAAGTATTTATTACTATTAAATCACTTATGTAATATTTATAACTTCACAACCAATTTGATATTTTGCAAAATTTGAGTGTAAAAGTAATTGGTTATTCAAATGAACTATTCAACAGAAAAAGATGATTATTTGATGACAACTCCATATACAAAAAAAATTCAGCAAAAATTTGAAAAGGTTAAGTCTTTTTTAGAGCAAAATGGATTTAATCCTTCATCAGAGAGCTTAATGCAAGATATTGTTAGTTCCGAAGAATATATTACTAAAAATGGCTTATAAAAAATCAGAATATATTCAGAGTCCTTAAATAATAAAAACCGCATATTAAAAAAGGTAATAATATTCCAATAAATAAAAATATAGATTTTTTTGATTCGCCTTCTGATATGGGATTAATTTCTGGTTCTATTGCAAAACCATTCTGTCTTCCACCGCTTTCGGTTGTATAACCTTTTTTATTCATAAGAAAAATAATCTTTGCAGATTATCTCATGTAAAAACTTATTTAAAAAAAATTTTTTACATTTAGAATTATACTAATTTCTTCTTTGTTAATTGATTTCAATCTGAGATTTCAATTTGGCAGCTTTTTTTAAAAGACCTACAACTTCCTTACGGCCATTTGCAAACTCAGCCTTATTTAGCAACTCACTATATTTTTTTGTGATTTCTCTATGGTTCATTTTTAGTATTAACTTCCATAAATTATATAGTTACTGAAAATATTTTTTGTATAAAAGATATCAAAATAGAGTTCTAGTACCTTTACTTTACCTACTTAAACCAACCTTTTTTCTTTGGTTTAATCTCTTCTTTAATAACCTCTTTTTTTCTCCCAAATAATCCCTTTTTTTGAACTGGTAAATTTTCCTCAACAGTATTAGATTTTCTATTAAATAAACCTTTTTTAGGTTCTTTTTTAATTAATTCTTTAGTATCGGAAATCTTTGTTTTTTTAGGTTTTATTTTTGAATTATTGGGTTTTTTATCTGCGAATAAAGTTTGATAAACAAAAAAACCAAAAATAGCAAAGAAACCTAATGCCTGTAATAAAGCAGTTCCAAGATTATCAAACATTTAGGCCTCAACTTTGTGTCGTAATTCTTTTTCTTTCGCATCTATACATTTTTTATCATCAGACAAACATTCAATTTCTGCCTTCTGCTCAATATTATAACTGCAGCCGCCTGCATTAGCATTAGATATTGAAAACAAAGTTAATGCGCCTAAAATTAAGGCACATGAGGTTTTAAAAGCTTTCATAAGTTTTATTTTTATTATGGAAAAATAATTTCCTAATTGCGAAAATAATTTTTTCTTATAAAAAAAATTTCCCCTTTTTATATATCTATTTGTAGTAATTCACTAAATCAATAATTAATATTGATAGTAATGAAAAACCTAAAATGAAAGGTAAATAAGGATATTTATTTAAAATTTTGTTTAGTTGATTTTTCGATGTTTGTTTTTCCTTTTTCTTTTCTCTAGGTGGTAAGCCTAACTCTTCCCTTCTTTTAGCTTCTCCCATAATTTTTTGAT
>QCIP01000018.1 GCA_003216615.1 Prochlorococcus sp. AG-402-M15 | reverse complement strand
TCTTCCTCCTCTACGGGATCCACCCGAACCTCTTGGCTCAGCTTTATTAATTCTTAAAGGCCTACCCATAAGCTCGGTGCCTTGTAAGCCATCAATAGCTTTTGACTCAATTGCTTCATCTGCCATCTCAACAAATGCAAAACCTCTTTTTCTTCCAGTATCTCTTTCCAAGGGGAGAGAACAATTTAAAACCTCACCAAAAGGGGCGAACAACTGTAAAACATCCTCACGCTCTGCGCGGAAGGGCAAATTACCAACAAAAATACTCACTTTAAACTCAACTAAGAAAATTTACCTTATTAAAAAAACTACAATAAGTAGTTCAATAATTCTACTATTCTACTTCAAAGTATACCCTTGTTGTAGAAAAATAATTGAGATTCAAAGTAACAATTTTTTCTGCCAATTATTTACCTCTTTTTCTACTTGTGAAAAACCTGTACCACCTTCACTGGTTCTTGATTTAACAACATTAAGAGGTTCAAGATTCACAAATACATCCTCTTCAAATTCAGAATGAAATTTTTTAAATTCGTCAATTTTGAGATTTTTAAATAACATTTTTTTCTCCAAGCAATACTTAACAATTTCACCAACAACTTGATAGGCAGTCCTAAAGGGAACATCTTTCCCAACCAAGTAATCTGCCAAATCAGTAGCATTAGAAAAGTCATTATCTACCGAATAAGATAAATTTTCAATATTAAATTCTATGCCTTCATTAATTAAAATAGTCATTGCTTTAATGCAAGAAGATATTGTCTCTGCAGTATCAAATATTGGCTCTTTATCCTCTTGAAAATCCTTATTGTATGCAAGTGGTACCCCTTTGACCATAGTTAATAATGCTTGAAGATGTCCATAAACTCTTCCTGTTTTACCTCTTATCAATTCTGGAACATCAGGATTTTTTTTCTGCGGCATTAAGCTACTTCCAGTAGCACATTTATCTGTCAATTTTGCAAAAGAAAATTCATCAGTTACCCATAAAATTATTTCCTCTGAAACTTTACTTAAATGAGACATTACCAAAGCAGATGCCGACACAAACTCTATGCAAAAATCTCTATCACTTACTGCATCGATACTATTTTTATAAATCTTGTCAAAACCCAATTCTGCAGCTGTATAGTTTCTATCTATTTTTATTTTTGTACCAGCTAATGCTGCCGCTCCTAATGGAGAAGTATTAACTCTAGATCTTACTTCTTTAAACCTTTCACGGTCTCTTTGGAGCATTTCTAAATAAGCCAATAAATGATGAGCCAAAGATAATGGTTGAGCTCTTTGCATATGAGTATAACCAGGAATTAAGGTATAAATATTAGATTTCGCAAGATTTAAGAAGGATTTTTGTAAATCAGTTATTAAAATTTCAAGATTGTCAATCTCTTTTCTTAACCACAATCTTATATCTGTACCAACTTGATCGTTTCTACTTCTTCCTGTGTGTAGTTTTTTGCCAGTTTCACCTATTAAACTAATTAATTTTTCTTCTATACAATAATGAATATCTTCAGAAGGGGGGCCCGGAGAAAAGTTACCCTCCAAATACTCAATTTTTATTGTCTCTAAACCATTAATAATTTGCAAAGTTTCAGAAGAAGATAAAACTTCTGTTTTGCCAAGCATTTTTGCATGGGCAATGGAGCAATCTAAATCTTCTAAAATAAGCTTTCTATCAAAACCAATTGAAGCATTAAACTTTTCAATAAAAGGGTTAAGTGAATTATCAAACCTTTTACTCCAAACTTTTGCCATATCAATTAGTAACTTTAGGTATCTCTAATAAAGCATTTTTTTATATAAGTGACAAAAAATATCTATTTCAGTTGAAAAATAACCATAGATGCATCATCTTCTAAGTGTCTATTTTGTCCTGTAAAGTCATCTAATTTTTTAAATATTTTATTTAAGATTTCTTGGGATGTATAGGATTGCTTGCATAATTTTGTGAGGGTTTTAATTAACCTTTCCTCATCAAATCTCTCGCCTAAATAATTAGAAGTATCGATTACCCCATCTGTATAATAAAGAACTAAATCATTATCATTTAGCTTGATTTCACCACATTTATATTTAGCGTCTTTTTGTAATCCAAGCACAAATCCTTCTGCGTCTAATTTTATAATTTTTTGATCTGCACTTTTCCAAAGCAAAGGAGGATTATGTGCTGCATTAGCAAATCTCAATTTTCTGGTTCTAGGGTCATAGTCTGAATAAAATAATGTCACAAATCTATGAGATTGATCTAAATCATTTATTGCTAATTGATTCAAATCATGCAAAATTCTATCTGGAGGCAAACCTGTAAGAACCTCTGCACGTAGCATTCCTCTTAACATAGTCATTAAAAGACCAGCTGGAATCCCTTTCCCCATGACATCTCCTATTACTAAGGCCCATCTTGCTTTTTCTTTTCTTTTTTCTGAGATATTAGTCTTTAGGCACATAAAATCATAGTAATCCCCTCCCAACTGGAGAGCTGGTCTACAATGCGCTGCCAAATCTAAACCATAAATAACTGGACAATAATCGGGGAGTAATTGAGATTGAATTTCAGCTCCAGTGGAAATTTCTCTATCAACATTCTCATGCTTTTTCTTTGTTTTTATTAAGCAATAATTTTCTAATCCAACAGCTAAACAATTTTCAATAAAATTAAAATTATTATCATCAATTATCGACTGGCTAGATAAATCATTGCTAAAAATATAAACAAATCCTCTACATTTACTTCTAGATAATATTTTTTTTGTTTCAATTTTATATTCTTTAAAATTATTTTTTAAAGCGTTTTCAAAAGTTAGAATTTCTTTTATTTTAAAATTTTTAGAAAAATGAAACTTATTAAAAAAACTAATAATTTCATCTTGGATTGTTAAACATTTATCATTAGCAGAAATTTTTATATTTTCATGCCAGATTTCCCCTTCATAGTTTAAAGGGATAACTAATATTATTTTTTCATTAAAAATATGTTTAAAAATTAAACATATATAATCAAGCAATTTATCTATATTGGAAAAAGACTTTAGATAATATGCTAATGAAGATGCAATTTCAGTAAATTTATTTATATTTTTTAAAGATGCTTTAGGTTCATTGTCTAAAAATTGTTCACAAAATTTGTTTGATAAACATTTTTCTTTTTGATTATTGTTCACAACAACTCTTATAGATAACTATGTTTTAACATTAAAATTAATTTTTTAAAAAAATTTAATTAAATATTTATTTATCTGCAAGCAGAGCCTCCACAAATTCATAGCTATTAAAAGGTCTCAAATCTTTTATACCTTCGCCAGCTCCAATAAATCTTATAGGCAAATTAACTTCTTCTGAGACAGCTAAAGAGACGCCTCCTCTAGAAGTACCATCTAATTTAGTAATAATTGCTCCACTTAAATTTGCCGATTTGGCAAAACTTTTTGCTTGCTTTAGGCCATTTTGACCTTGACTTGCATCTAAAACTAATAAAGATTCAACTATTGCATCTGGAACCTTTTTATCAATAATTTTTTTTATTTTTGCTAATTCGTCCATCAAATTATTTTTTGTTTGCAATCTACCTGCTGTATCAACTAGTAATAAGTCAACATTTCTTTTTTTTGCAGAATTAATTGCATCAAAAACTACTGCTGCTGGATCGGCATTTTTTGATTGATTAGATATAACATCAACATTACTCCTCTCACCCCATACCTTTAATTGTTCTACTGCCGCAGCTCTAAAAGTATCAGCAGCAGCTATCAAGGTTTTATAATCACTTCTCGATGACAAATATGCTAATTTTCCTAATGTAGTTGTTTTACCAACGCCATTAACTCCTACTAATAACCAGACATTTAACTTACCTTTTTGAGGCACTAAAAGATCAATGCCTGAATTTATTATTGGTTTATCGATAATTAATTTTAATTCCTTCTTTAAGAATCTTATTCCTTCTTCTCCACCGACAACTTCTTCGTTTAATTTTTTTCTGAGAGAACTGATAACTTTATCAGTTGAATCAATACCAACATCAGCTCTTATTAGTAAAGTCTCTAAATCATCGAGAGATTCTGGAGTAAGAGGATCATCTCCCAATTTATCCAATAATTCAGTAACAAAACCTTTTCTTGTTTCTTCTAATCCTTTTCGTAATTTAGTTAACCAATCAATTTCATCTATCGAAATTTGATTTATTGTTTTTCCTTGAGCTGCTAATACCATTGCCGACCAAGTAAAATTATCATCAAATTCTCCTAATGCAGGTTCAGGAATAGTTTTAGAAATTCTAGAAAAATTTTCTTTACTATCAATTAAAGCTTGTTTTT
>QCIP01000017.1 GCA_003216615.1 Prochlorococcus sp. AG-402-M15 | reverse complement strand
TCAAATTAATATCTTGTGCAGAAAGAGATTTAATTTTTAATTTTCTATTTATTTTTAACTTTTTCGCTGGCTTTGCCAAACATAACCAAACACATTCATGGGATCTTTCTAAGACTAATAATTCGACTAACGTCCTATTTTCTAATTCAACCTTTAACCTTGCCTTCATTACTTTAGTATTATTTACGACCACAAGATCACCTTTTCTAAATTCATCTAAAAGATTCTTGGTAAATTTATTAGTTAAGCAGTCCTCTTCTAAAACACTATTTCTTACTATCATCAATCTTGATTCATGCCTTATTGCAGAAGGTTTACTAGCAATTAATGAAGGATCAAGAAAGTAATTATAAGCTTGAAGCTTATAATTACTTTCTTCATTATTAATTTGAGAAATCAATTAAATTTAAGATACAAGTGTCTCTGGCTCATTTTCAATCAGGTAAGCCAAGTCTTTTAAGAAAGAAGCACCATCAGCTCCATAGATCACTCTGTGATCAGCTGTTAGATTTACTTGCATTATTTTTTTAACAGATATTGAACCATCACTATTTCCTACAACAGTTGGTTTCGATGATGCTATCGCTAAGATCGCACCTGTCCCTGGGGGTAGTATTGCATCAAATCTATCAACACCAAACATACCAAGGTTAGATAAGGTAAATGTTCCCGTTGAGTATTCATCAGGTTCTAATTGTTTTGATCTTGATCTTTTTACGAGATCTTTCCATTCCCTAGATAATTCAAATAAATCAGTATTGCATGGTTCTTTTAATACTGGAGTAATTAGTCCACCATCTTCCATCGCGACAGCAACAGCAATATTTATATTTTCTGGATAAGAAATTCCATTTTCTGAAAAACTTGAGTTAACTTGAGGATGTTTCTTAAGTGTCTTTGCAACTGCTTTTACAAGCAAAGCAGTCATAGTCACTCCGTTCTGTTTTACCTTTTTGTAGAATTTATCTAGTTTATCTGTGTTGATAGAGTATCCAACCCTAAAACATGGAACCTCTAAACTTGATTCCATATTTTTATTTACCGCTTTTTGAAGAGTATTAAATTGAACTGTTTCTCCAGGATTACCAAAACTATTTCCTAAAGTTTCTGGTTTACTATCAACTCCCAAATTTGAACCAGGAATACTTGCAGGAAAACCACCTTCTCCTATCCATGGTATAGAGACAGGTTGGCCATTAGCTTTTAAAATATCATCGGCTTGAATCCTTCCGTGAGGGCCAGATCCATGAACCTTTGCTAAATCAACACCCATTTGAGAGGCCAGTTTTTTAGCTCTTGGGGATGCAATTATCCTCGAAGAAACATTACTTGTAGCAGCATTAATTTTATCGCTATTAAGAGGTGGTACTGGCTTTTCACTCTTTAATACAACTTCTTGTGCTTCTTTTTTGATATTTTCAGTTTGGACGACTGGTTTTTCTTCAATCTTATTGCTTACCAATTCAAGTTGGTCTGAAGTGGAGACTTCGGGTTGATTTCCTTTATTTTGTTCTTGAACAGAATCTATCTCATCCTCATTTTCTACAATGAGACCAATAGTTTCTCCAACAGGTGCAGTGCTGCCGGCAGGCATTAAAACTGCTGCAAGATATCCATCTTGAAAAGATTCAACATCCATATCTGCCTTGTCAGATTCAACAACCAAGACAGATTCGCCTCTTTCAACCTTATCTCCCGGATTTTTCAACCATTCCACAATCTTGCCCTCCGTCATAGTAGAACTCAAGGCAGGCATGAATATTTCGTGAGACATAAGAAAACTGTTATTGCATAAGTTTCAAGGGATTTTTACCAAACTTTCAAAAGTTTTTATGATTAAGAACCCTTTTAACTCTTGATATAATTATACGAAATCATTTTCACAGTGGGAACTCTTAAAACTTAAGAAAGTAATAATTTAGATCGATTAGAATTTAAAAGTTTTCGCAATTAAGATTTACTTATTTTTATCAAAAATACTAAATCTTTTCTTTAATTATTATCTATAGATTGAATAACTCCATCTTTAACAGTAATAGAGACTTGCATTTTTTCAATAAGATTATCGCCCACAGTGACATCACAGAAACTATCCACTTGCCCTTGATCAACAATTTCGTCCATTTTTAATTCGCGAACTTGACTCTGTTGTTGAAGTAGATTTCTTTTTTGTTCTTCAATTTCATTTCGTTTTGCTGCGACTTGTTGTTGCACCTGACTAACCTGTTCTTGAACCCTTGGATCTAAAGGGTTAACCGATTGGGATCTAATATTATTTACTATTTGCTGCCCCTCCTGCTCAAGTTGAGATAATTGCTGGTCAATGTTTGAAATTGCTTTACTTAATTCTTTTTCAGCATCTTCCTTCCAAGTTGGAGTAACTACAGCTTTAATAGCTATTGAGCGTTTTATAGATATTGAGTTTTTTGTTTCCATAAAAAATTAAATTACCTTTTAAATATATATAGAACAAATCAAATTTTCTTACTAAATTTGTTTTCATACATATTTTCTATTTGTAATGAATACTTTTTTTCTATTTCTTTTCTTTTTTGTTTAAGAGTTTGTGTTAACAAACCATTTTCTAAAGTAAAGGCATCAACAAAATAACAATCTAATATTTGTTCTTCGGATCTTGCTCCTAATCGACTTTTAAGCAAATTATTAATTTGTGATTTAAAAAATATACCAATATTCTTATTCAGGTTTAATTTTGAAAGGTCTTCTTCCAAAAACTTGTTTTTAACCAATTCAACATTAGGCACTACAAGGGCTGTTAAACATTTCTTATCTTGTCCTACTAGTTGAATCTGATTAATAAATTCAGAACTAAGGATTTCGATCTCTAGCGGATTCGGTTCTATATTTTCACCACTTGATAGCACTATTGTATCCTTGGCTCTTCCTGTGATAAAGAGAGAACCATTTGGTATTAGAAAACCTAAATCACCAGTATCAAACCAACCATCCTTGGATAAAACATCTTTTGTAGCCAATTCATTATTAAGATAACCTTTCATTACTTGTGGTCCCTTAACAAGAATTTTTCCGATTTCTCTGAACTTCAGAATCTTTTTTTTATCATCATTAACTATTTTGATTTCAGTAAGTGCTAGAGGCTGACCGGATGATCCTCTAACATTTAATTTTCTTCTTCTGCAAGTTAATACTGGACTAGTTTCTGTGAGTCCATATCCCACCAAAACATCTACACCTAAAGATTCAAAAAAAAGATCCACATGTTCTGGCAATGCACCTCCGCCATTAATGGGAAATTTCAGTTTTTCTCCGCATAGTTGTCTAAGAATATTCGGCCATAAAAAAATAGTAGACAATTGATGTAAAGGATATCTGCCAATAACAGAAGCCAGTAAGGGGATTTTTGATTTAAAAGTTATTTGATTAATATCTAAATTTCTTATCTTTCTTAGACTTCTTTTGAAAACTGAACTATTACTTATCAAAAACTTAATAAGTTTTTGCTTTTTGGAAGGCATTTTTTTCAACGCCTGAAAAAAACCATCATGTATTGCCTCCCATAGTCTTGGTACAGTAGCCATGACAAAAGGTTTTATCTGTGTAATATCATCTTTCAGAAATTTTGGAATTGTATAGTATTGAGAACAACCGCATGAAAAAAAGAAGTATTCAGCACTCCTCTCATAAGAATGCCAGATAGGCAACACGCTTAATACAGAGGTCCCAGGTTCTGGATCAGCGATATAGGCTAAATTGATTATTTGATGTAAAAAATTTGAATGCGTCAAGGGGACACCTTTAGGTTTTCCTGTTGTCCCAGAAGTGTAAAGAATAGTAGCAACATCATCAATTTTTGGATTAAATTTTTCAAGATTATTATTTTGTGAATTTTCTTTTTCTGCTGCACTTATAAATTGATTCCAACTTATTAAACTTTCAAATTGTTCATCTTCTAAATTGATTATAAATTTCAGTCTTTTTTTTAATTCTTCTTTATTATTTAACTTTAACCAAATCTCTTTAGATTGGACTATTAGTCCTACTGAATTAGAGTGCTCAATTATATATTCTAATTCTACTGAAGGAGAATTAATACCTCTTACTGCATTTATAGCTCCTAAACGCATTAAGCCTTGATCTACTACTAGCCATCTTGGAGAATTTTCAGATATTACAGTAACTACATCCCCTTTTACTAAACCATAATTTTTAAAAGAAAAAGAGACTTTAGTTATTAAATCAGCCAGCTCAGAATAAGAAAATTTTTCTTTGTATTTCCCTCTTAAATCGGAAACAGCTAAAGTATCACCACATTTAAATTTTAATTTTTCCCAAATTTGATCTATATGATGAAGGTTCTTAATAAAATCTCTATTTTTAGCAAATTTATCTTTTTTAGAAAGAGGTTTGGCCGAAGGCCAATACGCTAAATCACCCATTTTAAATTGATTTTTAAATTTTAATTTCTATTTTGATACAAAATCAAAATTAAATTCTTCCTGAATGATTTTTTTAACAATTCTCTTGACTTCTTGAATATTTAAATTTTTGTTGTAATCAATCATATTTGCCATAAGACAATTTTCTATTCCGCATGGAACAATTTTATTAAAGTTTTCTAATTCGCAGTCAATATTGATTGAAAATCCATTTATTGTAATCCATCTTTTACAACCAATTCCTATTGAAGCAATTTTCTTATTTTCTATCCAAACACCAGTAAACCCTTTTCTAGAGTGACAATCTATATTAAAAATTCCAAGAATTTTTATAATGATTTCTTCAATTTTTCTTAAATACCAATTTAAATCTTTATTAAAATCTTTCAAATCTATAACCAAATACGTTACTAGTTGTCCTGGCATATGGCAAGTAACCTCACCACCTCTATCAATCTGAAATACATCATATTTATCATCATTCAGAGAAAATAATAAATTATCGTAATTTGATCCTCTACCCAACGTATAACAGAGTTGATGCTCCCCTATCCAAATAAAATCAGGGTTAGAGTTATCTAAAATCAATGCCTCCTGATATTCTTTTTGTAATTTATAAACATCATAAAAAGAAGAAATCTTATCAGGTTGTTTAATTATTGCTGTTCTATTAACCATATTTAAGTAGATTTAGAAAGTAAGTAAATATTTTTAGATTTGTTATGAAAATTTTAATCCATGGGAAAAATCTTGAGCTCACTGGAGCATTAAAAGAATATACTGAGGCAAAGATAGAAAAAGCAACACATCACTATAAGGATATCGTTAAAGAAGCCGACATACACCTTTCAATAGAAAAGAATCCAAGAGTCTCGTTCCAAACTGCAGAAGTTACAATTTTTGCGAATGGTACTGTAATTAGAGCTGAAGAAAAAACTGAAAATCTATACTCAAGCATTGATTTAGTTTCAAATAAACTTTGTAGAAAATTACGTAAATACAAAGAAAGAAACAATAAAACAATTCATAATAATCAATTTAAAAGTAAAAAGTCTTTCCCAATTGAAACTACGGAATCAAGATTTTTAGATGAAGCTTTACTTAAAGAAGGAATAGAAGCAAGTCTGCCTGAGCCATCTATAAAAAATAAATACTTTGAAATGAACCCAATTTCATCAGAAGAAGCAAGAAAACAATTAGATCTAATTGATCATGATTTTTATGTTTTTCGAAATAAAAAAAATAATGAACTTCAAGTTATATATAAGAGGAATCATGGAGGTTATGGACTGATTCAATCTAAATAACCTTTAAATGCCCAATATTGAATATGAATTAAACGAGAAAATTCATGCAATTATTATTAACCCCTATCTAACCTGGGAAGATTTCTGCACGAATTGCGATTTAATAAAAAAATATAATATCAAGAATATTTCTACTTCACTGAATTATTTAGATGATTTTAAAAACCTTTTGGGCAATTACAATGCAAACATAAACGTACTCATTTCTTATCCTTTAGCAGATTTACCAGTTACATTTATTGAAGAACTAGTTAATTTTGCAAAAGATAAAGGTGCAAACGGGATTGAATATATCCCAAACTTTATCAACTTATCCAAAAGAAACTTAGAAACTTTCGCAGCTGAAATTGAGCAAGTGAAGTTATCTGGATTACCAGTTTCAATAATCATAAATAAATCAAAACTACAAAAAG
>QCIP01000016.1 GCA_003216615.1 Prochlorococcus sp. AG-402-M15 | reverse complement strand
TCTTCTTCATCTACTTCATCAATTAAAGTGGTTTGTTCTTGATTTTCTTCTTCATCTACTTCATCAATTAAAGTGGTTTGTTCTTGATTTTCTTCTTCAAGCTGATATTCCCTTACTGCTGGGGTATGGATTAATAAATCATTTAAAGAATCAATCCCAAATCTATGGACCCACTTAAGAACAACATTTTCTTTAAGCAAAAAATTATTTTCTAAAGAGGCTTGTTTAAAAACTTCTATTAAATGATTTTTTAAAAGCATAAAATTTCTAATTTAACTTTCTATTTAACAAAGGCCTTATAATAATCAAGGAAAAAACTGTTAAATAAAATAAAATTGAGATACAACTCTTACAAGTTAAATCACCATATGGGGCATGTAAAGCCACTAATTCTAAATTCATAGTTTGTGTATAGGCAGTCCTAATAGGTTCAATAGCAAAAGTTAATGGATTTAATGAAGCTAACCATCCCAGCCAATTTGGCATAAAAGAGATTGGAGCTAAAGCAGTACTCGCAAAGAGAAGAGGTAAATTTATTACGAATATAAGAGCGATTAATTCAATATGTCCAGGCAAAACAAACGCTAAACATAAACTTATTGATGTCACAAAAAGAACTAATAAAATTAGTGTTGTAAAAACAATTCCTAAACCATATAAGTTGGGCCATCCATAACCCAAAATGTATGAAACAACCATTATTACAATGCTCTGAACAAAGCTCAAGATGGTTATGTAAAAAAAAGAAGATAAAACTATGGATAATCTACTGGTTAAAGGAGCCACAAGTAATCTATTAAGGAATCCAAACTCTCTATCAAACATTAAAGGAAGACCAGAGTTTAGGGCTCCACTAAAAGCAGTAAAAACAATAAGTCCTGCTCCTAAAAAATTCCCATAAGAATCAACTCCTGGTAAAAAACCTTCAGGAGCTTTAGAGAATAATGCCCCAAATAAAAAAAGCCAAATTATGGGTTGTAATATTCCTGCTAAAAGAGTTGAAGGTCTTCTTTTTAATTGAATAAATAATCTCTTTGTTAAGGCAAATGTTTCTTGATATAAAAAAAATAAATTATACTGTTGTAATTCCATAATTATCAGTAATTAGTATTCATTATAGTTAGTTAACCAAAAGTTTTTTTTATCGCATGGATTGCTTTGATTCTTTTTTTAGGTCTCTTTTCCCTGCCATAGAAATTTCAGCATCCAATAATGTTTTCCCGGTTGCCTGAAGATATACATCATCCAAGCTTGGCTGACTTTGGGTAAGAGAAAAAATTTCAAACTTTGAGAAGGCCAATTCCACTTTTAGCTTCGTAAGTAAATCTTTTTCCTTATCTGCTACAAAATTTATCGAGAAACCTTGAGCTTCATTTATGATAATCTGACTAATTCCATCTATTGAAGATAAAATTTGACATATATTTTTTGCTTCTTCCTGATTACTAAATTCTCTTACTTTCAAAGTTACTCTATCTCCTCCTAATTTATTTTTGAGCTCTGCAGGAGTCCCTTTTGCTATAACTCTTCCATCATCAATTATCACTAATCTGTCTGCCAATTTATCTATTTCATCAAGATAGTGACTGCTTAAAATAATGGTCATTCCATTATTTCTCAAATCTTTCAAAAGTTGCCATATTATATTTCTACTTTCAATATCTAAACCAACTGTAGGTTCATCCAAAATTAATACTTGGGGCAAATGTAAAAGTCCAGCTGCCAGATCTATTCTTCTTTTCATCCCCCCTGAATAAGTTCCACACTTACGATCAATCCAATCATTCATTTCTAATTGATCTATTAATTTCTTAATCCTTTCAAATTTTTTGTTTTTATTGATGTGATATAAATCTGATTGAAAATCCAAAAGCTCTCGTCCAGTTAATATTTTATCAAGTGCAATGTCTTGGGCAACATAACCAATTAATTCTCTAATTTTCCTTGAATTTTTTATCAGATTAATATTATCTATAAAAACTTCTCCACTATCAGGCTCTATTAAAGTAGCGAGTATTTTTATTAGTGTTGATTTGCCAGCACCATTTGGGCCTAGTACTCCGAATAACGTGCCTGCTTCAATTTCCATAGATAAATTTTTTAATGCATTGATATCTGAATAAGATTTTGAGAGCCCTTTAACTTTTATATAATTCATCAAACTTACTATTTACTTAAAAAACATTTTACATCTAATTTAATTACTAAGGAGGGATACTATAGATAAAAATATTTGCATAGATTGCTGCTCAAATTCTACGGATAGTTGGGTTCTGGAAATTAATAACAAAAGACAAATGCCAAACATATAGAGAATAGACCACCTAAAAAGAGACTTTGCTCTTGAAAGATCATCAGGAGATTTCTTTAATTCATTTATTAATTGCAAAAGTCTTCCATTAAATGGCAATAACATAATTCCGTATAAGAGCCCCCCTTCAGGTAAAGCAAAGACTCCCATAATACTCATTAAAACTGTTGCCCATCCGTAACGAGAAATCGCTTTAGCAGTAAAAACAGATCCTTTAACAGAAGGGAGCATAGGAATACCAACAGATGCGTAATCATCCTTCAACAAAATTGCAAGTGCCCAAAAATGAGCTGGGGTCCATAACATTACTAAACCAAACAACCACCAACCACTAAGACCTACATGCCCTGTGGCAGCAGATGCTCCAACTAAGGGTGGTATCGCACCAGCAACTCCTCCGAAAACAATGTTTTTTGTTGTACGAGGTTTCAAAATAACTGTATATAAAATTACGTAGCTAAATAAACCAAGAAGAGTTAAACCCGCAGCCAAATAATTTACACCACTTACTAAAAGCATCAAAGCTGCCAAAGTACATGATACGGCAGCTAAAAATACAGTCTCAGATGACAACTTTCCTGCTGGCAAAGCTCTTTTGCTAGTTCTTGTCATCCTCTTATCTAATTCCATTTCCCACAAGCAATTAAGAGCTCCTGCTGCTGCTGCTGCCAAAGCTCCTCCTCCTAAAGTACAGATAAGTTTCGGTGAAGACAAAGGCCATTCTTCAGTTAAAGCCATTCCTCCCAAAGTTGTTGCCAATAAAAGTGGGATTAATCTAGGTTTTGCTACTTCAAGCCAAGGCGGTAAAGTTAATCTTTTTCTTGAAGGTACAACTTCATCCCTAATTTGAGATTTATAGCTCAAGTTTTCTAAGTTACTACTGTTCATGAATTGATACCAACCATTGGAGAATTTAGGGAGTGGTTTAGACCTTTTTTGGTAAAAGGATTTCTAAAAATTAATGTTGTTAATATCGCAATAAATAAAGAGGTGTTAAGTTGATGACCGATAATAAAAATAGGTTCATTCAAATTTGTTTTAAGACTTAAAACACCCAAAGCAATTTGGGAGAAAAAGAGAAAAATAAGTGCTGAGAGATATTTCCAATTTTCATTAAGCAAACTTCTCTTATAAATTGCAGTAGCAATAATCAATAGAATTGAAAAAGCAATTGGGAAAGCAAATAATTTATGAGTATTTAGAATTAGACATTGTTTATTAAAAGATAAGCAAATATGTGCTGACCAGGTTGATGAAAGCCTTACTCCAATAAAAGATTGAATCAGAGTAAGTAAAAGAGGAACAAACAATAATAACCTCCACCAAATTAATGGCTCTTCTATGTCGTCATTTTCTAAATTTTGATTTATTGAAATTGTTGTAATGAGAAGTAGAAAAGCTATTAAAAGATGGCCAGTAACAGTATATGAATCAAGCAGGTTTATAACTGTTAAAGCTCCAAAAGATCCTTGGACAATAACGAGAAAAAGTAATAATGAATAAGTTTTAGGTAACCAATTTGGAATTTCATTTTTCCAAATAATTGAAAGGGCAAATTCAAAAAGAATTAATATTCCAACCAGAAAAGCATCTAGACGATGAAACCACTCTAGAAATACTCTTAGGTTCATATGATTAAAAGGCAAAAAAGATCCATAACATAATGGCCAATCTGGACAGGCAAGTCCCGCCTCCATGACTCTCGTAGCACCTCCAATTACGATTAGTGCGATGAGTGCGAGTACACTATGACTTCCCAACCTTTTAAAAATTGTCAGATATTTTGATTTATATAATTGGTTATTAATCAAATGGATAAAACCTATTATTTTGCATAATAAATTAGATTCAAAAACCAAACATTAATTAAAAATTAATATGTTTAATTTAAAAAATAATTTACTAATTTAATCTTTTTTCCCTGACAATTAACTCTAAAAAGTTATTAATAATACGCCTTTTATTTCATAAATCTTAAGAAGTTGTGAATTTAAATGTTTTTCTTTTAACAAAGGATGCAGGATTAAAAAAATTGAATATCTTGAGGATATAAATACAAATTTTTAGAAATCAATTGTTAAATAAAAACATTTATTTAATACTAATTATTTCGCTCGTTTTTGCTATATCTTTTTGGATTGGTTTTAATGTAAATTTGCTCCCAGCTGAAGCAAGTATTAATGCACCAATTTACGATGAGCTTTTTAAAATTCTTTTCATCATTGGATTAATTATTTTTATAGGAATGACAATAGCAGTTATTTATAGCTTATTTAAGTTTAGGAAAAGAAATGATCAGATAGGTGATGGTATAGCTTTAGAGGGAAATTTAAGCTTAGAAATTGTATGGACAATTATCCCTTCAATAATTGTTTTATTAATAGGTTTATATAGCTACAACATCTACGATCGAATGGGAGGGATGAAAGAACTAAATCATAACCACGAAATGATGAGTTCTAACACAGAAAAAATATGGGCTGGAATAAGTCAAACTTCTGATAATGAAATAGCAATAAATAATTTATCAATTGAAGTTTCAGCTATGCAATTTGCATTTCTATTCAATTATCCCAAGGGCAATTTCATATCAGGAGAACTACACGTTCCTGTTGATCAAAAAGTATCAATGAAAATGGAATCCAAAGATGTAATTCATGCTTTTTGGGTACCAGAGTTCCGAATTAAACAGGATATTATTCCTGGACAACCGACTATTCTAAATTTCACTCCTACAAAAGTAGGAAAATATCCTATAATTTGCGCAGAATTATGCGGCCCATATCATGGAGGAATGAGAGCCTCCATAATTGTTGAAGAAAAATCTGATTATAACGAATGGTTTAACAAAAATAAAAAAACAGAGGTAAATTTATGACAATATCAATTGATCCACAAAAAACTAATAATGAAAGCCTTCAACCTAAAGGCTGGCTTAGATACTTTAGTTTTAGCCTTGATCATAAAGTAATTGGGATACAATACTTAGTTTGCGGTTTTCTTTTCTATTTAATAGGAGGAACCTTAGCGAGCGCTATAAGAATTGAACTAGCTAGTCCAATGTCTGATTTTATGCCAAGAGATGTTTATAACCAAGTTTTAACCCTGCATGGAACAATAATGATATTCCTTTGGATAGTGCCTGTAGTAAACGGTGCTTTTGGAAATTATTTAATTCCATTTTATGTAGGTGCGAGAGATATGGCATTCCCAAGATTAAATGCCGTAGCTTTTTGGTTAATTCCTCCTTCAGGTTTTATGCTGGTAGCAAGCTATTTTGTTGAGGGTGCTGCTCAGGCTGGATGGACGGCTTATCCTCCTTTGAGCATAACTACTCCTCAATCGGGACAAATTATTTGGATTCTTAGCGTTCTATTACTTGGAGGCAGTTCTATATTTGGTGGAATAAACTTTATCGCGACAATTATCAAATTAAGAAGGCCAGGATTAAAACTTATGCAATTGCCAATGTATTGTTGGGCAATGCTTGGGACAAGTCTATTAGTTGTTTTGTCAACTCCTGTTTTAGCAGGCACTTTAATTCTACTTAGCTTCGATATCATCGCTAATACAGGTTTTTTCAATCCTGTTTTAGGTGGCAATGTCGTAGTTTATCAGCATTTATTTTGGTTTTATTCTCATCCAGCTGTATACATTATGGTACTTCCTGCCTTTGGTTTAGTAAGTGAAATACTTCCTGTACATGCTAGAAAACCACTTTTTGGATATACAACAATGGTTTTTTCAATAATGGGGATAGTCGTTTTAGGTTTAGTTGTTTGGGCTCATCACATGTTTACTAGTGGAACGCCCCCTTGGATGAGATTGTTCTTTACTATCGCGACAGCATTTATTGCTGTTCCCACAGGGATAAAATTTTTCAATTGGGTTGCAACATTATGGGGAGGTAAAATTTCAATCAATAGTGCAATGTTATATTCTTGCGGATTTATTATAAATTTTGTTTTTGGAGGTATTACAGGAGTAGCTTTGGCACAGGTCCCTTTTGATATTCACGTACACGATACCTATTTCGTTGTAGCCCATTTTCATTACATAGTTTATGGCGGGACAGTTTTTATTATTTTCTCATCGATATATCATTGGTTCCCAAAAGTAACTGGGAAAATGCTGAATGAGAAATTGGGAATTTTACATTTTATCATTACCTTTATTGGATTTAACTTATGCTTTGCTCCTCAACATTGGCTCGGTTTAAATGGAATGCCAAGAAGAGTAGCTGAATATGATCCTCAATTCCAGTTCGTTAATCAAATTAGTAGCCTTGGGGCTCTTTTGATGGCTATAAGCACAATTCCTTTTTTAATTAATGTTTTCCTTAGCGTGAGAAATGGAAAAGATGCTGGAGATAACCCTTGGAATGCTCTTACACCTGAATGGTTAACATCTTCTCCTCCTCCAGTTGAAAATTGGGAAGGAGAAGCTCCATTAGTTGAAGAACCTTATGGTTATGGTAAAGATATTTCTGAACAAAAATAAAAACATATGACAACTCTAGATAGCTCAAAAGAAATTCAAAAAAATAATTCTGAAGTTAATGAAACACATGAAGACTTCAGAATGTTTGGTCTTATAACTTTCCTAATTGCGGACGGAATGACTTTTGCTGGATTCTTTGCTGCTTATTTAACTTATAAAGCAGTAAATCCATTACCTGATGGTGCTATTTATGAATTAGAACTACCAATACCTACACTCAATACAATTTTATTACTTGTTAGTAGTGCAACTTTCCATAAAGCAGGTAAAGCACTTTTAAAAGATAAAAACTCTGATTCCCAAAAATGGTTGTTTTTTACTGCTTTTCTTGGAATTATATTTTTAATATGTCAATTATTTGAATATTTTCATTTACCTTTTGGATTAACAGATAATTTATTTGCAAGTACTTTTTATGCTCTTACTGGTTTTCATGGATTACATGTCACTTTAGGCACTTTAATGATTTTAATTATTGCTTGGCAATCAAGAATCAATGGAGGAAGAATTACTAGTCAAAATATGTTCCCTTTAGAAGCTGTTGAATTGTACTGGCATTTTGTAGATGGAATATGGGTTATTTTATTTATTATTTTGTATCTTTTATAAAAAACTAAATTAATAAAAAATTAAATATATTTTTTATTAATTTTTATTGCCACAGTTCTCTTTTTTAGTAAGAATATATAATTAGAAATTTGTTAGATAATGCTAGAAGGAAAAGAACTTCTTGAGAAAGCAAAATTATTAAGTAAACAATCTGAAGATGATATAGCCAAAGGCTGTGGTTACGTTGGTCCAAGCGGTAGAGTCTTAAGAAAAAGTTTTTACAGAGCTCTTATAGAAGCTAAGGGTTACAAAATAGGAAATGGTCGTCAGGGGAAAAATGGTAATAGAGCTTCAAGAGGCAGACAGGCAGAATTCAAAACTAAAGTTCATGGTAATGGGAACCTATTAATTGGTCATGCCTACACCAAAAAATTAGGTCTAGAACCTGGTCAGGAATTTAAAATCGATCTAAAAAAAGAGTCAAAAACAATTTATTTGATTCCATTAAATTAAAAAATATATTTTACCAACCGTTTTCTTTAAGCCACTCCGAAGAAATATTATTTGAATATAAATCTTCTTTACTATTTTTATTAAACAAAAGTAATTTCTCTACATATTTAATTAGTGCATCTGCCTCAAGGTTTACGCTGTCACCAACATTTAATTTATTGAGATTTGTCTCATGCCAAGTATGAGGAATTATCGCAATAGTAAATATTTCTCCTTCCTGCTCATATTTTGCAATTGTAAGACTTATACCATTTACACAAATACTGCCTTTATTAACTACATATTTCGAAAAATTATTATTTTTCCACTTTATGGATAAGAGCCAAGATTTCTCTAATTTTTCTATATTCTCAACTGTTCCAAGGCCATCCACATGTCCACTGACTATATGCCCTCCTAAACGGTCAGAAACCCTAAGAGCGGGCTCCAAATTAACAATCTGATTCAGGTTCGACTTTACTCCTAAAGTTGTTTTTTTTAATGTTTCCTCACTAACATCAACAGTAAATTTATTTTGAAAAATCTCTTTAACTGTCAAACAAATTCCATCAACAGCTATGCTGTCTCCGATTGCCATATCAAATGAGTTATCTAGAATTTCAATTTCTAAAATATTTTTTTCTTGTTTTAGTTTTCCAATTGATTGAATTATTCCAGTGAACATAGATTTAGAAGAATATTTTTTGCAAAATTTTTATTTACTTTAATTTACTTTAAATAATTTTCAACTATAAATAAATTAAAGAGTAAATAAAAAGAAATTAATCATATTTAGATGATTATTAATTCACAAAAAAGATCATTTGGTAGAGGGGCGAAAGTGAGCTTATTCACTTTAGGGACGATGCGAGCAACTGAAAGTCTCGAAAAAATGCATTGCATAATAAAAAATGCATATTATGTAGGAATTAACCACATAGAAACAGCACCCTCTTATGGTAATGCTGAATCACTTATTGGAAATTCAATAAGAAAACTAGCATTAGAAGACAACATACCCGAAAAAAACTGGGTGATTACTACCAAAGTTTTACCAAAGGGTGATTTTAACTTTTTAAAAAATAATTTTAAAAATTCTCTTAAAAATTTAAATCGCGAGAAAATTGATAATCTTGCAATTCATGGATTGAACTTAAAAAAACATCTAGATTGGGTACTAACTGGAGAAGGTAAGAAATTCATATCTTGGATACTTGAGAAGGAACTAGTTGATCAAGTTGGTTTTAGTTCACACGGAAGTTATTCACTAATTAAAGATGCAATTGACTGCGAAGTATTTAGTTTTTGTAGTCTACATTTACATTATTTAGATCAATCTAAAATTGCATTGGCAGAGGAAGCTATAAAAAAAGGTTTGGGAGTATTAGCAATATCGCCTGCTGATAAAGGCGGTAGATTATATTCTCCAAGTGATATTTTGTTAGAGGCCTCTAAGCCTTTTCATCCATTAGAATTAGCGTATCGATTTCTGCTGGCAAAAGGCATTACAACTTTGTCCTTGGGGGCGACAAACAAAAAAGATTTTGAATTTGCGCATAAACTTAGAAACTCCTTAGAGAAGCTTACAAAACTTGAAAAAAGCGCCCTGAATAAAATTGAGGAAGTTGCTAATGGTAGATTAAACTCAACCAAATGTGAACAATGCAGATGTTGTCTTCCATGCCCAAATGAAATACCTATTCCAGAAATACTTCGTTTAAGGAATATATCTATTGGTTATGGCCAATTAGAATTTTCAAAAGAAAGATATAATTTAATAGGAAAAGCTGGCCACTGGTGGGAAGAAAAAAATTCCTCATTTTGTCAAAAATGCAATGAATGTGTTCCTAAATGTCCTAGTCAATTAGATATACCAAATTTATTAAAGCAAACTCATAACTTATTAATTGAAACTCCGACAAAAAGATTATGGGGTTAAAGACTCATTCCAGAAATTTTCAAGATTAATCTTTTGTTCATTTGTTAGGACAGGGTAAGACCAACTATTTTTCCAACACTCCTTAGAAGGCCCTGAGATGGGAAACATCTCAGATGTATATTTACTTTGTAAATAATCACTATTGTATGGTAAATACCAACCCTGGCTTACTAATTTATCTACCACTGATTTATTTTCTAAAGATTTAATCCATTTAATTAATATTGCATTATTTAGATTTGATCTACTAAGTAGAAAATGCCACATCAAAGGTACGCCTTGGGTTGGGAAAACTAAAGAAAGCCTTGGATCTATTTTTAAATATTTTGAGCAGAGACTATAAGGAACTATTGCGACACAAGCATCAGAATTAATCAACCAATTGAGCATATTTTTATCATCAAATAACATTGCTTGGCTTTTGAGTTTTTTTAAAGAATTAGATGAATTAATTTTTTGAGAAATTGACAATATTATTCTGGGACTTTGTGGAAAAATAATTTTCCCAGTTAATTTTTTAGAAAGAAGAAAATCCCAAGAAGTTCTAGCTGAATTTATTAATTCTTTATTATTTTTAATGATAATTGTATAAGGTACTACGCCAATAGGAAATAATTTACTCCTCTGATTTTGATTAAAACTTTCCAAAAAATCTATCGATCTCTTATCCAAATTTTCGATCAATGGATTTGCATTTATTTTTTCAAATTCCTTAAAATTTATACTAGTAATCCATCCATCGTTTATTAAAGTAAAGTCAGAATTAAAGATTATATTTCTATTTTTTTGTAGCTTTACACTTTGAAAATTAATTTTTTCTTGTTTCCAATTTTTCGGAATCGTATCTTTAAAAGATTCTGGATAAAAAGAATTTTGTAATGCGATTTTTACTTTATTTGGAAGATTACTGCAAGAGTTTAAGAGAAATAAAAGCGAAAGCTTACCGCAATTTAGAAATTCTCTTCTGGTTGCAAGATTTGATAACATTTAGCAATCCTTCTCTAAAGAAATTTGACCTATACCCTTCATCATTTCCAGATTTTGTTGACACAATGACACTATTTTGTCATTTTTAAATCCATTTAAGAAAGCAAGTAATGATATCCCACCAGCACCTACACCTTCTTTTACATGACCTAATTCATAATCCTTCAATTCTTTGTATTCTGAAGATTTAAAATTTAAAGGACTTGCTAATCCTAATAAGTTAACATTATATTTCTCATTAATTAAATTTAATAAATCACTTAGAGAATTATCTTTTACAAGCCACCGAGTTGTCGCAATAAAAACATGCTTAAAAAAGTCATCTTTATTTTTAATACCTAAGAATTCTAATACGAGCAAAACGACAGCTATCATTTGACTCCCGCCAGATAATAAAACAGGTTGTTTTGCTAACCTAGCTCCAATTAATAAACCCATTGCGAAAGCTTGGAAAGGATCACCTAATGCCGCAACAACATCAAAAGAGTCAAAATCAGTTTTGAGATTTGCATTTAAAAGTCCTTTGTGAACAACTTTTCTTCTCAGGGCTCTTGGAGCTTTAAATAGACTACTCCCCACTAAATTAGAAACCTGCAAACCAAAAGCTTCCATTACTGCCTGAGCAGTTGTGGTACCCCCTGGGACAGATTCAGAAATTAAAATGGGTTGTTTTGCAGATTTTCCTATGGCAAGACCTCTTTCATAGAGATTTAAAACTCTCTCTTTAGTCATAGATTTACCAGTAGTAAGACAATTTGATGGCCCCAAATCCCTATCTTCTACAGCCAAATGATTAAAGTAAGGCTTTACTCCTATTCCCAAAGGAACAACAACTGGATAAATATTTATAAGCTTTGAACAAACATAACTTATTAGGGCGGGTGTTACTCCTGCATTAAGGAGAGGTAATTTATATTTATGATCTTTTGAAGCACCCTTAAGCAAAAATTCAGCATCTGCGAGTGCAGTTATTCTCCTAGATTTTGCATTAATACCTGCAGCGGAAATTCCTGGAATTTGAGATGTATTAGTACCTGCAATTACAAGAAATATTTTGAAATTTTTTAAATTCTTTTTCAGTATTTTTATTCTGTTAAGTTGTGTTTTTTTATTGGATTCACTCCCAAAAAAATTTAACCCTAATTCTTTACTATACATTCTTAATTTTTTTTCAATGATTTAAATCAACTAGACTATTTAATAATCTTGGAGGATCTGGGATAGTTAATTTAAGTCTCGGGAAAAGAGAATAGGCAACTATATGTACCGTTAAAACATAAACTATTTCTTGAAAAATTATTAATAAAATTGCGCCCAATTGGATACTAAAAATTGATGGGGAAAAAGGTAAATTAAATAATCCAATAAACTTTTCTAATAGTCCATAACTTGCTCTGGTAATTAACACCCAAAGATTATCTCCAACCAATGTAGATAATGCTATTACTCTTAGGAAGAAACCGAAAGTACCAATAATAACTCCAATAGTTAAACTGATTCTCCAACTCTTTTTTTTAAACCAACACCAGCCCAACCAAAAAGCCAAAATCCCATAAGGAAATAAAAATAAGGTTCCTCTTACAGGGCCCATAATTATAAATAGAAGTAGAAATTGTATTAGGAGTCCTTCCAATGCATTTTTAGTTCCTCTTCTTAAATGCAACATTATCATTGGGAGGGGTAAAATCAACCTTAATAATGCTCCCCCAATTGGCAAATAATATAAGGCAACCCATAATAATGACGAAAGAGATGCTAGATATGAGGTCTCTACAATATTTAATGCTTCAGTTTTCTTTGTTATTTTCATCTTATTTTTGAATATTGTTAATTAATTTTTATTCATACTTTTATTTTTCGAATCAAAAATGCGCTCAATCTTCTCTATTTCAAAATTTACCTTAGAATTCCTCAAAATGGTACTTAAATCTTTAGTAGGATCTTTTGGATCTACATCTTTCAAGATAAATATTATTTTGTAAGATTGAAGCTCAATTTTTCTTTTTTTTGAAGAATTTTTAATTTTATTATTTTTCTGTTTTTGCAATTTTTCTAAATTTTTATCTTTTTTATTTTC
>QCIP01000015.1 GCA_003216615.1 Prochlorococcus sp. AG-402-M15 | reverse complement strand
ATAATAGATTTAATTTCTTCATTATTTATTAGATTTTAATTCTTAAAAAATTCACAAACCAATTCTGCTTTGCCATCTTTCTTGTGGATGTCCTCTAATTCATTCTTTTCAAGCATTTTCATTGCATTTAAACTACTTTGTTTGGAACAGTTGCATTGACACAAATTTTAGATTGGAAGTGGTTGAAGAACCTTATGAGTGAAGAAGATAAAACAAGGATGCTTAAAAGTTATACATGGAAAGACTTATTAGTTGATGGAGCAATTGTTACGGTAGTTCTAGGAATAATCTTTTTAATAATTAGCATTTTTTTATAAATGAATGTAACTTATATACTTTTAGTTTTCTTAATAATATCAATTGTGATTTTTACTCAAATAATAAATTCCTCAGACAAAAATCAGAATAAATGACAGATGTAACTAGCAACTCCTCAACTGGGTGGTATTTAATCGCTTTGGTAAGCACTTTATCTTTTTTAGCCTTAATTTATTTCGGCCAAAAAAGATAGAGTACATTTTTAAAGACTATTTAAATTCATAAAAAAAAAGCTCTTCAACTTTTTGAGATGCAGAGCTTTTAATTATTAAGTGATTGATTTATATAAATCTATTAATGATAAAACCTTTTTTCTTAATTAAAGAAAAAGAGACCGATGAATGTGATGAAGATACTGAATTCACGGTCCCTTTGATAACCGCAATTTTCGGTAGATACGACAATGAATCACCTCCTTTACTAATGTTTTCTTAAAGATAACTAAAAGAATTAAACAAGGAAAGAAATTCGTATAAAACTTAAAAGTTTTTTAACAAATTATCAATATAAATCTCTTCAATACAAACGTAAAGATATTACCAGGGCAAAACTTCTCCATTGGCATGCCAAAACATACCTGAATTTTTTTTATTTAAAGAATCAATACGTTTTAAAAGGCCATTTGCTGATTCTTCAGGACTAATTCCATTCCTTGTAAAGCCAGTCATTCTTGTACTGACTAACCCAGGATGCAAAATAGCTACATAAATATCTTCTTTTAATAAATCTACAGAAAGTGACTTTGCTGCCATGGACAAGGCGACTTTAGACATCCTGTAACCATAAGAACTTCCAGATGTATTATCTTCAATAGATCCCATTCTACTTGTGATAAAAGCAACTTTAGAAGATCTTTTTAAAAGATTTTTAAGTGATTTAGTCATACATAATGGGCTCAATGCATTGACTTCAAATTGACGCAAAATACTTTTTTTATCTAAGTTTTCGAAAGAATTAAATTCATAAATTCCTGCATTATGAATTAAGCAATCTAAATTAACTCCAGATAATTTTTTACACAAATTTGCTATCGACTCATTAGAAGAAATTTCTATATTCTCTTCAATGCTCACTCCTAAATCTCTAAGTTCTTTTGAAGCTTTCCTACACGTTGCAATTACATTATCTCCCCTCTTATGAATTTGCCTACATAGTTCTAATCCAATACCCCTATTTGATCCTGTAATTAGATAAGTCTGCATCTCTAAACTAAAATATAAAAAATTAATCTAAATCTAAATATAAAAAAAACAAACTAGAAAAAGAAAAAATTTATAAAATTCCTTATAAGCTTTTTTAAGGTTATAATTATTTCTAATATTTAAAAGATTTTATAAAAAAAAGCAAAGATATTTTTATCACCAAAATTTAATGTATGGAAATTTTCAATCAAGAATTTATACAAGAGATTATTAGGTTAACGTGGAGAAATCCTGCTTTCATGGCTATAGCTATTGCATTAGTTTGGCTTATCCCACAATTATTTATTAGAAAAATAATGGCAAAAAAATATGAACGAAAAAAAATAGAAATTCAGAAAAATAAAATTCAAAAGCTTTACCCAACCAATACTCCTAAATAAGACTTTTATTTATAAGATAAACTAATGAATCAAAAAAAATACTTTTTGCATCTAATTAAAATATGACCTTCAAAATAATTAGAATTGATGGGAAAGATGACGAATTAACCGCTCAAAGTTTTGATAAGTATTCGGATGCATTCGATTTGTTAGAAGAACTATATGGTGATTTATGTTGTTCAGATACTGATTATGAAGACATAACCTATTACGATATTGTGGAAAATAATTTAAAAAATATTAATGGAGAATAAAAAATGGGTTCCCTCCCAAGAAGAAAATTTAGGCTTAATAACGAGTGTATATGAATTCATTAAAGAAGAACTTTCAGAACTTCAAAAAGAAACTGGATGTCCCGATTCATTTATTTATGATTTTATTGGCAAAATTCAGAATGAATGGCATCCTGAGTCTTGTCACTCCTTAGTTAGAAATAAAAAAAAGAAAAATTAGAAAATATTAAATCATCAACTCAAATTTATAAAACTTCTCTAATATAATCTGAATTTAAAAATATTAAAGCATGATTATTAGAACACTAGGTATCAAACTTATTCTTGTTACGATTGAATATTATGGTTTAGTTTTGACTGGGCAAAGCAACCTTTAGTATTTTTAACTTTTAAAAATTTCTCATGAAATGGCCTCCTACTCTTTGTTGGACAGCACCAAAAACTATTAATGGTAATAGGCATTTTCAAGTTAAAGCTTATGGTGGTAAAAATGAAGATAGATGGGTTGATATTTTTCCTACCAAAAATAAAAAAGATATTAAAAGGATCTCATGGGCAAAACTAAAATCAGAATGGACTACAGGATGGTTAAGGCTCCCAAAAGATAGAGATTAATTTGTTTATGTAAACAAATATTATTAACCAGAAAAATGTAAAAAATAATACCTAATACGACAAAAATAACTTCTAATATTTTTAAAAGCTGTTAAATATGATGCCAGAACCGAAGAAAAAACTTCCTAATAAAAAAGTTATAAGTTCAGCAAAATTTGAAGCTAAAGAACAATTCACAAAATCTGCATTAGAAAATTTAAAAACAGAAAATGAAAGACTTGTTAATTCACTAAAAAAATCTGGTGAAATTAAAGAATCAAAAAAAAAATAGATTTACAGAATTAAAAATTTTTTATTATTATATTGTTTTATAGATAGAGAAATGATTGAAAAAATCTCTCTTGCAAATTCTCATTTACCTCAACTTATTGGGTTCGTACTTATGTCAATTGGTTATACATTAGGCAATAAATTCTACCTTCCAGAAATCAAACAAAAGTAATCATTACTAGTTTTTAAAAATTATTTAAATAAATAATATTGAAAATATATTCCTTTTAAAAAACTTTTCATTTTCAATAAGCACTTTGATTTCAGAAATAAGTACTTAGAGATAATTCTTTAATTACATTAAGACTACTACTTGTATCATTGATACATAAATGTAACACTAAAGTCACAAAATATGTGAAATCAAAAGAAAAAGTAAGGATTCATACTAATTTTTTTTATATATGTTACATTTGTTAATAATCCAACTTAAGGTTTCCTCTATCAATAAAGCAGATATAAGGAAATGTTTAATACATACAAATGTTATTTACCCTTTGGCTTACTAATTGATTACATATGAAATCTAAAAATGGATGCTCTTACTAGTTTTATAGTTGTTATCATTGCGATTACAATCCAATTCTCTTTATACGCGATTAAAAGGTTACAGGAACCTTTAGAATCAAATTATTTAATAGGTAAAAATTCAAAAAAAATTAAAAACTATGTGGGTAAATATTGGAAAAATGCCGAAATAACAAATGGGAGACTAGCTATGATTGGTTTCTTAGCTTTAATAATAAACTACGGCTTTTTTGGGTGGATAATTCCAGGTTTTATTTAAGCTATCAATATATTTAAGATTTAAGGAAAAATAAATCTCTCGTTCAAAACAAACTCTCCTTTTTAAAAAAAATTTTTTATTATAAGTAAAAAAATAAATTGATTAATTCTGATTTTGATAAAGATGGATTAGACAGCTATGGAATACATTGGCTTCAATATGCTGCTTTTGCTGTCTCTGGTTTTGCTATATTCACAACTTGGGCATTTTTTTATGATGAAAGATTCCACAATTTTGTAATAAATATTTTTAAGCTTATTAACTGTAGTGGATTTAACTGCAATGGGGCTTTTTAAAATTCTATGGCAAATCCAGATCAAAAAACTATATATATTGATGATGCCTATGAGGCAATAAAAAACATTTGTATAAATCTTCAAAAAGATACTGATGCTTCTAATTTAGAAGTTAAAAGTTTACTAAAACTAATAATGAATGAATGGGAAGAAAAGGAAGAACAAAAGACTGGTTTTGGATTCAGGTAAAGTTAGACACTATAAAGAAGTTAGTTTGTCATCAAATTATTTCAATATGAATAGAGTTTTTCACTTTAAAAATTTAATATTAATAACTTCACATTTTTTTTGAAGAATTAAAAAGAAATGAATCTCAAATAGAAGATTCATTCCCTATTTAGCATTAGTTTTATCTAGATTTAAATTTTATAATCTAACTTCTCTGGTGGACTGTCAATCATTAGATCCCTCCGATTCAACATGTTAAACCTAAGCTTAACTTATATAAAAAGTAAATCAGTAAAAATGCTGATTTATTATTTTCTAAAATGTTTGAATTAAAGAAGTTAATTCTGGTGCATCTAATAAAAGTGCAAAAAATGTAAGTACAACTAATAAAAATATGGAAAAGTAAAATTGAATCATAATAAAAACTTACTTAAAAAGATTTTTTTAAGTTGTATAAAATAATGCTTTATTTACATAATTAAATATCTCCACCTGGAAAAATTTAATTAGAGAATAATTAAGATGCTTCAGTGAAAAATATAGTCCTATTTTTTTGCCAATACTCACAGCCTTTAAGTAAATGGTCACCCTGGGGTATACGTTTTTCGTATTTTGGACATATCAAGACAGTAGCAAAAGTTTCTGAAGTGCTGTAGCGAAAGTGATTGCAAGTAATACAAATCTTTGTACGTTTTCGTTTCAGAATAGATTCTTTGAGATATTCCCATTTTGACGGATTTACATTGATCATGATTACTGGAATTCACTAGTAACAATTTGCCAACCTCCTGATACTAATTCACCCCATGTTTCACAAGCACACTCAATAGAATGCAGTCTTGAATTTTTAAGTTGTGCTGGTTCACCTAATTCATTTGCATAGAAAAGGTGAGTATATACTTTTAAATTATTAGTTACAGGTTTCTTGTAACTCTCAAAATGAATTAATAAACCACTTTTTTGGTTAAACAACCAGCCAGTTGGGGGGTCAATAAGACTGCCAAGATAAAAATTAGTCCGAACATTAGCTACTCCTGATGTCATGAAGTTAATACAGCTGTACTATTAATATAAATGTACTACTCATCGACGTCAAGTATTTCTCCAGGTGATTATTTAAATACGAAAATTACTTCCCAGAAATAATCAACCGTTAACTTCTTATTTGGTAATAAGGTATACAAGTAACTCCTTCAAAAGGAAAATATCATTAAAAGTAAATAAAAAAATAAAATGTATCGAAATCCTTTCTATTTAGGATGGAATAAAGGTTGGTCTTTTCTGTTTTTTTTAGAAGGCGGCATAGCAAAAATTGAAGCAAAAGGTTTTGGTATATCTATTACAACAAAAATTGAGAAAGGAGAATCACCCTTAGAGTCTGCAGATAGATTAGTCTCTAAAGAACAGAGGATTAGAAAATCAAGATATCATTCTTGGCTTAGATCCATTAATGAAAAAACAATAAATTAACTAGTCTTTAATTATTAAAGTATTTTGTTGACAATCAATTTAAAATAAAAGCTAGTTAGTTATTTGTCGTGTCAAATAAATTTTATGAATGGTGGAAAAACCATAGAAAAGTTGTAACCTATGGAGCCTTTATTGTCTTATTTGGTTTTTATTTATCTCCTGTTGTTAAAGAAGCAAAATATAAAAACCAATGCATTAAGTACTCTATTAAAGGAGCATTAACTAAATTTAATAAAGACTCTATCGGAGAAAGTTTATTGGATGATGAAGGTTTGAATATTGATGAACTAGCAAAAATTGAAGGTTATAAGTATTGCATAAATTAAAATGTTCACAAAATTTATGCAGAGTTTTTGAATGATTAAGGGTTTGTTCAAACTAATTTTAATAATATTTTTATTTGGATTTATATCAATAAGTCCAAAAACAAGATACATAGTTGGCATATCTTTAAAACAAATTTCTTCGTTTCTTTTATGGACTGTCAAATATGAAGATAAAGAAAAATGGATTATAGATAAACCACGCTGGATACCTAGCCAAAAACTTAAGCCATCGTATTAAATGAAGACTTATTTAGAAGAGCGAATTGAATGGTATGACCATAATTATAGAAATGGTAATACTTTAATTACTGATAAGCAGTTCGACCAACTTGAAAAGAATTTATTAAGAACAAGACCTAATTGTGATTACTTTAAAAAGAAAAATAAACTAGTTTTACCTTCATTAGAAAAGGATTCAATAGATGAATTTTTGAAAGGATTATTAGTTGATACCAGATTATTGATTGAACCAAAAATTGATGGTTGTGCTGTTGCTTTGCAATATAGGGATGGAACCCTGGAGAAAGCAATTTCAAGAAAAGGGTCAGACGTTACTAGTAAACTTATTAAAGTCCAAGACATTCCCAATAATCTCCCTTTAAGAGGAGTTCTTCAAGTTAGAGGTGAATTATATGCACCCAACCAAAGTCCAAATATCTCCCAGAGGATCGCTTCAGGATTTCTAAGAGCTAAAGAAGGATTTACTGAAAGTCTTAGCTTCTGTGCATTTCAAATACTTAATTCAACTCTTAACCAATATGAGTCCAAAAAGAGTCTTTCTAAGCTTGGCTTCACGATCCTTGAGGATATTTCATGCAACTTTACCAGCCAAGTTCAAGTATTCAGAAAACAATGGCTAGAAGGAAAGCTTTTTAGGAAATATCCAACAGATGGAATAGTAGTAAAGATAAATTCTAGAAAATTGCAATTAATTAGAGAAAAATCAAATTTAGATTATCCTTATTGGCAAGTGGCAATAAAAAGTTAATGGAATTAGTACACCAGATTTTTCCTACTTGGCATATTTACTTGGACATGTTTTTGGTTGGCTTTGCAACTTACGGTTTTCTAAGAATTAAGAAAAAAATAAAAACTAAATAAAGTTTTTAAATCATCCTTGGTCCTTAAGCATTGATTTAAGTTGTTCGCTATCTAATTGTTCGAGATAATTTCTCATTGCCAACCAAGATCTTCTGCTTTCTAACTTTCCGCTTTGTTTAAATAAATTTGCGGAAACTTGATCAATCAATTCTTTATGAGTCATATCTATACTCTTCATCAAGTTCAATGACAACACCATTAAAAAATTCTGCTAATAATTTTGATGGATCTTGTATAGATATCTTTCTATCTACTTTTGATAGTTTCTCTTTGATTGGATTTAAGTTAGTCATAGTGATTCAGGTAATTCAAGTTCTTCAAAAGTCCAACCTTCTAATTGAAGGTCATGCCATTTATCCCAAGCATTATCCAAATACATTTGAGTTGATGATTTAATTGCCATTGGCTCACCAAGATCATTTGCATAATATGTATGAGCAAAAATTCTCAAACTATTTCTTGGAGATTTTTTATTCCTTATAAATAAAATTAATCTGCTGCGGTCTGGGCTAAGCAGCCAACCACTTGGGGACTCATTACGATAACCGTAAGAAAAATTAGTCCAAACATTAGCTCCTCCTAAAATCATTACTTAGTAATACATACGTACTATTAATATAAATACATTAGAAATGGATCGTCAAGTATTTTGGCAAGCAAAATATTTACGCTCAAGGAGAATAAAAACAGTCCAGATATTACTAAAAAATAAAATACCTACCAAAAGCTTTTTATAGCAAGCAGTTTGATAGGTAATACCGGACCCCCGTCAGTTCTCTGCTGCATCGACCTGGAAAAGCCAGAAGAGGATTCAAAGTGGGCTTTCGTTTCCGATTACAAGATCGGTTTACTACCGCATCACGACAGTCTCCTCACGTCGAAAGAAAGTCAGATCAGAGCACATAAAGAAGAACTTAACCAAAGATCCAGTAACCTAACTCTAACTTATTTCTTTATGCATTAGGAGATGGCCAAATATCTCTAACCATAGTTAATAAAACTTGCGCTTCATCATATCTTTCTGAATGCGTTTTACCATTTAATAAAAATGTGATGTGAGCCATTTTTCTTCCCAGAATTTCTCGAGATTTGCCATAACAATGAATATTAGAACCATCAATTTCAGATAACATTTTGATTCTTGTTTCCATTGACATTGGGAAATTCTTTTTTAATCCCAGTAGATTTATCATAATTGCCCCTTCACAGTTCATTGTAATTTCAGGTGGCCTTATCCCAGAAGAAATGCAAACATATTGATCAAACTGACTGGAGGTACAAGCTTCAATAGAGAAATGAGCTGAGTTATGTGTTCTTGGAGCTATTTCATTAATTAAAAGACCATTATCTCCATAAAAGAATTCAATAGCCAAAACTCCAACGTAATTAAGTTCATTGACTATTGAAGAGAAAATATTTATTGCAAATAAGTTCAAATCATATTCAGTTATCGCAGGTGCAAGAACCCAATCACAAACATGATTTGATTGAAATGTCTCAACGATTGGAAAGAATCTTATCTTACCGGTTCTATCTCTCGAACCAACAAGAGCTAGTTCTTTTTCATACTCTATCCATTCTTCTATTAACCATTCACCAGAATTATTCTCTATTAAAAAAGAATCTAAATCTTCTTTTGTCTTTATTTTTTTGTTCCCTTTACCGTCATAACCACCTTTATTTGATTTCGCCATTAGAGGGAAAGTCCAATTATTGATTTCCTCATCGGAGAGATTCTTAAAATCTTCAATACTTAGCCATTTTGGACAGGGAATATTCATTCTATCTATTAATTTTTTTTGAGAAAACCTATCTACTAAGGGTTTAATTGCATTAAGGCTTGGAACAAAAATATCGTTATTTTCAATTAAATTTAATTTATCAATTTTTATCCATTCATTTTCAAAAATTATTTTTTCACACTCATTAATTAATGATTTATTACCTCTTATCTTTAATGGGTCCGCTTCTATTACATGATCTGCTTTTAAACCAGCAGGATCATCACAAGATTTTGTTTGCACACATACTTCTAAATCTCTTTTTTTTGCTGCCTCGGTTAACATCAAAGCCAGTTGACCGCCTCCAATTATTCCTAGGGAATAATTTTTCTTAATACCGTTTATATTTTTTTTAAGACTCATAGAATGATCTTATTACCATTTCTAATTCTTAACAACTGAATTTTTAAGTATCTAGAGCTTAGATTTTGCTAATATAAAAAGTATTTAATACCAAATATTTATAAATTTTAACTAGGTAATCAATCGTGAATAAGAGAAAAATATTAGTTCCTTTAGGTGATAAGTCATACGAAGTAACTCTTGAAGCAGGGATACTGAATAATATCAGCAAAGAACTTTTAAAAATTGGAATAACAAAGAATAGAAAAATACTTGTAATTTCAAATGAGGAAATATCAAATTTGTATGGAGAAGAATTTTTAAATAATTTAAAAGATAATAAATTTCAAGCCAAAATGTTCCTTATCAAGGCTGGAGAATCATATAAAAACTTAAAAACCCTAAGTAAAATATATGATGTTGCATTTGAATTTGGTTTAGATAGAAATTCAATAATTATTGCCCTTGGAGGAGGAATTGTTGGAGATGTAAGTGGTTTTGCAGCTGCTACTTGGCTGAGAGGTATCGAATATATTCAGATTCCAACAACATTATTATCAATGGTTGATTCATCTGTGGGAGGAAAAACAGGAGTAAATCATCCAAAAGGTAAAAATTTAATTGGAGCTTTCAATCAACCTAAAGCGGTTTTTATTGATCCAGAAACTTTAAAAAGTCTGCCCAAAAGAGAATTTAATGCAGGCATGGCCGAAGTAATAAAATACGGAGTAATAAGAGATAAAGAACTTTTCGAATACTTAGAAATTGAAAAAAACAAAAATGAACTTATAAATCTCAAAAATGAATATCTAATTAAAATAATTAATAGTTCAATTAAAACAAAGTCTCATATTGTTTCTCAAGACGAACATGAAAATGGAGTTAGAGCAATATTGAATTATGGTCATTCTTTTGGTCACGTTATTGAAAATTTATGTGGATACGGCAAATTTCTACATGGTGAGGCAATATCAATTGGTATGAATATTGCGGGGGAAATAGCAATTGAGAAAGGGTTATGGTCTAAAGAAGAATTAGAGAGACAGAAGAATCTTTTGGAGAGTTACGATCTTCCTACCGAGATCCCCAAAATAAATAAAGAAGATGTTCTAACAATACTTATGGGCGATAAAAAAGTTCGTGATGGCAAAATGAGATTTATATTACCGAAAGAAATTGGTGCTGTGGATATATATGATGACGTAGAAGATTCATTATTTTTAAAGTTTTTTTCTTAACGTAAACAGGTTGAATTTATATTCATTTTCTTCTCATTAAACTTTTTGAAAACAAACCACTTAAAATCACCCAAACAAACAGGATCAACGAGTCTAAGTAATGCCTCTCTTCTTAAAAGGGCATTTGATAAATCCTCCTTAAATTCTTTCTGAATCCCATAAAGTCTCTCTGCCAATCCCAGTGCCAACAAAGCCTCTCCTTGTTTAGTTATTCCAACTGTATTAAATCCAAGAGTCTCAGCATCATTAATTAAAGTTTCTATGCACACATGAGATGTTAAATCGCAATTTCCAGGAGAATCTAGGACATTATTCGTCATTTTTTGATTTTCATAAGAAACTATCGTCCCATCAGAATTCTTAGAGGTGTAGTATTTTTTAGCTTCTTTAGCGTAATCAATTATCAATAAAATACCATTATTAATTTTTCCATAAATAGCTTTCAACCATTTTGAGTTATCTATATGCCATTCTGTCGTCCATCCTTCAAGAGCATCCTCAGGCGGGATAGTGATTCCCAACTCACTTTTGGCAAGTTCAATACTTTTTTCTAATTCACTTGTAATTGGCATTTCATCAAAAAATAATTTATGAGATTTTTTGTCTATAGATACTGCTTGTCGAAGTAATTTTCCTTTTGAAAAAGTTATTCTCTCTACTGGCAAAGCATCTAAAACCTCATTTGCTAGAATTATTCCATTGATAATATTTTCCTCTACTTCTTCCAAACCTTTCCATAAAATATCAATACCCAAGTTTAAAAATTCCTCCAATTTATTTTTTTGTTTTTCTATCATCCCTTCATTAGGTTCAATAATTACGAAAGAAACTCCCTCCAAAAAATTCTTGCTGCTTTCTAAGAAATATTTAATTAATCCACTCATAAAGCTTCCATCTCCAGCTCCAAATTCAATTACAGCTAATTTTTGATTAGATAAAAAACTACTTTTGAACTGAATCAACCAATCTTCTATTTGTTTGCCAACCAAAAAAGCAAAATCATCTGATAAAGAGGGTGATGTAACAAAATCTCCTCTAATGCCTAACTCAGCTTTACCGCTACCGTAATAACCATTAATAGGATCATTTAAAACAAGATTCATAAAGTCATAAAAACTTGTAGTCCCACCCATTTTTATTATTTTTTTTACTAACCAATCATGATTATTCGCAGGTAAGCTATTCATCGGCGAAAATGTATAGAGACAAAAATTATTTATGCCTTCAAAGATTAACTATTTATTTGGAATATTTCTATCTATATTAGTTTTAATTTCACACAAACCCGTTTTCGCTATAAATAATCCAAATCTCTTACCAGAAGAAAAAACACCAGTGATTGATTTAGCTAAAACATTAAGCCCTTATCAGAAAAAATCTTTAGAGGATAAGCTCAACAATCTAGAAATTGAAAGTGGGTGGAAAATTAAATACTTATCTCAGTTTGAGAGTTCTCCTGGTAGCGCAATAAAGGACTATTGGGATTTAGATGAGACAAGTTTGTTAATAGTTGCAGATCCTAGAGGAGGAAATTTGCTGAATTTTAATGTTGGAGAGGCTTATTTTAATTTTATGCCAAGGTTATTTTGGGTTGAACTTCAAACAAGATTTGGTAATCAATATTATGTGAAAGATCATGGTGAAGATGGCGCAGTATTAGATGCAATTAATTCAGTAAAGATTTGCCTTGAAAGAGGAGGATGCCAAGTTGTCCCTGGCCTACCCAAAGAGCAATATATATGGACTTTATGTACATCTATCCTTGGTGGTTTAGTAGCAGGTTTCTCATCTGCTCCAAGAAAAGAAGGTCAAGTCATGTCAATTGGATTTTTAGCTCTTCTTTCTCCTTTATGGGGAATGTTATTTGGAATTTTTGGTTTGGCACCGATAATATCCAGAACAAATGATTTATTACCCTTATTTAAAAATGGTTTAGCTTTTATAGCCGCAGGAATTTCGGGTTATATTTTATCTCAAACATTATTTTCAAGATATGAAAAGCCTAAAAATACTTAAAATATGATCAAAAATATTTAATCCTAAAAAAATTTATTTTCTTCACAAATCACACCAAACTCTGAATACCATCGATGAGAAACATGTCTTAATTGTTTTTTTTCAAACTCAATCCATGAAAAGTTAATTAGTAATTTTCCATCTTCATCAGTTTTATATCTTGGTACTACAGCAGTATTGAAATAGGATGTTCCTTTACTATCAATTTTAAACATTTCTCTCAAACCAAGATTTCTTTTAAGCCGATTGTGCATATGACCAAAAATCACAAGATCAACTTTTCTTTTCTTTTGTATTTGAGAAATAGCCACAGACAAATCTCTATCTCCCCAATCTAAAGAGGGTAATTTCCAGTCTTTTCCACAAATACTTTTAGGTTCTGAGCCTAAACCAGAGGGGCCAGCATGAGACATAATTATTAAAGGTATATCTTCAATAGTCTTTTCTGAACATTTGATGATTTTATTTATTGAATCTTGTTCGGTGATAGGTCCATAAAGTCCTTTAACTTCTTTTGAAAGATAATATCCACCACCAGAACTACATGGTCTTGCAGATAGTAAATTTACTTGATTATTAAAAACTTTCAAATCCCATGCACAATATTTTTCACCAAGTACACGTATCTGCTTTGACAGAATTTCACCTGTAGAATCCTTCCCTCTATCATGATTGCCTAAAATAACAAAAGTAGGGATTTTGATCTCATTGATTTTTTTAATTATTTTGACACTCCCATCAGAAATATCACCAACAAATAAAACTATATTTGGTTTAATAATCGATAAGACTTTCAAGTCTAATTCAGACCATTGACCATGACAGTCACCAACAATAGCAATTTTTAAATTTGTCAGAATTTTTTCTGTTTAAAGACATATAATCTATTTAGAGATATTCTAAATCCTGACCAGTATAACTTCTACTGCAAAACAGAAATCTATTCAAAACGAAAAGGATTTGATTTCTGAAATAAAAGAGCGTTGCAAAAAAGCTAATGCCATTATTCTGGCGCACTATTATCAAGCTCCAGAGATTCAAGAAATTGCAGATTTTATTGGAGATTCACTAGATCTATCTAGAAAAGCAGCAAATAATGATGCAGATATAATAATTTTTTGCGGGGTACACTTTATGGCCGAAACTGCAAAAATACTTAGCCCAAATAAAACAGTCTTATTACCGGATATAGATGCAGGATGTTCATTAGCAGATGATTGTCCCTCAGATAAATTTCAAAAGTTCAGGGAAGAGAATCCAGACCACTATGTAATAAGTTACATAAATTGTACTGCGGAAGTAAAAGCTCAAAGTGATCTGATATGTACAAGCAGTAATGCAGTCGCATTAGTTAACAAGATACCTGAAGATAAAAAGATAATCTTCGCACCCGATCAGAATCTCGGGAGATGGGTACAAAAAAATTCAGGAAGAAATCTCAAATTATGGCCTGGCAGCTGCATTGTTCATGAATCATTCAGTGAAGAAGCTCTATTAAAATTAAAATACCAAAATCCAGGAGCAAAAGTTATTGCTCATCCTGAATGTAGTCAAAATTTACTACTTCTCTCGGACTTTATTGGATCAACCAGTAAATTGCTTGATTTCGTCAGCAAAGATCAATCTAAAGCTTACATGGTATTAACTGAGCCTGGAATAATACATCAAATGAAGAAGAAAGAACCTAATAAAATCTTTATTGAAGTTCCAGATATTGAAGGTTGTAAATGTAATGAGTGTCCATATATGAAATTAAATACTTTAGAAAAAATTCTTGATTGTTTGAAGAATAATTCACCGTCTATCAAACTGGACCCTGAAATAATTAGAAAAGCCTATGTACCAATAAAAAGAATGTTGGATATGAGTAATTAATTTAATGAAAATACTTTATTTTCCTTATTGATTTTTAAGAATGAATTCAGGTTTGTAGTGGCAGGGTTAAACTTACTAATCTGATTTTTTCTTTGAATTATATTAATTAGTTCTTTTTCTCCTGCTTTATATTGATTATCTTTTCTAGTGCCAATCTCTCTTTGAAAATCAGTGAGGACATTCATTTTTACTTCTATATCTGGAACAATTCCAAATTTATTTATATCCGTTCCGTTGGGAGTTAAATATTTAGCTACTGTGACAGTTAGACCTGAACCATCAACTAAAGTTCTCATAGATTGAACTAGACCTTTACCAAAAGTTTTCTTCCCAACTAATTTTCCTCTTTGGTTATCTTTTATTGCACCAGAAACTATTTCACTAGCACTGGCAGAACCCTCATTAACTAAAACAACTAAAGGTTTTTTTGTTAAAGCTTTACCATTTCCTCTTTTTACTTCTTTTAAACCATTTTTACTTAAGGTACTTACTATTATCCCTTCGTTAATGAAGTGCCTAGAGATGTCAATGCTTGATTCTAATAAACCCCCTGGATTACTTCTTAAATCAAGAACATACCCTGCGACATTTTTTGTTTCTAAATCCTTAATAGCATCCCTAGTTTCTCTTGAGGCATTTGCATTAAATTGTTTAATTCTTACATAGCCAATTAATAAACCATTCTTGGAATAATTTAATTTACTTGAAACAGATTTTATTTCAATCTTATCTCTTAATAAAACCTTAAAAAAGATTTTAGATCCTCTTTGAATCTCAAGCTTAACTTTAGTACCTCTTTCGCCTCTTATTAATTTCACTGCATCCTCTAAATTCATCCCTTTCGTAGAAATATCATCTATGGATAGAATTTTATCCCTAGCTTTGATTCCAGCATAAAAGGCAGGTGTGTCCTCTATTGGAGAAACAATTATTAAATCATTGGATTCCTTATCTTTATTTATTTGGATTCCAACCCCAGTTAATTCACCGGAGGTATCAATTCTCATTTGATTAAATTCTTTAGGATCTAAAAATCTTGTGTAAGAATCATCTAAGTTAGAAAGCATAACTCTAATCGCATCATATGCTTCATTGCTGTTTGAATATGTTTTTGATAAAAATTCTTTTCTTAGCTCAATCCAATTAGACTTTTGAAATTTACCACTTGAATCAAGAAAATCTCTATATACAATTTGCCAAACATGATCAATTACTTCTTTGTAACTATTATTTAAAACTGTTGCTTCTGCAAAATTATTAAAAAATATCACAGAAAAAGTTGTCGCAAGTAAGACTACTGATTTTTTTTTAAGCAATTTTCTAATTTCCAAATAGTCAAGTTAATATATTATAAAAAAAATTATTTTAAATTTCAAAATTTGACAATCCTTAAGGATCAATCCACTTCCCATCTTCCTTAATAAGTTGGATTAAAGCATTAACCCCCTCATCTTCAGGTACTCTTTTTATCTCTTCTTTTCTTCTATATAAAGCAATAGTTCCTTTGCCTTTCCCAACATAACCATAATCAGCATCTGCCATTTCTCCTGGTCCATTTACTATACATCCCATTATTGCTATATCTAAACCAGTCAAATGTGAAGTAGCGTTCCTAACTTTGTCTACAACTTCTTCTAAATTGAAAAGTGTTCTTCCACAACTAGGACAACTGATATATTCAACCATCGTTTTTCTTAATCCTAAAGATTGCAAAATTGAATAGCAAACTGGTATTTCCTTTTCTGGGGCTTCTGTTAAAGAAACCCTAATGGTATCTCCTAATCCCTCAGCTAGAAGCGTTCCGATTCCAGCAGTACTTTTAATCCTTCCGTAATCACCATCTCCAGCTTCGGTCACTCCCAAGTGCAATGGATAATTATATC
>QCIP01000014.1 GCA_003216615.1 Prochlorococcus sp. AG-402-M15 | reverse complement strand
AAAATTCTTTTTTTTTAAAAATCATATTTTTTAACTTTTCTTTTTCCTTGTAGTTTTTTTATTACTTATTTTTGTTTTTTTTGAAATAGATCCTTTTTTATCTTTTAGTTTTTCCTCCAGAAGAAATAGTGCATCGTCTATGGATAATTTTTCTAAATCAGTATCTTTGGCAAGCGAAATATTAGTTTTACCACATTTTAAATAAACCCCATATCTTCCATTTAATATTTGGATTTTTTCTTTAAATTCTTTTGGTTTTCCAAAGTCTTTAAGAACCTCTTGCCCACCTCTACCCATTTTTGGCATAGTAAGAATTTCTAATGCTCGTTTTAGATCAACTGTAAAAACATCATCCTCTTTTTTTAATGATCTATTTTCAGACTCATTTTCATTTTTAATCCATTTAATATAAGGTCCAAATCTTCCTCTGTCAGCCTCAACAATACCTCCTTCAGGATGAACACCTAGCAATCTAGGCAAACTTAAAAGTACTAAAGCCTCATCTAGAGTTAAATCATCAGTTTTCAACTCTTTGGGTAATGAAGCTCTTCTGGGTTTAGCTTTATCATGCTCATTATTTCCCAATTGAACGTAAGGTCCATAAGGACCGAATCTTAAAAAGACTTTTTCCCCAGTTTTTGGATCAGTTCCAAGATCTGATGGGCCACTTAAAATTTGATCAACTTGCTTTTTATCCAAATCTCCAGGAGTAATATCCATAGGAAGATTGCCTTTCGCCTGAATTTCATTACCAGATTCATCAATTTTTATACCCTCTAGCCAAGGTCCGTTAGATCCTATTCTGACTACGCAAGGGAGGTCTTCGAAATCAACTTGTCTATAAGCTTTACCATCAATATCTCCCTCTGTTTTCTGAACTTTCACCTCCAGACCATTTTTACCTTTATAAAAAGTTTCGAGGTAGGGTAGCCATTCAAGATTACCTGAAGATATTTCATCCAATGAAGACTCCATTTTTGCAGTAAAAGTAGTATCAACCAGATCAGGAAAATGTTCTTCTAATAGAGCGGTAACAGCAAAAGCTGTAAACGTTGGAGCCAAAGTATTTGAAGATATATTTGCATAACCTCTATCCACAATTGTCCCAATAATGCTTGCATAGGTAGAAGGTCTTCCAATCCCTTCTTTTTCAAGAACTTTAACTAATGCAGCCTCTGTATATCTTGCAGGCGGTTTGGTTTCATGAAAAGTAGATTCCTTATTAATAACTTCAAGACATCTTCCACTTGTTAGGTTTGGAAGAATAATTTCTTGTTGTTCAAGGGATGAACTTGGGTCATCACTTCCCTCGACATAAGCTCTGAAGAATCCTGCGAAGTCAATACTTTTTCCGCTCGATTTAAATAATCCATCCCCCACACTAATTTCAGCATTAATCATTGTTAGCCTAGCTTCCGCCATTTGACTAGCTACAGTTCTTTTCCAAATTAAATCGTAAAGAGATAAGTCTCTACCAGTCAGATTAGTTTCCTTTGGTGTTTTAAATACTTCACCTGCAGGCCTAATAGCTTCGTGTGCTTCTTGAGCATTTCTTGCAGTTGAATTAAATTGTCTTGGTGAATTAGATAAATATTCTTTTCCATACATAGAACTGACACATTCTCTAGCAGCTCTTGTGGCTTGTTCTGAAAGATGAACTGAATCAGTCCTCATATATGTTATGAAACCTCTCTCATATAGGCCTTGTGCACATCTCATAGTTTCTCTTGCAGATAAACGAAGCTTCCTGTTTGCTTCTTGTTGCAATGTGCTAGTTGTAAATGGAGGGACTGGCTTACGAATAGATGGTTTTTTTTCGATTTTTGAGACTAACCAATCATCAGAGGAAAAAGTCTTCAATAAATCATTTACCTTTTCTTCTCCAATTATTAATGATTTATTTCCTTGTTTTAATTTGCCGGTCTGTTCGTCAAAATCAGAACCATTAGAAATTCTTTGACCGTTTAAACTAAATAATTTAGTTTCGAAAGTAACATTATCTTTTACTAGTGAAGCTTTAATTCCCCAGTAACCAGCTTTTTTAAAAGATCTTCTTTCTCTTTCTCTTCTAACAAGAAGTCTTACAGAAACTGATTGAACACGACCAGCAGATAATCGGGGAGCTACCTTCTTCCAAAGTAAAGGAGATAATTCATATCCAAAAAGCCTATCCAAGATTCTTCTGGTTTCTTGAGCCTGAACAAGTTCCATATCAATTTCTCTTGTTTGATCTAAAGCTTTATTAATTGCCTTTTTTGTAATTTCATGAAAAACCATTCTCTTAGTTGGTATTTTAGGCTTAAGTATTTGCAAAAGATGCCAGCTAATACTCTCTCCCTCTCTATCTTCATCAGTTGCAAGTAATAGTTGGGTCGCACCTTTCAATGCATCTTTCAGCTCTTTAACAACCTTTTTCTTATCTTTTGGAACTATATAAAGTGGTTCAAAATCTTCTGTTGTATTAACTCCTATCCTGGACCATTTTTCCTTTTTAACTGCAGCAGGGATTTCGGCAGCTCCTTTTGGAAGATCTCTTACATGACCCATTGAAGCAAGAACTTCATAATTAGATGGCAAAAACTTTCTTATAGTTTTTGCTTTAGTGGGACTTTCAACAATAACAAGTGTGTGATCCAAGGTTTATTTCAAAAATTGGTGTTTTTGTTCAGTTAGGGCATATTATGATTATTTGAAGCTTTTCAAGTGATTCCTTATGAAAATTTCAAAAATCATACTCACAAATTATAATCAAGTTAAGATTAACTCCTAGACCCTTACAATCAAACATCTAATTTAATCCAATTTAATAAAGTGCCCAACGAAATCTTTACAATTAATTTAAATGCACAAGCCATTATTCCAGAGGCTTTTATTTTACTAGGTATTGTTGGGACACTTCTTGTAGATTTAGCTGGAGAAAAAACTGCATCAAAATGGGCGCCTATAATTTGTTATTTATCTATTGGCAGCTCTCTTTTTAGTTTGGCCTTGCAATGGAGTAATCCAGTAGAGAATGCATTTCTTGGATCCTTTAATTCAGATAATTTGGCAATCGCATTTAGAGCAATAATAGCTTTATCTACTTTAATTTCTTTACTCATAAGTTGGCGTTATACAGAACAAAGTGGAAGCCCTATTGGCGAATTTGCAGCGATAGTTCTTTCGGCAACTCTTGGAGCAATGCTTTTGTGTGGATCTACTGACCTTATAAGTGTATTCATATCTCTTGAGACTTTATCAGTGGCGAGCTATTTACTCTCTGGTTACCTCAAGAGAGATCCGAGAAGCTCAGAAGCAGCTTTAAAATATCTGCTTATTGGCTCTGCTGCCGCTGCAGTTTATTTATATGGCTCCTCTTTTCTTTATGGATTAAGTGGTTCAACAAACCTAACAACAATTGGTTTAGAGATTATCAACAAGCCGTCTTTCATTACTTCACTGGCTCTTGTTTTTGTATTATCAACTGTCGCATTTAAAATCGCTGCTGTTCCCTTTCATCAATGGACTCCCGATGTATATGAGGGATCACCTACACCTGTAGTAGCTTTTTTATCTGTTGGTTCAAAGACAGCGGGGTTTGCATTTGCAATAAGAATATTGAGCACTACTTTTTCCTCTTTCGACGAAGAATGGAAACTTTTATTTACTATATTAGCCATCTTGAGCATGGCTCTAGGAAATGTTGTAGCCCTTGCGCAAACTTCAATGAAAAGGATGTTAGCTTACAGTTCTATTGGACAAGCTGGATTTGTAATGATTGGAATAGTATCTGGAACTCAAGATGGCTTATCAGCTGCTGTTTTATATTTGGCTGCATATTTGTTTATGAATTTGGGTGCATTTTCATGTGTAATACTTTTCTCACTAAGAACTGGTTCTGACAGAATTCTTGATTACTCTGGACTTTACCAAAAAGATCCTCTCATTACATTAGGCTTAAGCCTTTGTCTTCTTTCACTTGGAGGTTTACCTCCAATGTTAGGATTTTTTGGAAAGATATATTTGTTCTTTGCAGGTTGGGCAAATCATCAATATCTTTTAGTAATCGTTGGATTGGTAACTTCGGTTATTTCTATTTATTACTACATTTCAGTGATAAAAATGATGGTAGTTAAAGAACCACAGGAAGCTTCTGAAATAGTCAAATCATATCCTGAAATTAATTGGGGAATTGTAGGATTGCCTCCCTTGAGAATTGCACTTTATACTTGCGTGGCGGTAACTGCTCTTGGAGGAATTCTATCTAATCCTCTCTTCAAATTAGCTAACACAGCAGTTTCAGAAACTCCTTTCTTACAAGATATTATTGCTACAACAAACAATATTCCCTAGAAGAATTTTTTTCAATAAATGTCCAAAAAAGTAGCAAGTTTAGAGAGAATATCTAAAACATACGGGAAAGATGATTTAACTGTTAAGGCCTTAGACAGCGTAAACTTAGAAATTTATAAAGGTGACTATTTAGCTGTAATGGGGGCTAGTGGCTCAGGCAAAAGTACAGCTATGAACATTATTGGATGTCTAGATAGACCTTCTAAAGGGGTTTATAAATTAAATGGTATCCCTGTTGAGAAATTATCTGATGATGAGCTAGCAGAAATACGTAACCAAAAATTAGGCTTCGTTTTTCAACAATTTCATCTTCTTTCAGACGCAACTGCACTTGAAAACGTAATTTTGCCTATGATTTATGCTGGTATTGAGCCTGAGCAAAGATTAGAGCGAGGTAAGAATGCCTTAAAAAAAGTTGGCCTTTCAGAAAGAATGAATAATCGCCCAAACCAATTATCCGGAGGTCAACAACAACGAGTGGCTATTGCGAGGGCAATTATCAATAATCCTGCAATATTGTTAGCGGACGAACCTACTGGAGCACTAGATTCAAAAACCACTGAAGATGTACTAGATCTTTTTGACAAACTGCATGAATCTGGAATAACTATAGTTTTAGTTACGCACGAAGATGAAGTTGCAAATCGCGCAAAAAAAATAGCCAAATTTAAGGATGGAAGAATAGTTGAATTAAAAGTGAATTAAATTCAGAAACTTCTAATTACCTTCAGTTTAGTTTCATTTTCAATTCTTAAATTCCCATTGAAATCAATATCTTTAATTTTCCATGTATTAGGACAAAAACCACTAGGTAAAAATCTTTTAGTGAGGAACTTATTTGCCGATTTGATCACGTATTCTTTTTTGTTATTACATTCAATTGAATCATGAAAAGCTTTAAGAACTTTGGCTGTCCAGTAATGTTGATTAATATTCTTGGTTTGAAGTACTTTTGATAATGAAATACCTTCTGATGGGGTGTAATTTAAAACATTCATGCCAAGACCTATTCTTACATAGATAATTTCCTTCCCTCTAGTTATCACCCTTGGTAAAAATCCAATCAACTTTTTTGAACCAAAAAAAATATCATTCGGCCATTTCAAACAAACATTTATATTTTCTTGTCTAAGCATTTCGCATATCTTAATTCCCAAAGACAAACTAAATATTTGGCTTGAAAATTCTTTTGAAAATATTGGGTAAGCTGCACTTAACCAAATTCCTCCTTTTGGGGAAAACCAAGTTCTTGAGTTTTGGCCAAAACCTGAGTACTGTTCTCTTGCTATTATCGCTACTGGCTGGTTTCTCTTTATTTCAGAATATCCAAGCAAGTTTGTTAGCTCATATTCGGTACTTTTGCATTTTATTTTGTACTGAAGTCTCCAGCTTGGATAGTGACCCTGAATTTTTTTTAAATAAAAAACTGTCTTAGCTGCAGATCCAATAACTTTCACAAATTCTTTATTAAAACAACGAGCATCTTTTAAAAGATTAGATTAACTTTAGTCTTATTAAGTGAATTTTACAAATTGGACAAAAAGTATTTGCCAATATTGAATAGAAGGTATCCACATCCATTAAAAAATTGTCTTGATAATTTCAAAAAATCATTAAGGGACTTAGATAAACTTTCTAAAATCAACGAAAACTGGAAAGACTTAATCGGTTTGGAACTATTTCAAGAATGCAAACCATTAAATATTGAAAAAAAAATACTTATTATTGCAGTAAATCATCCACAGTGGAGACAAGCTTTAATCTACAACAAGCATAAATTAAAAGAGAGAATAGAGAAAATTGGTATTACTTTAAATGAAATAAAAATTATACAAAATTATGAACTTAATACTAAAAATATAAAAGCTAATAATGCAAAGATAGTTTGGGCTAATCATCCAAGCAGAGTAAATGAAAATAATATGTGCATTTGTACTCTCTGTAATTCCCCAACTCCCGATGGCGAAATCAAAAGATGGGGAAAGTGTTCTTTCTGTTGGAGAAAAAAAAAGAACTAAATTCTTTATTTAGCTAAAATTAATATTCCCATTTGACCAAAAAAAATAGTTCTATATTCAGCTTTTTTAAATCCAACTTTCTTAGCAATTTTTATAAGCTCATTTTTCTTTGGAAAATTACTTATACTTTTTTCAATATATCCATACTCTGGACTCAAATTAAAAAGCCGCGACATGGATACTACAATAAGTCTCAAATATAATTTTTGAAAAATATTAGATAAAGAATTTTTTGTTGAGTGATTAAAATCTAGAAAACCTGCCCTTCCTTTATCCTTCAAAAGATAAAAAACTTTTTTTATTCCTTCTTCAACATTATTTAAGTTTCTTAGTCCATAGGACATGCAAATCCCATCAAAATTTTTTGAATTATTATTAATTTCTAAAATATCTTTAAATTCCCACTTAATAAATTTATTTTTTTTTAGCTCTGATTTTTTCTTTGCAATATTTAAGATATCCTCTGCACTGTCAATCCCAGTAATTGAGCCCCTTGGGCCTAATCTCTCAGAAATTAAGAATGCTAAATCTCCAGTTCCACAACACAAATCAGCCCACTCTTCACCATTTAAAGGTTCCAATAAATTAACTAATTTCCTTTTCCATAATCTGTGCAGCCCAAAACTTAATAGATTATTTAAAAAGTCATATTTATAAGAAATTTTATTAAATATATTTTTGACTTCGATAGTTTTTGTAAATTTCATTTTTAAATTTTAAAGTACTTTTTTTTTGGGATAAATTTAAATTTTTATTCATATGGTCTAATTGGAAGATTTTTTTCAAGGAGGAAAGTTTTTATTTCTTGTAAAGTAAGTTTCTTATCATGAAGTAATGATGCTAAAAGTGCTGCTGATGCCCTGCCTTCTTTGAAAACATCATAGATATCTTCTAGAGAGCCTGCTCCTCCTGAGGCAATTACTGGGATGTTAACAATATTGGTAACGGATTCTGTCAAATGTAAATCATATCCATTCTGAGTTCCATCTCCGTCCATTGAAGTTAGCAGTATTTCCCCCGCTCCTAATTCCTCAACTTTCTTTGCCCAACTTAACACATCTATTCCAGTATTTTCTCGCCCTCCTTTTACATACACCTCCCATTCATCAACTTTATCAACTTTTCTTCTAGCATCAATTGCTATGACGATGCATTGATTACCAAATTCACTAGAACTTTTAGAAATTAATTCAGGATTTCTAACGGCTGAGGAATTCAAACTAACTTTATCCGCTCCCGCCCTCAAAAGATCATTAATAGAAGAAACAGAATCTATACCTCCACCTACAGTAAAAGGGATTTTGACTGATTTTGCTGTCCTAGAAACAAGGTCAAGTAATGTATTCCTATTTTCCAAACTTGCTCTAATATCTAAAAATACTAATTCATCTGCGCCTTCATCAGAATACCTACAAGCCAATTCAACAGGATCACCTGAGTCTCTCAAGTTAACAAAATTTACACCTTTTACCACTCTGCCATTGGCGACATCTAAACAAGGAATTAAACGAAGAGCTACCATTTTAATAAAAATTGTCCAAATGCTGTTAATCTTGCATAATAGCTTCCATTTTACCTCTTATGGCTGAAACAAAATTATTACCCAAAATCGGTAGTAAAATCAAAATTAACATTAACAAAGTAAAAGATAGATTACCAGCGAAATTAATTGATCAAATATCCTCTAATCCTAAAGCCGTAATAACAGGCTATAAAATGACAGACGGTAGGAGTATTGGTATCACCGCAAAATTTCAGAATGGTCAGAAAAACTGGTTTTTCCCAGAAGAAATTGAGAAAGGTTAAAGAGTAAAGTGAATGATCCAAAACAACTTTTAGGAATTAAGGGAGCCTCTGAAACTTCAAGTATATGGAAACTTCGTATACAGTTAATGAAGCCAATTACGTGGATCCCTTTGATATGGGGTGTTATTTGTGGAGCAGCTGCAAGTGGAAATTTTGAATGGACATTTAGCAATGTTTTAGCTTCACTGGCATGCATGTTAATGAGTGGGCCACTTCTTGCAGGTTATACACAAACCATAAATGATTTTTTTGATAAAGAAATTGATGCTATCAACGAACCAAATAGACCAATTCCTTCTGGTAAAATTTCAATTAAAGATGTAAAAATCCAAATCTGGGTATTACTTATTGCAGGCCTGATAGTTGCTTTTCTATTAGATTTATATGCTAAACATAACTTTCCGTCTGTCTTACTTTTAGCATTAGGAGGATCTTTTGTTAGTTATATATATTCTGCTCCACCTCTAAAATTAAAACAAAATGGTTGGCTTGGAAATTATGCATTAGGTGCATCATATATTGCTTTACCTTGGTGGGCAGGACAAGCCTTGTTTGGGAGATTAACTATAGTAACAGCTTTACTAACACTTGCTTATAGCCTCTCCGGACTTGGTATTGCTGTTATTAATGATTTCAAAAGCGTTGAAGGAGACTCAAAACTAGGCTTAAATTCTTTACCAGTAGTATTTGGAATTAAAAATGCAAGTAGAATAAGTGCAGGACTGATTGACATTTTTCAATTAGCAATGGTTGTAGTATTAGTCATTATTGGCCAACATTTAGCCTCTGTAATTTTGGTTTTATTAGTAATACCACAAATTACATTTCAAGATATGTGGTTACTGCGAGATCCTCTAAAGTTTGATGTCAAATATCAAGCAAGTGCCCAACCATTCCTTATAACTGGAATGTTAGTTACTGCTTTAGCGATAGGACATAGTTTTTTAGTTGCTTAAGGTGCAAAAGATTAATTCCAAATCTTTTGTTTTCATAATTCCAATATTAATTTTTTCTGGAGTTTCTTTTTATATCTACAGTGTAATATTTACTATATTAAAATTTGAAATATCTAAAAACGAAAGATCTCGCTCAACCAAATATTCTTATGTAATATCATCTTCTGATAATAAGGTAATAAGCAAATTAAGCCGCAAATTTGAAATAGATAATACTCAACATAAAATTCCACTTTTTCTTAAATATTCTTTTATATCTTCTGAGGATAAAAGATTTTATCAACATAATGGAATTGATTTAAAAAGTATTTCACGTGCCCTTTTTCAAAATATTAGAAGTGGTTATGTTAAAGAGGGAGGAAGTACGATTACTCAACAAGTTGCTAGGTTGCTTTTTCTAAATAATGATTTAAGTTTTCAAAGAAAAATCAAAGAAATATTGATATCATTCATACTTGAATTTAAATATGACAAAAATCAAATTTTAAAACTATATTTAAATAATATTTATTTAGGATCAGGAGCATACGGGGTTAACGAGGCTGCTCAAGTTTATTTTGGAAAACTTATCGAAGAATTGACCTTATCAGAGATCGCACTAATTGCAGGATTAGCTCCAGCCCCATCAATTTATTCACCCTATCAAAATATAGAACTAGCTATTAAAAATAGAAATAAAGTTCTTGAATCAATGTATCTTGATGGATATATTTCTCTTTCAAATAAGAATAAAGCTATCAAAGAGAGAATAAACTTAAATTATCAAACAGCTGACAATTTTTTAGATGATAAATTACTAATAAAATTTATTCTTGAGGAAACAGATAAAAAAATTGAAAATAAAAATGATTATAAGTTTTTAAGAATTAAATCTTCTATCAATAAAGAATGGCAAAAAACAGCCCAAAAAATATCAAGATATGCTGGCCCTATAGAACTTGAGTTTGCTCTTTTATCAATTGAATCAAATACAGGACTAATAAGGACAATGATAACCAGCAAAAATCCATCAATTAATGAATATAATAGAGTGATTTCATCTATAAGACCTTTAGGATCTACTTTTAAAATAATTCCTTATGCTGCTGCATTAATAGAAGGGACAAAATTAAGCGATAAATTTGAAGACTTACCAATATGCTGGGAAAGTTATTGCCCAAAAAATTTTTCAGAAGACTATAGAGGTTCAATATCTTTGATTGAATCATTTAAAAGTTCATCAAATATCGTTCCAATATCAATAACAAAAAAAATTGGTTTAAAAAATATTATTAATTTAGCGAATTCATTTGGACTAGGTTACAAGCAAGAGTTTGAGGAATTCCCATCATTAGCTATTGGCTCATACGGAGATAATCTTTTAAACATCACAAATGCATATTCTGCAATAAACAATAATGGGAAGATTCAAAGCCCTGAAATCATAGAAAAAATAGAATCATTTAAAAAACAACCTATTTGGGAAAACAAATCTATTTCCAAGAAAATATTAGATTTAAAGATAAACAAAAAAATAAATAAACTTCTTGAAAAATCTGTAAAAGAAGGCACTTCAAAAGCAGCCTCTATAAAAGGAAAGAAAATTTATGGAAAAACAGGAACATCTGATGGAAATAAAGATCTCTGGTTTATTGGTTCCATTGATAACCTTACAACAGGTATCTGGATAGGTTACGACGATAACAAGGAATCTGAATTATCTAGTGGAAATGCAGCTTATTTATGGAAGAAGTACATATCTGAAATTTATAAAATTCCAATTAAAAAATAAATTATATTTTTAAGATTTATAAGAAATTATTGCAGAATAAAATCCATCACCAGAATAGTCTAAGCTAGGTAAAATTTGCTTATGTCTAACCAATTTTAAAGTTTTGTTTTTTTCAATAAATCTTTCAATTAATAGATTATTTTCATCGGGACAAATAGTACAAGTTGAATAAACTAAAATGCCATCTTTTTTCAAAAGAGGAAAAATACTCTCCAAAAGTTTTTCCTGTAATAAAGTTAAAGATTTTATTTTTTCTTTACTTAAAGACCATCTAGAATCTGGATTCCTGGAAAGAGTTCCAATGCCTGAACATGGAGCATCTAATAAAATCTTATCAAAATAAGATATAAACTTAGGATTTAATTCAATCAAACTCTTAGCATCAGCTTTAAGGGTATTAACAGATTTCAAATTTAACCTTTCTAAATTTGATTGCAGTATTTTCAATCTTTTTGATGATCTATCTACAGCAATGATTTCAGCACTATCATTTGTTAATTCTGCTAGGTGGGTAGACTTACTTCCTGGTGCTGCACAAGCATCTAAAATCTTTTCACCTTTTTTTGGATTTAAGAGAGGTGCTATCCACTGAGAAGATCTATCTTGAATTGTCCATAGTCCATCACTATATCCTGGTAAATTTTTTATAGATCTTGGATTAGATTTTAAAGTAATTCCATTATGTAAATCTTTAATAATTTCAGCATCAATTTTATTTTCATGAAGTACTTTCAAAAATTCATCTAAATTAGTTTTTAATTGGTTAATTCTCAAATCAATTGATGGTTTTTTATTAAATGCCTTAATGATATTTTCACCCTCGCTATTGCCGAACCATTTATAAAGATCCTTCACGAGCCATAATGGAAATGATTCAAGATATGAAATTCTTTCTTTTCTATCAGAAGATAATTCCGGAAAAATTTTTTGTTCTAATTTTCTTGATGCATTTCTCAATATCGCATTTACAGTTCCCGCTAAACCATTTAAATCTGTTTTTTTAGCTACTTCTACAGTGGTAGAAATAGCAGCAGGAAATGGAATTTTATCCATTTTCAATAGTTGATATAAACCTATATGAAGAAGCCATCTTAACTTTGGAGGCTGCTTTTTATGAGTAATTTTTGATGTATGATCAGTCCAAAGATCAAGAAATTTTCTATACCTTATGCATCCAAAAGATAATTCCGTAATAAAAGCTATATCAAGAGGATTAAATTGATAATTTTTTAAAACCTTTTCAAGAGCATGATCAGAAAAATCGCCAGAACTAACTTTTAATAAAATTTCCCAAGCTGCCTTTCTTTGTAAATATCCTATGCTCAAAATATAATTTATTTTTAAAGATAACTTTAATATACAAAAAATTCAAAAATTTAAACTACTTTTTCAATTGCAGAATTAAACCAAATAAAACCTAAGATAGAAATAAGTGACAGATTAAATCCTAAAAAAAGAAAGATATTTAAAGAATGGATTCTTTCCCTAAAAAATATTTTTTTCTCTTCTTGATACTTCATTAGTAAAATAAATACTTAATCAGGATTTCATACGGCAGCCAATATTGATAGATCCTGCATCAAGCATTCTGCCTAATTTAATTGCTATGGATTCCTCCAACCTTGTGAAATTTGATTGATGGGTAGTTATCCAATCTAATTCAGAAAAAGTAATAATACCGGTCGAATTACTTTTTAAAAAAAGTGTTCCAATTTCCATTAGATAAATCTTATTTTCTTAAGCTAACATTCGAACTTAATATTTCCTCATACCATAATATTCTTTTAATTTTTCAAAGACAATTGTAGGTTATTACTCTGAATTTATTGCATATCTCTTAAAAATTTAGCAGCCGTTTTCAAGTGATTATTTAATTTTTCCTCTGACATTTTATCGAGATTTCTCGTTAACATTGCCAGACGATATTGCTTTCTAAAAAAACTTTCATTATCTTTAATAAATTTCCAAAATAAGCCATCCCATATCTCACACCATGGGCCACTTTTAAAATTAGACATTTTTTTTACATAATTAGAGCTTGATATATATGGTTTTGTTGAAAAGATACCTCCATCACTAAACTGACTCATTCCGTAAACATTTGGGACCATAACCCAATCATAGGAATCAATAAACATTTCCATAAACCATTTATAAACTTGATTGGGGTGAATTCTACATAGAAGCATAAAGTTACCAATAATCATTAACCTCTCAATATGGTGACAATAACCATATTTAATAATATTTTTTATAACAACGTCTACTGGTTCAATTCCTGTATTTCCTTGATAAAAAGATTCTGGAATTGGCTTATCTTCAAAATTCCAAAAATTACTATTTCGCATCTTTGTTCCGTACTTTTTATAGACAAGACAAATAAATTCTCTCCATCCAATAATTTGACGAATAAAACCCTCTAAAGAGTTAATAGGAACATTATTATTTTTTGCAAAAAGTAATGCTTTATTTACTACTACATCTGGGGTTAATAAGCCGCTATTTAAAACAGGAGAAAGTAAACTATGCCATAAAAAAGAATTTTCTCTTGAAATAGCATCCTCATAATCTCCAAATAAGAAAAATCTATGTTTAAAAAAATCATTTAACCATTCATCTGCCTCCTCAAAATTAGTTGGATATAAAAAGTTATTACTTTCTCCAATAAACTCAATATCAAAATTGGCTAATGACCTTTCTGCATTAACTACAAATTTATTTTTTTGTAATTTAGGTGTATCAGGTATATTTATTTTTTTTGGTAATTTTTTTCTATTCATTTCATCGAAACTCCATTTGCCACCTTCAGGAGTATCATCGGGATTAACTAATATCTTTTGGCTCTTTCTTTGATTCTCATAAAATCTCCCCATAAGAGGTTTTTTTGCATTTGATGCAAATAACTCTTTTAAATCTTCACTGCTCATAAACATAGGAGAAGGCAAAATATTTAAAGCTAAATTATTACTTTCAACAAAATTATTAATCCTCTTCATTATTAAAAAATCATGAGGGTCAATGAGATTTATTTTCTGATATTTATTTTTAATAAATTCCGATAAGTAGTCAACTGTAGAAAAATTATTCTTGTTTTCGATATATAAAACTTTAAAGCCAGATATTTCTAAATAATTTCTATAAGCGAGCATAGATGCTCTATGAAAAACTAACTTGTTTTTATGGTTAATTAATTTGTGAAATTTATCATTTCCGAAAAATAATGAGTCTTCCAAAATCAAAACTTCACAATTTATTTTTAAGATTGGGCTTTCTCTAAAAAGTTGATTCGGGAAAATAATTGATACTTGTTTCATCTTTGCGACTTCCTATTACTGCATCTTTTTGAACAGTAGATAACATCATCCCAACAGTTTTTCCATTTTTTACGCCACTCGAACGGCCTATTGCAAACAGGACAAGTTTTAGTAGAAAGATTTTTCAAAATTTATAATTTTCTTTTATGAGTAGATTTAAATCTAGTTGAATCTTTAAGCGCCATATGTTTTGTATTTCTTCCCGAAACTCTCTTTCTCCAGACTTTGAAGGATTTGGGTTTAAGATTTTGACGCATAATTTTTATCGCATCTTCCTCTTTTAAACCAAATTGATACTCGATAGCTTCAAAGGGTGTTCTATCTTCCCAACACATTTCTATTATTCTGTCTATATCGATACTTTCCATATTTATTGTTCACATTGTGAGGTACAAAGTTTTTCAATATCGGATCTACCTGTAATTTGAAGTCTATATTTTGCCCAATATCTGTAAACCAATCTCAATAATGGAGATAAGAGCTTAATCTTCAAGGGATAATAAACCCAACCTAAACCAACTAATTCATAAGAATATGCAAGTACATCTAGTCCCCTAATAATTTCACCATTTTCCATAATCCCATGCAGGTTTGACATAGCTTCTGAATATGAGATGTCATTAAAAAGACCTTGATCATAATCCTTACTATTAATATCTATAAATGCAATTTGATTTAAGATATCTCTTTTTTTTAAAAAATTTGTTTCTCTCAAACAAAGTGGACAACCACCATCGAATAAAAAGGTTAATTTATTTTTCATATTTTTATTCAAATATAGAAATTAAATAACTTTTTTGTGGAATAAAAAATTTTTTTTAGAGTACAAGCTTTATAAAGCCTTAATAATTGCCAGTTCTAATTTAGTGAAATTATATTATCTTATAAATTAATAAGCCATTGATTAAGGGATACATCAATGGTTTTAAACTATTTATGATCATTCATCTAGAAAATGAACACCTTCTCCTATGTCAGGAGTAAATTTACAATATTTTTCAAAAATAAGTCCAACACCTCTCATTTTTTCTCCTAATTCATCGTTAAATTTATTCCATTCTTCCGATTCACGATCAGGTAAATCCCACCCTTGTTTTTCTACCATACTTGTTATTACTGTATAGTCCCATTCTATGTATGCCATTGAGTTAATTCAAACTACCAAAATATTATAAACCAAGAGATTTAATAGGTAATCAAAATTTTTTGAATATAATTTAAAAGTGTGAAAAAATTATAAATGTCAATTTTGCCAAGAAGATTTGAACGAATCAAAAGTGTTTTAGATTGCAGAATGAAAAACTTGACTGTTTTAGTTGAGGATGTCAATAAACCACATAATTTATCTGCGATATTAAGGACATGTGATGCAGCAGGAGTTTTCGAAGCAAATTTTATTAGCAAAACGAATGCCGTTAAGACTTTTAATAGTACTGCTCAAGGAAGTCAAAAATGGGTAAAACTGAATAATCATGAAAACACTATCACGGCAATATCTGATTTAAAGAATAAGGGTTTTATATTATATGGAACGACTCTTAATAGTGAATCAGTAGATTATAGAAATTTTGATTATTCTCAAAATACATGTTTTGTTTTAGGAGCAGAAAAATGGGGACTAAGTAATGAACTTATATCAATGGTTGATCAATCAATTTTTATACCTATGAGAGGTATGGTTCAATCTCTGAATGTTTCAGTTGCCGCTTCCATATTATTATTTGAAGCTATTCGCCAAAGAAAAAATAAAGGTATATTGCCCGCTAATGGAGAAGGGTTAAATATAGATGAATATCAAAAAACACTTTTTGAATGGTGTTACCCAGAATTAGCTGCGGTGTATAAAAAATCAGCTAAAGAATATCCAAAGATGAATGATCAAGGAGAACTTGATCCTATTACAGATAACTAAATTTATTCAGAATTTTGACTATCAAAAATTTCTTCAAGATCCTCTCCTATAAAAGAAAGACCTAAAACTAAAAAAAACATTGCCAAACCTGGGAATAAAGCCGTCCACCATATACCTGTAGGCAAAGCGGCAAGAGCAAGATTTAAATCACTTCCCCACTCTGGGACATCTGCAGGAACACCAAGACCTAAAAATCCTAAACTTCCTAATACCAAGACAGCATCCGCAGCATTTAGGGTAAGCAAAATAGGCAATGGTGTTATTACATTTGGGAGAATATATTTAAAAATAATTGTTTTAACATCAGCTCCTGAAACTTGAGCTGCCTCCACATAAGTTTCGGATTTAACCAATATTGTCTGATTTCTGATTAATCTAAAATATTGAGGAGAGTAAACAATACACAATGCCAAAGCTGCGTTAAGGATACCCTTACCTAATACAAAAGCCACAACAACTGAAAGCAAAATTACAGGTATTGAAAAAATAGTATCCATTATTAGTGATAAACATTTATCAAAAAAACCACCAAAATAACCACTTAATAATCCTAATGGCAAACCCAAACTTAATGAAAAAAGAATAGCTAATAAAACAACTTCTATCGCTAAAGATGATCCTTGCAAAGTTCTTAAGCAAACATCTCTTCCTAATCTGTCTGTGCCACAGAAATGATTAAGCGAAGGAGGTGCAAAGATATCATTGCTTAACATTGAAAATGAATAACCAAAAAAGTTATTGGCCTCTAATAATTTCATTATTAAAACAACAAGAAGATAAAAAAGTACAATTAAAAATCCAGCTTTTCTGATATTTGCGCCGACACGATTGATTGAGTTAATATCCAAAATCTTTTTTAGAGATATGACTGAAATATACCCAATTCTTAAAAAAAAAAATAGTTTTTAAATTTAAATTTTAAGAAATTACTGATTTAATTTTAGGACTGCCATAAAAGCTTCTTGAGGGACTTCAACTTTACCCATTGCCTTCATCCTTTTTTTACCTTTGGCTTGTTTCTTTAAAAGTTTCTTTTTCCTAGAAATATCTCCTCCATAACATTTAGATAAAACATCTTTTCGTAAAGCACTTATACTTTCACTTGCAATAATTCTGCTACCGATTGAAGCTTGAATAGGTATTTTAAATTGTTGTTTTGGAATAAGTTCTTTTAATTTCTCAACTAAACTTCTGCCAATTCCATAAGCCTTATCTTTATGAACAATCGAAGTTAATGGATCTGCTCTTTCTGAATTTATTAGAACATCTAATCTAACAAGGTCATTCTTTCTATAGCCAATCAAGTGATATTCCATTGATGCATAACCTTGGGTCCTACTTTTCATTTGATCAAAGAAATCTGTAACTACTTCTGCTAATGGAATTTCATAAATCAAAGTAACTCGATCTGTTGTTATATATTTCATATCTATGAATACTCCCCTTCTTTCCTGACATAAACCCATTAATGTTCCATTAAATTCATTGGGTGCATAAATTTCCATTTTCACATAAGGCTCTTCTATTGATTCTCTAAGTTGTGGATCAGGAATTGTAGAAGGATTATCAATAAAGATATGTTCCTGCTGATTTAAATTAACCTTATAGATAACTGATGGTGCCGTTACAATTAGATCCAAGTCATATTCTCTTTCTAATCTTTCTTGAACAATCTCCATATGAAGAAGTCCTAGGAATCCGCACCTAAATCCGAAGCCCATTGCGCTACTGGTTTCGGGCTCATATTTTAAAGCTGCATCAGATAATTGTAATTTTTCAAGAGATACTCTTAAATCTGGAAATTGATCAGCATCAGTCGGGAATAAGCCACAAAAAACCATAGGATTTGCTGTCTTATATCCAGGCAAAGGATCATTTGCAGGTGAATTTAAAAGAGTAATGGTATCTCCCACTCTCGCATCAGCAACTGATTTTATAGAAGCAGCTAAATAGCCAACTTCTCCTGCATGTAATTCATCAACTTGTTGCTGATCAGGTGCCATTATTCCTATCTCATCTAGTTCATAATTTTTTTTACTCGCCATTAATAATATCTTTTCTCTCTTATTAAGAGACCCAGAAATCACCCTGAAATAAACAATAACTCCTCTGTACGGATCATAATAAGAATCAAAAATGAGTGCCTTTGTAGGTAGTTTGATTTCATCTTGAGGAGGAGGTACCCTTCTTACGATTGCTTCCAAAATATCTTTAATACCAACTCCAGTTTTTGCTGAACAATTTATTGCATTAGATGTATCAAGTCCAATAATTTCCTCTATTTCTTGTTTTATTTTTTCAGCATCAGCACCTGGTAAATCAACTTTATTTAAAACAGGAATTATTTCAAGATTATTTTCTAAGGCAAGATAAACATTAGCTAAGGTTTGAGCTTCCACTCCTTGACTTGCATCAACTACGAGTAAAGCGCCTTCACAAGCTTGAAGAGATCTACTAACCTCATAAGAAAAATCAACATGCCCTGGGGTATCTATTAAGTTCAAAACATATTCTTGAGAATCATCAGCTTTATATTTCATCCTAGCGGCCTGTAACTTGATAGTAATTCCTCTCTCTCTTTCGAGATCCATACTGTCCAAAAATTGTTCTTGCATATCCCTTTGCTGCACAGTACCAGTATCTTGAAGCAACCTATCTGCAAGGGTAGATTTACCATGGTCAATATGAGCGATTATGCAGAAATTTCTAATTTTTGAAACCGATATATCAGTCATATAGAAAGAAAAATTCTCCTCTTATTACATCTTGATTAATACTAGCTAATTAGAATTATGGATGGAAACCAAAAATGGAATTATTTCTTTTTTTAATGTCTTTTATGGAGGTACTGTCATTTTCAGAGACTGATAGTTCTGGATAAATTAAGTCATTGATTTTTTTCTGAAGATTATGCTTATCGTTTAAAAATAAAACAGATTTTTCTAGAACCTCAACCATAATTGAAACCGCGGTACTTGCTCCCGGAGAAGCTCCTAGCAAAGCAGATAATGATCCATCAGATGAATTTACAATCTCCGTTCCAAATTTCAAAGAACCACCACCTTCAGTTTTTTTAATTATTTGGACTCTTTGACCAGCATTCTTTAAATACCAATCAGAAGAATTAGCTGAAGGCATCATATTCTTTAAATTCTCAACTCTTGAGTTATGGTTCTTTAATGATTGTGATATTAGATAATTAATTAAATCGTTGTTCTTGAAACCAACGTCTAACATAGAAAAGATATTATTCTTTTTAATTGAACTAAATAAGTCAAAGTATGAACTTTGCTTTAGAAATTTTGTTGTAAATCCAGCAAAAGGTCCATATAAAAGAAGTTTTTTATTATCAATCCATCTGGTGTCTAAATGAGGCACAGACATTGGTGGCGATCCAATATCAGCTTTACCATAAACTTTTGAGTTATGTTTTTCTGTTAGATCTTTTTTCTCGCAAATAAGCCATTTCCCACTAACAGGAAATCCACCATAACTCTTTGCTTCTGGAATTTTCGATTTTTGCAAATAATTAATTGTTTTTCCACCAGCACCAAGAAAAACATAGCCAGTTCTAATTGAAGTTTTTCTACCCTCTGAACTAATTTCTAGTTCCCATTTTGTTTTATCAATTTTCTTTAAATCTACTAATTCTGTTTTGTATCTAATTTCAACATTTTTGTTTAAAGAAACTAATGACAAATACTCTTTTGTGAGAGCCTCAAAATTAATATCTGTTCCTCTATCTATTTTGGTAGCAGCAATTTTAGTAAATGGATTCCTATCTTTTGTTATTAGAGGAGCCCATGATGAAATTTCATCCAAAGATGTAGAAAATTCCATATCAATAAATTCAGGATTTTCGGTCATTTTCTGAAATCTTTTTTTTAAAAAAGAAATATTATCCTGACCAGATACAAAGCTAATGTGAGGAATAAATTTTAAAAAATTTTTAATATCAATTTTCCCTGCTTCATACAATGAGGCCCATAAAGACATGGATCTTTCAAAGGATCGATTTATTGAGAGCGCTTTATCTATTTTTATATTTCCTTTTTCATCTAAAGGTGTATAGTTTAATTCGCAATTAGCAGCATGTCCTGTACCTGCATTATTAAAAGCGCCAGTACTTTCACTCCCTGGAGCATTTAATTTTTCTACAATAAGAATATTTATATCGGGTAAAACTTCTGAAAGTAGGAGGGCTAAAGTACTGCTCATTATCCCTGCTCCTACTAAGACTGCATCAAAGTAACTATTGTCGTTAGTGGGATTTTGAGATGAAGTCACAACAGAAAATTATCTTTTTTGCAATTAATCAAATTTCTTTCTAGGCTTATTATAAAGTTAATCCAAAATTATGAGTACTGAAACACTCTCGCTGACAAACGAAAATGTAGAAAAAGTCCTTGACGAGCTAAGACCTTTTTTAATATCTGATGGAGGTAATGTAGAGATTGCAGAAATAGATGGTCCAATTGTCAAAGTCAGACTTCAAGGGGCATGTGGTAGTTGCCCAAGTAGTACTATGACCCTAAAAATGGGTATTGAGAGAAAGTTAAAAGAAATGATTCCTGAAATAAATGAAGTTGTCCAGGTTTTATAAAAATTTTAAACTGATATATATATTATTTAGTTTTTAATTCCTTCAACAAAGATGATTCCATATCAAGGCAATCAATTGGAAGTCCTTGACCAATCGCGATTAAAAGAGGTGCAAGAATTCCTAAAGTAAAAACTAAATTTGATTGGCTTACATCATATTTACTCAAAGTAAAAGTTATCAAATAAATAATTGAAAAATATGCATGTAGTGAAAAAAATTCTTTTGGCTTTAGTACTGGCCATCTTAAAGTATTTCCCAAGAAATATAAAAAACCTGTCATAAATAAATAGTTACATGAAGATTAAACCAAATATAAACATAATCCTTTTTAGAGACTATTTATAAAAAAATTTACCTAAGATAATAATTAAAAAAATATTAAATCTTCGTTTCTATTTGTAAAAGCTAGACATCCATACGAAAATACGTTTATAATAATTTGGTAGCAATCGCTACTTTTTCGTTCACCCTCATTTGAGGGCGCAGTTCGAGTCATACCATGGAACGGGGGATGGCCGTGTTGTCACATCGAAACATGACTACTTTAACTTACAGAGGTAAAAACTACGTTCAAAACAAAGAAGCTGCTAAAAAGCAACTTGTTGAACTTACCTACAGAAGAAACGTATACACCAACAGAATGGATGACGCTTCTTCAAGTAATGAAAAAGCAGAATTAAATTACAGAGGTGTTAATTACACTAAATAATTTAATTAAACAAATTAAAAGCCCCTTTTTCAGGGGCTTTTTTTTGGCTATATTTATCAAGAGTTCTTTTAAAAATATGTCTGAAAGTTGCTGTAATACAAATACATCGAATAAAGCACCTAATCAATTCGATCATAAAGATGCGATTCAAGAAAGATATGGCTCAGCCGCACAAGAAAAAGAAAGTTGTCTTTGTACACCAGTTGGGTTTAATCCCGTTTTACTTGAAGCAATTCCTCAAGAGGTTATAGAAAGAGACTATGGGTGTGGTGATCCAACAAAATATGTTCAAAAAAATGATGTGGTCTTAGATCTTGGAAGTGGTAGTGGCAAAAATGCTTTTATTTGTGCCCAGATTGTTGGGAAGGAAGGGAAAGTTATTGGAGTTGATCAGAATCCTGAGATGCTTTCTTTATCTAAATCAGCCTCTAAAGAAGTTACAAAAAATATAGGTTTCAACAATACAGAATTTCTAGAAGGTTCAATTGAAAAACTTGATGAATTAGATAAAGATTTAATTCCATTAATCGCAGATAAATCAGTTGATATTATTTTAAGTAATTGCGTTTTAAACTTGGTAAGTCCAGAATCTAGAAATAACCTTCTAAATAATATAAAAAGAGTTTTAAACGATAATGGAAGAATTGCAATTAGCGATATCGTTTCTAACAAAAAGGTTCCTTTAAGATTGCAAAATGATCATGATCTATGGACAGGATGTATTAGTGGAGCATGGCATGAGCCAGAGTTTATAAATGATTTTAAAGAACTTGGATTTAAAAATTTAGAATTTGCAGAAAGGAGTGCTGAACCTTGGAAAGTAATTGAGGATATTGAATTTAGAACAGTAACTTTAGTGGGCAATATTTAAAAAAATTCAAGAGTTGAAAATATAATATTAATTTCCATGAGAAATAATCTAAGAGATCAAATACCAGCATTAAAAAATAAGTATTATTTCAACTATGGTGGTCAAGGTCCATTACCAAAATCTTCTCTAGAAGCAATAGTTAAAACTTGGAAAATTATCCAAGATTTAGGACCATTTACCAATGATATGTGGCCTTTTATTTACAAAGAAATATTGACCACAAAAAGAATCATTGCGCAAAAATTAGGTGTCAATTCAAAGAATGTAGCTTTAACCGAAAATATCTCTTCCGGTATGATTTTGCCCTTTTGGGGAATAAAAGTAGAAGAGGGAGAAGAGTTGTTAATAAGTGACTGTGAACATCCTGGAGTAGTGGCTGCAAGTCGAGAATTTTGCAGAAGAAATAAATTGATATTCAAAATTTTGCCAATCCAAAAAATTAAAAATCTAAACGACGAAAATATAATTTTAGAGATTTTGAAAAATCTAAATAGTAAGACTAAGATCCTAATTATTTCTCATATTTTATGGAACTTTGGATATAAAATTCCTTTAAAACAAATTTCTATCGAATTAAAAAACAATCGAGAAAATTCTTATTTACTTGTTGATGGTGCTCAAACCTTTGGGCACATAAATATTGAAAAAGAAGTTTTTTATTCTGATTTATATTCAATAACTTCTCATAAATGGGCATGTGGACCAGAAGGACTTGGAGCCATTTATGTCTCAGATAGATTTATTCATGAAACAGATCCAACAATAATTGGTTGGAAATCATTAAAAAAAGAACAAGGCATTTATGAGCCTTCAGATAATCTTTTTCATGATGATGCAAGGAAATTTGAAATAGCTACCTCTTGTATTCCTTTACTTGCTGGG
>QCIP01000013.1 GCA_003216615.1 Prochlorococcus sp. AG-402-M15 | reverse complement strand
CGATGCATTTGGTCTACATTATTGTTCTGAAGAATTTTTTGATGCTGATCAAAAAGAAATATACGATGATTTTCGTTTTTATTATGATTGCCTCATGGGTCCAAATGCAAGAAGCGTTCTGCAAGCAATTAAAAGAATAGACAAGCTTCCTGAATTAAAGACAATAGCCGTTGGTCATGGGCCTTTGCTACATAATCAAGTAAATTTTTGGAAAGGGAAGTATCTAGAATGGAGTAGTAATAAAAGTAAAGGAAATGAATTTGTATCTGTCTGCTACATAAGCGACTATGGATATTGTGATCGACTAAGCCAAGCTATATCACATGGAATAAGTAAAGCAGATGCTCAAGTTCAATTAATTGATTTGCGTTCTTCTGATCCTCAGGAATTGACAGGTTTAATTTCTGAATCAAAGGCAATAGTTGTCCCCACATGGCCAGTTGATGCGGATAATGAATTAAAAGAATCTCTTGGAACCTTGTTTGCGGCATTAAAACCAAAACAATTTACCGCTGTATACGATGCATTTGGAGGAAATGATGAACCAATAGATTCTCTAGCAAATAAATTAAGAGCACTAGGACAAAAAGAAGCTTTTTCACCTTTAAGAGTAAAAAAAATTCCAGATCCAATTATATATCAACAATTCGAAGAGGCTGGAACTGACTTAGGTCAATTAATTAACAAAAAGAAGAATATTGCCTCAATGAAGAGCCTTGATTCAAATTTAGATAAAGCTTTAGGTAGATTAAGTGGAGGATTATATGTAGTTACAGCTAGTCAGGGAGAAGGTTCAACATTCAGACAAAGTGCCATGGTCGCAAGTTGGGTAAGTCAAGCAAGTTTTTCTCCACCAGGTATTACAGTTGCAGTAGCAAAAGATAGAGCTATTGAATCATATATGCAAGTTGGCGAGAGTTTTGTTGTGAATATCTTACGAGAAGATAACTATCAAAAAATGTTCAGACATTTTTTAAAGCGATTTGCTCCTGGAGCTGATAGATTTGCTGATGTAGATGTTATTAGCAACATCGCAGAAGGAGGGCCTGTTCTGTCAGATTCTCTCGCATTTTTAGATTGTAAAGTAAGTTCTAGATTAGAGACTCCAGATCATTGGATAATTTACGGAATCGTTAAAAATGGTAATGTCTCTGACTTATCATGCAAAACAGCTGTTCATCACAGAAAAGTTGCAAATCACTATTGATTAGACTTTAAACCCAAAGTTTTAAAACCAATTAATATAAATACCTTAGAGTATATAAAGATATTATTTTGAAGGGTTAAAAAATGTATCTCAGATATAACAAGAAATTTTTCATTAATAGTTGAAAATTAGTTTAAATATAACTTTCCCTATCTTAATTAAAACAATAATTTATCTACATTCGTTATTTCCAATCCCCGCCCCTAGAACTGCTCCTAAAGGAATGCTCCAAGCATATGCATCACTTTTTGATAGAGATGCAGCAATTCCACCTCCAATTAATCCACCTAAAACTGTACTTCCAGTACATTTTTGAGCAGGTTTATATTTAAGATATGAAGTTTGGGGTTTAGTCTTGTGATGATAGTGATTGAATACTTTGCGATGCCCATAACATGGAGCAGAAACTTTCTCGTTATAAGATTTGACATAACCTGGAGACATTGAATTACCTGGAATATATTGCTCCCTATATTCATAACGGAAACACTTGTTTTCGTATGCATATCCTTTTTGTGACTCATACACTGGGTGGTTAATGTGATCTCCAATAACCTCGTAAGCATTGACTGGAAAAGCATTACCCATTATGAGTGTTGCGATAAGAAGTTTCATTTTAAAAGTTCAGATATTTCAGTAACTCACTCACACATTCAAACAATAAATTATTTTAAAAAAATTTAAAGTTGAGATATTATTCTTTGTAAACTGTCACATGTGACAGTTGAGCAACATCCTATTATATCTTTCCCCGAAATAATATATATATAGTGTTTATTCTGTATGAAAGACTTAAGGTACTTTAACAGTAGAAACAAAGGAAAACTTGTTTAAGTAAATCCCAAAAAGACTGCTATCAGTGGGTTTTTTGCAAAATTATTGCCAACAATAACCAAAATTAAGACAAAATTAAAACTTTTTTTCCTATCCTAGTCTTATACATTTCGCTGTAAATAAAGTCGATGAAGTTTTTTTAGCGCCTGTACTATATCTATAAGAAATGTATATAAAAAAGATATTGAAAAAATCCAAAAAATTAATACTTGAACAAAAGGATAAAGAATCAGCAATGCATTTTGAATACTCTACAAGGAATATAAACGTATTAGATCCTTTGTAGGTATAATTTACTGATATAAAATCAATTCACAAGAATTAAATGTTCGGGTCGATAGTTGAAAATTTGTTGAGAATTGATATTGCTTCAGTCATAGACAAATAATTCACCAAACACTATTAGAAGGTAAATCATTAAAAATGTCAGAAATTAATAAAAACTTATCAAAATTTGAAATTACTGAAAATTTTACTTGTATTCGTTTTTTAGATAAAAATAAAGAAAGATTTGAACTTGAATTTAATCTCGAAAAAGGAACCTCTTTTAACACTTTTTTAATTAAAAGTAATAAGGATCTCTTTATTATTCATCCACCTGAAAAACAATATTTAAATTCATTCAATAAAGTAATCTCTACCTTTTTTGAACAATTTAAATTAAATAAAATTAACATTATTTCTGGACATATTAATCCTCAAATCATAGAAACAATAAAAAATATTAGTGTTCAATTTGAAGACTTAACTATTACCTGCTCTAATCCTGGCTATAAACTTATTAGCGAACTTTGGAATCAAAGAAATCCTAAATTAGAACACTTTGTTGAAACTCAACTACCCAAAATAAAGGTAATCAAAAAAGAACTTAATTTAGAATTAGAAAATATCTCACTAGAGTTGATTCCTATTCCAACTGCACGTTGGCCGGGAGGCATAATAGTTTATGAACGAAATCAAGAAATACTTTTAAGTGAAAAAATTTTTTCTGCACACATTGCTTCTGAATATTGGTCTGAGACAAATCGAGTCAGTACAGAAATTGATAGGAAACACTTTTATGATTGCCTGATGGCACCAATGTCTAATCAAGTGGTATCAATAAGTGAAAGAATTGCTGCGTACGATATTAAAACTATTGCACCGCTTCACGGTCCCGCTATCGAATATAGCTTAAAAAGCTTTTTAAATGACTACATCAGATGGGGTGAAAATCTCTCAAAAAATAATCCGAAAATCGCTTTGATTTATGCAAGTGCATATGGAAACACAGCCTCCATAGGTGATGCATTAGCTAAAGGGATAAATAAAACTTCAGTTGAAGTTGACAGTATTAATTGTGAATTTACAACTAATGATGTACTTGTAAAAGCCATCCAAAATGCTGATGGATATTTAATCGGATCTCCTACACTGGGAGGTCACGCACCTACTCCTATAGTAAGTGCACTAGGAACTTTATTATCTGAAGGTAATAGAGATAAACCGGTAGGAATTTTTGGTAGTTTTGGCTGGAGCGGTGAAGCAATAGATTTACTTGAATCAAAATTAAAAGACGGGGGTTTTAAGTTTTGTTTTGAACCCATAAGAATTAAATTCAGTCCAAACAAACCAAAAATTAAAGAGCTAGAAGAAATAGGAACTCACTTTGGAAGAAAAATTATAAAAAAGAAAAATAAAAAATCCAGAAAATCAGATACGGGAATGATTACAAGTAAAACTGATCCAAAGTTACAAGCACTAGGAAGAGTTATTGGTTCGCTTTGTGTGCTAACTGCTTCTAAAGGAAAAGATAAGAATAGTATCAAAGGAGCTATGCTTGCATCTTGGGTTAGTCAAGCTAGTTTTTCTCCACCGGGTTTGAGTATAGCAGTAGCAAAAGATAGATCAGTTGAGTCACTCCTTCAAATTGGAGATTCATTCGCATTAAATATTCTAAGTGAAAAAAATTTCAAGGGACCTTTGAAGAGATTCACAAAACCCTTTAGACCAGGTGAAGATAGATTTGAAGGATTAAATATTAAATTGACTCCTAATGAGCAGATAATTATTCCTGAATCTTTAGCATGGTTAGATGCTTCTGTAAAAGAAAGAATGGAATGTGGAGATCATTGGGTAATATACGCCGAAGTTCTACACGGTAATATATTACAATCCGATAGTCTAACAGCAGTTCATCACCGTAAAACTGGTGCTAACTATTAAATTTATTTATCTAATTTATGACTGAATCAAAAGATCTAATAATCATTTCTGCTAGTTGTGGAAAGAATCTAGAACTTGCTAAAAAATTCCTTGAAAAAAGTAATGAACTTAAAATAAGTTCTGAGATATTAGATCTTACCACTCTTGATATTCCACTGTTTAATCCAAGACTTCACAGCAAAGACAATATCCCTGTTGAAATAAAATCAATCAAAAAAAAGCTTTTCGAAATAGAAAAGTGGATAATTTGTGCTCCTGAATATAATGGATCTATACCTCCCATTTTCTCCAACTTCATAGCATGGCTTTCCATTTCGGGAGATGATTTTAGAAATTTATTTAATGGTCAACCAATTGCAATTGCAACATTTTCTGGTGGCATAGGATTAGAACTACTTACCTCATTGCGTATTCAATTAGTTCATTTAGGCAGTCAAGTATTAGGTAGACAACTTTTATCCTCATATAGTAAATCAATAGATACCAAAACTATTGAAGATATTATTCAAAGACTTTTACAAATGAAAAAATTAAAAATATGAAATTTAAAAATTATTATGAATTATTTATTTTTATTCCAAACTTTTAGAATTTCTTTTGCCATAGGAAGTGCATGAACTGAGCCACCTCCTGGTGTATTTTGGGCAAAAGCGACCACGAGTAATTCACTTCTCTCTGAAGGAGTAAAACATACAAACCAAGCATGGTCTAACCCAGTTTTCCAATCTTCAGCAGTTCCTGTTTTGCCAGAGACTGGGGGTAGATTTGTGACCCCAGTATTAATATCTACACCTGTTCCAGATTCAACAACTCTTCTTAAACCACTATTGATTAACTGAATATGTTTCGGATCAATATCAATTTTAATTCTTGATTGATCAGACAAAAAATCTCCATCTTTTTTAGTTAAATAAGGGGTCACTAAGTAACCTCCATTAGCAATAGCAGCATATGCTATCGCTATTTGCATTGGGGTTACTTGAACAACCATTTGTCCTATAGACATACTTGCAATATCTTCCGGCACCCACGGGGTTTGTCCTGGCTCTCCCCATCCTCTACCTTCTTTTGCCCACTGGTTATTTGCTACCAAACCTATATTTTCTTGCTCAGAAATTTCGATCCCAGATAAAGAATTAAAACCAAGTTTTCTGGAAACCTCATAAATTTCATCAACACCTACTTCATATCCAATTTGATAAAAGAAAGTATTGCTTGAAACTCTTAAAGCATCTTCATAACCTATTACTCCAAAGCCTAAATCATTGTGCTCTCTAAAACATTGACTTCCATAAGTAATACATGATTTTGTTTCTAGCATAGTATCACTAGGAAATTTCCCACTTTCTAAACCAGCCAAAGCTGTTACGATTTTCCAAACACTACCAGGATCATACGCATTTAATGCTCTATTAAGAAGAGGTTTTGCAGGTGAATTAAATAGTTGATTGTATTCTCTCTCAGGCTTAAAATCCTTTGAGAAAAAGTTTAAATCAAATGTAGGTTTACTCGCCATCGCTCTGACTGCACCATCTCTTGGATCCATAACTATTATTGCTCCAGCTTTTTTATCTTTAAGTACTTCTTCAGCAACCAATTGAATGTTCATATCAATAGTTAATTGAATATCATTACCTTTTCTTGAAGGTTTAATCCCCAATGATTTTTTGAATTTACCTAAAGAATTTACTTCAATCATCTCTCCTCCCCATTCGCCTCTTATAAAGTCTTCATAGACATGTTCAATTCCTGTTCTCCCAATGAGATCATTTAATTTATAACCTTTGTTCGATAGAACTTTATACTCTAAATCAGTAATTGGCTGAGTATAACCAATAACATGCGCAGCAAGAGAATTATAAGGATAATTTCTAATTAATTTCGACGCTATTTCAAAACTAAATAAATTATCTTCATTTTCTTTAAATTTTATTAATTGATCAATATTTAAATCATCAAGAATAGTTACTGAAAGTTTCTGACTATTTAATCCATCAGAGTATTTCTTTTGTATTACGCTACTATCAACATTTAACAAATTAGAAAGAGATAATTTATCTTTTTCCCAATTGCTTACATTGATAGATTGAGGTTTTATTATTAAAGAATATTGAACTCTACTATCTGCTAAAACATTACCATTATTATCAAGTATTCTTCCCCTTATTGGTTGAGAAGGAATAAGCCTGATTCTATTTTCATCAGACATTTTCTTAAAAGATTCATAATTTAATAGTTGTAAAAAAATTAATCTTAATAAAATTAATAAAAACGCAATAGAAGAAAAGATGAGCAAGACTAAAGGTTGTCTTTTTAATGAAATAAGTTTTTTATTAGAAATACTTTTTTTCAAAAAACTAGAATTTCTCTAAATATTGTTTTTCCAATAAAGCAATGATTGAACTAATCTCTTTAAGTCTAGTAGTTAAATTTTTATAATCAATTTCTTGAGAATTAAGAGTAAACTCATCATTTTCAATACTATTTAAAATAGATTTTTCATCCATAAAAATTATATTTTAAAAATAATTGTTTTTATATAATTTGATTTTAATTAAAAAATTTATTTTTTCAAAATAATATTAAGTTCGGTACTGCAGAAATATCATCAACACATTAATTTAACTCATCTAAGTTTGGTTCAAAATAAGGATTACAACTATTTTTAGAGATTCCTAAAGACCAACCAATGAATGATGAAACAAATATAGTGACAATTAATGGCAAAATAGCTTGTTTAGTATTTTCAAGACTAAGCCATTCCCTCCAGCTATTAAAAAACCTTTCTCTTTGAAATTTTCTTTTTTCATTTTCTAATAATCTTGCTTTTTTAGCAAAAGCTTTTGTAACCCACTTTTCAAAAGGAATCTTTTTAATAATGGCCATTTTTCTCTCAACCTCTAATAGCTGCCCGGAACTGAGATATGGATGAAACGTGTTTATCAATTCAAGAGTTTTTAAAAACATCTCAACAGTTGCATCTTTTATAAGCTTTTGCTCATGACTCAAATCAGTCCACTCTATTTCTGGGTAAAAACGATTCCTATTAGGATGAATTTGATCCTCTGACATTTGGCCAGGTTCTCGAAGCCATCTATTAGTATTTTCGTCAAACCTCCGCCAATATAAAAAGGGATTAATAAAAATTGTTTTCCCGGATAATTTTATTACATCTTGCTGTAGATGATTAGTTATCTTTTTTTTTGAGTTTTTTGATTTTATCAAAATTCTGGAATATTAATCTAATTAAAGATTATCTTTAATTCACTATTTTTCCAGAAATATCAAAAATTTTTATTTAAGTGTTAATTTTTTGATAACTGCCAACGCTTTTTTAAATAATTACAGTATTCGCAATTTAATGAAGGTTTAGGAAAAATATCGGAACGTAATAAATTGACCGTATCAATTATCTTTAGTTCTACCCATGATGTAGAACAGTCTAGTCTAATTAGATGCGCATCAAAATTTAATGTATTATTAAAAACCTCTTTATTTTTCTTTCCATTAAAGTATAAAAGGTAAGCTTCATTAGCAACTTCAAAACCGTTTTTTTTAAATAACCACTGATACATTTCCAATTGTCTCTTGTAAGCTTTTGCATATTCGTATTTATTAAAAGTCTCAGACCAATCAAAATTATTTCTAGATGTCGCTTTTACATCAATTATGATAAGATCACCATTTTTTTTCTGCCAAATATCATCTACAGCTCCACCAAAATCATAATTATGTTCGATTGACTTATATCTTATCCCTTGAAAATTACTTCTCCAACTTTCTAAATCTTTGTGTTTAAAAGGAACAGCATCAACACCATGATCAATCATTAAAGGATGTGGCTCCTGAATCCTTCTATAGTGATCAAATTCATTTTTACATAAATTATCTACAGCTATATTTAGGGTAAATGGCAATGATGGGGGTTTTATTTGATATTTTTTATCAAGTACACAACATCTTGGACAATTAATATATTTCTCAACAGTAGATCGACTTAATTTAATAATCTCGTTCATTGCACTTTAAATCTCGTAAAAATTTTCTTAATTAAATTTAAACCTTCAATTTTTAAAAAATTTGATAAATTATTCCCACTCAATGGTTCTAGCCAATTTTGATGATTGTAATAAATTAATATCATTGACTTCTTAGAAGTTGCAATTTCCGTTTAAAAGCATAATGATCGATTCTTAATCTTCATCATTTTAACTATATGAATTAATTTTAGAGAATACGTTTTCATATTCAATAAAAAATTAATTTTCTTTTTCAACACCCCATATATGTCTTAATTCTTTAATATCTAAATCAGTAAAAAAACTTTTCGTTTTTGTATGAACGGATTATTGATAATTTATTTTTTAAAAAACCTAACTATCAACAATAATTTTTTATGAATTTTTTTAATATCATTGTTGCTTGATTATTTGTGGAAAGTTCAAGTGACATTCTCATATCGGAACATACACCATTAGTATCTCCTAATTGTTGCTTTGCTAGACCTCGAAAATAATAAGGGAAAAAATCTTTTGAATCTATTTTGATAGATTTATTATAGTCAGAAATTGCTCCATAATAATCTCCTAAAGCAAATTTTACATCTCCTCGAATTACAAAACTAAATTTATAATTTTCATTGATATTGACTGCTTTATTTAAAATTTGAAGTGCCCCTTGATAGTCTTTCAAGTAATATTTACTTCTGCCAATTCTAGTTAATGCATAAACAGAATCAGGATTTATTTTTAATGCACGATTGTAGTCAGAAATTGCTCCATAGTAATCTTTATCGTTAAACTTATCATCTGCTATATCAATATAAAATTTTGCACTCTCTGAATTAACTTTTTCAGTCAAAGAAAGCATTACTACAGAACTAGATAAAATGACACCAGTTTTTATCAATAATGGTTGCACTAATGGAATTAAAGATAATATTGCACCAATAAAAGCAGTTCTTTTATACATAAAAAAATTTTTTAATAAATATACCATTTATAAAGAAATGAACTTATTATTATTTTTCAATCGTGACAGGCAAAAGGTTCTTGTAAAACAGCAATAAACAATTCTTGAAGGATTACGTTCTATTTATATTAACTAATTGTAGAGGATAAATTTTTTAATTAAATCATAATGAACAATTTTTCCTAATCCAACTTTCATTAGCAGAATCTTCATCACCTAAAAAAACTACTTTTTTTGCATCAAAACATGCCCCTTTAATATCTCCTACATTTTCTTTAGACATACTTCTATTAAAATATGCGTCTATAAATTTTGGATTGATCTCTATCGCTTTTGTATAGTCTGCAATCGCTCCATAATTATCATTTAAATTTGTTTTAGAAATTCCACGATTGTAATATGCCTTTGCATATTTTGGATTGATCTCTATCGCTTTTGTATAGTCTGCAATCGCTCCATAATTATCGTTTAAATTTGTTTTAGAATTTCCACGATTGTAATATGCCTTTGCATATTTTGGATTGATCTCTATCGCTTTTGTATAGTCAGAAATTGCTCCAGAATAATCATTCAATTTTGCTTTGTGCCATCCACGATTGAAATATGCTTTTTCATATTTTGGATTGATTTCTATTACTTTTGTATAGTCAGAAATTGCTCCGTAATGGTTACCTTTATTTCCCTTTTCAATAGCAGTATTAAAAAAAAAGGTAAAAGTTTCTGCATTTAATATTTCAGGAACAGAAAGCATCAATCCCGCAGTTGATACAACAAAGCCGGTTTTTATAAATAAAGCTTGCCCAAATGGAATTAAAGATAATATCGCTCCTATAAAAGCAGTTCTTTTTTTCATATCAAAATTTACTACTTATCAATATACCAACTTTAGAAAAAACAAACTTAACACTATTTCTGTTAAGAGACATAAAAAAAAGCTTCATGGAAAACCAAACAGTGAATTAATTCATAATTTTTCTTAATTATTATGAACTAATTTTTGAGAACCCTGCATATTTCGACACCAATCAGCACCTTCGGTTTTAAACCATTTTTCTGTTTCTTTATTACCAAGTGAAATTGCTTTTTTAAAATCATCACACCCTCCTTTTTCGTCTCCAATTTTCCACTTAGCGATCCCACGATTATTATAAACTTTTAAAGCACTTGGATTGAGTTCAATCGCCTTATTTAAAGCTGAGATTGCTCCGTAATAGTCCTTTAACTTAATTTTCATATTACCAACTCCCGACCATCCTAGGTAAGCATCTCGATCTATTGAAGTTGCTTTTTCGTAATCTTTTAGAGCACCTTCGTAATACTGTAAATTCTCCTTTACTACGCCACGATTATGATAAGTATCTGCATTATTTGGATTGATCTCTATCGCTTTTGTATAATCAGAGATTGCTCCGTAATAATCTTCTAAGTTTCTCTTCGCTAGTCCTCGGTTGAAATAAGCATCTTCATCTCTTGGATTGATCTCTATCGCTTTTGTATAATCAGAGATTGCTCCGTAATAATCACCAGCATCATATTTATCAATTCCACGGTTAAAATAGATATCACCACTCTCTGCATGAGATTTTTCAGGAACATTAAGCATTAATCCAATAGTTGATAAAATTACACCATTTTTAATAATTAAAGGTTGACCTATTGGAATTAAAGATAATATCGCGCCAATAAAAGCAGTTCTTTTTTTCATATCAAAATTTACTTTTAATAAATATACCAACTTTAGAGAAAAGATACTTTATACGATTTCTCTTAAAGACAGCGAAAATGTGCTAGGTAAATCTGAAATAAAACCTATTAATTTAATTTATAACTGGTTTCTTAAAATACTTTTATTCCAACTTAGCAGGACCTCTTGATTTTGAACATTGAACAATATTGGAATCACTGATTTCATAAGCAATAAATACTTTATAAAAGCATCTAAAACAGAAATAAATCCATTCTTTATAATTTTCATCGTGACTGTATGAACCATTTTGAGAATAAAATTTTATTTTCAACAATCATTTATAACCCACTGCGCCGCCTCTTGATTTCCTAATTGTGATGCTTTTCGCCAATCAGCACATGCACCTTTTTGATCATTTATTTTTTCTTTAGCAATACCTCGATTTAAGTATGCTCTAATATTTTTTGAATCCATTTGAAGAGATTTATTATAGTAAGATATTGCTTTATAGTTATCTCCTAATTCATAAAAAGCATAACCAATATTTGTGTATGTCATTGGATCTTTATCCCCAAGTTCAATAGATTTTTTATAATCATTTATTCCATCTTCATATAGACCTAATTCAACTTTGGAATAAGCGCGATACCAATATGCATCCGAATTAGATGGATCTATTTGTAGCAACTTATTAGCATAAAATATAGTTGTATTTTCTTCTCCGTTTACAAGATAAATCTCATCTAATTTTTTTAAATAATAATCTACACTTTCTGCATAAATTTTCTTAGGAAAAGAAAGTATCAATCCTGTAGAAGATAAAACGAAACCAGTTTTAATTAATAATGGTTGCCCAAGAGGAATTAAAGATAATATTCCAGCAATCAAAGCAGTTCGTTTTTTCATATGAAATTTACTTTTAATCAATATACCAGCTGAAGAGAAAATAAACTTTATAGGCTTTCTCTTAAGAAACAGAGAAAAGTATTCGTGTAAAACCCGTATAAAAACGAAATGACCCATTTTTTATTCTTTTCGATGGAATTATATGAACTAATTGTGGAAGATACATTATTAAATTTAATCAACTACTAAACAAGATCCAAAACTTTGAGCAACCTCTGGTTCCTTCCCAGGATCCCAAATTGTATAAGTTTCAGAATACTCTTTGTTTTTCTTATCTAAAACAGTCGTCCAAGAATCTTGATAGTCAAATGTTTGAATTAAAACTATAAAATTTTTAGTTTCTTTTACTATAGATAATTCACTGGTGGATTTTTCTCCATCCAGAGTAATAGTAGAAATAAATTTATTATTATTAATTCTTTTATAAGTTGGTCTCTCTTCCCCATCAACAGTAGAACAAATATAATCTTCAGCATTTGCATTCCCTATAAATGGAAATAAAGCATTAGCACCGGTAAATAATAGAAAACTAAAAATTACAGTTCGTTTTTTCATATCAAAATTTACTTTTAATTAATATACCAACTGAAGAGAAAATAGACTTTCTACAATTTCTCTAAAAAGACAGAGAAAAAATGCTAAGTAAAAACCGCGTAAAACTGAAATGACTTATCTTTACGCTTTTCATCGTGACTATATGAACTATTTATAGAGAATACATTTTATTTTTAACATTGTTCTCTTACCCATTCTGCAGCATCTTTATCTCCTAAGGAAGATGCCTTTTTCCAATCAGAACAAGCACCTTTTATATCTTCTATCAGTTCCTTTGAAATACCACGGTTTTTATATACCATTGCATACTTTGGATTGATTGCTATCGCTTTTGTATAGTCAGATATTGCTCCTTGATAATCTTTTATTTCTTTTTTAGCATTCCCACGGTTGTTATACGCGTATTCATTCCTTGGATTGATCTCGATTGATTTGTTATATGCAGTTATTGCTCCGTAATGGTCACCGAGGTTTTTCTTTGTCACTCCTACCCCTTGCCAAGTTAAATAATCATCAGGATCCAGTAAAAGCGCTTTTTCATAATCTTTAAGAGCACCTTTGTAATCCTTCAACAACTCCTTTGCAACGCCGCGATTATGATAGGCATCTGCATACTTTGGATTGATCTCGATTGCTTTTATGTAGTCAGATATTGCTCCGTAATAATCTCCTGACTCTCTCTTTACATTCCCACGGTTGTAGTATGCATCTGCATATTGAGGATTGATTTCTATCGCTTTTGTGTAGTCAGATATCGCTCCGTAATAATCGTTGATTTGAACCTTATTCCACCCACGATTGTAATATGCCATACCATCATTTGGATTAATTTCTATCGCCTTTGTGTAGTCAGATATCGCTCCGTAATAATCACCTTTTTCTCCCTTATCAAAAGCACTATTAAAGTAATAAGAATTATCTCCCGCATATACTTTTTCAGTAGAAGAAATCATCAAACTTGCAGATGATAAAACTACACTTTTTTTAATAAGTAAAGGATGCCCGATTGAAATTAAAGATAATATTGCACCAATAAAAGCAGTTCGTTTTTTCATATCAAAATTTACTTTTAATTAATATACCAACTGAAGAGAAAATAGACTTTCTACAATTTCTCTAAAAAGACAGAGAAAAAATGCTAAGTAAAAACCACGTAAAACCGCACTAGATTTTATCGCCCAAAAGCACTGCTATTAATTAACCATTATTTTGCATATATCTCACGTAAAACGATTAATTGAATTTATAACTAGATTCTTAAAATCGTTTTATTCTCACTCAATAGAACCACCTTAAAAGACTCATACGCTTCTATTGGTATGATTGACACCTATAAAGTTGATACTTTCGTAAAAAACCCTCAACAAAGTTAAACCCATAATTCTTTATGCTTTTGAAAGATACTTTTTGATATAAGTGTAAATAATGTCAATAAGAATTCAATTTGACATTAGTTTTTTTAATCAGAAGAAACTCAGACAAGAATTTATCGGTTATTAATTAGAAAAGGAGCAATTGTTAACGATTACATTACCCATTATCTGACCAGAAACCTTGCCTTTGAGAGTGACATATTGTCCCTTACCAACTCTCGCAACTAAACCTTCTTGCCCCCTCGGCAGCATACATTGAACACCATCAAGAAAACCGCTCCCTCCAATAACTAAATAAGCAGTATCCATAATATCTTTACCAATACTTTGAATAGTGCCTGAAACTACTACAATCTTATCTTCGTATTTAGCATCAGCAGCAACAGAGTTTGTATCGTATTCCTTAAACAGTGTATTTGCTGATAAAACATAATCGGGAGTTGCGACAGAAATTTTTTCAGCGCCTTCATCAGTATCCAGACTCCCCCCACCAAGAATAATAAAAATGGTCAGTGCTCCTGCGGAAAGAATATTTTTTAATATCTTATTTATCTTCATTATAAAATGGAAATAGTAACACCAATAATAGTAGAAACGATAAGAAGTAACAAATCATTTGTATCATAAGTCCCTGGTAATAATCCTAAAAATTGAAGCAACTCAGAACTAATAGCAATAGCAGGTACAAAAAGACGCCAAATAATCGCCGCAACAGAACTATCTTTATGCCAAATAGCACCAATAAAGCAGCAAAAAGATATTACCCACATTCCAAATGGAGCAGAAAATACAACATATTTCATTTGATGCGAATTCAAGACTGAGGATGATCCACGAATTGAACTTATAATGTAATTAAGACCAAGAGTTTCTGCCCACTTAAACATCAGCAAAGTTTGCGATCGAAATTTCAAATAAAGAAAAGATCCAAAAATTAAAAAAATAAAACCAGCAATTATTTTTAACCCTCGCATATCAATAGCAGAAGAATATTTTTTTAATTTTTCACTTCATATAATATTTTAATATTAATTCAATGTAGATTTTGTGAAGAAAATCATTGAAGATTGATTTCTTGATATAGAAGATGACAAGGTGAAAAATTAAATTCGCAACAAACCGCAAGAATGAAGATATGACTGCACTTTTACCCTTTAGTTTATTCCCACTCTATAGTACCAAGATAAAAGGTAGTCATAAACGCTGTGATACCAACATGTTTGAACCCATAATAACGTCCATTTTCCTGAGGGAAACCTGAGGAAAACCTCTTTTTAGGCAGATTTTATTTAATAAAAACTCAAAATTAAATACTTAGTCACAGTAAATTAAACAATTTTGATTTGTTGGATGTTCTTTACATTCTTTCTCCCAAAAGTTTTGAAACTCAGGAGTACATTTTTCTAGTTCTTGTGGAGTCTCATTCAAGTTTAACCCTGCATAATGAAATGCAGTTAGGTATCTTGGAAGGACATTGAATTGATTGAATAGTTTCATAAGACCTCCTAGATCTATATCTATATTGTCCTCCTATTAACTTAAAATTCATAGAGTATTATTACCCTAGTAGAAGTACTTTGGAGTATCATCAAGAATTTTCATAAAAACTAAACTATCACTTATAGAATTAATGAAAAGAAAAATAATCCTTGATATTTAATGTTGCGACTTCTTCCTTTACCGATTTTTATTGGCATTTATCTATTCTCTTACTGGAGATGTAAAAAAAATATTTCTGCTAGTGATAAGCAACTAAAACCGTGCATTGATTGGGCATATTTAAAAAATTTACCTCTTCCTGAAAAACCTTCCTTCATCGAGTTTTATATTGTTTATGTTTCTTCTTTCTTTAAAATTCCCTTTGGGATAATTATTCAAAAACTACCTTTCTCAAAGAAAGTGAGATACTACGAAAGAGAAATGAAATTAATATTTGACAAATGGAATTTAGAAAAAATTAAAAAACTAAAAAACTAATTTATTAAGGCGTAGAGAAATTTAAAACTCTACGATTTCTCTATAGAGACAAGAATTTAAGTCTAAGGGAAACCTAAGGGAAACCAAGTTTTTGATTCTATAACTGGATTTATACTCTATTCTTCACTCCCACTCAATAAAACCTAAAAAAATAATTTAATCTATAACTGAGTTTTCAGAGAAATATATTCCATGTAAAACTAACTTAAAACCGAAATGACCAATTCTTTTATACTTTTCTTTGTAACTATATAAACTAATTTTAGAGAATCTTACATATCCTGACACCATTTACCTTCAGAAGTTTCTAACCAATCTATTCGATATTTATCTCCTAATAATGCTGCTTTTTTTATATCACTACAAGCACCTTCATCATCCTCAAATCCTTCTCCTTTGGTTACCGCAAGATTTGAGTATGCTAGAGCATAATTTGGATCAATTTCTATCGCTTTTATAAAATCAGATATTGCTCCGTAATAATCTTCTAAACTATGCTTTAATCTTCCTCTATTATTATATGATTTAGCATAATTTGGATCAATTTCTATCGCTTTTGTATAGTCAGATATTGCTCCGTAGTTATCATTTAAATCTTCTTTTACAAGACCCCGATTGTAATACGCTTCCTTATAATTTGGGTCTATTTCTATCGCTTTTGTATAGTCAGATATTGCTCTGTAATAATCTTCTAAATCATGCTTTACTATCGCTCGATTATAATAAGCACCTGAATCTTTTGGATCAATTTCTATCGCTTTTGTAAAGTCAGATATTGATCCGTAATAATCACCTTTGACATACTTCTTATAACCACGATCAAAATAAAAATTAGCGCTCTCTGCATTTACTTTTTCAGGAATAGAAAGTATCAATCCTGTCGTAGATAAAACTACACCAGTTTTAATCATTAATGGATGACCTAATGGAATTAAAGATAATATTGCACCAATAAAAGCAGTTCGTTTTTGCATATCAAAAATACTTTTAAATAATATATCAAATGTAGATCAAACAGCCTTCATAGGATTTCTCTTAAGAGACGCTCAATTAGGTCTATGATAAACAGAGGGATTAAAATCCCAGTAATTCCTTTAATATATAATACGTGACAAACCGAAGACTTCCATTATTTATATTTTTCATTGTAATTAGATGAACTGATTGTAGAGAATACGTATTTGATTAAAAAGAATAAATCCAAACTTAATTTACAAACAATTTAATAACCAACTTTGAAACTAATTTCAATAACTTACTTTACAAGGACCAGAAATTATTGCGCTGTCATTACCTGGACTTAGAGCAACCATTGAAAAGATTTTTTTATTTTTATCATAAGAAATTGCGTAATAATTTTCCATATCTGGCAAATAAGAATGATACAAATGTATTTTCCTATTATTTTCATCAATAATTTGATAAATACCTGTATCCGGACTATTGAATATTTTACCTTGTCTATATGTAATAAATTTTTGAGTTTTCCCTGCAAATTCGTATTTACACGACCAAGTCTCTGCTTTTGCATTTTGAGGAAATGGAATAGTTAGTATTAAAGTTGTCAAAAAAGTACCCGTAACTTTCAAAATCGTTTTACAAATAGGTAAAACCTTTTGTGAATGAAAAATTAAAGCAGTTCGTTTTTTCATCTAAAAATCATCTTTCAATAAATATACCAACTGTAGAGAAAAGAGACTTTATACGATTTCTCTTAAGAGACGGTCAATTAGGTTCGTGACAAACGCATGACAAACAGAGGGGGTGAAATCCCAGTATTTACGTTGCCATGTCATACGTGACAAACCCGTGACAAACAGCAAAAATGAGGATATAACTACAATCTGACCCTATAACTTATTCCCACTCAATAGAACCATCATAAAAGACCCCTTCACTTCTATTGGTATGATTGACATCTATAAAGTTGATACTTTCGCAACAAACCCGCAACAAACTTAAACCCATAATTCTTTATACTTTTGAACGATACTTATTGATTTAAGTGTAAAGAATGTCGTGAATAATTCAACTTGTCATCTTGTCATTATCAAAACTAATTAACAATCAACGATGTCGTAATTGGGTAGAAACAAAACAAACAAAAACGACACGACACTTTAACCCATATATTATGTCGTTTATAAATGGTTGCCAATTAAACGACACCATACTATTATGGGTCTATGAGTTAAAAACGACACATTATTATGAAAGTTGCGTATTCAAGAGTATCCAGTCACAAAGGTCAAGAGACAGGAATGGAAACTCAAATAGACATCCTTGAAAAGTTTGGTGTGGATAAGATGTTCGTGGAGACTGGTTCTGGAACAACTACCAAAGGTAGAGACAAGTTAAAAGAGTGTCTTGATTTTGTTCGTGAAGGAGATGAACTTGTAATCACCAGAATTGACCGACTTGCGAGGAGTGTTCTTGACTTACAAACGATAGTTAAACAATTAAATGAAAAAGGTGTAACTCTAACCGCAACAGAACAACCAATAGACACTAAAACCGCATCAGGTAAATGTTTTCTTGATATGTTGAGTGTGTTTAGTGAGTTTGAAACTAACTTACGAAGAGAAAGACAATTAGAAGGTATTAAAAACGCAAAAGAGAAAGGTGTTTATAAAGGTAGAAAACAAAATATTGATGTAGAACAGATTAAAAAATTGAAAGAAGAAGGATATGGTGCGACCCAAATCGCAAGAGAATTAAATATCCATCGTGATAGTGTTTATCGTCTTCTTAAAAAGGGAGGTGAAAAATGAATTGGGAAGTAACTCTATACATTTCTGGAAAGATATTCTATGAGAATGTAATCGCAAAAGATTATCAAGATGCGAAACTAACCGCATTATCAAGAAATCCAACCGCAAGAGTGGTAAGTATTACCGCAAAATTTTAATGACAAGATGACAAATAAAAAGACCACTTTGAGTGGTCTTATCCTAAATAATTTTGGATGAGTAGAAACATCTCTTTTGATAATAGAGACTTAAAGGTTTTGGATTACCTTTAAGTCTTTTTGTTTTTAAGAGAAGTCTTCAAGATTGACTTTGGTAGGTTCTTCTTTGACCTTCTTCTTCGTCATCTTTTTCTTCACCTTCTTAACAGGTTCTTCACTTGTCACCTTGTCATCGGTATTTGATGAAAAGTCTGGTTTAGAAACCATACTGGTTGGAACTTTCATAGAAGAAATCTTGAATACACCTACTCGGTCTTGTTCCCCAGATGGAATACCCTTTGGATTTTTTCTGGTTCTACCTTCTTTGTTAATCCAATCTTCTAAACCGACAGAAACATATCGTTCCCATCTCTCTTCATTTAATCTTTGGTTGTCTTGTCTTCCACCACGATGTTGATTGACAAACAACTTACAAAGTTTCCCGATAGAAACTAACCATCCATACATACTCATCGTTGAAACATTTTCAAGATGGTTTGGGAAAGTCTCTTGAAGGTCTTTATAGATTTCTTCGTTGAAGTATTCTTTACCAATATCAAGAGTTTGAATTTTATCAATTAGATAAGTAGTAACCTCTTCACTACCAATCTCTTGAACGATTTTCGCACGATTGTAGTAGTAACTCTCACCACCAGAAGGTAATCCATCTTTGAGATACTTTTGAATACAACGAAATACATAACGATAGAATTCATTCCAATCACTCTTACTCCAAGAGAAAGGTTCTCCTTCGGTATTGATTTGGTTAGGTAATGGAAAGTCTTTACACCCGTGAAGTTCTCTTGGAGTTAAACCAAAGTTTTCATCTTGAAGACGATAATAATGACCTACTTCACAAATGAATTGTCTTCTCTTATAAGTATTACCTTTTCCTTCAATAGGAAAATTAGAAGTAATCGCAATTTTAGGTGCGTCTTGTGAAGGTATAGAGAATGGGTTCTCATACTTTCGTTCAATATGAAAGTTTCCAGTAACAAGAGGATTTAATCTATCCCCATCAAACTTGGAATGTGCGTCATCAAAATGAACGATTTCAGTCGCAGTTGTGACTTCTGCGAGTTTGAAGGAACTTGAATTCTTCTTAATCTCCTTACCATTCAATATGGTTAGGTTCATAAGTGTTCCAAGAGTATTGATAAGTAGAGACTTACCATTACCACCATTCGCAACATCCTTTTCTACCCCGTCATAAAATCTATCCACCAGAAGAACATATTGTCTCTTGTTTGCGGTGTTGTATCTATGACACAAATAACCAATCGCAATTTCCAATCGTTCAAGACAATTTTTATCAATATCTCCTTCTTCATCACGACTTAAATTTTCAACAAAGTCTTTGAAATGAGTGTCTGGATTTTCTCCTTCAAAACTTTCTACTTTATCCTTGAACTCTTGATAAAGTTTTACTCTGTCATTCTTTTGGTAAATCAAATCACCAGTTTCGGGATGAATACCATTTGCGATTATGTTAGAGAGTTTATGTTCCAGAACTTCTTTGGTGATGGTGTCTTCATAGTCTTTTGGAATGACCGAAGAGTTCCAAATCACATAATCTTCTGGAATTTCGTCATAGGATTTAAGAGGTGAAACACCATTACGGGTAATCTCAACAAATCCATTTTGAAAGAAACGATACGCACTTAATACATTATCCTTGAAGACTTTTTTACCTTCTAAATCAGGTATTAAGGAAAGTTCGTCTTTGTTGAATACCTTCTCTTTATAGAAGTTATTTCTAATTTGAGTTCCTTTCTCACCCATCAAATTAAATAATCTAAAACAGACTTGTTTAAGAGTTTGTGGGTCAATTTGTTCTACACGATTTCCACGAGTGAATACCAAAGTTGAAGTTGGTCTCCCTTTATCGGTAGTTCCTAATTGAAGGTTCTTCACACCTAACGCAGGGAAGAACTTCATCAACATTTTTTTGTAATGGGTTGATTTGAAATCCATTACATCACCATTAACATCTTCTTCCCAAAATTGAATAGAAGGGTTGTGGTGTAGTTCTTGTTTGAATTCGTTTAAGAACCGACTATCCCAAAGTATAGAGGTCATAATTTTAAGTATTGTATAAACTACTCTTTAATTGTAATTTGACTTCTTCACGGATAGTTGTCGTAATGTATATGTTTGTTTAGATACTTTTTCTTCACGATTTCTTCACGGCATAGTAAGATTTCATTAAATCGGTGAAGACAAGATGACAAAGACACTAACCCTTGATACTGCGTTGGATATTACAAGAAAACATTCATACGAAGGTAGTATTGATGATATTGTCACCTTGTCATTAACAATATCAAGAAGTAAAAAAGTATTTGATAAATCCATCTATAAAATCTTCACAGAGAAATCAAATATAAACCCCAAGATATATTCCAATTTGAAGAAGATTGGAGACACTATGGATGATTTACCCATAGACGCAAGAGAGGAGGTTTGTAGGTCATTTCCACCGCATTACAGAACCATTTATAGTCTCTGTTCTTTAAGACCAGATGAGATACAAATCGCAGTTAAGAAGAAATCAATAACGAAAGATATGTCATATAGAGAAAGTGAATATTTGGTAAAACAAATTAGATTTCCAAGTAAATTAGTAACCGAAACTGACAAGGGTAGATGGAGTAAAAAACAAGAACATTTATATTCAATATTTCGTTCTACTGATGTTTATTTGGGAGGAGAAAGAACTTACTCATTTGAAGAAGATTTAAGAAGATTATGTAAGAATTATGGTTTGACATTTAGGAAACCAAATCAATCAATATCAATTAAATCAATTAGACATCAGGAACGAAGGGAAAGAAGTCTTTATTGGAGACAAGTGATTGAGAAAGAACTACCACCTATATGGTTTATAGAAAAAGATGATAAGTGGAAGAAGATGTTTAATCTCAAAACTATTGATGAACTGATAGACGCACCACTCCGCACTTTCACGGGTTTCATTATGAGAAGTGATTGTGGTAAGAGAAACTTCTACACGGAGTATGGTAAATCGTATGTCGCAAAGTTGAATATGTTGATGGAAACGACAGATAATAATGCGACCCGATACTCATTAAAAATTGCGAGAGATAAGAAATTAGGTGACAAACGGGAATTATTGATTTGGTATAACGAAATTTCAAAACATTTATAAATGTCTTTTTAAATATAGTTTTGTTTTGTATATCGTTCGTGACAAGGTGACAAGGAGTTGGTCTTACCTGTCGTTGTATCGTTAAATGTTACTGAACCTTAACAATTACATATATCAAACATATAACTTACCTATATAAATTAGATGTAACGGAAGAAGACATCACTAATTAAATATCAAGTAGGTTATTAACTATGAAAGAAGAGGATTTCGTGTCTTTAAGTGTAAAGAATAAGAATGGAGATTTGTCACCTTGTCATTACGATTTGGATGAAAGTAATTCCGCAAAAATATCCGCACGATGCGTAACTCAAAAGTGGTTACAGAGGAAGAGTGAGAGTATGTATTTTAATCCTACTTATTTTCTTACACTCTCATTCTTCAAAGGTTCTAAATCACCTATCAATCAATATGGTGATAATAAACATATCAAGAAAGTAATTCTGGATTTCTTTTATCCAAGTGGTAAGAAACCCAAAGACAGATTAAGACTTTGGTTCTTTGTAGAACGACATTACGAAAGTAGAAAGTTACACCTCCACATCCTTATGGAAAGACCAGATGGTATTTCTTGGTTAATGAGTAAGAACAGAAAGATTACCCTATCCAAAGACACATTATTCCAAATAATTGCGGATGACGATTACCACTTGGATGATGTTATGAGTGAATGTTTAACCAATCACTTGAAGACACATATCAAGAAATTGGGATTAGGTAAGAAATCAACCAACCATAAAAAGATAGGAGATTTCACAACACGACTTCGTTATGTAAATAAGTCTTTTGACAAGATTGATTTTGATTGTTGGGAACATATAGACATCCAAAATAGTGACCTATGAAAAACAAACACAGAAGAAAGAGACCAATTACTTGGTCTCAATTTAATAAGAAAATGAACCAGTTCTTACAAGAACTTGGATTGAAGAAACAAAGGGAACTTGAAGAACAACATTACCTTCAACTTCTCACAGAAAACGAAGACTTTGATTTGATAATCAAGAGAAGACTTTCGTAAAAGTAGATGATTTACATCTAAATAGTAGTAACCAATTAAGTAGAAATTATGTCACGAACTAACATTCAAAAATGTATGTCATTCGGGATGAATGAAGAAGAACTCTATGAGTGGTTTGTTGGATATTGTAAGGAACAAAACATTAGTCATTCGTCTTATCTAAAAAACAAAATTAGAGAAGACAGAAACAAGTCAAAATTAGTATCAGTTTAATTATGTTTAAGAACATCAAAGTAACCAATCTTGTATATGAAATGTTGATGGAACTTTCCAAGAAGTCACGACCACAACAGAAACCAGAGTTGTTATTAGAACAACTCATCAAAGACAGATACAACACTATCAAGTAACACCAGAACCAGTTTTACTAAAAGAACACGACCCTAAACTAAAAACGATAGATACTATCAATCTATAACGAACCATAAGAGTGCGACTTATATTAAATCCACTCTTTTTTCATTCTCCATTTAAAAATTTTCGGGTAGAAAATTTGAGTGAAAAGGTTTGTCACCTTGTCTTTATTTTTTTTGTAAATGTTTAATCTCTTCCCAACATTTTGGTGACGCAATATATCCTTTGTAATCATCAGGAAAGTGTTCTTTCATTATGGGAGTAACCGCAAGTGTAGAGGGAAATCCAGAGACAATTCTAAAATAGACTTCTTTCTTTTCATCAAACACAACATAAGGAAAAGGTATTCTACTTTCATATTTTCTTGGTCTAAAACCACCTGTATATTTTGATTTTCTACTCATTAGATTTCATCAATTAAGAAGTCTTCACCTTTGGGAATTATTCTTCCACCCAAACCAACTTCTTTACTAAATTTCATTAGTTCTTTTGTCGCAAGTCTGTTTAAGTATTTGGAATAATGTTTTCTTAAATATGGTTCAGTAACACCCATATTTTTACAGAGTGCGTATTGAGATGTTCCGTTTTGAAGTCTGGTAGTTGCGTAATAATGACGGAGACCATAGGGTTGGAAGGTTTTACCCCATCGTTTATTTTCATCAGTAAATTTAGTCATACGATAGAACCAAGTTCTAAATTGTTTAGTGGTAAATTCACTCCCATCTAAATGACAAAATAAGAAGTCATCCTTCTTTCTATGTGGTGATTTTTCATATACTCTTCTTGCGAATTTTCCACCCATCGCATTTACTTCTCTTTCACCAGTTTTAGTTGATGGATGAACTTGAACCAAACAAATCAAGTTCTTATATTCATCATTTAATTGAACGAATTCAATATCTTTTCGTTTAACCTTCACCACTTCACCAGTTCTCATTCCACAATTAGAAATGAAGAAAACCATTTGATAAGAAACATACGCATCCCATACATAATTTTCATCAGGATTACTTTCAGTTTCTTTTAACCAATCTCTTAATCTTCGTGAGAAACTTCTCCATTCATTTGCGTTCCAAGTATCACGACTAACTTTATCGTCACTTATTAAATCTTCATCGTGAAAAGGTAGTTTGAGTGATGTAGGAATATACCCTTCAACCATTCCCCACTTCCAACATTCTCTAATCAATCCCATCTCATTTTGTATGGTGACTGATTTTGGTTTTCCCATTTCTTTTCTTACATTATTTTCAATTCTCCATTCCTCCCACTTACTCCATCTCTTAAATGGAATAGTTCTTACATCAGTTTTCTTACCAAGAAATCCAATCAAGTAATTACGAAGTTTTCCTTCTATTAAGGTATATCTCTCACTTGTGATACTTTTCTTACCCCTGTCTCTTTTACTTTCCCACCTACCTCTTGTTCGTGACTTTTTATGTTTCAAGAATTTCTCTACAACATCTTCAACAGGAACAGGAATAATACTATTACCAGACCTTAAATCAACCATCACATTTACAACCATTTCATTCACTTTTGTAATTGCGGTTGTTCTATCTTTTGTGAGTAATGATTTTCTAATTCCACCTTTGGTATTTGGAACAGGAATATGAACGAAATAAGACCTATCTTCTATTGGTAATGGAGTTCTACCTTGTCTTTTATCGTTATAAGTTTTCTTATAAATTGCGACCTTCCCACTATCAGTAGAAACACGAAGTTCTAACTCTTCCCAAAGAGTAAATGACTTATTGTTTATACCTTTTGAACCCATAAATTTTGAATTGTTTATTGTGAAGAAAGTAATTTGAATTTGATTTCTTCATATAGACGATGACAAGGTGACAAATAAAACCCGCAACAAACTAACGAAATTAAATCGTAGTTATATTGTCATCTTGTCTTTATAATTTTACCACAACAAACTCGCAACAAACCGCAAGAATGAGGATATGACTACACTTTACCCAATAGTTTTATTCCCACTCAATAGTTCCAGGAGGTTTGCTTGTAATATCATAAACGACTCTATTAACTGAAACTACTTCATTTACGATTCTATTTGAAATTCTCTCCAAAATCTGAAAAGGAATTTTTGACCAGTCTGCGGTCATACCATCTTCACTAGATACACAACGTAAAACTATTGGCCATGCATAAGTCCTTTTATCACCCATAACTCCTACAGTTTTAACAGGTAACAATACTGCAAAAGCTTGCCAAATATGATTGTAAAGACCTGCTTTCTTAATTTCGTCTCTCACTATCCAGTCTGCATCTCTTAAACAATCGAGTTTTTCATTGGTCACTTCTCCCAGAATCCTTATCGCTAGGCCTGGACCTGGGAATGGATGCCTTTTTATAATTTCATCTGGTAGACCTAAAGAAGCCCCCAATTTTCGGACTTCATCCTTAAAAAGTCTTCTCAATGGCTCAACTAATTTAAATTGTAAATCTTTTGGTAATCCTCCCACATTATGATGACTCTTTATTTTTACAGCTATTCTTTCACCGGTCTTGGGATCAATATTAGTACCAGCACTTTCAATAACATCAGGATAAAGAGTTCCTTGGGCTAAGTACTGAAAAGGTCCTAATCTATTACTTTCTTCTTCAAATACTCTAATAAATTCTTCACCAATAATTTTCCTTTTTTGTTCTGGATCAGTAATTCCTTTTAATTTTGCAATAAATCTTTCTCTGGCATTAATATATTCAACGTGTATATGAAATTTCTTGTCAAAAAAATTCATTAAAAATTCCGGTTCACCTTTTCTCATGAAACCTTGGTCTATAAACATGCATGTAAGCTGATTTCCAATAGCTTTATTAAGTAGAAAAGCTAGAGTTGATGAATCCACTCCTCCTGACAAAGCAAGCAAAACTTTCTTATTGCCAACTTGCTCTTTTATCCTGGGAATTGTTTCCTCTAAAAAGGTCTCGGTTGTCCAATCAGCCTTACAGCTACAGATTTTATAAACGAAATTTTTAATTACCGTCATCCCAAATTCTGAATGAATAACTTCTGGATGAAATTGTACGCCAAATAATTTCTTTTTATCATTTGAAATTGCTGCATGGATTGTGTTCTCGGTATGAGCAATTTTATTAAATCCATCAGGCAAAAAATTAATTGAATCACCATGACTCATCCACATTATTGATTTATCTCCTACATCAGAAAAGAGATCACATTCTAAATCAATAGCAATTGGTGCTCTCCCATACTCAGCTTTTTTTATGGCTGAAGTGACGGATCCTCCTAGTTCTTTGACCATTAATTGCATTCCATAACATATTCCAAGAATAGGAATTCCTAAATCAAAAATTTTTTTATCACATTTAGGCGCATTTTGATCATATACAGAATTAGGCCCTCCACTAAAAATTATCCCTTGAGGATTAATATCCTTTATATCCTCAATTGAAATACAGTTACTTACTACAAGAGAAAAAACATTAGTTTCTCGAATTCTTCTTGCAATCAATTCAGAATATTGTGATCCAAAATCTAAAATTAATATTGAAGGATCCCGTTCTTTTTTTAAAGATGTTTGACTCATGTATAAAAGTTAGCTCAATTTATTTACAAAAGCATAATCAATCAAAAATTACTCTCATTGAAATAAAGAAATATAATTTTTACCGTTAGATCCCGACCACCTTATTTTTCTTTTTCTATCAAAAATAATTGATGCAATTTCAATATCTGTTTTTAGATATCTATTAACATATCCGAAAGAACGTTTTTCAATAGTATTTGCTAAATTTTGGAATAATTTTTCAGCTATGGATTTACTAAATTTTTCAAGCAATAATAAGGCATCTTCAAGAGTATTTAGTTGAGATAATTTGACTATTATTTCAGTTGGTACTTTTTCTTGAACAGCTAAATAAACAAGAATCTCTATTCTGCCATCAGCTAAATGATTATGTGTATGAAAAATACCACCTGCTAATTTAATTAATTTTCCATGATATCCAAAAAGAATTACAGTATTAACATTTTTTATTGCAGCATCAACTAACAGTGGTCCTATCCAATTACCAACTTTTATAATTGGCAACTTGACATTACAAATTTTTGCTAAATTTAAGCCATTTTCACCAATAACAAAAACAACTTTCCCTTTAAAATCATTTTTAGTTAACTGTGCTAAATTTGTTTTAGCTTCTTCTAATTGTTGAGGTGAAGCACTAGAATACGTCTCAGCAGAAGTTCCAATAATAGATAAGCCATTCACAATACCAAATGACTTATTACTAGTTCTCTCTGCTAAAAACTCCCCATCTGGGAAAATAATTTCTAAATTTAATTTAAAACCCTCTGGAATAATATCCAATAAATTTTTATATAAAACATCTTTAGCAAAATCAGAAATACATATTTCTGATGAATTCTCATTTATACCCACACCAGATCCTGCAATAATATTTATTGAATTTGTTTGAAAAGGATTATTGAAAGAAATTTTTTCTAAAGACGCTATTGACCATATTTCTAAGTTTTGTGTAATGTCGAGATCTAATCCAGACTTTGCAAAGGAAATGCCTAATGCATGCGAGTCTCCTTTAATAAAACCAACAGAATGAATCTCTATTTTTATTTCTTTTTTTTCATCAGGAATTTTTATTAGTTCATAATTCTCGAATGGTAACCCTACTAATTTTTTTAATGCTGACCTAGCAGCTCCAGCAACCCACAAAGGTAAAGAAAATCCTTTTTTCAAATCAAGTAATTGAAAAATATATAATGAGAACTAATCTAAGAATGACCTATTTAACAAAAAGTGGCCATACAACAAAAATTATCATTGATGATTCCTGGACCCACACCAGTTCCAGAAAAAGTTTTACAAGCATTAGGTAAGCATCCAATAGGCCATCGCAGTAAAGAATTCCAGCAGCTTGTAGAAAGTACTACAAAAAATTTACAGTGGCTTCATCAAACTCAAAACGATGTTCTCACGATTACTGGTAGTGGTACTGCCGCAATGGAAGCTGGAATAATTAATACCTTAAGTAAAGGGGATAAAGTAATCTGTGGAGAAAATGGAAAATTTGGGGAAAGATGGGTAAAAGTAGCAGAGGAATTTGGTTTAGAAATAATAAAAATTGATTCCGAATGGGGCGATCCACTGAATCCAGAAGAATTCAAAAAAGTATTAGAAGAAGATAAAGATAAAAAAATAAAAGCAGTTATCTTAACACACTCTGAAACTTCAACAGGTGTAATTAACGATCTAGAAACTATAAGCTCATATATCCGAGAACATAACACAGCTCTATCTATAGTTGACTGCGTCACAAGTCTCGGGGCGTGCAATGTACCAATAGATGAATGGAAATTAGATGTAGTTGCTTCAGGCTCGCAAAAGGGATATATGATTCCGCCAGGTCTTAGTTTTATAGCAATGAGCCAAAAAGCATGGGAAGCTGCAGAGAAATCTAATCTACCAAAATTTTATTTAAACTTAAAATCCTATAAAAAGAGTCTTTTAAGTAATAGTAATCCATATACCCCTGCAGTTAATTTGATTTTTGCTTTAGATGAAGCTTTAAAAATGATGAGAGAAGAAGGCTTAGACAAAATTTTCCTTAGGCATAAAAAACATAAATTAGCTATGAGCAATGCAGTAAAAGTTTTAAATCTAAAATTATTTGCTAATGAAAAATATTTAAGCCCTTCAATTACTGCAATAGAAACAAATGATATAAATGCAGAAGAACTGAGAAAAACAATAAAAAATAAGTTTGATATCCTACTTGCTGGTGGTCAAGATCACTTGAAGGGGAAAATATTTAGAGTTGGTCACTTAGGATATGTAAATGATAGAGACATTATCACAGTAATTTCTGCTATCGGTAATACACTTCTTGAACTAGGAAAAATAACCGCTCAGGACGTTGGTGAAGCATTGGTAGTAGCATCTAAATATCTTGAGGCAAATTGAATTAAGTACCTGGTTCTTCAACATTTCCACCTAATTCAACAATCTTTTTTTTAAGAATCATTGATTTTTTTTCATCTCCTTTAGTTTGAGCTATTGCGAGAGCAAACTCTAATTTTTCGAGCTGATGACCACCCTCAAAAAAAGATAATTTTTTCTTGATGCGGCTTTTGTCAACTTTATATGAAATTTGTGAAGACATAAAAATTCATGCTTTAGGTAATATTATGCCAATAAAAGGGGACATTACGAGAGGAAAACAAAATATAATTTGACTATAAACCCAAGCAAAAAAATATTTTTCTAATATTATGTCCAAACATCTTTCAAAATTATGCCAAACATAAATCTAATCTATTACCTAATTGCAGGTGGAATTTTTGGAGCTTTAGCTCTAAAAACGGGTATCCCAGCAGCTCCTCTTGCAGGCGCTTTAATAGGCGCAAGCATACTTAGTATCAGTGGCAAAGTTGATTTAGCAGAGTGGCCAATTGGCACAAGAACAATATTAGAAATTGGAATTGGAACAGTTATTGGTACATCTTTAACTAAAGACTCATTAGTTGAGCTTCAAAGTTTATGGAGGCCTGCCATTTTAATAACTTTCACTTTAGTTATTACAGGATTAGCTATTGGATTATGGACTAGCAGATTACTCAATATAGATGTGATAACAACAATTCTAGGTGCTGCGCCGGGAGGTATTAGCGGTATGAGTCTTGTAGGATCTGAATATGGAGTCGGTGCTGCAGTAGCAACTCTTCATGCAGTAAGGTTAATCACCGTGCTTCTCATTCTTCCATTAGTTGTGAAAGGCTTGAACTTATTTGGAATAATAAAATCTTAAAAAACTCTAGACATATTTTGAAAAAAAGATATTTTAAATAGGAGATAAAAAGTAAATGCAAGGATTTAAAAAAAAATTAATTTTTTTAACTCTAGGGATAACTCTTCCTTTTTCACTTCAAACATCAAAAGTTAAAGCCGGCTCGTTTGGAGCAGAAATTTTCTGCACTATGAGAGATGGAGGAAATGACCATGAAAGTAGTTGGGAGGCAGCATATTCTTATATAAAGAAACAAAAAGGTGGGATTTTCAAAGTATCACCTAAACAAGCAGCAGCACAAATTACTGAATCAGTCATAAGAGACGGAGAAAACTTTAGCTATTGTGTTGAATATCTAGAAAAACTTCATCCAAACAGAAAACTAATAAGAGATTTACAAAAAGAAAAAGAACTAAAAGAAAAAAAATTTAAAGATAAAGAAAAAAATAGAAAAAGATTAGAGAAAGAATTAGAAGAAGTTAATGATGATTTTTCAGAAGAGACAATTGAAAGATATAGTTATTGAATAAAGCTTTAAATTTTTTTATTTAGATATTTCGTCTATTTTATTTTGTATCTAAAAGCACTAATTTTATATTCTACTGGCAAATTTCGGACTAAAAATAATAAATAAATATTGACTTTTGATATATTCAAGCCAATATTTATTTAATTAAATAGTCTGAATGCATATTAATGATGCGGTGTTTTTAGAGGATTTATGTCCTAAGTTTAGATTTAGACAATGGCGAAAGTCAATTCATAGATTTACAGGAAAAAGTTGTATATATTGCGGAAAACCATCTGAATCAATTGATCATGTTTTACCGCGTAGCCAAGGTGGCTTAAGTACTACGGAAAACTGTGTTCCGGCATGTCTTTCTTGTAATGGAGATAAATCAGATGAAAATGCTTTATATTGGTATAGAAGACAAAAATTTTATGATCCAAGAAGAGCTATGGCTATAAGAGCATGGTTAGAAGGAGATTTGAGATTAGCTATAAGATTATTGCAATGGGCTAACCCTAACTTTAAAGTGAACAAGAAAAATTTTGCAACAGATGAATCAAACTATAAAGCAGCTTGACTACCATACATGACATAATTTTCTAGAGTTATAACTCTCACAAATATTTTCCAATTCTCTTGGCAATTCTGGGAATATTAAAATTGTAGACAATGAAAGGAAAATAACAAATATTTTTTGATAGAATTTGAAGTCAACTAAACCTATGTCTTTTTCTTTCAGATGAGTATAAATTTTGCTGCTGAGGAGATTTTTTGATTTTAAAGTAGGCTTAACAGCTGTCTTCATCATTTTATAATACATATGTACTACTTTAATAGTTTATGAAGAATTTTGCAAGTTTACTAGGAAATAAAAATAAATTTTTGATCTTAGGATGTGGTTTTAGCGGTAGTTTTTTTGCAAGAACCATAAGACAATTTGGTTGTACTGCTTTGACAAGTTCAAGATCTGAAAACAAAGATCCAAATAGTTTTATTTTTAACAGTGAAAACGATACAGTTCCTAATGAAAGAATTTTTGATGGTGTTACACATATTCTTAGTTGCATACCTCCAGACAAAAATGGTAATGATCCAGTATTAGGATGCCTTCAAAGTAAACTACAAAGTTTATCCCTTGAATGGATTGGATATTTATCTACCACAGGAGTTTATGGGGATGCCGAAGGTGATTGGGTCTCTGAGATTGATAACCCTAATCCTTGTCAAAAAAGAAGTCACAATAGATTAAATTGCGAAAAAAAATGGATCAAATCCGGTTTGCCCGTACAAATTTTTAGGCTACCCGGTATTTATGGACCTGGAAGATCCACTTTTGAAGCAATCAGAAATCAAAAAATTCGCGTTATCTCTAAAAAAGATCAAGTATTTTCAAGAATTCATATTGCTGATATTACAAATGCAATTATCTATCTATTAAATAATAAAGACTCTTTAAAGTTTCACCAAATTATTAATATCGCAGATGATGAACCTTGTTCTCAAATTGAGGTTATTCAATACTGTTACGATCTACTTGGCATCAAAATGCCAAAGCCAATATTATTTGAGGATGCAGAAAAGGATTTGTCTCCTATAGCTAAATCTTTTTGGATGGAAAATAGAAGAGTTTCTAATAAACTATTATGCGAAACACTTGGATATAAACTAATTTATAAAAACTATAAACTAGGCTTAAAAAACTGCTATTTAAATAGTTCAAAATAAATTTTAAAGCTTTTTATGAATAATAAAAATTCTAACAATACATTTAAAATTGTATTAAGCGTCGGAGATGAGTCTGGTGTAGGACCTGAAATAATTTTAAAAGCTCTTTGTTCTCATCAGATACCAAAAAATGTTGACTTTATATTAGTTGGTTCAAAAAAGAATCTACATAATACTTATACACATCTTAAAAGTTTAGGATTGAAAAACCTCGCAAATCCTAAAAATTTACAAATTCATGATCTCAAAATGTCTTTGTCTGATAATGAATCTAAATCAAGTTACGGCGAATCAAGTTTCAATTACCTAACAAAAGCAATTGAAATTGTAAAACAATATCCTAATTCAGCACTAGTAACTGGTCCAATTTGCAAGAAATCATGGTCTCTAGCAGGTCATAAATTCTCCGGTCAAACTGAAGTATTAGCAAAATCATGTGGAGTAAAAAATTTTGGAATGTTATTCACAGCTAAATCACCAATTACGGGTTGGAGATTCAATACCTTACTAGCTACAACCCACATTGCACTTTGTGAGGTACCAAAGAGGCTAAATAAAAAACTAATCCACGCTAAATTAGATCTTTTAAGAGAGTATTGTATTACTTACACTAAAAACCCTACTTTAAAAGTTGCGGGATTAAACCCTCATGCAGGTGAAGAGGGAATTTTGGGTAATGAAGAAAGAGAGTGGCTGAATGATGCATTAATTGCTTGGAATGAAAAAAATAGAAATATTAAATTAATAGGCCCTTCATCACCAGATAGTTGCTGGAATTCCTCCGCCAAAGCTTGGAATCAAAAAGATGCTGAAAAACATGACGGCATTCTTGCTATGTATCATGATCAAGGTCTAATACCAATGAAGATTATAGCTCTTAATTACTCAGTAAACACAACAATAGGTTTACCTTTTATCAGAACATCTCCTGATCATGGAACGGGATTTGATATCGCTGGAAAAGGAATAGCTCAATCTCAAAGTATGATTGAGGCTATAAAGGCTGCGATAGAAATGATAAAAGTCAAGACTGCTTAACACGCATTAAAACTTGACCAAATTCAACTGGTGTTCCATTTTCAACGAGAATCTCTACTATTTCAGCGTTAAATTCAGATTCAATTTCATTCATTAATTTCATAGCTTCCAAAATACAAATGGTTTGACCAACCTTAACAATATTTCCTACTTCAACGAAGGGGTCCTCCTCAGGCGCTGCAGCCCTATAGAAGGTGCCAACCATGGGAGATGTAATATCAGTAAGATCAGAACGTCCAGGAGGGGCTACTTGAGGCGCTTCAGGCTCATTAACTATCGAGACGCTATCATTAAGAGATTTTTGATTAACAGTTGTTTGCCTATCAAATGAATTATTCGAAATTAAATTATTTGTAGGTTGGCTCTGATCAAATAAATTCCTCTTTATTTCGAGTTTAAAATCCTCTCCCTCTAATGAGAATTCTTGAATATCGCTTGTTGAGATTTTCTCTATTAAACGATTTAAGTCTTCACGATCTAATTTCATAGCCTTTAATTTTCGCGTCCAAGATAACTATCGTTACGAGTATCTACTTTAATCATTTCTCCTACAGAAATAAATAAAGGAACCATAACCTGAGCACCTGTTTCTAGAATAGCTGGTTTCGTACCCCCACTAGCAGTATCACCTTTTACTCCAGGATCAGTCTGAGTAACTTTTAAGGTAATAGATATTGGAAGTTCTACTTCTAACACTTTACCATTATGGAAAATAACATTAACTTCCATTCCTTCTTTCAAATACTTTGAACCTTTACCAATTTGTTCAGAGGAAAGTCTCGTCTCTTCAAAACTTGTCATATCCATAAAAACATAATCCCCAGACTCCACATATGTGTGTTGCAGGTTAGACTTCTCAAGGATAGCCTGTTGTACTGATTCTCCGGCTCGAAAAGTTTTTTCAACCACGTTGCCGCTTTGAACTGATTTTAATTTTGTTCGCACGAAAGCAGAACCTTTGCCAGGCTTGACATGTAGAAATTCTACAACACGCCAAACTTGTCCATCCAATTCGATAGTGGTACCTGTGCGAAAATCGTTACTGGAAATCATTCCTGTATTACATCCCCAAGGATCATAAACCTGCAAGAGTCTTATGCAAAAATTCTTATCAAATCAGAACAAACTTTTCTTGATACTATCAATAATAATATTTCAAGTTTTTCTATTTAAACCGATTCAAGTTCTTGCTGATTTACCTACTGGAAATGCAGTAAAAGACCCTAATGCAATCCTCAGAAACGCTCTCCCCATCAAGCAAGTTGAATTACAAGAAATTCAACACAAATTGGAAGAAACTAGTGACCTTGTAAGAGGAGGTAGATGGCCTGCTCTTACTAAAACTGTTACAAAATGTCAATCTTTACTAAAAAAATACCAAAGTCGAATCATTCAAGAATTACCAAATGACAAGCATGAAATTGCTGAAAAAACATTTTTAGAACTCAAAGATAATTTTGATAACCTTCAAGATCACGCTAAATCTAAAGATAAGTATTCATTTGTGGCGACACGAAAAGCAGCCTTAGACAAAATAGGAGGATTAGAAGAATATTTTCTACCAAATCAATTTCCTTACTCTATTCCAGAAGAATTTGATAATTTGCCAAGGTTACTAGGAAGAGCAAAAGTTAATATAAAGACTTCCAAAGGAGATATGAAAGCAATTGTAGATGGATTTAACGCTCCGCTTACAGCAGGAGCATTTATAGATTTGTCTTCAAAAAATTTCTATAAAGATTTACCTATTAATAGAGCAGAAGAATTTTTTGTTCTGCAGACAGGTGATCCAATTGGAGAAGAAATAGGTTATTTGGATCCTGAAACAAATGAAGAACGTCACGTTCCTCTCGAAATTAGAATTACTGATGAAAAGGATACCTTTTATAATCAAACTTTTGAAGATTTAGGTCTTTACACAGAAACACCAACATTACCTTTCGCAACACTTGGAACTCTAGGATGGTCCCATTCAAATACCTCAGTTGATGATGGCTCCTCACAATTTTTCTTCTTTTTATACGAAGCAGAATTAAATCCAGCAGGTCGCAATTTAATTGATGGAAGAAATGCTGCCTTTGGTTATGTTGTAGATGGTTTTGATGTACTAGAAGATCTAACTAAAGATGACACAATAATCTCAATTGATGTTTTAGATGGTATTGAAAACCTCAAATTAAATGCATAAAGAAATATTAAAAAATATAGGAGAAAAAGAATTAATAAATAGGGTTGCAAGATTTATGCCCAAAAATCCAGTTTCAGATGATTGCGCTTTAATCAAAACAAAAAATGAAAACTTACTTATTAATAATGATTCATTGGTAGAAAATGTTCATTTCAATGACATTTCTATTTGCCCTCAAGACCTTGGATGGAAAGCAGTTGTCAGCAACATTTCTGACTTATTATCGAGTGGAAGTAAGAAAACTATAGGAATTACAATAAGTTTAATTCTACCTGCGAAAACTGAGTGGGTTTGGGTTGAAGAATTATATACAGGAATGAATAAAGCTTTAAAAGAATATGGCGGGAAAATTCTTGGAGGAGATTGCTCAAAGGGGAATGAAAAAATCATCTCAATTACAGCCTTTGGGATTCAAGGTGAACTTGAATTACGCAGAAATGCATGTAAACCAGGAGATATTATCTTAACTACAGGAATTCATGGTCTTAGCAAACTAGGATTTATGATACAAAATAAAATTAATTTCGATAATAATGTTTTTCTTCATGAAAGATTAATCAGTAAGTCCATTAAACATTTTTGTCGCCCTCAAGTTTACTCAAATTTTCTAAAAAATCTCCTTAAAACTCGCTCCAATAAAAAAATAAAAAGAATAGGATGTACTGATAGCAGCGATGGCCTATTTCAAGCCTTAAAAGATTTAGCAATAGCTAGCAACTGTAAAGCAATCATAAATTATGAAAAAATACCCAAAGATAAGGATTGGCCAAAAGGGGATATATGGGATGAATATTATTTTTTTGGAGGTGAAGATTACGAATTAGTTTTCTCATTGCCCAAAAAATGGGCAAATAATTTATCTAAACTAGATAAAAATATAAATGAAATTGGTTATTTCGCTTATGGTGAACCTTCGGTAGAATTTAAAGAAGATAAAAAAAATAAATTATTACAAAACACACCTTTCAATCACTTTTAATTATTCCCAATTTTTAGCAACAATCTCTGCTAAATCTACAACCCTTTGGCTGTAACCCCACTCATTATCATACCAAGCAAGTACCTTAACAAGATTATCTCCGATACACATTGTGAGATCACTATCTACAATGGATGATTCATTGGTCCCTGCATAATCGCTTGACACTAATGGCTCATCTCCGTATTTAATAATTCCCTTCATAGAACCTAAAGATGCTTCCTTAAGAGCATGATTTACTTCTTCGCTTGTAACAGATCTAGATGATTCGAAAACGAAATCCACTGCTGAAACATTAGGTGTAGGAACCCTCATTGCAATTCCTGTCAATTTTCCCTTCATTTCTGGATAAACTAGCGCTACTGCTTTTGCAGCTCCTGTAGAGGTTGGAACAATATTGGTAGCGGCAGCCCTGGCTCTTCTTAAATCTCTATGACTATTATCTAGAATTCTTTGATCACCCGTATAACTATGAATTGTAGTCATCAAACCCTTATTAATCCCAAAAGTTTGGTCTAAAACTTTAACTACTGGAGCTAAGCAGTTTGTAGTACAACTAGCATTGCTCAAAATATCATAATCTTTATGTTTATATGTATCAGCATTAACTCCAACTACATAGGTACCAACTCCAGCACCTTTACCCGGCGCAGTTAAAATAACTTTTTTTGCTCCTACTTCTAAGTGTTTACTTGCTCCAACATCTGTATTAAAAACACCAGTTGATTCAATTACTAAGTCAACTCCCCAGTCTTTCCAAGGAAGATTCATTGGGTTTCTATCAGAAAAACACTTAATTGTTTTGTTATTAATTACAAAAGTGTCATCGGTATATTGAATATCAACTCCATCTAATTGGCCTAGAACGGAATCATATTTTAGAAGATGAGCATTTGTCTTTGGATCAGAAGTAACATTGATACCAACAACTTCAATATTGGTGTAAGCACCTCTACTAAGCCAGCAACGCATAAAGTTTCTACCAATTCTGCCAAAGCCGTTAATTGCAACACGCAAAGTCATAACTAAAATTTCTGAATGATTAACCTAAGTTGCCGATCATACTGAATTTTGTGCAATAACGTAAGGTTTTTTTGATTTATTAAGCAAATAAGTATAGTTTTGTATTAATTCAAGGAAAAAAAACATTTTTTTTAAGAAAAAATACCAAAAATTTTGGTTAGAAGTTATTTTAATTTTAGTAAAAGATAAAAATTGGATAAAGAATTACTGTTGAAAAGTCATTTTCATTTTATTGGAATTGGAGGTATTGGAATGTCAGCAATTGCAATGGGTTTGCTAAAAAAAGGTTATTCAGTTTCAGGGTCTGATTTAGTTAAAAACAATGAAACTAATAAATTAGAGCAATTAGGTGCAGAAATCTTTACTTCTCAAATTCGAGAAAATATTGAATTTATAACTTCAAAATTTAAAAACAAATTGATTAATTTTGTTGTAAGCTCAGCAATCAAACCTAAAAATGAAGAATTATCGTACTGTAGGGAAAAAAATTTAACAATAAAACATCGCTCAGAAATACTTGCAATGTTAATGCAAACATACACTGCATTGGCCGTAGCAGGCAGCCATGGAAAAACATCAACCAGTACATTTCTCTCGACAATTCTTGAATTATGTACGCATAACTCTTCTTCAATAACTGGAGGAATAATTCCTATCTACAACTCTAATTGTCATTTAGAAAATACAAAATTCTTAGTAGCCGAAGTTGATGAATCTGATGGGACAATTAATACATATAAATCTGATATTGGAATAATTAATAACATTGATTTTGATCATTGTGATCATTTTTCTAATTTAAGTGAAGTTATATCTTCTTTTAAAGATTTCGCTGCAAACTCTAAAAAATTATTAATTAATTTTGATTGTGAAACAACGAGAAATAATTTTGATTCTGATAGTAAGTGGTCAAACACTAAAGCAGATAGCGTAGCCTATGCAATAATCCCATCAGAAATTAATGCAAGTCATACAATTGGGAAATATTATGAAAATGGTAATTTCATTAGTAGTTTAAATATTCCAATTCCAGGACTCCACAACTTATCTAACATCACCGCTGCAATAGCAGCATCAAGAATGGTAGGAGTAGATTTCATAGAAATTAAGAAAAATATTAAATTCCTTAAACTGCCAAAAAAAAGATTTGAATTCAGAGGCCAAATACATCAAAGAAATTTATATGATGATTATGCACATCACCCAAGCGAAATAAAAGAAACGATTAAATTAGGAAGATTATTTATCAAGAAAAAACGTAATAATGAATCTCAAAAAAGTAGATTAATAGTAATATTTCAACCTCACAGGTACTCTAGAGTTAAACAATTTGCAAAAGAATTTGCTGAAGAGTTGTCAAAAGCAGATATTATTTACTTAACAAGTATTTATGGAGCAGGAGAAGGAAACGAAGATAAAATTAATTCAAAAATTATAACTGATCTGATTTATAAACAAAACAAAAATGTTAGTTACATAAATAATTATCATGAAATAACAAAGAAATTTTACGAATTAACTAAAGAAGGGGATTTAATTTTGAATATGGGAGCTGGTGATTGTCATAATTTCTGGTCAATGCTAAATGATAAACAACTAAATGAATGAATAAGAAAATTTTTTATGAGAACTGCAATCTAAGTCCTTATACAACTATAAAAGTTGGAGGAGTAGCTGAATATTTTGCTGAGCCAAGAAGTATTGACGAATTTTCTTATCTAATGAAATGGTCTAATTTAAATAATCAAAGATGTCAAATAATTGGCGCAGGTTCAAATCTATTAATAAATAATATTTTTATAAAAGGTTTAGTTATATGTACAAAAAAAATGAAGTCATTAAAGATAGAACCATATTCAGGCATTGTTGAAGCAGAGGCAGGTGTAATGCTCCCAGCGTTATCTAATTCCCTCGCTAAACATGGATTACAAGGAGGAGAATGGACTGTTGGAATTCCAGGAACTGTAGGGGGAGCAATTTATATGAATGCTGGCACAGGAAATTTATCGCTAGCAAAAAATCTTATTTCTGTGAAAGTTATTAATAATAAAACCCAAGAAAAACTTGAGATTGAAAAAAAAGATATCAATTTTGAGTATAGATTTAGCTCTTTTCAAAATAATGATTTTGCGATTATTGGAGCAAAACTACATTTTGAACCTAATGGAAATCTAGAAGAATTGATTCAAACAACCAAACATAATCTGAAATTAAAAACAGAAACACAGCCATATCATCTACCAAGTTTTGGTAGTGTTTTTAAAAATCCTGAAAATAGTTATGCTGCAAAATTAATTGATGATATGGGGTTAAAGGGATTTAAAATTGGCGGTGCAGAAATTTCAACAATGCATTCAAATTTTATAATTAACAATTATTCAGCAAGTTCACAAGATATTTATGAATTAATAACAGTAATCCAACAAAAAGTACTACAAAAAAAAGGAATTTTTTTGCAACCGGAAGTAAGAATGATCGGTTTTGACTATCCTATTTAAAGAAACTTTTTACAAAAATGGCGGGTTTTGGACTTCCTAACTTTGGACAACTTACAGAAGCTTTTAAAAAAGCTAAACAAATTCAGCAAGATGCTCAAAAATTACAAGATGAACTTGAAAATATGGAGATTGAAGGAAAAAGTGATGATGAAATGGTAAAAGTTTGGATAAGTGGTAACCAAATGCCTTTAAGAGTAGAAGTGCAAGAAAATATTGTAAATTCGGATAAAGAGAAAATAGAGCAAAATATTTTACAAGCAATTCAAAAAGCTCATGAATTATCAACTAAAACTATGAAAGAAAGAATGAATGATTTGACTGGTGGATTGAATCTTAATCTTCCTGGTTTCGATAATACTGACTCTTAGAAGACTCAATCATTTCTTTATAAAAAGAATATCTTTCGAAGGATTTGTTTAAATTACAGCCTTCATCATTCAAATGTAAGCAGTTACGAAATTTACACCTAATTCCTTCCTCAATGACTTGTTTATATATTTCCGAATAAAGATTTGGCAATAATTTAATATCAATTTCTGGAATTTGCATATTAAAACCAGGGGTGTCCACAATGTAACTTTGATTTGATATAGAAAATAACTCAACATTTCGAGTGGTGTTTTTACCTCTTTTAATTTTATTGGAAACTGGAGCAGTACTATTTTGAAGACCTGGAATTATCATATTAAGCAAAGTAGTTTTGCCAACACCCGATGGGCCCATAAAAATTGAAGACTCTTTTTGGCCTAACTCAGCTAATAAATTTTTAAAGTTATCAGATTTATTTAAATTTAAAGTTATTGCTTGGTAACCCCATTTCTCAAATTTATCAAGTAAAAAAGATCTTCTTTTATCTGAAATTAAATCACACTTTGTCAAAACTAATGAGACTTCAACGCCCATCGATTCTGCTGATATCAAAAACCTATTCACTTGAGATAAATTTAACTCTGGCTCTTCAACAGAAAAAGTAATATATATGTTGGAAATATTTGCAACTGAGGGTCTAGCTAAGAAATTTTTTCTTTTTTTTAGACTTGTTATTACTGCACGTTTGCTTTTTAAATCAATATTGCCAATTACTACTTCGTCTCCAACATGAATTAATTGATCTTTGAAATTTATAGACTTCTTCACCTTACATAAAAATCTCTCACTATCTTCAAAGTTTAGTTTATTTTTTAAGTCAACTAAAAAAAAATCATTAAATTTTTTCGTAACTAAACCTAAATATTTACTATCAGTTTTCATTAAATATTTTTATTTTTATAAATTTTTCATTTTCTTTAATTTGTTTAAAGAAACATCCCATCTCTTTTAAATTATTTAATACCATTTCTTCTGGCTCACCTTTATCTAGTTCAACTATAAGTTGTTCATTTTTGGATAACTTCTCTAAAGCTAATTTAATTTTGACGACATTTAAAGGACATGGAACAGATTTAAGATCCAAATGCTTTAATAAAGTCATTAGGAATCTTTACCAAATAATTTGCTAAATAGTCCACTACTCGAATTGATATTTTTATCTGAATATTGAGAAGCTAAACCCTCTAAAAGCTCTCGTTCTTCATCAGTTATACGAGTTGGCAATTTTACCTTTACTAAGACTTCATGATTTCCTCTTGCAACAGGATTACCAAGTCTGGGTACTCCTTTATTCTCAAGTGAAAGAGTTGTATTTGGTTGCGTACCACTGGGAATTTTTAAATTAACTTTGCCATCAACTGTAGTAATTTCAACAGTATCTCCTAAAATAGCCTGTAAATAACTCACAGCTATTTCTGAGTAAATAGTCACACCATCTCTTTTTAATTTTGAATCATTCTTCACCTTGATAAAAACATAAAGATCTCCAGGTGGGCCTCCTTTTAAACCAACATTTCCCTCTCCAGAAACTCTTAATTTAGTACCAGTATCAACTCCTGCAGGAATATTAATTCGTAATTTTTTTCTGACTTGCTTTACTCCATTACCACCGCAACTTGTACATGGATCTGAGATAATTTGACCAGTTCCATTACATGAAGGACATTCAGCTACTTGTGTGAAATTACCAAATGGTGTTCTAGTAGCTCTTCTAACTTGTCCACTTCCTCCGCAAGTTGTGCAAGTTTTTGGTCCGGTTCCTGGTTTAGCACCTGTACCCCTACAGACTTCACATGTCTCAAGATGAGGAATTGTAATTTCTCTTTGTTGGCCAAATATTGCATCTTTAAAATCAATATTAAGATCATATCTTAAATCATCTCCTTGTTGAGGACCTCTTCTTTGAGTTCTTCCACCCTGTGGAGTTTGTCCTCCAAAGCCATTAAAAAAAGTTTCAAATAAATCTGCAAACCCACCCATATCGCCCATATCAGGCATTCCAGCTGCACCTCCAAGGCCAGCCTCTCCAAACTGATCATATCTATTTCTAGTTTCAGGATCAGCTAATGCTTCATATGCCTTGCCAATTTCTTTAAATTTATCTTCAGCACCAGGTTCTTTATTAACATCAGGATGATATTGTCTTGCTAATTTTCTATACGCCCTTTTTAAGGTATCCGCATCAGCATCTCGTGAAACTCCAAGTATTTGATAAAAATCAGCCATTAGACAATACTCAAGTAAAAATTTGGCATTTATACATCTTCAGAAGTATTTTCCTCTGAATCAATATCCTCTTCAACTGTATCCTTTTCTACTTCCTCTTGTGAATTTTGTTTACCAGGTCCCATAGAAACTTTAACCAAAGCATGTCTCAAAACCTTTCCCTCTAAATGATATCCTCTCTGCAATTCTTCTACAATAAAATCTTCTTTAAACTCTTCACTAGGCTCTCTTAATACTGCTTCATGTAAATTTGGATCAAATTGTTGGCCAACAACTCTCATCGGTGCAACTCCTTGTTGTTTTAAAACTTCTACCAATTGTTTATACAATCCTTGATAACTTCTATGAAGTGCTTGAGCTTCTTCACTTTCTGGTTTAAGTTGCTGTCTCGCTCTCTCAAAATTATCAACAATAGGGAGGATTGCAGTTAAAGTTTTAGAAACAAGTTGGACTTTTAAATCGTCTTGGTCTCTAGACTGCCTTTTTCTAAAATTATCAAAATCTGCTGAAATTCTTACATATTGATTTTTTAATGTTTCGTGCTCTTTTTCTAACTGTTCTAACCTTGCATCATTATTGGAGATAGTATTTTTTAATTCTTCGGTATTTATTTCTTCTGTTTTTTGTGGAGATAATTGATCATTTTCGATTATTATATCTTCAGTAGATGAAGTATCCTCAGGAATTTTATCCTGATTAGAAACATCATTTTCTTTAGTATCAATATTGTCTGATTGATTTTCAATCATTTTTCTAAAAATTTAATAACATTATTTTCCAATAAATTGATGCACAAAACAAGTTGCGGAAGGCCGCACAAGTTTTTACTCAGGAACAAACCTTAATGCTAATCCGTTGTTACAATATCTTTTTCCAGTAGGAAGTGGACCATCATTAAAGACATGACCTTGATGACCTCCACATCTAGAACAATGATATTCAGTTCTTGGAACAATTAACTTGAAATCAACCTTTGTTTCAACTGATCCTTTAATCGAATCCCAAAAACTTGGCCAGCCTGTGCCACTATCGTACTTTTTATCTGAAAGAAAAAGTGGCATATCACATCCAGCACAGTGAAAAACTCCTTTCCGTTTCTCGTTATTCAATTGACTACTGAAAGCCCTTTCAGTACCTTCCTCCCTCAAAATATAATAGGATTCTGGACTTAGCTTAGATTTCCATTCATCTTTTGATAAATTCCACTCCTGTTTATTAGGGGGAGAAGAAGCTAATACTTGCATAGGCTTAAAGATTTTTTTTAAAATTGACATCGTAGGAATTAAAATAAAAGTTCTTCTTGATAGAAATTGATTCATATACTTAAATCACATAAAAAATAATGAGTTCAGTTCAAGCTAATTCTATTAAAAATATTCATAAATTAAGTATTGCCCCAATGATGGATTGTACTGATAAACATTTCAGAATGATAATGAGAAAAATAACTTCGAAAGCCCTTTTGTATACGGAAATGATTGTGGCCAAAAGTTTAGTTTATACAAATACAAAAGAAAATTTTTTAGATTTTAATAGTGAAGAGCACCCGATATCGATTCAGTTTGGTGGAGACGATCCTAGAATTCTTAAAGAGGCAGCCCAAATGGCACAGGATTGGGGTTATGACGAGATAAACTTTAATGTTGGTTGTCCAAGTCCAAGAGTTTGTTCTGGAAATTTTGGCGCTTCACTAATGAAAGATCCAGAAACAGTAGCAAAATGCATAGAATCCTTAAAAAATAACTGCAACTTACCGGTTACGATTAAACACAGAATCGGTGTAGATGACGAATATAGTTTCATTAATTTGAATAATTTCATACGATGCATCGCAGATGCAGGTGCAGACAGATTTACAGTTCATGCAAGGAAAGCCATTTTAAAAGGTTTAAATCCAAAACAAAACAGAACCATACCTCCGCTTAGGTACGATATAGTAAAAAAATTGAAAAAATTAAATCCAGAATTATTAATAGAAATAAATGGGGGTTTCACAAATATCGATAAATCAATACAAGCCTTAAATGATTTTGATGGTGTCATGATTGGAAGATCAGTATATAAACATCCCTTACGATGGTCCGAAATTGATCAAAGAATTTATGGAATCAATACGAAGCCCAAATCTGCATCAAATATTATTATCTCCTTAATTCCATACATAGAAAAGCATTTAAGTAATGGAGGAAGATCTTGGGATATTTGTAAACATCTCATAAATTTAGTTGAGGGTATTCCAAAAGCAAAAATTTGGAGGAATCAAATTTCAAATAAATCTATAAAAAAAGAATTAGATATTGAATATCTACTGAAAGTAACTACTAGACTTAAAGAAATGGGTTACTAATTTTCTTCGTTTGAGGCATTGTTCTCATTAGAAACTCCCCTTTTTCTCCTGCTTCTACCACTCTCATATTCAGCGTTTTCAGGAGAGGTGCCATAGCTTCTATCTTCCCAACCTTCTGCTCCAGAAGATTTATTAGTGTAAGAGGTATTAGTTTCAGAATTACCGCCGCCATAGCCACTACTGTTATTACCTCCGCCATAGCCACCGCCATAGCCACCACTGTTAT
>QCIP01000012.1 GCA_003216615.1 Prochlorococcus sp. AG-402-M15 | reverse complement strand
TTCTATTTGACCTAAGACAAGACTTAATGCCTTGTCTTTTTCTTTTGATTCAGTTTTTTTCTTTTCTTCAAGGCTCATTGTTTTATTTATCGGTTAAAGTTCTTGTAATTATTCTAAATTTGGAAATTTTTATTTAAACCAAACTTCATAAATACAAACTATAGTACATCTGTACTCTAGCTGATTATCTTTAAATTGCAACTAATTCCTCAAGGTTGCCTAATTTTAATAATTTGATTTCATTACTTAAATTATATCTATCTGATCCTTTCAAATATCCCCAATCAGCTAGGAAGCATGGAATGTGAGAAGTTTCTGAATTTTGTTTAATATCGATTAGAGTTTTTTTTCTATCTTCTATAAAACCTAAAATTTCATAAGTTTGTGAAAGCTTTTCAGCTATTTTGATTTTTGTTCCGGATTCATAACCAAAAACAAATTCTGGAAAAATATTTAATTGTTTAAGAATTTTTTCTACAAATATTTTACCTTTTGTTGTTATAACTCCTGTTTTTATTTCTCTTTTCCTTAATTCTTTCATTAAATTTATAATTTCAAAAAATGGATTATGTAAATTTACCCACGATTTAAAATCTTTATCAATTTGGTACTTGCGAGACTTATCTAATATTTTTTGTAAATCTTCGGCAATCCAGGAATTCTCATTTAATATTCTCTGGCAATTTTGATGATAGTTGTTAATGAAATCCTCTTTAGTATGATTTTTTAATGGATTTTCTGTTCTTATAATTTCGTGAACAATTAGGATCATTTCCCAACCATATTTAACCCAAGGCCTAATTTCTTTGAATGAATTTGGTACCTTTTTATAAAGTTTTTGATCAACAGAGATGTAGGGTGAATTTAAATATCTTTCACAGGCCAGTAAGGAACTATGCCAATATTCTTGCATTCCATCGACTATTACTCCATCGAAATCAAATAGAAATATTTTTTGAGAAGACACCAATTGAATATTAGGACTGGGCCGCTAGGATTCGAACCTAGGAATGTCGAGACCAAAACCCGATGCCTTACCACTTGGCGACGGCCCATTGAGTTTTTATTTTAATACATGAAAAGATTTTTTTCTATCAAAAAAAATACAAAGTTTTTATAAACAATTCGAAGGTTTTTGAAAAATAAAAATATTATTTGAATGAGCTTGATTTCCATGGCTCTAGAAATTTTTGAGCTTTTTTAATCGCTAAAGCCATTCTTTCAGGATACTCATAGAGTTTTTTGTTATTTTTGTGAGCAAATTCAATAAGGGGCTGCATAATTTTTCTTGCAGCACTTCCAAATGCTATTCCGTCTGGAAGATTGTTTGAATTCAAAAATTCATGAGTTTTTTCATTTGTTCCTCCTGCCAATTGAATTAATCCTGGTGGAAGATCTAAACCGATTTTTTCAAACAACTTAACAGCATCTCTACTTGTTGCAGGAGCAAGATCTCCAGACATTGGCCTTCCATCTAGCTGCCAAATAAGGGGGATATCAAGTTTTTTAAGAATTTCATATCTTTCCCAAAGAGCTTTCAAAAGATCTTCCGGCTCTTGTGATTTTTTAAAAGATTGATTTAATCCACAACTGATAGATATCTTGTCTAATTTCGTTCCAGAACTTTTAAGGATATTTACAACTTTTGTGAAAGAATCTAGGCGATTGATTTCTGTATGAATTTCTACTGCATTAGGCTTTATTTTTTGAAGTGTTGATGCTAAATCATCTTTTGACAAATTATATTCATATTCACTAATTAGATTTAGGGGACAGCTATTTAAACATCTTCCACATCCATAACATTTACTCTTTTTTATCCCAGAATTATCAATTGCAAAGGTGGGGCATACTTTTTCGCACGGTCTTGGACAATTAGGGGGACATTTTAATGGATTAAATTTTGCTTTACGAAAGTGGATATCATTACCATCACTAATGCTTATCATTAATCCAGGAGAGTTTTTAAAGACTTTTTTTGCCCACTCGATTCCTTTTTTTGCTGCATTAACTATAGATTCTTCTGCGGCAACATCTATGTAGTCGACACCAGCCGCAGTATAAATTGCACATAAATCTTCTATGGCAACAATATCTTCATTACTTGCACCACAAATTAACTTAATCCATTTATCTTTTTTATTCTTGGTTTTAATCAAACAATTTAACTTTCAAATTCATCCAAAATATAATTACTTAATGGCTTCCATTCAAGTTTTCTTGAACCCCCCATTTCAACAACTATTGTTAGTTTATTATCATTAGTGCAAATCTCTATTAAACTCTCTAATTCAGATTGAGACAATACTTGACCTTCTAATAACCAAAGTAATTTATTTTTATCATTTTCATTAAATAACTCAGAAGCCTGTGGGATTACTTGTTGAACTTCCCCGAGTGCTCCATTTCTTCCTACGCTTTGATGACCAAGATGAGGTGGTCTAACGCCATGCAATTTGAGCAAGAAGACTTCAGGATCTCCAAGCCCTCTTGCTGAGGTTATAAAAGTTTTAAAGCCCTTGGCCCTCATTCTCCTCAAAAGACGAGTTTCATAACCACCTTCAAGAGGAGCAAAGATTGCAAGACATTTGTTAGTTTTTAAATCGATATGAAACTTTTTCCCTGTGAGAAGTAATGGCATAAAAATTTCTTTTAATTCTATTTTATTTTATTTTATGGTACCTGATGATGTACAATTGTAACTCAGTGGATTTTTAAGCTCGCAAGCTAGCCGAGCCTCTGCAAAATTTCACATTTTTAGCGTTTCGTTAAAAAATTCAGGTGGGTTTATCCCAGGAGAAACTATCTATATTTTTAGATAAGTCTCAACCTTATTAATTGTTTTTTTATTAACTTCACCTCAATAACTGAAGGGTTTAGATAATTGAAAAATCATTACGAGCTAGCATAATTTAGTCTTATGTCTATAGGAATTTTAGGAAAGAAATTGGGCATGTCCCAACTTTTCGACGACAAAGGTAATTCTGTACCAGTTACTCTTATTGAGGCTGGTCCTTGCCGTGTCACTCAATTGAAAACAAACGCTTTGGATGGTTATAGTGCCGTTCAGATAGGTTATGGCTTGTCCAAAGAGAAGCATATAAGTAAACCTGAAAAAGGACATTTGTTGAAATCAGGTGAAGAACTTTTAAAGCATTTGAAAGAATATAGGGTTGAAGAAATTTCATCTTATGAAATCGGAAATCAAATAACTGTAAAAAACTTTGAGGTTGGTCAGAAAGTTGATATTAGTGGCAAATCTATGGGTAGAGGTTTTGCTGGTTACCAGAAAAGACATGGTTTTAGCAGAGGTCCTATGAGTCATGGTTCAAAAAATCATAGAGCACCTGGATCTACTGGAGCAGGAACAACTCCAGGCAGAATTTATCCTGGGAAAAGAATGGCAGGAAGATATGGAGGAAAACAGATAACTACTAAAGGTTTGTTAGTTCTAAAAATTGATGATCAGAAAAATTTGCTTGTAGTAAAGGGTTCTGTCCCAGGTAAACCCGGCTCAATTGTAAACATTAAGCCAAACAATGTTGTAGGCAAAAAAGGAGGTGAAAAATCATGACAACACTTGAAACTATTAAGTGGGATGGTAAAAAATCCGGCAAAGTTACTCTTGATTTAGCAGTTGCTAAAGAAACTTCTTCTGCAGACTTAATCCATAGAGCAGTCCTTAGGCAGCTAGCAAATAAAAGACAAGGGACAGCATCAACTTTGACAAGATCTGAAGTGCGTGGGGGCGGTAGAAAGCCATACAAACAGAAAGGTACAGGAAGAGCTCGTCAAGGATCAATAAGGACACCCTTAAGACCTGGTGGCGGAATTATTTTTGGACCTAAGCCACGTTCTTACAATCTTGATATGAATCGTAAAGAACGTAGATTAGCTCTTAGAACAGCACTTATGTCAAGAGTATCTGATATGAAGGCTGTTGAAGATTTTGGATCTACTTTAAAGCAGCCTAAGACAAGTGACATCATTAGTGGCCTTGCTCGATTAGGTATACAAAAAACTGAAAAAGTTTTGGTTATTCTTGATAGACCCTCCGATGTTATAAAAAAATCCATCAATAATATTGAAAAAGTAAAATTAATCGCCGCCGATCAATTAAATGTATTTGATATTCTCAATGCTAATAAATTGGTAATAGGTCAATCAGCGATAGATAAAATTCAGGAGGTTTATGCATCATGAGTAAATTATTCGATTCTCGTTTAGCCGATGTAATAAGAAAGCCGGTTATTACTGAGAAAGCTACAAACGCACTAGATCTTAACCAATATACTTTTGAAGTAGATCATAGAGCGGCAAAGCCACAAATAAAGGCAGCTATAGAAGCCTTGTTCAGTGTTAAAGTCATAGGAGTTAACACTATGAATCCTCCTAGGAGAACAAGAAGAGTCGGGAAATTTTCCGGTAAACGTTCTCAGGTAAAGAAGGCAATTGTACGTCTTGCTGAAGGAGACAAAATCCAACTATTTCCAGAATCTTAAGGAGTTTTAATCATGGCAATCCGTAAATTTAAACCTTATACACCTGGCACTAGGCAGAGAGTAGTTACTGACTTTAGTGAAGTAACAAGTGCAAAACCTGAAAGATCACTAATAGTTTCAAAACATAGAGTTAAAGGCAGAAATAATCGTGGAGTTATTACCTGTCGTCATCGTGGAGGTGGTCATAAAAGGCAATATAGATTAGTCGACTTTAGAAGAGATAAAAGAAACATTAACGCTAAAGTTGCAGCTATCCACTACGATCCTCATAGGAATGCAAGGCTAGCACTTTTATTCTACGAAGATGGGGAGAAAAGATATATTATTGCTCCAGCTGGAGTAAAAGTCGGACAAAATGTCATATCTGGAGAAAGTGTTCCAATTGAAGATGGAAATGCAATGCCACTTTCTGTTATGCCATTAGGATCTAGTGTTCATTGTGTTGAGTTATATGCAGGTAGAGGTGCTCAGATGGTTAGATCCGCAGGATCTAGTGCTCAAGTTATGGCAAAAGAGGGAGATTATGTTGCTTTAAAACTACCATCTACTGAGGTAAGACTTGTAAGAAAAGAATGCTATGCAACTCTAGGCGAAGTTGGTAATTCTGAAATAAGAAATACTAGCTTAGGTAAAGCAGGAAGAAGAAGATGGCTTGGAAGAAGGCCACAAGTAAGAGGCAGTGTAATGAACCCATGTGATCATCCACATGGAGGAGGAGAGGGAAAAGCACCAATTGGTAGAGCAGGCCCAGTTACTCCATGGGGTAAACCAGCTCTTGGATTAAAGACACGTAAAAAGAACAAACCAAGTAATAAATTAGTAGTTCGAAGACGACGTCGCGTTTCTAAGAGGAGTAGAGGAGGAAGAGACTCTTGATTACTTCATTTATTACTTTAATTTCTATTTTATAAACATGGGACGTTCACTAAAAAAAGGACCTTTTATAGCAGATAGCTTGCTAAAAAAGGTAGAAAAACAAAATACTGATAACGACAAGTCTGTTATTAAAACTTGGTCTAGAGCCTCTACGATTTTACCTGTAATGATTGGCCACACCATCGCGGTACATAATGGCAAGACTCATATTCCTGTATTTATAACCGAACAAATGATCGGTCATAAACTAGGAGAATTTGCTCCTACACGCACTTACCGTGGTCATATAAGAGATAAGAAAGGAGCAAAATCATGACAAAAATGCCTGAAACATCAAAGACAGCGATTGCTCATGGAAACTATGTTCGCGGATCAGCTTCTAAAGTCAGAAGAGTTTTGGATCAGATACGTGGTCGGACATATAGAGATGCATTAATCATGTTGGAATTTATGCCTTACAGATCTACTGATCCAATTACTAAAGTTCTAAGATCTGCAGTTGCTAATGCAGAGCATAATCTTGGAATGGATCCATCTACCTTAGTTATTTCCTCTGCATGGGCTAATAGTGGTCCTGTAATGAAAAGGTATAGACCAAGAGCTCAAGGTAGAGCTTTTTCTATCAAAAAACAGACTTGCCATATTAGTATTTCTGTTGAATCTGCTCCTACTCAAACTAATGCGGAGGTACAAAACTAATGGGACATAAAATACATCCTTCTGGACTAAGATTAGGTATTACGCAAGAACATCGCTCCAAATGGTTTGCTACTTCTAAAACATATCCAATTCTTCTCCAAGAAGATTTTAAAATTCGTACTTTCATTCAGAAAAAATATGGTGCAGCAGGAATTAGCGATGTACTAATAGCTCGAAAAGCAGATCAACTTGAACTTGAATTAAAAACAGCAAGACCAGGTGTGATTGTGGGAAGACAAGGAAGTGGTATTGAAGAATTAAGATCTGGAATTCAAAAAACTATAGGGGATAGGACAAGGCAAGTCAGAATAAATGTTGTTGAAGTTGAACGCGTAGACGCCGATGCTTTTTTACTAGCAGAATATATTGCCCAACAACTAGAAAAAAGAGTCGCCTTTAGAAGAACTATTAGAATGGCCTTACAAAGGGCTCAAAGGGCTGGAGTCTTAGGTCTTAAAATTCAAGTAGGGGGAAGGTTAAATGGTGCTGAAATAGCTAGAACAGAATGGACTAGAGAAGGTAGAGTACCTTTACATACTTTGAGAGCTGAAATTGACTATGCAACACGTGAAGCTAATACAACTTATGGTGTTCTTGGAATTAAAGTTTGGGTTTTCAAAGGTGAAGTTCTTCCTAAAGAAGAACAAACTATCCCTGTGGGTGCGAGCCCTAAGAGGAAAGCTGGTAGAAGACCTCAACAATTTGAGGATCGTTCAAATGAGAATTCATAGGAGGTATAAAAATGCTTAGTCCAAAACGTACTAAATTCCGTAAACAACATAGAGGCAGAATGAGGGGGGTAGCTTCTAAAGGCAATACTATTGCTTTTGGTCAATTTGCTCTCCAAGCTCAAGACTGTGGATGGGTTACTGCACGTCAGATTGAGGCAAGTAGAAGGGCTATGACAAGATATATCAAACGTGGAGGCCAAATCTGGATAAGAATATTTCCTGATAAACCTGTAACCATGAGACCTGCCGAAACTAGAATGGGTTCTGGTAAAGGTAATCCAGAGTTTTGGGTTGCAGTTGTAAAACCTGGAAGAATACTTTTTGAAATGGGTGGTGAGGATATCACTGAGGAAATTGCAAAGGAAGCTATGCGTCTGGCTCAATACAAACTTCCTGTAAAAACTAAATTTATCTCCATTGATAAAAATCTAGAAGATTCCTCCCAAGAAAATACAAAAAATAGTAAAAAATCTCAAGAGGAGGTTAAAAAATGAAAAACTCAGAGTCTCTTAAAGAATTTAAGAAATTAAATTCTGATCAAATTACTGAAAAGATTGACCAATTACGAAAAGATCTTTTTGATGTGAGATTCAAGCAAGCTACTAGACAGCTCAATGAAACACATAAATTTAAAATCATCAAAAAACAAATTGCTCAATTACTTACTCTTAGTAAGAGTCAATCTACTTCTCAAACAACTTCTGATTAATTATTAGTTATGGCACTTAAAGAAAGAATTGGTACTGTTGTCAGCGACAAGATGGATAAAACAGTTGTTGTTGCTGTTATTAACAGATATCCACATCCCACTTATAAAAAAATTGTAAGTAGAACCACAAGATATAAGGCACATGATCCTGAAAATACATGTGTTTTAGGAGATCGAGTTAAGATTAGAGAATCCAGGCCGCTTAGCGCTCATAAAAGATGGGCAATAGAAGAGATCCTTAATAAAACTAGTCAAAATAAGGAGGTTAAAAAATGATTCAACAAGAAACTTATTTAACAGTCGCTGATAATAGCGGTGCTAAAAGACTTCAGTGTATTAGAGTTTTAGGATCTAATAGAAGATACGCACATGTTGGGGATGTAATCGTAGCAACTGTAAAAGATGCTCTTCCGAATATGGGAGTTAAGAAATCTGAAGTTGTAAAAGCTGTTATCGTTAGAACTAAAGCAACATTAAGAAGAAATACTGGGAATTCAATTAGATTTGATGATAATGCTGCCGTTTTGATTAATGAAGATAAGAATCCAAAAGGTACTAGAGTTTTTGGTCCTGTAGCTAGAGAACTGCGGGATAAAAATTACACTAAAATTGTTTCTCTTGCTCCGGAGGTGATTTAAATGTTGGATTCATTAAAACAAAAGAAAAATTTCCAAAGAATAAAAATGAGAATCAAAACCGGAGATTTAGTGAAAGTAATTAATGGCAAGGAAAAGGGAAAAACTGGTGAGGTTTTAAAAACCATTCCTCTTGAAAATAGAGTAGTAGTTAAGGGAATTAACCTTCGGACTAAACATGTAAAACCAACTCAGGAAGGCGAAACTGGAAGAATACTTACAGAAGAAGCATCTTTACATGCATCAAATGTAATGTTCTTTTCGAAGGATAAAAATCTTATTAGTAAGATTGAATACTTTATTGATAAAGAGGGAGTTAAGAAAAGAAGATTAAAGAAAACTGGTGAAGTAATTGATTAATTTTTCATCAGAAACCAGATTTCAACTTTTTCTAATTTATCAATTCTGACAAAGACCAGAATTAACAAAAAATTATGACTCTAAAAAATCGCTACAAAGAATCAATTAGACCAAAACTTTTAAAGGACCTTGGTCTTAAAAATATTCATCAAGTACCTAAAGTTGTTAAAGTCAACGTTAATAGAGGTCTTGGTGAAGCAGCTTCAAATTCAAAAGCTCTTGAAGCCTCTTTAAACGAAATGGCAACAATTACAGGACAAAAGGCCTTAGTAACTAGGGCTAAAAAAGCTATCGCGGGTTTTAAAATTCGTGAAGGCATGCCAATTGGTTGTACTGTAACTTTGAGAGGGGACAGGATGTATTCCTTTTTGGAGAGATTTATAAATCTAGCTTTACCAAGAATAAGAGACTTTAGAGGAGTTAATCCAAAAAGTTTTGATGGGAGAGGGAATTACACTGTTGGAGTGAAAGAGCAATTGATTTTTCCTGAAATCTCTTTTGATAAAATAGATTCAATAAGAGGTATGGATATAACTATTGTCACTAGTGCAAAATCAGATCAAGAAGGTAAAGCTCTTTTGCAGGAGTTGGGAATGCCTTTTAGTAAGAATTAAATTAAAACTATGTCAAATCACGATCCTATTTCAGATATGCTTACTCGAATTAGAAATGCGAGTCAAAAAAAGCATACAACCACAAGAATCCCAGGTTCAAAAATGTCCTTAAGTATCGCCAAAGTGCTTCAAAAAGAGGGGTTCATTTCTGATATTAATGAAGAAGGTGAAGGTTATAAATCACAAATTATACTCAGTCTCAAATATAGTGGTAAAAATAAATTCCCTACTATACGATCTATGCAAAGAGTTAGTAAGCCTGGTTTGAGAATTTATAAAAATACTAGAGGTTTACCAAAAGTTCTTGGGGGTCTTGGAGTTGCCATAATATCAACTTCTAAAGGTGTCATGAGTGATCGCGATGCTAGAAAGCAAGGCATTGGCGGTGAAGTCCTCTGCTATGTTTATTAAGGAGAATTAATCATGTCAAGAATCGGAAAAACACCAGTACTTATTCCAGAAAAAGTTACAGTTGATTTTGATGGATTAACAGTTACAGTTAAAGGCCCAAAGGGTCAGTTAAAACGTCTTATGCCTGAGGGAGTGAGTTTTGATAAAAAAGATAATACTGTAGTCGTAAGTCCTACTACAACTAAAATATACTCAAGGCAAAGACATGGTTTATGTAGAGCTTTAATTGCAAATATGGTTGAAGGAGTTACTCAAGGTTTTTCAAAGAAACTTGAAATTGTTGGTGTTGGATCCAGAGCACAAGTAAAAGGTAAAAATCTAGTTGTGAGTGCAGGATATAGTCATCCTGTAGAAATGATCCCCCCTGATGGTATAACATACAAGGTTGAGAGTAATACAAATGTTACTGTTTCTGGAATTGATAAGGAAATTGTTGGCAATGAAGCGGCAAAAATCAGATCAATTAGACCACCAGAGCCATATAAAGGAAAAGGAATTAAATACCATGATGAGAGAATTCTCAGAAAAGCTGGTAAATCTGGCAAAAAATAATTCTACTTAAAAAAATGACCAAATTTTCCAGGAAATCACAAACCCAAAAAAGACACAGAAGATTAAGAAGATTCTTAATTGGAGATGCATCTCGTCCAAGATTGTCTGTTTTTCGCTCTAATAACCATATTTATGCCCAGGTTATAGATGATAGCTCTCAAAAAACTATTTGTTCGGCTTCAACTGTTGATAAAGAACTCAGAGAAAAATCAGAGAAATTACCCTCTGATCGTAATTCCTCTTCTATTGTTGGAAAATTGTTAGCAAATAGAGCGATAAAAAAAGGTATTAAGCAAGTAATTTTTGACCGTGGAGGTAATTTATATCACGGAAGAGTAAAGGCACTTGCAGATGCTGCTCGTGAAGCTGGCTTAGAATTCTAACTTTTAATTTTTACTATGACTGATACTCCAACAAACAAAACAATTCAATCCAAGAATGATAACGTTCCTGGAGCTATGCCTGACGAACCAAAAAAGAATAATCGTAATAATGATCGAAAAAGAAACAGAAGAGGTGATTCAAAGAATCTAGAGAGAGACTCTGATTGGCAAGAAAGGGTTGTTCAAATAAGACGCGTATCTAAAACTGTTAAAGGTGGAAAAAAAATGAGTTTTAGAGCAATCGTTGTTGTTGGTAATGAGAAAGGTCAAGTTGGAGTTGGGGTTGGAAAAGCTGGAGATGTTATCGGTGCCGTTAGAAAGGGAGTTTCAGATGGCAAAAAAAATCTTGTTAGGGTCCCTTTAACTCCAAATAATTCAATACCAACTTTATCTAAAGGTAGAGACGGTGCTGCTAATGTACTTATTAGGCCAGCCGCACCAGGTACAGGTGTAATTGCTGGTGGTTCAATTAGAACAGTTTTAGAATTAGCGGGCATAAAAAATGTCTTAGCAAAAAGATTGGGTAGTAAAACACCGTTGAACAATGCAAGAGCTGCTATGGTAGCTCTTTCTCAATTAAGAACACACAAATCTGCCTCAAGGGAGAGGGGGATCTCACTTGAACAGCTTTATTCTTGAAAATTATGACTTCAACATTAAATACTCTTAAATCAAACTCTGGTTCTAGAAAGAAAAAATTAAGAAAGGGTAGAGGTATTGCAGCCGGTCAGGGGGCTTCATGTGGTTTCGGAATGAGAGGACAAAAGTCACGTTCTGGAAGACCCACACGTCCAGGTTTTGAAGGAGGCCAAATGCCTTTGTATAGAAGAGTTCCAAAATTAAAGCACTTTGAAATTATTAACCAAAAGAACTTTTCCATAATTAATTTAGATAAATTAAATGATTTCAAAGATAATGATACTGTTAACCTAGACTCATTAGTTAAGAGAGGATTGATCTTCAAGCCAAAATTTCCTTTAAAAGTCCTTGGTAACGGAAAACTTAATGTAAAGTTAAAAGTCCAAGCCCATGCATTCACAAAAGTTGCAAAACAAAAAATTGAGGACGCAGGAGGATCTTGCGAGCTTATAAATAATAAATAAATTTACTAGAAATTTAGGTAAGCTTAAAAATGTTTGTTAACAAAAGTAGAAATCCTAACGCATCTGAAATACTCTCTCAATTATTTTTAAATAAAGAGCTAAGGAGTAGAGTTTTAACAACCTTAGGTCTTCTTCTTTTAGTAAGACTTGGCATTTATATCCCTATGCCTGGTATTGATAGGGTTGCGTTTAAAAGTTTTATAGATCAAGGTGGCCAATTAATAGGTTTTTTAGACATATTTACTGGCGGAGGAATTTCAACCCTTGGAATATTCGCTTTGGGTATTCTTCCTTTTATAAATGCATCAATTATTATTCAGCTTCTAACAGCTTCATTGCCTGTTCTTGAAGATTTACAAAAAAATGAGGGAGAAGCCGGAAGAAGAAAAATTGCTCAAATCACAAGATATGTTTCCTTGGGATGGGGGTTTTTGCAGAGTATAATTTTTGCTTTAATTCTTAGACAATATGCAATTCAGGGGATAAGTGAAACCACATTTGTCTTGCAGACATCTATAGCTCTAGTTACTGGATCAATGCTAGTTATGTGGTTTAGTGAAATTATTACGGAAAAAGGAATAGGTCAAGGAGCTTCATTGGTAATTTTTCTGAATATTGTCTCTACTTTACCTAAGGCTCTTAGTTCAACTATTGAAAAAGCTCAAACTGGTGATCGAGGAGATGTTTTAGGTATAGCAGTTTTACTTGGAGTCTTTTTATTGACAATTGTAGGAATCATTTTTGTCCAGGAAGGAGCAAGACGCATTCCCATTGTTAGTGCTAAAAGGCAAATAGGAAATTCAACATTACTTCCCTCAAGGCAAAGTTATTTACCCTTGAAATTAAATGCAGGAGGAGTAATGCCCATTATTTTTGCATCTGCTTTAATTTTTCTTCCCATAACTATTGCAAATGTTACTGGCAATCCAGTCTTAATAAAATTAGCGAGTAGTTTAAATCCTGGATCTTCAAATCCATGGCCATATGCTCTTACATTTTTCTCCTTGATTTTGGGATTCTCTTATTTTTATGCATCTCTTACAATTGATCCAAAAGATGTAGCCACTAATTTAAAAAAAGGTGGAAATGCAATTCCAGGTGTTACTCCTGGCGGTAAAACCACTAAATATTTATCTGGTATTCAAAATAGATTAACCTTGTTGGGAGGATTATTTTTGGGATCAGTAGCTATAATTCCTGCTGCCGTGGAAAGAGCGACAAATGTACAGACTTTTCAAGGTTTAGGAGCAACTTCATTACTTATTCTTGTCGGTGTGGCTATTGATACTGCTAAGCAAATTCAAACTTATGTTATTTCTCAAAGGTATGAGGGACTAATTAATAATTAATGAAAAAACATTTACTATTCTTAGGAGCTCCTGGAGCAGGAAAAGGAACTCAGGCAGAATTACTAAGTCAAACAAACTCTTATTTGCACCTTTCCACAGGTGAATTATTAAGAAAAGAAATTGAAATGAATACTATCCTTGGTAGACAAGTGAAGGACATTATTAACCGTGGAGAGCTTGTTAGTGATGAACTTGTTTTAAAAATAGTAAGGCAAAATTTAGATAAGGATAATAAGGGTTGGATTCTGGATGGCTACCCAAGAAATTTATCTCAAGCAAATTCATTGAATGAGGTCTTAATTAAAATAAATCAACCTTTAGAAGTAGTTTTTTACTTAGATATTCCAGAAGAAGTTTTAATTAAACGTTTGCTTTTAAGAGGGAGAAAAGATGATACCGAAGAGACTATTAGAACAAGGGTTGACATTTATAAAAAAACTACAGAACCATTAATTCAATATTTTAAAGATCTTTCATTGCTAGAATATATTGATGCTGATAGAGATTTAAAAACCATTTCCTCTGATATCAAACAAAAAATGGCTTGATGATGATGTAGAATGTAGTATTAATGTTTTATTTGTTAATCCCTTATGAAGGTCAGATCTTCAGTTAAAAAAATTAGTCCTGACGATCAGATCGTGAGGAGAAGAGGTAAAATCTATGTTATTAACAAGAAAAGACCTCGCAATAAACAGCGTCAGGGTTAAATTTTAACCCTTTAATTCAAACTTTTATTTACTCAAAACACGTGGCCAGGATTGCAGGAATTGACATACCTCGCGAAAAGCGAGTAGAAATTGCCCTCACATACGTTTATGGAATTGGTTTAACAAGATCAAAGCTAATTCTTGCTAATACGGGGGTAAACCCAGATATTCGTGTCAAGGATCTTTCAGATTCTGATGTTCAGAAGCTGAGAGGTGCAACTGAGGAATTCACATTAGAAGGAGATTTGAGAAGAAAAGAGGGAATGGCCTTAAAACGTTTACAAGATATAGGGTGTATTCGAGGAAGAAGACATAGAATGAGTCTTCCAGTAAGAGGCCAAAGAACTAGAACTAACGCAAGAACAAGAAGAGGTTCAAGGAAAACAGTTGCTGGAAGAAAAAAATAATTACCTAAATCTAATTAAAAATCCCAGTATTAAATTAAAACATCATGGCAGCCACAGTAAAAAAATCAGGTTCAAAGAAATCCAAACGTAATGTACCCAATGGTGTGGTACATATTCAAAGCACATTTAATAACACTATTGTCTCAATTACTGACACTTCTGGACATGTAATTTCTTGGTCATCTGCAGGAGCTAGTGGATTTAAAGGTGCTAGAAAAGGTACGCCATTTGCTGCTCAAACAGCAGCTGAAGCTGCAGCTAGGAGAGCGCTCGATCAAGGTATGAGACAAATAGAAGTATTAGTAAGAGGACCAGGTTCAGGTAGGGAAACGGCCATAAGAGCTTTACAAGTGGCCGGTTTAGAAATAACTCTAATAAGAGATGTAACTCCATTACCGCATAATGGATGTAGAAGACCTAAACGAAGACGCGTTTAGATCTCCTAATCATTCTCAAAACCCCCTAAAAACTTTTAACCTTATTTTTTTCCGTGTTGCAATACCAGATTGAAAGAACCGACCATCAAATAGCAGATGATCGCTCCCAAACAGGAACTTTTTTAATTGGCCCTCTAGAAAGAGGACAAGCTACAACTTTGGGTAATTCCCTGAGAAGAGTCCTTATGGGAGGACTTGAAGGAAGTGCAGTTACTGCAGTCAGAATAGCTGGAATTAACCATGAATATGCAACTATTCCTGGAGTTAGAGAAGACGTTTTAGATATTCTTCTCAATTGTAAGCAATTATCAATTAATAGTTCCAATCCAGAGCTCGAAATCGGTAGATTAGTAGCAAGCGGTCCGATGGAGGTGAAAGCTAATGATATTCAATTCTCATCTCAAGTTGAAATTGTTGATGGTGAAAAACCAATTGCAACTATTCAGGAGGGACATAATTTAGAGTTAGAAATTCACGTTGAAAGAGGTGTGGGATATAGACCTGTAGATCGTAAGAATGAAGAGACAACTGCTATTGATTTGCTACAAATAGATGCTGTATTTATGCCGGTAAAAAGAGTTAACTTTACTATAGATGAAACTGCTGTTGCTGAGGGTGGAACAGGTAGAGAAAGATTAAAGATGGAAGTAGTCACAGATGGATCAACTAGTCCTGATGATGCTATTGCTGAAGCTGCAAACCAATTAATTGAACTTTTTCAACCTCTTGCTACTGTTACAATGGTTGAGGAAATCCCTGAAGAACCTGAGCCATCTCCCGAAGCTCAAATTCCTCTTGAGGAACTAAACTTGTCCGTTAGAGCTTATAATTGTTTAAAAAGAGCACAAGTTAACTCAGTTTCAGATTTAATGGGCTTTAGCTATGAAGATCTTCTTGAAATTAAGAACTTTGGCTCTAAATCTGCAGATGAGGTTATTGAAGCTCTTGAGCGCATAGGTATTTCTATCCCTCAAAGCAGAACTTCTGTTTAACTATTTTTAAGATTATGAGACATCAACTTAGAATTCCATTATTGAGTAAACCCGCTGACCAGAGGAAAGCACTTCTACGAGGTTTGACTACTCATTTAATTAGAGAAGGTAGAGTAACCACAACAAAAGCTAGGGCTAAAGCTTTAAGAAATGAAGCAGAAAGAATGATTTCACTAGCTAAAGATGGTAGTTTGGCTTCCAGGAGAAAAGCCATTGGATATATTTATGATAAGAAATTAGTTCATTCATTATTTGAAAAAGCAAAGGAAAGATATGGAGATAGAAATGGTGGTTATACACGCATTGTCAGAACTGTATCTAGAAAAGGTGATAACGCTCAGATGGCCATAATCGAGCTTGTTTAAGTTAGTTAATAAAAGGGCTTTTACTAAAAAATAACTTTTGAAAAGGGTAGCTTTACTAGTCCAATATGATGGATCTCATTATTCAGGTTGGCAAAAACAAAAAAATGCAACTACTGTTCAAGAAATTTTAGACAGAGCTCTCTTAAAGATTACAAATCATACAGTAAAGACTTTTGCAGCAGGTAGGACTGATGCTGGGGTTCATGCGTCAGGTCAAGTAGTACACTTTGATGTTGATTGTGTTGTTCCAGGAAATAGTTATTCTGATGTCTTAAATAGTCTTTTACCCTCATCAATTAGGATCTTGGAATCAGTTGAGGTAAAAGATACTTGGCATGCATGCTATTCAGCAATGTATAGACATTATCGATATGTCATTAATAATAGTAAATTCCCAAACTTGTTCATCAATAATTGGTCATGGCATAGATATCAAAAAGTATTAGATGAAGTTTTAATGTTAAATGCATCCAGGAAAATGATAGGAGAACATGATTTTTTTGCTTTTCAGAAAAGTGGTAGTAATAGAACAAACTCAATTACAAAAATAAAAAATATAGATATTAAAAGAGTAGAAGATTTGATTTTTGTTGATATTAAAGCTACTGGTTTTCTATATGGAATGGTCCGCTTAATTATTGGTCAACTAGTTTTAGTTGGAGAAAACAAAATATCGCCAGAAATTTTTACAGATAGATGGGTAAATAAAAAGAAAAATGATGTTAAAGAATCTGCTCCAGCTAAGGGGTTATGTTTTGTAAATGCTGTTTATGAAGAAAATGTTTTTAAAAAGATTAATAACAATGATTTTTTCCCTGTATTTTTAATTAAGGGTTTTTCTTAAGTAAGGTTTAATTAAGCGAATTTTTTGTGTAAATCATTCAAAACTGTTGTTTAATATTCCTTCAATAAGGTAGAATTTAAGACTAATTTAAATTTATTTGCAGAAATTTGGTAAATGAATAAAACAATTACTCCATCTTTAGAAACAATTGAAAGAAATTGGTTTTTAGTTGACGCAAAAGATAAGACGCTTGGTAGACTTGCTACAGAAATTGCAACTGTATTGAGAGGTAAGAATAAACCAACATTCACACCTCATCTAGATACTGGAGATTTTGTCATTGTAGTAAATGCCGAGAAAGTTGAGGTAACAGGTAAAAAAGCATCACAAAAATTGTACAGGAGACATTCTGGAAGACCAGGAGGAATGAAAACTGAAAAATTTGAGTCTTTACAAGAAAGAATTCCTGAAAGAATCATTGAGCAAGCTGTTAAGGGCATGCTGCCTCATAACTCTTTAGGAAGACAGCAATTTAAAAAACTAAAAGTTTATAAAGGTTCTGATCATCCTCATGCTGCTCAGAATCCTGTATTATTAAATAGTTAATTTATCAAAATGAATAGTCAAATAAAAAACAAAGCTGTGTATTGGGGAACTGGAAGAAGAAAAACTTCAGTAGCTAGAGTTCGCTTGATTCCAGGAAATGGACTAATAAAAATTAATGGTCGTGCTGGAGATGATTACTTAAACTTTAATCCTCTGCACTTAAATTCAATAAAAGCACCTTTGCAAACATTAGGCCTTGAAAATTCTTATGATATTTTGGTAAATGTTTTTGGTGGTGGATTGACTGGTCAAGCAGATGCTATAAAGCAAGGTGCAGCTCGAGCACTTTGCGAATTATCTCCTGACAATAGGAAACCTCTAAAAACGGAAGGCCATCTCAGTAGAGATCCTAGGGCTAAGGAAAGAAGAAAATATGGTCTTAAAAAAGCAAGAAAAGCTCCTCAATTCTCTAAACGTTAAAGGAATTTAAATTATGCCAAAATCAGAAATACACCCAAAATGGTATCCAGATGCAAAAGTTATTTGTAATGGAGAAGTTGTAATGACTACTGGCTCCACGCAGCCTGAATTACATGTTGATGTTTGGAGTGGTAATCATCCCTTCTTCACTGGAACTCAAAAGATTCTTGATACAGAAGGTAGGGTTGATAGGTTTATGAAAAAATATGGAATGGGTTCAGCTAATTCAGCCACATCAAAAGATCAAAAAGAAGAAAAAGATTCTAAAAAATAGAATTTTCAAAATTAAGCACAATTTCAATTGGAATACTCAACATTAATTGCAAGGTTGAAAACTGCTTCAGAAAGTTTTGAAAATTTGGAAGTGCAACTTGCAGATCCTGATATTGCTAATGATCCAAAAAAATTAGAATCAATAGCAAGAGAAAGATCAAAATTGGAACCTTTGGTGATTGATTTTAATAAGTTGCTTGATACTGATAAAGAAATCGAAGATTCAAAAAATCTACTAAAAGAGACTAGAAATGATAAAGAAATGGAATCTTTGATAAATGAGGAGTTAATAACTCTAGAGGAATCTAAGAGTGAACTGATTCAAAAAACCACAATCGCCTTATTGCCAAAAGACCCAAGAGATGAAAGAAGTGTAATGTTAGAAATCAGAGCCGGTGCTGGAGGTAACGAGGCTTGTATCTGGGCGGGTGATTTAGCAAGAATGTATGAAAGATATGGACAAAAAATTGGATGGTCTGTAAAACCTGTTAGTGCTTCCGAGTCAGATATGGGTGGATTTAAGGAGTTAGTTATCTCCGTTAAGGGAGATTCTGTATATAGTCAACTTAAATTTGAGGCTGGTGTACATAGAGTCCAAAGAGTTCCAGCTACTGAATCTCAAGGTAGAGTTCACACCTCTACTGCTACAGTTGCCGTTATGCCTGAGGCTGATCCTGTTGAGGTTAAAATTGATCCAACAGATCTAGAGGTTGGAACAGCAAGATCAGGAGGTGCAGGGGGACAAAATGTTAATAAGGTAGAGACAGCTATTGATCTTCTTCACAAGCCTACAGGAATAAGAGTTTTTTGTACTCAAGAGAGATCACAATTGCAAAATCGCGAACGAGCAATGGAAATTTTAAGAGCTAAATTGTATGAAATTCAATTAAAAGAAGCCAATGCAAAAGAAAGATCACAAAGGCTTTCCCAGGTTGGAACAGGCGATAGAAGTGAAAAAATCAGAACTTATAATTTTAAAGATAATAGGACAACTGATCATAGATTAGGTTCCAATTTTTCTCTTGAGCCAATTCTTGCTGGTCAATTAGAAGAAGTGATTAATGCATGCATAGCGCAAGAACAAAAAAGAATGATGGAAGATTTTAATAAAGAAGTAAATTAAGATTTTTTTATTAGATTACAACCCCTATTACGTATTTACTCCATTCTTTATGCTTGCCAGAGTCAATTTGTCTTGTAGCTTCAAAATTTAGATTACTTAATGGACGATAAGGACGACGTTTTAAGGGCATATTCGCCTCTTCGGGGGTTCGATTACCTTTTTGTACATTACATCTGAGACATGCTGTAGTAACATTTTCCCAGTTATCTGTTCCACCTCTGCTTCTCGGTAAAACATGATCTATTGATAGGTCACTACCCCTATAATTACAGTATTGGCAAGAATTATTATCTCTCAGAAGAATATTTTTTCTTGTTAAAGAAACCTCTCTAAAAGGAACTTTGACGTAGTAACGAAGTCTTATAACTGTCGGCAACTTTTTCCCGCTATGAATTGAATATGTTTTATCTTCCTCTAAGCTTTCTGCTTTACCTTTAATCATCAAAATTACTGCTCTTCGCCAGGAAGTGATGTTTAAAGGTTCATAAGATGCATTTAAAACTAGAGTCTGGCCCATGCCAAAATTCAATTTACATGTCATGCTAACTGTATATTTCAATAAGCGCATATATTTGTGCAAATTTAATGCAAAATAGGCAAACAAATCAGGTATTTAATTTTGACAAATTTCCAAATTTTGAAAAAGATGTAGATTTAAAACAAAGAGCATGGATTGAAGTTAAAGGTAAAGCAATAGAAACAAACGTTAGACAGTTAAGATCAAAATTAAGTAAAAATTGTCAATTTATGGCAGTCGTTAAAGCTGATGGATATGGACATGATGCGAAATTAGTATCAGAGTATGCTATCAAAGGTGGAGCATCTCAATTAGGTGTTGCCACATTAAATGAAGGCATTAAGCTTCGTTCTTCTGGATTTAAAAAACCAATACTTATCCTCGGAAATCTTTATACGAAAAGGGATCTTATTATATGTTTTGAAAATGATCTTATGCCAACTATCAGTAGTATAAGAGAATGTTTAATTTGCAATAACATTGGTAAGCACTTTGGATTGAAATTTCTTTTACATCTTAAAGTTGATACGGGAATGTCAAGATTAGGATTTGAATACAATAAATTTGTTGAGCAATTTGAAAACATCAAATCTTTTGACAATATTTCTATTGAGGGAATATATAGTCATTTATCATCTGCAGATGAACTCAACTCATTAGATCCAAAAAGTATTACACAAATACAAAGGCAGAAGTTTCAGGAATTATTAAAGCAAATTAATGTTGATAGAAATAAAAATATCAAGATTCATTTGGCTAATTCAGCGGCAATGCTTCTTGATAAAAATTTCCATTTTCATATGGTACGTATTGGATTATCTATGTATGGATATAAACCTTTTTCAAAATTAAATAAAAATTTATTGCTTAAACCAGCTTTATCTTTGAAGGTCAAAGTAGCTTTTATAAGAACTATTGATAAAGGTGTAAGTGTAAGTTATGGAGGCAAATTTGTAAGTCATAGAAAAACTAATTTAGCTGTATTAAGTATTGGATATGCAGATGGTGTACCAAGAAATCTTTCAGGCAAGATAAACGTTATCCATAATAATAAATTTTATCCTCAAGTTGGATCTATAACTATGGATCAAATGATGGTAGACATAACAGATTCGAATGAAATTAAAGTTGGTAGTACCGTGGTATTACTAGGATCTGATGGAGATAAAACAATTTCTCCTCTTGAATGGGCAAGAAAATCTAATACTATTCCTTGGGAAATTCTTTGTTCTTTTAAAAATAGATTACCGAAAGTTCAAGTTGATTAGACATTGCGATTAAATAAAAAATTTTGAATGTTTGCATAAAAATTGATAATGTATAAGAACTGGAGAGGTGGCTGAGTGGTTGAAAGCGGCTCCCTGCTAAGGAGTTACAGGAGGTAACTTTTGTCGAGGGTTCGAATCCCTCCCTCTCCGTACTTAATTAGGAAATATCTTATAAGTTGTATTTTTTTATAATAGGTTAAGGTTAATAGACTTTAGATCATTAATAGAATTTAAAATTAAGTCAGCACCTGCATCTTTTAGATTTTTTTCGTATGAATTACGTTCATTTAATCGGGACTTTGAATGTAAATGAGGAGGAGCTATTCCAATACTTATGAATTTCTGAGATGGTATTTCTTTTTTAGCGTTCATAACTGTATTTATATCTGCAATAGTATCTCCTACATATCCAATGGGAATATTTGATGAGCCAAGTTTATCTCCAAGAAGTTTTTTGGATAAGTTAATAAAGCCTTTTGGATCAGGCTTGTCCGGCGCATCTCCCATAGATATTAATGGTGGTGATTTTAGTCCAAGTCTTTTTTCTAAAACAAATTTTGCCGAGGCAGACTCTGCGCCACTTACAAAACCCCAAATTATTCCATTGCTTTCTAATAAATCAAAAAACTTTTTATCAACTAATAAATCTTCATTTGTTATTAATCCAGACCAATATTTGCTATCTTCATTTGGATCTCCTCCAAAGTAGAATTCTTCAAAACATTTAACTATGTCCTCTCTTGAGGGTATTTCAATGTTAAAATTACCTTTTTTTTTAAATCTTTTTATAAATTCTAAACTTAAATCCCAGTCATTATTCCAAATTCCTTCATTTTTGGCATTATCAATATCTATATAACTTGGCTCCCATCCGGTAAATTTGTAGACTGTTTTTTTTAATGAAAGTCTATAACTATTCTCTACGCTTCGTATTACACCATCTATATCAAATAAAATTAAACCAATATTTTTCAATGTATTTTCTTAATCCTTTATAAAAGACTAGTATTCTTATTAAAAAAAAGCAAAAAAAATTCTATGGATAATTTATTTATTACCTAAACTTAATCTTGTAAATATCCTCTTGGAGTAAGAAATATTTCATCTATTAATGTGGTTTGAGAATTGCCAATAATTATTATTGATAACATATCAATCTCTTTAAAAGGAATTGTGTTTAAAGTAAAAAATTTATTGGTTTGATTTTCTCTCCCTACTTGTCTAGCTATTAAAACTGGAGTATCCCCATGCCTAGTTTGTAAACATATATCTATTACACTTTTTAGCTGCCAATTTCTTTCAATGGATTGAGGATTAAATAAAGCTATTACAAAGTCACCCACAAGAGCTCCTTCAATTCTTTTTTTTATTAAAGACCATGGAGTTAATTTATCGCTTAAGCTTACTGAACAAAAGTCATTCATTAGTGGTGCTCCACTAATCGCAGCCGCTAATTGAACACTACTTATACCTGGATGTACTTCATAGTAAGGTCTATATTCTTTTTTGATTTTTTGAAGTAATTCTAAAAGTAAACCTGCCATGCCATAAAATCCAGATTCACCTGAAGAAATTAAAGCCACTTTTATTCCTTCCTCAGCTAGTTTAATTGCTTTAATGCATCTCTCTTTTTCTTCAGTAAGTTTACTTTCAATTAAAACTTGGTCACTCCTTTTTAAGGATTTAATTAAATCTAAATACATTTTGTATCCGATCCAAACAGTACATCTTGAAAGTGCTTTTTTTGCATTACTGGTTAGGAAGGAGATATCACCAGGACCACTTCCAATAATATGTATTTCGCCATGGGTTGGATTAAATTGATTTTTTGATTCTGCTACAGCGATAGTTACTGCCCCAGATTGATTTTTAAAAATTCTTTTTTCTTCTAATAATTTTGATTCTTCTCCTGCTGCTAGTAAGCTAGAGGCTTCCGCTACAGAAGGGGTGCCAATTTCCTTTTGCACGACATTTGATGGATTTGGAACAATTATTGTTGAAAGATCTTCTTTACTAAAAAACTTTATAGGCAGATTTTTTTCTTCAGAAAGTTCTAAAATTCCTTTCTCATCTTTTTTAATATCAATAGTTGCAAATCCCGCAATTGATTGCTGTGATAAATTTCTTGACTCCAAAAAATTATTTAAAGAATTTGCTATTAATTCTTTACTTATATTTCTTTCACATCCAATGCCAATCCATAATACGGGGGGGTGCCAAGTTGTTTCATGATTTTCGAATATACTCACATGAAATGTTGAATCTGGTTTTTCAATTTCTTTTTCATTAATTTGATTAATAATCTTCCCTGATTCTGAATTTTTCCATAAGCTATTACCAGACAATTGTTTGCAAAATATTTCTTCGTTCTGAGCTTGTTTAATTACTAGTTTTGACCAATCCTTTATTTTGCCAGATCTTTCCCAACCCCATTGATTCCCAAATGCATCAAGATTTAAAAAGCTTTGATCATTGGAATTATTAGTTTCTATAACTTCGCCACCAAGTAAATTAGCAATTTGATATGCAATATTTTGCGCATTTGACTGATGTAAGCCAATTAAAGGAACTATCTTGGAACATTTTTTATCTATAACTATTACTCCTGGATCTTGATCTTTAGAGGTTAAAAATGAATTTATTATGCGTATTGATGCAGCAATTGAGCCTATAAAAATTATTAAATCTATCTCCGGCCATTTTTTTAGTAAGATTTCTCTAGGTTTTTGTACTTGAATAAGTTCATTTTCCTTTCCATCCTCTTTTGAAGAACCTGCAATATATATGTCTTTGACAAATTCGGTTTTTTTAAGCCTTTTTAAAATTTCTTTTGAATTATTAGATAGACCTATCGCAATGCCTTTCAAATTAGAAACTATTTATAGTAACTTTGAAATTATATCCTGTCGCTGGATTTTAAAAAAATCTCTCTGAAATATAAAAAAAAATTTAAGAAATTTATATAAATTTTGAGTAAAAATACTCATAATTTAGTCACAGACTAGAATTTAACAAAATATTCATATAGTAACAATCATTAGAACATTTGTTACGTTAATGCATAACGAAAGAATCTTTGCCTTATTATTTTTGAAACGAATATCTAAAGTCCCGAGGGATTCGTTTTCTTGAACATTATCATTAAAAATAGGTTCAAGATCCGATCAATCGGCTTTAATGTCAATTATTTTCGAGGTGCTAGATGACCATCAGCCCACCAGAAAGTGGAGAAAAAAACAAAAAAGTTTTGGAAGATCCTGTCAAGGCCGATCCAAGACCTATTGATTTTGCCAAATTAGATAAGCCAGGTTTCTGGTCAAGTAAATTATCTAAAGGTCCAAAAACTACAACTTGGATTTGGAATTTGCATGCTGATGCACATGATTTCGACGTGCATACAGGCGATGCTGAAGAAGCAACAAGAAAAATCTTTTCAGCTCATTTTGGACATCTTGCAGTCATTTTTATATGGATGAGTGCTGCATTTTTCCATGGAGCAAGATTTTCTAATTACTCAGGTTGGTTAGCTGATCCAACTCATGTCAAACCCGGAGCTCAGCAAGTATGGGCAATCGTTGGTCAAGAAATGCTTAATGCTGACCTTGGTGCTAACTACAACGGTATTCAAATTAGTTCAGGAATTTTCCACATGTGGCGAGCATGGGGAATCACTAATGAGAGTGAACTGATGGCTTTAGCAATAGGTGCTGTAGTAATGGCTGCACTTATGCTGCATGCTGGAATTTTTCATTATCATAAAGCAGCTCCAAAAATGGAGTGGTTCCAAGATATTGAGTCTATGCTTAACCACCATATTGCTGGTTTAGTAGGACTAGGATCTTTAGCGTGGGCTGGCCATTGTATTCATATCGGAGCTCCTACTGCAGCTATCTTAGATGCAATTGATGCAGGCTCTCCTTTAGTTATTAATGGAAAAGAAATAGCAACTATTGCAGATATGCCTATGCCGCATCAACTCTGCGATCCACAAATTATCGGTCAGATATTTCCAGGATTAGCAAGTGGTACAGGTAATTTCTTTAGTTTAAATTGGTTAGCTTTCTCAGACTTCCTTACTTTCAAAGGTGGACTTAACCCTGTGACAGGAAGCTTGTGGATGACTGATGTTTCACATCATCATTTAGCTTTTGGTGTAATAGCAATAATCGGTGGTCATATGTACAGAACCAATTACGGTATTGGTCATAGTATGAAAGAAATATTAGATTCACAACAAGGAGACCCAATATTATTCCCTGCGCCTAAAGGTCATCAAGGTCTTTTTGAGTTCATGGCAGAAAGTAGACATGCTCAGCTATCAGTAAACCTTGCGATGCTTGGATCAATAAGCATACTTGTATCTCATCACATGTATGCGATGCCTCCATATCCTTATATAGCTACTGACTACATGACAGTTCTTGGATTATTTACCCATCACATGTGGATAGGTGGATTGTTCATAGTAGGAGCAGGTGCACATGCTGGAATTGCAATGGTTAGAGATTACGATCCAGCAAAACATATTGATAATGTATTAGACAGAATTCTAAAAGCTCGCGACGCGCTAATTAGCCACTTGAACTGGGTATGTATGTGGTTAGGATTCCATAGTTTTGGACTCTATATTCATAACGATACTATGAGAGCTTTGGGTAGACCCCAAGATATGTTTAGTGATTCTGCAATCCAACTTCAGCCAATCTTTGCTCAATGGGTACAGAGTATTCAAGCATCTGCTGTTGGAACTTCTCTTTTAGCAGGAACTGCAGAAGCTTTACCTCACAAAGCTTTAAGTGAAGTTTTTAATGGAAGTTTAGTAGAAGTTGGTGGCAAGGTAGCTATAGCGCCAATTCCATTAGGGACAGCTGATTTAATGATTCATCATATTCATGCTTTCCAAATCCATGTAACTGTTTTGATACTTCTCAAAGGAGTACTTTATGCAAGAAGTTCAAGGTTGATCCCTGATAAAGCTTCTTTAGGATTTAGATTCCCTTGTGATGGTCCTGGAAGAGGTGGTACATGTCAAGTTTCTTCATGGGATCACGTTTTCTTGGCTCTCTTCTGGATGTATAACTGTTTATCAATAGTTATTTTCCACTTCTCTTGGAAAATGCAGAGTGATGTTTGGGGACTCACTGGTGGTAATTTCGCACAAAGTGCTATTACTATCAATGGTTGGTTAAGAGATTTCCTCTGGGCTCAAGCTTCTCAAGTATTAACAAGCTATGGTCAATCAATAAGCATGTACGGTTTGATGTTCTTAGGAGCTCACTTTATATGGGCGTTCAGTTTAATGTTCCTCTTCAGCGGAAGAGGATATTGGCAAGAATTGTTCGAATCAATTGTTTGGGCACACAATAAACTAAAGGTTGCACCAACCATTCAACCTAGAGCTCTATCTATTACTCAGGGACGTGCAGTAGGTGTTACACACTTCCTTGTAGGTGGTATTGCTACCACATGGGCCTTCTTCCATGCTCGCCTTTTCGGGCTGGGCTAATAACCTGAACTTCACCTTTTTAATTCAATGGCAACAAAATTTCCATCATTTAACCAGGGTCTAGCTCAGGACCCCACAACCCGACGAATATGGTACGGAATAGCTACCGCTCATGACTTTGAAAGTCATGATGGTATGACCGAAGAAAAGCTGTATCAGAAGCTTTTCTCTACACATTTTGGTCATCTAGCAATAATCGCCCTCTGGGTAGCTGGTAATTTATTTCATATTGCTTGGCAAGGTAACTTCGAGCAGTTTGTACTTGATCCAACTCACGTTCGTCCTATTGCTCATGCTATTTGGGATCCACATTTTGGATCTGGTATTACAGAAGCAATGACACAAGCTGGAGCTAGTGGTCCAGTAAACATAGCTTACTCAGGTCTTTACCATTGGTGGTACACAATTGGAATGAGAACTAATGAGCAACTCTTCCAAGCTTCAATATTCATGAGTATTTTGGCTTGTTGGACTCTATTTGCAGGTTGGTTACACTTACAACCAAAATTCAGGCCCTCTCTAGCTTGGTTTAAAAATGCAGAGTCAAGATTAAATCACCATTTAGCTGTGTTATTTGGTTTTAGTAGTATCGCTTGGACAGGTCATTTGGTTCACGTTGCTATACCTGAATCAAGAGGACAGCATGTAGGTTGGGATAACTGGTTAACAGTACTTCCACACCCTGCAGGACTAGCTCCTTTCTTTACTTTAAACTGGGGAGCATATGCTCAAAATCCTGATTCTCTAGATCAAGTATTTGGAACAGCTGAGGGAGCTGGTACAGCAATCTTTACTTTCTTAGGTGGTATTCATCCTCAAAGTGAAGCATTATGGCTTACTGATATTGCGCATCATCATATTGCGATTGGAACAGTTTTTGTAATTGCTGGTCATATGTATAGAAATACCTTTGGTATTGGTCATAGCCTCAAAGAAATTACAGAAGCTCATAATACAAGACACCCTAATGATCCGCATAAAGGTAGTTTCGGAATTAATCACGATGGAATATATGAAACTGTAAATAATTCATTACATTTCCAACTTGGACTAGCATTAGCATCACTTGGTGTGGCAACCTCTCTCGTGGCACAACATATGGGTGCACTTCCCTCTTACGCTTTTATTGCCAGGGACTACACTACACAATCTGCTTTATATAGTCATCATCAGTACATAGCAATGTTCTTGATGGTTGGTGCGTTTGCACACGGAGCCATTTTCTTTGTAAGAGATTATGATCCTGAATTAAATAAAGATAATGTATTAGCAAGAGTTCTTGGAACAAAGGAAGCTTTGATAAGTCACCTTAGCTGGGTAACAATGTTGCTAGGATTCCATACTCTTGGAATTTATGTTCATAACGATGTCGTTGTAGCTTTTGGTAATCCTGAAAAGCAAATTCTAATTGAGCCAGTATTTGCTCAATTCGTTCAAGCCGCTCAAGGTAAGATGATGTACGGCTTTAACGCTTTATTATCTGATCCTACAAGCTCAGCAAGTCTTGCAGCTAATTCATTACCAGGTAATCATTACTGGATGGATCTTATCAATAGACAAGATGCATTAAGTGCTTTCTTACCTATCGGTCCTGCAGATTTCTTAGTTCACCATGCTATTGCATTAGGTCTTCATACAACTGCATTAATCCTTATCAAAGGTGCACTTGACGCTAGAGGAACAAAATTAATTCCTGATAAGAAAGATTTAGGTTATGCATTCCCTTGCGATGGTCCTGGACGTGGAGGTACTTGTGATAGTTCATCTTGGGACGCTATGTACTTAGCTATGTTCTGGGCATTAAATTTACTAGCATGGGTAACTTTCTACTGGCATTGGAAACACCTAGCAATTTGGCAGGGTAATGTAGCACAATTTAATGAATCAGGAACTTATCTAATGGGTTGGTTCAGAGATTATCTCTGGTTAAATTCTGCTCAACTTATTAATGGATATAACCCATTTGGTGTAAATTCTCTATCTCCTTGGGCTTGGATGTTCCTATTCGGACATTTAGTTTGGGCTACTGGTTTCATGTTCCTAATTTCATGGCGCGGTTACTGGCAAGAATTAATTGAAACATTAGTTTGGGCACATCAGCGTACTCCAATAGCTAACCTTGTTGGCTGGAGAGATAAACCAGTTGCACTTTCAATTGTTCAAGCTAGATTAGTTGGACTAGCACATTTTACGATTGGAAACATACTTACATTCGGTGCATTTGTTATCGCGTCAACTTCAGGTAAGTTTGGTTAAATTTTCCTTAAATAATTTAAATCACCACTTTTGTGGTGATTTTTTTTTGTTTAATTTTAGTGTTCTAAATTAAGTTAAAATTATATAATTATTATTAAATATAAATGTCAGATATAAAACAATTAATTTCTATTATCGTCCCTGTTTTCAATGAAAGTGAGAGTATTGGTCTTTTATTGGATGAAGTTATAAATGTAATGTCATTTCATAAATTTAATTTTGAATTGATTGTTGTAAATGATGGTTCTAAAGACAATACTCATGAAGTATTAAAACAACTAACTCTCAGAATTAAAGAATTGTCAGTTATTTCCCTTCGCAAAAATTATGGGCAAACTGCAGCAATGTCAGCTGGCTTTGATTATTCTAAAGGCGATATCATTATTACTTTGGATGGTGATTTACAGAATGATCCAAATGATATTCCTACATTAATTTCAGAAATTAATAATGGTTATGATTTGATTTGTGGGTGGAGGTTTGATAGGAAAGATAAATTAATTAATAGAAAGATACCATCAAAAATAGCGAATAAATTAATAGCTCAGGTAACAGGTTTGAAGTTGCATGACTATGGATGCTCATTAAAAGCTTTTAAGAAAGAAATAATAGATGATATTAAGTTGTATGGTGAACTTCACAGGTTTCTGCCCGTTTTAGCAAATATTGAAGGTGCAAGAATCAAAGAAATTAAAGTCAATCATAGAAGCAGGCAATATGGATCTAGTAAATATGGAATCGATAGAACTTTTAGAGTTTTAATGGATTTACTAACTGTTTGGTTTATGACTAAATTTTTAACAAGACCAATGTATGGATTTGGTTTTGTTGGAATTATTAGCATTTTCATTAGCCTTGCAATGAGTGCGTATTTGATAGTTTTAAAAATAATGGGTGAGGAAATTGGAAATCGACCGTTGCTAATGTTTTCGTTAATATTAGGAATTGCTGGGGTTCAATTATTTAGCTTTGGATTATTGAGCGAACTTTTAATTAGGACATATCATGAAAGTCAAAGTCGTCCAATTTACAGAATTAGGTCAATAAGTAGTACCAATCAAAATTGAATTTTTACTTAAATTTTCTTATTAATAAAGCTGAAATTTCAATCACTTCAGGAGAAATATCTCTTAAACCTTTTCGTAAAATTGGTAATGTTGATTTATCAGCCAATTCCTCCGCAATTTTTAATGCTTTTAATTTATCTTCTGTATTGCCCTTAAAAAGACTAAACATTTTATTTCTTTGAGAATTTTTATAATATAGTGAGTACTTTTTTTCTTTGGGATTGTATAAATAACTATTTTTATTAGATAGAAATTTATTATTATTTTTTCTTTTTTCTTTTAATTTAATAGAATATAAATCTCCTTTATTTACTAACTTTCTTAAGTTTCTTTTTTTTAAAACTAGAAGTAATATTGCTATAAAAATAATAAGTACAATTGTGAAAAAATTTAACATGTAAAAAGTTAATAATTTTTATATCATCCAGTAATAAAATTAACACTATTTCGCAGATAAATACTAAAGTGTTTAAAGATGTTTAAAGAATTATGCCATCTGATTTACCAAGTCTCTTACCCTCAATTTTTGTTCCATTAATTGGTATAGCAATGCCTGCTGTTTTTATCGTATTGATCGGAAGATTTATTACAGCAACTGAATAAATTATTAAACACTAAACTATTAAAAAAATGAGCGACTTTCAAAAATCATTCTCAGAATCAACAAGTTCAATTAAGTTTGATGAGAAATACATAGATAATTCTGTACAACCAAATGATATTGGTGTTGCAGAACAATGGGCAGTCAAAACAGTTGCTGATCCATGTGTTGGTAATTTAGCTACCCCAGTTAATAGTGGCTATTTTACAAAAGCCTTTATAAATAATTTGCCTTTTTACAGAGAGGGTATTTCTCCTAATTTTAGAGGATTAGAAACTGGAGCAGCTTTTGGATATCTTCTATACGGTCCTTTCACTATGACTGGCCCATTAAGAAATTCTGAATTTGCCATAACAGCTGGACTTCTTGCTGCTATTGGAGCTGTTCATATTATGACAGCACTTTTAGTTCTATATAATGCTCCCGGTAAAGCACCTAATGTTCAACCTCCAGATGCGACTGTTAATAATCCACCAAAGGACTTATTTACAAGAGCTGGTTGGGCAGATTTTACAAGTGGATTTTGGTTAGGAGGCTGTGGTGGAGCTGTTTTTGCTTGGCTACTTGTTGGGACATTACACTTAGATACCATAATGCCTATTATTAAAAATATTTGGACTGCGGGTTAATTCTTAAATAAAAGAATAAGCAATATTTTAAATTTAATTTTAAATTAAACGGTGAGCTTTACTTACTAACGTACGGTTCTGTCCCATCTATAATTTCTAACTACTCTTCCTGCAGAAATAAGTTTGGATTTATAATGCAAAGAGATTTTATCGTTACCCTGTTTTAGGGTATCTAATCCTATTCCATTTCTGCCAAAATCTTTTCCAGAGCTATGGTAATACAATCCGTCTCCTTTGTAGATTCCAATATGATCACATTTGTCTCCATTTCCAAAAAATAAAAGATCGCCAGGATGTAGAGCCGCATAAGACTCTTTGAAATAAAAAAGATGTTTACAAAAACTTTTTATTTGATAAGAGTCTCGAGGTATATGAATACCATGCTTTAAAAAAGCAGTCTGAATTAACCCGGAACAATCAAAATTGGGTCCTAATGTGCCTCCCCAAAGGTATTCATTAGTTAATTCAGCTTGATTCTTGATCCATTTTAAAATTGAGGTACTTTTATCTTTTATTAAAAAGTGTTCATTTCTGAAACTCTCAGTTTTTCTTAATTCGTATTTCTCAATAATCAATCCATCTACATTTATCCAACAGACGTAACCATCTTCATATAGTTGGACTAGAATTCTTGAAAATTTATGTTTATGTTGATAAATATTTGGATAAAGTAGCCTAAAAATTCTATTTTTAAATATTTCAGTCACTAATTTATTTTCTGTTTCATTTTGATATCCAGAAATATTAACTTTTAATTTCCACCAAATAGTTTTTGAAAAATTAGTTTGTTTAAATAGTGAGATAGGATTTTTATAATTTTCCATACAATGTCCTTTTACTATTTAAGTAAAGAGATGGATCTAGCCTTAAATGATATTTTAAGGAAAGCATGCTCTTATAATAAAGATTTTTCAAGAGAAGATATTGCCATAACTTGGATTAATTATAAAAGTGAAAAAAAAAGTGTATTTAAAGGTTTTGGAACTGGTATTAATAATAAAAAAATCGTTTACCCTGCCAGCATAGTCAAGTTGGTTTATGGCCTTGCTGCATATTATTGGATTAAAAAAGGAAGTTTATTATTATCACATGAACTTAGTGATGCTGTAAGGAAAATGTTGTCTTTCTCAAGTAATAACGCAACAAGCTTCTTAATTGATTTACTTACTGGAACAACAAGTGGACCTTGTATTGAAGGCGAATTATGGGAAAATTGGAAATATCAAAGAAATATTATAAACGATTGGCTACATGATTTACATTGGGAAGAATTGAGTGGTATAAATTGCTGCCAGAAGACCTGGGATGATGGACCATTTGGCCGTGAAAAAGAATTTTATGGACATGAAAATAAAAATAGAAACGCTATGAATTCTGATTCGGCTGCAAGGATTTTGGAGGAAATTATGATTCATATTGATTATCAAAAAAATGACTTAAATTTACGAAGTTTTTTAAAAAGAAATTTAAATAAATTTGCTCTTAAAAACGATTCTATTAATCAAATAGATGGTTTTTTAGGTGAAGGATTACCAGAAAGTATTAGTCTTTGGAGTAAAGCAGGATTAATGTCTGAAGTTAGACATGATTCAGCTTGGTGGACTAATAGTCAATCTCTGCACACTTTATTAGTTGTTTTTTGTAATGGAGAAAAATATTCCAAAGATACTTTTTTCTTACCATTAATAGCCAAAGAAGTATATGAATTTAATAAGAGATATACTATTAAGGACTAAAGTAAATCGTCGAAATAATTAGAATCAAGCTTATCAGTATAGGCTTCATAAGGTAACATCATTACCTCTTCAGAATCTAAATCATTCATAATCCATTCTCTATATTCTGCTAACAAACTTTTTCTATCTTCATTATCTAATTCATAAATACGCAATGCTGTATCTTTAAAATTTTCTTTAATTAAATTTTCAATTTCTTTCTTCCTCATTTTATGTTAATTCTCCATCCAAAATCACTCTCCTTATTGTTGACAATGCAATTCCAGTTTGTGATCTAATTGATCGGTATGAATATCCCTCATTACGCAATCTGATTACTAAAGATTCTTTTAAAGGACTGATTTTGGGCCTCCCTCCCAGATTATTTCCAGATAATTTTCTGCGTAATAGTTGTTCTTTTTTTCTTTCATCTAAACTTTTGTCTTCTAAATTATCTAATTCATATAAAATCTTAAAAATTGAAGAATTTGCCTTAGAGGATTCATTAGCCGCAAAAAAACCAGTCAAAGTTCGCAATTTAATATCCTTTTTAATAAGTTTATTTATTGTCCTTAAACATTCTTTTTTATTTTTAAATGCTCGATCAAGCTGAGTTATTATTAATTGATCGCCTTTTGATAAGCAATTTATAGCTTGATTGAGTTGGGGTTTGATTTCTTCATCTAAACTTATAAATTCAGAGAAAACTAAACTGCAACCCTCTTCCTTTAAAATTTTTATCTGATCTTCTAAATATTCATATTCATTATGAGTAGCTCTAGCATAACCTATTGCTTTAGAGCTTTTATATTTTTCAGATAGTAAAAGACGTTTTCTTTTAAATTTAAAAGTCAATGTTTTATTACATATATTTTTTACTGTATCAATAAATAAATAAAAAAACACTTTTTAGTACAAAAAATATCAATTATATAGTTTTTTTATTGCATTAATATGTAATTAAAATGTTATTTTATCTGTATTAAAAATAACGTACTAAATACTGTTCTAATTTAGGTTGATGAAACAAAATATTGAGTAAGTAGCAACTTGAATTAGGATTTTTAAATTATCGATGAACAGGTAAGGTGCATTTATTTTTCGACTTCTATTGAATAGACTACATTTTTAAATTATTAATAGTTAACTCAAATTGTTTTTAGTAAAATAAGATTGTAGGCCATATACAATTAATTTGACTAATAACTCCAATAGTTTAATTTCAAAACCTGATTGGTTAAGAGTAAAAGCTCCTCAAGTTGAGAGAATTGGGAATACTGCAAATTTATTAAATGATTTAAATCTCAATACTGTATGTCAAGAAGCAAGCTGTCCAAATATTGGAGAATGTTTTGCTAGTGGAACTGCCACTTTCCTCATAATGGGTCCTGGCTGTACTAGGGCATGTCCATATTGTGATATTGATTTTGATAGATCTAAAAGAGAATTAGATCCAACAGAACCATATCGTCTAGCCGAAGCTGTTTATAGAATGAAGCTTAAACATGTTGTAATCACATCAGTTAATAGAGACGATCTTGAGGATGGTGGTGCATCTCAATTTTTTGAATGTGTTTATCAAGTAAGAAAAAAATCTCCTGAGACTACTATTGAGCTTTTAATTCCTGATTTTTGTGGCAACTGGAAATCTCTTGAAAAAGTTCTTGATTCAAATCCAAACGTTTTAAACCATAATATTGAGACTGTGCCTTCTCTATATAAAAAAGTAAGACCTCAGGGGAAATATGAAAGAACTCTTGAGTTACTTAAAAGAACCAGAGACTATTCTCCCAAAGTTTATACAAAGTCAGGCTTTATGCTTGGTTTAGGGGAAAAAGATGAGGAGGTCTTAAGTCTTCTTAAGGATTTAAAAAGTAATTTCGTTGATATTGTTACTATTGGCCAATATTTATCTCCTGGCCCTAATCATTTACCTGTTCAAAGATTTGTGAGTCCCTCCAAATTTAATTATTTTAAAGTTTTCGGGGAAAAAGATTTGGACTTTATGCAAGTAGTTAGTTCTCCTTTAACTCGTAGCAGTTACCATGCTGAAGAGATTCAAAAACTTATGGAAAAGTATCCAAGATAATTATTTTCATTTATTTGAATCTATCCACTCATTTAATTTCCATTCAACTAGATCATTTTTAATCATTGGATCATTCTTAATGATTTTTAGTGCATTTTTATAATTATTCATCTCAAGAATGAGTAATCCGCCGTCACCTGGCCTCTTTAACTCATCCACTAAAAAACCACTTTTAATATTAATTCCCTCTTTTTTTAATTTTTTTATCCAAACAATATGCTCGTTAATTATTTTTCGTTTTAAATTATTATTAATTAAGTATTCTTTTTTTATAATTTCAGTTTTTACAAAGAAAGGCATTTACATTTTCTTTATGCCAAGCATCTCTTCTTCGCTTGGGGGAACAATTAATTTGAAAGTACTCTTGAAATGCAACCAATTTTCAATTATTTTAGCAGCCTTTAAGCTATTTGTTTTCGCTCGATATTCTCTAATAATTTCCAATAAGATATCTTCTTGTTTTGATGAAGTTATTTTATGAATACTAACTATTTCCTTATTAACTTTATTACTTAAATCATTATTCTCATCGATTATAAAAGCTATTCCACCAGTCATGCCCGCACCTATATTCCTTCCTGTGGAACCTAGAATGACTACTTTCCCACCAGTCATGTATTCACAACAATGATCACCTGCTCCCTCTGTTACTGCTGTAGCACCACTATTTCTTACTGCAAATCTTTCTCCCGATTTTCCTAAGGCAAATAATTTCCCACCTGTTGCTCCATAAAGGCAAGTATTTCCCAGGATGACTTGTTCGGAGGAGATTTTATCTATTTTTGGTGGAATTATTGTGAGTATTCCTCCATTCATTCCTTTACAAACATAATCATTAGCTTCTCCGATTAATTGAACATTCATTCCCTTCAACAAAAAGGCACCAAAGCTCTGTCCTGCATATCCTTTGAAATTTAAGTTGAGTTCGCCATTAAAGCCAGTGTTTCCATGTAGTTCTGCAATTTCGCCTGATATTTTCGCACAAACACTTCTGTCTGTATTCTTTATCTCAATTTCTTTAGTTAATTTTTTGTGATTTTTAATTGCATCTATGGACTCATCATCCGACAAAAACTCGTCTTCTAATACATAACCATTACTATGAGGATTTTTTGAATGTTTTAACCATGATCTATCGTTGGTTGAGGATTCATTATTCGTTAAAGAAGAAAGATCAATATTAGAAGTTTTTGGAAGGCTGATATTTCTTGTAGAAAGAAATTCTTTATTACCAATTAGTTCTTCTATATTAGAAACACCGATACTACTCATTATTTGTCTTACTTCTTCAGCAATATACAAGAAAAAGTTGACAACATTTTCAGGAATACCTTTAAATCTTTTTCTTAATTCTTCTTTTTGAGTAGCAACTCCAACAGGACACTTGTTTGTATGACAAACCCGAGCCATTATGCATCCTTCCGCAATCATCGCAACTGAACCGAATCCGTATTCTTCAGCACCTAGTAAAGCTGCAATGACTACGTCCCAGCCTGTTTTAAGACCTCCATCAGTTCTTAAAATTACTCTTTCACGTAAGTTATTTTCTAATAGGGATTTGTGAACCTCAGCGACACCTAGTTCCCAAGGTAAACCTGCATGTTTAATAGAACTTAGAGGTGAAGCTCCTGTACCTCCGTCATGTCCTGAAATTTGAATTACATCTGCATTAGCTTTGCTTACTCCAGCAGCAATAGTGCCAATACCAATTTCAGAAACAAGTTTTACGCTCACCTTAGCTTTTGGATGGACTTGGTGTAAGTCGTGGATTAGTTGAGCTAAATCTTCAATTGAATAAATATCATGATGAGGTGGAGGAGATATAAGGGCTACTCCTGGTTTACTATTTCTTAGTTTTGCAATGTAAGAATCAACTTTTGGACCGGGCAATTGGCCACCTTCTCCAGGTTTTGCACCTTGAGCCATTTTAATTTCGAGTTGCTTACCGCTCCTTAGATACTCAGGCGTAACTCCAAATCTACCTGATGCTATTTGTTTAATAGCTGAGCATGCTGTGTCTCCATTTTCTAGACCTTTTATAAATGGCAATGTCGCTGATTGAGTATTTTCATCGATATCATTTAAAACATTAAATCGAGCTGGATCTTCTCCCCCTTCTCCACTATTACTTTTCCCACCGATTCTATTCATTGCAACTGCTAAAACTTCATGTGCTTCTCTTGACAATGCACCCAAACTCATTCCTCCAGTGCAAAACCTTTTGCAAATTGATTCAACACTTTCGACTTCCTCTAATGGAATGCTTTTTCTTTTTGAACTAATTGTTAGTAAATCTCTTAAAGATGTTGTTGGCCTATTACTGATGAGTTTTTTGTAAGTTTCAAAATGATCATATTCTGGCCCTTGTTTTACAGCCGAATGTAAAACTTTCGACATCTCAGGATTATTAGAGTGATATTCTCCATTATTTCTAAATTGTACAAATCCTAAAAATTCTAACTTTTTTAAATCGATCTCTGGGTAGGCTTTCGTATGTATTGAAAGTGTTTCATTAGTTAATTCTTTTAATGTTATTCCAGCAATTCGGCTTGTTGTTCCATCAAAAGCAATTTTTATTAAGTCAGAACCAAGGCCTACGGCTTCAAAAATTTGTGCACCATGGTAACTAGACAAAAGTGAAATACCTATTTTAGAAAGAATTTTTCTTAGACCGTCTTCCAAAGCTTTTTTAATATTTTCTTGAACATCAGTTATTGATAGTGAATTTATTTTTTTGCTATCTATAAGTTTTTGCGTTTTTGGATGTTTTAACCAATGTCTTCCTGCTTCGAAGGTCAACCAAGGGCAAACTGCGCTTGCACCATAACCAATCAAACAAGCCAAGTGATGAGTGCTCCAACATTGACCTGTCTCAATAATTAGTGAAGCTTTTAGTCTAATTTCTTTTTTTAGAAGATAATGATGAATTGCCCCAACAGCAAGTAAAGGAGGAATAAAAGTCTTTTTAGGATTAATTCCTATATCAGAAATAATAATTAAAGAGCAACCTTCTTTTATAGAAAGTTCACTCAGTTTACAAATTTCATTTAATTGGTTCTCTAAGCCTTGAAGACCTTCCTCAATATCAAACAAACTTGAAATTGTTTGAGATTTAATTTTTGATTTTTTAATGGAAATGAGTTCTTCTTCATTGAGAATTGGACTCTGTAAATGAATAAAAGGTTTAGAATCTTTAATTTCAAATGGTGTACATCTTTCTCCAAGATGCATCTCTAAACTCATTACTAGTTTTTCTCTCAAAGGGTCAATAGGGGGATTAGTAACTTGCGCAAATCTTTGCTTAAAATAGTCATATAGAATATGTGGCTTTGAGGAAAGCACTGCTAATGGGATATCGTCGCCCATGCAATAAGTAGGCTCTTTAGCTAATGAAGCCATTGAATCTAAGATAAGATCATTATCTTCCGCTGAAAAACCGTAAGCAGTTTGTTGTTGTATTAAATCAAGGTCTTTTAGTTTGCAGTCTCTAACCCATTCATTATTTTTAATTTTTATAGTTCTATTACTTAGGAGATTTTTATAATCATGCCTTTGAGCTGCTTCAGATTTTACCTCCCAATTTCTCAGTATTCTATTTTGATGAAAATCAACTGCTAACATTTGCCCTGGTCCTAATCGACCTTTCTCTATGACTCTTTCCTCTTCAAGATCTACCACTCCTGTTTCGGAACCCATTATAACAAAGCCATCATTTGTGATTGAATATCTTGCTGGTCTTAGACCATTTCTATCAAGAGTTGCTCCTACAAAATTTCCATCTGCAAATACAAGGAGTGCAGGACCATCCCAAGCTTCTTGCAGGCTTGCAAAATATTCATAAAATGCTTTTATATCTTCTCTCTGTTCAAGTTCTGGTTGATCTCTAAAAGCTTCAGGAACAAGTTTTAATAATGAGTCAGTAATAGGCTGACCTGAACGAATATTAATTTCAAGAGTTGCATCAAGATTTGATGAATCACTTTTATTTAAATCTACAATAGGCTTTATTTCATTAGATAAATCTCCCCAAAAATCATCTATATGCGTTTCTAATGCTTTAGCCCAATTAATATTACCCAAAAGAGTATTTATTTCGCCATTATGACCTAAAAATCTCATTGGCTGGGCTAAAGGCCATTTTGGAAGTGTATTGGTACTGAACCTACGATGATAAACAGAAAATGAGACCTTAAAGCTTTCTTCTTTTAGATCTTGATAAAATTCAGATAATATTTCAGAACGGACCATACCTTTATAAACAACTGTTTGAGAACTGAGGGAGGCAAAATAAAATTCACAATCCCCAACATGGTTATTAAATGTTTCTCTAATTTTTTTTTCAATTCTTTTTCTTAATTGGAATAAAAGCCTCTCAATATCCTGGTGATTTTTTTTATCTATATACAAAATCCACTGACAGATGAATGGAGCATTTGCCTTGGCTAAAGGACCTAGGATTTCATTATTTACTGGTACTGTTCTCCAAGATGTTTTGTTGAATTTTAGTTTTTCTGCTTCCTGATCACATATCGACTTACATTCTTCAATTTTCTCTTTTTTATTAGGCATAAAAACCATGCCTAAACCTCTATTAAAGTCATATTGACTTTTTAGATTCATTTCTTCGTCTAAATATTTCCATGGAATTGAACATAAAATGCCTGCTCCATCTCCTGAGTCACTGTCACCCCCACAACCTCCTCTATGCTCCATACAGTTAAGTCCCTTAAGGGATTGTTTAAGGATCCAATTACTCTCTATCCCTTTAACATTTGCTATGAAACCAACTCCACACGCATCTTTTTCTCCAATTATTCCATTTGGGGAATAACTATCTTGATATGGCCCAACGATTCTTTTGATACTCTCTCCCATAGATTATTTAATTCTATTTAGTTATTTATTTTCATTATAAAAATAAATACGAAAATAAATCTAAAGATAATGAATATTTACCAAAGAATTTTAATTTCAGAAAATTTTTAAAAAAAATATGATTAAAACTTTTAGTTGGTGCTCGTAAAAGGTTATGATGTAAGGATGTTTATTTTTATCTAAATATAATAGATGCCCACCATCTCTCAATTAATTGGTTCAGAAAGAAAACGTCTGACTAGAAAAACAAAATCTCCTGCTTTAAAAGCTTGCCCTGAAAGAAGAGGTGTATGTACAAGAGTTTATACATCAACTCCTAAAAAACCTAATTCAGCTTTAAGAAAAGTTGCAAGGGTAAGGTTAACTTCTGGTTTCGAAGTAACAGCTTATATCCCTGGAATTGGTCATAATTTGCAAGAACACTCAGTAGTACTACTTAGGGGTGGAAGAGTTAAGGATTTACCTGGAGTTAGATATCATATAATAAGAGGAACTTTAGATACGGCTGGAGTCAAAGATAGACGTCAATCCAGATCTAAGTATGGGGCAAAAGCTCCAAAAGATTAATTTGTAAACAGTACTTTTTAAAAAAATGTCACGTCGTAATGCAGCAGTAAAAAGACCCGTTCTTCCAGATCCTCAATTTAATAGTCGTCTAGCTTCAATGATGATTTCTCGATTGATGAAACATGGTAAAAAATCTACAGCTCAAAGGATATTGTCTGATGCTTTTTCTTTAATAAGTGAAAGAACTGGTGGGAATGCAGTCGAATTATTTGAAACAGCCGTGAAAAATGCTACTCCCCTAGTTGAGGTAAGGGCTAGAAGAGTCGGTGGTGCAACATATCAAGTACCTATGGAAGTTCGCCAAGAGAGAGGTACAGCTATGGCATTAAGATGGCTCGTCACATTTTCACGTGCGAGAAATGGCAAAAGTATGTCTCAAAAACTTGCTGGTGAGTTGATGGATGCAGCAAATGAAACTGGGAGTGCAGTTAAAAAAAGAGAAGATACTCATAAAATGGCTGAAGCTAATAAAGCTTTTGCACATTACAGATATTAATTTCGTCAAAAAGGTACTTAAGTAGTTTATTATTATAAAAGTTTACTTTTAGGGTGAACTATACTTTTCAAAAATTATTTTATTTGGAGCTTTAAAATTGGCACGCGACTTTCCCCTAGAACGAGTAAGGAACATAGGTATAGCCGCTCATATTGATGCAGGGAAGACAACAACGACAGAGAGAATCTTGTTTTATTCAGGTGTAGTCCACAAGATAGGAGAGGTACATGATGGTGCTGCAGTTACAGATTGGATGGCTCAAGAAAGAGAAAGAGGAATTACAATTACTGCTGCTGCAATATCGACAAGTTGGCAAGATCACAGAATTAATATTATAGATACCCCAGGACACGTTGATTTTACTATTGAAGTGGAAAGATCAATGCGAGTTTTAGATGGGGTCATCGCTGTATTTTGTGCGGTGGGTGGAGTTCAGCCTCAATCTGAAACTGTTTGGCGTCAAGCAGATAGATACTCTGTACCAAGAATGGTTTTTGTTAACAAAATGGACAGAACTGGTGCAGATTTCTTGAAGGTTAATAAGCAAATTAAAGATCGATTAAAGGCAAATGCACTCCCAATTCAGTTACCAATTGGAGCTGAGGGTGATCTAACAGGAATTATTGATTTAGTTGCCAACAAAGCATATCTTTATAAAAATGATTTAGGGACTGATATTGAAGAAGCACCAATTCCATCTGAAATGAAAGAGGAAGCTTTTGAGTGGAGAAATAAGTTGATGGAGAGTGTTGCAGAAAATGATGAAGAGTTAATAGAGATATTTCTCGAAACAGGAGAATTATCTGAAGAACAACTTAAAAAAGGTATAAGAGAAGGGGTTCTAAAGCATGGATTGGTTCCTGTATTGTGTGGGTCAGCTTTTAAAAACAAAGGTGTCCAACTTGTTTTAGATGCTGTTGTTGATTATCTACCTGCTCCAGTTGATGTGAAACCCATACAAGGTATTTTACCAAGTGGTAAAGAAGATTTTAGGCCTTCAGATGATAATGCTCCGTTTAGTGCATTAGCTTTCAAAGTAATGTCTGATCCTTATGGCAAATTAACCTTTGTTAGAATGTATTCAGGTGTTCTTTCAAAGGGTAGTTATGTTATGAATTCTACCAAAGATGCTAAAGAGAGAATCTCAAGATTAGTAATTTTAAAAGCTGATGAAAGAGAAGAGGTTGATGAATTAAGGGCAGGAGATTTAGGAGCTGTATTAGGTCTTAAGAACACAACAACTGGTGACACTTTATGTAATACAGATGATCCTATAGTCCTAGAGACATTGTTTATTCCAGAACCTGTTATCTCTGTGGCCGTTGAGCCAAAAACAAAAGGTGATATGGAAAAATTGTCAAAAGCTTTAACTGCTCTGTCCGAGGAGGATCCAACCTTTAGGGTAAGTACAGATCCCGAGACAAATCAAACTGTAATCGCTGGTATGGGTGAGTTGCACCTGGAAATCCTTGTTGACAGAATGCTAAGGGAATTCAAAGTTGAAGCTAATATTGGAGCTCCTCAGGTGTCATATAGAGAGACCATTAGATCTAGTTCCAAAGGTGAAGGTAAATATGCAAGACAAACAGGCGGAAAAGGTCAATATGGGCATGTAATAATTGAAATGGAACCTGCTGAAGTCGGTAAAGGTTTTGAATTTGTAAACAAAATCGTTGGTGGAGCAGTACCGAAAGAGTATATTGGACCCGCATCTAATGGTATGAAAGAAACCTGTGAATCTGGTGTTCTTGCCGGTTATCCCCTCATTGATGTAAAAGTAACACTAGTCGATGGTTCATTCCACGATGTAGACTCATCTGAAATGGCCTTCAAAATTGCAGGTTCTATGGCTTTTAAAGATGGGGTTAAAAAATGCAACCCTGTCCTTCTAGAGCCTATGATGAAAGTTGAGGTCGAAAGTCCTGATGACTTTCTTGGATCTGTAATTGGTGATCTCTCCTCTAGAAGAGGTCAGGTAGAAGGACAGTCTGTTGATGATGGATTGTCTAAGGTACAGGCCAAAGTGCCCTTAGCCGAAATGTTCGGTTATGCCACTCAACTCCGATCAATGACTCAAGGTCGGGGTATATTTTCGATGGAGTTCGCAAATTATGAGGAAGTTCCACGTAATGTTGCTGAAGCTATCATTTCCAAGAATCAGGGCAACTCCTGATCTCTAAACTAAAAAAACTCTTAAACCCTCGATTCTTTAATTCAAAATGGCTCGCGAGAAGTTCGAAAGGAACAAACCACATGTCAACATAGGTACTATTGGCCATGTTGATCATGGAAAAACAACACTTACTGCCGCTATTACAAACGTATTAGCAAAAAAAGGTCAAGCTCAAGCTCAAGACTACGGAGACATTGATGGTGCTCCAGAAGAAAGAGAGCGTGGCATTACTATCAATACAGCTCATGTCGAATATGAAACTGAAGGCAGACATTATGCTCATGTCGATTGCCCGGGACATGCTGATTATGTAAAAAACATGATTACAGGTGCCGCTCAAATGGACGGAGCTATCCTAGTTTGTGCAGCTACAGATGGACCTATGGCACAAACAAAAGAGCATATTCTTCTAGCTAAACAGGTTGGAGTTCCTGCTCTTGTGGTAGCTTTAAACAAGTGCGATATGGTCGATGATGAAGAAATTATCGAACTTGTTGAAATGGAGATCAGAGAACTATTAGATAGTTATGACTTTCCTGGAGATGATATTCCTATAATCCAAGTTTCTGGTCTAAAAGCTCTTGAAGGTGATTCTACCTGGGAATCAAAAATTGAAGAATTAATGACAGCAGTTGATGCTAGCATTCCTGAACCTGAAAGAGAAGTTGATAAACCATTCTTGATGGCAGTTGAGGATGTTTTCTCAATTACTGGTAGAGGAACTGTAGCTACTGGAAGAATTGAGAGAGGTAAAGTTAAGGTTGGAGAGGAAGTTGAAATAGTTGGAATAAGAGACACAAGAGTAACAACAGTTACTGGAGTTGAAATGTTCCGTAAACTTCTTGATGAAGGTATGGCTGGCGATAACGTTGGTTTACTTTTACGTGGTGTGCAAAAGGAAGATATTGAAAGAGGAATGGTCCTTGTTAAGAAAGGGTCTATTACTCCTCATACTCAGTTTGAAGGAGAAGTTTATGTTCTCAAAAAAGAGGAGGGGGGTAGACACACACCTTTCTTCGCAGGATATAGACCACAATTTTACATTAGAACAACTGACGTGACAGGTCAAATCACAGCATTTACCTCTGATGACGGCTCAAACGTAGAAATGGTTATGCCTGGCGATAGAATTAAGATGACTGGAGAATTGATTTGTCCCGTAGCTATTGAACAAGGTATGCGATTCGCAATTCGTGAAGGTGGACGAACTATTGGAGCTGGAGTTGTTTCTAAAATTCTCAAATAATATTTTTGAATTTTAAGAATTTAACCTCAATCACTTAAGATAGGTAAATGGGCTAGGGTCATTGATTAACAATGACCCTCCACTAGAAGTTAATTTAAAATTATGACTGCATCAATTGCACAACAAAAAATAAGAATCAGACTTAAAGCATTTGATAGAAGAATGCTAGACCTTTCTTGCGATAAAATAATTCAAACTGCTGATACTACTTCTGCTTCAGCTATTGGTCCAATTCCTTTACCTACAAAAAGAAAAATTTATTGTGTCTTAAGATCACCCCATGTTGATAAAGATTCTAGAGAGCATTTTGAAACAAGAACTCATAGAAGAATAATCGATATTTATAGTCCTTCAGCAAAAACTATTGATGCTTTAATGAAGTTAGATCTTCCCAGTGGAGTAGATATAGAAGTTAAACTTTAAGAAATCCCGAAAACTGCTTCAATTGATTAATATATATGGATGTAATTGAGGTTTAAATGGGAGAGCTCTCTGTAAGGGAATTACCATTATTCCCTTTGCCAGATGTGGTCCTTTTCCCTCAAGAGGTATTACCTCTTCATATTTTTGAATCTAGGTACAGAATCATGCTGCAAACTGTCCTAGAGACTGATTCTATGTTCGGAGTTATAAAATTGGATCCAAATGATAAAAGCATGGCAAATGTTGGATGCTGCGCCCAAATAATAAAACATCATACTGCTGAAGATGGTAGAAGTAATATTATTACTCTTGGACAACAAAGATTTCAAATCTTAGAAATTGTCCGTTCAACTCCATTTTGTTCCGCTATGGTTAGTTGGATTAGTGATGATAATATTGATAACCTTAAAAAATTAGATTCTCTAAAAGACTCAGTCACAGAAGCCCTTAGTGATGTCATTAACTTAACGGGTAAATTGACAAATACTAAAAAAAATATACCTAATAAATTGCCTAAAAATCCTATGGAATTATCATTTTGGATAGGAGCTCATTTAGGTGGTTCTGTAGCCGAGGAACAGCAAAGGCTTTTAGAGGAGAGAAATACTTATACTCGTTTGCAAAGAGAATTTGAAATGCTTGATCATACAAGAAAACAACTTGCAGCAAGAACAGCTTTGAAAGAAAGTTTTCCAGATGTTAAATAAAAGAAAATTAAATGTTTGAATCATTATTACCTTTTTTTTTACTAATTTTATTCATTTTATTTTTACTTATTATTTGGAGAATTAATGCTAGAAAATATATTTCTTCTAATACAGTAGCTTCTGCATATGATGCTTGGACCCAGGATAAATTACTTGAGAGATTGTGGGGAGAGCATATACATTTAGGGTTTTACCCTAAAGAGAAAAAAAATATTGATTTTAGAAAAGCTAAAGTCCAGTTTGTTCATGAGTTAGTCAAATGGAGTAGTTTAGATGACTTGCCAAAAGGCTCTAGAATACTTGATGTAGGTTGTGGTATAGGAGGAAGTTCTAGAATTCTTGCAAAATATTATGGGTTTAATGTTACTGGAATTACAATTAGTCCTGCACAAGTAAAAAGAGCAAGAGAACTAACTCCATCAGGACTCAATTGCCATTTTCAAGTTATGGATGCCATGGATTTAAAGTTTGAAGATGGATCATTTGATGCAGTTTGGAGTGTTGAGGCGGGGGCACACATGAATGATAAAAAAAAGTTTGCTGATGAACTATTGAGAACTTTGAGGCCAGGAGGGTATTTAGCATTAGCTGATTGGAACTCAAGAGATCTCAATGCATACCCTCCATCTTTTGTTGAAAAGTTGGTTCTTAAACAATTACTTGAACAGTGGGTACATCCTAATTTTATTAGCATTAATGCATTCGTTAATATTTTAAGAATTAATGAAAACAGTGCAGGAACAGTTATTTCTGAAAATTGGAATTCATATACAAATCCTTCATGGTATGACTCCATTATTGAAGGCATTCGAAGACCTTTTACAATTTTGTCTCTTGGTCCTTTAGCGATCGTAAAGTCCATAAGAGAAATTCCAACTATACTTCTTATGAATTGGGCATTCAAAAGAGGTTTAATGGAGTTTGGAGTTTATAAATGTAGAGGATAAACTAATCTAGTTCAACAACTTCAGAAAAATAATTTCCAAAATCTACAAAGTTTTCGCATAGTGGCTTTAGATGTTTCTTTAATTCAAGAAAATTTCCTATATTATTCTGATTATTTATTTCTAAATCAATGTAAATTATATATTCTCCTAACTCTCTTTTAGATGGTCTAGATTCTATTTTACTCATATTAAATCCAAAATCTGCTATGTAATTTATGGCTTTTAGTAAAGCACCAGGTCTATTTGAGAGTAATGAGAAGGCAAAACTAGCAATATTAGCTGAATTAGAATCAGACTCTTTGCTCAATAAAACAAATCTGGTGCAATTACCAGGCACGTCATTAATGGGAAAAGCTAATTCTTTAAGTCCTTCAATTTGAACCAATGATTTTGAACCGATAGCTGCTCTAAATTTGCTCCCTTTTACCATATTGACAGCTTCTGAAGTTGAATTTGTTGGAAGAGGTATTGCATTTGGAAGATTTTCAGATAACCATTCTGAACATTGAGCTAATGCTTGAGGATGAGATAATACTTCTGAAATAATTGAAAGTTCACCATCACTAATTAATGCATGTTTTATGGGTAAAACGATTGCTTTATTGATAAAAATATCAGGAAATTTCCAAAGGGCATCTAAAGTAGCTGTAACACCTCCCTCTACTGAATTTTCAATAGGAACTACGGCAGCATCACAATTGTTGTAAGCTATTGACTTAATGACCGAATATAGCCCATTACATGGTACAAATATAGGTGTCTGAAAATCGGCAAGCTTTGACAATATATGAGCTGCTTTTTCTGCGTATGTACCTTTAGGACCTAAATATGCAACTTGTTTGCGCATGATCAATTGTAAAAAAAAAAGGGATCAAATGAGCATTGGAAGGATATAAAAAATGCTATTGTCGTTTGATGCTAAGCAGAAATTAAAGCTTTCTGTAACAAGAAAAAAAGAATATCTTTCTAAATATCTTTTTGAAGAAGAAAGAGTTGTTGGAGCAATGCTGGACTCCAAAAAATTAGTACCCGAGGGGGAAGGTAAGTACAAGTATACAGTAACAAGCTTTAAGGTTTTTCAATTAGATATTAACCCTGTTGTTTCAATTGCGGTAGAGAATAAAGATGGAATTTTAAGAATGAGTGCTCTTGAAAGTACATTGGATGGTTTGGGGATCATAGATGACTTCAATCTTATTTTGAAAGCAAATTTGAAAGCAACTGATATTGGACTAGAAGGAGAGGCCCTTTTAGGGGTATCTGTCAGCCAACCTCCTCTATTGAAACTGGTACCAAAGAAAATCTTGGAATCTACTGGACATTCGATATTAAATGGGATTTTGTTAGGTATAAAATCAAGAGTTCAAAAGCAATTAGTTAAAGATTTTTTAGATTGGTGTGAATTAAATAAAATTTAATTTTTTTAAAAAGCTTTTCCTATGAAGTTTAGTTATGCCATTTTCTTGGAGAATTGAAATATGCTCTCTTGTTCCGTAACCTTTATTTTTAAATATTAGGTATCCTGAGTATTTTTTTTCTAACCTTTCCATAAGATTATCGCGAGATACTTTTGCAACAATACTTGCTGAAGCTATTGCAATAAATTTCGAGTCTCCTGATACTACATTTCTCTGAATTCCCATCCATGGTCTTAATAATAATGGACCATCAATAATTACTTCAAATGGTTTTTCTTTCAATTTTTTTAAAGCTCTTATCATTGAAAGTTCAGTTGCAACTCTGATGCCGAACTTATCTATTTCTCTGGCAGAGGATTGCCCAATTCCATAATCTGAAGATAGTAATAAAATTTTGGGCAAAAGTAATTTTCTTTTTTGGGGAGTTATTTTTTTACTATCCTTAACCCCAAATTGTTTTAATATGAGTTTATTTTTTTCAGTTAATACTACAACTGCTGAGAAAACTGGACCAAAAATTGCTCCCCTCCCCACTTCATCTATTCCAACTTCGTTTCCTTTATTCAATACTTGCTGAAGATCTTCTTCTTGTTTTTCTTGCATTGCTTATCTCATCTTTGAGTTCCGTTTCATCTTTCTTATCTATAGATAAAACTTCTTTATTATCATTAATCTTAATGGTTGATTTATTTTTGGAATTTGCATTTATCTCAATATTAGTCTCAATCTCTTCCGCATCTTTAAATTTTTTTATTTTGTTTAAATGTTTCGTTGTAGTTTTTTTATTATCTAAAGTATTTTCTTTTTCTTTGCTATTGTCCTTTAAGCGAACAAAATTATTGCTAATTAGATATTCTTTCCCTAATTTTATTAGTGGATTAATACCTAATTGACTGAAAACAATTTTTTCATCATTAGAAAGGTCAACTGTTATTATATTTTTTTCTTTTGAATTTAATGTGTACGAATCATCATTACTATTTTCTTTTTTGTTAAAATCTTCAACCTTATTTAGATTCTTGGAATGAGGTAATTCTTTTTCAATTATTTTTTCTTTACTATCAGTTGATTGAGAAGAATCAGTATCTAAAGATTTTGTACTGTTTGATTTATTAGGTTTTTCTTCAACATTATTTATTTTAGGATTAGAAATTTCAAAATTTAATTTATTTTCTACATGGCCCATACCATTGCAAGAAGAACATTTTTTACTGAATAATTCATATATATTTTGGCCTTGTCTTTTTCTGGTTAACTCAACTAAACCTAATTCAGTAAGCTGAGCAATCTGCGGCCTAGCGGAATCATCTTTTATTGCTGAAGTAAAATGCTCAAGTAACTGAAATTGATCTCTTCTAGATTCCATATCAATAAAATCTACTACAATTACTCCACCTATATTTCTTAATTTCATTTGTCTTGAGATTTCTACTGCTGCTTCGCAATTCGTCCATAAAACAGTTTGTCTTGAGTTCGCAGATCTAGTAAATGATCCAGAGTTTACATCAATTACTGTTAAAGCTTCAGTTGGCTCAATAATTATATAACCACCTGAAGGCAGATCTACTCTAGGTTGAAGAGCTTTTTGAATTGTTTTCTGAATTTCATAATTTTCTAAAATATGTTGGCTTAATTCGTTATTGTGAAATTCAATATCTATATTTGATTCATAGTTTATTAAAAAATCTTTCGCTCTTTTGACTGAAAGTTGACTATCTATAATGATCTTTTTAGTTGATGAATTAACATGATCTCTTAAAATCTTAAGAGAAAAATCATCATCTCTTTTTATTAAATTTGGCGGATTAGAAGTTTCAGAAACTTTTAAAATATTTTCCCATTGTTGAATTAAATCTTCTAAATCTTCAATAAGTAGTTCCTCTTTAATATTTTCGGCTTCTGTTCTAAATAGTAACCCTGTGGAAGATGGTTTTATTAAAACCCCAAGAGCTTTTAAACGGCTTCTTTCTGTTTCTGTATTTACTTTTCTAGAAATATTTACGCCTTGACCATATGGCTGCAATATCAAGTATTTGCCAGGTAGTGAAATACTCCCGGTGAGCCTAGGCCCTTTAGATCCTGTGGGTTCCTTAATTACCTGTACTAAAACTTTTTGTTTTGGTTCTAGTAATTCTGTTATTCCTAATATTCCTTTTTTGAGTCTTAAAGGACCTAAATCTGATACATGGATGAATCCATTCTTTTCACTTTCGCCAATATTTATGAAAGCGGCATCAATTCCAGGAAGAACATTTTCAACTGTTCCCACAAAAATATCACCAATTTGATATTGACCTTGTGCGACGATTAATTCATCAACTCGATCATCTTTGAGAAGTGCTGCAATTCGAGCCTGCTCAGCGATGATAATTTGCTGAGACATATAGTTGATTACGAATGGTTTGAATTTTGAAAAACATCTAAAGTAAATGTTAAATTTTTATTTTTTAAGAAAGCAATTTTTTAAAACTAGTATTATTTACTTTTTAAAATTAAAGTTAATAGCAATTGGATTCTGCTATATATAAAGCTTTAGACGACTTTCAAACTATTTGAAGTTGAATTCATAGCCGTGATTATCTCTAGTTCTAATCACAACTAGAATAACTTTAACATCTAATCGCCACTAAAGCACGTGGATCTATTATCCTAATATTGTTTAAGTTTTTTATTTAAAGTGGTTAAAGTAAACGAAAATTATTTAAAACTCAAAGCTGGCTACTTATTTCCTGAGATTGCTAAAAGGATAAAAATATATTCTCAATCAAATAAGAGTACTAACTTAATTAAGCTTGGAATAGGAGACGTGACAGAACCATTACCTAAAGCTTGTAGAGATGCCATGAGTGATGCTTTAAGTGATATGGGAACAACTAAAGGTTTTAGAGGTTATGGACCAGAACAAGGTTATTCTTGGCTGAGAGAAAAAATATCTGACCATGATTTTATTTCAAGAGGCTGTAAAATTTCACCTGAAGAAATATTTGTTTCAGATGGTTCTAAATGCGACAGTAGCAATATTTTAGATATTCTTGGCAAAGATAATTCAATTGCTGTTACTGATCCTGTTTACCCTGTTTATGTGGATAGTAACGTTATGACAGGAAGAACTGGAGATGCTCTTGAAAATGGAACTTATAATGGATTGACATATCTTGCAATAAAAGAAGAAAATAACTTTCTGCCAGAACTACCAAAAAATAAAGTTGATATTTTATATCTTTGTTTTCCAAATAATCCTACTGGAGCAACACTCAGCAAAGAAGCCTTAAAAAAGTGGGTTGACTATGCTATTCAAAACAAATCTTTAATTCTTTTTGATGCAGCTTATGAAGCATTTATTCAAGATAAGGATATTCCTCACTCAATATATGAGATTGAGGGGGCAAAAGATTGTGCGATTGAATTTAGATCTTTTTCAAAGAACGCAGGATTTACCGGAGTAAGGTGTGCCTATACTGTAATACCAAAAGATCTCAAAGGTTTAAGCTCAACTAATGAGAAGATTGAATTATGGCCTCTTTGGAATAGGCGACAATCAACTAAATTCAATGGAGTAAGTTATATTGTTCAAAGAGGAGCAGAGGCAGTTTATTCTCTTCAAGGAAAAAAAGAGGTAAGAGCTTTAATTGATTTTTATATGGAAAATGCAAAAATTATGAAAAATAAACTTCATGCTGCAGGATATAAAGTTTATGGTGGAGATAATGCTCCTTATATCTGGATTAAAGTTCCCGATCAAATGACATCTTGGGACTTTTTTGATTTTCTTCTTCAAAAAGTTAGTGTCGTGGGAACACCCGGGAGCGGATTTGGATTATCTGGGGAAGGTTATTTTCGTTTGTCAGCTTTTAATTCCCGATCAAATGTCATTGATGCAATGGAAAGAATAATTAATATATAATTATATTGATTATCACAATTAAGATTAAGAAATTTAAATGCTTTTTATAAAGTCAGAACAAAGTTTAAATAATAATTCAGCAGTAATTGAAAAGAAACCAGCTGAATTAAAAAATAAATTTCCACAATATAAGGTTTTACTTCACAATGATCCAGTGAATTCTATGGAGTATGTCACTATTTCATTAAGGGAGGTTGTTCCGCAATTAAGTGAGCAGGATGCAATTTCCATAATGCTAGAGGCTCATAATACTGGTGTAGGCTTAGTAATTGTTTGTGATCTAGAGCCGGCAGAATTTTATTCAGAGTCATTAAAATCTAAAGGGATCTCTAGTTCTATTGAAAAAGAAGATTAATAAAAGGTTTAATATATTATTTAAGGTGGGCTAACTTTCTTTCTGATAATGGACGAACTTTCAAGGATTCTTTTAAAGATGATTTACCATATTCTCTCTCAAGAATGTTGATAACTGTTTTACCAAATTCATCTTCTTTATTATCAAAAGCTTCTAAGCAAACTTGACCAAGTTTTTCACCTAAAGAGCCTGGATTCCATAAAAGTTTTCTTGCTGTCCAGGGCATCATACTCATTGGATTATAGTTAGGTTTTAATATTTTTTGTTCTAAAGCGTACTTCTCAAGAAGAGTGTGAGGTTGTAATCCAATAAAAAATATAGCTGGATCAACTAAGCCTTTTCCAAAAATATTTTCTAGTTCCCTGTGATAAGCAATAGTTTGTCTTATGGTACTTGGTGTTTCATCAAAAACATTAAATGAATAGTTTACTGAAACGTGATTCTTGAAGCCTGATTTAACTAGCATTCTGCAATTATCTAAAACTGTTTCAAGGTCATATGCTAATCTCATTTTTCTTACAAGTTCCTGCGATCCTGAAGTGATACCTATTTCAAAATAGCTCATACCTGTATCTACCATAAGCTTAGCAAGATCGGCATCAATATTATCCGCCCTTATGTATGCAGCCCAATTAATATCGTCCCAACCTTGATCTTTAATAGCTTGCAGTAGTGTTTTTGCATCTTCAATATGTTTTTTTGCTGGAATAAACTGTGCATCAGTGAACCAAAATCCCCTTACTCCAATTTCATATAGTTGCTTCATTTCTTTGATTACTTCGTTAACAGGATTAACACGAACTTGCTTGCCTTCTACAACTGTATAAACACAGAAACAACAATTATGAGGACAACCTCTTTTTGTTTGGACCCCTACATAGTAATCTCCAGCTTCTATGTACCAATTGAATTCTGGCCATATGGATTTAATGTATTTATAATTGCATGCCGTTTTAACAGTGCCTGAGGGCTGTTCATGTATTAATTTGTTACGTGGTTTTTGTCCAGCAAGATAGCATCTTTCTTCCTCTATCGAGTCATTTCTAATAATTTTCTCTATGAGATTTTCTCCTTCTCCAACAGAAATTACAGTCCCTTTTGGAAGGAGATTTCCTAGTTGTTCATAAAACACACTAACAGCTCCACCTCCTAGAATTATTTTTATATCTTTGTTATATTTTTGTGCTCTTTTAAGTCCCAACTTGACTAAAGAAGTATTTCTATATATTTCTCCATAGTGAGATGCAATTAATTTTAATCCTCCCCAAGAACCTCTTATTTTTTTTAAGATATTTTTTGAATAGAAAACTTCAAAAGAGTTTTGTAGAGGATTCCCACTTCTGCCGTCTACAGGTGCATAAATTTGAATATCTCTCCACGAAAAAATAATTAGATGAGGTCTAAATTGATCAATTTTTCTAGATAAATATTTAGTGACTTCATGAGTTGGAATTATTGCTAAATCAATAAATTGCTGCTCAATTTTTGGGAAAAGTTTATGAATATGGTCTGCTAAATAAATTGGACCTATTGGAAATATTGGATTACATGGAAGCCTAACAGTAAGAATTTTTCCATAGTACTTTCTGTGAAAATTTTTTTTATTTAATTTTTGGAACTCAAAATTAAAATTCATGCCATGAAAGTTTGATGAATTAATCTCCATTAAGAATCTAACTACTTTATTACTAATTTGGCGAAATTAAAAATCTTTGGGAACACTAATGAAGATTTTTATAATTACAAATATCGAAAAATATATATAGCCAATATAAATGTTGCGTTTTAATTGATCTATCTATCTTTCTTGATAATGCATAAAATCCCTCATAAAAAAAATATAATTCATTCGCCAAAATATCATATGTAAGTAATAGTAAGTAATAGCAATAAATACTTTTAAAAATATATTTAGACTTTCAAATTCCAAATATTTAAATTATTTTTGTTTTAAATTCCTTTCTAAATGCCGATAATTGGAATCGAACCAATGACCTACTGTTTACGAGACAGTTGCTCTACCGCTGAGCTATATCGGCAATATTAAAAAATTGATATTTTCGTTATAGACTAAATTCTATATTTGAAAGAATTTATGTCAAAAATAGATCCTGAGTTAAAAAAGAAACTATTGAAAGAATCCCAGAATCCTTTCAAGGGATTAAGGAGAATATTATGGATTGCTTTTAGTGGTTCGGCATTTTTAGGACTTCTAATAATGCTCTCAAAAATTGCCAACGGAAATGAATTGCAGCAAAATAACCTTTTTATACAAATTGGAGCTTGTATACTATTTCCAATTTTATTATTCCTTGATAAAAATAAAGATTAAAAAGTTAAATATTCAATTTAATGAGTTAAAGTCCTCTTTTTAGTTACAAATTTGAATGCCTCTATTACATCACCCTCAATCCATGAAGAGAACTTATCACAGCCAACTCCACATTCAAATCCTGTATTTACTTCTTTTGCATCATCTTTAGATCTTTTTAGAGAGTCTAAATTTCCCTCAAAAATTATTTTATCTGACCTCATAACTCTAATAGAGCAATTTCTTTGTAATTTACCAGTTTGTATATAACAGCCTGCTATAGCTCCTTTGCCAACTGCGAAAGTTGCTCGAACCTCAGCTTTACCTAAGGGCTCTTCAACAAGATCTGGTTCAAGTAGACCTTCCATAGCCAACTGAATATCTTCTAGAAGTTTGTAGATTACTTCATATTCTCTTATATCAACATCATTAGCATCAGCTGCTCTTTTTGCTCCAGACGCTAATGAGGTGTTAAACCCAATGATTACTGATCCTGAGGCAGCTGCGAGATCTATGTCTGTCTCAGTTATTTCTCCTGGAGCTGAAAGTAGAACTCTTACTTGAACTTCATTTTTTGGTAATTGTTCAAGTGATCCCAATATCGCTTCAACACTACCTTGTACATCAGCTTTGAGAATGAGGTTTAACTCTTTTAATTCTCCATCATTTGCTTGAGTTGATAATGATGATAAGCTAACTCTTCTAGAAGCCATTTGTTGAGCTAATTTTGTAGCTCTAGCATCTATAGATCTATCTCCGACAATAGCTCGAGCAGTTTTCTCATCAGAGTAAACTTCAAATTCATCACCTGCAGTTGGTACTTCGCTGAAACCTAATGCCTCTACTGGGAATGAAGGCCCTGCTTCTTTTATTCTATTGCCATGTTCATCAACCATTGCTCTAATCTTTCCAAGCACTGAGCCCGCTGCTAAAACATCTCCAGACCTTAATGTACCATTTTGCACTAACAAAGTAGCTACAGGTCCTTTGGCTTTATCTAGATGTGCTTCAATTACAGTACCTTTAGCTGATCTCTCAGGATTTGCTTGTAGATCTTCCACTTCCGAAACTAATAAAATCATTTCAAGCAATTTATCAATATTTTGTTTTTTGATTGCACTTACAGGAACCATAACTGTGTCTCCTCCCCAATCTTCGGCAATTAAATCCTTTTCTGATAGTTCTTGTTTGACTTTGTCTGGCGATGCCCCTTCTTTATCAATTTTATTTATTGCAACAACTATCGGTACTTTTGCAGCTCTTGCATGACTAATTGCCTCAAGTGTTTGAGGTCTGCAACCATCATCTGCCGCCACCACAAGAACAGCTACATCAGTAACCTTTGTACCTCTTGCCCTCATTGCTGTAAAGGCTTCATGACCAGGGGTATCAAGAAAAGTTAATTTTTTCTTTTTTGATTCATGTTCAAATTCAACTTGATAAGCTCCTATATGTTGAGTTATCCCTCCTGCCTCTCCCGAAGCTACTCTTGACTCTCTTATGGAGTCTAAAAGACTTGTTTTTCCATGATCTACATGCCCCATTACTGTAATAACAGGTGGCCTTTTTATAAGACTATCAATATCATCAGATTCAATCATATCAACTGTTTTCTCAGCTGCTTCTTGGATATCATCTTGCAAAACGGGTACTCCAAATTCTTCGGCTACTGTTTCGATAGTTGCTAAGTCAAGTGATTGAGTTACAGTTGCGGTTATTCCTTTAAAGAAAAGAGATTTGATTATTTCAGAACTTTCGAGACTTAATTTATCAGCTAATTCTTGAACTGTTAAATTATCTTCTGGAACTATGATCATTTCAGGTCTTACTTGTTTGGCCTCTTTAGCAGCCTTTAATTCCATTGCTCTTCGTTTCTGTCTTTGTCTAGTAGTCTCTTTTTTCTTTTTCTTAAATTGTTTTATAGATTTTTGAGATTTGGGTTCATCAGACTTTTCTTTTTTAGGACGCGCTAAACTAGCTGATAAAATTGAAATTTTCTCGCCTGAATATCCACTGGTTTCAGATGTTAATGAATCATCATTCTCACCAATAATATGGACCTTCTGTCTTTGTTTTTGGTGATTTTTGGCTCTTAATGCTTCAAGTTTCGCACTATCATCCCAGTCTGTTTTTCCTGGTTTTTTAGAATTATTTGAAAATGTTCTATGGGGGGGTTTTTTGGAACTAGGGGCAGAATTTGGACGATTATTGGGAGCTTTCGGCTTCTGTTTTGCTGTCTCAATATTTTGTTTTGCGTTATTCTTTACAACTATTTTTTCATTCCCAGATTTGTTAGTTTTT
>QCIP01000011.1 GCA_003216615.1 Prochlorococcus sp. AG-402-M15 | reverse complement strand
TGATCCCGATGTAAGTCTCCCATATTTAATTAAGTCGCAGGTTTACACAATCCCCTCTCCAAGAGCAGAAAAAGAACTAAGGCTATCATTGGAAAGATTAAAACCTGACATAGTACATGCAAGCCTAACTTTATCTCCTTTGGACTTTAGACTACCAGAGCTTTGTAATGAAATTAATATTCCACTTATAGGAACATTTCATCCTCCATTTGATGCAAAAAATAGAAATTTAACTGCGAGCACTCAACAATTAACGTATCAACTTTATGCTCCCTCTTTAGCAAAGTTCGATAAAATAATCATTTTTTCTGAATCTCAAAAAAATGTTCTTGAGAAATTAGGAGTACCTAAAGAAAAACAAATAATTATTCCAAACGGCGTTGATGAAAATATATGGAAACCTTTTTGCGAAAAAAATAAAAAATATGATCAAGTAAAAAACAAACTTGGAAATGAAAGAATCTTTTTGTATATGGGAAGGATTGCCAATGAAAAAAATATCGAGGCACTTTTACGTTCTTGGCGCCAAACAAAAAACAATAATTGCAAACTAGTTATTGTTGGTGATGGCCCAATGAAGCCCACTCTTGAAAATAGTTTTTCTAACCTTAGTAATGAGAAATTAATTTGGTGGGGTGCAGAATTAGATTTAGAAACTAGGGTAGCGATAATGCAAATAGCAGAGGTATTTTTCTTACCAAGCTTAGTAGAGGGTTTGTCATTATCACTTTTAGAGGCAATGTCTACTGGTACTGCATGTGTAGCCACAGATGCAGGTGCTGATGGTGAAGTTTTAGATAAGGGAGCAGGAATAGTGATTTCAACTGATAATGTAGCTGCACAATTGAAAACTATAATCCCAATTCTTGTGGAACATCCTTCATTTACAAAAGATCTTGGAGAAAAAGCTAGAGAACGAGTACTTGAGAAATATACAATTTCTAAAAATATAAATTCACTTGAGAAAGTTTATTTGAACTTAAAAAGAAATTTCACAAACTAACGAAATTCTTTACTTCTATTACTAGCTGAAACAACTGATTCAATTAATGCTGACCTTAAACTCTTTTTTTCTAAAACCCTTAAAGCAGAAATAGTTGTTCCACCGGGAGAGGTTACTAAGTTTTTAAGTTCTGAAGTAGTTAGTTTCTTTTCTTTTAATACACTTATAGTTCCAAGTATCATTTCCATAACAAGTTCTTCTGAAAGTATTTTGGGTAATCCACCGCTCAAGCCTCCATCACTTAATGCTTCTATAATTAAAGCAACAATTGCAGGCCCTGATGAAGTTAAAGCTAAAAATATATCAAGGTAATCTTCAGTAAATTCGTAAACCTTACTTGAGTTTTCAAATAACTTTTTTGTAAATTCTTTCTGATCTTTTGTAATTCCCCCCCCCCAAGCAATTCCTGTTAAACCCTTTCCAATAGTTATTGGTATATTTGTAACAGCTCTCACACATTTATGGTTAGGAAATTTTTGAGTAAGTCTATTTATTGAAACTCCCGCAAGAATTGAAACTAATAAATTGTCTTTGTTTTTTATATTACCAGCCTCAACTATATCTTTAAAATGCTGTGGTTTTACCGAAAGAATTTTATATTGGCAATCCCAGATTATTGTTGAGTCTTTAGAACTTGATGAATAGACATTTATATTATGTTTATAATTTTTCTTTATATTTATAAAACTTTTTTCTGAATTTACTACACAATAAATATTCTCTGGCTTAATTATTTTTTTATCTAAAAGAGGCGTTATTATAGCTTTTGCAATATTTCCAAACCCAATAATCGCAATTTTATCAGTCACAGATTAATCATGAATATGCACTTAATTTAGAATTACCCCATGCTGGTTCTGGAGCAGTGTTATTCTCCATACTATATTGTGTTGTATTTTTTGTAGGCACACAAGAAGGAGAAGCTTCTTCTGGGGAAGAGCTAGTTACGTTTACACAACTTGGTGCAAAAAGGAATATACTTTCACCTACTCTCTCTTGATGTCCATCAATTGCATATGTCCCCCCAGCAACAAAATCAACCGCTCTTTGAGCCTGATCAGGATCCATCATAGTTAAATTAAGAATCACAGTTTTTCTCTCTCTTAAAGCTTGTATAGCTTGAGGCATCTCATCGAAACTTCTTGGTTCCATTAAGCTTACTTCTGTCGATGAATTTGAAATCCCTGGCATTCCGACAACTTTTGATGATCTGTTGTTATTCATAAAATCGAATGGATTTGAGTTAACAAGAGTATGCTGATTACTTTGATTTTTTTTGAAATCATTTATATCATTTAATTCATCTTCTGAAGCATAATCCAGCTCATTAAAATCATCATCGAGATACTCATCCCCCGCAACAACTGCTTTTAATCTAGAAATAAGTGACACCTTTTAAATCCTCTTAAAATTGATTACTAAGGTATAAAAACCTTAAGTAATAGATTCATTTTTTTTAAATGAATAAACTACCTATACTTAAATAACGCTACTTGTACTTTGCTGCAAGTTTAAAGATAAGATTTTTATAAAAAAATAACTAATTAAGATCTATCACCAAAAATTAATGATCCTAATCTTAGCCAAGTTGCTCCAGCATCGACAGCTTCCTCCCAGTCCCCTGACATTCCCATTGAACAATCTGAGAGTTGAAGTGAATCAGCTATTGAGCGACATTTTTTAAACAATTCTGAATTTTCCTTGGAGCTGAGCCCTTTTGGATTAATCGTCATCAATCCGCTTAATCTTACATTTTTTAATTCTCTAATTTCTTTCCATTTTGATATTAAAAGTTCAGGATTAAAACCTCCTTTAGTAGGGTCATCACTCAACTTAACCTGCAACATTATTTTTGGACTTTTTATCTCCTCACATGAAACATTAGAAATCTTTTGCAACTTCTCAAATGAATCTACCGAATGAATGTATTCAAAATTTTGCACTATCTTTCTGATTTTATTACTTTGTATTCGTCCAATAAAATGCCATTGTAGTTGTTTAAGGTCTTTCAAGATCAATTTCTTCTCAAAAGCCTCTTGAAACTTACTCTCACCAAAATCATTTTGACCTATATTTTGGATAGTCTTGATTTCTTGACTTGTAAAACCTTTACTGACAGCAAGAATATTTACATTTGATGGGATTATATTTTTTATTTTTAAATAATTTGAAAGGTTCACCTCTTATAAGAAAGTTTGTGTGAATAAATTTTCCCATTTAGGCAGCTCTTCAGATCCTTTTCTTCTAGCTTTTTGAAGATTTAATTCGGATTGATTTCGGGCATCTAAATAAGGTATAACTTCAAAAAGAACTTCTCTCTGTCTAATTTCTACCAAAAAAAACATTTTTTGGGCATACAAAGTTGCATAAATATCTCTTCCATCATTTCCAGGAGAGACTTGATACAACATGCCAAATGTTGGATGGTTTAAATAACGCTCGGAACTCAAACTTAAAAATTGTGTTATTTATAATGCACCATACAGTTTTCTCAGAAAAATTGCTATGCAAATAAAACATATCGATAATGTATTAACAATTACATTGAGAGATCCAGAAGGACTAATAGTTCTGAATCTATTTGTTTTTATAATAATTTTTTTCTTTGAAAGCAATGATTCTGCTCCTTGATCAATTCTCAGAAATATATTTTGAAATAACCTTTCTACTAAAGTTAAAAAAATATTAAATGATTTCCTAAATCCTAAATTCCGAAGATTTATTGATCTTAATGATAATGATTTAATTATATTTTGAAATTCTTCCTGTATTAGAGGAATAAAACGCAAGGCAATTAGTAACTGAAAAAGCCACTTACTTATTGGTAATCCAAATTTTCTGAATGGATTCAGAAACCAACTCATCCCCCATACAATGTCTTCTTGTAATGTAGTTAAAAGCATCAAGTTAACACTATGTATAACAGTAAATATCAAAGTAGAGGTTTTAATTCCTAATTCAAAAGCTTTTCTTGATAAGTTGTAAGGACCAAAATTTATAAACCATATCTTCTGCAAAGGAATCTGCAAAATATTCCATTTTTCACTGTTTTCCACTACAACTTGTAACTCGTTAGGATTTCTTAAGTAACTTTCAAGAGATTGAATATCAGAAGAAGCAAGAATTGATATAAATCCAATTAATAGTGATAAGAACGAGAGAAAACATAAAGATCTCCACCATACTCTAGAGGGCAAAAAACTTAAAAAAGTGATTAACAGTAAGCAACCCACTAAACTCAATCTCCATAAAGGGCCTGCCCAAATTGGAGTAATTAAAAATATCATTACTATAATTATTTTTAACCTACTATCTATAATTCTTAGCCAACTTCTATTTCCATATACATATTGACCGACAGGAAATTTAGTAAGTATATTCATTAATCTTTTTGAATTAATTCAATATTTTCCCTTTCTAGTTCTTTATTTAATGCTCTTTGCTGTTTTCCTCTCCAAATTAATATGAGAGGTGTACCTTCAAAACCTAAATTTAATCTAATTTGTTTTTCAATATATCTTCTGTAAGTTATTCCAAATAATTTAGGATCATTTACAAAAAGAGTAAAAGTGGGAGGTTTATTCTTTACTTGAGTACCGTAATAAAGCCTACCTTGTTTGCCGCTTCTTTTCGTTGGAGGACTTTTCCAACTAATAGACTCTTTAAGGACTTCATTAACCACAGATGTTGTAACTCTTCTTCTATGTTGATTTACAGCATTAAGAGCATGCTCAAAAATATTATCTACTCTTTGTCCAGTAAGCGCCGATATAAAAATCATTTTTGACCAGTGTAAAAAATAAAGTTTAGATCTAAGTTCTTTTTCTACTTGATAAATTGTTGAACTATTTTTTTCTACAAGATCCCATTTATTAATAACAATAATACAAGCTCTACCTTGTTCTTCTATTCGCCCTGCCAACTTCTGATCTTGATCAGTTACTCCATCTATAGCATCTATAACTAAGACACAGACATCACTTCTATCAATAGATTTAAAAGCCCTATTAATCCCAAAGAATTCAGTACCGTATTTAACATTTTTCTTTCTTCTAATCCCTGCAGTATCAACAATTTTCCATTGATGATCACCTTTTTTTATAAGAGTATCTATTGAATCAGTTGTTGTTCCACTAATATCACTAACTATTGCTCTTTTTTCTCCAGAGATTGAATTTAACAAGCTAGATTTTCCAACATTTGGCCTACCAATTATTGACATCATTATCTTTTCTTCTTCATCCTGAATATTATTTTCAGGAAGTTCGTCAATAACGAGATCTAAAAGATCGCCAGTCCCTGAACCATGAATAGCAGAAACGGGGTAAGGTTCGCCTAATCCTAGTTTCCAAAACTCAGAAGCTAAAGAGAATCCAAGAGTAGTAGATTCACATTTATTTACAACAACAATTGTCTTACAGCTTGAGTTCCTTAACCATTTTGCTATTGATAAATCACCATCAGTAACACCCTGATTTCCATCTACCACAAGTAAAGCGAGTGAGGCCTCTTCAAGAGCTAAATAAACTTGAGTTCGTATCTCCGGCAGGAATTCACTATCATCATCAAAAACCAACCCTCCAGTATCAACTATTTGGAATTCTTTCCCACCCCATGAAGCATTTTGATAAGTTCTATCTCTTGTAACGCCAGGCTTATCAAATACAATTGCATCATTACTTTGGCAAAGACGATTTACCAAAGTAGATTTCCCAACGTTAGGTCTTCCGATAATAGCTATTGTTGGAAGAATCAATTCTTCTCTCCACAAAAAGTAGTATCTATTACAACTATACCTTTAATAGAATCATTTACCTTACAAAAAAAATTATTTGATTTCTGGGTCGCCAAAGTGTCCTTTTACTGGATTAGTAGGCGGTGAACTAGGACTTGGAAAAACATCATTATTATTTGAAAAACAATTATTTTCAATAGCCCAATAAATCAACCAATTTACTGCAGTCGCTCTTCTAGTTCTTCTTGGGTATAGTTCATTAATCTTATAACCTCTAAAATTAAGAAAATTTTTCAGTCCCTGTTTATGATCTTTTGGGATTGATCGCGTTAAATGTACTGATGCTATTCGCTCTGAAATTATTTGAGGACCCTTTACAAATTTTTCTGACCAATAAGTAGGAGTTAATTCACTAGAAACCCAATCATTTAATGTTGATTCTGTGGTGTAAAAAAGTCTTTCCCAAACCAATTCACAAACAAAAACATCACTAACCTTATCTTCAAGAACAAGAAATAATAGTTTCTTACATATCGGCCACGTAAATTGATTTTCAACAAATTTTTCTTTTTTATTCATTAATCGAACCTTATCAAAATCAAAGAAAAATAAGGCATAACATCTTTCTCATACTTAGATGCATATTGAATAATTTGATCAGGCATACCAATTCTTAAAGCAATTAATGATTTATTTGTGATACCTTCTGTTTTTAAAGTTTCTCTGACTGACTTCCATCTTTTCCCCACTTTCATTATTGCTAAGACGGTTTTATTCCCTCTACTTTCCCTTATAATAGATGTTAATTCTACTTTTGAAGAAGGGCATTCTTTAATTATCAAGGTCTCACCTTTTTTAACTAAATCAAAATCATTCAAAGCTGCTGCCGCTGAAATAGAAGAGATCCCAGGTATAGTTTTGGTAATAATTTCGGGATAATTATTCTTTATTATCCGCAAAATATTAGAGGAGCTCGCAAATAGTGAAGTATCTCCAAGACAAAGTAAAACAACTGATTCACCATTTTCTATAAATTTCACAATTTTTTCTACAGCATTAGACCATATTTCATCAGGATCAAAATCCTTCTTAGCCATTGGAAAGATGATAGGTATATTTTTTTTAAATTTGATATGTTTCTTGACTATTTCTGCAGCAAAACTCTTTTTATTATCATCTGATATTGGAAAAACTATAACTTTCGCTTTTTTTATTGCATCTACTGCAGCAATTGTTAAAAGCGATGGATCTCCAGGACCAACTCCAACGATGGTCAATGTTGGTAAATGAGTTTTATGCCCATAAAGTAAACTTAAAAACTTGTTTATTATCATTACTTATTTAATTATTTCTAGCTATGGACCCTTGGCAAGAGACAAGTCTCAGCGAGTATCTCTGACTCAAATTTAGACAATTCCTCTAACCTTTTAAAAGTTTGTTTTTTAGAGAATTTAGTTTGCGCTAGTTTCCAATAAATTCCAAAATGTCTTGCCTCACTCTCAAGCAAAGACTCATAAAGACTTCTAAAAGATTTGTCTTCAGAATTCAGAGCAAGCAAACTTAGTCTTTCATGACTCCTTGCTTCAATCAGTCCTGCGATCAAGAAACTATCTAGCATCCTATTAGGTTCTTCCTTTCTTATATTCTTAGCCAATTCAGCGCCATATGGAGGAGGTTTTAAGGCCTTAAGAGTATGTCCAAGATCCTTTAAAAAATAAAGTATTTTTTCAAAATGTTCTAATTCCTCTCTAGCAATTGGACTTAAAACTTCAGCTAAATTTGGTTCAGATGGATATCTAAACATTAATTGAACAGCTACACCTGCAGCTTTTCGCTCGCAGTGAGCATGATCAATAAGAATTTCTATTGGATTAGATAATGCAATTTGTATCCACTTTTCTGAGGTAAATGAGGATAAATATTTAATATGAGAAGAAGGCCTTTTAAAATCAACTAGCATTTAATCTTTACTACCTAAATATTCAATTATTCCATCAAGAGCTAAAGAATAACTGGATATCCCGAATCCACTAATTATTCCTATAGCTTTATCTGTAAGAAAAGATTCTTTACGAAAATCTTCCCTACTAAAAATATTTGAAATATGTAACTCTACAAATGGAATTTTTGAACCAATTAAAGCATCTCGAATAGAAATTGAGGTATGAGTAAAAGCGCCTGCATTTATTAGAATGCCTTGAATCCTGTTCACAGAATCCTGAATTTTATCAACTATTTCTCCTTCATGATTACTTTGAAAACATTCAAGAAGGACTTTTTTACTTTCTGCAGCTTTTGTTAACTCCTGTTGGATATCACTCAATGTTTTTTTACCATATATTTCTGGTTCTCTAGTACCCAAAAGATTAAGATTTGGTCCATTTATCAATAAAATATTCATCATCAATAAAGTCTTTTCTTTACAAATGCTATCTAGAAAGAAACAAAAAAACCAAAACAATTTCACACAAAGTGACCATTAACTGATAAGTTCGAATAGTGGGGGTCGGTGCCCGAGTGGTTAAAGGGGGCGGACTGTAAATCCGCTGGCTCTGCCTACGTTGGTTCAAATCCAACCCGGCCCACTTTAAAATTGCCCTTGTAGCTCAGCGGTAGAGCACTCCCTTGGTAAGGGAGAGGTCTCGGGTTCAAGTCCCGACGAGGGCATCCCCGAGATAGATTGATATCACTGATATTATCACTATCCCAAACAGGAATTCAGCAGAAGTGGACATCCGTTTTCGGGTCCACTTTTCTGTTTTCAAGGCAGATATCTGGAGGTGCATCAGACAAACGATGACACCGAAATGGCAACAATCAGAAGAAGCGGAAGCGGCTGGCAGGTCCTTATCAGAAAAAAGAATTATGTGTTTACACACATACCCACGTATCAGATATAAGTAGTTTAGTTGTATTTGAGAGTGGTTTATTCTCAGTACTTACAATGATGATGTACACACATCCAGTAAGTAGTCCCCTCTAAATTTCTTGTCTTTTACCCTCTCTTCCCGTGTATTATGAAGGGGTTTCATAATCTACTGCTATAACTGGGATTTCTGAGGTCAGCATTTTGCCTTAAATTCATATATATTTAACAGAGATTGTCTTCAGTAATGCCACTATCGTCATACAGGATGCACAGAATTTATCTTGCAGCGACCATGAATTATGGGCTGGGTTCTGATGATCCAGAAGAGCTGGCCTACTACAACAAAATCAGAAAAGAGATGGATGATATGAAAAAAGAACCTGTTAAAAAAGGGATACCCCTTAATTGGGATATCCCCGAAGGAATGGATAAATGAATCTGAATACTTTTTTATTAATTGATGGGAGTCTGATGCTTATTGGTCTACCTTTGCTGATGATTCTTAAAGGCAAAAAGAAGACTCCCTAAGTCATCACTTAACCGCGAAAGTCACTCCCATAACTGCAGTGATATCTTTCTTGATAGTTGAAGTGTCATAAGAACCCCAGCTGCTTACCTTCGTGGAATTCGGAACTGTTATCTGGAAAACACCGGTGTTGACTTTCTTAAGACCACCCACTTCAGATCCTGCCTGAAGGGCAATAGCCTCAGCTCTGATTCTTGCATCCTTCGCAGCCTTGGCGAGCATATCAACTCTTTTATCAGCGAGCTTTGAATATGTGAATTCTGGAGAGCTTGGTCTCACTAAAACACCATCGCCAAGAAGTTCAGTTATCTTGCTGTGGGTCTTTTGAATACGATGAACATCATTGGTCTGGATTTCAATATTCTGATAGGTAATCCATTCAGTTCTTATAATTTCATTTGTCTTGGGATGCTTGGTTTCATATTCTTTTATACTGGCAGGTCCAAGATAAACTTCCTGTTTGATACCATCCTCGATTCCATTGGCTTTAAGGAAATTCATAGTCTTTTTCATTGACTCCTTATGCTTGTTGAATGAGTCGATCTGAGTCTTTCCTGTAGCCCTGACCTGAACGGACCATTTAGCAATATCACTCTCAAAACTTTCAGTACTTGCGCCTGTAACAGTGATGGAATTCTCAACCATTCTGAACCCTCTCACAAGGACCGTGGAGGCGCCTATAAATCCTCCGAGAGATAAGACAGCCATTGCAAAAACAAGTGGCGGAGTACGGCGTATTACACTCAGAGAATCGCCAGGCAGCGAGCTGAGTCTCTTAATAATTTTCATTGTCTATCAGTATGTGTGTAGGAACTTTTTAACAGCTGAACCGAAAGAAAAATATTTGAAAAATCCCTGACTTTTATTCCTTCAGTTCTGTCTGGCCATTAAGGGAAACATCTTATGTTGATGTGCCAATTTTGGAGTCGGTTACTAATATTGCCAAATGAAATAAGAGTCTGCAAGAAGTATTTTTGTATTATTCAACCAGTTAACCATATTCAAATTCAATTGTTGATCCTTTATCCGTATATGAGAGTACCTTAAACCGTACATATTTATTAGTCGGATGATCAGTCTGACTAGTTAGAACATAGTTGTAGTCGTCATGAGCAAATGTCTACCCAACCCACAGCAAAAGGAGATCATAAATCTGAGATTGATAAAAAATCAGAAAAAGAACTTCTCGAGGCAGAAATCAGAAATCAGCAAACATTGGATAGCTTTATTGAAGCTAATAAAAATTGGAGCTGATTAAAACTTATTTATTAGGAGATAGTTATGAACTTAAAAAGATCACCATTCTCAATTTTGAATAAAGAGAGAAGAGAAATTGATTATATAAAGGGAGTTTATAAGAAAAAAATTCAAGCTGAAATTGAATCTTACCAAGGTTCCGAAAATCAAGATAAGAGAGATACAATCAAATTCCAAGATGTATTGATGCTTGATAGTATCTCAATTTAGTTATTCTTTTTTTTCTTCTTCTTATCTTTCTTTTTCTTCTTTAACTTTTCATAAACCTCATCAGCCTTCTTTTCAATACTATCCAGCTTATTTGAGAGTTCATTTATAGCTTCTAGTTTTCCTTCTTGAACTACAATATGTTTTGCCTCATTAATTTTAACTGGCTCTTCTTTAACTACAGTATGTTTTGCCTCTTCAGTTTTAATTCCAAACTTACCTTTAATAAAATTGGCTATAAAAATAAGAACAGGTACATGAGCTAGACCACCTATTACTATTCTTGTTTCTGAATAAGCCATTCAATAGTTAAAAGAGCTGAGATATTTAAGCATAAATTTAGTTTTTAGATTCCTTTTATTAAGCCAATAAACATTAGTAATCATTTGTAGATTCATAGATCAATAATCCTGCTATTAATTAAGTAGAGACTTTTTTATTAAATGCCATTAGACGTATTTCTTATGAATATGTGTGTTGTTGTTATAGCGTTGCTTATCAGGAGAGAAATCACACTTAAGAAGGCAAGATAAATTATGAAAACACAAATTTTTAAAAAGCATAACATTACAAATATCCGTGCTATTGCTCTTTTACTAATGCTTCTTCTATGTCTATGGTTACCGCTTGCATTCAGATTCTTATTAATAATTTAGTCGAACTAATTAGTTAATACTCTTATCCTTAAACTCTGCTATATCCTAATTTTGTTTTAAAGATCTTATATGGAACTCCTGTTACGTTCATGGCTTCAATTACTTTATCTCCTACAGTTCCGTAAAATTCAACAGAAAAATCAGTTCCCAGTTCAGCATGAGCCTCAAGATAAACACCTACTGCTGGATTAGCTAAATGAGCTAGTAAAGCATCATCATTTTTATAAACTTCTGACCATACGAAACGAAGAGGATCATCAGGATCTTGATCAAAAGTATGGTGGAGCATTCCAGGTTCGTCAGCTTCAACAGCTTTATCTGTCTTATCTGCAATTTCTAAGTATTCTGCAACCTTATCTTCCTTAACCTTAAGTTTTGCAAGAAGCATAAATGGAGTATCTGATCCAAAACTAGACATAAAAAAAAGACTCTTGCGAGCCTGGGTGATGGGGATTTCCATCATGACAAATTAATTAGAAACAAACAACTCCATCAATAGTAAATTTTTATTACTTACAAACACCATATGTAGTGCTAGGATTTCATAAAAGGCCGGGTGATGGGGATTATCCCGCTTTTTGACTGGGGCGAAGCTAACGCCCTTTTTTTTATGGGTATAACTTTTTAATAGCTTCTTGTTGTTCTTGTTTTTTTATTTCTTCAGCATCATAAACAGGACAAGAATTCTGATAAAGTGATGATAAAAAAGCACTTTTTTTAAAACGTTTGAATATAGGTGTCATTAGTAAGCGTTTCATTTTTTATATTTACTAAATTGCTCAAACATACTTAAATAATGCAAGGGAAATACGTTGGTTAAATTTTCTATTCTCTCTTCATCTAATACAACACCCTCCGGTAATTTCTTTACTAACTTTGGAATAGCTTTTTTTGTTTCTTCTCTGCAAAAATTAATTCTAGAGGTGGCTTCTTTTTTTATATTCCTTTTAATTAATCCATCTTTTTCAAGCATTGATTTTAATTCAAGATTGTTTCCTTTCAGAAGAGCAATTAAAACAGTATCTGCAATTTTTAAAGCTTCCACAGGTTCTTTATCTTTATTTATTCCAAATATCCAGGTACAAGCACCAACAGCTAATGCTCTTGCAATACAATCATCATCTCCAATTTCAATACAAGGTAATATAAAAGACTCTTCAATTTTTTTTAGATCATATCCATTCTCACCTTCTGGAAAACCAGCGTGAGCAGAAAAAGGAAATAAGAATAATATTATTGCAAGGGATAAGCGTTTCATTTATTCCCAAGTTTTCATATCAGTAATTCCTTGTGATCTTTGCATCCAGGCATATTTCCATATACCATTTTCATTTTTAAAAATGCAAGTATAAGTTGAAAGATCTTTATTTTGATTTCCTTTATAACTGAAGATTTCATTCAAAGTGAAAACCGCGTAGGCTATCTCACCGTTAATTTCAATTTTGTGGATTTTAATTAGTTCTGAGGATTCTGCAACTAAGTCTTTACTATCAAACATTCCCACTAATCCCTGCGCAGAGATTGGATTTCCACTTGGTCTTACAGCCAAAAAATCTGCAGTTGCATTCGGTATTAGAAAAGAAGAATCTTTACTGGTTGCATAACCATTAATTAAATTTTCTATGGCTTGAGTACTTGACATTAAAAAAGGAACTAATTGCCCCTTATTTTAGATCGACTTTAAGTTATTAAATGATTTTAAGGTGTTGAATCAAAAACTTAAGTATTTTTCTAAATAATAAGAATTTAGTATTGGATTATATATTTTAAGAAAATGGAAATAACTTTAAAAGAAGAAACTTCATTAGGTTTAGAAACCTTCGATGTTTTAGGCTTTAATTCCGAAGAGGAACTTGAATTAGAAATTTCAAAACTAATTAAAATCAGACCTGAATTTGAAAATAATCTAAATTAAATTTATAAAGGAGCAACTAGCTTTGTTTTATGGCAAAACCTCCTCAGTTTCCTCCATCCCTGAGAGATTAACCTTTCATAAATTTCTCTAGCTAAATCTATATCTATAGAAACTGTCGTTACAGGTGGTTCTTTTACTAACACACCAACTATTTTTTCAGTATCTACAAACATATAATATACTCTAAGACTCCATCAATACTTTTATCGTTTTTTATAAATCTTCTAACTTCTATTCTGTTTGAATTAATAAACCAATAAGATTCAGCCATTAATTAAAGATATAAGTAATAAGGGTTTCATTAACAATATAGAGCTACTGTTTGATCCAAATCTGCACAAGGTTCAATAGTAAATTCCAATAATTCTCTCCAAGGACTCCATTGTTTCCAAATAGTTTCTAAAGAATCAGCATCTACAACAGAGTAACCATTGCCATGTTGAGGTAAGAAAATCCAAGATTTAACATCATAACCTTCTGGTCTATTTTGTGGCCCTCCTTTGTCGTACCACTCTTTTAACATTTTGGATCCCTTGTCTTGAGCGTTTGCATCCGAAAATTTGTAAGAAATTAAAAAAAGCATAAATAAAAATAATTTAAACTTATTTTAGAAGTCTAAATTTAAAAGTAACTTGATATGACAGTCGAATCATAAATATGACCTGCACTCTCAATTAATGGTTTTACTGCTGGATCTTTAAACATAGCTATTGATTTACCTTCTTCACCCTGTTCTATAAGGATTACACTGGTTGGATCATCTTTCTTTACACCTTTGTATAAGCAAATAATTCCACGTTCTTTATTCATTTGTATATTTTCTTGGCTGTCATAAACTGCAGCCCATTCCTCAAAAGGGACGCTTATTTTGAATGCAAAAACAGTAGTTTCAAGAGACATAAAAAAAGGAGCTAGTTGAACCTTATTCTAGATCTACTGTCAATCAATTTAACTATCCCATTGCTGCGACAGCATCAGCGACTTGTCTGTTTCTTTGAATAACCTCATCATCATTTAAAACAGCAGTGATATTCCAATCAAGGCCAAATTTCGCTCTCCACACTCCAAAATGTTGAGATATTGCTAAGTGATTATCAGCCTTGAAAGTAACAAAAACCTCTCCAGTTTCAGGCGCATGGAATCTACTTACCAATTCAAATCCATCAAAATTATCCATAGGTGCACCAGAAGCAATATAATGCTCAAACATCCTGTAACCTTCGGACTGAGAAATTCCGTCTGGAATAAGTCCATGAACGTGATAGTAAGCCATAAATAAAAGCCATAAATGAAATTTCAATCTAAAATAGATAATTTAAAAAGCATTTAAATTATCTTTAAATTTAGATTTATCAGCCCTTATTAATATGGGTTAATAGATAAAAAAAGAATCTTAATTCGGTATCGCATGTACCGTTAATATGTTTTTTGGTAGCTATTAATTGAATATGAGTTATTTTGCTGAACCTAACCAAATTGAATATGATGTATGGTTCGATGAAAATATTGACCCTTTAGACCTTGTGGATTATTTAGACGAAAAGGAGTTCAGTAATTCAATACACGATAAGTTTCATAAGATTTCAACTAGAAATTTAACAATTGGGTCTTCTGATAACTTTCACCTGTAATTGAAAGATTTTTAATTTATTAATTATCTTAATCCTTATAAAGAATATGTACCATCTCTTTCTCTTATTGCCCTAGCTAATACAACTTCATTTACAACTTTTTTAATCATATAAGCACTTTTTTTCCATAACATTTAATAGCAATTCTCTTTCATATGTAAACATCTAAAGCTTTAAGCACAAATAACTGACAAATCTACAAAATTTTTATTTTCATCTGCTAGTTCAGTAATGATTCTATTGAGCCATTCAGAAGTCGTTTCACAATAGCCTACATTTAAAATAGTTTTTTGCTTTGCTCTTTCTTCTTTATTCATAGTTAAAGTACTTTTTTATAAATTTAGTCTTTAATTAAATCTATGTGAATAAGTCTTAATTACTATCTATTGCAAAAAGTTGTATTTAATACATATTTAAGAACTGCTAGTAAACAAATAAAATTAAATCGTTGACAAGGAAATCTATACAAGTAAGAGTAGAAAAAATTTATTATTTAACCTATGAATAACATCAAGATTGAGGAATTGATGAAAGTAAGGTTCGATGGTATTGCTAATAGAATTGGGCAATTAAGCAAAAGGGAAAGTGAATCTTTATTGCTTGAGCATCTTGAGTGGTTGGAGGGAGGATGGGAGACTGAAGAAATCTTATTTTTAAAAAAGCCCTACAGAAAATGGTGGTTCTAACTCCACTTCTATAAATAATTAATGATGGCCTAAGGGACCAGGGCCAGATCCTATTTTATAAGAATTTTCTAAAGATTTCTCAACAAATAATTTTGCTTTTTGTATGGAATCAAGTAGATCAAAACCTAAAGCTTTGTAACCACAAATAGCAGCACTCAAAGTACAGCCGCTACCGTGGGAATTTTTTGTATTTATAAAATTATTAAAGAGCCACTCTTTTCTACCATTTAAGTCAAGAAAAAAATCCTTACCTTTCATATCTTTTAAACCGCCACCTTTTATAAGTACTGCTTTAGCTCCAAGACCAATAATATTTCTTGCAGAATTTTCGAAATCTTCTTTACTCCTTATTTCTAAACCAGAAAGTAGCTTTGCTTCATAAATATTTGGTGTTACCAAATCCGCAATTGGTAATAAGAGTTTTTTATAAGCATTAATCGCAGAATCTTCCAGTAATTTAGAACCAGTTCTTGTGACCATTACTGGGTCAATAATTTTGGTTATTTTATATGTATTTAATTTTGAAGCAGTATCATTAATTATCCTTTCATTTAATAACATTCCAGTTTTTAAAGCATCAATACCAAAATCAGAAAATAAAGTATCTAACTGACTTAACAAAGTATTCTTCTCTACTGGTTCAACGCATGTAACCTGTATACTATTTTGTGCAGTAATACATGTAATAACAGAACATCCATGTACTTTAAGGGCCATAAAAGTTCTCAAGTCAGCCTGTATACCTGCTCCACCACCGGAGTCACTACCGCCTATTGAAAGTGCAATTTTAGAATACATAGTTAATCAAATTAGTAATTATAAATAACATAAAAATATTCTAAATTTAAATTAGAAATGTGAATATGCATTAAAAAAATCTAACTCCAATTCCATAGCTCTTGTGTATAAATATTTGGCCTGATTAATATCATATGTTTCTTTATTGGTCTCAATAAGATTTTCAAGTGAATTTGCTAGCTTTTCAAAACTTTCATCAGAGTAAGTAATTATCCATTCTTTATATTTAATGTCAAAATCCTCCTTATACAAACTTTTACCTATCCAAGAATAAAGTCGCATACATGGAGTCATTGCAAACATTATTTCAACGGAGCTAAGTCTTTTGGAAGTATCATCAAGAAAATCTGTATAATTTTTAGTAGCTTTTTTTATATAGTTATTAGATAAATCAATATCCCATTCTTTTGCATAAGTTTCATGAAGTATTAACTCCTCTGAAACGCCCATTAAAAGTTCACTCAACTTCCTTATTGAGTACTTATCTTTTGATTTAGAAACTGCAAGACCATATGCCTTAGCAAAAGTCTCTAAAAAGAAATAATCTTGAGCTAAATATTCTTGAAATATATTTTTAGGGAGACTTCCATTCTTTAAACCTTGAACAAATTTTGTATTTAAACTTAGTAAAGCAATCTCATAATTATCCTCCCATAGTTTTTTTGTTATTGACATAGATATTTCTTGAAAAGTTAAAAATTTTTTCTTTCTTAAATTTTAATACCTAAGAAATTATTTATTTTATAATTAGTTAAATTAAGAGTTTTTTCAGAGAAAATTCCTTCACTTTGCAATAAGATTTATTTAGAATCATAGAAAATTTTGTCTGATATTAATCCTTAAGACTTAAAAATGGAAATTCTTTAAATTCCAATATCAAGTGGCATTAGTTTTTACACATTTTATTTTAATCCTGATAAGTTCTTGGGGTCATTAAATAAGACTTTTTTTAAACCTAAAATATACAAACAAACCCCAAAAAAACTTAAAATAAAATCAACATAAAGAAATCGAGTCATGGTAATTTAATCCTTAATTATTTATAGCTGATTAGCAAAATTCAAGATGTGATTAAATAAACCCAAAAGGAGAAAATAATGATCAATAACAGAGTATATTTGCACAAATATAATGTATTATTTTGAATACTTATAAATATCAAATATCTCAAAAGCAATGCATTAGTTTTCTAAATATGCATTGAGTAAATTTTTCTTAAAAATTTATATTATTTTATACATCAAAAAGATGTCAATCTTAGCTATATGTATTTTAAAAACTATTTGGTCTAAGATTAGGCTTGCCATTTACAGAACTACTGCTTTAGCCGGAATAATATGGCCATTTTATTTTATTATTCAGTTTATTAATTTGGTAAATCCATTTAAAAAATCCACAGTCTAGTTATCTAAGCTTTAACGTAGATTTAACAAGATAAAAACATGCCAAAACCTACGAAAGAGATAAAGTTAACTCCTTTCACAGAAGTAATAGAACTAGAAAGGATAGTTACTCCAGATGAAGAAAAAAGAGTTAATCATATTTTTGTAAGAAGAAAGAAAATTTGTACGCGTCATCCTGAGGGTTTTGCGACAGAAGAAATTGCAAGATTTGATGTTGCCTGGCCAGAAGAATCTAAAGAAGAAGAAAAAGATTCAACTAAAGTCAATGAAGAGGCCGAAATCAGTATTAATTAACAATGTCAAATAGATTTGAGTGGGATGATACCAATAGTTCAGGAATTTGGTGGAGTACGAATGTGAGTATTAGAGATGAGTGTATTTTGCTTAAAGAAGATACTGAATGCGATGATTCAGATATAGTGGAATTGCTGCGAAGCATTGCACAAAATATTGAGGATAATGGTCTTTAGTTTTTATACATAATTGATTATTATCTGCCTTTAAATAAAAATATAGTTTAAATAAATAATCTTTATAATTAGATGTTGACATACCTATCTTTTGTTCATTTCTTTTTCTTAAAGTCCTTTTACAGCTTTAATTAATTCGATAGTGATACCTTTCTCACTAATGGAATGACCGGCATCATTAACAATTATTAATTCAGAATTCTTTAATTTCTTATTTAGATCCCAAGAACTCCTTACAGGACATACGACGTCATATCTACCTTGAATTATTTTTGTTGGTATAGATTCTATTGTTTTTATTTTTTTCAAAATAAAATCATCTTCTAAGAAAATATTATTAATAAAATAATGACATTCGATCCTTGCAAAGGCATCTGAGAAAGAATTAACTTGGGACTTATCAAAATCAAATTTCTTATTTATTAAATGACTAGTTGAAAGTTCCCATTTTGTCCAAGCTGCCGCTGCTCTTGATCTAATCTTCACATCTGAAGATGTTAGATATTTATAAAAAGAACTTATCAAATCATTTCTCTCTTCTTTTGGTATTACAGAAATATATTCTTCAAATTCATCAGGGAATATCTCACTTGCACCATATTGATAGAACCATAATAATTCAAACTTTCTACATAAAAATATTCCTCGCAAAGTTAAGCTCATAACTCTTGAGGGATTTTTAATTGCATATATAAGTGAAAGTGTTGAGCCCCAAGATCCACCAAACAAATGCCAACTATCTATTTTTAATAGCATCCTTAATTTCTCAATATCATCAACTAAATGATTAGTCGTATTTTCTTTTAATTCCGAGAAAGGAGTTGAAGAACCGCAACCTCTTTGGTCAAATTGAATAATATCGAATTTATCTGGATCAAAGTATCTTCTATATCTTGGTTGACTTCCTCCTCCTGGGCCTCCATGAATAACAAGTATTTTTTTGCCATTCGGATTACCAGATCTTTCCCAATAAATAGTATGAATTTCACTTACTTGTAAAAAACCCTTTTCTCGCGCTTCAATTTTAGGAAACAAGACTTGATCTTTCATTTTGAAATATTTTTAATCACTTTATAGATCTATAGTATCCAAAAAGAAGTATAGTTAAGAAATAATTGCCAAAATAAAAAAGGACTGTTTGAACAGTCCTTTTTTAATATCTCATTTCCTTCTTACAGGATATAAAATTACATATTTTCAAGTCTATTTACTCATAAACCTAGAATACGTGAATTAGGGGATTTCTCTCGATAATTTCAGTCCCTATTATCGCTAGTAATTATAAAGCGAAGTCTTATCAGACTAATTGATTGAACTTTAATTTTCGAATAATCCCATTCTCAGGAATACGCTTCCTATATTTTGGAATTTGCTAAATTTCAGGCGGAATATCAATCATTCAGATTGCCTCCGAACTCAATATTTATAAATTACTCCTTTTTATATTTTCAGTAAATCCGTAAATATGCTGATTTACTTTTTTCTTAATCTGTAAGAGGATTTTAATGATCTTTTGTTTTTTATAGATAAATATAAAAATTAAAGTCTATAATCCTCCATTATTCTGATGCATAAAGCAAAATAGATTCTATTACTCTTTTATCACTATAAGAAATTTTATAATCTTTCAATTCCCACTGAACAAACTTTACACACTCATCAATAGAAGGATTCTTATCCCAGCACTTTCGCCACTCTCTAATCCAATCTGCTAAGGCAAAAGTTATTTTTGTTGTAAGCATATTTACCAATCAGGGTAATTAAAATCTCCGCCAAGAGGTTCTTCATAAAATTCGCCCTTTTTTTATACCGTTATCATATTTTTCAATAACCTTTTTATAAGAGGCTATTGAGGTAACTAAATCTTCTACATTTATGGGTTCCATTGGAATTGTTATAATATTTTTAATTACTTATTATCTTATATAAGAATTTAATAAATAGATTATTTATATGCATCATGGATTTCATTAAAAAGAACAAGATTTTAACTCTAATGGGGGCAATTGCAGTTTTATCATTTGCATTAGAAAAAGCAGGCATAATACACCCTTAAATTAGTTAAATTTTTTGATAAATACTTCCTAATGAAATAAGAAAACAGATACTATTACTGCAAAAATGAGAAATGGAGATAATAATGTAAAAATTAAAGTTGAAAGATTAATAAGCATAAATTTAAAATAAATACACAAATTTAATAAACATCACTTTTAAGGATTTGCAATAAGTAAAATTTAAATTATTACGATATAAATAAAAATTTGAATAAAGAAAGATATAAAGAAGAATATGAAGAGGGCTCAAACTTACTATGGCCTAGTGATAAAGAAGATAAAATAACTCGGCAATTTTATAAAGATTTATCTCATCTTTCAAAAAACATAAATTTTAGTAAAAAGAAAAAGCTAAATCTTTTTGAACAATTATTTAGAATAATAAAAGGCAAAGGGTGGTGGTAATTAATATTAAAACTACAATGAAAAATATAATGATATTAATTAAAAGTTTTTTTCTTTTAAGACCAAGATTTTTATCCACTATATTTTTTATTCCAATTCTTTATGGCATTGGCTGGGCTTTATCTCAACCATTATTATTGTTTAATTTTGAAAAAGAACATTTATCCTTAATTGGTACTATTATTACCTTCTTACTTTTTATCATTTTACTCTCATATTGGTTTTATATCAGATGGAACATATCAAGTGCATGGGTACTTATTGGGATAACTAAACACAAATTCTTAAAAAACTTTGTCAATTTTTCTCAAGGTATTTTATTTGCTTTAGTTTTAATAATTCTAATTCTATTTCCACTATTGCAAAAAAATTATATTTCTTGGATAGGTGAATTCTCGCCTATCATATTATTAAATTCTATTGCACTTGGATTAGGGGTTGGATTAGCAGAGGAAATAATTTTTAGAGGCTGGTTACTAGAAGAATTAAAATTTGAATTTGGTACAAAAATATCAATAGTTTTACAAGCTATAGTTTTTAGCTTCGTTCATAATTTATCAAATGAGATTTTTTGGAACATAATAGGATTACGTTTGGGATTTATTTTACTTGGGATATTTCTATCATTAGTAAGAATTAGAGATAAAGGTTCTTTATGGAATTGCATAGGAATTCATGGAGGACTTGTGGGAATTTGGTTCTTTATAAACCACGGATTAATAGAATTTAAAGAAAATACACCTTCTTTTTTAGCAGGGCCTTTTACACAAAATATTCCAAACCCAATCGGAAGCTTTAGTGCAATTTTAATATTAATTTTGTTATGTATTTTTTATACAATAAAATCAAAAAAGATTTTTCCTAAACCTTTTAATTAGATATAAATACTGATTGATTTTTGATTAATAATTGTCAGATTAAAATAAAGATTATTATTCATATGAACATTGAGGCAGGAATAAGATTTATTTTCTTTTTAGTAATTTTTGGAGTTACAAACTATTTAATGATGTTAAGAAGATATGAAAATGACATCAAAAAAAAGAAATTTTTACAATATAAAAAAATTTCCAGGCTATATCCTAAAGGTTCATTTATTTTCTGAAATTAAAAAAAATTATTTTTGAATTTACTCACCATTTTTTACTAGTTTTTTGCCAACCTTCATTTAACAATTTTTGCCATAATAATCTTGCTTCTTCAATAACAATTTTTTTTCTAGTTTTCATTAATGGAGGATTTTCCCCATGAATTCCCATAATAATCCCTTCTTCAATAAACATATAAGCAATAGATTTATCAGAATACTCTTTATCTTTATAAAAACGCATCACCCCTACAAAATTGGAGTCAATTAACCAAAAATCATTATCTGAATTCAATAAACCAAAATGAAATTAAATTAATCATATGCTTTCATTACAATTTGCGAGGGAAATATTTATTTTTCTCATACTTGATATATTTTTTCTTTTTGTCTACTTTTTTTCAATTCGCCACGTTTTTTCTTATACTCGATTCTTTTCTTTTGCGATGCTTTAGTAGGTTTTGTAGATTTTCTAAATTTAAATGGTTTATTTAAGCCATCTTTTATGATTGAACTAAATTTCATTAAGGCCAGCTGCCTATTTAGTAATTGATTTCTATGTTCTTGAACAGCTAAACATAAACTATTTTTAACTAATTTGTTTTTCAAATTAATCTTAAGAATTGCTTTCTGATAATAATTTAGGACTTTTGAATCTTCTAAATTAAAAATAATCTCTACTCTGCTTTCAATTTTATTTATATTCTGCCCTCCAGGACCTGAGGATCTGGAAAATCGCCACTTAATTTCGTTTGATGGTATTACTAATGTTTTAGTAATTTTTAAATCCATTTTTGGTTCTTCTTAATTTAGATTTTTGAATTATCTCTAATACTTTAAAATATACCTTATAATTCGATCGGTAAATACTGGGCGGTTATGGTAGGTAAACCGAAATTCGGTGTATTTGCCGTATCAATATCTTCGGTATTTATCCTTTCATATTTAAAAAAATTATTAGATATTGGATTTGTACTAATTCAGAGGTCACTTATGTATTCAATGTTTGATCTTCTTTTTGAAACACCTTCATATCGCCCAGTATATGTTATTTCTGATAGTGAAATGAAGGAGCTAAAGAAAAACCAACATAAAGAAGAACTTGATGAAATTACAACACAAAAAGTAAGACTTGAAGATGCTTTTAAAGCTCAACTAAAACATCTTGAAGAGAGAGAAAAAGAAGTAAAGAAAGAACTTAAAGTACTCTCATCCTCAAAAAATTGATAATTTATTTTTAGAGAATTTACTTTTTTCAAAGACGGTTTTTAACCGTCTTTTTTAATTCTTCTAGTTTTAAGGTATCGATTAAATCCACAGATTTTAAAAATATTTTCCATAATTAACAAATGGATGGTAATAAAGAAAAAATAAGAATGTTCTTACCCTTTAGTTGGGTAATTTGTGCAGCAATATCTTTTGCTTATATAAATTCACATTTAATAAATACCTAACATAAATGTCTTATCCCTCAAGAGACGAAATACTTGCATCTTCAAAAGGCTGGGTAGCATCTTTTTTAAATTTTCTTCCTGGTTTAGGATCGGGTTACTTATATCAAAGAAGATGGAAACCCTATTTTTTTACCATTACTGCTAGCACTGCATGGTTTGCTTTAGGTTTTTTTTTACAAGGAGATTCAGAACCTTCTCAAAGTGAACAAATAATTGGAATTTCTGGTCTTTTTTTCATATCAACAGTTACGGTTATAGAAGCCAACTTGGCTTTCAAAAAAGCAAGTAATAAAACAAAAGCTGAAAAAGAAAAAATAATTTCCTCTGACAAAAAAGGATGGTTTAATTAATTCTAAAAATTAGATCTAATAAAAAATTTAATTAGTTCTAAGTTTCTTAATTTAAGTAAAAAAATTACCATAAATACTTTTTAAGATAAATTTAAAAAAAAAATTTCCTTTTCTTTGAGACCTTACCATCCTGAGTCAATTAATAATTGATTCAATGTTTTTTATCAAAATACTTAGAACCAGTTTTGACGCATCTATTTCTCATTGATTTTTTAACACCACTCCTTTTTTTTTATTTTCCTCATCCATAATTCTGTTATATAGATCAATCATTTTTGGAGGGATTGAAGTAGCGTCAAGATTCACTCTAATTTGAATAGCAAGATCAACAGCCTGCATTCCCATTTTTTTCATTTATTAAAAAAAGCTGAAAATATAATAAAACAAAAACTTATAAATCTAGAATTCTGTGAATAATAATTTATTGATTTTGAATTTCCTTAAGTACTCTAATAGACTCTTTAATGTGTTCAGGACCATTCAATAAATCTCTAAAGATATGCCTAACTGTCCCTTTTCGATCGATAACATAAGTTACTCTACCATCCATAAAACCCAATACTTTGGGAACTTTAAAAGTTTTCCTAAGAGAATCATTCGTATCGCAAAGCAGTGGATATTGTAATTTATTTTTATTGGCAAATGCCAAATGACTTGAGGTACTTCCATTGCTTACTCCCCAAACTTGCGCACCTAATACTTTAAATAAGTCATATTTATCTCTAAATCCGCAAACTTCTATAGTGCAACCTGGCGTATCATCTTTTGGATAAAAAAACAAAACAAGGGGATTTTTTAATCCCTTATTTGATCTTTTAACTCCGTTTTGATCCAGTAAAGAAAATTCTGGAATTTTATCTCCAATCTGCACAATAATTGTTATAAAGTTCCATATTAGAGGTTAATATATTTTTTGTGGCCTTTAAATTAAATAACTAATATTAAAGTCAGTTATTTTGTTTTAAAAGATACTAAAAAATTATTTAAATAAACTAAGGTAAATTTATTAATTCAATATTATGGAATTAGTAATTTATATTTTTTTATTTCTCATTCTTTTTCTAGGAGTTATTTTTAATTTAAAAATAACCAATTTTAAAAAAGTTAAAGAAATACGAAATAAAGCTAAAGATTATTCAAAAAAAGAATAATTAAATATGCATTACTAAGATTAAAATTCAATTTTTTCATTTGGAGTAAATACTGAGCAATATTTTCTTACTAAGTCCTTTGGCTGATTGTTAGAAGAGTTCGTATATTTTAATTTTAGTTTTTCTAAAGCCTCATTAGCATCAATCTCACCCAGTCGATATCTTGCGCAAGTGTCCAATACTTTAAACATTTTTGTGGTAACGGCTTCAGATGGATAAATTAGAAAAATTTGGCAAAAAACAACAAATAAGTACTTCATTTTTTTACAGAAATTTAGTGATAAGTTTCAATAATTTAGAAACAAAATTAATTTACAAAAAGATTAAAATTTAATAATATATCTAATTTGAATTGTATCTAGGATGTCTCACAGAATAATAATAAAAGAAATTAAGATAAAATAGGTGATAATAAAAAATAATCTCCGTGAAAATGAGAAGTTTAATAGATAAACACAAAACTCTTATAAATTGGTATCAGAAAAAATTTAAATTGAGTGATTATCAATTACTTTGGTTAGTTTTCTTTAAAGGGGTATTAATAACAATGATAATTTTCAAAATTTTTTAATATTAATAAAGCTATTCCATGAATGATATTTTTATATGTTTTGACTATATTTAATAATAGATCTCCTTATAAGTTAAATAGTTATCAGCTATGAATATTTTTGGTGTAGGTTTGCCTGAAGTTACTGTAATACTGATCTTAGCTCTTTTAATTTTTGGACCAAAAAAGCTTCCAGAATTAGGAAAGCAGCTTGGCAAAACTTTGAAAAGTCTTAAAAAAGCGTCAAACGAATTTCAAAATGAAATCGATCAAGTTATAAATGAAGCAGATAAAGAGGAATCTCCTAAATCTATAGAAAGTAATCAAACAAATGAAATTAATAAAGAAAAAATAGATTCAGAAAACAAGAATTTACCAAATAAAGAAAATAGCAACAACTAATATCTTGGATAGGCCCATAACCCCCATAGACGAATTTGAAAGAGCATTAGATAAAGCAGCTCTTACTAAAGAAGAATATGAATTAATAGACTACATCCGCTATACAAGCGTTTTTACACAGCCAAGTCTTATTAAAGATTTAAAAAGGCCATCAAAGCCTCCTCTTTTGTCAGTTCTATGTCAAATTTGCAGAAAAATTGGTTCAGAGATGCCAGATCATTTCAAAAAAGTAATTGAGTGGTCAATTGAAATTAGTGATCACGATACAAAATGGGATGCTCATTTAATTTGCGCAGAAGCATTCAATATAGACAAAATCCCGTTAAGTCCTATTCATGGAACAACTTTATTTGATGTTCTTGTTGTACACAAAGAATTATTTGTTGGCTTTGATTGAATTAAATTAATCATCTAAAGGCACAGAATAAGTATCTATAACTTCCGAATCATCATACTTATTTATTTTTTTTTCAACCCAGTTATTTATATAACTAACTAAAGGCAATGAACCTCTAAAAATAAAAATAGAAGTAGGCAAAGCACTTAATAAACCGACTACAGGACTTTTAAAAAGTAATCTTCCAGCTTTAATGTTAAATAAAATAATAAGCGCTGAGGGGACTATAACTTTAACTACTGTTTTGAGTGCCTCAAGCCAACCAACACGATATGTCCACCATATTAAAATTATGCCAACTATATAGAGGAATAAGTAAGTCATAAAAATAGTATAATGATTATCTATTTTTCTTGTTCTTACTAAGAACAAGATTTTTATAAATTTTTTAATATCAATCAAATTCTAGTAATGAGTTTTTCTGAAATAAGAAAATTTTTAATTAAGATGCAATCTGATGAAGAATTAAAAAAGCAGGTTACTACATCCTCTACAGCGGATGATGTAGCCCTAATAGGTCAACGCTTAGGTTATGACTTTTCAGGAGATGATCTCTTAAGATTTAATGGACAAAAAGTTGATAAAGTTACCGTAAGAAAGGTAGATCATCCAGGAGAATACCACTAAATTAAGACTTAACCCATATTGCAAGCCCTCCGCCCCTGCCTCGAGCACATAACCAATTATCTTTAGTGCTAATTCCTACAAGTGAGAAAAAAGGCATTTTTTTATCTTCAGGTTTTTTTAATTCTTTATTAAATATTGGAAAACTACTAATACTAATTTTCAATTCTTCAAAATAAAAAGCCAATAAAGGTCTAAGCCCTTTTAATTCTGCGCTGCCTATAAAGGTAATGTTTAATAATCCGAAATTAATTGAATTTTTTATTTCATAATTTATTTGATCCTCTTTATTTTTACTTTTTAATTCGAGTCTTGCCGAAAATACTTGGAGAATAGAACTAGATATATTTTTGATTTCATCTGACTCCTTTCCCCATACATACTTAAACTTCCATATTCCTAACAATTCCTCATATTCTATTCCACTACCATTTTTTTGAGAATTTTTTTCTAATAGTTTTATCTCATTGATTTCAGGAAAGTGTTTCATAATAGATTTTAATCCAAGAATCAAATACTAAGATAACTTCATAAAAAATGTTCTTAGATAAAAAATCCCTCCAAAAAGATTTCTTTGTTTCAATATATTTCAAAAAAAATAAATTTTTGGCACACATAAGGAACAGGATCTCGTTATTATATTTACATAAAGTAACTAATCTAATGGATTTCATTTCTAAAAGCCAAGGATACATCCCTCTAAAAGCAGTTCCTTACATATTTTTCCTCGCTGTTGTACTAAGTATTACAACTTCAACTAATACATTTGTTTAAAACAAATTAGTTTTATAAGAAGAGTAAAGTCAATATTTAATGCATTACTATGATGTTGTAATAATTGGTAGTGGAATTGGTGGTTTATGTTGTGGTTCAATTCTAGCTTTATCAGGCAAAAAAGTACTTATATGCGAAGCACATACCCAAGCTGGAGGCGTCGCTCACAGTTTTAAAAGAAAAGGTTACACTTTCGAATCAGGGCCTTCATTGTGGAGTGGAATAGGTAGATGGCCGACAACTAATCCCTTAGGGCAAATTCTTAAATTACTTGATGAAGAAGTTGAACTATTTCAATACAAAGGTTGGCAAGTAATTGTTCCAGAAGGTAATTTTAATCTTGACGTGGGGGAAGAACCTTTTAAACAAACAATAAAAACTTTAAGAGGTGAGAAATCTGTTAAAGAATGGGAATCATTTATTTCCGGAATAAAACCTCTTAGCCAAATAATAAATGAAATACCTTTACTCTCATATTCTCCCGAATCAATAAATTTCTTAGATCTAATAAATTTAATCTCAAAATTTTTACCTAATATCAAGCAAATACCAAAAATTAATAAGGGTTTTGGGAATTTAGTAAATAATCATCTAGAGGATCCTTTTCTCAGAAATTGGGTTGATTTATTGAGCTTTTTAATAAGTGGTATGTCAATGCATGATACAAATACAGCTGCGATGGCTACTTTATTTAACGAATGGTTTGAACCAAATTCATACCTTGAATACCCTAAAGGGGGTAGTGAATCTATCGTAAAAGCCTTAATTAATGGATTTAAAAAAAATGGAGGAGAATTAATACTCTCTTCGAGAGTAAAGACAATTAACTTCAATAAAAATTTTGCGACAGGTATAACACTTAATAATGGTTCAAGTTATTGTTGTGAATCTGTTGTCACGAATACTGATGTTTGGAATTTAAAAAAGTTAATTCCAAATGAAATTTCGAAAAAATGGAAGACAAAAGTTTTGAACCCTAATAAATGTGATTCTTTCCTTCATATACATCTAGGTTTTGATGCTGATGGTCTTGAAGATTTGCCAATACATGCGATACATGTTGATGACTGGGGAAAAGGTATAAACGCAGAAAGAAATATAGCTGTATTTTCAATCCCATCTGTTTTAGATAAAAATATGGCCCCTAAAGGGAAACATGTTCTTCATGGATATACTCCCGCAAATGAACCTTGGGAAATTTGGGAAAACCTAAATCCAAAGGAATTAGCATATAGAAATTTGAAAGAAGAAAGATGTTCAATATTCCTTAATGCAGTGCGAAAATTCATCCCTGACATTGATGAAAGGATTGATTTAAAGATGCTAGGAACCCCAATCACTCATAAAAAATTCACAAATACCTATTGCGGTAGTTATGGCCCTGCATTATCTGCAGCAAAAGGTCTTTTCCCAGGCTGCAAAACTCCAGTGAAAAATTTATTTACTTGCGGTGCAAGTACATTTCCAGGTATTGGAATTCCTGCTGTTTCAGCAAGCGGTGCTTACGCAGCGGAAAAAATTATTGGTAAAAAAGAATTTAAAACTCTTCTTAAAAAAATAAATTTATGAATCAAGTTCGTTTTTATAACTCTACAAATACTTAGTTAAGAAATAAGAATAAAGAAAGCAAAAACGTTCAATAATGATAATCTTTATCTGAACATAAACTTAACTTATAGCTCTTATATGTTTTTCTTATCAATTCCCCAAGCCTGGCATTTAGTTGGCACTTGGTCAGAACAACTTCCAAGCGAGTCAAATCTTATAGGAATGGGCCAAACAGAATTAATGATGACTTTACATTCAATATTTGTTCCCCTCTTACTTGTAATTTCATATTACCTATTCAATCGACTTAATAAAAACGAATCAAAGAAAATTAAAGGATGATCGTTTTAAAGTTTATTTAGCTGAACTTCTTCTAACTACTTTTCTACCTGTAGAAGTATCAACTCCGCTTGAATCTTTGGTTTTTGAACTAGCTTCAACATTATCAACATCACTCTTATCCATCTCTGCGCAAACACCTACTACCATGGCAGCTTGCATTTGATCTGGCAAATCTCCAATAGTTAATAAGGCCTTTAAAACTAATTGAAGTCTAGTTTGCCGATCAATTTCTGGTCTTAGTTTTTTTACAGTATTCCAAAGTTCTTGGGTAACTTCTTTTAAAAGTTCTCGATCTACAGCCAAATTAAATCCTTCTTGTATTTCTACTAATCTAACAAAAAAATGGATCTCGTAAAATAATATTCAATAAAAAGATTGTTAGTTGATATTTTTCTATCCGAATACAAGTTGCATTTGTTGATGCAATTCATTCTTCTCTTGCAAAAGTTCATCTTTTTCAATCTTTTTTAGAGTAAAAGTTCTATAAAATTTTTTTTGGATCTTTATTGGAGTATGTTCAAACTTTGCATTTTTGCTTATTAGAGAATTCCACTCTTTTAAATCAAAAGGTGCATAAGGAGAAGATGAAACCACTTTCATATTTTAATAATACATCTGTACTAATAATAGTACATATTTACTATAATGCAACAATCTCCTTTTCTTTTGCATCTTTGAGCGTGGATTGATTTTTTTTATCTAATTTGTAGGAATTATAAGTTTCATAAATGAATCAACGTATCATATATAACTTATTGATCCCTTTTTTTAGTATCTTAAGACTTTTCTTGCTAAAAACCTTTTAAAATAGTGAATTTGTTGGAATTAACATTGACAAGATATTTTTAATAATCCTTCCTATAAAAAGACTAATGAATTGATCAAAAATGCTTCTTAGTAATCAAAAAAGAATAAAGATCCAAGGAATAATTAAAAGAATTGCTCAAGATAAATCAATTACATTAGAAGAAAGGATATATGTAGAGAAATTTGCACACCATAATTCGACAATTTCCCTTTGGCTAAAAAAAGCTAACAGCTTTAGAAGAAATGGTACAAAAAATGATGGGGGAATTGATAACCTCTTACAATCATTTGGGATAGATGGACTAGATAAAGAAAATCATTTCAACCCAAATGAAGATGATATATCGGATTGGTTTGGCGGTGCTCCTGGTTGGCTAAGGAGAAGCTAGATTTATTAATTATTCAACTTACCCATGCTGTCTTACACAAATATATACTCATAAAAGATATAAATACCCAAAAAAACCATGGTATAAATTTAATCGGAACTAGATATTTTTTTGAAAAGGTTTTCATATAGATTTTTCTTTTAGATTATTTCTTCCTTACCGTTTTTGAAAATAGGTTTAATTGCTCTATTTATAGATTAAACAATATTTGAATACTCAAAGATATTAAATAACTTTAAGTCGATTAAAGTTAATCAGCTTTAATCATAAAAATCTAAGCAACTTTATTTTCAATGTTCATTGTAAAATTTACTACTTTTGCCTCATCATGGTCTGAATCATTCCAACATTTTATAAGTCTTTCTAATTCATGAATCCTCTTCTTGGCATTTGCAATTTTTTCAGTATTTGTCATATAAAATTTTTATCTATCCAATTAATGCATGAAAAAAAAATATTTCAATGGAAGTAACAATTTTTAGACTATAAATATTAATTTTTGGTTAATTATTTAAATACATTATAGCTCTCGAACGGCTGAGTAATTATACTTAAAGAAAAACAAAATTTATGAAGAAATTAAATTCTTTGATTTTGAATAGTACTGTAAACTTTTTAGACTTAATATACTCTGGTAGATCTTTACAAAGATTTTGGGTTTTAGAAGTAATAGCTAGATCACCTTATTTTGCATTTCTTTCTGTTCTTCATTTTAAAGAATCCCTAGGAATTAAAAATGAAAAAACAATGATTTTAATGAAAGAACATTTTTATCAAGCTATTAACGAAACTGAGCATCTTAAAGAAATGGAGAAAAGAGGAGGAGATAGGTTCTGGATTGATAGATTTTTTGCGAGACACCTTGTGCTCGTTTATTACTGGATAATGGTTTTTTATTATTTCTTCTCTCCAGCTAATGCTTATGATGTCAACATAAAAATTGAAGAACATGCATTTGAAACTTATTCCAAATACTTAAAAGATAATCCAAATGATCAAAAAATAAAAGAAATTGCTCAAGATGAATTAAATCATGTCCAAGAACTTAACGAAGCTTTGTCAATGCTTACTAAAGTTTAGATTAGTGCTGAAAAATCTATAAGCAGTATTGAGATCATCACCGAAGAAGATATTAATCCTAGGCTAATCATTAATGAGACATAACCTTTTTTTCTAGGTAATTTATAAAAAGATAATCCAATTATTAATATCATTATTAATGAGAAAAAAATTATAATTTTTTCATTTACTAAATTGAGGTGTATAACTAAATTTGTTTCTTCAAATAATTTAAGGAATTTAGATAAAACTAATTCTTTTTCTATTTTCTTAAAATAGTCAAATGAGCTTATAAAAGCAGAACTTAATAAAGATAATGCAATAAGTGCAGTAACTGGTTTTGTTAACCTGTTAAGTGTTCTGTTAAAACTTACCAATAAAATAAAAATAAATAAAGTCGTAACTAAAGGTATTAAAGGTATAAGAATTGTTGAATTTATGGAATTTCCCACGAAAAAATATGTATCTAACCTAAAATTTTATATTATTTCGACGCCTTATTTTATTAAGTAAGATTTTTAAAATCCTAAATGTAATTAGTACCTATTGCATTCTGTGTAAATTGATACCAAAATTAAATTAGTATTAACAAATAAAATGTTAGCTATTTCTGAAATTATTATTGCAAGTGCTATTTTCCTAGGAATTGTATATTGGGAAGTTAAATTTCTATACACCAAAACCACGGTAGCGAAATAACTTCACTCAAAACAAGAAAATTAAAAGCGTAGAAAATTTAAATAAAATTTAAGAATTCAAGTTGACAAAAAAAGATCTAAATATGAGAGAATAAACACATATACCTAGATCTTCTAATGAGTGAAATCCAAAATCCTAATACTAACTCAACTCAGCAGCAGCAACAGCAACAGCAACAATCCTATTCAGACAGCAAAATTAATTCTGCCGAAAGCGAGAGGCTTTATCTTGAGATGAAAGAGGCTTGGCTTTAAACTTAAATGGTTTTTGAAATAATATTTCTATAAATTTATAAAAAATTTTTTTTAATTTTGAATTAATCAATACTTTTTTATTTTCTACATCCTTTAAATTTTGTTTAAGCGCAAAAGTAGTTTGTTGAGAAAACTAAAGCAGTTAGAGAAAATTAACGGAAGACTTGCAATGGGAGGGTTGATATATTTAGTTTTTACAAAATTAGTTTCCAACCGTGCCGACATATTAGACCAGCTTAAATCTTATTTAATTTAAGAAATGAATTGGAAATATTATCCAGGAATATTTCTTTCTATATAAGCGTCAGTTACAGCTAAAATCAGCCCCAATAATGTTGAAAATATAGCAATTTCAGTTGATTCCATTTTTTTTTGAATTACTCCTAGTTTGCTAAATAATTCAAAGTTCGACAACAAAACTAATAACTTACTATAGTACATATATACTGTTAGCTATTTATTGTGAGCTCGACAACTCCTGAGTTTCTTTTCGTTAGGCCTGGTGATTATGTCGCAATTAAAAAAGAAAATTGCGAAAATACTAAGGAAAAGAATAAAAATTATTGGGTCGGTCAAGTTATCGACTGTATTGGAGGAGCTAGAAATCCAAAGGCATGGACCTTGTTTCAAGTTGCCAATATTGATAATGGAGAGATCACTATAATCAACGCGGATATTGTAGAAAAAATTTTGAAACCTTCTGAAAGTTAAGCTTATGGATAATCAAACAAACTTGCTGCAGTATTACAAAACCAAAAGATGAAAAGGAACATTTTACAAAAAATCACCCCAGCTCCAAGCAGGCAAGTCCATATACTTGATTCATTGGACAAGTAGGTTGATAACCTTTATACATCCTATAAGTTTTTGATATCTCCTCAAATCCCAAACTTGATAAAAGATAATTTGCATAAGGATTAAGATTAGAGCAATCCAATAAGATTTGGGAATCTAAATTACCAACTAAATCCCTTATTAATAGTTCAGCAAGTGGGGGGGTATCAGCTAAAAGAGGGCCAATTCTCCACCCTTGATTATTATCCTCCAAGACACAAGGTCTTATCCTGCCAAATCCATGGCACATCCCATTATTATCTACGATTGCACTAACATTTCCATGAGAATTTTTCAACCAATCATTTAGAAAATGAGGCCTTGGGCTAGGTTCTCTCTGATCATCGTAAATTAAGACTGCTTTAGAGGAAATTTTATTCCCAGGGACAACTTTAAAAGAGTGAAATTGATCTTTATAGAAATTTCTAAATGGTAAATCTTGAAAACCGTTTAATTTCCATCGATTTGTAATTGAAGATTTTTGAAACCCCCAATTGTGGTAATCGTTAAGTCTATCAGGAGCAGCCTCTAGGCCAATACAATCAACATTTTTTAAATAATCGAGTGCATGTTTCCATAATTTCACTCCATAGCCATTATTTCGAAATTCTTTTTTAACGATAAATAAGCCTATAAATCCATATGAGGAATTATATTTAATACACGCAATAGAGCCTATAGGATTATCTTCAAGGCAGCCAACCCATACTCCCTGTTTATCTGTATTTCTGTAAATTGATACATCATCCATTCCAGGAGAAAATCCTTCTAACCTTGCCCAATTTGTAACTACTGGTATTTCATTTGTAGATATCAACCTAATTGAAAATTGTGCCTTCATAAAAATATATTAACTAGGAAAAAGTAGAATTTTTAAAAGCAATATTAATTAATTCGGTTCTTTTTAAAAAGAATTCACTTTAGCTTCAGTTGTAAAAAAACTTTAGTTATTAAAAATTTATCCTCTGATATATTAAATACTATTCATATACAAAAAATGAAAATTTCTGATAAATTTCATTTAGAAGATATCTATAAAATAAAAAATACCGTACTTACAGGTAAAACGGAAGATATAAAATGGAGGATCAATCAGATTAATAAAGTCTCTAAACTTTTGGATGAAAATAAAAAAGAGATAATCAAATCCCTTTTTATTGATCTTGGAAAATCTGACATTGAAGGGCTTTCAGAAATCCTTTTAGTCAAAGAAGAAATTTCACTGATAAAAAAAAGACTTAGTTCTTGGATGCGTCCAAAAAAGGTTGAAACACCTTTTTATCTATTTCCATCATCCTCGAAAGTTATTTATGAACCTCTTGGGTGTGTTTTAATTCTTGGTCCATATAATTATCCATTGCTTTACATTTTAAAGCCATTAGTAAATATTTTCTCAGCAGGCAATACTGCAGTTATAAAACCGTCAGAGAAATGTCCCGCGACCTCAAAACTTATTAAAAATCTTACTTCCAAATATTTCCAAAAAGATGTACTCCTTACATTAGAAGGAGACTTTAAACAATCTATAAAATTAATTGAACAAAATTTTGACCATATATTTTTTACAGGAAGTACCGAAACAGGAAAATCCATAATGAAATTGGCTTCAAAATACTTAACTCCATTAACGCTTGAATTAAGTGGAACAAATCCTGTAATTATTTTCAAGAATGCAAATTTAGAAGTTGCTGCAAAAAGAATTGTTTGGGGCAAATTTTTTAATTCTGGTCAATCCTGCATGGCTCCAAATCATATCTTTGTAGAAAAAGAAATTGAAAATAATTTCATAGAAAAATTAAAGCAATGCATAATAAGTTTTTATGGAGAAGATCCAATAATTTCCGAAAACTTATCTAAATTAGAAAAAAAGCAATTCTCATCGACTGTAGAAATTCTCAAACGATATAAAAAAGAAAAAAGAATTTTATACGGGGGGGATTTTAGTAAAAAAAAGTTAAAAATATCTCCGACAATTTTGAGAACTAAATTAGATGAAACAGATATTTTGCAAAAAGAATTATTCAGCTCATTACTTCCAATAATAGGAATCAGTGATAAAGAATCTGTTTTGAAACAGATTAATCAAACATCAAAACCATTAGCAATCTATTTATTTGGAGGTAATAAAAAAATCCATAATCAAATTTCAAGAGTAACTAGCTCAGGAACTATTTGTATCAATGATGTAATGTTGCCAGTCCTTATTCCAAATTTACCTTTTGGAGGTGTTGGTCAGAGTGGTATTGGCAAATTTCATGGAGAGGAAGGTTTTCGAAATTTTTCAAATCAAAAATCCATTACTTTCAAAGGTTTTTTATTTGATTTAAATCTGCGCTATCCTCCCTATGAAAGAGTAAAAAAAGTTTTAAAGTTTATTTTTAAGATTTAAATTACTTAAATATTTTTCAAAAAACTAGCGATTTCAAATTAAAAGCTTATCTTTAAATAAACAATAAAGATAATGAAAGTAGTATTTTTAGTAATTGCAATCCTGATTAATTTTTTTAATCACTCATTGATAAGGTCTGAAGAACGGATTGAATCTGCAAACAATAAAATTGAGAACATTACTAAAAAAGAATTAATTAATGAAGATAAAGCTGAAATAAGAAAAATTCACATCGTAAAAACTGGAGATACACTTTCAAGTATTTCAGAGTTGTATTCAATAAATAAAGATTTAATTATTAAATTAAACAATTTAAAAAATGAAAATTATATCTTTGTTGGCCAAAATCTTATTATCTTCGAATCATATGAAAATTCCACAAAAAAATCAGATTCAATAAATAATTATCATATTGTTCAAATAGGGGAAAATCTTACTGACATATCAAACAAATATGGGTTAGATTTTCGATATTTAATAGAAATTAACAATCTTAAGAACCCAGATTCTTTAAAAGTTGGTGAAAAGCTTTTCTTAAGCAAAAATAAACCAATTAGTTCAGAAAATCATCAAATAATTAAAAATAAGAAAAATAATGAATTGCTTGAGTTAGATAAACAAATTTATGGTCCAATAATTATTCAAAGTAAATCTTATGAAAAAATTAAAGGTAGAAAAGTTTTAAATGTTCTAAATCAAGAAAATAAAAAACTTATTCTTGCAATCAATTGTGATACAAATGAATTAGATGTAAGAATCCCCGGAAGAAAATGGAGGGGAGGTAAGCCTGCTAAAGAAGAATTCGAAAAAAATTTAATTAATGATTTTTGTCAGAACTTTTAATTAATATGTGTGAATTATTTGTTTAAGACTATTAATGATGGGTTATTATTTGAAAAGATAAATTAACAGAAATGGCAATTTCAAGAGGAGACCTCGTCAGAGTAAAAAGACCAGAATCATATTGGTACAATGAAATTGGTAAGGTTGCTTCAGTTGATACATCAGGTATTAAATATAACTGTGTAGTTAGATTCGACAAAGTAAATTACGCTGGTATTAGCGGAACGGAAGGTGGAGCGAACACGAATAATTTTGCTGAAAGTGAATTAGAGAAAGCTTAAATAATTGCCTGAGTTACCTGAAGTAGAAACTGTTAGAAGAGGTTTAGAGCAAAAACTTAATAACTTTATTATTAAAAAAATAGAAATCCTTAGGGATAAAACTGTTGCTTTCCCTAATAATAAGAAAGAATTTATTAAAGGTCTTCAGAACTCACTACTATATAAATGGGATAGAAGAGGCAAATATTTAATAGCTGAACTAAAAAACATTCAAAATGAGAATATTCAACTTTCTATCAAAAAATCATCAACAAAAAACGGATTTCTTGTAGTTCACCTTAGAATGACTGGATATTTCAAATTTATTAATAACTCTAATCAGCCTTGTAAACATACAAGAATAAGATTTTTCGACAAAAAAAATAATGAGCTTAGGTATATTGACGTACGGAGTTTTGGTCAAATGTGGTGGATTAAGGAAGGGTTATCGCCTTACAAAATAATCAAAGGATTAGGTTCATTAGGACCAGAACCATTCTCAGAAGACTTTAATGCAAATTACCTTAAAAAAGTTATTTCCAAAAGAACAAAGTCTATAAAGGCTATCTTATTAGATCAAACAATTGTGGCAGGTATAGGTAATATTTATGCTGATGAAAGTTTATTTTCGGCTGGCATCTCACCTTTTAGGACCGCAAGAACAATAAAGAAGAATGAGTTAATTAAGCTCAAAGAGTCAATTGTGAATGTATTAGAAAAAAGTATAGGCTCAGGAGGAACGACATTCAGCGATTTTAGAGACTTGGAAGGAGAGGATGGAAATTTTGGCTTACAAACAAATGTCTACAGGAGGACTGGCAAAGAATGTCGCAAATGTGGAAATTTAATTGAAAAGCAAAAAATCGCTGGAAGAAGTACCCATTGGTGTCCAAGTTGCCAAAAATAAAAAAGGGCTTACTTAAGTGAAGTAAACCCTTTTAAATATTTTTACCTGGCATTGAGCTATTTTCTCAAGGGGCTACCCCCTAAATATTTTCGCCGCTGATGCGTTTCACAACCGAGTTCGAGATGGATCGGAGTGGTTCCACATCGCCATGAACACCAGGATAGTGTGAACCTTGAGAACTGCATAGAGAATTATATAAATTAAGAACAATAAATTAAGTTTATTTGGTCAAGCCCTCGGTCTATTAGTACTCCTCCGCTGCACTTGTTACCAAGCTTCCACGTAGAGCCTATCAACGGGTGTTCTTCCCGTGACCTTACTGGCTTAAGCCATGGCAATACTCATCTTGAGGTGGGCTTCCCACTTAGATGCTTTCAGCGGTTATCCACTCCGCACATGGCTACCCAGCGTTTACCGTTGGCACGATAACTGGCACACCAGAGGTGCGTTCCTCCCGGTCCTCTCGTACTAGGGAGAAATCCTCTCAATATTCCTGCGCATACACCGGATATGGACCGAACTGTCTCACGACGTTCTGAACCCAGCTCGCGTACCGCTTTAATGGGCGAACAGCCCAACCCTTGGGACCGACTTCAGCCCCAGGTTGCGATGAGCCGACATCGAGGTGCCAAACCTCCCCGTCGATGTGAACTCTTGGGGGAGATCAGCCTGTTATCCCTAGAGTAACTTTTATCCGTTGAGCGACGGCCCTTCCACGCAGAACCGTCGGATCACTAAAACCGACTTTCGTCCCTGTTCGACTTGTAGGTCTCACAGTCAAGCTCCCTTCTGCTTTTGCACTCAGCGACTGATTTCCAACCAGCCTGAGGGAACCTTTGTGCGCCTCCGTTACCTTTTAGGAGGCGACCGCCCCAGTCAAACTGCCCATCAGATACTGTCCGCTTCCCGGATAACGGGTAAGCGTTAGAACCCTAGCTCTAAAAGAGTGGTATCTCACCGATGACTCAATAGTACCCACAAGCACTATTTCAACGTCTCCCACCTATTCTGCGCATTCAGAGCCCGAGCACAATATCAAACTACAGTAAAGCTTCATAGGGTCTTTCTGTCCGGGTGTATGTAGTCCGCATCTTCACAGACAATTCTATTTCGCCGAGCCTCTCTCCGAGACAGCGCGCAAATCGTTACACCTTTCGTGCGGGTCGGAACTTACCCGACAAGGAATTTCGCTACCTTAGGACCGTTATAGTTACGGCCGCCGTTCACCGGGGCTTCAGTCGCCAGCTTCACTAAAAGCTAACCAGCTTCCTTAACCTTCCGGCACTGGGCAGGTGTCAGCCCCCATACATCGTCTTGCGACTTAGCGGAGACCTGTGTTTTTGGTAAACAGTCGCTTGCGCCTCTTCACTGCGACCAGCTCTCGCTGGCACCCCTTCTCCCGAAGTTACGGGGCCATTTTGCCGAGTTCCTTAGAGAGAGTTATCTCGCGCCCCTCGGTATTCTCTACCACCCCACCTGTGTCGGTTTCGGGTACTGGCATTTGTGTCTTAACGGGTATAGAGCTTTTCTTGGAAGCATGACATCACCAACTTCGCTGCCGTAGCAGCTCGTACTTACGCCTTAGCTCAAGATGTTTTCTCCATCTCTCAAAGCCTCGAACGCTTGAACCAGTAACCAACATCTGGCCTGGCTAGCCTTCTCCGTCCCCCTTCCCAAAACACATCTGGTACAGGAATATTGACCTGTTATCCATCGACTACGCCTTTCGGCCTCGCCTTAGGTCCAGACTAACCCTCCGCGGACGAGCCTGCCGGAGGAACCCTTAGGGTTTCGGGGCATGGGATTCTCACCCATGTTTTCGCTACTCAAGCCGACATTCTCACTTCTATGCCGTCCACGTCCGCTTACGCTAACGCTTCACCCTACATAGAACGCTCCCCTACCATAAATAAATTTATCCGCAGCTTCGGTATAACGCTTAGCCCCGTTCATTTTCGGCGCAGGATCGCTCGACCAGTGAGCTATTACGCACTCCTTTGAGGATGGCTGCTTCTAGGCAAACCTCCTGGTTGTCTGGGCAATCCCACCTCCTTTATCACTTAGCGTTAATTTTGGGACCTTAGCTGGCGGTCTGGGCTGTTTCCCTCTTGACTATGGAGCTTATCCCCCACAGTCTGACTGCCTAGTTACACACAGGGTATTCAGAGTTCATATCGATTTGGTACCGCTTTCGCAGCCCGCACCGAAATGGTTGCTTTACCCCCCTGCTGGAGCACTAGACGCTACGCCTCAACGTATTTCGGGGAGAACCAGCTAGCTCCTGGTTCGATTGGCATTTCACCCCTAACCACAGCTCATCCGCTGAATTTTCAACTTCAGTCGGTTCGGACCTCCACTTGGTATCACCCAAGCTTCATCCTGGCCATGGTTAGATCACCAGGGTTCGGGTCTATAAACACTGACAAACGCCCTATTAAGACTCGCTTTCGCTGTGGCTCCACCATTTCCGGTTTAACCCGCCAGAGCCTATAAGTCGCCGGCTCATTCTTCAACAGGCACACGGTCACCCGATTAGTCGGGCTCCCATTGCTTGTAAGCTCACGGTTTCATGTTCTATTTCACTCCCCTCCCGGGGTTCTTTTCACCTTTCCCTCGCGGTACTGTTTCACTATCGGTCACACAGTAGTACTTAGCCTTACGAGGTGGTCCTCGCAGATTCACACGGAATTCCACGTGCTCCGTGCTACTCGGGATACAGCTAGGTCAACTTATCTTTCGATTACGGGGCTTTCACCCTCTGTGGCACGCCATTCAAACGTTTCTTCTAGACTTATTGATCCATATTGCTGTCCCACAACCCCGATAGTCAAGACTATCGGTTTGGGCTATTCCCCGTTCGCTCGCCGCTACTGAGGGAGTCGTTATTTACTTTCTCTTCCTCCAGCTACTAAGATGTTTCAGTTCGCTGGGTTAGCTCGCACCAACCTATATATTCAGTTGGCCGTACATGGGGTTGCCCCATTCGGAAATTCCCGGATCAAAGTGTGCTTCCAACTCCCCGAGACTTATCGCAGGTAACCACGTCCTTCATCGCCTCTGTGTGCCTAGGTATCCTCCGTGAGCCCTTTGTAGCTTGACCAATAACTTCAATAATTGAAGCATCAGCTTAATAGAATTGTTATTAATGCATTTGCAAAAATAATAAATCTGCATCATTAAAGATGCTTATTGTCTTTAAAAATAATCTATGCAGTTGTCAAGGTTCTCTGAAAACAATGAATAAATTCAATGAATCCAGCATCTTGATAGGGTTTATCAGGAAGCTAGAATCGTTCAGAATTTGATCACAACTCAAGACATTTCCCTTCTGTAAATTATGGCAGAGGTGGTGATCAGTGGAGGTAAGCGGACTCGAACCGCTGACATCCTGCTTGCAAAGCAGGCGCTCTACCAACTGAGCTATACCCCCAACATAGAGTATGGGCCATCCTGGACTTGAACCAGGGACCTCACCCTTATCAGGGGTGCGCTCTAACCACCTGAGCTAATGGCCCAGGAAAAGTAATGGGTGTGACCTAGAAAAAACTTAGGAAATGAAATTCTTATTAAATTAAGAATGTGAGATACCGATCGACCTAAGGTGACAAAATTAATATTTAACATTTTGTTGTCTCCCTGTTAGGAGGTGATCCAGCCGCACCTTCCGGTACGGCTACCTTGTTACGACTTCACCCCAGTCATTAGCCCCACCTTCGGCGTCCTCCTCCACAAGGGTTGGAGTAACGACTTCGGGCATGGCCAACTTCCATGGTGTGACGGGCGGTGTGTACAAGGCCCGGGAACGTATTCACCGCAGTATGCTGACCTGCGATTACTAGCGATTCCTACTTCACGTAGGCGAGTTGCAGCCTACGATCTGAACTGAGCCACGGTTTATGGGATTTGCTTGCTCTCGCGAGTTTGCTGCCCTTTGTCCGTAGCATTGTAGTACGTGTGTAGCCCAGGGTGTAAGGGGCATGATGACTTGACGTCATCCACACCTTCCTCCGGTTTATCACCGGCGGTCTTTCTAGAGTGCCCAACTAAATGCTGGCAACTAAAAACGTGGGTTGCGCTCGTTGCGGGACTTAACCCAACATCTCACGACACGAGCTGACGACAGCCATGCACCACCTGTCACTGCATTCCCGAAGGCACCCTCAAATTTCTAAGAGGTTCGCAGGATGTCAAACCCTGGTAAGGTTCTTCGCGTTGCATCGAATTAAACCACATACTCCACCGCTTGTGCGGGCCCCCGTCAATTCCTTTGAGTTTCACACTTGCGTGCGTACTCCCCAGGCGGAACACTTAACGCGTTAGCTACGACACCGAAGGGGTCGATTCCCCCGACACCTAGTGTTCATCGTTTACGGCCAGGACTACAGGGGTATCTAATCCCTTTCGCTCCCCTGGCTTTCGTCCATGAGCGTCAGTAATGGCCCAGCAGAGCGCCTTCGCCACTGGTGTTCTTCCCGATATCTACGCATTTCACCGCTACACCGGGAATTCCCTCTGCCCCTACCATACTCAAGCCTTTCAGTTTCCACTGCCATGATGGAGTTAAGCTCCACTCTTTAACAGCAGACTTGAAAAGCCGCCTGCGGACGCTTTACGCCCAATAATTCCGGATAACGCTTGCCACTCCCGTATTACCGCGGCTGCTGGCACGGAATTAGCCGTGGCTTATTCCTCAAGTACCGTCATATCTTCTTCCTTGAGAAAAGAGGTTTACAGCCCAGAGGCCTTCGTCCCTCACGCGGCGTTGCTCCGTCAGGCTTTCGCCCATTGCGGAAAATTCCCCACTGCTGCCTCCCGTAGGAGTCTGGGCCGTGTCTCAGTCCCAGTGTGGCTGATCATCCTCTCAGACCAGCTACTGATCGAAGCCTTGGTGAGCCATTACCTCACCAACTAGCTAATCAGACGCGAGCTCATCCTCAGGCGAAATTCATTTCACCAATAGGCATATGGGGTATTAGCGGTCGTTTCCAACCGTTATCCCCCTCCTGAGGGCAGATTCTCACGCGTTACTCACCCGTCCGCCACTAACCCGAAGGTTCGTTCGACTTGCATGTGTTAAGCACGCCGCCAGCGTTCATCCTGAGCCAGGATCAAACTCTCCGTTGTGTTCAAATCCTTTTGTAGATAAATCTACTCAAATTGAATTGCTTTATCCAAATAGAAATTTAGGTTATTTGTATTTAGTTTCAGCCTCCTTAGTTTTAAGGATTACATTGAGTGCACATTAAAATATTTCTAAAGTGACTTTCCAAGATCTCAGATCCGTTTGTCTCAACGCTAAAAGTTAGCAATTGATGACAATTTATATACATTTGACGGGACCTCACACCTTTATTGCATGTACATCTTGAAATAACTAAAAAAGATTTTAGTAAATCTTGACGCAATAAAAGCATCAGTTCCTAAGTTTTTAAATTTTCTAGGTACAAGGTCAACTCGAAGAGGAGACCAATTCAGAAGGGAAAAACCCTCCGCTGGAAGAAATTTGAAGATATACTTTAAATCTCAAAAAACTCATGTTGTACCTAAAATTAAAACTTTAGATAGAATTAGAGTAATGCAAAAATTTATTTTTTTGCCCAGAAGAAAATACTAAACCATTTGACCGTAATTATGCAACCATTAATACATAATTTTTTTATTAATTTTATTTTTGTTCAATATTGATTCACGAACTAGGCTTTAAATAGGGGGATTTTCAATAAAATGGCTGAAAGATTTAGTCAAAAAAATTTAAGAGTAAGACCAAGTTCTGATGAAGAAAAAATTGTAACAAATGCAAAAAAACACTTCGAAAAGACTTTAGTTGAAATTTCAGGAGAGCTTGTAGGCAGTGTTGCAGCGCTTGAACACCCAACAAAAAATAAAAAGTTAAATTATGGGGAAATATTTCTAAGAGATAACGTTCCCGTAATGATTTATCTCATTACCCAAAAACGATACGAAATTGTCAAAAGGTTCCTAAGTGTATGCCTTGAGTTACAAAGCACTAATTATCAAACACGTGGAGTATTCCCCACTAGTTTCGTCGAAGAAAATGGAAAGCTTATTGGTGACTATGGTCAAAGATCAATCGGGAGAATTACTTCAGCTGATGCAAGTTTATGGTGGCCAATTTTATGTTGGTATTATGTCAATAAAAGTGGTGATTTTGCCTTCGGAAAAAGTCAAAGCGTTCAAAGAGGTATTCAGCTTTTATTAGATCTAGTTCTGCATCCAACATTTGAAGGTACGCCCGTACTTTTTGTCCCCGATTGCGCTTTTATGATAGATAGACCTATGGACGTATGGGGAGCACCTTTAGAGGTTGAAGTTTTACTTCATGGATGTTTAAAAAGCTGTATAAACTTAATGGAATTAAGCCGAGAAGACCATGTAAGTAGACTTTTAGATCAAAGACTTATCCTAACAAATCAGTGGGTTAAGGATTTAGGAAATTTTCTCTTAAAACATTATTGGGTTACCAGCCAAACAATGCAAATCTTAAGAAGAAGGCCCACTGAGCAGTATGGAGATGATCAACACTTCAATGAGTTTAACGTTCAACCTCAAGTGGTTCCCTCTTGGCTTCAAGATTGGTTAGAGAATAGAGGTGGTTATTTAATAGGAAATATTAGAACAGGAAGACCAGACTTTCGATTTTACAGTTTAGGAAATTCTTTAGCCTGTATGTTTGGAGTGCTGCCCGCTGCAGAACAAAGAGCTTTATTTAGATTGGTTTTACACAACAGACAGCATTTAATGGCTCAAATGCCTATGAGAATTTGTCATCCTCATATGGATGTCGATGAATGGCAAAATAAAACCGGATCAGATCCAAAAAATTGGCCTTGGAGTTACCATAATGGTGGTCATTGGCCAAGTTTACTTTGGTTTTTTGGTGCAGCTGTTCTTTTACATCAAAAAAGGTTCCCTTCTGATGATGTGATTCTCATGGAAGAAATGAAATCTTTAATAGAGGAATCTTATTGGTGTCAACTTAATCAATTGCCTAAACAAGAATGGGCAGAATACTTTGACGGCCCTACAGGAACTTGGGTTGGGCAACAATCAAGAACTTACCAAACTTGGACAATTGTTGGTTTTTTATTAATGCATCATTTTCTGAGAGAAAATGATGATGATTTAGAAATGCTAAATATTTAAATCTAAAACAAGCCTAAAGTTAGGGATTTATCGATAGGTAAGCATGCACCAATGCCAAGGTAAATAGTAAGAAAAGTTCCAAATAAGAAAACTGACATTGCAACTGGTCTTCTAAATGGATTAGAAAATTTATTGAAGTTTTCGATGAAAGGTAAAATCATTAGTCCAAGAGGGATTAAAGTTTGGAGTGCAATTCCCAAAAGTTTATTAGGTACCACCCTAAGTATTTGAAAAACTGGATATAGGTACCACTCAGGAAGTATCTCTAAAGGTGTCGCAAATGGATTTGCTTTATCTCCCAACATTGCAGGGTCAAGTACAGCTAATCCAACAACACAAGCTATAGTGCCTAGGATCACTACTGGGAAAATATATAATAAATCATTTGGCCAAGCTGGTTCCCCATAATAATTATGCCCCATGCCTTTCGCCAATTTTGCTCTTAATTTTGGATCAGATAAATCTGGTTTTTTTAACGTTGACATTTTAATATCCTATTAATTATAAGTATAAGAGTTTATAAAGGACCTGAAATCCCCTGTTTACGAATCATTAGAAAATGCATCAACATAAACACTGCTAAAGACCATGGCAGTACAAAAGTATGAAGACTATAGAATCTTGTAAGGGTAGATTGTCCTACACTTTCTCCTCCTCTAAGAAGTTCAACCATAAAATCACCAATTACCGGTATGGCTGCAGGAACACCTGAAACAATTTTAACTGCCCAATAACCTACCTGATCCCAAGGTAAAGAATAACCTGTTACTCCAAAAGCGACAGTTATGACCGCCATTACAACACCTGTAACCCAAGTCAATTCTCTTGGCCTTTTAAAACCACCAGTAAGATAAACTCTAAATACATGGAGGATTAACATCAACACCATCATAGACGCACTCCATCTATGAACAGATCGTATTAACCATCCAAAACTTACATCGGTCATTAAGTAACTAACTGAACTATAAGCTTGTGTAACTGTAGGCTTATAGTAAAAAGTCATTGCAAAACCTGTTGCAAATTGAATTAGGAAGCATACTAAAGTTATGCCTCCTAAACAATAAAAAATATTTACATGAGGGGGGACGTACTTGGAAGTTACGTCGTCAGTTATGTCTTGAATTTCAAGCCTTTCTTGAAACCAGTCATAAACTGATGAAGAATTCGCCATCCAAAAAAAATTAGCTTTGATATAAAGAGCTTACTTAAAATTCTTATACTTGGTGTTAACACTTAACCCAATGAATTCATCTTTTAACAAACTTTTAACATTCAAAACAGTGTTCATTACATTAATGATCATTATTTTTTCTACCAATTTTTTATTAATTGAAAGAGTAGATGCTCTCAGTGATAGCAAGCAATTAGTCCTTGACGCTTGGACTTTGGTAAATGAGGGTTTTTATGACCCAGAAAAGTTTGATGAAATACAATGGAAGAGAATTAGACAAAAAACTTTACAGAAACAAATTGAAACAAGTGAAGAGGCTTATTCGGCAATTGAAGACATGTTAAGACCTCTAGAAGATCCATATACAAGAATTTTACGTCCGAAAGATTATCAACTCTTGAAATCAAGCAACTTTGGTAGCGAGATTAATGGAGTTGGGCTCCAATTGGGTGAAGATGATAACACTAAAAAAATTAAAGTTGTTTCAACTCTTGGAGGCTCTCCAGCTGAAGAAGCTGGAATAATTAGCGGGGACTTAATAGAAACAGTTAATGGAATTTCTTCGGAAGAGTTGGGGCTTGCAAATACTGCATCTAAGTTAAGAGGTAAATCAGGAACTAAAGTCTTAGTTGGAATTTCTTCGGAATCAGGAGAAATTAGAGAGGTCGATTTAGAAAGAAGATCTGTAGATCTTAGACCAGTGAGAACAAAAAGATTAAGAGACGATTCTCATACAATAGGGTATTTGAGGATAACTCAATTTAGCGAAATCGTACCCAAAAAAGTTGAGGAAGCTCTGCAAGAGTTAAAAGAGAAAGAAGTTGAAGGATTGATATTAGATCTCAGAAATAATTCAGGCGGGCTAGTAAGTTCAGGAATAGCAGTTGCAGACTCATTATTAAGTGAGAGACCTGTGGTAGAGACTCAAAATAGAAATGGCATCAAAGATGCAATAATCTCACAAAAGGAGACATCTTTTAATGGGCCAATGGTAACTTTGGTAAATAAAGGGACTGCAAGTGCAAGTGAAATACTTGCAGGTTCTTTACAAGATAACGGTAGATCAATTCTCATGGGAGAACAAACTTATGGGAAAGGATTAATTCAATCCCTAAAAAGTTTAGGGGAAGACAGTGGAATAGCAATAACAGTTGCTAGTTATTTAACTCCCAAAGGTAATAATATTCAGGGACAAGGTATGACGCCTGACAAGTTACTGGATCTTCCCGATGCGAGTGAATACGGAGGTTCTGACGACAAATGGGTGAGGAATGCAGAATTATATTTGGCGTCACTTCTAGAAAAAGAAGAAATTTCAAATCAAACTACTGAAGCTATTAATGAAAGTTTAAAACCAGAAGTAGCAGAAGATTGACAATAGAAAAATTAAAACACTATGGATATCAAAAGAATTTTTCATGATCCAATTCATAAAGAAATAGTATTTGATTCAGGAAAGCCAGAAGAATCAATGATTATGGAATTAATCGATACAATTGCTTTTCAAAGATTAAGAAGAATAAAACAATTAGGGCCTGCATCATTGCTTTTTCATGGTGCAGAATCGAGTAGATTTACCCATTCAATTGGGGTTTTTTGCATAGCAAGAAAAATATATAAGAGATTGATTGAAAGTAAATCTTCATTCTGTGATAATAAATTTGTTCTTTATGGAGCTGCTCTATTACATGATTTGGGGCATGGGCCTTTGAGCCATACAAGTGAAGCAATATTCGATCATAATCACGAACAATGGTCTCAAAACTTAGTTAAAAATTATTCTCCAATAAATTCAATACTCAAAAAGTATGACAAAGAATTACCTAGACAAATTGGAGAATTATTTTCATCAAAACAACTATTTTCAAAACCTTTAAAAACATTAATTAGCAGCGAAATAGACTGCGATCGTCTCGATTATCTTTTACGAGATAGTTACAATACAGGAACCAAATATGGTCTAGTAGATTTAGAAAGAATTATTTCAGCTCTTACATTTTCACCTGATGGTAATATTGCAATTAAACCAAAAGGAGTTATTGCTATTGAGCATTTCTTAGTTCTTAGAAATTTGATGTATAGAACCATTTATAACCATAAAATAAATGAAATATCAACATGGATTCTTGAGAAAATAATATACACAATAAAACATAATTTTGGAAAGAAAATTTGGTTGGATAAATCTCTTTATAAATGGATTTTTTCTAGTGCAAAGATGGATTTTAATGACTTCATAAGAAATGATGATGTAACCTTTTACTACCATTTGATTAGATGGAAAGATGAATCTTTCGAGCCACTTTCTACTCTATGCAAAATGTTTATTGATAGAGACTTATTAAAAGCATCAGACATAAGTTTTTTAAGTAAAATAGATAGACTAGAAATCCTTGCATTTGCGAGAAAATTATGTGAAATAAATAATTATGATTCAGAAATTTTCTGTGGAATCAAGGAAAAATCTTTTAAGGGTTTTGAATCTAATAATGCACTAAAAATATGGGATGGTACCTATCAAAACTCATTAGAAGTTAGTTCTGAATTAATAAAAACTTTAATGAAATCTCAAGAAAGTGCCTTTATAATTTACCCAAGTTTAATCAAAAATGAAATTAAAAATCAAATTGCGCTAATAAGAAATAATTACTAAATAAAATTATATGAAAATAGTTGTAAATAATCCTAATAGTAAATTTCTAGAAACCATATCTTTTGCAAATTTGGATGATGATAACCAAGAAACTTTTAAAAAATTTTCTTCGATGAAAGATCCTCTGGAGGTAAAAATCTTCGCTATTAATGAGTTAATCAGTTCTCATCATTTATCAAAATTGAAAAATAAATTTGACAAAATTAATATTAATTCTTTATGCATTTATTCAAATAATAGAGACACAATATTAGCTGGAAAGTCTCTAAAAATTGATTCAACTTTTGTTAAAGAACAAGAGATTAAAAATAAGTTACTTTCATTTAATTCAAAAAAGAAAGAAGATATTCTTCACGAAGGGACAATAAGATCAGGTGATAGAATATCTTCAAATGGAAACCTATGCATTATTGGAGACGTTAATCCAGGAGCAATAGTTTCAGCCAAGAAAAATATTTATGTTTGGGGTAAATTACAGGGGATCGCCTTTGCAGGTAAGAGTGGGAATAATAATGCATCTATTTCATCACTTTATTTAAACCCTTTACAGTTAAGAATTGCAGATGTTATTGCTATTGGACCAAATGATAAGCCCAAAAATTCTTATCCTGAAATTGCTGTAATAGATAATCAAACAATAATTATTAAACCCTTGTTACTAGAAACTAAAAATTAATCAATTCATTGGAATATTTAATTAAAACTTCATAAATTTAAGAATTACTTAATCTTTAAAATATTTAACTTTGCGAAAGTAGCTTTATCATTTGTAAAATTGCAAAAAACGTGCCGAAAAATACTCGCACAATATTAATTTGTTCAGGAAAAGGTGGGGTTGGCAAAACAACTTTAACTGCAAACCTAGGCATAGCACTCGCCAACAGCGGAGCAACTACAGCTGTCTTAGATGCTGATTTTGGCTTGAGAAATTTAGATCTTCTCCTAGGATTAGAAAATCGCATTATTTATACTGCCCAAGATGTTTTAGACAAAAATTGTCGTCTTGAACAAGCCTTGGTCAGACATAAAAAAGAGCCTAATCTTGCTCTTTTGCCAGCTGGAGATCCTAGAATGTTGGATTGGATGAAGCCGGAAGATATGAAAAAAATTAGTGAGTTACTCAGTGAAAAATTTGATTTTGTTTTAGTAGATTGTCCAGCAGGAGTAGAGGATGGTTTTAAAAATGCTCTTGCATCATGTAAAGAAGCTATTGTTGTGACAAACCCAGAATTATCTGCAGTACGTGATGCCGATAGAGTAATTGGTATTCTTAATACATCTGATATTGATCCTATTCAGCTTGTAATCAACAGAGTTCGTCCTAACATGATGGCTAGTCAAGAAATGCTATCTATCGAAGACGTTCAAGAAATCCTTTCTTTACCTTTACTAGGTATTGTTTTAGAAGATGAACAAGTAATAATAAGTACAAACAGAGGCGAGCCACTAACCCTTACAGATAGTAGATCGCCTGCAAAAAAATGCTATTTGAATGTTTCTCAAAGACTTACGGGACAAGATGTACCAATGATTGATCCAAAAAATGAAGGTAGAAGCCTTAAAGATAAATTCATGAGATTAATGCAAACAAAGGTTTTTTAAAAATGATGACTCTTAGAGATCTTATAAACAAATTACTAGGCCGACAAACCGCTAGTGCAAATACAGCTAGAGAAAGATTACAACTCGTACTTGCTCATGACAGAGTTGATATGAGTTCCTTAACAACTGATCTTTTGGATAAAATGAGGAAAGAAATCCTTGATGTTGTTGCTAAATATGTCGAAATTGATTTTGAAGAGGTAGCAGTTAGTTTAGAGACTGAAGATAGAATGACTGCATTAGTAGCCAATCTACCAATCAAAAGGACTCTGTCAGGAGAAATAAAATTTAAAAAAAATGATAAAGATTTTAAAAGTGATAAAAACATCAAAAAGTAATAAATTTTAAAAAGCCAAAAAAATACTAATGTTTGCTCCTTCTTAATTGTAATATAGAATAATGCCGGCTTAGCTCAGCGGTAGAGCAGCGCTTTTGTAAAGCGAAGGTCATCAGTTCAAATCTGTTAGCCGGCATTTTGGTTTAATTATTACTATTCAGTATTTTTTGCAGAAAATAATATTATCAAAGCTATTAGAGCAAGGATAGGAAATCCTCTTATTTCGAGAACATACTGAAAAAAAGATGTAATGGGTTCAAATATCCAATAAGTAAAAAATTGAATTAAAAAAATAAAAAATAATAAAAAAAACATTACTCCAATTCCCTCACTAATACTTCTCCTTCTCTAATCAGCCTCCAATTTCCACTTTTCTCCCAAAATATAATAGTACTAGCTTTTCCACTACTTTTTTCCCATGGAATAGGACCCAGAATTTCTACAGAAGGAAAGTCTAAAGCAATGCCTTCAACTGTAGTTGATCCCGTAAAACCTGAAATATTTGCGCTTGAAGTTAACAATGGGCCTGTTTCTCTCATAAGAGATTGAGCCATATATGAATTTGGAATTCTCAACCCAAGAGTAAGATCATTGCTTGTGAGATTTAAAGTCTGCTTTTTTGAAGCAGGAATAACCATTGTCAGAGCTCCAGGCCAATATTTTGAAGCTATATTTTCGTAATCTTTTTTAGCTGATTCGTGAACAAAATCGATGAGTTGTTTCTGTTCCGATCCCATAAGAATTAAGGGTTTATTTCTATCTCTTTTTTTAAACTCATAAATAATATTTGAAAATTTTGGCAAGCATCCAATTGCAGGTAAGGTATCTGTTTGGAAAATTATAGGTAAACCTCTTTTAAGAGTCTTTAAAGCTGATTTGCAGTTTACTAAATACATATAGATTATGAACCAAAAATAATTTATTTATATCTTCCAATGGTAAACCTACCAATACCTGAAAGATCATTCACAATTTCTATTGATGTAAATTTATTTTTAATAAGTAGTTGTTTTACTTTTTCGCCTTGATCAAAATGATTCTCTAAAATTAGCCATCCCTTCTCTTTTAAAAATAATGGTGCTTTTTGAATTATTTCCCTTATATGTTTTAAACCATCCTCACCCCCTAATAAGGCAATTTTAGGTTCGAAATTCTTGACTTCTTCGGGTAATTTTTCATAAGTATCACTTGGAATATATGGCGGATTTGAAATAGCAAGATCTAATTTGCCTTTAAAACTTTCACATGGGGTCCACCAGTGTCCGCAATAAAATCTCAAATTTGATTTTTCACAAGAATTCATATAATTTTCAATGGCTATTTCTAATACATCTTGATCAATATCAGTTGCTATACCCTCCCACAATGGATACTCCAATGCCAAAGAAATACTGATAGCACCTGATCCAGTTCCTAATTCAGCAAATAGTAGTTTTTGTGATTTCTTTCCAAATATCTTGAAGACAATATCAACTATAAGTTCCGTTTCTGGCCTAGGAATAAGTACTTTATCTGTAACTTTTAATTTTAAATCCCTCCAAAAAGTTGTCCCACAAAGGTATTGGATAGGAGTCAAATTTAATAAATGATCTTTCCATATAGACTCTAGAGAATTTAAGTCTTTTCTTAAATACAAATTATCTCTAGACTTAATTCTAGATAAGTTGAGATCACTATTTGATATACCGCCTATAGAATCAAGTAAAAGAGCAAGAGATTGATGATCTCCTCCTTTAGAAAGTTGTATTTTTTTCCAAAATAAAAATTCTTTTACAGAAATGCTAGGCATTAATTAAGGTTTAGCGTTTTGGGCCAAGCTTACCTTTACCGGATTCTGAGTAGAAGCTTGATTTTTCGCCATCTTGAGTGGAAATAAATAAACCTATAAGGAATATTGTTGGTACCCCAACGAATAAAAGACTAGCTACGAATCCAAAATTAGTTGTTTCCATTAAATTTTACAATTCTAATAAGTATTAAGACTATAGACATTTAACTTGAACTAAAGTGGAAAAATCAATAAATATTATCAACTGATTAACAGTCTTAAACAATTTAGCGAGGTAATTTTTTATTTTCACTATTTTTTTTAAGTTCTTCTAAGTTTGGAGGAGGAGATTGTGGTTTTGTTAAAATTACTGCAGAGGATTTTATTAGTGTTTGGCATGCAAGTCGCCAATTTTCTGGTCTATTTTTAAGTTTTTCTTCTTCAACAGAAGTTAGTGGACTTAAGGAATTTTTGCTTCCTCCTTCAACAGAAATAAAACAGGTACTACATTGACCTGCCCCTCCACAATTTCCTAAAATACCTTTCAATCCATAAAGTTGTAGGTTCTCTTTCATTACTAGTTCTCTTAAATTTTCACCAGAATTACATTGAACCTCTAAATCCTCACGGATGAACCTAATAGTTGCCATTTTTTTTGTTATTTTTCTTATTTTGGCGTTTTACTTTGAGAATTGTGACCAAAATATTAACATTTTTTAGTCAAAAATTCCTTGAAAACTCAGTGCAGCAGATTGATTTGCCCAATTTTTGCAAGAAAATAAATTTATTTACAAAAATCCCTGAAAGGCTAAAAAACCCTTACTATCGTGATGTTTAGCTGTTTATTCAGCATAGTTACTAGAAATTAACCGATGGGATTGCCTTGGTATCGAGTTCACACAGTAGTTATTAACGACCCAGGTCGACTACTTGCTGTGCATCTTATGCATACTGCATTATTAGCCGGCTGGGCCGGTTCAATGGCTCTTTATGAATTAGCCATTTTTGATCCATCTGATGCTGTTCTCAATCCTATGTGGAGACAGGGAATGTACGTTATGCCTTTTATGGCTAGACTAGGCATCACAAGTAGTTGGAACGGATGGGATATCACAGGTGCTACAGGAGTTGATCCTGGATTCTGGAGTTTTGAAGGGGTTGCTGCAGCACACATTGTATTTAGCGGATTATTGATGTTGGCCTCAATATGGCACTGGACATACTGGGACTTAGAATTATGGGAAGATTCAAGAACAGGTGAGCCAGCTCTCGATCTACCAAGAATTTTTGGAATACATCTTCTTTTAGCAGGACTTACATGTTTTGGCTTTGGAGCATTTCATTGTGCAAATGTGGGGATATGGGTTTCTGATCCTTATGGCTTAACTGGACATGTAGAGCCAGTAGCTCCTTCCTGGGGAGTTGATGGATTCAATCCTTTTAATCCAGGAGGAATAGTTGCAAATCATATTGCAGCTGGACTCATGGGTATCATTGGAGGTATTTTTCACATTACTAATAGACCTGGAGAAAGACTTTATAGAGCATTAAAACTTGGAAGTCTTGAAGGAGTTCTAGCTAGTGCTCTAGCTGCTGTACTTTTTGTATCTTTTGTCGTTGCAGGAACAATGTGGTATGGCTCAGCAACAACTCCTGTTGAGCTATTTGGACCTACAAGATATCAATGGGACTCAGGCTATTTTAAAACTGAAATCAACAGAAGAGTTCAAACTGCTATAGATAATGGAGCCACTAAAGAAGAGGCATATGCTTCGATTCCAGAGAAATTAGCCTTCTATGATTATGTTGGGAATAGTCCTGCTAAAGGAGGATTATTCAGAGTTGGAGCTCTCGTTAATGGTGATGGGTTGCCAACTGGTTGGCAAGGTCACATTGCTTTTCAGGATAGGGAAGGTAACGATTTAGAGGTTAGAAGAATACCTAACTTCTTTGAAAACTTCCCAGTTATACTTGAAGATAAAGAAGGTAATGTAAGAGCCGATATTCCATTTAGAAGAGCAGAAGCGAAGTATTCATTTGAGCAAACTGGCATTACAGCAACTATCTATGGGGGAGACCTAAATGGTCAAACATTTACTGATCCTGCAGTAGTTAAAAGATTAGCTAGAAAAGCGCAGCTCGGAGAAGCATTCAAGTTTGACAGAGAAACTTATAAATCTGACGGTGTATTCCGAAGCTCCCCAAGAGCATGGTTTACATATGCACATCTATGTTTTGGATTGCTATTCTTGTTTGGCCACTGGTGGCATGCTTCAAGAACTCTTTACAAAAATTCCTTTGCTGGTATTGACGCTGAGATTGGTGACCAAGTTGAATTTGGTTTATTCAAGAAGCTTGGTGACGAAACCACAAGAAGAATCCCAGGAAGGGTTTAAACTAAACTTTATTACTTAATCTTATGGAAGCTTTTGCTTACGTTCTTATTTTAACTCTCGCAGTTGTTACCTTATTCTTTGCTGTCGCCTTTAGAGATCCCCCTAAATTCGATAAAAAATGATCTTAATAAAAAAAACCTCTTTAACAAGAGGTTTTTTACTTTGCATAATTAGCATATTAATCTACTATTAGAGTTACAGTTCATCTTATTTCACTATATGCAGTGTCCAACCTGTCAAAACACAGATAGCAGAGTTTTGGAATCAAGATCTGCTGATAGTGGTAAAAGTGTTAGAAGAAGAAGAGAGTGCTTAAATTGCAGCTTTAGATTTACAACTTATGAAAGAGTTGAAACGATGCCAGTCTCAGTTATAAAAAAAGATGGAAGCAGAGAATTATTTGATAAACAAAAATTATTTACTGGTATCTCAAGAGCTTGCGAAAAAACTAACTTCACTAGTGAAGCAATTATTAATTTCGTAGATGGAATTGAATCACAAATCATTCAAAATTCTAATAAAGATATTAAATCCTCACAAATAGGGGAGTTAATACTTAAAAGTCTTAGGAAAGAAAACGAAGTCGCTTATATAAGATACGCCTCAGTTTACAGAAAATTTAATGGGGTAAAGGATTTTATTTCTACTCTTGAATCTTTAAAAGGAAGTTCAAAAAATCAATTAGCTTCAATTTTATAAAATAAAGCATTCTTAAGTGTAGAATACATAACACTAATAATTATTGCTATTAGTTTGCAGGCTAGTAGCATTCCTTTCTAACTACCTTAGGTAGTCTGCGATACAACAAATGAACGAAAATTCTTCTCAAACCATTAAAAAACTTCCTGAAGATAAAGAAATTAAAAATTCTTCTGAATTAGATAATGATTCAATATCCCAAAATGAGGAGGATTTATCATTCGAAAAAAACAATATCCCTTCAGCAGATTTTTCTTCTAGCAGAACAAATACAGATTTTGATAATGCAGGATTCACTCAAGAAGAATTTGCATCACTTTTGGGTAAGTATGACTATAACTTTAAACCTGGTGATCTAGTAAAAGGTACTGTTTTTGCTTTAGAGACCAAAGGGGCAATGATAGATATAGGAGCAAAAACAGCTGCTTTCATGCCTGTTCAAGAGGTTTCAATAAATAGAGTTGAAGGACTAAATGATGTTCTACAACCTTCAGAAAGCAGAGAATTTTTCATAATGAGTGAAGAAAATGAAGATGGCCAATTAGCACTTTCCATAAGAAGGATTGAATATCAAAGGGCTTGGGAAAGGGTTAGACAACTACAAAAAGAAGATGCCACTATTTATTCTGAAGTTTTTGCAACAAACAGAGGTGGGGCTCTTGTAAGGGTAGAAGGATTGAGAGGTTTTATCCCAGGGTCTCATATAAGTGCTCGAAAAATTAAAGATGACTTAGAAGGTGAGTACCTACCACTTAAATTTCTTGAAGTTGATGAAGAAAGAAACAGATTAGTACTAAGTCATAGAAGAGCTTTAGTTGAGAAAAAAATGAATAGACTTGAGGTCGGCGAAGTCGTTGTAGGTTCTGTTAAAGGTATTAAACCCTATGGAGCATTTATTGATATTGGAGGAGTTAGTGGTCTATTGCACATTTCTGAAATCAGCCATGAACATATTGAGACTCCTCATAATGTTCTTAATGTTAGTGACCAAATGAAAGTTATGATAATTGACCTTGATTCGGAAAGAGGAAGAATTTCATTATCTACAAAAGCACTTGAACCAGAACCTGGAGATATGCTAACAGACCCTCAAAAAGTTTTTAGTAAAGCCGAAGAAATGGCAGCGAAATACAAGCAAATGTTATTTGAACAAACTGACGATAATGAAGAAATCCCCACAACTTCAGCTGAAACAGTCTAAATTTATTTTGTTGAGCAGATACAGCAACCATAAGTTTTATGATTTTTGAACAAGTATTTTTTAATTTACATTCATTGATAAGTAACAACTATCTAATTTAGGATAACGTTTAATATTCAATAATTATATTTTAATGAGTGATTTCATCTTCACCTCTGAATCTGTAACTGAAGGTCATCCTGACAAAATATGTGATCAAATAAGTGACGCTGTTTTAGATGCTTTATTAACGGAAGATCCAGAGAGCAGAGTTGCATGCGAAACTGTAGTAAATACTGGTTTATGCTTACTTACTGGAGAAATAACTTCAAAAGCAAAAGTTGACTATATAAAACTTGTTAGAAATGTAATTAAAGAAATTGGATATGAAGGCTTTAAAGCAGGTGGTTTTGACGCAAATAGTTGTGCTGTTTTAGTAGCACTTGACGAGCAATCACCAGATATTTCACAAGGGGTTAACAAAGCAGATGATGTTAACGATGATTTGGAAAATAATACTGGAGCTGGTGACCAAGGCATCATGTTTGGCTATGCATGCGATGAAACGCCTGAATTGATGCCCTTACCTATCAGCTTGGCTCATCGATTGGCCATTCAACTTGCCAAAGTAAGACATGAAAAAGTCCTTAATTATCTCCTTCCTGATGGCAAAACCCAAGTAAGCATTGATTACGAAAAAGGGCTACCAGTTTCAATTAATACCATTTTAATTTCAACCCAACATAATCCCGAGATTAATGGAATTAAAAATGAAGCAGAAATTCGTCAAATAATAAAAGAAGATTTATGGAAGAATGTTGTAATTCCTGCTACTGAAGATTTAGTGATCAAACCAAATATTCACAAAACAAGATTCCTAGTAAATCCCACAGGAAAATTTGTTGTAGGCGGCCCACAGGGAGATGCCGGGCTTACAGGCAGAAAAATTATCGTAGATACTTATGGTGGATATGCAAGACACGGAGGTGGGGCATTCTCCGGCAAAGATCCTACAAAAGTTGATAGATCAGCCGCTTATGCCGCACGTTATGTAGCTAAAAGTATAGTTAAGGCAAAATTAGCGAAAAAGGCTGAAGTACAATTAAGTTACGCTATTGGAGTTGCAAAACCGATTTCCATTCTCGTTGAAACTTTTGATACTGGTGTTATTTCTCAAGCTAATTTGACTTGCCTTATTAAAAAGCACTTTGACTTAAGACCTGCAGCAATAATAAAAGAATTTAACTTAAAAAATCTACCAAAAAAAATGGGTGGGAAGTTTTTCAGAAAGACCGCATCATACGGACATTTTGGTAGAAAAGATCTTGAGCTCCCCTGGGAAAATGTAGACGAAAAAGCAGCCCAATTAGCAGAAGCATCAAAAGTATTTTTATAAGATATTTATTCTATGCCTGATAATTTTTTTGGAGGGTTAGATTTTGGAACAAGTGGTGCAAGAATATCTATAATTAATCTTAATAAGGAATTAATATATTCGAATTCAGTTTCATATCCATACAGTTTTAAAGAACCAAATTCTTGGATCAATTCTTGTGAAAGACTCTTAGATAGTTTACCCATTGAGGTAAAAATTAACCTTAATAAATTGGCCATATCTGGCACCTCAGGAACTTTGACCGCCTTCAACTTTGAGGGAGAGCCTATAGGAGAAGCAATACCTTATGACCATGCATGTATTGAAAATAAGACCCTTATTGAATCGTTAACTTCCGGAGATAAGCATTTACGAAATCCCTACAGTAGTCTTGCTAAAGCACTAAAACTAATCGATAAATATGGGACAAATATACTTTTAAGACACCAATCTGATTGGATAACAGGCTGGTTTTTAAAAGATTGGACGCATGGAGAAGAAGGCAATAATCTTAAACTTGGTTGGGATCTAATAAAAGAATCATGGCCAAAAAGCTATCTTAATACTTCATGGAAAAAATGCTTACCTCAAATAATTAAAAGTGGGAAAATCATTGGCCAAGTTCATTCAGATTTAGCAGAAAAATATAACTTGAATAAGAAATTAATCTTAATCTCAGGCACAACAGACTCTAACGCAAATTTACTAGCTTCAGGTTTAGGGAAAGAAGATGGTCTTACAATTTTAGGGACAACTATTGTGGTGAAAAAAATTATTGATTATCCAATAAAAGAAAAAGGAATTACAACTCATAAAGTATGTGGTAATTGGATCTGTGGGGGAGCATCAAACGCGGGATGTGGTATCTTATCAAAATTCTTTTCGGATTTAGAAATAAAAGAACTTAGTAGACAAATAAACACCTCCAAAAACACTTCTTTAAATCTTCTACCTCTAAATAGTAAGGGAGAGAGGTTTCCCATTAATAATTCTAATTTAGAACCGATTCTTGGCCCAAGGCCAGTAAGCGACTCACTTTATTTACATGCATTATTCGAGGGTCTAGCAAACATTGAACTGAAAGGATGGGAAAGATTACAAGAACTGACAGGTTCACTTCCAAAAAAGATTATTACTGTTGGTGGAGGTTCAAACAATCCTCAGTGGAGAAAAATAAGAGAAAAAATTATCAATATACCAATAGTTTCATGTAAAAAAACAAGTTCATTTGGAACTGCCTTATTAGCAATGAATGCAAAACAATAGTTTTTTATGATATTTGATCAAGATATAAAATTTTAATGAAAAGGGTTTCACAAACTACACATCTTAATTTAAAGTAAATAAGTTAGTTAGAGCCGGGATAGCTCAGTTGGTAGAGCAGGCGACTGAAAATCGCCGTGTCCCCAGTTCAAATCTGGGTCCTGGCACCTTTAATAAAAGGGTTAAATGAGCATCTGAAAAGGTGCTTTTTTAATGCCTAAAATATGTTCTGACAGTTCTTTTCAGGATATCTAAAGAAACACACTCAGAGAGCAAAAAAAACTCTCTGAGAGGAATATATTTGGGATGTAAGTGGAATGTTAGTTGAGCAATAAAATTACTAATTTTTTAATCCCCAGAACTTACATTCTATCTCCATAGAAGTTTGCTCTGATGTTTTCACTCATATCATCCATTTCTTGAGTCCTTTTAAAATGCTTGCTGTAGTTGCATAAGCATTACATTCAGTACACCATCTTTTTTAAACTGGTTTTTCATCTTCAGCAGGCTTCTCTTCTTCAGCAGGCTTCTCTTCTTCAGCAGGCTTCTCTTCTTCAGCAGGCTTTACATCCTCAACTGGCTTCTCTTCTTCAGCAGAATAAAAAACAACATCAGGATTAAATTCATAAAAAATATTAAATAAGTAAGATATTGATGAAGACATAT
>QCIP01000010.1 GCA_003216615.1 Prochlorococcus sp. AG-402-M15 | reverse complement strand
ATTTGAAAAAAGAATTATTATTTATAATTTTTATCACATATTGAATCACGCCAATATGTTTGGAGGAGCGTACTTAGAACAAGTTAAAGATTACGTAAAAGCAATACTCAATATGTAATCTTTAACTAACCTAAATATGTCTTTTTAAGATTTTGTACCTTATCTAAAACAGCTTCACGATTTTCACTGGTTCGAAGATTTTGCCAGCTCCATTGACCAACAACAATAACACCAAGTAGTTCTAGTAAACCAGGGAGAATTGGGAAAAAGTTTATCGTGTCAATGACAACTTTAATTATTATCTGAGCTATTACGACAACAGCAATTATGCCTGCCGCCTTGCCGTACTTACCCATTTGAGTCCAATCAACATTACCAAGGGTTTCGTTGACTTTTCCCATAACATCAGAGTACTTGTCTGAAAAACTTTTGGTTTCTGAGCTTGTATCGGAGCCGGAGTCTTGGTTTGACTCTGGAGTGTTATCACTCATGAATTCAGTAAACTTAATATATGAACCAGACAGTATCGGAAAAAACGTCTGTTGACTACCTTTTTGTTGTGCAAAATTCCGAACCGAAACATTTTGTATTTTTTTAGAAGCATTGGTATATATGGTTTCTGAGAATATTTAAACTTTAAATTGATTTATAAAAACTTCACATTATCATCTAGTTCTAACAAAAACATTAATAAATCACAGTAATAAGAAATTTTTAAAAGGCTAAAATTGTTATTTTAATTATTATGTTTTCATAGTTTAGCTAGCAAAAATTAAAGGATCGAAATGTCAAAAGATATCAAATTTAATTTCTTTAACTCTGATGAAGAAGAAAGATATCAAAAACATTTCACCCTCAAAGAGATAGGTTATGAGGGTCAACTAAATCTTAAAAATAGCTCAGTATTATGCATTGGAGCAGGTGGGCTTGGGTCTTCCGTTTTGCTTTATCTAGCCGCAGCAGGAATTGGGAGAATTGGAATAGTTGATAACGATCAAGTGGAAAAGTCTAATCTCCAGAGACAGATAATTCATGAAACAAATACTATTGGAAATCTTAAAATTGATTCTGCCAGGGAAAGAATTAAAAAATTCAATCCTAATTGTGAAATATTAACTTTTTCAGAGAGAATTAATCCTAAAAATGCTCTTGGAACAATAAAGGAGTTTGATGTCATTTGTGATTGCTCAGATAACTTTGGCACAAGATATTTAATAAATGATTCATGCCTGATATTAAATAAACCCCTAGTCTTTGGAAGTGTACAAGGTTTTGAAGGGCAAGTGAGTGTTTTCAATTTATATAAAAATAGTCCTAATTTAAGAGACTTACTTCCAGAATCACCTTCAAAAAATGCTGCCCCTAGTTGTGCAGAATACGGGGTAGTAGGCGTTTCAACAGGTTTAATAGGAATTCTTCAAGTTAATGAAATTATCAAAATCATTTTGAAAAAAGGGGAAATTTTAGATGGGAAGATTTTAATTTTTGATCTATTGAATATGAACATGAAAAAATTACATCTCAAAAGTGATCATTCAAATAAACTAATAAAAAATTTGTCTCAGTTTGAGGACTTTTATAATAGCGATGAATATTGTGAGAAAAATAATGAAATCAAAAGTATTAATGCTAATGACTTTAATGATTTATACAAAGCAAAACCCAACAAAATTCTTTTAATTGATGTTAGAGAAAATGAAGAATTTTCTACTTCTGCAATAAAGGGATCTATATCAATTCCCTTAAGCCATTTGAACCGAGAATCTGACTTAAAATTTATTCAAAAAGAAAGTTTAAGTAAAGAGGTTTTCACTATATGTAAATCGGGGAAACGTTCTGAAAAAGCGTCAAGAATTTTGTCTCAATTCAAAATTCAGGCAAGATCTATTGAAGGCGGTATTGAAAAGGTAAAGAAAATATTATGCATTAATAATTTTAAAAATATTCAGTAATCTACACCTCTTTTCAAATCAACTCCAACATTTGCATAATGCTTATGACAAACCATTTCAGAGTAGACATCAGCAAGTTCAAAGTATGAAGGTTCATTTTTACACCTCCCAGTAATGACAACTTCGGTTTCTGCTGGTTTTTTTAAGAGCGTTTGATGTATTGATTCCATAGGTAGCAGCTCTAAATCAACAGTTGGATTCAATTCATCTAAAATGATTGTTTTATATAAACCAGACAAAATAGCAGCTTTAGCAATTTCCCATGCTCTTTCAGCCTCAACATAATCAATTGGTTGTTGCTGTCCTCTCCATACGATAGCATCTCTACCTGAACGCAAATGATCAACTAAATGGGGGTAACTCTCTCTCAAAGCTTCTATGGCAGCATCTTCGGTATAACCATTGCCACCTTTTAACCACTGTAATATTAAAACTCTATGACTTTTATCTTGAGATATTCCTTTACCGATAGCTTGAAGAGCCTTACCAAGTGCACTTGTGGATTTACCCTTTCCTTCACCTGTATAAATCTCAATTCCACCACTAGAACTACTTTGTCTGGTTAATATTGACAAGTCTCTTTTAAAACGTGGTCTCATTTCTGAATGGAGTTGAGATATTCTTACCAAAGAGGAAGGGGCTGCCCTTCCAGTAATAATTATTTCTAATCCATCTGGACGATTTTGAAGTGATTCAACTACTTCATTGATATCAAGCATTCCTAAATCAAGAACTGGGTTCAACTCATCTAGTACAACAACAGAATAAAGAGAACTAGCAATAGCTCCTTTAGCAATATTCCAACCTCTCTCAGCCTCGCCAACATCAAACTTTGTCACTTGGTCAGCAGTAAAGAATTCAGATCTTCCTGTCCTAACATGGTCAATTAAATGTGGAAAGCCTCTTTGCAAAGCCTCTATAGCTGAATCCTCGTCATATGGCCTTTCAGGACCTTTTAAAAATCTTAGAAGTAAAACTCTTGACTGTCTTTTTTCGCATATTCCTAATCCTATTGTCCTTAGAACTACTCCCAAAGCAGCCTGACTTTTTCCCTTACCCTCTCCATCATAAATATGTAATTGACCTTTTGATCTCTCTTTACTGTCACTTGCAGTGACAATTCCAATTCCTCTATTTCTACTCGTATTGGCCAATTGAACAAAATCAGTGAATTTAATCTAATATATAAATAAGAATATTATTAAAGATTTAATAATAAATTCAACCTATTCATATGTAATTTGAATTTTAAAGTAATTAACATGTTCAATCAACTAGAAATTCTCTCTGATGAACAAAGTGAAAAGCTTTATACAATTAGAAGATACATTAAGAATCTTGAAAGTGTTTGTATTGCTTATTCCGGAGGAGTTGACAGTACTTTAGTAGCATCATTAGCATTCGAGCAATTAGGTAGCAAAGTAATTGCAATAACTGGAATTTCTCCTGCATTAGCCAATACTCTTCGCGAAGAAGCAAAAAGTCAAGCAAAATGGATTGGAGTAAAGCATTTAGAAATTAAAACATCAGAATTAGACCAATCAAGTTACAGTAAAAATCCTAAGGACAGGTGCTTTGCATGCAAAAAAGAGCTCCACAAACATACAACCTACCTTTCTAAAAAACTTAATTACAAGATTGTTTTAGATGGAGTTAATCTTGATGATCTTAAAGATTACAGACCAGGTATACAAGCATCAAAACAAGCAGGAGTTATTTCTCCCCTTGCGAAATTTAAATTCTCAAAACAAGACATTAGAGATATATCAAGAGCATTAGGTTTTCCTTGGTGGGATAAACCAGCTCAACCTTGCTTATCATCAAGATTTCCTTATGGTCATGAAATAACTAGTGAGAGGCTAAAAATGGTTGAGAAAGCTGAAGAATACCTTAAAGAAGGTGGCTTATCGGAGGTTAGAGTTCGATGCCAAGGATCCACTGCAAGAATAGAAATTCCCGAAGATGAATTAAAGCATTTTTTTAACAAATATAATTTTAATGAATTAGTTCAATATTTTTCTAATTTAGGATTTAATTGCACAAGTTTAGATCTTGAAGGACTAATAAGTGGAAAATTAAATAGGTAAATATTTTATTAAACAGCTGTTCTGATCTGTTTAGTTACTGCTGAAGGTGGATTTCGCTCAATGACACGCAAAGAATGTTCTTTAGCCATCAAAGATTCAATTAAATATTGACTAGCTTGTTCAGGGATCATATTTTGACCACATGTAAAAATATCCACTGCCGAATAATTAGATTCAGGCCAAGTATGTATTGAAATATGAGATTCTGCTAGTAATGCGATTGCTGTAACCCCCTGAGGCTCAAATTTATTACTTATCAAATTCAAAACTGTTGCATTTGCTAATTTAGCAGCTCTGTTTAAAATACAGCGCAAAAACGATTCGTCATTTAATTTGTCGCGATCGCATCTATATAGTTCTAATAAAAGGTGTTTACTTTGATGACTTAATTTTTGCTCATCACTTAACGAACTTAAAATTTGACTTTTTTTGTGGATTTCCATTTAAGAAATTTATATGAAAATAAGATTAGCTAAAAATCATGCCTTTTTGAAATTATAAGTGAATCATTTGTGAAGAGCCTAAGAAAGACTGATTAAATTTATCTAAATGTGTCGCACTTATAAAACATTGACTATCTTTGCCAACAGAATTTAATAACAAATTTTGCCTGGTTAAATCTAATTCCGCCAAGACATCATCCAATATAAGTATTGGAGGGACATTTAATGTTTTAGTTAATAAATCGAGTTCAGCCATCTTTAAAGCCAAGATAAAAGTTCTCTGCTGCCCAGATGAGCCATATTTTCTAAGTGAAATATTATTAATTAGAAACTCAATATCATCACGATGAGGTCCAAAACTACATTTACCAGTAAGTGCTTCTATTGAACGTTGATTTAATAGTTGCTCTAATATTTTCTTACTTATAACTTCCTCTTCTTCTTCTTCTGGACTTATATTTTGTATACCTGAAAGGAAATTGATACCTATTTGCTCCTTAGATTTACTTAAGTGATTATGCCAATACTCAACATATGGTTTAATTTTTATTAAAGCTCTTCTTCTGCGTCTAAAAATTCTTGTACTTATTATTGACATTTGGATATCAAAACTTTCAACAATATCTGAGGATTGATCATTAAGGAAGCCTTCTGAACGCCAAAAATGACTTCTTTGTTTTAAGAGCCTATTAAATCTACTTATCAAGTCTAAATATACGGGTTCAAGCTGAGATACAAGTTTATCAATCCAGGTTCTTCGATAACTTGGTTCACCCCTAACAATATCTATATCATTAGAACAGAAACATACGCTCCGAATATAATTCTTTATTTCACTCTGTTTTTTCAAGATTGATTCATTTACATAAATTCTTTTAGGGCCTTTTCTAAATAAATTTAACTTTAAATCATCTTTGAAATCTATTTGTCCCTTAACAATAGCCATATCACTATTGTTTTCTATTAAATCTTTATCACTTAATGCTCTATTAGATTTCAACTGACTTAAAAATTCAACCGATTCAAGTAAATTTGACTTACCAATACCATTACAACCAAGAACAATAGCTCTTTGCTCTTTTAGGTCAATTTCAAAACTTTTATGGTTCCGAAAATTTTCAATTTTTAAATTATTTAAAAAAATTTTCTTAGTGCATTCATTAATTAAATTAGCTAAGTTTAAGATATTTAGATTATCTTTAAAGAAATTGAAAATTAAAGGGCATGTAGCTCAGTTGGATAGAGCATCAGATTCCGGTTCTGAGAGTCGGGGGTTCGAATCCCTCCATGCTCGTAAAATGATTTTTAAAGTTTATATCCCATTACTCTTATGCCATTTGGATCTAGTATAAAACCACTTTCTTCTAGACTTTTAAATGAAGAAACTGGAGCCTGTACAGAAATACTGCATCCAGGCATTTCTCTATTTATTTTCTCAAGAGTTACTTGAAGCAATATTGAATAATAAAGTTGCTGATTATTTCCTGGTGCTGCACTTAAATTCCATAAGTTAGCGTTCAATCCTCTATCAGATGTAACCCTTACAAAGCCATATAATTTATTTTTTAATTCACACTGAATACTAAAAAAGAAATTACTTTTCTGAATGGCTTCCGCTAGGAGGTTGGGTGGGAATATATCACAACCACAATTCGCTAAAAGTTTGTTAACTTCTTTGGCTAATGGAAGCCTAGAATAATTAACAAAATAGCCTTCAGGAAGAACAAGTTTTTTTTTGGAAAAATATTTCAATTATCAACCTGTATTTCTCATTCCAGCTGCTATCCCATTAATAGTTAAAAGTGCTCCCCTCAATAGTTCACTTCTACTATAAGCTCTACTAGATTCATCTTTATCAAGAACAAATTCGCTAATAGGTGGTTGTCTTGTTTGGTCTCTAAGTCTTCTTAAAAGTGAAACCTGCAAAAAACCCAATGGGATAATTGTCTTATTTCTCAAGTTTACTGATGATCTTAAGTCTCTATCAGATTCGAGGAGCTTATTTTTACTAGTTATTTCAAGTATTAAAGATTTTGTAAGATTGTATTCTTTAGAAATAACTTCAAAAATAACATCAAAAGAATCTTTATTTTCCTTACTTCCAAGAGTATCAACATAATATTTGGCAACTTCCAAATCGACTTTAGATAATGTCATTTCTACCTTGGAAATAAGCATTCTGAAAAATGGCCATCTTTGATGTAAAACTCGTAATAATTCAATTTGTTGCGGGTCAGAATTTAATTCAGATGACAATGCGGTTCCTACTCCAAACCAACTTGGCAAAAGAAATCTACTTTGTGTCCATCCAAATACCCATGGAATAGCCCTTAAACTTGACAAATCTTTTGCACCTTTTTTTCTTCTAGAAGGCCTACTAGATATCTGTAATTTACTTATTTCTTCTATTGGAGTTACCTCTTGAAAGAAATTTAACAAATCAGGATTCTCATGTACTAATTTTCTGTAGTGAGACCTTGATGTTTCTGCCAGCCTTGACATTAATTGATTCCATTCAGGAGTAGCATCAAGCCTATTATTTACTAAGCTATTTTGAATAACAGCCGTAGTAACAGTTTCTAGATTATACAAAGCCAGTTCAGGAAGGCTATATTTTGAAGCTAAAACTTCACCTTGTTCAGTTATTTTTATTCTCCCTTTTAAAGTACCGCTTGGTTGGGCCAATATTGCCTGATAAGCTGGTCCTCCGCCTCTACCTACAGAACCGCCTCTCCCATGAAAAAGTCTTAGCAAAATGTTATTTTTACTTGCAAGATCTTGAAGAGCTATTTGGGCTCTATGAATTTCCCAATTACTAGAAACAAACCCTGAATCTTTATTACTATCAGAATATCCAAGCATTAATTCTTGGAGAGGTTTAAAAGATTCTCCAACCTTTGGCAATAAAGATTTGTAAAAGTCAAATTTAAACAACTTTTCCATTACTTCTGGTGCTCTTTTAAGGTCTTCAACAGTTTCGAAAAGAGGGACAACTAATAATCTTGACTTATGTGAATTTTGATCAATAAGTCCCATTTCTTTTGCTAGTAAAAGAACTTCAAGCAAATCAGATGCACTATGACTCATTGAAATTACATAAGAATGACATATACGACTTCCAAATTCTTGCTGCAGTCTCTTAACCATTTTAAAGACTGAAAAAGTTTCTTCTGTAGTTTTTGTCCACTTGACGTCAGAGGGAATTAAAGGTCTTTTTGTATTTAATTCGTCTATAAGCCATTTAATTTTCTCTTCCTCAGACATTTGTTCGTATAGCACAGATAAATCGAGATAATTTGTAAGCTCTTGTATAGCATCACTATGCCTTGTACTTTCTTGACGAATATCTAAACTTGCTAAAGAAAATCCAAAAATATGAACCTGAGTAAGCAAGATATTTACTGCATCGCATGTTAAATCTGTACTAATAAGACTATTTTTAATAAGTTCAAGATCATATGTAAATTCGTTTACTGATTTGTAGTATAAGTTTTCTACTTTTTCTATATTTTTTGTATTAATTTCTCCCTCCAAGTCGACTTTCCATCCACTCTCAGCTAATAAATTATTCCTTTCTTGAGTTAACCTTAATTTTTCTAGGATATAACTTAACTTTAATCTGTAAGGTTCTGATCTGTATCTTGTTGCCCTCGCTTCATAGATTTCCGGGAACTTAACCCTATCTGTTTCTAATGATTCTAATAGAGAAGAACTTACTTGACTCCATTGCATTGAGACACTTAATTGATCTCTAAGATTAGATATTGCAATAATGTATCTTTCCAGCATTAACTGCCTTTGATAGCAAGCTGTTCTCCATGTTATCTCTGGAGTAACGGATGGATTACCATCTCTATCGGAGCCAACCCAAGAACCAAAATTACAAAAAGATTCAGAGGGCATCATTACATCTGGATAGTTTTCGGAAAGTGCTTCAGCTATTCTTCCTCTTAATTGAGGCATTGCGTTAAATAAAACTTGCTGAAAATAATGCAAGGCATAATCTACTTCGTCTAAAACTGAAGGCTTAAATTGATGTAATTCATCTGTTCTCCACCAAAGTCTTACTTCCTCTTTTAATTGGGTTTTTAGAGAACTTTTTTCTTCTATTGTTAAAAATTGTTCAGCCTGTATTTTTTTCAACAAATTTGCGACTCTTGTTTGCTTATGTCTAATAGTATGTCTTACGATCTCTGTCGGATGTGCAGTGAAAACTAAACGAATATCCATTTCCTGCAATAACTCCTCTAATTTTCCTGGAGGTACATTTAATTTCCTCAGCCTATAAAATAATTCTCTAAAGGTTACTGGAGCATTTTGCCTTGCCAATGCTGGCGCAAAAGGATCAAGATTATCGGGTGATTTTTTAACATTCTTATTGGTAAAGCTTTGAATATATCTATCTTCCTCAACTCGTTGTTCTAAAATATTCACTAATTGAAAATAAAGTGAAAATGCCCTTGCTGCTGCAATGGATTCTGCCAAATCCATAGAATTTACAATATCTACTATTTCATTTTTAAAAGTTTTTGAGCTATCGCCATCAATCTGTTTTGAATAACTTAATTCTTTGAGCTGTATCAATCTCTCTGCTTGATCTTCTGGGCATTCTTCTCTGAGCACAGATTCCCATAAATCCTCTATTAAAAGGCGATTTTTATCTAGTGGATCATTGTTTGTTATAAGATCCACATTATTATTTTTAATCTGTTTAAAAGATTCCATATATTCATTATGTCACAAGTGAAAATGTTAAGATCAAATATTTGTTTAAATAATCAAACACACTCTTCTTCCTTCTTGATCATATCGTCGATCGAATTTTTAAGTATTTGCTCAATAGAGAGACCTTTTTCGTATTGCTTTAACCATTTCATAGATTGATTACCTTCTTTAAGCACAGCGTAGATAGGTTTCAAAAGATGTTTCATATTAAATTTTTCTGCGGTTAATGATAAATCTGATAATAAATTTTGAATCCATTCTCTACAAATAACTTTTTTGCCATCTTGCCAATGAATTAACTCTGAATTCAGACTATCTTTAGCAGCATTAATTTCATTTTGATCGCATATTTTTGATAATTCATCAAGAGAAAAAATACTCGCATTCAAAGGATCTAAAGTATTCATATTTTCAAAAAGATTTAAAATCCTTAGTTCTAGCATGGCCGTTATTCCCAATAGCAAATTTATATCATTAACGAAATCGCAAATTCTTAATTCCAAACGATCAAGAATTAAAGGCCTTTTAGGACCATTTGGTCGAATTGAAGACCAAAAATGCCTGATATTTTGCATATTTTTGTTAGCTATATTTTCCTGAATCCAATCGATGTAGGTTTTATGATTTACAAAAAAAGGAACTTTACTTGGTGTTTTAGGAAACTGAATCCATCTCTGAGAGTGATTTTCCGTAACTTTATTATTTAAAAAAGGTGAACTAGCGCTTATTGATAGATACAAGGCAGCTTCAGATCTTATCAGTCTAATAGCAGCAAAAAGCTTATTTAAGTCATCTATTCCTATATTTATATGGACACTTGAAGTTGCAATAGTGATTCCATAATTATCTTCTATAAATTGATGATAAACATTTTCAATATCAGATCGTTGAAATTGAATGTCGTGTTTAAAACAAAGCGTGGATGAGGGAATAATTGTTAATCCTCTATTATTAAGCCATTTTCTTAAATTTTTTCTAGGAGATATTAATTTTTCATATAGTAACTTATAGTCTTTTTCAGGTGTTGTTATGTATTCAACATTTCTATTATCTGGCTCTTTAACAAAATTGGAAAAAATTTTTTCAATATCAGCTGAAACACCAACATGAGAATTCAAAGAACCTGTGAAAAGTTCTACTTCAAAACCTTTATTAAGATTATTTTTACCCATTTAATTATCCAAACAAGCTAATGATTTTAGTATCCCCTTTGCTTTATTAATTGTCTCTTGATATTCATTTTCAGGAGAAGAATCAGCAACTATTCCAGCACCTGCCTGCACTGATACATTAAATTTTCCATCTTTTGAGGGTGTTACTATCATAGTTCTTATGGTAATTGCCGTATTTAAAGAACCATTAATATCAATAGCTCCATAAACACCAGCATAGGGTCCTCTAGCATCTTTTTCAAAGTGTTTAATCAATTGCATAGCTCTTATTTTTGGTGCCCCAGTTACAGTTCCAGCAGGGAAACACGCCTTAAGCAAATCCCATACATCAGTATCTTTTTTTAAAATTCCCTCAACTTCACTCACTATATGCATAACATGTGAGTATTTTTCAATAACCATTAAATCTTTGACCTCCACAGTACCAATTTCACAAACTCTTCCCAGATCATTTCTTCCAAGATCTATTAGCATTACATGCTCAGCTATCTCTTTTGGATCTTTTAATAAATCCTTTTCTAATTCGAGATCTTGTTGTGGATCACTACCTCTTGGTCTTGTACCAGCTATTGGTCTTAAGCTTGCAACAATCTGCCTATTTTTATTTTTTTGAGCTTTAACCATCACTTCAGGACTTGAACCTATCAAGTACCATGAGCCAAAATCAAAAAATGACATGTATGGAGATGGATTAACCATCCTTAAACTTCTATATAAACTAAAAGGATCATTATTAACTTGAGTGTAAAATCTCTGACTTATAACTATTTGGAAGATATCTCCTTTTCTTATAAATTCTTTTGCAGAAAGTACTGCATCCTCAAAATCTTTTTTCTTCCAATTACTTTTAATATCTAAATTTAAATTCTCATTTTCATGCCACTCTGAAAAATCATCTTCTTTAAGAGGAACTTTCATTAAATTTCTAGTTTTCTTAAGTTTAGAAATTGAGTTTAGATAAACCTCTTCAATAGAAGAATCATTTGAAGAAGTTGTATCTGCGTAAACTACTGCGGTAATACATCTTTTTATTTGATCAAAAACAACTATCTGATCAAAAAACATCCACGCACCATAAGGTATGGTATTCTCTTCTATCTCATTTACAGGAACACTTTTTTCAATTCGATTAATTAATTCATAACCCCAAGAACCATATAATTGTCCAATTGATGGCAAATCATCAAGCATAGATGACTTATATTCCTTTGTCCAATTTCTTAAAATATTAAAAGGATCACCCTTATAGATTTCAGTTTTTCCATTATTCCAAGTTTTAACTATTTCTTCTCCATTACAAACCGCTTCCCAGAGAGGTTTAGTAGCAATAATACTCCATCTACCCAAACTTTCCCCACCTTCTACAGACTCAAGGAAAACACCATGTGAATCTTGTGAGGATAATTTTAACCAAGTTGATAATGGAGACTCTAAATCAGCAGGCCAAGTTTGAGTTATAGGTATAAAATTTTTACCTTCTTCATAAGCCTTTAAAAAAATATCTTTCTGTGAGCCGATCATACTTCTAATGTCAACCCAAATTATAAATATATTCTTCTTTTATATCAACTTTAAAGAATTTAATCAAAAGTATTCTTAGTTGTAAATTTCAACCCAGCTGGATTAGGATTCTCACCAATTCTTCTTGGGTTATGGCCTACTTTTTCTCTGCCCTCGTTAACTTTTTCAGGAAAGACTCCATCTTTAGGATGTAAGAATTCAATATCTCCACCTGGGAAAATTCTGTAGATTTTAAAGTCCTCAATTCTTGGTTTAAAAGCTCGTAATTGTGTCCCTAGTGCAAGGCATTGTTCTTTTCTTGCAAAGTACATTAAATTATCGCCTTCATGCATAATAGCAGCACCACCTGTAGGCAATTCAAATGCTTGTTCTTTTGTACTTTTCCATGCAATTGCATATTTTTCTTCAGTTTCTGCTGAGTTTAATAAACCCCCAGTACTTCCTATATGCTTTGGAAATTGACCAACTAAACTTTCAGTCATCCTAGATTTTGAGTTATTTATAATAAGAAATTAGCATTCATATTTTACAAATTTCAAAATTGATAGAAAAGTTTCTACATTATTTAATAAAAGTAAAAGTTATTCCTTATTTTAATTTGAATCTGAAATCGGGAAAAATACTGTCAAACCCGTATCACGCCTTTGTGTGACATGTCCTCCTAAACTAGCTAACAACTTTTGAGTAGCATTCTGACTTAATTGTAAGCTACCGGTTTGAGGATTCCAATTTAAAACAGGTCCCAAATCAGAACCATTATCTATTTTTGGTATTTCTTTATTTTTACTATCAAATTTTTGTACTTTTAGTTGTAGTTTCAGTTTCTGACCAGCCGGTCTTAATTCCAAAATTAATGTACTACCTTCTTGTAAGCCTCTAGTATTTTTATCAATTAATCCCCTTAACATTAATTCTAATTTTTCAGAATCACTCAAAATTTGCGGCAGTTGACTAGGAATGTCGATCTTTAAAGAAATGCCGCGTCGATTTAATTGTTTACTCCATAGAGGAGAAAGTTTTTTAAAAATTTCGGCTAAATTGATTTTAGCTAAGTTATTTAATGAAGGAACTTCGTTACTGACTAATTCTGCCGCATTAAAGATTAAACCGAATCTATCAATTTGTTCATTACATTCATTATCTATTTGAATTAAACGATTTCTCATTGATTCATCCATATTATATTTTTTCAAAGTAGAACTTATTAGGGTCCTTATAGTGGCTAAAGGAGTCCTGACTTCATGAGAAATTGCACTTAACAATTTTGCCTCAGTTATTTGTATATTTTTTTTATCATTTTCCACAAAGTTATGAATGCTATGGTTGGGTCCCAATTTTGCCAATTTTGCCGATAATATTGGCCAAAAAATTTTCTCAAATTGATTATTAATATTAAGATTGCCCAAATTATTGATTGCTTTACGAAATTTAACCCCTTCTTCATAATTTTCTTGTTTTAATTTCGCATGCATTAATTCAATAGAAATTTTTAAACTTTCTTCATCACATTTCATTATTAAGATTTTCTTATCTTTTTCCCCTGTAATTGATAATATACATTGAAAATTTGAAGTAATAATCATCAAAAATGGGGCATAACCATCTTCTTGACTAAGATTTAAGACTTTGTAATTACTAATAAAATCTAAATCATTTTTTATCTTTGTTGAATGATTAACTGGTAAAAAACCTGCATTCTCTTTTTGAAAGTATGGGAATCCCTCAGGTGACCACAACCAGCCTTGAAGTTGATTAAAAAGTTTTTTTTCATTAAGAGCTGGTAAAGGAGAGGCAGCCCAAACACCACCCTTTTGGCAATTCTGAGGAAGGAACTCTTTTTGAATAACTTCTAAAGAGGCCCACCACATTCTTCTGGAAGTATCATCATCCACATATATATTGTGGACTCCTTTAATCAAAAGCTCTTGAATTTTTTTTATAGTGATTTGTTCTTTCATCAACTTCTTAATGATCTAGAACGCTTCAATATAGATAATACAAATCCAACAGATATAAAATTAATCACCAAAGATGTTCTTCCATAACTCATAAAAGGGAGGGGAATTCCCGTAACTGGTCCTAATCCAATAGTCATAAATACGTTGATAACAATTTGGAATAAAAAAATTGAAGCGATTCCAATAACTATTAGAGATTCAAATTCACTTCTAGCACGTGTTGCAATATTAATAAGTTTTTTAATCAAAAAAAAGAACAAAAATAAAACTATTATGCATCCCAAAAAACCTAACTCTTCGCCTAAAGCAGAGAATATAAAATCGGTATGTTGCTCTGGTATAAATTGCAAATTAGTCAGCTTACCTTGAAATAAACCAGTCCCCCAAAATCCTCCAGAACCAATTGCAATTTTACTCTGTAACAAATGATAGTTACCATCTAATGGTTCTCTATTTGGATCTAAAAATAAAACTAATCTATCTTTTTGATAATCTTTTAGGCCATATTGCCACAAAATTGGTGTCAATTTTGCCACCAATAAATGAAAGAAAATAGTAAGAACAGAAAAAGTAATTTTCTTTTTCGAAGATCTATATGCAAGATATCCTATAAATGGAATCCAGAAAATAAGAGCATTAGGTAAGATCAAATGCAATATAGACGTAACAATAAAAAAGACTAAGATCAAAATCCACTCTACAGGCATTTGCGACCAATAGAGCATCACACCTGTCAAAACTAATAAAACCAAAGAAGTGCCTAAGTCCGGTTGAAAAAAAATTAAAAGCCAAGGAACACTAACTACTAATAAGGGCATTACCAAATCTCTTAATGTTGAAATTACTTTTTTATCAAGCATTAAAGCAAGAGTTAATACAGTGCTCAATTTAGCGACTTCTGAAGGCTGAAAGGAAAAAATTCCCAAGTTTAGCCATCTTTGAGCTCCTGAAACCGAAATCCCAAAAAAATAAGTTAGAAATAAGGATATTAAAGTACAAAAATAGAATGGTAATAAATACTTTCTAAGTCTCTCTAAGGGTATATAAGAAATAAAAAATGCCAAAAAATAACCTAAAAAACCTGTTAAGATATGACTTGAATAATTTGATACTAAAAAATCTCCCTGAATACTTTTTATTAAAAAGCCCGAAATAAAAACTAAAAATAGGGGAATCAAAAGTATTGGAGAAAATAAAAATCTCCTACTAAATTTATCTTTTTCTTGTAAAAATCCTCTTTTCTTTAATAGAGAAATACTCCTAAACATTAAATATTTACATATTGATTTTTAATTAATTGTGCTAAGTTTGCAAATTGAATTGAACTTTCTTTATTTGGCTGGCTTATTGAAATTGGTATTCCTCTATTGCTTTCATCAACAAGAGGAATTTCAATAGGAATTTGAGCTAATAATTTTAAATCATTTTCTTTAGCTAATGTTTGACCACCACCTTTACCAAAAATTTCATATTTTTTACTTGGCATATCTGGCGGAATAAATACTGACATATTTTCTACAATTCCCAATAAAGGTACACCAAGTTGTTTAAACATTGCTAATCCCCTCCTTGCATCTTGCAAAGATACTTGTTGTGGAGTAGTAACGACAATAGCTCCAGAAATAGGAACTGATTGAGAAAGGGATATTTGAGCATCTCCTGTTCCTGGAGGCAAGTCAATAACCAAAAAATCAAGATTATTCCATTCAACTTGGTAAAGAAATTGACGGATAATACTATTTAGCATTGGTCCTCTCCATATAACTGGTTGACCTTCTTCTATCAGGAAACCCATTGATACCAATGAAATTCCAAATTTATTTATTGGTATTAATCTTTGGTCATTACCACTACCTTCTGTAACCTTTGGATTCTGTTCGGATACTCCCATCATTGAGGGAGTATTAGGTCCATAGATATCTGCATCCAGCAAACCAGTTTTTAAGCCTAATTTAGCTAAAGAACAAGCAAGATTAACTGCAATCGTGCTTTTGCCAACTCCACCCTTACCACTGCTAACAGCAATGATATGACGAATACCATCAATCTGCTGTAACTCAGGACCATTGCTTTCAGTTTTAGATTCTGCTTTGGGAAGATTATTATCTAACTCTATTTGAACATCATCAATATCTTCAAAATCCAGTAGTATTTTGCGAACCTCTTGTACAATCCTATCTCTCTGAGAATTTGCGAATGATGGTAATGATAGTGTTACGATTACTCTTGGTATAGTTACTCTTACGTTTTTAATCCAAGCTAATTCAATTACATTTTTCTTTGATCCAACATCTAGAACCTTCTGTAAAGCAAAATTCGCATCTTCTATTGTGGTCATTAAATTTTCAAAATATTTTGACGAGGTAGTCGACTGTTTAAAAGATTAAGAACTATGTCGAACTATCAAATAATAGGAAATATGGTCCCCTTTAGAGAAATTATAAAGGGAAACTTAAAATTATCCAAAAAAATTTTTTCTTAAAGATTTACTAAATACATGTTCAAAGAACCCCCTAAAGACTCGAGAGAAAAAACTAAACATCTCTTATTAACTCTACAAGACAAAATTTGTTCAGAACTTGAAAACGTAGATGGCAAGGGAAAGTTTATAGAAGAATCCTGGCTAAGAGACGAAGGTGGTGGTGGAAGATCAAGAGTATTTAAAAACGGTTCCATTTTTGAGCAAGCAGGCGTAAATTTCTCTGAAGTACAGGGGAAAGAATTACCTCAATCAATAATTTCTCAAAGGGCCGAAGCAAAAGGTCATGAATGGTTTGCGACAGGAACTTCTATGGTATTGCATCCCAAGAATCCCTATATTCCTACAGTTCATCTGAATTATCGGTATTTCGAAGCTGGTCCTGTTTGGTGGTTTGGAGGAGGCGCAGACTTAACCCCTTTTTATCCTTATCTTTCTGATGTAAGGAATTTTCATAACGAGCATAAAAAAGCTTGTGAGAAAGTTGATCAAGATTTGCATAAAGTTTTCAAACCATGGTGTGATGAATATTTCTTCTTGAAGCATAGAAATGAATCTAGAGGCATAGGAGGTATTTTTTATGATTATCAAGATGGTTCAGGCAATATTTATAGAGGAAATAATCAAAAGGGAGAGGCATCAAAAGCTTCACAAAATATTGGTAGATCTAATTTAAATTGGGATAATTTATTTTCTTTAGCAGAAAACTGTGGGCAGGCATTCCTCCCTTCATATTTGCCCATTATTGAAAAAAGAGCTTCTCAAACATATTCATCGAAGGAAAGAGAATTTCAGCTATATCGAAGAGGTAGATATGTTGAATTCAATTTAGTTTGGGATAGAGGGACGATTTTTGGACTACAAACAAATGGCAGAACTGAATCTATATTAATGTCCTTACCGCCTTTAGCTAGATGGGAATATGGATATAAAGCTAAAAAGGGTTCTCGAGAGGAATTTCTCACATCAATTTTTACAAAACCCCAAGATTGGTTAAATGATAAAGAGTTAGAGAAATTCTGTATAGAGAATAATATTTTTGATTAAAAATTATCGAATAAAATTTTAAATTATCTTAAATAGGTGTTTTAAATAAAGAACCGTCACTTTTCAATTGAAGTTTTTCTCCAAGTTCATTTTCTAAAGAAATTAATTCATCCCTATGGGCTCTTAGTCTCATAAAAGTTGAATCATTTTCATTTGCGTTGATCAACCTTAATTCAAATTTCTCCTCTCTTGCTGATTTTTTAAAATAAACAATTCCAGACAAAGGGCCACCAATGAATCCCAAAAGAATAGGCCACCATCCTAATTCAGGATATATTTGAATAATTACTAATCCCAATGCACAAGAACCAAAACCGCCAAGAAAACCTAAAAAAATTGCTAAAAATTTACTAGAAACAACTTGACCCTTGAATATTAAAATTCTTTGTTCAAAATCTCCTCCTGTTTGCTTCCATCCCCTCAAATTAAGCCATTCACATAAACCATTTAAAACCTTAACTGGCTGTTGAGAAGATGAAATCTCAATGATGGTTGTTCTATCTTTACTGGAAGCCCTAAGGAAAAAAAATAATCCTATGGCCAAGAGAATTGTCAGCAATAATGTTGAATTTAAGGAATAGGACATTAAATAAATTTTTTCTAGTAACTCGAGAATAAAAATTAAAGTTACATCATATTATAATTTTTTAGAATTATTCTGTAAAATATTCTTATTAGATAAAAATTCTTAATTAAATAAAATCTTAAGTAATATTCTAAATCTTAAATTACTTTAAATACTTATTAAAAATGACTATTGAAAATAAAAATATTGATCTTCTTTATAGCGATTTAACAGCAGATTTATACAATCTTTATAAAAAATCATCCTACCTAGCTGTTGACACTGAAGCAATGGGTTTAATTCATGGAAGAGATAGACTATGTTTAGTACAAATATGCAATGAATTTAAAAGAACATCCTGTATAAAAATCGAACTTAATACATCTTCTTCTCCTCATTTAAAAGCACTTCTTGAAGATGACAAAATTACTAAAATATTTCACTATGCGAGATTTGATGTAGCAGCTCTAAAATGCAATCTTGAAATTAATACAAAAAATATTTTTTGTACAAAAATTGCTAGTAAATTGGCAAGAACTTATACAAATAAACACGGTTTAAAGGATTTAATTAATGAATTGTTAGGTATAGAATTGGACAAAAGCTCGCAAAGTAGTGATTGGGGTAGCAATGAAGATTTAACAAAAGATCAATTAGATTATGCAGCAAATGATGTTAGATATTTAATTGAAGCTATGCATAAATTAAAAGTTATCTTAGAAAGAGAGAATAGATATGAATTAGCTCAAAAATGTTTCGAAACAGTTTCTGTACATGCTGATTTAGACATACTAAAATTCTCAAATATATTTGAACATTAAGAATCAATCTTCAGTTAAAAAATTATCTCCACCATCAAGAGTTTCCATAAGCTTATCAAGTATTCTTGAAGAACTTAATTTATCTCCATCATTTTTTTCACAAATTTTTAAGACATTTTGCGCAACTTGTATTTTTTCTTGAATAGTTTTTGAGCCTTCTTTTGCAATTTGAATTTCTACTTTCTTCTTAGCAGAAGATAAGCTTATACTCATAAGTTTTGCAATCTCTGCACAAATTTTTAGATATTGCCGATCATTTATTGGATACATAAAAAAATTAATAATTAATAAGCTAGTGCCATTTACTAAGATAACAAATAAAGGTTTATTGCATCTACGATTTTCTTACTTGCTCCGGATTCCCCCATTCTTTTTTTTCCAATTTTTGCTTGTTCTAACCTATCAACTTTTCCTTTTAAAAGTAAACTTAAACGTTTTAAAAGAATTTTTTTGTTCTTGCAAACTAAAACACTACCTCCCAATAATCTTGATTGCCTTTTTGCAAATGATTTTGTAAATTGTGGTCCAGGTCCCGGTAGAGAAAGAGATGGAATTCCAAGGCCAGCAATTTGCTCTGTAGCAGTTCCTGCATTAGACAAGCCAACTTCTGCCATATTGGCCCATGAATTGAATTTACCTTTTCCAATCACTACATATTTATCTTTCTTTTTCCATACTGAATCTTCATCAATGAGAAATTTATTTTTACTCTGTTTTATAAAACCATATTTATTTAAATAACTTTGAATTTGAATCACATTCGCATTAATGCTCAAAGGCAAAAGTATTACCAAATCCTTTGATAAATGAAAATCTTGCAAACAATTAAGAAAATTATCAAGATTTTTAAGAGCTTCAGGGTATCTACTTCCAACTAATAAAATAATCCTTTTAAAAAAAATAATATTTGATATCTTCTCGTTTGTTGCATTAACAAAATCCATCATTGGATTTCCCAAATATTTTGCATCAATATTTTTTCTATTCAAATTATTAGCTGTAATTTTATCTCTCATAATTAAATTTTTACATCTTGAAGATTTCATTAAAAACATTTCCCATGGATCCCATTCAGAACCTTTCAACTTATGATAAAAATCGCTTAAATCCCAACCTGGCCCACTACTCCAAGTATGATCACTTTTGGGAGTCCCAATGAAACAAAATTCGCATTCTGAACTCCAAGCGTAAAGTAATGGCAAGAAATCGCCTACTGCGATTATTTTGCAGTTATGTTTTGACTTCTGTTTTACAAGTAGAAAATTTCTTAAATTATCGATTAAAAATCCTGCAAACAAATCAAGTACAAATCCTTTCAGACTTTGATTACTAAAACCTCCACTAGGCAGCTCTTTTAAATATCCTATTTTACGAAAATTCTTTGATTTTATGAAATTAAATACATCTCCATTTCCTACTAACGGCAAAACTTCAATATTTTTATTTTTTATTTTTTTTAGTAATCTTTTTATTATTTCCGATGCTATTACATCTTCTCCATGACCATTGCATATAAATAATAGAGAATGAGACACCTTACTGTTAAGATCATAAAAAGACTCAATCGAATCTTTTTCGGCGGCATGGCCAAGTGGTAAGGCAGAGGATTGCAAATCCTTTATCCCCAGTTCGAATCTGGGTGCCGCCTTCTTTAAATTAGTGACAATATTCGCTGTAAAGCGTTCCAAACACAAGAGATTATTGTAGCGATTCTTAATACTCAAGACGTTCAGAATGGGCGGTTAGTGGGCGGTTAGTTTGCTGATAAATTATCAGGGTTTTTTGATCCTTTGATATGCCTATTTGCTTGAGAGTATGATATCTTTAATCGAGAATTTATTAAATAATGACTTCCCGATTTGTGAACCCACACCTTTGTTCTTGAGTTCCTTTTGATATGCCTCTTTGTTTGAGAGTATGATATCTTTAATCGAGAATTTATTAAATAATGACTTCCCGATTTGTGAACCCACACCTTTGTTCTTGAGTTCCTTTTGATATGCCTCTTTGTTTGAGAGTATGATATCTTTAATCGAGAATTTATTAAATAATGACTTCCCGATTTGTGAACCCACACCTTTGTTCTTGAGTTCCTTTTGATATGCCTCTTTGTTTGAGAGTATGATATCTTTAATCGAGAATTTATTTAACAATGACATTCTTATTTGTGAAAATTGCTTTGTAGATGATCACTTAAGTTCTCAATTCTTTTATAACGCATAGCAATTTGCGCTTCAACTGTGTGAGATATCTTTTGAAAATCTACATATCTTACTTTTGCAATTATCTTCATTTAGTTTTCTCCCAGAACTCTTTTAATGATGATTGCATTTGCCCTTTGTTTTCTACTGGGACAAACTTGTCATAACCTTTCAACTTCTTCCATCTGGTGTAGAGATACCCAAGATAGATACTTTGCATAAATGATTTTGCTCCATTCTTAAGTAACTTACTTACAAACTTAGATTGATTAAACTCCAAACTGCCTAGTATTTCTTGTTTCCAATTTGTATTGTCAAAATCTTTATTCATTATTGTTGTTGATCCTCCTGTATTTCCTTCAATCTTTTGTATTCCTGATTCTAAGTTTCCTCCCCTATTCATTAGGGTAACACTTTAGAGGTGCAAGTAAGTATTATTAACCGCCCGAAATTTCTGACGTATAAGTTAATTAAGCCCAAAAATAATCAAAAAAATATCACTTATGGGCGGTTAGTTGTTAATTTATATCGCTGAAACTGTAATTATAGTGTTGTTTTGTAGTATTGATACATCAATGCGAATCTGGGTGTTGCCTTATTTAATTTTTTTACGCATTTAATTATGAAGTTTTCGAAGAACTTCAATTTCAAATAAAGGGTATAAAGTTTCAATTACTTATTGATATATATAAAAATAGTCTTTTCTTTATTATTTATAAATAATACCTTAAATCAATTAATAAATAAAATTAAATGGATTTATTAATTATTTTCATCAGATGATTTATATATAAATTTAATTATTTTAGTAATCATTATCTGCTACACAAATTCCTAAACATCTAACACCATTTGAAGCAGTCCTTTTGCAATGATTACATAAAATGGGATCTTTCTCTGAAGTAAGGTTAATTTTTGAATTATTTTGGTCTTTAAAGCTTATTAACTCTTGTGTTGAATCAAATAGAGTCATTCTTGGAATTATCACTTGAATCGATACTAACAACAAGTGAAGCATTTGTGTTGGAAGAGGGTATATCCATAATTTTTACAGTTTCTTTAGGCTCATCAATAACTTGATTTTCTTCAGTACTCTCATCAACTGCACAAGCTTCAAGAGCCTCTCGCAGAAGTGAATCAAAAGTTGCTCCAGGCAATCTATGTCTAGCAACCTCAAGAAAAGTTCTCGGTAACGATTCAGATGCGGCATCTCGTAAAGCAGGATTATTCTTTCTATGTTCTTGTTCTTCTTCTATTGATTTAATAAACCTCAGTGTAACATCTCTTTTGGTAGAGGCTTTTATCAACGTATCGTTTTCAGGATTACTAATATTAGGCTCATTTTCAAGATCATTAAGCCGTTTTTCCAAACTATTTAAAACTTCATTAGCTTCTTTACTAATATGCGCTAATTGACCATCTGACAAATTAGGTAAATCAGCGACAAAAACTTTCCCATGATCCCTTAGTGTCAAAAATGTAGGTCTTTGGCCTTGAGCCTGTCTCCCACTCAATTCAGAATTATTACCAATTGGTCTTTTTGGAGGTGTAGGGCCAGCTGAACTACGTCTACGTGTAATTCTTTGATTATTTGCAAAGGGCATTGAATAAAGGTTAAATCTTAATACTTAAACTTCCGATATAATTCGGCGGTAATTTTATTATATTACACCTAACTTTTTCATTTGGGTATAAAAAATAATTTTTTAAAACTCATTTAAAAAAAATGAATAAAGATTTAAGTTAAAATTTCTGGCAAAAATTTACTAATTATTGAATCATTTTTTCGAACTATCTTTCCAATTTCCCAACTATCTATATCATGATCTTTACAGATACTTAATATCGCATCCTTAAATTGTTTATCAATAATTAAACAAAATCCCACTCCAAGATTAAAAGTATTCCAAAAATCTTTTTCAGGAATGGATCCTTTGTCTTTAAGGAATTTAAATAAAATAGGTATTTCCCAAGAATTGGAATTGATATAAGGAATAAAATCAGAAGGCATACATCTTGGTAAATTTTCTGGAATTCCTCCTCCAGTAATATGAGACATTGCTTTAATTTCTATATTTTCAGATAACATTTGGTTAATCACATTATTGTAAATTTTTGTAGGTTTCAATAACTCATCATAAAAATTTAAGTGAGAAACTTTTTCAAATTCTTTATCTATTTGATTATTGTTTTGAATAATTTTTCTTACTAAACTAAAGCCGTTACTATGAACTCCATTACTTTTTAAAGCAATTATTAAGTCATTCTCAGATACTTTTTTACCATTAATAAGCTTATCCTCATCAACTATTCCAACACAAAATCCTGCAAGATCATACTTATTTTTTGAATAAAATCCAGGCATTTCAGCAGTTTCTCCGCCGAGTAATGAACAGTTATTTTCTCCGCAGCCATGTGAAATTCCCTGAACAACTCTCAATAATTGTTTCTTATCAAGTTTACCAGTAGCAATATAATCCAGAAAAAATAAAGGTTTTGCCCCACTAGTTATGATATCGTTCATGCACATAGCAACTAAATCAATACCAACCTCAAAGTGAAAGTTTTTACTTTGGGCTAATTCTAATTTTGTTCCAACACCATCAGTTCCTGAAACAAGAACTGGTTTTTTAAAACTATCGATAGGAATTCTAAACAAACCTCCGAACCCACCAATTCCCTCAATCACATTAGATGTATGAGTTCCTTCAACTGCCTGTTTAATTTCGGAAACAAATTCTCGCCCAGCTTCTATATCAACACCTGATGTTTTGTAATCCATGAAATAAAAATGATAGACTTTCCCTATATAGATATTCCTCCTAAGATTGCTTTTGTCCAGTAATTATTTATCAAATAGATTTATTTTTTAAAAACAAAGTGAAGAAAGTAATCATAAGGAAAACTGAAGAAATAGAAAATTGGAGGAGAAATATACATAGTGATATTAACTTCATTCCAACAATGGGTAATCTTCATAATGGACATATAAAACTAATATCAACAGCAAAAAATGACAATTCTAATATTAATTTAGTAAGTATTTTTATTAATCCACTTCAATTTGATAACAAGTTAGATTTAGAGAATTACCCTAAAACAATTGATAATGATATAAAAATCTCATTTTCAAATGGCGCAGATGCCATCTTCATCCCAAGTAATGAAGATATATATCCACCGAATAATAAAAATATTAAATTCCTAAAAGCTCCAATAAAATTATCTTCTGCATTATGTGGATTAAATCGAATTGGACATTTTGATGGCGTTTGTACAGTAGTTTATAGATTACTTAATCTCATCAAGCCAAAAAATCTTTACTTAGGAGAAAAAGATTGGCAACAACTTTTAATTTTAAAAAATCTTGTCCAAAGAAATAAATTAAATGTTGCTATTAAAACTATTCCTACACAAAGAGATTTTGATGGAATTCCTTTAAGTTCACGAAATGTACATTTATCAAAAAACGAAAGAAAATTGATTAGGTTTTTTTCAAATGAGTTATTAGAAGCAAAAAAAAATTTTAAACAAGAAAAAAAGATCAATTTAAACGAAATAATTAAAAAGCTATCAGCAAAAAAAATTTCAATTGAATATTTGGAACATTTACACCCTCATACACTCCAGAAAGCAAGACTTGAGGATAATATTTCGATACTGGCTGGTGCGATAAGATGTGGAAAGACAAGATTAATTGATCACGTTTTTCTAATGAAAAGAAAGCCGATTATTGCAATTGATGGTCCTGCAGGGTCAGGTAAAAGTACTGTAACAAAGTTAATAGCGAAGAAACTTAAACTTTTATATTTAGATACTGGAGCAATGTATAGGGCATTGAGTTGGCTTATGATAAAAGAAAGTATTGATTATAAAAAAGAAAAAAAATTACAGAATATTCTTAAAGATATATCTATTGTTTTCAAGTCGAATACAAATTCAAATCAGAATGTTTATGTTAATAACTACTGTGTTACTGAAGAAATTAGGTCGCAAAAGATAAGTTCCATCGTTTCTAAAATTTCCTCAATAAAAGAAGTAAGAAAATTCTTAGTAGAAGAACAAAGAAAAATTGGAGAATCAGGCGGACTTGTAGCTGAGGGAAGAGATATAGGAACTACTGTTTTTCCTCATGCAGAACTTAAAATATTTTTAACTGCTAGCATTGATGAAAGAGCAAAAAGAAGAAAATCTGATAAAAATAGTAAAGACTCACAAGAACTAGACCTTCGTACATTAAAAGAACTCATAAAGAAAAGAGATTTTGAAGATTCCAATAGGGAAATTTCACCTCTAATAAAAGCGAATGACGCAATAGAAATTATTACGGATGGATATTCAATTAATGAGGTAGTGGATAAAATTATTGATCTTTATAATGACAAGATTCCTAAAGAGACTGAGATCAAATAAATTCAATAAATACTTTCCAAAAAACCGTTTACAGAGTCTTCTAAAATATCAAGGACATAATCGAAGCCCTCATCACCTCCAAAATATGGGTCAGGAACTTCTTGCTCATTAAAAACTAATCTAAAATCTTGTATTTTTTTAATTGATGCAAAATCAGTTGAAGCTGTTCTATTTTTAAGATCTTGAATATTTCTAAAATTTGAGTCGTCCATCGCAAGAATATAGTTAAATTCGTCAAAATCTTTGCTAGTAATTTGACGAGCCCTGCTTAAGATATTTATATCTCTTCTTTCTGCCGCAATTCTCATCCTAAAGTCAGCTTTTTTTCCAATATGCCAACTCCCAGTTCCAGCAGAATCTACAAAAAAGCCATCGGTTAATCCCTTCCTTTCAAGTAGACTTTTAAAGATAGCTTCTGCTGCAGGAGACCTACAAATATTTCCCAAACATACAAAAAGAACAGAAATTTTTTTCATATGATTTCAAATTTCAATAAATTATAAGACTTTTAAGTAGTAAATAAAACTTCTTTAATTAAAGATTCAGTAAATTCTTTACCAAACAAACTCGACAACATTGGCCTTGCTGGATCGTTATCTCTTCTATATTTCAAATAATTATTTTGACCATTTATTAATTCTTCTTGCAATTCCATATTGGCTTCTTTGCTTTCAAAAAGAATTTCCAAATACAAATCAAGATATTCCTTAAATGAGCTATAAAGCTGATTAGCAATTAAAAAATCACTTCTTTCTTCTTTTGGTAATTTTGACCAGATTACTCCTGGAGAAAAAAATCTAGCTACATTTGCAGACATATTTTCAGCTAATGGGAGTGATGAATGACAATGATTTTTGAGTTTTATAAGTTTTTCTAATAACTCATTATTGTATTGATTTTGTATTTTTAATGAAGGCTGAAAATCTAATACTAATAAATGACTATTAGGCAGAGAAACAAAATCTACTCCAAAAAATGGGACATTATAGATAGTATTAGGAATAATTAAAAAATTTAAAACAGAATAATTTGGACTATTTATACACACTGCTCTTGCAAATTGAATTCTTTTTTTATGCGTAACACCCCAAGTAGAGAGATTCACATTTTTTTTTGATTTTTTTGAACCATAAGTTGAATCTTTATAAGAATATTCTGAGGGTATTATTTTTTCTAAACACTTATATTTACTTAAATTATTAGTTAAATATTTTAGAAAATTATGCCATCTCCAATCTGGCCTGTAAAAAATAGTATCTTGTATTAACATTCAATGAATAATCTCATTATTTAATGTAAAAAGAAATTTATTGATAAATTTTTTTGTCCATTTTTCTCCAAAAAACGATTTAAACAATTTATCTGCAGGGTCTTTTTCAAAACTGTACTTATCATATTTAATTTGATTAATCTTTATTTCTTCTGCATTTAAAAATTGATTAACAGGATGCGATTTATAAACGTTCAAATAGTTATTTACAAATGAATGGAATATATTATTTAAATCTCTATCAAGATTTAATTGATTTCCTCTACATATAATCACCCATGGGGAAAAATACTTTTTTGAATCATATATATTCTTCATTTTATTATTATCAAATGCAGAATATTTTTTCTTTATACTACCTAAACTTGAACAATATTTTTCAAGGTACTTTCCTTCTTGAATTAAAGGTTGATAATCAAGTATTGCTAATAACTTTTGAGAAGTTCCAAACCACAAAATATCAGCTCCTAAAATAGGCATTTCACTATCAAAATTTGGATATGCGACCGTATTAAACACTTGAAGTTTTTTGCCACCATCTAATCTTGTTATTCGCCACTTTCTATATTCGGGAGATGAAAAAAGCCAATTTTTAATAATATATTTTGAGTCTTCATTGTGATGTTCTTTGAATTCGCTAGATATTTGTACTTCATTACCATTTAATTCACTAATATTGGTTTTAAGGAAATCAACTAATGAATCAAACATAAATTACTAGGTCTCGGTGCTTCCTTTCCTTACTTTTTTTGTAATGAAATTAAATACAATCTTGCCTAAAACAGCAATCAAGTTACCTTCAAGCTCCTTAAACATTTTCATATTGTAAGTAAAAGCTTGATTAGCTTCATCAATAATTTGATCAGCAGTCTTTTGATTTATTGGAAGTTGATTCAACGTAAGGGAATATTCTTCCTTGAATTTCTTTTCATCAGCAATTAATTCAAACTCATAAAAATTTAAACCATCATTTCCGTGTAAATTTAATGCTTTTTTAGCGATCCTTTTCAAAATTTGCCCCCCAGATAAATCTCCTATATAGCGTGTGTAGTGGTGACCAACCAATAGCTCTGGTGAATTTTTTGCGACCTCTCGGATTCTTTCAACATATTCTTTTGCTGAGTGAGAAATATTAATTTCATTCTTCCAGTTTTCACCAAAATAAAATTTAAGATCATTTACAAGAGTTTCTTTCCTGAATAATGATTTAAAACCAATAGGTTTTATTACGGGATGTTCCTCATTGACCAGTCTTTCAATTTCTTCTTCCATAGCTTCATAAACAAAATATAAATCACTAATTAATTTTCTATAAGATTTTTTTTCAACAACTCCTTTTAAAAAACAAGCCACAAAACCAGTATTTTCTGCCATAGTGTGGGATTTTTTTGTCCCTTCTCTTAATTGTCCTGCAAGAGCGACTGCCATATATTTTGAATTATTTTTGTAAGTGTATTTAATCTACAAGGAAAATACATAAAACAGCTAATTTTTGTTACCAGCGGATGTTGTAGAGAATAGCTTATAAAGTTCTTTACAAACCAAAAAAAGGTTATCTTTTTGTTCCTTTTGAGGAAGATGAGTGCCAGTCATTTCCCAATCACCGATGGTAGCCACTCTCCATCTCTCGGATGGAACAATCATACCTCGCATTATTATTCCCAACAATTTCGGGACTCTGTCATTATTATCATTTTCAATTCTTAATTGTAAGAGTATTGCTCTACATTCAATAAGAGGACTCCAACCAGGGAAATGAAATGCAAAATCAATAGTATCTCGCATGGATTCATTATTTGAATTGTCCCAGGGACTAAAGTTTACGCTTGCATCTGGAAAATATTTCCGAAACAAAGCTGCAGTAGAAGCAATTTTATTAGCTGTTTCAACATTACTTACATTTGAACTCGCATTCATAAGTAGCTGAGTATTTTTTAGAAAATGACATAATTTGCTTTAACTTGCTTATTAACTACTTTTTCTTTTAATAAAGATGTTGAAATGCTGATCAATAAAGTATTCTCTATTCACATTTGAATAATAAATTTCTAGGTTTTAAAGAAAATAACTCATCGCAAATTACAATACGAAGAACTTCAATGAGTTATCTTTTATTAATTCAATGCTATGCCAAAATTTGAAAAATTAACTTTACCTAATGAAGGCGAGATAATAACTTTTAATCAAGGCAAACCTAAAGTTCCTAATAATCCAATTGTCCCATTTATTCGGGGTGATGGTACTGGAGTTGATATTTGGCCTGCTACTCAAATCGTTCTTGATTCAGCGATTAAAAAAAGCTATGGAGATGAAAGAAAAATTAATTGGTTTAAAGTCTATGCAGGCGATGAAGCTTGTGAACTTTATGGAACATATAACTATCTCCCTCAAGATACTATTGAAGCAATCAAACACTTTGGTGTAGCCATCAAAGGGCCTTTAACTACTCCCATCGGTGGAGGTATTAGATCTCTTAATGTTGCATTAAGGCAAATCTTTGATTTATATAGCTGTGTTAGGCCATGCAAATATTATTCAGGAACTCCAAGCCCTCACAAAAATCCCCAAAATTTAGACGTTATTGTTTATAGAGAAAATACTGAGGATATCTACATGGGAATTGAATGGGAAGCGGAGGATAATAATTGTCTTGAATTAATTAATCACTTAAATAACGTTGTCATACCAAAAAGTAAAAATTTAAAAAATAGATCCATACCAAATGGATCAGGTATTGGAATAAAACCGGTGAGTAAATCTGGGAGCCAAAGGCATATTAGAAAAGCTATTGAACATGCTAAAAGATTATCAGGAGATAAAAGGCATGTGACTCTTGTACATAAAGGGAATATTATGAAATATACAGAAGGTGCATTTAGAGATTGGGGATATGAATTAGCAGTAAATGAATTTAGAGAAGATTGCATTACAGAAAGAGAAAGCTGGATTTTAGATAATATTCAGAAAAATCCAGAAATTACAATTGAAAATAATGCTCGAAAAATTGAACCAGGTTTTGACAAGCTTACAAATAACAAAAAAGCATTCATTTGCGAAGAAATTAAAGAAGTTATTGCATCAATATCAAATTCTCACGGAGATGGAAAATGGAGAGAACTTATTCTTGTTGATGATCGGATAGCTGATAGTATATTTCAACAAATTCAAACTAGACCTCAAGAATATTCAATTCTTGCAACATTAAACCTTAATGGAGACTATGTTTCTGATGCAGCTGCAGCAATTGTTGGAGGCCTAGGTATGGCTCCCGGTGCAAATATTGGAGATAATGCAGCAATTTTCGAAGCTACGCACGGAACCGCTCCAAAACATGCAGGCTTAAACAAGATTAACCCAGGCTCAGTAATTCTTAGTGGTGTAATGATGCTTGAATATTTTGGTTGGGATGAAGCAGCTAACTTAATTACTAATGGTTTAAGTAAGGCAATAGAGCAAAAAAAAGTAACCTATGATCTAGCACGCTTAATGGAACCAAAAGTAGAACCCTTATCCTGCAGTAGTTTTGCTGAAGAAATTATCTCAAATTTCTAATTTTAAAAATTATTTTTATTTTCAAAAACTTTCCAAATATTAACCAATGAATCTTTAGTGCCAATGTTTCCAGGATGAGTAATAATAGGAAGTTTTTTGCCATTTTTTAGGTTATAAGTCACCACTGAAATGCCTGTTAAAATCTGTCCTTCAAGATAAACATATTCTGCATTAAGTCCATTACTAAGAATCAAATTTGTTGTTATTCCACCTTTTGAAATCAAATATCCTATCTCATACTTCAAATCTGCGACTAATTCAGCAATAAAACAAGCAAGTAAATTATAAAAGTTAAATATTTCAGAAGAATCTAAGGACATAAATTTTCTTGAAGTAAACAAAACAGGAGTTTTTCCTTTCTCAAAAGAAAATCTAATTTCTTTCAAAAATTTATTTTTAAACAAATTCCTTCGCTTCTTATTATTATCTGATGAAGTAATTTTAAAGAATTCAAAAACATCTAATTCAACTGGATTACAATTACTTATCTCTAATAAATTATTTAATTGTATTGTTGAAAGTTCCACATAGGATCCAATAATTATCAGTCCTGGAAGAAAACTCTTTTCTTTATTTCTTATTCTTAAATTAGAGAAAAATATTTCACTATGAGAGACACTTTTTTTCTCAGAAATTGAACTTATAAAACTTGCTGCAGTTCGAAAAAGGAATTTTTTGTGTTTAATTAATTTTTTAATTACTAAAGAAAAATTTTTTAGTTGAGAATAATTTTCTACATCTACAATTACATGTTTATTATTCTTCAAGTTCTTTAGTGTTTTAAAAACAATATTATTTTCTTCATCATTTAAAATTTCGATATCTGACAATAAAAGATTGTGAATATCTTCAAAATTTATTTGAGATTTACTCTGCTGAAATAAAAGATTCTTGACATTACTTGTCTCATATCCAAAAATTTTATCTGTTGCAAAAATTGTTTGACTAATAGGGGTTTTATCAACAAAATGAGATCCATTAATTGTTAATCTTTTACCCTCTATGAAAGCTGGAATATGAAAAGTAGCATCAAAAGGACCTAAGCAACTATTTAGAGCACTTGGCTCTAAAAAGTTATGTCCTCGAAGAGTAGAGTCTCCTCTACTTATAAAAATAATTTCTTCTTCATATGCTTGAGAAGCAATTACAGTATTAAGATTTTTGCAAATTTCCTCTATTGTTAATTTCGCATCATTTTCCGATAGTGACCTTGTATTAGCCAAAATAAAAAATAAATTTGATTTAGATTCAAAACCTTTGACTAAAGTTGAGCAGTCCCACTTAAGCAGTAATAAGCAATCATGAACAGTTTGAGAGCCTGTGGGATCATCATCTATAACGACAAATTTCATAAGTATTACATAATTACTTAAGAGATTTTATTTGTATTGAGGCATTTAACCTTTTACTATCATTTGAAGGAATCATAATGTTTCTAAATCCATCAACAAAAGAATTTCGGGGACTAGTCCAAGGTTCGAGACATATCATTCTTCTTGGAGGATCACTCCAAATAACTCCTAAATCAAAAGGATATGGATGATTTAAAGTTACTTCTCTTTTAAAAATTTTATCTTTAAAAGAGCTTCTACCAGAAGTATACATAAGTAGATCAACTCCTAAATTAATTTTGTTTAATTCATCCAAAGTATTACTTATAAGGTTTCTTTTTTGATCCTGACAATTAAGTGGATTATCAATAAAATCTAAATTTTTGAAATCTGAAACATTAAAATAAGGATGCAAACCAAAATTTATAGGCATAACAAAGTCTGTTTTGTTATGGATTGTAATTTCAAATTCTAAACAGTTAATCTTTAAGGTAACTTCTATTCTTAGTTCGAAATCGAAAGGATAATATTTTTTGGTTTTTTTAGATGCATTTAAGAATAAGCATAAAAATTTTTCATTTTCATTGAAGGAGTATTGCCATTGCAAATCCCTAGCGAAACCATGTTGTGGTAATTGCAAATAACCATTTCCAAATACTGAACTAGAGAAATTGAGATTTCCACATATTGGAAACAAGATTGGAATGCCTCCTCTAATACTTTTTGTCTTGTCCATAAATCTTTTTTCATCGAAATAAAGTATTTCATTACCATCCGAAACCCAATTTGTAATAACGCCTCCTCTTTTAGGACAAAATTTAATGTAGTTATTTTTATCTAATTGAAAGACAAAAATTCCTTGATCTTTATTAGATAATTCAAGTTTCACAGTTATTACTTAAAGAGAGTCAACCCAATCCAAAATATGCTGATTAACTAATTCAGGTATTTCATCATGAGGACAATGTCCTGCATCAAGAATAATTTCTTTTGTATTCTTTGGTGTAAATTTTTTATATAGATTTCTTTTTTTTGGAGTGTTCATCCATGGATCTTTTCCTCCCCAAAGAAGTAATAATGGTGCATTTAGTTTTGCGAATAACTTATCCAACGGCAATCCCTGAGGACCTGATGGGTTAAATACACTTCTAAAAACATTAAAAGCTCCGAAATCTAGCGAAGGCTTCCTTATTGACTCAACTAAAAAATCATCAACATTTTTTTTATCAACATAAACTTGATTCAAAGTTTTTTTAATATTTTTTGGATTTCTCATATTCTCAAAAATCAAACGTTGAAGAACAATATTTTTCAAAAATATGCCGGCAACTGTTTCAATTGAAGTTTGCAACATATTCTTTTTGATAGTTTTTTCTTCACTAAAATATCCAGCAGCATTAAGTAAAATCACTCCTGCGTTTAGCTCATTTAATTCTGCACCAGCTGCTAATGCTGCATAACCACCTAATGAATTTCCAACAACAATTGTAGGTTTTTTTATTTTCTCTTTTACATAAGCGACAACCTGATCTTTCCATAAAGATCCTGAGTATTCGACGTCTTGAGGCTTAGGACTTTTTCCAAAACCGAGTAAATCCATAGCATGAACTTCGTATTTTGTACTCAAAACAGGGATATTAAATCTCCAATGATCCGTAGAAGCGCCGAAACCATGAATTAATAAAATTGCAAATTCTTTTGTTGTTTGTTCAGGCTTAGCTGAAACAGTATGTATTGGGTAATTTAAAAAATTCCAGTCATAATTAATATCACTATCTATCAGAGCTGATTTTTTCATATATTGAAATTCCTATGTTGATTGATTCTAATAAACTTATTTCCTAAAGAAGACCCACAGGATCAGCTGCAACATCATCTGAAATTTTATTGCCATCATTTGGGGGCTTATCTTTTAGAACAATTCTTAAGAGAACAGGTGCAAGAAATGTAGTTCCAATAACCATTAATAAAATAGCTGCTTCAAGAGAAGGAGTTAACAACTTAGCGCTTGTTCCTAGCCCAAGGAAAATTAAACCAACCTCTCCTCTAGGCATCATACCTAAACCAACAACTAATCTATTAGTAGGCTTATCACTTGAAAATACCCATCCGGCAGCAATTTTTCCAATAATTGCAACAACTAATAAAAATCCTGCAACTACAAGAGCTGATCTACTTGTTGGATCAAGTGGATTAATAACTGATAAGTCCATTCCAGCTCCTACCAATACAAAGAAAATAGTTGCAAATAAGGATACCAAAGGTAAAACAGATTGTTGTATTGCATGATTATTCTTAGAACTACTCAGAATCAATCCAGCAGCAAAAGCACCTAAAGCTGCTTCTAATCCAATAGCTGTTGCGACAAAACAGCATAATACAAGTATTACAAAAGACGCTACCACTACAGCTCCAGGAGCTTTCAATCTATCTAATAGCCAATCAAATCCCGGTGCTGCCGTTCTACTTAATGCGATAGCAGCTATGACAAATACTACAGCTGCCGCAACTAATTTAACTATAGGAGCAATTTCTAGAGAACCTCCTGCAGCAAGAGCTACGACAACTGCGAGAATAACAATACCCAAAATATCGTCTAGAACTGCCGCACCAATAACAATCTGTCCTTCTCTAGTTTTCAAATATCCTAATTCACCAAAAACACTTGCAGTAATTCCTATACTTGTTGCTGTCATCGATGCTCCAGCAAAAACTGCTGGAATTAGATCTACTTGGAAAATAAACATTAATCCGAAAGTGCCAAATGCAAACGGTAAAATTACCCCAGCCATTGCAACAGTAAAAGCCTGCGCACCGACGGCTACCAATTCCTCTAATTCACTTTCTAATCCTGTTAAAAATAAAAGTGCATATAAACCAAGTGTTGCTACTGCTTGAAGGGATGGAAAACTTTCAAAATAAACATCAGGTACTGCTTGCGGGGGAATTGAAGCTAATGAACTAATAACATTTACAAGACCTTGATTTAGTTCAGTTCCAGCTGATGGGGGTATTAACAAATGGAATCCTGATGCTCCTATTACAACTCCTGCAAGAAGCTCGCCTACAATAGTTGGTAAACTGAGTCTTACTAATACTTCTGCTAATGCTCTTGCAGCTAAAAATATCAATAGAAATCTTATAACTCCTATCAACGTTTCAGCAACTTCTAAATCATGTGCACTTAATTCAGCAAGTAAGGAATACATATGAAATGAGAGAAAAATAAACTACCTAATTGGAAGATAGTTTATTGAGGGCCCACTTTAAGAAATATGTAAGAAAAAAGCAAAAATACTCAACAAGTGTGGATCTGAAGTTACAACAAAGAAATTTCCTAAAAAATGGCTATTGTCTGTTATATGGCTACTCCAATGAATTCCAACAAACCCTTTGATCTGCGCTTGCCTACACCAGGCTGCTACTTAGATCCTGAGAAAGCTGGCATGGATTCTGATGCTGTTTTCCAAGGCATGACAGCCCATCTCTTCTATACTCTTGGAAAGTTAGCTACTTCTGCAAGTCCTCACGACTTGTATATGGCTTTAAGTTACGCAGTTAAAGATAGGCTAATGACAAGATATTTAGCCAGCCAAGAAGTCATTAGAAAAAAACCACAAAAAACAGTTGCCTACTTATCAGCAGAATTTTTAATAGGTCCTCAATTAAGTAATAATCTGCTCAATCTTGGAATAACTCAAGAAGCGGAAGATGCTTTAAAGAGATTTGGGATAGAATCATTATCAACAATACTTGAAGTCGAAGAGGAGCCTGGATTAGGTAATGGTGGACTTGGCAGACTTGCTGCTTGTTATATGGAATCATTAGCATCTCTTCAAGTACCGGCAGTAGGTTATGGTATTCGATATGAATTTGGCATATTCAATCAGTTAATTAGAGATGGTTGGCAAGTTGAAGTAACTGATAAATGGCTAAAAGGTGGATGGCCATGGGAACTTCCACAACCTGATGAATCATGTTTCGTTGGTTTTGGAGGTAGAACTGAAAATTATAGAGATGATAAAGGGAACTTCAGATCAAGATGGATCCCTTCAGAACACGCAATTGGCGTACCTCATGATGTTCCAGTTTTAGGATACAGAGTCAATACATGTGACAGGTTAAGATTATGGAGAGCCGACGCAACAGAAAGTTTTGACTTTTATGCATTCAATATTGGTGATTACTATGGAGCAGTAGAAGAAAAAGTTGCATCTGAAACTCTCTCAAAAGTTCTATATCCAAATGATGGAACTGACGAAGGTAGAAGATTAAGACTCAAACAACAACACTTTTTCGTAAGTTGTTCTCTTCAGGATATGTTGAGAAGCCTCGAAAAAAGATCAATACCAATAACTGAATTTCCTAATCATTGGACAGTCCAGTTAAATGATACACATCCTGCTATAGCAGTAGCAGAATTAATGCGATTACTTATTGACCAATATCAAGTAGGTTGGGATGAAGCTTGGAATATAACAACCTCATCAGTTGCATATACTAACCACACATTACTTCCTGAAGCTTTAGAGAAATGGGATTTAGGTTTATTTAATGATCTCCTTCCTCGCCATCTTGAAATTATTTATGAAATTAATTGGAGATTTTTACAACAGTTAAGACTACGTTATCCAGGTGATGACAAAATCCTTCAAAAACTCTCAATAATTGATGAAGAGGGTCCTAAATCAGTACGAATGGCTCACTTAGCTACGATTGGAGCACATCATATAAATGGGGTAGCAGCTCTTCACTCTGATTTAATAAAAAGACAACTTCTTCCTGAATTTGCAAAACTTTGGCCTGAAAAATTTACAAATGTTACTAATGGGGTAACTCCAAGAAGATGGGTTGCCCTCTCAAATCCTTCATTATCTAAGCTTCTAGAGAAAGAAGTTGGGCCTGATTGGATAACCAATATGGAACTTCTGAAAAAACTTGAAGATAAACAAGATGATAGCAATTTTTTACAAAAATTTGAGGAAACTAAATTAAATGGCAAAAGAAAATTAGCTAGTTTTATCCATTCAAAAACTGGAATACTAGTAGATCCATCAAGTTTATTTGATGTTCAAGTAAAAAGAATTCATCAATATAAAAGACAACATTTAAACGCCCTGCAAATTATTGCTCAATATCTAAGAATCAAAGGTGGTACAAACAAGTATGAAGTCCCAAGAACAATAATTTTCGGAGGTAAAGCTGCTCCTGGTTACTTTATGGCAAAGCTGATGATTAGATTCATTAATGGTATTGCTGATGTAGTTAATTCTGATCCAGATATGGATGGTTTATTAAGGGTTGTTTTTCTTCCAGACTATAACGTTAAACTTGGTGAAATAGTTTATCCTGCAACAGATCTTTCAGAACAAATTTCAACTGCTGGCAAAGAAGCCTCTGGAACTGGAAATATGAAGTTTGCCATGAATGGAGCTTTAACTATTGGAACTTTAGATGGAGCTAATGTGGAATTAAGAGATCTTGTAAAAAAAGATAACTTCTTTCTTTTTGGTAAAACTGAAAGCGAAATTATGGATTTAAAAAATAATAATTACTCTCCCAAAACTTTTATCGATCAATGTCCAGAGCTTAAAGAGGTAATACGCCTTATTGAAATTGGTCACTTTAGCAATGGGGATAAAGAATTATTTAAACCTTTATTAAATAGCTTGACTGGACACGACCCATTTTTTGTTATGGCTGACTTTGAAGACTACTTAAATAAACAGGATGTAGTTAGTGAATGCTGGAATAATAAAAAATCTTGGAACAAAATGGCATTATTAAATACTGCTAGATCAGGTTATTTTTCTTCAGATAGATCTATTAGAGAGTACTGTAAATCAATATGGAAAGTCTCTCCAATGCCAGTAGAAATTACTTGCGATGTCGAAGAATTAACTAATTAATATTTTTCTTATCTGGTGAATCTGGGGTTTGGTGAAATAATCTATTCAAAATTAATCGATCCATATTTAATGGATCTGGTGCTAATTCATTTGCAATTTCTTTAAACTTTGATTCAATATTATTTGAAATTTTTGTATCAAATATTCTTTCCATTAATGCCTCAATTGAATATAAATATGCATTAACACTTTCAAGTTCATCTAAAGCTTCAGTAATTTCTGTATGAGAAATATGTTTTTCTTCTAGACTAATATCTTCATTTGATTCTCTATCAGATAATTGTCTCTGCAACTGATCTGTAACCTTAGTACAAAGGCTTCTGAAGGATTGAATAGATGCCCAATTCAATTCTTGTTGTTGCTTAAAAGTAGGAAATTCTCTAATCAAACGATCATGCTCCTTATAAAATCTCTGACAATCAGAGCATTGACATGGTTCTTGAGTCAAAAGAAAAAGTAATTCTTTTTACATCATCTCACTATTTAGGCATAATTGTAGGGCCATCCAATAATTCGTCATTTTCATCAAGTGAATCTGGACTATCTGGCAATGGTATCTCAATACTAGTAACTAAGTTGATAACATCTCTTAATCTCATAGAATCAGCAAACCAACCCATTGCTTGTTCAGTATCTCCCCTTTTTTCAGCATCATTTGCTTGGTCTTCGTGAGCTTCTGCCAATAAAACAAGCCAGCATAAGCATCTTGCTTGAACTATTGAAAGATCTAAATCGTTAGGTTTGGATTTAGAAATACGTTCATGCTCTTGCTGGATTAAGAGCTTTAAACGCATATCATGCAACTTAGCCATAAAAGGTTTATTACTAATTATACGCTAGCTAGAGAGTAGCAAGTTTGCACATATACTACATATAGTTTATTACTTTAACGGGACTGGCGGGAGTCGAACCCACGACCTACGGTTTAGGAAACCGTTGCTCTATCCTGCTGAGCTACAGCCCCAATAGATGATTTTTGGAAGAATAAGCACTATGCTAAATGAAAGCAGGAGAGGCAGTCGCAAAAAAGTTTTGTTTTGTTTCCAAAATAAAACTTTTTTGAGGAAAGTCCGGGCTCCCACATGGTCAGGCTTGCTGGGTAATTCCCAGTGCGGGTAACCGTGAGGATAGTGCCACAGAAACATACCGCCTAATACTTTCGTATGGCAAGGGTGCAAGGGTGCGGTAAGAGCGCACCAGCAACATTGAGAAGTGTTGGCTAGGTAAACCCCGGCTGGGAGCAAGGCTTAGTAGATTCATGACCATTACTGAATCCACTTAGAAGTGCCGCTTGAGACTGTGAAGTAATTCCAGCCCTAGATAGATGATTGCCCATCTTATTTAAGATGAACAGAACCCGGCTTATGACCTGCTTTCTAACTGTCGTGATTATTTCAATTTATATGAAAAATATAATAAGCGAAAAGAGAATTAATCAAATAATTACTTTTTTGAAGTCTTTAAAAATTAAATCAAAACGATTTTCCGAGATAATTAGAACGCAAAATATTTCTGTAATTCAAGATTTTAATCAAGCTTTAACCCATTCTTCAGATGACAAAATCATAAATTACGAAAATTTAGAATTCTTCGGAGATGCTGTACTAAGATTAGCTGCTTCTAATTTTATTGAAAAAAAATATCCTCAAATGCATGTAGGAGCAAGATCAGAGCTAAGAGCACAAATTGTAAGTGATGAATGGTTAACTAAATTAGGCAAAAAAGTTGGCATCGAGAAATTGATAATTAAAGGACCTAAAGCTCTTGGCGATGAAAATTCAAAAAATACTATTATTTGTGAAGCTACAGAAGCTTTAATTGGAGTTCTGTATAAGTGCTTTAATTCAATTCAGGAAGTAAATCTATGGCTAGATGAAATTTGGGAAAAAGATTCAGAATTATTTTTAAAAGCCCCATATAAATACAAATCTAAAACAGTATTGCAAGAGTGGTGTCAAGGTAAAGGTTTTAACTTGCCGGAGTATAAGATAACTGAAGTCTCAAAAAAAAATGGAGACCCTAAAAGATTTTCTTGCGATATATTTATTCAAGGATTAAAAGAATCATCAGCTTTTGGAAAATCTCATAAACAAGCCGAAACAAATGCAGCAAAAATTTTGATAGAAAAATTTATAACTATAGGTAAGATCTAAATTTTATACTATTTCTAAATTAGTTAGCTGAAACGTTATGAGTTTATCCCAATTGCCACCTTCGAACAGAACAGCTGCTTTTTTTTTTGTAACTCTCTGAACAAACCCTTTATATCCTCGATATATAGAGTTAGTATCTTTTACAACAACAAAAGAACCAGGGAGTATGGGTTTAGTCGATAATTCCATGAAACAATCTACTGAATACAATATATGATAATTAAAAATGAATGGTTAGTTGTTGGATTGATAACATCATGTCATGGAATTAATGGACAAGTAAAGGTTAAATCTCTGAGTGATTTTGAAGAGAGATTTCTAAAACCAGGAATGAGATGGTTGCAGCAAAAAAATGAAACTCCTTTAAATATAGAACTCATCTCTGGTTTCAAACAGCCCGGAAAAGAAACCTTCATCATTAAGTTCCAAGGAATAAATAATAGAAACGAAGCAGAGCATCTTAAAAAATATAAGATTCTTGTAAAAACTAATAAACTTCCTGAACTAAAAAAAGAAGAATTTCACCTTCTAGAACTTATAAATTTGCAGGTTAAAACTTTAGAAAATGATGAATTAAAAATAATTGGAAAAGTTATTAATTTAGAAAATGAGAAAAATAATTTACTTGTTATTGAACTATTTAAAAATCAAAAAAAAGTTCTCATACCTTTTGTAAATGAAATAGTGCCATTGGTCGATATAAAAAATAATTTTCTTATCATCGCCCCCCCCAAGAGGACTTTTAGAACTATAAATTTTTTAAAAAATAAAAATTTATATAGGATTAATTATTCTACAGTTACACTTTTAGCTAAATTTCTTGGTTGATCCACATCAAGTCCTCGATGAGCAGCAATATGATAACTCAATAGTTGTAAAGGAATTATATTAAGTAAAGGTGAAACCAATTCATTAGAGGCAGGTATTTTCATTAAATAATCAAAAATTTCAGTTCCATTACATTCGGGAGCAATTCCAATCAAATATGAGTCTCTTGCTTTTGCTTCTTGCGCATTACTGATAACCTTATCAAAAACTTCACCAGGAGAAGCGATAGAAATTACTGGTACTTTTTTATCTAATAAAGCGATTGGACCATGTTTCATTTCACCAGCTGGATATCCAGCTGCATGTATGTAACTAATTTCTTTCAATTTTAAAGCTCCTTCTAAAGCAATAGGATAATTTATACCTCTTCCTAAAAAAATTACATCCTTAATATTAAAAAAGTCATGTGCTAGTTTTTCTGATGATTGATTATGTTTGTCTATGAGATCTTCAAGTAAGATTGGTAGTTTTGTAAGTTCTGTTATTAATTTTCCAATTTCATCTGGACTTTGACTCCCTTTAATTTGTGCAAATTTTATAGCTAATCCATAAAAAGAAAGCAATTGTGCAAAAAAAGTCTTTGTTGCTGCAACTCCTACTTCTATTCCTGCACAAATATCAATAATATTTGAAACCTGCCTTCCTATAGAGCTTTCTTTTCGATTTGTTATTGCAATAATGTTAGGTTTAAATTTTTTATCTTCGATTGATGACCTTCTTTTAATTTCCATATCAATAGCTGCAATTGTATCAGCAGTTTCTCCAGATTGAGTGACTCCTATAGTTAATGTATTTGGCAAAAGTGGTGGTGGTGAATATCGAAATTCGCTTGCATAAAAGACGTTTGTAGGAATTCCTGAGAATTGTTCTAATAAAAATTTACCTACCATTGCGGCATGTTTACTAGTACCACATGCAATAATTTCAATTCTCTCTATTGATTCAAAAAACTTTGCATCAAAGGTATAGTTGATTTGATATTGACCACTTTCTAAGTTTTTAAATAAATAATTATCTAACCAATTTTTTGCAGTCCCAGGTTGATCATATATCTCCTTTAGCATGTAATGTTTAAAATTCATCTTATCTATTATTTGCTCTGAGACTTTTAAAGAAACTGGATTTCGATATTGTCTCTCGTTATTTGAGTCATATATCTCTATTCCTAGAGGAGTTAACAATGCTATTTCCTCATCCTCCATAGGCAGAATAATGTTTGTAAAGTTAGCAATGGCTGGCGTATCACTTGCACATATAAATTCTCCTTCACCCAAACCAATAATCAAAGGTGCTTGTCTTCTTGCAACTACCAAGGAGGTTGGAGCACCAGACCATAAAACTGCCAATGCATAAGATCCTTCTAGATCAGATATTACATTTCTAACAGCAACTAATAATGTTGAACCATTATTCTCAAGATTAAGTGTACTTAGTGTATTTAATTCTTTTTGAATTAGATGAGGAATTACTTCCGTATCTGTATCAGAATTAAAAACAATACCCTCATTCTCTAATTTATTTTTTAAATCTTGAAAATTTTCAATGATTCCATTTTGAACAACTGCTATCGATCCTGAACTATCGGTATGAGGATGGGCATTTTTAACTTCAGGTTTTCCATGAGTTGCCCAACGAGTATGACCTATACCTACAGTACCAGCAATATTTTTATCATTAAGATCATTTTTTAAATTTATTAGTTTTCCCTCAGCTTTATTACAAGAAATAGCTTTTGTTTCAGAATTGATTATCGCAATGCCTGCAGAATCATAACCTCTATATTCAAGTTTTTCTAAACCGTTAATTAACAATGGTAAGGCTTTCTTATAACCAGTAACAGCAACTATTCCACACATACTATAGTTTTTTTTCAATTATATTGAAAAAAAATGAGTATCTATAAAAACATGGACTCTCTTAAAACTGCACTATGAAAGTTAGTAAGCTAGGCCCATACTCCTAGAAGTTTCATCACCTAAATAAACACGAATACTTAAAAAATCTGTAGGACATGCTGTTTCGCATCTTTTGCAACCTACACAATCTTCAGTTCTAGGAGATGAAGCGATTTGACCAGCTTTGCAGCCATCCCAAGGAACCATCTCTAAAACATCTAGCGGGCAAGCCCTTACACATTGGGTGCATCCAATGCAAGTGTCATAAATTTTAACTGCGTGTGACATGTAAAAATTGTCTTTTGAACCTCGTTATATAATACTATTGTCTTACAAAGAAATTAAAAAAATTAAGATATGCTTCACTCTTGTTAACTCTAGGGCATAAAATCTTATAGATAATTAGTAAATTCCATAAACTATGTCACAAGAAATCCTCGAAAAAGTCTGTTCTATTGTTTCAGAGCAATTAAGCGTTGAAGCAGCAGAAGTAAAATCAGATTCAAATTTCCAAAATGATTTAGGTGCAGATTCTTTAGATACCGTCGAATTAGTGATGGCTCTAGAGGAAGCATTTGATATTGAAATCCCTGATGAAGCAGCTGAAGGAATTGCAACAGTTGGTGATGCAGTTAAATTCATCGAAGAAAAAAAAGGTTAATCAAGGATGCCAAACTTCCATCGAGTAGTTATTACCGGTATAGGTGCAGTAACTCCTATAGGTAACAACATTGATGAATATTTACTCAGTCTTCAAAAAGGTACTAATGGGGTCGCAAGTATCACTCTCTTTGATCCAATAGATCATCCTTGCAAATTTGCAGCAGAGGTTAAAAATCTTCAACCTGAAAATTTTATTGAAATTAAAGAATCCAAAAGGTGGGATCGTTTTTCACAGTTTGGAGTAATTGCAGCAAAGCAAGCCTTTAAAGATTCTGGCCTTGAAATTACTGAAGATAATGCATCAAGAATTGGAGTGATCATTGGCTCTGGTGTAGGAGGCTTACTAACTATGGAAAGTCAAGCCCAAATACTGAGTCATAAAGGGCCAAAAAGAGTAAGCCCATTTACAGTCCCAATGATGATTCCAAATATGGCAACTGGACTAGCTGCAATTGCTTTGGGTGCTAAAGGGCCAAGTTCCTCTGTTTCCACTGCCTGCGCTGCAGGATCCAATGCAATTGGTGATTCTTTTAGATTACTCCAACTTGGGAAAGCAGATGCAATGATCTGTGGAGGAGCAGAAGCAAGTATTACACCTCTTGGAGTTGCTGGTTTTGCCAGTGCTAAAGCTCTTTCTTTCAGAAATGAAAGCCCTCAAACTGCTAGTAGACCTTTTGATGCAGAGAGAGATGGATTTGTTATTGGAGAGGGATCTGGAATTCTTGTTTTAGAAACTTTAGAAAATGCACAAAAAAGGAATGCGAGAATTTATGCAGAAATAACTGGATATGGAACAACATGTGATGCCCATCATATTACTGCTCCATCTCCAGGCGGGGTTGGAGGCGCCGAAGCTATCAAATTAGCAATTGAAGACGCTTGTCTTAGCCTTGAAAAAGTTGATTACATAAATGCTCATGGAACAAGTACATCAGCTAATGATAAAAATGAAACTTCTGCAATTAAATCTATTTTTAGAGACAGATCTTACCTCATTCCTGTAAGCTCTACTAAGTCGATGACTGGTCATCTCCTAGGAGGCTCAGGAGGTATAGAGGCTGTAGCTTGTATACTTTCTTTGACACATAATTTTATCCCTCCTACAATTAACTACGTCAATCCAGATCCTGAATGTGATCTTGATTATGTACCAAATAATGCAAGAGAAGCTCAAGTAGGAGTTGCTCTTTCTAATTCTTTCGGCTTTGGTGGTCACAATGTTTGCCTTGCTTTCAGCAAAATGAATTGAAGACAACCAATTCTGTATTTCCAACTTAACTTAATTTAAAACAATGGTCGCTGCATCTGTTTCATTAGAATCACTTTGTGTAAATAGTATAAGAATGCTTGCTGTAGATGCAGTAAATAAATCTAATAGTGGACATCCTGGATTGCCAATGGGATGTGCTCCTATGGCTTATGCATTATGGCAAAACATACTTAATCACAACCCCAATAACCCACAATGGTTCAATAGAGACCGTTTTGTTTTATCAGCAGGTCATGGCTGTATGCTGTTATATTCTTTGCTTCATTTGACAGGATACAAATCAGTTTCTATAGAAGATATTAAAGAATTTAGGCAATGGGGATCAAAAACTCCTGGACATCCAGAAACATTCGAAACTGAAGGTGTTGAAGTTACAGCTGGGCCTCTTGGAGCCGGAATTTCAAATGCAGTTGGTTTAGCAATAGCTGAAACTCACTTAGCAGCTAAATTTAATAAGCCTGATTGCAATATCGTTGATCACTATACTTACGTAATAATGGGTGACGGTTGTAATCAAGAAGGTATTGCATCAGAGGCCTGCTCATTAGCTGGTCATCTTAAGCTTGGAAAATTAATTGCACTCTATGACGATAATCAAATTACAATTGATGGGCGAACCGACGTTTCTTTCACGGAAGATGTTTTAAAAAGATACGAAGCTTATGGATGGCATGTACAACATGTTGAAGATGGGAATCATGATGTGAAAGGAATAACTGAAGCTATCGAAAAAGCAAAATTAGTTACAGATAAACCATCAATAATAAAAATTTCTACAACCATCGGTTATGGTTCACCCAATAAATCAGATACTGCTGGAATTCATGGAGCAGCTGTTGGAGAAGAAGAAGCTGTATTAACTAGAGAGTTTCTAAATTGGGAATATCCTCCATTTGAAATACCAGATGAAGTATATGCACAGTATAGAAAATCAATAAACAAAGGCAAAAACTTAGAAAAAGAATGGGATTCTAAATTTGAAGAATATCAAAGAAAATATCCTTCTGAAGGAGCTGAGTTAAATAGAATGTTAAAAGGCCAATTACCTGAGAATTGGGACTCAGATCTTCCCTGTTATACACCTGTTGATAAAGGGTTAGCCACCAGAAAGCATTCACAAATATGTTTAGGTGCTTTAGGACCTAACCTGCCTGAATTAATTGGTGGATCGGCAGATTTAACTCACTCTAACTATACAGATATCAAGGGAGAAACTGGATCATTCCAACCCCATAGTCCTGAAAAAAGATATTTACATTTTGGTGTACGAGAGCATGCAATGGCAGCTGTACTTAATGGTATTGCCTATCACAATAGTGGTCTTATTCCTTATGGTGGAACCTTCCTTGTTTTCGCTGATTATATGAGAGGTTCAATGAGGCTTTCAGCACTCAGCGAATTAGGAGTGATCTATGTATTAACCCATGATTCAATTGGTGTAGGAGAAGACGGCCCAACACATCAACCTATTGAGACTATCCCTTCTCTTCGCGCCATGCCTAACATGCTAGTTTTCAGACCAGGAGACGGAAATGAGACAAGTGGAGCTTATAAGCTTGCTATTCAAAATCGAAAAAGACCTTCTGCCCTTTGTTTAAGTAGACAAGGTATGCCAAATCAAGAAAATACTTCGATCGACAAAGTTGCACTAGGAGGATATGTGGTTTCTGATTGTGAAGGAACACCAGATCTAATATTTATTGGTACCGGAAGCGAACTGAATCTTTGCATTGAAGCAAGTAAGGAAATTTCAAGCTTAGGTAAAAAAATTAGGGTTGTTTCTATGCCTTGTGTAGAACTTTTCGAAGAACAAGAAGAATCTTACAAAGAAAGTGTTTTACCTAGTAGTGTGAAAAAGAGAGTTGTAGTAGAAGCTGCCCATTCATTTGGTTGGCATAAATATACAGGTTTTGATGGCATTTGTATTACTATGGATAGGTTTGGTGCATCAGCACCAGGCGGAGAATGTATGAAAAATTTTGGATTCACAGTGGAAAACGTAGTTAGTAAGACGAAAGAAATTCTATAACTATTAATTGATAACTATACTGAAGTATTACATTCTTCAAGTTTATCTTTTAACTGATCAAGAGATTCATCAGAAATCTTTGAATTCATTGGACAATGTTTAGGACCACACATTGAACAAAACTCAGCCTTTTTAAAGATTTCTTCAGGTAGTGTCTCATCATGGTACTGCTTTGCCCTTTCTGGATCTAATGAAAGTTCGAATTGTTTATTCCAATCAAAGTTATACCTTGCATGACTAAGTTCATCATCTCGATCACGAGCGCCAGCTCGATGTCTTGCTATGTCAGCAGCATGAGCAGCTATTTTATAAGCAATTAATCCTTCTCTTACATCCTCTGCATTTGGGAGACCTAGATGTTCTTTTGGGGTTACATAACATAACATAGAAGTTCCATACCACCCTGCCATCGCCGCTCCAATAGCACTTGATATATGGTCATAACCAGGTGATATATCTGTCACTAATGGACCAAGCACATAAAAGGGGGCTTCTGAACATTCTTCCATTTGCTTTCTCACATTAAACTCAATTTGGTCCATAGGTACATGACCAGGACCCTCAACCATTACTTGAACATTATGTTCCCATGCTCTTCTAGTAAGTTCGCCTAAGGTCTTCAATTCAGCTAGCTGAGCATCATCAGAAGCATCATGCAAGCATCCAGGCCTTAGTGAATCTCCTAGAGAAAAAGTGCAATCATATTTCTTGAAAATCTCACAAATGTCATCAAACCTTGTGTAAAGAGGATTTTGCTTAAAGTGATGTAACATCCATTGGGCTAAAATACCTCCCCCCCTACTTACAATTCCAGTAATTCTTCCTTTGACTTTCGGCAAATGCTCTATTAATAACCCAGCATGAATAGTTTGATAATCTACTCCTTGCTGACAATGTTTTTCAATAATATGAAGAAAATCGTCTTCAGTTAGTCTATCTATTGAACCATGTACACTTTCTAAAGCTTGATAAACAGGAACTGTTCCAATAGGAACAGGAGACTCATGAATAATTGCTTGCCTCACTTCATCTAAATTTACTCCTCCTGTAGAAAGATCCATAACCGTATCAGCCCCATATTTAACTGCTAGCTTGAGCTTCTCTACTTCTTCATTGATGTCACTTGCATTAGGGGAAGCACCAATATTGGCATTAACTTTGCATCTAGAAGCAATACCTATAGACATTGGCTCAAGATTCAAATGATTAATATTAGCTGGAATAATTAATCTTCCCCTTGCCACTTCTTCCATTATTAAAGAAGAAGGAAGATTCTCTTTTTTAGCAACAAAATCCATTTCTTCAGTGATATATCCGTTCCTCGCAAAGTTCATCTGAGTTACATTGTCTTTTCCAAGGCGAGGCTTAATCCAAGAACTTCTCATAATTTATAAGTTTATAAGTTTTTATTACTAAAGTTAGATCAAATTTCCACTTCCCTGCCTCAGGATTAATGATTCAGGTTCAAAGGGTATGATCTCAGCTAAGTTAAATTTCCTAGCACCCCTAGTATTTATTTTATTAATAGCTCCTTTCTAAAAAATAGTCATCACATGTTGCGTAAAAATAAATAAAAGATTTTATTTAAATTTTTGATAAGACTTTATCTTTTTTAAAATATTTTTTCTAGCCAATCTTCTTCCTAAATCTTTCTCGAAAATAATTGAAATCCCCATTAAGCCAATAGGTAAATAAAAAATCTTCTTATTATTCTCCTTTAAAATTAATCCAATAAAAGATATAAGGATCATAAAAGGAGCGACAAAAGACAGAATAAATCTTGAATTTATTTTCATTTATCAACTTTAATTATTATTTAATTGTTTAATTTTACTATGGATTCTGTTATCACTTTAATTCCAACAGCAATAGCTCTTTCATCTGGATCAAATTTAGAACTATGTAATGGCGCACATCCATTTGAACTAGAAACACCAAGCCTAAACATAGCCCCAGGGATTTTATTCAAGAACTCAGCAAAATCTTCAGCACCTAATGATGGTTTTTGCAATTCGATAACATTTTCTTGACCCAGAACCTTAATTCCTGAATCTCTAAGGACTTTATTAATTTCATAATTATTATTTACTGGTGGAGTAATTTCTCTAAATATTACTTTTACATCAGCTCCGCAACTATAAACTAAAGATGAAATATTTTCATTGAGCCAATTACCAATATTCTTAAATAATTTAAGATTAGTGCATCTAACAGTACCAATTAAATTAACCTTTTCTGCAAGAACATTGAATGCATTGCCACCGTTTATTTTACCAAAAGTTATTACTACAGGATCTAAAGGATCTAACTTCCGCGTTATTAATTCTTGAATTCCAGAGATAACTTTGGATGCCACCCAAATAGCATCAACCCCTTCATGAGGTCGAGCACCATGTCCTGATTTTCCTTTAATCTCTACCATGAGTTCTCCAGCAGCTGCAGTTAAACTTCCCTCTTTAATCCCAATACTGCCTACAGATAAATCTGGGTAGACATGAACTCCTAAAATATGAGTTAAACCATTAGTTGCACCATCCTTAATCATCCATCTAGCTCCACTAGCAATTTCTTCAGCGGGCTGAAAAATTATCCTAGTCCCATAATTAAGTTTTAAATCCTTGACAATTTTTGCCACACCCAATCCGATCGAAATATGAATATCGTGACCACATGCATGCATCACTCCATCTACTTTGGAAGAAAAACTTAATTTAGTTTCCTCAAATATTGGTAAAGCATCCATATCCACTCTTAAGCCTATAATGCCTTTTTCTGAGGGGCCATAATCGGCTATTACTCCAGTCTTTCCTATAGATTCTCTAACATTCCAACCAATATTTTTTAAATAACCACTTATCAAAATAGCTGTTTGGTTTTCCAGTCCACTCAATTCCGGATGCGCATGGATATGTCTTCTTAAATTAATTAATTCATCATTAAACGAATCAATTTTTTTAAAAAGCTGATCTCTATTCATTAGTTATTTTAAATCAATAAAGTTCATTAAATCCAAAATTGGTTGTGGGGGCCATCTTCTTATGTTTTGTAACCATTCCTTATTACTATACCTAGGATCTAATTCCGTTACTGCTATCCAATTACTCTCAGCTTTACCTGCTTCACCCTTAGACCAATTCAAAGCTGTTAAAGCTGCCCTAGCATCTGCAAAAGTTGGATAACGCCTAATTAATTTTTTTAATTCTTTTTCAGATTCATCAATATGTCCCAACTGGAAATCTGCTAAAGCCATACTTGACCTTGCCATAGCAAATCCAGGATTATATAAAGCAGCTTTTGAAAATAAATCTCTTGCTTTTTCCCATTGTGACGTAGACCCTTCAACATTGGCTAAATTATATAATGCGGAGAAATTCTTACTATCTTGCGAAATAACAAACATATAATCTTTTCTCGCTTGCGACCATAGACCTAAAGCTTCCTCAGCAATACCTCTATTAATATAAGGATCTATTTCACTTGGATTTAAACTTATTGCCTTATTTTGATCATCTATTGATCCCTCTACGTCACCTGTGACAAGTCTTACATTTCCTCTATTGCTCAAACCTGCAGCATCATCAGGATAAGAATCGATATAACGATTCCATTCTTGTAAAGCGAGATTAAATTTACCTCTTGAACTTAGATCTAATGCATTTTTAAACAAATCCTCTCTCAAAGATAATGAATAACATGGTGCAATATAAAAAATATTGACAAAGACAAAAATTAATAAAAAACAGACCTTAACTTTTTTAAAAGTTATCATTTTTTTGAATCAATGTACTTTTTTCCTAAAGCAGTAATTAGTCTTCCACGGGGAGTTCTCTTAAGGAAACCAATTTGGATTAGATATGGCTCAACTACAAATTCTAACATTGAAGAATCATCTCCCAATGCAGCAGCTATTGAATCTAGGCCAATTGGAATATGATGGTTTTGACTCAGAAAAGATAAATATTGTCTATCTAAAGAATCCAATCCCTTCTCGTCTATTTGGTAAGAATTTAACGCTTTTTTTATTAAATTTACAGAGATAACATTAGTTTTTTGAATAACTTGAGCATAATCTCTAACTCTCCTTAATAATCTCAAAGCAATTCTTGGAGTCCCTCGAGATATCTTTGCTAAATCATAAGATGCTTCATCATCTAAACTAATATTTATTAACCGAGAGAAGTTAGCAATTATTTGTTTTAATTCATCATATGTATAAAAATCAATTTTTTGAGATATACCAAATCTATCTCTTAGAGGGGCACTAATTGATGCTAATTTAGTTGTTGCGCCAACCAAAGTAAACCTTGGAAGATTAATTGTTCTGCAACGTGCTCCTCTATTAGCTCCCATAGTCAAATCTATTCTGTAATCCTCCATGGCAGAATATAACAACTCTTCAGTTAACTTATTTAAGCGATGTATCTCATCAATAAATAAAACTTCACCTTCTTTTAATCCAAGCAATAACCCTACAATATCTCTAGGCCTTTCAATTGCAGGTGCAGTCGCTATCCTACATTTTGTATTCATTTCATGGGCTATCAAAAAGGCTAGGGTAGTCTTACCTAAACCAGGCTGTCCATACAAAAGAGTATGCTCCAAAGGCTCTTTTCTATAAATTGAAGCATCTATAGCTATTCTTAAAGAAGACTTAAGTTGTTCTTGGCCAATAAATTCTTGTAGATTAAGAGGACGAGCTAAGTTCAGATTATTATTTCTTTTTTCTTCTGGAATAATTTTTGAATCAACTAATCTAAGCTCTTTTTTATAAAGAGAAGAGTCATTATCGTCTATATTGGAGGAAATTATTGCCATAATGAAAGGTTAATTGCAATTGTTCTGAGTAGAAAGATTTTTTACAACTAAAATGGCAAAAAATTCAAACAAAGTTCAAAAAAATACTAAAAAAGGAAATAATTTTAAACGTCTAGCTGAGAATAGATATGCAAAATTTCAATATGCAATATCTGAAACAATCGAAGCTGGAATTGAACTTTTAGGGACTGAAGTAAAGTCTATCAGAAATGGAAAAGCAAATTTAAGAGATGGGTACTGTTCATTCAGAGACGGAGAGATTTTATTGTTAAATGTTCACATTTCACCACATAAAAATGTGGGTTCTTTTTTTAATCATGATCCATTGAGAAATAGAAAGTTGCTACTTCATAAAAAAGAAATCATAAAACTTAAATCTAATACAGAAAAAAAAGGAATGACTATTGTTCCATTATCTCTTTATATAAAAGGCTCATGGATAAAACTAACTATTGGCGTCGGTAAAGGAAAAAAATTACATGACAAACGGCAAGACGAAAAACAAAAAAGTATAAAGAAAGAAATCAAATCTGCACTAAAAAGATAAAAATATTATCTAGAAATGTTGAAACTATGAATCTAAACTTACTGAACTTGGAGGAGGAGAAGGATCTGGATCTGCAATTAACATATGCTGTAAAACAGTTTCTGGTCGCTCACTATCTCTCCAGCGAATTTTATACGCAGGCATTTTTGTACCCCTGCTTGTAGTTTGCTCTACTGGTTCGATTACCCAGCCTCGTCTTGATCGGCCTTGAGGATTTCTTTTCACTACTGCATCCGCGTGTTTGAAACGGAAACCAACACGTTCACCACTCATTTAAAAATTTCGTATTGGATTAATTTATCTATTTTACTTCATGCAAGGGTGATTTTTCATTTTTAGTAGAAGTTATTTCTGGTTTTAACAATGGGAAAGGAATTACATCTCTAATTGATGGACTATTAGTAATTAACATAATAAGTCTATCAATACCTATACCTAAGCCCCCAGTAGGGGGCATGCCAATCTCTAAAGCATTCAAAAAGTCCTCATCTATACAATGAGCCTCAAAATCACCTTCATCCCTAAGAGATTGCTGCAATTGCATTCTTTCTCTTTGATCAACTGGATCTATCAACTCACTAAAAGCATTTGCTAACTCTCTACCAACAATGAATAATTCGAATCTCTGAACCATTTCTTTATTTTCAAGATGAGGCCTTGCTAAAGGAGAAATTTCAACAGGATAATCTATAACAAAAGTAGGTTCTATAAGTTCTAACTCTACTTTTTGCTCAAAGACCTCATTTAAAAGTCTTCCTATTGTATTTACTTTTGACGAAAATTCAATATTTATGCTTTTAACGGCTTGTTTTGCTTCTTGAAAGTCTCCATTGAAAGAATCAAAATCAATTCCTGTATATTTCTTGACTATATCTTTCATTGATATTCTTGACCAAGGTTTTGAAAAATCAATTTCCTTATTTTGATAATTTATAATTAAAGAACCACATGCATCATATACGATATCTTTAATCAGTTCTTCAGTTAAATCCATCATATCGACATAATTAGAAAAAGCCTGATAAATTTCAACTGAAGTAAATTCCGGATTATGCTTAGTACTTATCCCTTCATTACGGAAGATTCTTCCCAATTCATAAACTTTCTCAAATCCTCCAACAATCATTCTTTTTAGATGTAATTCTGTCGCTATTCTTAAATACAGAGGAATATTTAATGTATTGTGATGAGTAATAAATGGTCTTGCTTCAGCACCACCAGCCTCAGATTGCAGAATTGGAGTCTCTATCTCTAAAAAATTTCTATCATCTAACCATTGTCTTATAAAACTTATACATTTTGCTCTTGTTTTAAATACGCTTCTAGAGTGAGGATTCACTATTAAATCTAGATAACGTTGTCTATATCTTTTCTCAATATCAGTCAATCCATGCCATTTATCTGGTAATGGCTGCAAGGATTTAGATAACATTTCCCAATGCTCCAATTTTATTGAAAGCTCACCTTTATTAGTTTTTTTAATAGTTCCATAGACGCCGATCCAATCACCAATATCTACAATTTCCTTAATATCTTCAAAAGAAAGTGATTTTTGGTTTTCTAAATTACAATCAACAATCCTTTTATCTAAATAAAGCTGAATCTGACCTTCTTGATCTCTTATTGTGAAAAAGGCGATTTTACCCATTACCCTTTTTGCCATCACTCTACCTGCAATAGAGACATTAAAGTCTTCCTCTTGACCATTTTCTAAATAATCAAATTTTTGAATAAGAAATCTTGTAGTGTGGGAAACTTTAAAACTTTCTGCGTAAGAAGCAAATCCTTTGCTCACTAGTGAATTAGCTTTTTGTATGCGAGATTCTCTTATTTCAGACAAAATTAACTTAATATATTTGTTTTATTTAATAAAAGTATCAGAATAAGGCTCAACTTGCCAAAGATGTTGCTGTTTCCCCAACTCTCTGAGATGCATAACCGATACCCCTAACAGTTAATATTAATTCCGGATTTCTTGGATCTGGTTCCAATTTACCTCTTAATCTCGCTACATAAACATCTACAACTCGTAAATCTGCAGCTCTTCTAGGTGGGTAACCCCATAATTGTTCTAAGATTTCAGCTCTTGGAACGACTTTACCAGGCTCATCGAATAATAATTCTAGAAGGCTAAATTCAGTATAAGTTAGGCTTATTCTTTCACCTGCTCTAGAAACTTGTCTGCGATTAGTATCAACAACTAAACTTCCAAATTTCATAACTCCTTTGCCAGATGGGACCTCTTTCGTTTCGGCCACAGATACAGTAGGGCCCATTCTTCTCAAAATAGTAGCTATCCTAGCTTCTAACTCTTTTGGGCTAAAAGGTTTAGATAGGTAATCATCAGCCCCTAAATCTAAACCTGCTACTCTCTCTGAAATTGCCTCTAGAGCTGTTAAGAATATTATTGGAACTACTGATTCAGCTCTAATTCTTCTGCAAACTGCAAATCCATCCATTTTTGGAAGCATAACATCAAGGACTATCAAGTCAGGGGAATCTCTATGAAAAGATTCGAGAGCCTCTTCTCCGTTAGTCGCTGAAAAAACCTGATATCCGGCTAGTTGAAGTCTAGTAACTAATACCTTCAATACTGCTGGCTCATCATCAACAACTAAAATTCTTGCTTTTGACATAGTTAAAAAAGATTTCTCGATACTTCAAAGCAAAGAATTATTGCATTGAATATTTATTCTAACAACTTAAAATATAACATTAATAACCCCTAAAAGAGATATTTACTAGTTTTACAAAAATTTTAATTTTCTCAAGATACGAACTTTTTCAAACACTTTTTACTTATTTGCAAAAATAATTATTCTATTTATCTCCGTGAAAATTTAAATACTCTTAATAGTTGGGAGCAAATTAAAGGAGCAAAAAAACCTGTAAGAAAAACTTCAGCTAAGATGTTTTGAAGACTGGGTATAAAAAGTAAAAAAGTACTATCTGAAAAATTTTCAAACAAGATCTGTAAAAAATAAAGTGTCCCGCATAAAAAACTTCCAAAGGAACAAATTAAACCATACCTAAAATGTCCCACCAAAAAATCATTATGTAATTTAATTCTCCCAAACCAAAAACCACATAAAATTAAACCTGGCATTTGAGTAAAATTACTATCTAGAGTTAAAGAATCTAAAATTAGTCCTAAAAACAAACCAAATATTAATCCACTAATTGATCCGTTAATCATTGACCAAGGCAACAACCACAATAAAGGCCAATATGGCTGAACGCCTAAAAATCCAAACCAATTCGGGTGCCATAAAAACATAATGGGAACAAAAATAAAAAAAATTATAGATAAATTTTTTTTGGTCAAAAATTTATACATTAAATTTTTACTCTTAAAATTTGCACCCAATCAATTACATGAGGTTTTGCCAAAAGTGATATTTTTGCCGTTTTTTTTGCTTTAAATGGCTCATCTACTGATTGGACAATCCCAATAGGGATATTTGGAGGTAATAGAGTACTAGCAGGAGAAGATGATACAAAATCTCCGACTTTTATATCAGCATCTTTTGAATAAAGTATTAAGCTAGGATAATCATCTCCTATACCGATCAGTAATCCATTAATTTGAATTCTATCAACCCATACGCCTACCTTACTTTCCGGTGAGGTTAATAAAGTTACAGACGAAGTAAATAAAGAAGTATTATCTACTCTTCCTAATAATCCGCCTGGACCAATAACAATACTACCAATTTCCACTCCATCTTTAGAGCCTTTGTTTAATATTATTTGTCTCCACCAACTCCCTGTTTTTCTCGAAATAACTGCAGCTGAAATATTATCATTATCAGATGACTCTTTAAGAGATAAAATTTCGCGCAATCTTAAATTATCCTTTTTTAGAAGATTTATCTTTATTAAAGATTCTTGATCAATACTCTTTAGAATAACTTCTTTTTGAAATTGACCAGGCCAAAAAGGCTTTGAAATAAAATAATAAAAATCTTTATAAATAGATCCTTTTGATATCCTTACAAAAACTAAAAATAAAAAAATTCCAAATAATATCCAATTTCTTTTTTTATGCCACCAACGACTATTAGAAATTCGTCGGATATCTAACATAGGATTAATCTCTTATGGCGTTCCTTATAAAGTCTGGAGTATCAACGACTCTTTTAAGTTTTTTAAAATCATCCAAAACCTCACCACAGCCATTAACTACGCACAGCAATGGGTTTTCGGCTATATGTGTAAAAATTCCCGTTTCATCGCTTAATAAATCATTAATACCTCTTACTAAAGCTCCACCTCCTGCAAGCATAATGCCCCTATCAACAATATCTGCAGCAAGTTCAGGGGGCGTACGCTCTAAAGTTCTTTTTACAGCTTCAACTATTTTGCTAAGTGTATCAGCCATAGCTTCTCTTATTTCTCCAGATGTCAAAGTTACTGACCTAGGAAGACCAGATAAAAGATGTAAACCTCTAACCTCTAAAGTAGTTTTATCAAAATCATTATCTGGAAATGCAGATCCAATTTTGATCTTAATTTCTTCTGCAGTTCTCTCTCCAACAACTAAATTATGAACTTTTTTAAGATATATGGCAATTGATTCATTAATCTCGTCGCCAGCTATTCGAACAGATTCACTTAATACTGTTCCACCCAAACTTAATACTGCAACCTCCGTAGTACCACCACCAATATCAACTATCATAGTACCAATTGGCTCAGTTACCGGTAATGATGCTCCTATTGCTGCTGCAACAGGTTCATCAATTAAGTGAACTTCTCTGGCTCCGGCTAAACCAGCTTCTCTCACTGCTCTTCGCTCAACACTTGTCACTCCACTTGGAATACCAATAACTATTCTTGGGGCTAATATCCCCTTGCCTTCGTTACATTTTTGAATAAATGTTTTTATCATTTGCTCTGCTGCATCAAAATCTGCAATCACCCCATCTCTTAGTGGTCTTACCGCTCTTATATTGCCAGGTGTTCTTCCAAGCATTAACTTTGCTTCTTTACCAACAGCTAAAGGAATACCTTCTTCTAAATCCATTGCCACCACAGAAGGCTCTTGTAAAACAACTCCCTTTCCTGAAACATGTATGAGAGTATTGGCGGTTCCCAAATCTATACCAATGTCTCTAGAAAATTTAAATCTGTTAAAAATCACAATAAGAATTCTTTTTTTTAAATAATATATCTATTTTTTGTTAAGCTCTCACAATTATCTTGTTTAGTTATGAATAGCACGCAAAACTTTGAGCAAAATATGAAAATATGAGTAATATTAAAAAAAAAAAACATGGAAATTAACACTATTAACCTTGTTGGCAGAGCTGGTAAAGAACCAGATGTTAGATATTTTGAATCAGGTAGTATCGTAGCTAATTTCACACTGGCAGTTAACAGAAGAAGCAGAGACGAAGAACCAGACTGGTTTAATTTAGAAATATGGGGCAAACAAGCCCAAATAGCAGCAGATTACGTTAAAAAAGGATCTTTAATTGGAATTACAGGAAGCTTTAAAATTGATAGTTGGAAAGATAAAAATACTGGGGAAGATAGATACAAACCAGTTGTAAGGGTAGATAGACTAAACTTACTAAGCTCTCGAAAAGAGTCTGAAAATAACCAATATTCTAACAACAGCAACTCTAGTGAAATTCCTTTCTAGGTTCTATTTTTTTTAATAAATCTAAAAAGTAATTTTATTAAAAAGTATATGAAAATTAAAATTAAAATTGGCTTCACAACATATTTGATTTGATCTAAATAAGTTTCAATAATTGGATAATTTTCACCAAATAAATATCCTGCGTAAGTAAGAAGTGCGACCCATATAAAGCTACCAAATGTAGTCCAAATCAAAAATTTTCTTAAAGGCATAAGTTCTATGCCAGCAGGAACTGAAATTAAAGTTCTTATACCTGGCACTAATCTTCCCCAAAAAACTAAAGAAACCCCATATTTTTCAAACCACTTTTTACTTTTAATTAGGTCATTCGAGGAAATTCCTAAATATCTTCCTTTTTTATCTAGAAAATTTGAAAGCCTTTTTTCATTTACTAATCTACCTAAGCAATACCAAGGCAAAGTTCCAAGGATCGTTCCAAATAAACCCCAAAAAACTAAAATATAAAAATTTAATTTTTGTTGATATACAAAAAACCCCCCCAAAGGCATTATTATTTCCGATGGAATTGGGGGAATTATATTTTCTAAAAACATAGCCAAACAAATTGTAAGGTATGCAATTGTTGAATTCTTTTCAACAGCCAAACTAATATAGTCCGGAATTGAAGTAAGAAAATTCACAAAAATCAAACTCAAACTTAATATCTATATAGTTCTGATTTGTAAGGTCCCTCAACAGAAACGTTAATATAATCAGCCTGTTTTTTGGTTAATTTTGTTAATTTTGCACCAATTTTTTCTAGATGTAATCTTGCTACCATTTCATCTAAATGTTTTGGTAAAACATAAACCTCTTTAGCATATTGCTCTGACTTATTGAAAAGTTCAATTTGAGCTAATACTTGATTAGTAAAAGAATTACTCATAACAAAACTTGGATGTCCAGTTGCGCAGCCTAAGTTGACTAATCTACCTTCTGCTAAAAGAATAATTTTGTTTCCACTAGGTAAAGTTATATGGTCTACTTGAGGCTTAATATTTTCCCATGGATAAATTTTTAATGAAGCTACATCAATTTCATTATCAAAATGTCCAATATTACAAACTATGGCCTCATCCTTCATCTTTACAAGATTTTCATGGGTTATTACCTGATAATTACCAGTAGCCGTAACAAATATATCTATATCTTCAACAACATCGTCTAAAGTGACTACGCTATAACCTTCCATTGCAGCTTGAAGAGCACAAATTGGATCAACTTCGGCAACTTTTACAATTGCACCAAGACCTCTTAATGACTGGGCTGAACCTTTACCAACATCACCAAAACCCATTACTAGAGAAACTTTACCAGCAATCATCACATCAGTCGCACGCTTAATGCTATCAACTAAAGATTCCCTGCAGCCATATAAATTATCAAATTTGCTTTTAGTTACTGAATCATTAACGTTTATCGCAGGAAAAGGTAAAGCATTTTGCTTTTGCAGTTGATAAAGTCTCGCAACACCGGTGGTAGTTTCTTCAGTGACGCCAATAATATTACTTTTAATTCTAGAGTAAAAGCTACCATCAACTTGAAGCTTGGACTTAATAGAATTAAATAAAGCAATTTCTTCTTCATTATTAGGATTATCTAAAACAGACAAATCTTTTTCTGCCTTACTACCAAGTATCAATAAGCCAGTTGCGTCCCCTCCATCATCAAGAATCATATTAGGAGAATCTGAACCCCAATCAAGGATGTAGTGGGTGTACTGCCAATATTCATCGAGAGTCTCGCCTTTTTTTGCGTATACAGAAATTCCTTTATCTGCAATAGCTGCTGCAGCATGATCTTGGGTTGAAAAAATATTACATGAAGCCCATTTGACTTTTGCACCAAGATCAACAAGAGTTTCAATTAATACTGCAGTCTGAATTGTCATATGAAGACTTCCAGCTATTTTTGCACCTTCAAGTGGCTTTTCAGATTGATATTTATCTCTTAGAGCCATTAATCCTGGCATTTCAGTTTCAGCAATCTTAATTTCTTTACGCCCGTAATCTGATAACGAAATATCAGAAATTACGTAATTAGGTATAGAGGTTTTAGTTGAATTTGCGATCACCATATCCAGTAAATACTTTTTCATCTAAACTATAAATGATTTTTGCGTAATTTTGTGTTTGTTCGGGATTTAACAGAAACTTTAAATTTAGGGAGAAAACTCTCACGAAAATTAAATCCACAATCAATTGTGTTACTACAGGGCCCAATTGGGGCAGGAAAAACTTCATTTGTACAAGGTATTGCAAAGGGTTTATCTATCTCCGAAGATATTACAAGCCCTACATTTGCTTTATCACATCACTACAATTCAGGAAAAATTCCGCTGATTCACCTTGATTTGTATAGATTAGAGACTATTTCTTCAGCAAAAGAGGTTTTTTTTTCTGAAGAAGAAGAAGCATCGCAAAGCAAAGCTATTTTAGTGATTGAATGGCCAGAATTAATAGAACCTTTTATTGAAAATTTCTGGAAAATAAAAATTAGTTACGGCAAAGAAAATGGAAGGTACTACGAGATAAGAGATCCTAAAAATTTATTAACTTTTTCATAATCTGGTTGTTGTTCAATTGCACCTTCACCAAGACAAGTTAATAATCCACAAACACTTGCGAATTTAATACAATCTTGAATCTCGAAGTTATTTGAAGGATAGCCAGAAGAAATTAATTTTGATATTAAGCCGGCAAGAAATGCATCGCCTGCACCAGTAGTGTCAACAACTTTGTCTGAATTAGGAGTTGAGGTGGTTCCCTGAAATCCATTTATATACCAATTAACAGGTTGTTTTCCATCAGTTATGATTACATCTGGTCTCTTGGGCATTTCATGAGATATTAGTAAAGGATTCTCATGCTCAAAAAACAAAGTCGCCTCTTCTTTAGCAAGTTTTAAAACATCAGCATGATTTAGGAATTTTTTTATTAATTTAACTCTCGCTGTTTTACCAATTTCTGATGAAAAACATGAATAATCCCAAAAAACCTCTCTCCAATTCAAATCAATAATTATTTTGACTTTAAATTTTTTGGCTATCTCAAGCAGAAAAAAAATAGTTTCTGCTGATATTGGAGATGATAGTACATTCGTCCCTGTAACCAAATATATTGTTTCCAGAAAAATTTTCTCCAAATTTGGAAGTTCTTTGTTAATTGATTCCTTACTAAGAACTTCGTCAGCTAAGCATGGATGAGAGCTTGGTTCAAATCCTGAAAAAAAACGATCTCCAAATTTATCTCTATCTACATTAACTACGCGAGTAGATGAATCATTATCTACTTGCAAAAAATCTAAACCAACCTCCAAATCATTAAATTGTGCAATAAGTTTTTTTCCAAAATCATCGCTTCCTATACGTCCAATAAATATTGAATCTATTTTTAATTTTCTTAATGCACAAGCAACATTAGCTGGTGCACCACCCAAAAAATCTGTAAATCCTTTATTTGACTTATTCCTGATCCTGTCTATTAAAGCCTCTCCAATACATATTACCCTAGTCTTTTTCATAAAATCAAACTTTTTTCTTTCCTAAGAATAATTAATCAAAACCAAATATTATTTTTTTGAATTAAAGTTTAATTAATAGCTTATTCAAAGTGCCAATTAATAAATCGAAAACTTGGAAATGGAAAAACTGGGAAATCTCATGGTCTTTATCAAAAAAATCTAATTTCGAAAATAATAAAAATATTTTATTAGTTCATGGATTTGGAGCATCAAAAAAACATTGGAGACATAATCAAGATTACCTCGGCAAAATTTTTAATTGCTATGCAATCGACTTACTAGGATTCGGAGAAAGTAGTCAGCCTAGTGCTTTATTAAATTATGAACCTTATAAAGAAAATTCAATTAAATACTCATTTGACTTATGGAGTACTCAAATATCATCATTTTGTTCAGAGATAATAAAATCTCCTGTTTATTTGGTAGGGAACTCAATTGGTGGAGTTATTGCATTAAAAGCTGCTGAAACTCTCAAAAATGATTGTAAAGGTGTCATTTTGATTGATTGTGCTCAAAGAACTATGGATGATAAACGTTTAAAAAAAAGTGATATTTTAATGAATTTCTTTAGGCCCGTATTAAAAACGTTGGTAAGACAAAGAATAATAAGCAATACACTTTTTACAAGAGCTGCTAATCCAAAAGTTATAAAGAAAATACTTGAACAAGCTTACCCCTCTGGAAAAAATATCGATGACGAATTAATCGAAATTCTATATCAACCCTCTAAAAGGAAAAACTCTAAAGAAGCATTTCGAGGTTTTATTAACTTGTTTAATGACTATCTTGCGACAGACCTTTTTAATAAGGTTGATATTCCAATCCAATTGATTTGGGGAGAAAAAGATCCTTGGGAATCTTTAGATGAAGCAAAAGATTGGAAGAAAAAATTTAGAAATATTAAAAGGTTAGATATAATTCAAGGAGCTGGCCATTGCCCTCATGATGAAGAACCTGAAAAAACAAATAAGTTAATTGGTGAATTTCTTCAAGAAACAAAATAGGCTTCTACATTATCACTCAGTCTTCTCAAACCTCTCAATCCGTCTCGTTCTAGGTTTCTTACTCTATCCCTACTTATTCCAAGTACCCTTCCTATACCTGTAAGAGACATTGGCTCATCACCATCCATCCCGTATCTCATCCTTAAAACTCTACATTGTAAATCTGGTAATTGATGTAGAAGAGAATGTAGATCGCCTCTCATACAATCCATCTCAATTTGTTCGTCTGGCAAATCCTCACCACCTGCAAGTAAATCTAATAAAACAGTATCTTCACCATCGCCAACTTTTGTTTCAAGACTAACTGGCTGTCCAGCTTTGCACATCAAATCTTTAACATCTTCTTCTGGGAGCTCTACATATTTTGCAAGCTCGCTAACTGTTGGAGTTCTAGACATTTCTTGACTCAACTCTCTTTGACCTTTTTTCAGCTTATTCAACATTTCAGTTATGTGAATTGGAAGTCTTATTGCCCTACTTTTTTCAGCTATTGCTCTAGTGATCCCTTGTCTAATCCACCAGTAGGCATATGTCGAAAACTTATAGCCTCTAGCTGGATCAAATTTTTCTACTCCCCTGACAAGACCTATTGTGCCCTCTTGAATCAAATCCAATAATTCCATATTTCTTTTAGTATATTTTTTTGCAACACTTACTACCAATCTTAAATTGGCTGCAACCATTCTTTCTTTTGCCCTCTGTCCAGCTCTCGATCTTTTTTTAATTATGGAAACAGATAAATTTAATTTGTTGGATAATTCCTCAGTACTTGGTTTATCTCCTGTTAATTCAATAATTTCTAATTCTGCTCTCTCAATTTGCATATATTCTTGAACCTGCCTACCAAGAGTTATTTCTTGCTCGTGTGATAATAGTGGAACCCTACCTATATCCCTCAAGTATGATCTAACAAGATCAACATCGTTACTAGCTTTTAAACTTGATATTGTCGCTAATTTATTTTCACTTAATGTTTCAGAAGACATGAAAGTTTAATGTTGTTTTGTAAACAATACCATTAAGAAATGTAAAGTTAAACAAAAAAATCCACAAATTTACAAAAATGAGAATAAATACCTAGTGAACTTAGATAAATGAAGAGCTTAATAGCCATTTTGCAGTACTTAGATAAATAAATACACCTGCAATATCAGTAACGGTAGTTATGAAAGGAGAAGACATTAAGGCTGGATCTAATCTCATTCTGTCAAATAACAAAGGAAGAATAGCACCAGTTGTAGCAGCCAAAGTTGTTATTGATATTAAACTTATGCCTACAGCAGAAGCTATTAAAGGACCTTCTCCTTGCCACCAAGCAAAGGGAAATACTACAAGCATCATCAATACACCCAAGAGAGCTCCTGTTATTGCCTCCTTGACTACTGCCTTAATTGCACCAAGAGACTTTAATTTTTGAGTACTTAAACCTCTTATGACAACAGTTGAACTTTGAGCACCTACATTTCCCCCTGTTCCTATAAGCAAAGGAATAAATGCAGCTAGCAAAACTATTTCTTTCAATATTTGATCATTCATCGCTATTACTTTTGTGGTCAAACCATTTGCCAAAACCAAAATTAACAACCACAAAATTCTTCGTCGAGCTATCGTAAATAAACTACTTTGAAAATAATCATCTTCATCTCCAGATTGAACTGCCCCCGCCGCATAAATATCTCTTGTTGCTTCTTGCTCTATGACATCAATTAAATCATCAACAGTTACTATTCCAACAAGTCTTTTTTCTTTATCAACAACTGGGAGCGCTAAGAAGTCGTATCTTTGTATTGCTCTTGCGACCTCTTCTTGATTGGTATTAGTAGAAATATTAACTACATCTTTTGTCATAACATCTCCAATGGGCTTGGATGGATCAGCAGTAACTAGATCTCTCAAAGAAAGAATACCTGTTAAATGTCTTTCTTTATCAGTAACGTATAAGCTATAGATTGTTTCAGTAAATGGAGCTCTTTTTCTGACTAGGGAAAGAGCCTCTGATGCGGTTTGCATCTCTTTAAGGTCTATGAATTCAGTTGTCATTAATCTTCCAGCAGTTTCAGGCTCATATCCAAGTAATTCAGCTGTTACTTTCCTTTCACCTGGACTAAGAGCGGACAAAAATTTTCGTACAACTTTTGCAGGTAATTCATCAAAAAGTTGAACCCTATCATCAGGAGACATTTTCTCAACGATTTCTAAAACCTCTCCTGAACGCAGTCTGTCTAATAAAGTTTGCTGAACTATTGGATCTAAATATTCATAAACCTCGATTGCCTCATTTTTCTTTAGCAGTCTAAATGCTAAAGCCTGCAATATTAGTGGAAGACTTCCAATAGCATCTGCAATATCAACAGGTTGGGAAGGCTCTAAAAGTAACTTTGCCTCATCATAATTTCCTGCCACCAGCAATTCTTCAAGTTGAATAATAATATTTTCTCGAGTACTTAAATCTGAAGCTAAAGATGTAACCGTTTCAAGATTATTTTCATTCATAAATATAATCTCTTGTCAAAGTAACACCACTATTATAAGAAATTTAAGTAAATTTTCTACTTATCCAGAACCCGAAATACATTGTGGATAGATTTAAGATAATTATTAGATTACAAAAAATTATAAATTTAATCCAATCTCCTTGGTTAAAAATTTTGTACAAAAAATATATAAATCCGCTAAATGATGTGAAACAAGAAAAAAAACCACTTAATATAATTTTTTCTTGAGAGTAACTTAATCTTTTTGCAATAACAAAACCAAAAAACAATGATCCAATTATTGAAACAATAAAATTATTGTTTATAAATACCCTAAAAAAAGTAGCTACATAACAAGCTAGAAAAATATAAATACAACTTTTTATTCTCATTTAATAATTTTAATTAGGAAATAACCTAAAAAAAAGAAAAGAAAAGAAAGAACTATTACTTCTATATAGTGAAAAAATAAACGAATAAATTTCTTCTTTTGAAGTAAAACAAAAAGTTGATATATAAAAGAAGAAAATGTACTAAAACATCCTAAAAAACCTG
>QCIP01000009.1 GCA_003216615.1 Prochlorococcus sp. AG-402-M15 | reverse complement strand
GGGTAACATCAACTAACAACAGAATTTATGTTGGTTGGTTCGGCGTCTTAATGATTCCATGCCTACTTACAGCAGCGGCTTGCTTCATCGTTGCATTCATCGCAGCACCACCAGTAGACATCGACGGAATTAGAGAGCCAGTTGCTGGTTCATTCCTATATGGAAACAACATCATCTCAGGTGCAGTTGTTCCTTCATCTAACGCTATTGGTCTACACTTCTACCCAATTTGGGAAGCAGCTACTGTAGATGAGTGGTTATACAACGGTGGTCCTTACCAGCTTGTAATATTCCACTTCCTAATTGGTATTTCAGCATACATGGGAAGACAGTGGGAGCTTTCATACCGTTTAGGTATGCGTCCTTGGATCTGTGTTGCATACTCTGCTCCAGTTTCAGCAGCTTTCGCAGTATTTCTTGTATACCCATTCGGTCAAGGTTCATTCTCTGACGGAATGCCTCTAGGTATTTCTGGAACATTCAACTTCATGTTTGTTTTCCAGGCAGAGCACAACATTCTTATGCACCCATTCCACATGGCTGGTGTTGCTGGTATGTTTGGAGGATCTTTATTCTCAGCTATGCACGGTTCACTTGTTACTTCATCTCTAATTAGAGAAACAACTGAGACAGAATCTCAGAACTATGGTTACAAGTTCGGACAAGAAGAAGAAACATACAATATCGTTGCAGCTCATGGCTATTTCGGTCGTTTGATCTTCCAATATGCAAGTTTCAACAACAGCAGAAGTCTTCACTTCTTCTTAGCTGTATTCCCAGTTGTTTGTGTATGGTTAACTTCAATGGGTATCTGCACAATGGCATTCAACCTTAACGGTTTCAACTTCAACCAATCAGTTGTTGATGCAAACGGTAAGATTGTTCCTACATGGGGTGACGTTCTTAATAGAGCAAACCTAGGTATGGAAGTAATGCACGAGCGTAACGCTCACAACTTCCCACTTGATCTAGCAGCAGCTGAGTCTACAACAGTAGCTCTTTCAGCTCCAGCTATCGGTTAAGCTTAAAGTTCTTAAATTTACAAGCCCCCTTTTTGGGGGCTTTTTTTTGTTTAATTTTCAATTGGTTTCATATAATGTTTATATATAGATAAAACATTTGATATTTCTATGAGTAGTAGTTTTGGAAAAATTTTTCGTGTTAGTACTTTTGGAGAATCACATGGTGGTGCAGTAGGAGTTATTCTTGATGGATGTCCCCCAAAGTTAAAAGTAGATATAAATCTGATACAAAATGAATTAGATAGACGTAGACCTGGACAAAGTGATATTACAACACCCCGAAATGAAGAAGATAAAATTGAAATATTAAGTGGGATAAAGGAAGGGCTAACACTTGGAAGTCCAATAGCGATGTTGGTAAGAAACAAGGATCAAAGACCAGGAGATTATGATAATTTGGATCAAGTATTTAGACCTTCTCATGCAGATGGTACATATCATCTGAAATATGGAATTCAGGCAAGTTCTGGTGGTGGAAGAGCCTCTGCAAGAGAAACAATTGGGAGAGTTGCTGCTGGGGCTGTAGCAAAACAATTATTAAAAAACTTCTGTAACACTGAAATACTATCTTGGGTAAAGCGTATACAAGATATTGATTCTGATATAAATAAAGAGAAGATTTCACTCAATAAAATAGATTCTAATATTGTTAGATGTCCTGATGAAAAGGTATCTGCACAAATGATCGAGAGAATTAAGGAATTAAAGCGTCAAGGAGATTCTTGTGGCGGAGTTATTGAATGTCTTGTAAGAAATGTTCCATCTGGTCTTGGGATGCCTGTTTTTGATAAATTAGAAGCTGATTTAGCGAAGGCTTTGATGTCTTTGCCTGCCACGAAAGGGTTTGAAATAGGTTCGGGTTTCTCTGGAACTTATTTAAAAGGAAGCGAACATAATGATGCCTTCATTAAGTCTGATGATATTAGTAAGTTAAGAACAACATCTAACAATTCAGGAGGTATACAGGGAGGAATAAGTAATGGCGAAAATATTGAGATGAAGATAGCTTTTAAACCTACAGCAACCATCGGGAAAGAACAGAAAACAGTAAATGCCAAAGGGAAAGAAGTATTGATGAAAGCAAAAGGGAGACATGATCCATGCGTTCTACCAAGAGCAGTTCCTATGGTTGATGCTATGGTAGCTTTAGTACTTGCTGATCATTTACTTTTGAATCAAGCTCAATGTGGCTTAATGAATAATTAGTATTTTTGTTAAATAAATTATATTTATCTTTAATTTAATTATTTCTGAGCCATTCACATATTTTTGGATCAAATTTTTTATTTATAATAGCTTTATCTCCAATCACGATTGCTTTATATCCTAAAGATTTATAAGTTTTTACATCATTGATGGATAGGCCTCCAGCAGCAATGAAATCAATATTTTTAAAGTTGAGTATATCAATGGAACTATCTTTACTTTTTATTGGATAAATTTTGATAACGTTGCAATTTAAATTTATCGCTTCCTCAAGATCTTTTAAATTTTTAATTCCGGGAATTAATAAATAATTTTTTGTCTTCGAATAATTGAAAAGATCTTTATCCCAAAATTTCATCATAGAAAAATTTAATCCAATTTTTAATGAATCTTCTATTGATTGCTTATTAACTATGGATGCAGAGCCTAAATTAATTCTTGGATATTTGAGTTTGATTTCGGATACAAAATCTAACCAATCAACGTTTTTAGACCAACTTATTTCAATATTTTTTAATCCTAATTTTACTAAACTTTCTAATTCTTCAAGAAATGAATTCCTAATAGAGGTATTTGAGTAAATATTATCTTCAGGTTTTATAAGTAAAAAAAAAGATTCTGTTTTCAGTAACTCTGAAAAAGAATCTTGTTTAGTATACATTAAAAATTTAAATTTTTGGGATTAAATATAGTTTGCAACTCTTACTTCTGAGCGGTTAAGCAAATCTTGAATATCTTCGGTATCTATAGTTTCTCTTTCAATAAGCATTTGAGCCATTTCGTCGAGGACGGTTCTATTATCTGATAAAACTTTTGTAGCTCTTTTGTAGGCTATATCAACAAGCTCTGAAACTTCAACATCTATGGTCGCAGCAGTATCTTCAGAGAAGTCTCTTGTGGAGCTCATATCTCTTCCAAGAAACATTCCACCTTGAGATTGACCTAAGGCGACTGGGCCTATTTTGTCGCTCATACCAAATTTAGTGATCATTTGTCTTGCTACATTAGCAACTTGCTGTAAATCATTTGAGGCTCCAGTTGTAACCTCTTCTTCTCCATAGACTATTTCTTCAGCAACTCTTCCGCCAAGGGCTACAGCCATTTGATTTTGAAGGTAAGAACGAGAGTAAAGACCTGATTCCATTCTTTCTTCACTTGGAGTAAAGAAGGTTAAACCTCCAGCTTGACCTCTAGGAATTATTGAAACTTTTGCTACAGGATCATAATCAGGCATTAATGCTCCTACTAGTGCATGACCAGCTTCATGATAAGCAACTAATTCTTTTTTCTTATCACTAATAACTCTATCTTTCTTTTCTGGACCTGCCATAACTCTTTCAATAGCATCACCGACTTCGTTATTTGTTACTGTATCTAGATCTTTTCTAGCTGCTAGTATTGCTGCTTCATTTAATAAGTTAGCTAAATCGGCACCCGTAAATCCTGGTGTTCTTCTAGCAACTTTATCTAAATCAACATCTTTTGAAAGAGTTTTATCTTTCGCATGAACGTTTAATATCTGTAGTCTTCCAGCGTAATCTGGTCTATCTACAGTTACCTGTCTATCGAATCTTCCAGGACGCATTAAAGCTGAATCTAAGACATCAGGTCTGTTGGTAGCAGCTACAATAATTATTCCTGAATTACCTTCGAAACCGTCCATTTCGGTTAATAGTTGATTTAATGTTTGTTCTCTTTCATCATTTCCTCCTCCCATACCTGCACCTCTTTGTCTTCCAACAGCATCTATTTCGTCAATGAATACTATACAAGGAGCATTCTTTTTAGCTTGTTCAAAAAGATCTCTAACTCTGCTAGCGCCAACTCCTACAAACATTTCTACAAATTCTGAACCTGATATTGAGAAAAAAGGTACACCTGCTTCTCCAGCTACTGCTTTAGCTAGCAATGTTTTTCCTGTACCAGGAGGTCCAACAAGAAGGACGCCTTTTGGAATTTTCGCTCCGACCGCAGTAAATCTATCTGGACTCTTAAGAAAATCTACAACTTCAGTGAGTTCTAATTTTGCACCTTCAACACCGGCAACATCTGAAAAGGTTACTTGTGTAGATGGTTCCATTTGGAGTCTAGCTTTGCTCTTACCAAAACTCATAGCAGGGTTACCACCTCCAGCATTTCCGCTTTGGGATCTTCTGAAAAGAAAAAATAGACCTCCAATTAATAGTACTGGGAAAATCAAGCTACTTATAGCTTGTTGCCATGGATTCGCTAATTTTGTGGGAGTTACAGCAATATCTACATTATTTTCAGTTAGGATTTTTAATAAATCTTTGTCCGGGGCTAAATTGACCTCAGATCTACTTCCATCATTTTCAACAACTTGAGCTGTGGCATTGTCTGGAGAAATTAGAACTCTACTGATTTCTTTATCTTGAACTGCCTCTATAAAATCACTATACCTTAAGGTTTTTGTGGAATTTTCAGTATTAGGTTTATCAAATACAGAAGTACCAATGAAAATTACAGTAATAACGGCTAGAACATAAAGTCCTACGTTTCTCCAACGTTTGTTCACGATAAATAATCTTTAATAAATCTATAATACTAATAATAAAACATTATTAAGAGCGTCTTAGAACATCTACTACACTTTTGAATGCAAACCATTCAGGAATTGGATCGCCATTCCTCAATTTCTTTCTAAATTCAGTACCACTAAGTTTCATAATTTCATAATTAAATTCTTTAGCTTCTTCAGCTGAAATATATCCTTTTTCCTTCGTATAAACTAAATTTTTTGAAGGAACAGTCTTCATCATCAATTCGTCTGCGCATTTATTTGCAAAATTCTGGGCATCATATGGGCCATAAAAATCTTCACCAGTTGATGATGACTTACAACCAGCCATATCTCTACCGATAATAAAATGGGTGCAGCCATAATTTCTCCTGATTATCATATGTTGAAGAGCTTCTCTTGGCCCTGCCATATGCATTGAATAAGGTAAAAAAGCCCATTTTATTCTTTCATCAGATATTTCTTCTTCCAATTCTTTATAGGTCAAATATCTTACTTTTCCAGGGATATCATCTTGTTGCGTTGGCCCACAAGTTGGATGTACTAAAACAACTGAATTAGGAGAGACATTATCTGAGAGTAAGGCATTAGTAAATAATTCATAATGTGCTCTATGAATTGGATTTCTGCATTGAAATGCAACTACATCATAATTTGATGGCAGGGTAGCTCTTACTTCTGCAGGGGTTTTGCATGGAAACTCTCTAATTGGCAATTCCAAACCATAAACTCTCCCTCCTATATAAAATCTTCCCCTCTCATTAAAAATCATCTTAACAGCAGGATGATCTAAAGAATTAGTGCCATAACAAAGTTCAGCTTCTAAGGATTTATCAGGCTCCCATATAGAACTTACTTCTAAAACTGCTATTTTTTGGTTTTTGTAGGTAAGCAAGATTGTTTCACCAGCTTTTACTTCTCCATTATTTGAATCAAATACAATCGGTAAGCCAAAAAGCAAACCGCTAGTATCTCTATTATTTTCAATAACCGATTTGTAGTTATTTTCATCAATAAAACCTTCCAAGGGAGAAAAAGCACCAACCATCAAAAGTTCTACATCACATGCATTTCTCTCACTACATTCAAACTCATAAGTAGCTTTAGAGATAAGATCATTTTTAAGGTTATTATCATTAATAATTAAATTTTTTAGTTCCCCTCCATAAGGCGGTATTAGTCCATTAGGGTCTGTTTTTGTTTCTTGTTGTAATTCCATTTTTTGAATTGATTAAAAAAATTAAAAAAAAAAGAGGGGTTGAACCCCCTTTTATTTCTTAACTAGGATTTATGCCTTTCTTCCGTAAAGCTCTCCTATTATTTTTACATCAAGTGGATCTTTTGATCCCATGTCTGTATCTGAAGGTTGGATAGCTTCAAAAGTACCAGCAAATTCGTCTGTGTCTGAATCTACATTATTGATTGAAAGAGTAATAAAGCCAGTACCATTTACATCAACTTTAATATTTTCTTTGGCAAGTTCTTCATCATCTCCTCCTAATGCAACTAAACCTTGAGCATATTCAACACCAGTATTTTTAGCTCTTGCTTTAGGATCTAGAAAATCACCAGTTCTGTAGTTAGGTGTAAATGTTGAACCACTAACCTCAGTACCTGGCTCAATAGATGAAGGTAAATCAGCTGTAAGATCTTTTGCTGAGAATGCAAATGGTACCTCTAATCCACCTGGAGTTAATACAGTTATAAGTTGAAAATCAATTCCACCTTTTTCGGTGAAAGTTCCTGAGTCTATATCTCCATAAACTTCTGTCACTGTAGTGTTATTTCTAGGACTAATAATTTTTGTAGAAACAAATTCTGCGGCTTTTCTTTTCGTCCCTGGCACTTTTACATAAACTTCAGTTGGATGCATGCATATTCCTTTAAGGCTATCTCCATTCCCTATGGATATTGATCCGACAAGAGATGATTCTAATGTAGGGCAATCATTAGCTTTACCTGTGTTAACAACATCTGTAAATTGTGCATTTCCTCTTTCAGAAAAAGCAAATGTTTTAACAGGTAAGAAAGCAAAAGTTATACAAATTGAAATAACAAAAGCTAAGAAAGAACGAATTCTCATAATTAAAGTTGCAGTAAAGTTCTGTGACGATTGATTTAAGGTCATCTAAATAGTTCAGTACGGATATTACAAGGGAAAGGACCATAAAAGATAGGACTTTTAAATCCTCGAAACAACCCGTAGCTTTTTAGATTTTAAAAAACTGGAATTATTTTAAGCTATCACATTATTTTTAATGATTAAGATTACAAAAAAATACAAATTAAAAATTTTTTTTTATTTTTTTAATGAAATAATTTGGGTTATTAATTTATTTGCTAAATCAATTTTTGATGTTTTGTTAATGTAGTATTCCATATTGTTTGTATCGAACAGCCATCCTTCATTTTGTGCCAAAAAGCCAAATCCTTGACCTTCAAGATCAATTGGATTTGCAAATAGATAATCACAACCCTTGTGGAGAATCTTTTCTTTAATTATTATTCGTGCTTCTTTGATAGATCCTGTAAAAGCGCAAAAGCCTACAAAAACTTGGTTATCTTTTTTTGATTCACTAATTGTTTTTAAAATATCTGGGACTAGCTCAAAGTTTTTATTCAAATGCTCATTAATTTTACCTTTGGGAATTTTAGCTGAAGTATCAGAGGTTATTTTAAAATCAGATACTGCTGCATTCATGAAAAAATAATCACAATTTGATATCTCATTATTAAGTTCCCTAATTAAATCAACACTAGTTTCAATTTCATATCTTTTTATTCCATCAGTAATATTCTTATCGATTTTCAGAGGCCCATGGACATATTTTACTTGTGCTCCTCTGAATCTTGCTACTTGAGAGAGAAGAAGGCCCATAGCTCCAGAACTTTTGTTAGTAATGTGTCTTGCCGCGTCAATTTTCTCTGAGGTGCAACCTCCAGTTATTAAAATTTCTTTATTAAGTAAATCTTTGCGATATGCATTTTGTTTGTGTGAAGCTATAAATTCAAGAGCTAATTGAATTAGATCATTTGGAGGTATCTTACCGATGCCAATATCATCACACGCTAATAGGCCTTCACTTGGTTGCAAAGACAAAACATTTTCGTAATTCTGTAAATTCTCATAATTTTTTTGGACAGCTTTATTTAGCCACATTTGTTTATTCATTGCCGGTGCAACAATAATTGGTTTTATATTTGCTATTAAGATGCTTGGAATCAATCCCTCTGCATTTCCAGTTACCCATTTTGCTAATGTTGTCGCTGTTAAAGGGGCAATGATTAAAATATCAGCCCATTTGCTTAGTTCTATGTGAAGAGGTGTTGATTGACTATTTGACCATTGATCATTTTCTAAAATGCAAGGGTTTCTACTTAAGATAGAAAGAGAAAGGGGCTTTATTAATTTTTCTGCATTTTTAGATAAAACGCATCTTATTTCATAATTTTCTTTAGCTAATTGGCTGACTAATAATGGAATTCTTACAGCTGCAATACTCCCCGTTATTAATAAAAGAACCTTTATTTTGGAGTCTGTGCTTTTAGTTTTCATCGAAAGGTTCCTGATCGAGGAGATGGATATAATTAGTTGTTAATTCAGGTCTATTGATTGCAAGAGCCCTCAGTAAGTGCCAGTCTTTTAAACCATCAAATGGAGTATTATAGTTATCTTCCTCTAGCCTTTTAGCGAGCTCAAGGGTCATTTCTTCATCAAAAGAATTTACTAGTTCTTCACTTATTTTATTTTCAGAAATAAATTTCATATTGAGTAAAGCCTACATATTTTAATAATAAAGCCTCAACTAATTATTTAAAATTAAAGAAGTATTAAGTACATAGTTTTGAGAATATGAAAATTTTTAAAAGTCAGTTTTTTTAAGTGTTATTGAGAAATTTATCTTCATTCTCAATCATAAATAAGTAAATTCTCCTTAACCAAATATTTTTTTTTAAAATGTAGTTCTCCAGGGTTAACTCATGTCACAAACCAAGAAAGAGCAAGTCATTAGTCACTTACGTTATCTAAGGCAAGAATTAAGAGAAATTCACTTAGGTATAAAAGAAGATGGTCTCTTCCCAGAGCCTAGCGAGCTAAGAGGAATAATGGCTCAGTTGGAAGCTTTACTTGAATTAGTAAATGGAAACACTAGAATTCAATCAAATTCTGATGTAGCTTAGTTGAAATTAAAATGGTTTTTAGACCTCAAAAAACAAATTTTCAACTAAAGATCGTAGAAAATATTCATACACTAAGTATCTGGGCTAACAATCCATGGCGAAGATATTCATTATCTTTAATTATTCTTTTAATCGGTTATTTTTTGGGAAGTTCTCTTGGTATGGTAAGTGCGGTTGTGGAACTTATGGATCCCCTAGCTGCTTTCTTATCGGCTGTTTTTATTGAAATTTTGATAGTTCTTAGAAGAAATTTTCGATTTGAAAGGAAGAAGAAATTTTTAGTACTTTTACTAGACTCTTTAAGGTTGGGATTATTTTATGGATTTTTTACTGAAAGTCTTAAGTTACTATAAATTTATTTTTTGTATTTCCGTAAAAGATATAGTAGAGCCATTCTTATTGGTATACCATTTGCGACTTGATTATTGATTAAGCAATTAGGATATTCATCTACTATTTTACTACTGATTTCAATACCTCTATTAATGGGTCCAGGATGAAGAATTGGAATTTCTTTACTATTCAAAGATAATTTTTCTGGGGTTAAACCATAATCCAAACTATATGAATCAATGCTGCTTAGTAAACTTTCTATCATTCTTTCTTTCTGGAGTCTTAAAACAATTATCGCATCTGCAATTTTTATTGATTCTACTAATGATCTAGAAATTGTTATGGCCCCTCTTGATTTAATAGGATCTTCTATTTGATTTGGCGCAGGGGTTTTTAAAAAATTTATAAATTCATCAGGTATTAATGTTTTAGGACCACATAAGATTATGTCTGCACCAAATGCACTTAAAGCCCAAAGATTTGATCTTGCAACCCTTGAATGATTTACGTCTCCAATTATTAAAATTTTTTTGGAATTTAAAACTTCTGGACTAAGTGATTTTTTTGCAAAGAATTTTACTAATGTATAGATGTCAAGCAATCCTTGGCTGGGGTGACTATGTAATCCATCTCCTGCATTAAGAACAGAAGTCTTAGAATTAATTGCATCAAGTTGTTTAGCGATCTCAAATGTTATGTAACTTGATGGATGTCTAATAACTAAAATATCTGCACCCATTGCGGAATAAGTTATGGCTGTATCAATAATTGTTTCGCCTTTCGTTAAGGAACTAGAGGATGGGGCAAACGTTTGTACATCAGCAGATAGTTTTTTTGCTGCAAGTTCAAAGCTATTTTTTGTTCTTGTACTGGCTTCAAAAAACAAAGAAGTCACCAAAGTCCCTTGTAATGCCGGTATCTTTTTTGTTCCTGCATTCTTTAGTACATCAAATCTTTTAGCCAATTCAAATACTGATTTGTAATCTTGAATTGAAAAATTAGCGAGTGTGTGGATATGTTTATGAGGCCAAATTTGCATTACACTTACAAAAATAAATGATTATTTGAATTTAGGTGTTCTGTCACCTTTTAATCTTTTACTTACACTTCTACTATTTTTTAGATACCATCGCCATTTTATATTTTTTGCCTTCGATATGCCAATCCTAGTAGTTTGAATAAGATCTTTTTGTTTTAGAATCGAGTCTCTTTGAGAAATCCACAAAGAATTGTTATTAAGAACTTCATGTGAGTTAAATGATATGTCTATATCGAATGTTTTAGTAACTAGACCAGGTCCAGAAGCTAATCTTTCATTCTTTTTAGGGATAAAAACTGCCCTGATTAATACACCACTGGCAAAATTTTCTTTATCAGTAACTATATTTAAACAATGATGAATGCCATAAGATTTGTAAATATAAAATGTTCCAGGTTTGCCAAATAATGATTTATTTGATTCAGTTATTTTGTGGTAGCCATGACATGCCTCTTCTTCCTGTGAATAAGCTTCAGTTTCAACAATAATACCTTTAACTTGATTTTTCTTATTATTTTGTTTTATGAGGTAACAGCCTATTAAATCAGGGGCAACAAGTTTAGAGTGTCTATAAAAAAAATTTTTTGGGAATAAGTGTTCTTCTATTTTTTAATATTTATCTAATATTATTTTTAGCGGAGAAAGATAATTAGGGCTATTAATTAAGGTTGATTTTCAAAAGATGTAATTATTATTTTAATAATTATTTGAAAATCAAAGGATATATGAATTAAAGTGATTCAAAGAAACTATCATTTAGTAAGTTAGAGCATTAAATGTATGACAAAAATAACTAAAGAGGAAGTAAAAAAAGTTGCCTATTTAGCGAGATTGGAATTGAACGAGAATGAAATTAATAATCACGCAGAACAATTAGAAAAAATATTGGAATACGTAAAACAACTTGAAAAGATTGATACAGAGGATGTGCCATGTACAACAAGAGCGATAGAGGTTATTAATGTATTTAGAAAGGACAACAAGAAAGATTCTGATTGTAATGAAGAGATTTTAGAATTGAGACCATCTAAAGAAGATAAGTATTTTAAAGTACCAAAAATTATGAGTGAATGAGTTAGTTACTTCCTATAAATGTTTTATTAACTATCTTTAGTAAAAACTTTTTTATTTTATAGCCTGGATATAAATTTATGATTTTTCTTATATTCCCTCTTCTTTTACTATGACTCCTTACACCTATTAATAAATCATAAATAAAATTAAAAATGTCTTCTTTACTTTCAAATATTCCAACTCTTTGAGGGGAACCTTTCATATCAAGCAATGGCTTAGTTTTTTCATAGGCTACTTTGTATTCAAACCATGGAATTGAAGGCCAAAGATGATGAATAAGATGGTAATTTTGCCCCATTATTAATAAATTCATAAATTTGCTTGGGTAAACTCGAGAATTTATCCACTTGTTTCTTGATCTAAAAGGTCTATGTGGTAGATAATCAAAAAATATTCCTAATGTTACCCCAACCATTAATGCTGGTCCGAACCATAGGTTATATATTAAATTCATAAAATCAAATTTTAAACCGGCTAAGATTATTGTTATAAATATAGATCTTTCAATTCCCCATTGAAGTAGTTCATATTTGCGCCAAAGTTTTCTTTGAAAGAAAAAAATTTCATGATAAAAAAATCTAGGAGCAATTAACCAAATTGGACCGAAAGTACTGACAATATGATCTGGATCATTTTTGGGATGATTAACGTGAATATGGTGTTGTAAATGAACTCTTGTAAAAACTGGAAAACTAAATCCTAAAAGAATTGCTGAGCCATGACCCATTATTTGATTTATCCAAGGAACTGGATGGGCAGCTTTATGACATGCATCATGAATGACGGTGCCCTCAATATGCAAAGCCAGAAAAGCAGTAGCTACAAGTAATGGTAGAGGCCACACACCTCTGTACCACTGCCATATACTAAGGAAAGCGAGAAAATAACCACCAAAGAAAAGAAATAATGTAGGATTCCAAAAACTAGGCGGATCTATATAATTTTTTATCTCCTTTTGCCAAAAAAGTGTTTTGGAAGTATTAGTAACTTTTGTTGTATTTTTAATGGTTAAGTTTGAAATTGTTTCTTATATTCTTCAAACAATATAACTAATATTTTTATGTGATTGCATGCTCAGATCTAAAAAATTTTTTTAAAGAGATATTTAATTCAATTTTTATATGTCAAATTAATCATCTAAAGTTAAAAATATTTTTAAAATAAACCTCTTTCAATTATTATTTTATTTGAGCGGTCGTGGCGGAATTGGTAGACGCGCGAGTTTTAGGTACTCGTATCTTCGGGTGTGGGAGTTCAAGTCTCCCCGACCGCACTTAAGGGAATTCTGATAGGAAGTTTGTTTATCTATATCAACTTCTTATAATTTAATTAATTATTTTGTTAAATATTTTGATATTTTATTTAGGATCTTTCTACATTCTTCTCGGGACTTTATTTTTAATCGTCCCATTGATTTATCTTGAGCTAGGAAGACCAAAAGATTTAATAAAATCTTGTTTGAATTTATTAATAGGTTTTATCTTGATAATTAAAAATAAAACGGTAGATGAATCATTTTTTTTAATTTTTTTATTATTTACGGTACTAATTGTTTTTTATCTTATAGAGCTTTTTTTATCTAGATGGAATCAATTGACAGATAAAGAAAAAAATAAATTAACTACTTTTTTGGAATTCAAAAATAATTTTTCGAAAATATTAGAAGCTATTAATCTTGGAGTTAAGAATTTTGCGATACCTTTAAATTTATTTAATTTTGGTAGCAAAAATCAAAATACAAGCCCAAAAAAGTGGGAAAGAAATGATAAAAATGATAATATAAAAGTTTGAAACCAAATCAATTGGTAATTTGAATCATGCCAAAAAAATTACAGTTCAATTAAGAAAGAATATAATAAATTAGATTTATTTAAACACTTCTCTTGATCACCAATATTCCCTTACATTCATATGAAATCTCAAAATAGCAAAGAAAAGAAATCAGACTTTTCTTATAAAGAGACTTTAAATTTACTAAAAACTGACTTTTCAATGCGTGCTAACTCGGTTGTAAGAGAACCTGAGATTCAGAATTTTTGGGCTATTAATAATATTGATTTCGAATTAGGTGCAAACAACTCAGGAAAAACTTTTACATTGCACGATGGCCCACCTTATGCAAATGGAGCGCTTCATATGGGTCATGCTCTCAATAAAGTTTTAAAAGACATAATAAATAAATATAAAACCTTGAGAGGATACAGGGTGCATTATGTTCCTGGTTGGGACTGCCATGGATTGCCTATTGAATTAAAAGTACTTCAGAATTTAAAATCTGATGAAAGAAAGAATCTTGATACTCTAAATCTAAGAAAAAAAGCAACAGATTATGCCTATATACAAATAAACAATCAAATGGAGGGTTTCAAAAGGTGGGGCATATGGGGAGATTGGGATAATCCTTACTTAACTCTTAAGAAAAGTTATGAATCTGCTCAGATTGGAGTATTTGGGAAAATGTTTTTAAATGGCTATATATATCGAGGTCTTAAACCTGTTCATTGGAGTCCTAGTTCGAGGACTGCACTCGCAGAAGCAGAATTAGAATATCCTGATGAACATTATTCAAAAAGTATTTATGTTTCTTTAAAAATCACTAAATTATCTGAACATATTCTATTTGAATTCTGTCAAGAAAATCCCAATATTGAAAAGGATGTTTTTCTAAGTAATTCTTTTATAACTATTTGGACCACTACACCCTGGACCATACCTGCAAATGAAGCAGTTGCAGTAAATCCAAAAATAAAATACGTTTTTGCTATTGATGCAGAGAAAAGAATATACCTTTTTGCAAAAGAATTAACTTCTGAAATTAGTGATAAATTTAATAAAGATCTCAAGACTCTTTTTGAGGTTAAAGGAGCTTCCTTGGAAGATATTGAATATCAACATCCTACAAAAAATAAAAATTGCAGAATTGTGATCGGGGGGGATTACATTACTACAGAATCAGGTACTGGAATTGTTCATACTGCCCCCGGTCATGGGATAGATGATTTCAATGTAGGGCAAAAATATGATTTACCTACAACATGTGTTGTTGATGAAAAAGGTAACCTAAATGAATATTCGGGTCAATTCAAGGGATCAAATGTCCTAAAAGACGCAAATGATTTAATTATTGAACATTTAAAGGGAAATAATTTGCTTCTATTACAAGAAAATTATAAGCATAGATACCCTTACGATTGGAGAACCAAAAAACCAACTATTTTTAGAGCAACAGAACAATGGTTTGCATCTGTAAATGGCTTTAGATCATCTGCATTAAAGGCAATCGAAGATGTTGAATGGATGCCTGCAACTGGAAAGAAAAGAATTTATTCTATGGTCGTTGGCAGAGGGGATTGGTGTATTTCCAGACAGAGGTCCTGGGGTGTTCCAATTCCAGTTTTTTATAAAAAAAATGGTAATGAAATTCTCCTAAATAGCGAGATAATTAATCATATAAAAGAACTTTTTAGTGAACATGGAGCAGATATTTGGTGGGATTGGGATGTTAAGAATCTATTGCCAGAAAATTATGTAAAAGATTCTGACCTATGGAAAAAAGGAACAGATACAATGGATGTTTGGTTTGATTCAGGATCTAGCTGGGCTGCTGTGTGTGAACAAAGAAGTGAATTAAAATATCCAGCAGATCTTTATTTAGAGGGCTCAGATCAACATAGAGGTTGGTTCCAGTCTTCTTTGCTAACATCTGTTGCAGTTAATAATAAACCTCCATATAAGAAAGTTTTAACTCATGGTTTTGCACTTGATGAAAACGGAAGAAAAATGAGTAAATCTTTAGGTAATGTTGTTGATCCAAACATAATTATTAATGGAGGTAATAATAAAAAAACTGAACCTGCTTATGGAGCTGATGTTTTAAGGCTATGGGTAAGCTCTGTAGATTATTCAGTAGATGTACCAATTGGTTCAAATATACTTAAGCAACTTTCAGACGTTTACAGAAAAGTTCGTAATACTGCAAGATATCTTCTTGGGAATATTCATGATTATGACCCTAACATTGATAGTTTTGAAATTGATCAATTGCCGCTCTTAGATCAATGGATGTTAGGCAGACTAGTTGAGGTTAAAGATCAAATATCAAATGCTTATGAAAATTATGAATTTTCAAGATTTTTTCAAATTTTACAGAGTTTTTGTGTTGTAGATCTATCAAATTTCTATTTGGATATTGCGAAGGATAGGTTATATGTAAGTTCCAAATCGGAATTTAGAAGAAGATCATGTCAGTTTGTAATGTCTAAAATTGTTGAAAATTTAGCTGTTCTTATTTCACCAGTACTTTGTCATATGTCTGAAGATATTTGGCAAAATATTCCATATTCAACTAAAGAAAAATCAGTATTTCAGAGAGGATGGCCAATTTTTTCACAGTCATGGAAAAATGAAAATCTTAATGAACATATTACAAATTTGAGAAATTTGAGGGTTGAAATTAACAAAGCTATAGAGGGATGTAGAAACAAACAAATAATTGGAGCAGCTTTAGAAACAGAAGTTAATTATTTACCTGAAGATAAAGTTGTAAAGGATTCTCTGACTTGGCTAGAAAGATTTGGTAATAAAGATGTAGATTTATTTAGGGATTGGCTTATAGTTTCAAATTTCAAAATGGTATCTGATTTGGCCGAGAATTATATAATTATCGATAAAAATGAGCTTGGAAAAATTCAAATCTTAAAGGCTGATGGTCAAAAATGTGATAGATGTTGGCATTATCAAAAAGAAACCTTTAGTGGAATCCAGAATACAAAATTATGCAAAAGATGTTCAAATATTATTAATCTTGAATTTTCTTAAATCCAATTTTTTTTATTCAAAAAGAAAACTGAGTTTTGATTTTCTCTTATAAAGTTATTTTTGGTTTCCTTGAAGGGTGCTTTAAAAAGTTTAAAGTTTGTAAGTACATATCTAAATTCAATAACTTTTTTTTCTAAATCTATTTCAATTGGATGAGTGGTAGAGCTACTGAAACCTTTGAAAATAATTATTTCTAAATGTTCTTTATGATTTTCTTTTAAAATTAAACCTTCTACTTTAAGTACCCTATTAGGTATCAAGGAACTTATTTTTTCTAACTTATTTAATAAATCAATATCTTCCATTTTCGTAGAAAGAAGAGTTTCTTCCATTTTTAGGTAATTTAATTATTGACCATTGAATCAATCCTAAAGTATAGATTAATAATGAAAATAATCCTAAAAATTTTGCTATCGGCTGAGTAAAGTTAGCTCCGAAGAAAAAGTTAAATAAATTTTTGATAATAATATATAAATTTGAAGAAGGCTGAAGCCATATCTCACATGAAGCCGAATTAATAGAAGAAAAGCAGATAAAATTCTGCAAACTTTGGATTAAGAAATTGAGAGATATAAAAGTAAGAGACCATCTCCATACTTTTGTCGTTGTAGTAAGGGGGTAAGTAAAGTCATATTCTTTTAATTCATCATTTATATCGTTCCAAAACCAAACAGAAATCGTCATTAATAATGTTGAAATATTAGTTACTAGAAGAGCATAATTATACTTACCTATTAAAAGTAAAAGGCTTATAAAAAACAAAAGGGATATTTTCCAATAAATTGATAGAAGTTTATTAACAGCTAGATTTCTTTTTTTAATTGACCAAAAGGATAAAGTAATAGGAATACCAATAAGGAAAATTATTGAAAGTTGAAAAGATAGCCAAATAGAAAGTTGATTAAAAACGTTCAAAACTTTTTCTTTTTATATACATAATAATTAAACATCAAACTGTTACTTTTTAACTTACTATTGTCATAGTTATGAATATTATTCATCCTTATATTGTTGCCTAGGAATAGCTTAATAGTTGTATGAGACAGCATGTTAATCCGCTTAGTAAAAATTTCAACGAAATTGAGAGAATCCCTTCTTTGATTGAAATGTTTGGTGATCCTAAATTGAATATGCATTTAGATATAGGTTGTGCTGCAGGTGAGTTTCTATTTGATTTAGCTTTAGTTAATACCAGTTGGAATTATTTAGGAATTGAAATACGTGAGAAATTAGTTAAAACTGCTAAATTAAAAGTACGAGAAAGAGAAATTAAAAATTTATATTTTGCATTTGGAAATGTTAATAATATTGTGAATGATGTCCAAAGTAAATTTATTATTAAAAATGTAAAAAGTATTTCCTTTAACTTTCCCGATCCTTGGTTCAAGAAAAGACATTTTAAAAGGCGCGTAATTCAGCCAGAATTTATTAATATTCTTTCAAATTTATTACAAAAAGGGTCCTTAATTTTTATAAAAACTGATGTAAAGGATTTATTTGATTATATGGATTGCACTATATCAAGCAATTTTAATTTTAAAACAATAGATAAAAAGGATTTTAATTATTCCGAAAGTTTTAATCCAAATAAATTTAAAACTAATAGGGAGAAGTATGTGATTTTAAATCAGCTAGATATTTTTGATAAGATTTATATAAAAATCTGATTCAAAATTTATTTATTATTTTATTGATTTCCCAAGAGAGTTTGTGAGTTATTTCGCTCGATAAAGAATCAACTGTCGTCTTATTTTTGGCCTCAACAAGAACTCTCATTAAGGGTTCTGTGCCGCTAGGCCTTATATAAATTCTAAAATTGTCTGAGTTGTTTGCATGGTAACTTTCTATAGTTTGATTAATTAATATTTTGGTTTCTGGATTTATTTTATTAATGTTAAAATCTAAATTGATGTTGGTTAGTTTCTGAGGAAAAGGGTCGAAACTAGTTTTTAACCAATCATTTAAAGTAATATTTTTCTTTTTGCAGTACTTAGCAATTTGAAGTGCAGTCAATATCCCATCTCCAGAAAAGTTATTAATTTTTGAAAGTATATGACCTGATTGTTCACCTCCTAAAACAGCTCTTTTTTCCTTAATTGCGTCATGAACATATTTATCTCCTACATCAGTTCTGTATAAAATCCCACCAATTTTGTTCCAGGCTTTTTCAAAACCTAAATTTGCCATTTGAGTTGAAATTAGTAAATTATTTGTAAGAATCTTTTGCTCCATAAGTTCCCTACCCCAAAGAAAAAGAATATGATCTCCATCTAGTACATTGCCTTTAGAATCTAATCCAATTACTCTATCGGCATCACCATCGAAGCTAAATCCCATATCTGCAGGATTTTCTTCTAATGATTTTTTTATTGGTTTCAGATTAGTAGAACCACAGTTCATATTAATTTTTAAACCATTTTTCGAGTTATTAATAACTCTTACATCTGCTCCAAGATTCTGAAAAATTTTTTTTGCGCATGTTGTCGCTGATCCATAGCATGTGTCTAATATTATTTTCATGCCGCTTAAATTTCCTCCGCCCATAGTTTCTATTAGGCTTTTTATATAAATATCCATAAGTTCTTTATTTGTTTTTAAAGAGATCTCTTTTGTGGGGACTGATTGATCTTGATTTTGTTCCTCAACGAATTTTTGAATTTTATTTTCAAAATTTTTGGTAATTTTTTGACCATTATGGTCAAATATTTTTATGCCATTATATTCGGGTGGATTATGACTGGCAGATATCATTATCCCGCTACTCATTTTTTCTTGTTTGATTAAAAAAGGGATTGCCGGAGTAGGACATATGCCAAGATTTATAAATTTTTTGCCGCTTGCATTTATACCTTTTGTTATTGCCTGAAGCAGAATAGCACCACTAATCCTTGTATCTCTTCCAATTAATATTGGATTATTATTTTCTAAATTCGAACCTAAAGCATATCCAACTTTATAGGCTAGAGAATAAGTTATCTCTTTATTAAATCTTCCTCTTATCCCATCAGTTCCAAAGATTAATTGCATAATTAGATTTAAGGAATCAAATATATTTTGATCATTATTTAGTTATTATTTTATCAGTTGATTAAAAGAGAACTGATTCAAATTCTCTTTATTTGTATAACTTATTTAAGATGTCTTTAGTAAGTAAGAATTTATAATGCAATCTGAGAGTGGAGAGCCACTATTAAACACAAATTTAAAAGCAATGCTTATTTTACTTATTGCTATTTTGTTAATTGGTTTGGTTTTATTTAGGAATCTCTTATTTCAACCAACTTTCCTTCTTAAGAGTTTTGGCGAATTATCTGTTGATCCTGAAATAGCCTTTAAAAACAATAAGCCTACATTTCTTGAATTTTATGCAGAGTGGTGTGAAGTTTGCAAAGAAATGGCTCCAAAAGTAACTACTTTGAAAGAGGAATATGAAAAAGAGATTAATTTTGTTTTTTTAAATGTTGACAATCAAAAATGGGATAATTACATCCGAAAATTTAATGTAAATGGAATTCCTCAAGTTAATCTTTTTGATAGAAAAGGTAATTTAATCTCTACTTTTATTGGTAAACAAGAAGAAATAACAATAAGAAGTTCTATTGATCAAATCGGTAGAGAATTAAAAACTCAGGAAGAAATCCTTAATAATGATTTTTCAGTAATCAAAGAAAATAAAAATTATGAGATTAATCCTCGTAGTCATGGATAATTCTTACCAATCTAAAGATTTTGATACAATCGGAAAACTTTCTTTGAAAATAGTTTTGCAATTCTGGGCAATAGACTTGTGTTCTTCTTGAGTACCATGAGCTGATCTTAAATGAATGTAATGTATCCATGATCTGCATGATCCAGACATGTAGATTCTCGTTGGAGTTGCTAATGGTAAAACAAATCTCGCACATTCTTTAGCTATTCCTTCAGCAAGTAAATCTTCATATAATTCTGAAGAAGCTTTAAAATGTAATGCAATTTTTGCATTAAACCTTTTTATTAAGTCATCGGGGAGATCAGAAATAGAATTTTGTCTATTTTTAAAATCTTGTCTTCTCAACTCTGGTAAAGGAATATTTCCTAGTTGAGAGCTATCTGCATATCTCTGTGAAAATTCCTGAAAAGTAAATGATCTATGTCTTAAAATTTGAGCTGCAATTCCTCTATTGGTTTCTATTTGTAGGGTCATAAATGACTGTTCAAATACACTCCAATGTTCATTTTTTATGCAATAACTCAATAATTTTGAATAATCTTCATTTTTCTGATTATTTGGATTGCTAACTCTTGCAATGTAAGCCATTGTTTTTTCTGCATTAGGAGTTAACGAAATCAGTTCAACTTTACTCATTTTAGATCTTTGCTAGAGTTACTTTCTCAGGTTGATTTTGATATTTACCTCGTCTATCTTCATAGGTTGTAGCACAAGGATCACCCTCAAAAAAGAGTAGTTGACAGATACCTTCGTTAGCATAAATTCTACAATCTGCACCTGAACTATTACTAAATTCTAAAGTTAGGTGACCTTCCCACCCTGCCTCTGCAGGTGTTGTATTAACTATAATTCCTAGTCGGGCGTAAGTACTTTTGCCAATACAAATTACAGTTATATTTTCTGGTACTTTCATCTTTTCCAAGGCAACGCCTAATCCATATGAGTGAGCTGGAAGAATAAAAAATTCTCCATCATCATCATGTTGAAGAATAGTTTTTTCTAAATTATCAGGATTAAACTTTTTAGGATTCATGACAGTACCAGGGACATGTCTAAAAATTAAGAACTCTTTTGATGAAAGTCTTAAATCATAGCCATAAGAGGAACATCCGTAACTCAAAACTGGTTTTTGTTTATTATTAGGCTCAAGATGTCTCACCAAATTTGATTGAAAGGGCTTGATCATTCCTTCAGAGGCTTTTTTATTTATCCAGAGATCATTTTTAAGCATTATTTTATGAGCGAAGTTCCGTGATTTGGTTTGCCATTAATAGTAAATTTTTAGGTATGTCTGTACCAGTAAGGATTACATCTCCTGATATAAATCGGTTTTCAAGTGTTGAAATCAAATCATCCTTATCGATAATATTCATCTCAATAGCGAGAAAAATTTCATCAAGTATGATTTGATCATTTGTTCCCGAAAATAATTCTTTTTTGCAAAAATTCCATAATTCATTAATAGATTCATGAATAGAGTTTTTTAAATCTTTATTATTTTCAATTTCTTCAGAATTATATTGATCAAAAGAATGCGAAGATCTTATCCAAGTTAAATTCCCGCAAAGCTTTACTGAATTAGCAATCCCTTGTTTAACCCCTCCTTTCATAAGTTGTACTAAAAGTACTTTTCTGCCAAGAGCAGCATTTCTTAGAGAGTCCCTAATGATGGAGGAGTAACTTCCTCTATAGGAAGATTGATAGATTTGAATTTGACCATTTTGTGTAAATCTTTTTGTGTTTATTTTGTTAGAAGTTCCTATTTTTACAACATCAGGATTACTTTTGGAATAACTATTAGATGAACTACTTACCATTATTCAAGATATCTTTTCTGTATGCAGTATAATTTCAATTTTATTACACTGCATATAGTGTAATTTTACTTAAAAAAAGCGTTGAGAAATTTTCAAGAAAATGAGAGGAGTCCATAGATAAATTAATAAGAATCGAAAATTGTTATTGTTGATACAAGAAATTTTAATGTGTCTTCTTAAATTTTTTAATAGTAAAGATATTTATGATACCTTCATCTCGAGGATTCACCCGCTTTAATTCGCAAAAATCGGGACAAAATAAAATTAACTCTGTTGGTGAACGTTTCCCAATTAATAAAACTTTAATGGAAGTTATTAAAGGTTTAGAGGGAGCAAGCACAGAAATGGTTGAGAGATCAAAAACAATATTTTTCCCAGGAGATCCTGCTGAGAGGGTTTATTTGATAAGGAGAGGAGCAGTAAGGTTGTCAAGAGTTTATGAATCAGGCGAAGAGATAACTGTTGCTCTTTTAAGAGAGAATAGCCTCTTTGGTGTTTTATCTCTTCTAACCGGCCATAGATCTGATCGCTTTTATCATGCCATAGCATTCACCAGGGTTGAAATGATAACAGCACCAGCAAATTCTGTCTTAAGAGCAATAGAGGGTGATGCATCTGTAGGACTTTTATTGTTGCAAGGCCTTTCAAGCAGGATCTTGCAAACAGAAACGATGATAGAAACTCTTACTCATAGAGATATGTCTTCTCGTCTAGTAAGCTTTTTAATGGTTCTTTGTAGAGACTTTGGAGTCGCGAGTGAAAAGGGAATTACCATAGACTTAAGACTCTCACATCAAGCAATTGCTGAAGCTATTGGTTCAACAAGAGTAACAATTACAAGATTATTGGGAGATTTAAAAGATTCCGGGCTCCTCACTATTGAGAGAAAAAAGATTACAGTATTTGACCCAATAGCTCTTGCAAAAAGATTTAATTGATTCATCATTAATTATGATGTGAAGAGTTCATGAAAAAGTGTGGCCTGGATTTTAATTGTTTTTTTAATATTACTGGGAGGATTAATTGCACCATTTGGGGATTTGCTTGGTACAAAGATTGGTAAAGCAAGATTTAGTATCTTAAAATTAAGACCAAAGAAAACAGCTACAATTGTCACGATATTAACTGGGGGCTTTATTAGTTCAGTATCTATAGGATTATTGCTTTTAGTTAGTGAAGAATTTAGGCAAAGACTTTTTGTTGATATTCCTTTAATACAAAAAACTTTGGATGAGAGTAAAAAGGCTCTTGTTCCTTTGCAGGAAGAAAGGAAGAAGCTTGAAGATAAGATTATTAAAAAGGAAAAACAATTAAATAAACTAAAAAGTGATATAAATGAATTTAGAAGAGGAAATGTAGTTATTAAGAGAGGTCAAACTTTATTTATTGCAGATTTTACTTCTAATCCAAATATAAAATTAGATCTAGGAAAGATTTACAATAGTGCAGATAAATATGTTCAAAAAATTGTTATGCCTAATAAAAAAGAAATAAAAAATATTCTTTTGTGGAGACCTAGCGATCTTTCTGAAATTGAAAGAGTAACTAGAAAAGAAGGGAATTGGATATTATTGATTAAATCATTAGCTAATGTTTTAAAAGGAGATAATTTTGTTATTGTATATCCAGAATTGCTTCAAAATAAGATTATTGTCAAGAAAGGAGAGGTTATAACGAACGAAATTATAGGAAAAAATGAAATTGATTTTAAAAACGTAAATTTAAAAATTAAAAGTTTATTGACAAAAACTAGAGATAAAATTAAGTCAAGAGGATCTATAGTTAAGGAAATTAATACTAGAGGAAACTTTGTTAAAAAAATTAGAGATGCCTTAGAGATGAATCAAAATATTAAGTATCTTTTAGAGGTGGTATCTTTAAAAGATAGTAAAACAGCGGATCCAATAATTGTTGATTTGGTTATTACTAAATTATAGTCTTGTATGGTTAAATTAATATCTATTGATCCTGGTAAATGTAAATGTGGGTTAGTTTTAGCTGAAATAAGTGAAAAAAAAGTTTATAAAGCCATCATTCTTAAAAGTGAATCACTTGAAGATTATGTCAGGAATTTAAATAATATTGAAGATATATCAAAAATTATTATTGGTAACGGAACAACAAGTGGGGAGATTAGAGAAAAACTGGATTTTTTTAAGAAGGAAATAATAATTTTTGAAGAAAAAAATACTTCTTATAGAGCCAAAGCAAGATATTTTGAACTTTTTCCAATTAGCGGGTTAAAGTTTTTAATACCCAGAGAGGTTTTTATTCTTAATAAAAATCTCGATGCGATATCAGCTTTGATAATTTTAGAAGATTATTGCAAAATTAAGTTTAATTTGCATCAAAATATTGATTTTAAAACTTGGCTGAAATTGTAAACTTATATTCATTTCCTGCTTCTAGTTCATAATCTTTTTTTAATAAAAATCTTAATAAGGCATCTTCTATTAGAGCTCTCCCAAGGGGAGGATTGACTAATAATAACCCTTTATTAAAAGACCATGTAAAAGTCCATTTAAATTGACTAGCTTCCACAACTCCATTAATTTGCTTTTTTGAGAAGCAATATTCTTGAATACTTAGATTGGCTATCGTTTCTGGTTTTGAACGCATTTATTAATTTTGTTTTTTATCAAAGGAATTTAACTCATTTATTATAAGTTCTTCTTTTTTGGTATTTAATTTTTCGAGGGACTCTATTACCCTCTTATATACTTTATCTAATATTGATTTTTCTTCTAAAGATATATTGCCTAATACATGAGAAATAGTATTAAGCTTATTTGTTTCATTCATTGATGGTGGAGACCCAATACCAATTCTTATTCTATTAAAGTTATTAGTTTTAAATTTTTCAATTATGCTTTTAAGCCCGTTATGTCCTCCTGAACTCCCTTTTTTTCTAAACCTTATTTTCCCAAGGGGAAGATCTTTATCATCCACTATTATAAAAATCTGATCTAAATTAATTTTGTACCAATCTACTATTGCTTGAACAGCATCACCACTATTATTCATAAACGTATTTGGTAAAAATAATCTGTAAATAGAATCATTGATTTTCAATTCCGAATAGAAACTTTTAAGTTTATTCTTTAACAAAAAATTTGAATTATATTTTTTTGAGAGATTTTCAAGAACTAAAAAGCCAATATTATGTCTACTATTTGAGTATTTTTTACCTGGATTTCCCAATCCAATTAAATATATTTCATTCATAATGTATTTCTTATTCCCTTTTTATTGAGAATTATAAATATTCAATCAAACTATAACTAATGTAAATTGAAACAAAATTCCCATGAAATTTATTTGATAATTTTCAAATTAATTAGATAACTTTTTTGAGGTTTTTAAGGATTTAATTTCCGTTCCAATCAACAGAAAACCCCTGCAATAGAAGAGATTGGTTGTAAATTTGTAAAAGAATAACTAAGAAAACCAAAAGTAGCAGACCTATGACTGTCATCACAGGCACTGCACCCCAACCAGGCACTACTTTCCCTTGACCTGAATTGCCAATTGCTTTTAAAAGACTTCCCAAGGCTGTTTTTTGTCCCATGTTTAATTCACAAAATCGGATATTATTTCGCTATTGTATAAGAACTTATACATAAATTGTTTACAAACTTAGCAAAATTGATGCAAACTTTATCATCTGCTCCAGATCCTGCTGTATCTATAGCAGTAACAATTCTGGCATTACTTCTCGCTTTAACCGGTTTTGGTCTTTGGACTGCATTTGGACCTAAAGCTGCTAAGCTTACGGATCCTTGGGATGACCATGACGATTAGTCTTCCTAAAAGTCTAAAAGTATTTCAAAATTTTCCAAAAATACAAAAAGTAAACTTTTTACCATAATTTAAATATAAATTTAATAGGATATAAATCTATTCAGCCTCTCATATCATGCTTGCTTTAAAAATCTCTGTTTACACTATTGTCTTTTTCTTCGTAGGAATTTTTCTTTTTGGATTTTTAGCAAGTGATCCAACAAGAACACCAAATAGAAAAGACTTAGAAAGTCCTCAAGATTAATTTTTTAATTTATTGACATTGAATATAGGAATATCTAAAAAATTAATATTTCCTTTTTTTTTATTTATAAATTTTATTCAGCCAGCAAAATCTTCTTATTTAGATAAACTTAATGAAAAAGATAATCATCTATTTTCTAAAGAAGATTTCTCAAAAATACTAAATAATAAAAAATTATCCAACTTATCTATTAATAATAATTTTGAAAAAAATATTCTAGAAAAATTTAAAGAAAAAAATTCAAATCTTCTTTTAGCTGATTTAATTGAAAAGCAAGAAGAGATAATAATTCAATCAGATAAACAGTCTGAAATTAATAATGTTATTTATGCAGAAGGTAATGTATCTGTTCAATATAAAGGGAAACTTTTAAAAGCTGAAAGTTTAATTTACGATAAATCAAAAAAAACAATTAGTGCTAAAGGACAAATAGAATTGTTTTTGGGGGATCAAATTTTTAAAATTTCACAACTTGAGTATAGTTTTATTAGTCAAAAAGGATATTTATTAGATGTTAAAGGATCTATTAATACCAATACCTTAATGGATGACCTATCCTCAAATTTCAGCCTTTCAGATTTTAATAAGATTGAAAGTTTACTTGAATTAAACAAAAAGGAAGTTGTTAATACTCCTGGCAGGGTTGATAATTGGATATTTTTCACAGATAAAATGACTATAGATGGGAACAAATGGAATAGTAAGAAGGCTGTATTTACTAATGATTTACTCGAATTACAACAAGTTAAATTAGCAATTAATTCATTAGAAGTTTTATCTAAACCGGACAAATTACGATTTAAATCATCTTTAAATTATTTAATTTTTGAAGAAAAAGTATCTATTCCATTTTGGCTTGGAGATAGAAGTCTAACTAAGTCTGGAGAATCCTTTAGCTTAGATAATAGATGGAATTTGGGATATGAAAATTTAGACAAAGATGGTTACTTTATTGGCAGGAAATTCAACTCTATAGATATATCTGATGATTTTATTCTTGATTTAGAGCCGCAATTCTTACTTCAACGCTCACTCAAAGGTTATACAAAAAGTTTTGTGAAAAAGAACGAATCAATAACTTCAGAAAAGATTAAGAGAAATGCAAATTTTGAAGATTATTTTGCTCTAAATTCCAAGATAAAAGGCAGAATAAATAATTGGGATTTAGAAATAGATAAGAATTTAAATTCTCTTGATTTTGATAAATTTTCAGATGCATTTAGATTTAAAACTCAATTAAGTAAAGAAATTAATTTTTTAGATTCAAAATGGGATAAAAGCTTTTACGGGATTTATAGAGAGAGGGTTTGGAATGGATCATTGGGTGAAGCTGAAATTTACTCAGGTTATGGTTCAAAATTGCAAAAAGAAAATACTTGGATTGTTGATGGCATTGAAAAAACAGAATTTTTATCTTTAGGTTTGTCTAACATAACAGCAGAGGCTTTAAATACTAAAAATCTGGTAACTAACCTAAAAGGTAATTTGTTTTATTCTCTTGATCAGAAATTTCCAATTACTATTGAAGATCCTGAAAAGAAATCTATTGATATTTCATATAAGTACATTACTGAACCAATCACTAAAGGCTTAAGTCTTAATACAAGATTAGAAGCATCATATTCTTTCTATGAAAATGGAGCTCATCAAGAATATGTAGGTATAGGTATAGGCCCAGAATTAATATTAGGTAATTTTAAAAATAAAACTTTTGACTATACTCGTATAAGTCTTTTTCCTTTCTATAAATTAGATAGTGGAGAGAGTGTTTTTAAATTTGACCAGAATTATGAGAACTTCACCTTAAATATTTATTTTGATCAGCAATTATATGGACCAATTATTCTCAAAAGTTTTGGGACTTTAAACTTAACAAGTGATTCAGATGACTATGGTGAATTAATAGATTCCAAAATTTCTTTAAATTGGAAAAAAAGATCCTACGAATTTGGTATTTTTTATCAACCTCATAATCAAGCAGGAGGAATTTCTTTTAGTCTATTTGGATTTAAATAGCTATAAGAAATGAGTATTAAATTTTATATAAGGTAATTGGTTAAATTTTTTTTCAATTAAATTTTCATTCTCAAGTAGGGTTGAAGTGGCATCCCATTCTCCTGATAAGAACATTTTTCTTGAGCTTTCCTTAATCTCAAGAATAAAATTTAAATCTTTTGATTTTGCTAGGGAATTTTTAAGATCAATTGATAAAAATAAGAATTTATTATCGCTATAGTTTTGGATTTCTTGTATTGATTTTTTAGAAAGCGTAAAACATGGAATACCTATCGCAATACAGTTACTATAAAAAATATCGGCGAAACTCTCGCCTATGATTGCTTTTATACCCCATCTCATAAGCGCTTGGGGGGCATGTTCTCTGCTGGAACCACATCCAAAATTGCTATTAACAATGAGTATTGTTGCATTTTTGTTTTTCTCTAGGTCGAAAGGATGCCTTCCTTTTAAAGTTTTTCTATCGTCTTCAAAAACAAATTCACCCAATGAATCAAAGTTAACACACTTCAAGAAACGCGCTGGAATTATTCGATCAGTATCAATGTCGTTACCAATTAATGAGATACATTGACCATATATATGTGAAATTTTTCCAATTGGTGGGGTAAACTCTGATTTCATTCGTGGATAAATTCTCTAACGTCACTGACTTTGCCATTAATTGCAGCAGCAGCAACCATTGCTGGACTCATGAGAAGAGTCCTTCCACTAGGAGATCCTTGTCTACCCTTGAAATTTCTATTACTAGAACTTGCACTAACTTGATTACCTATTAGCTTATCTGAATTCATTGCTAAACACATTGAGCAGCCAGGCTCTCTCCATTCAAATCCAGAATCCTTAAATATCTGATCAAGACCTTCTTGTTTTGCTTTACTGGCCACTTTTTCTGAACCAGGCACTACAAATGCTTTTACATTCTTAGATACTTTTTTGTCTTTTAATACTTTAGCTGCAATTCTCAAGTCACTGATTCGCCCATTTGTGCAACTGCCTATGAAACAAACTTCTACCGGAATATCTTTTATTGATTGTCCTGGTTTGAAACTCATATATTCATAAGCCTCTTTAGCAACTAATTGGTCATTTGGGGACAATTCATCTAAAAGAGGGATTTGTTGATTAATGCCTATACTTTGGCCCGGAGTAATCCCCCAGGTAACGGTTGGTTCTATTTTAGAAGCATCTATTTTAATTACATCATCATAAATTGAATCTTCATCGCTTTTTAATGATTCCCACCATGTGAGAGCTTTTTCCCAATGCTCATTTTTTGGTGCACATAATTTATTTTTAATGAAATTAAAGGTCTTTTCATCAGGGTTTATGTAGCCGCATCTTGCTCCTCCTTCAATAGACATATTGCATATAGTCATTCTTTCTTCCATTGATAATGAATTGATCGCAGGCCCTGCGAACTCATATGCAAAACCCACCCCAGCCTTTACACCGAGTTTATTAATAATATGAAGTACTAAATCCTTAGCATAAACACCATTAGATAATTGATTTTCACACCAAATTTGCCTTACCTTTAATTTGTTCATGGCTATGGTTTGGGTAGCAAGAACATCTCTTACTTGGCTTGTACCAATCCCAAAAGCAATTGACCCAAAAGCTCCATGAGTTGAGGTATGTGAATCTCCGCAAGCGATTGTCATTCCTGGCTGAGTTAACCCTAATTCTGGGGCTACTACATGAACTATTCCTTGATTACCACTACCAATATTAAAAAATCTTATTTTATGTTCTAAGCAATTATTCTCAAGAGTTTCAATCATTTGTTCAGCAAGATTATCTTTGAAAGGCCTGCTCTGATTGTCTGTTGGTACAATATGATCAACAGTAGCAACAGTTCTATAAGGGAATTTTACTTTTAAGTTTTTGTCTTTTAAAGCACCAAATGCTTGAGGACTAGTTACTTCATGTATAAGGTGAAGACCAATAAATATTTGATCAGATCCACCTGGAAGACTTGAAACTTTGTGTAAATCCCAAACTTTATCAAATAAGGTATCTTGACTCAATTTGTAAAAATAGTTACTGACTATTCGATAATAGGATTAATCTGAGGCTGTTCAAACAGACATTTACACTTAGTGTTTGAATTTCAAGTCTATTTCGGGTTGATTTAAATAGTTTTTTTATATTAGTTATATAATTATTCGGTCCTGAAATTGAGATATAGACAAGTCCAACCGGTTTATCTTGATTCCCTCCGTTAGGACCAGCTATTCCACTGATTGATATTGCCCAATCTGCTCCTAATTTCTCTTTTACATTAATTGCCATAGCCTCACAAACTTCTTCAGAAACAGCTCCATATTTTGTAAGTTTTTCTTCAGAAATATTTAATAATGAATTTTTTAGCTCATTACTATAGGAAACAATACTACCTTGAAAAACTTGAGATGAGCCTGATATTGATGTTAGTGATGAAGATAGAAGGCCTCCGGTACAGGATTCAGCAAAAACAATAGTTTGGTTCCTCTTGGTTAATTCTTTTATTAAAACGCTAGGAAGAGTATCATTATCCTCTCCAAAAATATACTTTGAAAACTCTTTTTTTAATTTTTCTTTTACAGGTTTTATAATTTTCTTTGCTTCCACTTCATTCTTTGCTCTGGCTGTGATTCTGAGTTTAACCTCTCCTAAGTTTGCATATGGAGCAATAGTCGGGTTTTTAAGATTTAATAGATCATTAATTTTTTCTGCAACGCTAGATTCTCCAATGCCTGCAAATTTAAGAGTATTTGAAAAAAAGGAATAACTATCTGAGAATTTGGTTTTAATGAAATCATACGCCGTTTCTTCCCACATTGTTTTCATTTCACTGGGTACTCCAGGGAATGTAAGAATAGTAAATCCTTTTATTGGTTCCCATATCATTCCTGGGGCAGTGCCCCTAGGGTTATTAATTATTTGAGCATTTTTTGGGAAGAAACATTGTTTTCTTAAGCTAGAGGAATCGTCATTGAGCTTGGAGTTTGGAAGTTTTTGTTTAATTTCGTCCCACAAGTGCCGTCTTTCAGAAAGAGAAACATTAAAAGATTTGGCTATTGCTTCAGTAGTTAAGTCATCTGGGGTAGGTCCCAAGCCACCAGTTGTAATAAGAAGATTACTTCTTTTTGATATTTCTTGAATCACTTTTATAATTCGATCACAATTATCACCTACAGTTGATTGTCTAAAGTGATTTAAGCCTAATTGAGACAATTGTTCAGAAATCCATTTAGCGTTTGTATTTACGATATTTCCTAGAAGTAGCTCTGTTCCAATAGAAAGAATTTCAACTCCCTTGGAATTAGGATTCATTTAATTGATGCTTCAAGTTTGCCTTCATAAAGAGGAAAACGATTACATAAGGTTAATACTCTTTCTTTACATTGACTTTCAATCAGTGAATTATTTGGGTTAAGTAATCTATCAGCAATAATTTCGCCCACTTCAGTAAAAGCATTCTCATTAAAGCCTCTAGTAGTTAAAGCAGCAGTACCCAACCTTAGCCCGCTAGTCACAAAAGGTGATTCAGGGTCAAATGGAACAGTATTTTTATTTGCAGTGATATTGACTTCACTTACTAGCAAGTCAGCAATTTTACCAGTCATATTTATACTTCTTAAATCGAGTAAAACAATATGATTATCAGTGCCTCCACTAACGATATCAATACCTCTATTTATTAAAGTTGAAGCTAGAACTTTGGCATTTTTTATTACTTGTTGGGAATAATCAACGAAATCTGGCTGTAAGGCTTCTCCAAATGCCACTGCTTTAGCGGCAATAATATGTTCTAGGGGACCACCCTGAGTACCAGGGAAAACAGATTTATCAAATTTCTTTCCAAATTCTGCATCTTTACACAAGATAAGTCCCCCTCTAGGTCCTCTTAATGTTTTATGAGTAGTTGTAGTTACTACATCACAATAAGGTATTGGATTTGGGTGAAGTTTACTTGCTACAAGACCGGCGATGTGTGCAATATCAGCCATTAAGAATGCACCAACTTCATCAGCAATATTTCTAAATGATTCAAAATCGATTGTTCTTGGATAAGCTGAATATCCGCATATAATCAATTTTGGTTTTGTTTCTAATGCTATCTCTCTTATTTCATCAAAATTTAATTCACTAGTTTCTATATTTACACCGTAGTGAACTGCATTGAACCACTTGCCACTCATATTTACTGGAGATCCATGAGTTAGGTGCCCACCATGAGATAAATCCATCCCCATGATTGTGTCGCCAGGTTTAAGTAGACTTAGGAAAACAGCAGCATTTGCCTGTGCTCCACTATGGGGTTGAACATTAGCCCAATTTGCATTAAATAATTTTTTCGCTCTCTGAATAGCTAATTCTTCTATTTCATCAACAAATTCACATCCCCCGTAATATCTTTTTTGAGGTAATCCCTCTGCGTATTTATTTGTAAGGACGGAACCTTGAGCCTGCATGACGGCAATTGATGCGAAATTTTCACTTGCTATTAACTCAAGATGAGTTTCCTGCCTATTTTTTTCAGAGTTGATAAAATTGGATATTACTGGATCACTTTCTTTAAGATTTTGAAGAATATTCATTGAATTTGATAAGTAATACCCATAATATAGACGATATTTTTTAGAAAAATATAAAAAGAATATTTCATAATTTTAAACGCGCCTGGAGAGATTCGAACTCCCGACACCCTGATCCGTAGTCAGGTGCTCTAATCCACTGAGCTACAGGCGCATAATTATGTAATATCTCTGTTTCAGGGTCTCTTAGTCAACTAGATTTCGGGTAAAATATCTATTATTAACAATCTAATTATTAATATGCCTATAAAGTGGTACGGAAATGGTGATTCAGAAGATCCCATCTACAAACATTTTTCTCGAATAGTAAATTTTGTTATTCACTGCATGATATTTACTGCGATTGTAAGTGGCACTTGGCTTTTAAAAGAAATTAAATATGAAATTGCTTTTTTTAATAATTTTTTAATTTTCTGGTCAGTTCTTTTGGCCTCCCATTTATTTTTTGTAATTATAAAAAAACCTAAAGATACTTCAAAACAATCAACTTAAATCAATTTTTATTTATGGACTCTCAGATGCGAATAAGTGATCTAGAAAATATTATTTCAGAAAAGTTTTTTATAAAAATAGAAAAGTGGAATTTATATCTTGGAGATGCTGGCCTAGCCAGATATCTTGCTATTGAATGTATCAGCAATAAAGATCAAGGCCCATTGGAGGCTGCAAAAATAAGTTTGAAAGCAATAAATGTAAAAGTAGGGGATGGTGTTAACAGTATTCCACTTATTAACTTAATCACTTCCTCACAAATTTTAGAATTAGAGGAGATTTTGGAAAGTTTTTTTGAAAACTAAATCTTTTTTCTATAAACTTTAAATTTATTTACTTTCAGATATTTTGTAAGTAAAAAATAAATTACAAAAAAAATTAAAGATCCAAATATTAATAATAAAAATTTGACGAGATTTGAATTGAAGTTATTTGTAGTTTTGAGAATAGTAAAACAAAGTGTGCTATCCATAAATGCTGCTAATAACATGAGGCTAATTTTTTTCAATAAATCCAAGTTAGGCAAATGGATATCTTCATTTCGCAGATTAAAAGAAAGCAAAATACAAACTATAAAGTTAACTATTACTGAAGATAAAATTATTCCTACAACTCCAAAATTATATGGTGAAAGGTTCCCAAAATTCTTTATTGGGGCCCCAATTAAAAACCAATCAAAAAAAATATTAAATATTATCCCTGCAAATGAAGTCTTAAAAGGGAAGTTTGTTTCTTCTATTGAATAGTAAGTTCTTACTAATAAGTCTCTATAAAGATAGAAGGGTATGCCAACTGCATAAGCAATTAATATATTCTTTACTTTTAAAGCCGCTGAATAATCAAAAGATCCTCTTTGAAAAACTAATTGTACGATTTGATTATTGAATGTTATGAAAAATCCGGTTAAAAAAATAGTTGTTAAGAAACAGTACTCTATCCCAGATATCAATTTTTTTTGGAGACCTCTATTGTCTTTATCACTTTTCAATTTAGAGAATTTTGGAAGTAATGGCAAAATCAAAGAGTTAGATAATATGCCTAATGGGGCTTGTATAAGAAAGTTTCCGTAAGCTAGTCCAGATGCTGCTCCTTGAAAACTTGAAGCGAAAAACATATCTATAAAAACATTAATTTGACTGAGACCTGATGAGATAGATGCTGGAATAATTAATTTGAAAATCCTCTTCTCTTCATCTTTAAATAAACTGAAGGTTGAATCTAATCTCAAGAGACCGATTTTATTTATTTCCAAAATTTGAACAACAAACTGAATTAAAGTTCCTGTCAAAGTTGCAAAAGCTAGTAATCCCGTATAAGTAAAAAAATGAGAAGATATATTTTCTTGGTTAAAAATCCAACTAAATAAAATAAAAAAAATAGTAGTTATGCTTGTTATTGCTGGACTTATACTTGATAAAAAGAATTTTCTTTGGGAATTTAAGGCGCCAAAGCTTAAACCTATGAATCCGGATAAAGGGATACAAGGTGTAAGAATTTTTAGTTGGTAAGTGGCAACAGATTTAGCTTCGTAACTTAAATTGGGGGCTAATAATTCAATTAATAAACTGGAATTTGAGTAAATCAATATAGCTAAAATGAATAATAATATTGAAAGTTTTATGCTTACTTGAGTTAAAACAATCCCTCCATTTTTTTTGTTAAGGGGAGTTAGTACTGCAACGACTGCGTTATGTAAGGGACCATTAATCCCTCCAACGATTATTAGTAAGAAACCAGGAATTATATAGGCATAATTAAATGCGTCGTATATTACCCCAACCCCAAAAGCAGAAGCTATAAGTATTTGTCTTATACATCCAGCTAATTTACTAAGACTAGTAGCAAACGAAATTGAAAAAAAATTATTTTTTAAAAATGAATGCATCTGGGTTTGTCTAAATTTTTCAAGAAGTTTAAGTTTCAATTATATTTGATTTTTAACTAACGACATATTTATGAATCATCGGATAATTGAATTTGATCCATTAATTGAAGGGGTTTTAATCAAGAGGTACAAAAGGTTTCTTGCAGATATTAAATTAGAGAGTGGAGAGGTAGTAACGGCTCATTGTGCTAACACAGGCCCAATGAAGGGACTTTTGAGTGAGGGAGCAAAAGTAAGAATAAGTGTTTCCCCATCTCCAAAAAGAAAATTACCTTTTACTTGGGAACAGATATGTGTTTTAGACGCAAAAAATGAGGAGGTCTGGGTAGGTATTAATACACTATTTGCAAATAAGTTAATCAAAAAGGTTATTGAGAAAAATTTGCTAAACGAAATAATTGGAGAAATAGAGACAATTAAATCTGAAGTTCCTTATGGAAAAGATAAAAAAAGCAGAATTGACTTTTTTTTAACCCCAAAATCTTCAAATCCTGATAAACGTAACATTTTCATAGAGGTTAAAAATACGACCTGGATTAAAGAAAATGTAGCTCTATTCCCAGATACAGTAACCAAAAGAGGTCAAAAACACCTCATAGAATTAAAGGAATTAATTCCTGAAAGTAAAAGTGTTTTAGTACCTTGTATTACGAGAAAAGACGCTTGTTTTTTTGCACCTGGAGATGATGCAGATCCCTTGTATGGCAATCTATTTAGACAATCTTTAAGTGCAGGAATGATATCTATTCCATGTTGTTTTGAATTTCACCAAGACCACATAACATGGAATGGAATTAAGCCTTTAAAATAAATAAATAAGTTGATATTTTGAAATTCCAAAAAAAAATAATTTTTAATTTAACAAATATAGTTTTGGGGTGCAACTATAAAATTGGTAACAACGACTACTAGACACTGATAAGTTTTTTGAGCAAAATTATATATGAAAGGAAACAGTTCAATACTGTTTTTTTTGACAATTAAAATTATTTATGACCACTGCTTTGCATTCGCGGCCAGGACGTAGAAAGACTCTTCAGGAAGCTAGTCTTCTTGAAGGGCCCATGCTTCTCCTGCGCAGCATCCGTGGTTTTAGGACAAATCAATCTTTGATTTGGCTTGCCACTGTTCCAGTAGCTCTTTTCGGCTTAAGTATATTCACTTTTGCGGCTAAAGCTGGTCCTGGTCTCGGAGACTTAACAGGTCCTCAGGCTGCGTCCTTCTTAGCTGACAACTTATGGCTGTTCATAGCTACTATTCTTGTGATCTTCATGAACGCAGGTTTCGCCATGGTTGAAGCCGGCATGTGTAGATCTAAAAACGCTGTTAACATTCTCGCTAAAAACCTATTTGTTTTTGCACTTGCTGTAACTGCTTATTGGTTTATTGGATACTCATTAATGTATGGGGATTCACAATTAGGAGGATTTTTCTTCTTTAATCAACTATTTTTCGATCCTGATCCTTCTGGCGCTCTTGCATGTGCTGCTGAAGGCAATACCGGTTGTTTAGTTCCTTCAGTTGATTTCCTTTTCCAAGCAGCTTTTGCTGGAACTGCAGCAACTATTGTTTCTGGATTAGTTGCGGAAAGAGTTAAATTCGGTGAGTTTGTTATTTTTGCAATTGTTCTTTCAGGTATCATCTACCCTATTTCTGGTAGCTGGCAATGGAATGGCGATGGCTTCTTAGGAGGTCTTGGCTTTATCGACTTTGCTGGTTCATCTATTGTTCACTCAGTAGGTGGTTGGGCCGGATTAGTTGGAGCGATGATGCTCGGGCCAAGGATAGGTAAATATGTTGATGGTAAAGCGCAAGCAATGCCTGGCCACAGCATGGCTATAGCCACTTTAGGTGCCCTAATTCTTTGGATTGGTTGGTATGGCTTTAACCCTGGTTCCGAACTTGCTATGGATGAATATGTTGCATACGTGGCAGTAACAACAACACTTGCTGCCGCAGGTGGAGCTATTGCTGCAACTGTTTTATCTACCTTGACTTCAGGAAAACCAGATTTAACTATGATTATCAACGGTATTCTTGCTGGTTTAGTAAGTATAACTGCAGGTTGTGGAAACATGACTTTTGTTGGATCTTGGGTTGCAGGTGCAGTAGGTGGAATCATTGTTGTTTTTGCAGTAGCTGCATTAGATGCTGCAGAGATTGATGATCCAGTTGGTGCATTCTCAGTTCACGGTGTTTGTGGAGTTTGGGGAACTGTTGTTATTGGTCTTTGGGGCGTAGAAGGAATGGATCCTGGCGCTGCTGGTATAGGACTTTTTAACGGCGGTGGAATCAACCAATTACTTGTTCAGGCGTTCGGTGCCGGATGTTATGCAATTTGGACAATAGTTACATGTTGGATAGCATGGTCTATCATCGGAGGACTATTCGGTGGTATTCGAGTATCTGAAGAGGAAGAGACTCAAGGCCTAGATATAGGAGAGCACGGAATGGAAGCATATCCAGACTTTGCATCTGCTAAATAATCAAATCTAAAATTGATTTTAGAAACCTGACTTATGTCAGGTTTCTTTTTTTTTGCAATAAATTATTAAAAATGTTGTAAAATTAGCCAATGGATACACAAGCTTTTAGAAGATCTCTTCATCATTCTGATAGATACAATAGAAGAGGTTTCGATTCTCCAACTAAAAGAGCTCAAGCTCTAGAAGAAGCTTACCAAAGTGATTTGATAAGTTCTATAAGAGATAATGGTTTTACTTATAATAATGGCAGATTAAATATCAAGTTGGCTCAAGCCTTTGGTTTTTGTTGGGGAGTTGAAAGAGCTGTAGCAATGGCTTATGAAACTCGGAGACATTACCCTAATGAGAATATTTGGATAACAAACGAAATAATTCATAACCCCTCCGTCAATGATCATTTAAGAAAAATGAATGTAAAATTCATTTCAGCTAAAAATGGAATCAAAGATTTTTCGTTAGTTTCTAATGGCGATGTGGTTATATTGCCTGCTTTTGGGGCTACTGTTCAAGAAATGAAACTCCTTCATGAGAAAGGATGTCATATCATAGATACTACTTGTCCTTGGGTTTCTAAGGTTTGGCATACTGTTGAGAAACATAAAAAACATGTTTTCACCTCTATAATTCATGGAAAATTCAAGCATGAAGAGACTCTTGCTACTAGCTCATTTGCAGGAAAGTATTTAGTTGTGCTTGATTTGGAAGAAGCAAATTACGTATCTGAATATATTCTTGGTAGAGGAAATAGAAACGAGTTTATTAACAAATTTGCTAAAGCTTGTTCTAATGGATTTGATCCTGATAAAGATTTAGATAGAGTCGGAGTTGCTAACCAGACAACTATGCTCAAAAGCGAGACTGAGGAAATTGGAAAAGTTTTTGAAAAAACGATGTTAAAAAAATTTGGACCCGAGAATATAAATAGTCACTTTTTAGCGTTTAATACAATTTGTGATGCAACTGAAGAAAGACAAGATGCAATGTTTTCTTTAGTTGACGAAGACCTTGATATTCTTGTTGTTATAGGAGGCTTCAATTCTTCCAATACTACTCATTTACAAGAGATCGCAATAACTAAAAAAATTTCTTCTTTTCATATAGATACCCCTGAGAGGATATCAGTTGAAGAAAACTCAATATTACATAAACCACTAGGATCAGATTTAGAACTTAAAAATAATTTTTTACCTTCTGGAAAAATTAATGTTGGAATTACCTCAGGTGCATCAACTCCTGACAAGGTTGTTGCAGATGTTATTGAAAAGTTAATTGATATAGCTTCTTAAATTTGAAATATTATTAAAAACTTTGCTTATTTTTTTTAATTTATTACTCAGATATTTCCTAAAGATCTACTTTATTAACTAGAATAATGAAAACTTTATGAAGTATGGAAGACAAAACACAGACTAATCAGGTTCAAACAGCCAGTATGAATAGAACAAAAGCTCCTCAAAAAGTTGAGGTTGTAGTTGCTAATTCATCCTCAGGTTCAGAAGTAAATATCCTTGGAGAACTGTCAATTTTTGTTTTGCGTATTGGTTTTTGTGCATTAATGATCCATCATGGCCTAGAGAAACTACAAGATCCTCAGGGTTTTGCCGAGTTTGTAGTTGGTAAATATTTCCCATTTTTACCAGGTGATCCTGTTATTTGGACTTTTGGAGCGGCTATTACTCAATTAGTTTGTCCACTAGGATTGGCTGTGGGAATTTTTGCTAGGCTTTCTTCTCTTGGCCTATTTTCGACAATGGCTTTCGCTGTTTATTTTCATCTCCTAGATACTGGACTGGAAGGTTTTCCTCTGGCAGTAGTTGAGGGTCATAACTATGCATTTGAATTGTCATTTATTTACGGGGCTATTTCTCTCTACTTTTTATGTGCTGGTCCTGGTAGACTTTCTTTATTTAGAAAAACTAACAAAATTACATATTACCCAAAATCAACTTAACTTAATGTAAAAAATGTCTTTTTTGTGTGAATATCATTGATATACCTTTTGAATTACACATATCGATACTTTCTTGATCTCTTAAACTTCCTCCAGGTTGAATAATAGCTTTTATTCCGTACTCATTAGCAAGTTCTACAGTATCTGCAAAAGGGAAAAACCCATCACTGGCTAAAACAGCTTCAGAACAAATTCCTTTAGCCGCTTCTAGTGCAATTTTTGCGGCTCCTACTCTATTCATTTGTCCAGCTCCAATTCCAATAGTTTTTTGATCTTTTGCAATAACAATGGCATTTGATTTTACGTGTTTGCAAATTTTCCATGCAAAATCTAGATCTAAGTTCATCTGATTATTTGGATTATTTTGGGTTACTGAAACCCAACTTTTAGTTTTGTCTTCACTATTATCTGTATCTTGAACTAGTAATCCTCCCATTATTGATTTAGTAGAAGTTTGGTTCTTTTTTGGAAGTATATTTTTTGATAACTTTAAAATTCTTAAATTCTTTTTGATTTTTAGAATTTCTAAAGCTTCTTCATCAAAAGATGGTGCTACGACACATTCTAGAAAAATATTTTTGAGGTTGGTTGCCGTTTTACTATCTACATTTGAATTGAAAGCAACTATTCCTCCAAATGCACTAACTGAGTCGCATTCCAAAGCATTCATAAATGCTTGCGAGGCTGAATTACTTAAAGAGGCGCCACATGGATTATTATGTTTTAAAATTACAGAAGCAAATCTATTTATTTTAAGATCATCTTTTTCTTCATAGCCAAATTCTAAAACTGTTGAAAGCGCCGATTCAAGATCCAATAGGTTATTGTAACTCAACTCTTTACCTTGTAATTGTTCTGCTGAGTTCCATCCAATATTACTTAAACCATACCAATGAGCCTTCTGATGAGGATTTTCTCCATATCTTAATGTTTTGATTAATGGAAAAGATTCAATATATCTGGAAGATTGTAAACCTCTCTCTTTACTTATCCAATTAGATATTGCAGAGTCATAGTCAGCTGTGTGCTGAAAAGCTTCAAAGGCTAATTTCGCTTTATATGACTCCTTTAAATCGCCTTTTTTACTTTCTTCAAGAAATTCATGATATTGACTAGGATCTACCAAAACGGAAACGTCTTTATGATTTTTAGCTGCAGAACGAATCATTGATGGCCCACCGATATCAATATTTTCAATAGCATCTTCCCATTTTGATCCCTTTTCAACAGTTTTCTTAAAAGGATATAGATTGACAACTACCAAGTCAATTAATTCAAGATCATTTGCTTCAATGTCTTTTTTATGATCCTCATCAGTTCTTTTAGCTAATATTCCTCCGTGTATTTTTGGATGTAGAGTTTTAACTCTACCTCCGAGGATCTCTGGAGAATTAGTAAAATCTGTAACTTTAATGACTGGAATTTTTGCCTCAATTAAATGTTTTGCAGTTCCTCCACTTGATAGAATTTTATAATTAAATTTTTCTACCAATTCTTTACAAAATGGGATAATATTTTCTTTATCAGAGACACTTACTAAGGCTAATGATGACATTATGGGAAAGTTTGCTTACTTAAGAATATAAACATGAAATACGATATCGATCATGAATTTGTTTCGATTAGCTCTCAAACAGCAACTCATAGAATTGTTTTGATACATGGTTGGGGAGCTGATGCAGATGACCTTTTAACACTTGGAAAGGAGATTACAGATAAAATTAATTTTGACTTCGAGGTAATTTCTTTGAGAGCCCCTATATTGCATCCAAGTGGTCAGGGAAGACAGTGGTATGGATTATACCCGCATGATTGGAATGGGGCTGAGGTTGAAGTAAATAAACTTTTAGTTACATTAAAAAAATTTGATACTGATCAGATTCCACTGGGAAAAACAATTTTGCTAGGTTTTTCTCAGGGAGCAGCGATGGCAATTGATGCAGGATTTAAATTAAATTTAGGATTAATTGTAGCTTGCAGTGGTTATCCTCACCCAAACTGGGCTCCAGGAGAAAATTCCCCACCATTAATTATTAGTCATGGGGTATTTGATGACGTAGTACCTATAGATGCCTCTAGAATTATTTATGAAACGGTAAAAAGTAAGTCTTCTAAGTTTTGTAAATTAATAGAATTTGAAGGATTCCATCAGATTGACTCAAGTTTAATTGACTTTATCAGTTCAAAGACGAGTAATTTTTTTTAAACAAAAGCATATTCGTATTCTTCAATCTCTTCCCAATCATCTGCAGTAAGTTCAAGACCCTCAAATATTTTTTCTTCACCAATTCCTTCAACCACGACTTTTAGTGATGGGAATAGAAAATGATTTTCTTCAGCATATTGGGCACTAAACAAACCTTTTTCTCCCCAGAAAAACCTATCAGTGGTATGCTCATTCCTTCGAACGTTGAAAACTGATGGTGCAAACAAGGCATTTTCAGCTATAAATCTTCTCGCAGCTGTTACTGGTTTATGTTTCCCGGTTTCGATATGATAAATAGGTACATGTGCCATTACTCTTTGACCAGCCAATCTTCTTCTGCTGATTCTTTTTCTTTTTTTTGACATTGATTGGTACTCCTGAAATTATTAATTAGATTAGTCGTATTTATTTTACTAATCTTATATCTGTGATTTTAAATTCACTTCAAATTACATAGAGGACCCATCAACCTCTGATGTAGCTTAAAATATGATCAAATGTTCATATTTAAGGCTGGCAAATGTCAGACCTCTTTATATATCTTAATACTTTTTTCATATTTTACAAGCCTTTTCAAGTTTTTTCTGAAAAATTACTCAAAATTTTATCAATTATGAATCTCTCTAAAAAATTTGAAGAACTAATCATTAAACAGCTAGAGAGTTTTGGTTGCTCAATGGGAGTGACTCATTTAGTTATGTATCTAGCCTCAGCAAAAAAAGGAACCAAAGCAACTTTTGAAATGATTGGTCAATGGCCACAACTTGATAGGTTTTTAATATCAATAGAAGATGATCCTTCTCTAAAAGTTTCTTCTCCCAACAGAAGATGGTATCCCCTGCAAGAAAACGATATTCTACTTGGTGTTCTTAGGGTAGAGACTGATTTGAAAGGGGGGGATTGGCCACTATCTCTTGATAGTAGATTAAAAGCACTTTCTATATCTTTAGCTAGATGTGTTTCTATTGAATTAGAACGTCAAAATAAAAATGAGGAAATCCATTATTTGAAAAATCAAGTTAATGTCATAATTCATCAATTAAGGAACCCATTGGCTGCTCTAAGAACTTATGCAAAATTACTAATAAAAAGACTAGGTTCAGATGATGATTCTATTGAAATAGTCGAACGTATGATGATTGAGCAAAAACAAATTAATAAATATATGGATTCTTTTGAAAAATTAAATGCACCTATTCAACTCCCTTTAGAAATAGGAGAAGAAAGATTATTGTTGCCCCCAAATCTAGATAATAAAAAGGTAATAACTATTCAGAGTTTATTGAGGCCAATTTTAGAAAGAGGTGAAGCCAATGCGAAATTAGAGAATAGAGATTGGACTGAACCTACTCTTTGGCCAGATTGGACTTTATCACCAGTAAAGGCAAAGTATGTCGTAATTGCTGAGATCGTTGCAAATTTATTAGAAAATGCTTTTAAATACGCTCAAAAAGATTCTGAGATCGGAATCACTATTACGAGTAAGGGTCTTTGCATATTTGATGATGGTAAAAAAATATCAAAAAATGAAAATGAAAAAATTTTTCAAAAAGGTTTTAGAGGATCTTCTTCTAAGAAGAAGGATGGCACTGGGGTGGGACTTTTTTTAGCGAGGAAGTTAGCACAACAAATTGGGGGAGACTTAAAGTTAATTGAAAAGTCCTCAATTAATGATGATGAGGAATTGAAAAATCTTAAGAAGAAAAATATTTTCTATTTAGAACTTCCTACAAAAGAATTCCATGCATGAACAACATTGCAGTTTCTACAAGTACGACACTTGCGCCACAGGCATCGCCATTGAAACCTCCAATTTTATGCCCTATTATATTTGGAATAAAATAACTTAAAAAAATACCAATCAAAATAAGAAATACAAATTTAATTAATATTGCCTGAGATGTAATTGAAACTAATCGAAGGATAATAAAGATTAAAAGAAAAATAATAGAAATCAAAGATTCTTGCTTAAATCCGTTCCAAAACTTTTTATGACTAATAGATTTTTTCTTATAACTAATATATTTAAACTTTTCTATAAAAATTAAATTTGAAAATCTTCCCCAAAAAAAACATATTGGTAAAACAATAATTATTTGGTTTTGAATCTTCAATATGCAAGCAATCTGAATCAAAGTTATAAAAACCAAAGATTGAACGCCAAAGGATCCAACTTTACTGTCTTTCATAGCTTTTAAACGTTTCTTTTTGCCAGCAAAAATACCATCAAAAGTATCGATTAAGCCATCAAGATGTAGACCACCAGTTATTAAATATCCAGAAGCTAAACAAATTAATGCTGATGGATAAATGGACCAAGAATTTTCTCTTAAAACAATAAAGATACAACTCTGTATTATTCCAATAAAAAATCCAATGGGTGGCGCAAATTGCGCAATATTTTTAAATTCGGGATTTATTAGAGGAATCTTTGGAAATGTCGTGTAGAAAATCCAAGATCCTGCCAAATTTTTTATTAAATTTTTTTTGATGAGATAAAATAGCTTCAATATTAAATAATAGGTTAGATTTATAAAAAAGGAATAAAATTTTTATGACTAATCGTGTTCGAATTTGAAATTACATCAAATTGCAGTAAAACAGATGCAAGAACTGGTATATTTCATACCTCTCATGGTCCAGTAAATACTCCTAGATTTATGCCTGTGGGTACTTTGGGTACAGTTAAAGGTATTTCATCAAAACAGTTAGCCTCTACAGGATCAGAAATGATTCTTTCTAATACCTTCCATCTTCATTTGCAACCTGGAGAAAAACTGGTTAAAGAAGCTGGTGGCATACATAAATTCATGAATTGGCCTAAGCCTATTCTTACTGATTCAGGTGGATATCAAGTTTTTAGTTTGGCAAAATTGAATAATATTTCCAATAAAGGGGTTGAATTTAAAAATCCTAGAGATGGTAGTCATGTTTTTTTGTCACCTGAAAAAGTAATGAGGATACAAATGGATCTTGGTTCTGATATTGCAATGGCTTTTGATCATTGTCCCCCGCACACAGCCAACGAAAATGATATCCAGGATTCTTTACAAAGAACTCATTTGTGGTTGCAAAAATGTGTTGAAACTCATCAGAAATCTAATCAAGCACTATTCGGAATAGTTCAAGGAGGGAAGTACCCTCAATTAAGAGAAAATAGTGCTAAATTTATAAGCTCTTTTGATCTCCCTGGAATAGCAGTTGGAGGGGTTAGTGTTGGAGAGTCAGTCGAACAAATACATAGTGTAATTAATTTTGTCCCAAAATTCTTACCAAGAAATAAACCAAGATATTTAATGGGAATTGGCTCTTTTAGTGAAATTTCTTTAGCTGTTGCAAAAGGATTCGATCTATTCGACTGTGTCTTACCTACAAGATTGGGAAGACATGGAACTGCATTCTTTAATGATGAAAGATTGAATTTGCGCAATGCTCGATTTAAAAATGACTTTTCTCCTATTGACAAAACTTGTGGATGCGAAACCTGCAAGTCCTACTCTCGTGCATATTTGCATCATCTAATACGAAATGATGAAATATTAGGCCTCACTCTCATAAGCTTGCATAATATTGCTTATTTAATAAGATTTACCAATGCCATTTCTAATGCAATTAAAGATAATTGTTTTACAATTGATTTCGCTCCTTGGAAAACATCCTCTATTGCTCACCATACGTGGTAACGTCTTATCATAATTAATTATTAAAAAGTGCTCATTCTATTTAATACATTCGCTGAACTTCCAGAGGCTTACAAGGCTTTCGCTCCAACTGTTGATGTTCTTCCACTTATACCTTTATTTTTCTTTTTATTGGTATTTGTTTGGCAAGCTGCAGTTGGATTTAAATAAAATTCTTTTCTTTTAGATAGTTAGCTTTAAAAGGGATTTTCAAGTAAAATAGCATCTCCAGAATTTTCTACAGCACACTCTATAAAATCAGCAATTTTTAAAGCTCTTGAGGCTTGCTCACCATCTACCTCAGGGGTTTCTTTCCCTTGAACACATTTGAGAAAATGTTCCAATTCTGCATAAAGTGGCTCAATGGAAGTTGTGCTAACTTCTTCCACATATCCATCATTCCTATAAACTAATTCACCATGCTCTGCTGTGTATGATTCATGAGACTTTCGATGGATTTGTAAAGAGTGATTTAAGAAATCAGTTTCTACTAAACCATTTTGGCAGTGAGCACTTAAACTTCTAATTTTCTTGTGACTCATTTTGCTAGCGGTTAAACTTGCAATAACATTATTTTTAAAAACTAAAGTAGCGTTGACATAATCTATTAATCCTTTGCTATTCCTACCTCCAACAGCTGCTAATTTTTGTATTTTTGAGTTTACAAGCTCTAAAATAAGATCTATATCATGAATCATTAAATCCATTACTACTGATACATCATTTGCTCTATCTGCGTGAGGACTATGCCTTCTTGCTTCCAAAACAACAATTTCTTCATTATTTACTATTTTATTTAATTCTCTAAAAGCAGGATTAAATCTTTCAATATGCCCAACTTGTAATAGACAATTACTTTTATTAGCCGCTTCTATTAAAGATTTTGCTTCTAACTCGTTAGCTGCAATTGGTTTTTCAATTAGAACGTTGGTACCTTCTTTAAGACAATCTAGTCCTACTTTTTGATGTAGGAGTGTTGGGACAGCGATACAAATAGCATCAACTTTAGGAATTAAGTCCTTATAATCTCCGAACCATTCACATTCAAATTGCTCAACAGCTAATCTGCCTCTCTCTTCATTTGGATCTGCAACTCCAATAAGATTTGCATCTTTGAGTAAACTAAGTACACGAGCATGATGCCAGCCCATATTTCCTATACCTATGACTCCAACCTTTACGGGCGATGAGGTTGGTTCCATAACTTTAAATCTTTATATTAAGTATTATTATCCTCTATTGGAAGCCACATTTTGCTATTGGGGAAAATTATTTTAACACGATCAATTTTTGGTCCTGACATGGAAATAACTTCAAATTTAATGTTATTAAAATCTAAAACGTCGCCAATTTTTGGAACCATTTGAAATTTTTCTAACAGAAATCCAGCAAGTGTATGGTAGTCTGCACCTTCTGGAATAGAACATCCTAACTTTTTATTGATTTCTATAATTTCTGATTTTCCAGCTATTGACCATTTTTTAGAGAAATTATCTAACATTTTCATATCCGAATAAATTCTATTATTTAGCATTTCCTCTCCAACTATTTCTCCATTTAGATCAGCTGCAGTTATGAGCCCCTCTGTTCCTCCATGTTCATCAACTACTAGTAAGAAAGGATTGTAGTCTCTGACTATTGGTAATATTTCTGCTAAAGAGCATGTTTCTATTATTTTTGTTACTGGTAAAAGGAAGGGCTCCAATAATGTATCTGCTTCCATTTCACCTTTTGATATTGGCTTAGCTAAATACCGTAAATCTAATACACCTAAGACATTATCTAAAGACTCGCCAATCACAAAAAAGCGTGCATGTCGAGTTTTGTCAACTTGTTTCATAAGTTCTGAAAAGGTTATGTTTTTTGGCAAAGTTACCATTTCAGATCTTGGAATCATTGCTTCTTTAACCTGGGTATCTTTTAAAGCAAAAACTCCTTCAAGGATATTCTTCTCATCTGGCTTTAAACCTGTAACATTATCTGTTTCTATAAGAGTTTCTAATTCTCCTGCGGATAAACCTGAATTTAAAGAATCCCATTTGTTATTTAGATTGAATAAACCTAAACAGGCGCTTGCAAAGAATTCGATTATCGTGACTATAGGTTGCATACCTTTTCTAACTGCATCGAATATGGTGGTTAACCTTAATGCAGCAGATTCTGGATTGTTAATTACTAGTGCCTTAGGAATTAGTCCAGAGACCAAAGTAACAACTAAAACTACAAATAAAAATAATAGAAGATCATAAAATCTATTTGGCAAAATATTTCTTTTCCAAAAATCATTTGCCACACTATTACTAAGCCATCCAATTGCAATTAATGAAATTGTTACTCCAAATTGAGAAGCAATTAAGGAAGATCTAAATCGTTTTTGAATTTTTAAAATTGAAAATGCTCCTTTCTTTTTTTCCTCTATTAGCCTTAAAACTTTACTAGGCCTTATCAATAAAAAAGAGAGTTCACTTGCTGCGAAAAAAGCTGGGAGAAATAAAAGAAATAAAAGTAGAGTTATTTTCATTCAATGACAAATGAATAATGGGGGTGGCGAGGATCGAACTCGCCTTAGCCAAATTATGAGTTTGGTGCATTCACCAGATTGCTACACCCCCAAGGAAGCTGATGTAATTTTAATTACATCGAATTTAAATATACAATATAAAAATAATATTTCAAAAAACATCTTATTAGTAAGTTTTTGTGAGATTTCTTCTTTTTCTTCTAATCTTTAAATATAAATTTAACTTTTACTAATGGGCCATTTTTCGGAAAAGTATGATTTAAATAAAGCCAAATTGTTAAAACAGTTATTTGAAAAATCTTATAAAAAGGGAGAATTCACTTTATCTTCCGGTAAAAAAAGCAGTCATTACTTAAACTGTAAACCGGTCTCCTTAAATGGCGAAGGTCTAAACTTAATAAGTGATTTATTTTTAGATTTAAAAGACTCAAGGTCAAAAGCAGTTGCAGGAATGACTTTAGGTGCAGATCCTCTTGTAAGTGGATTAATCGTCAAAGCAGCTTCGCAAGGCCAATACCTTAATGGTTTAATAATTAGGAAAGAAATAAAGAGTTACGGTACTAAGGCTGGAATAGAGGGCCCTCTCTTAGAAAAAGGAACTTTGGTATCTGTTTTAGAGGATGTAGTTACTACTGCTGGTTCAGTAATAAAGGCAATAAAAAAGTTACGTGAAAATAATTATATTGTTGAGGAAGTTTTGTCTATAGTTGATAGACAAGAAGGGGGATATCAAGCTCTTGATGATGAAAATGTCAAATTAAAAAGTCTTTTTACCATAAAAGACTTTTTATAATTATCTCAATATGCAAGATATTAAAAAAAATTTCTGGCTTGAAAAATTTGATTGTTTTTCTGTCACTGGAAAAGATGCCAGAAAATTTTTAAATGGAATAACAACTGGTAATATTCTACATTCAGAGAATAAAGTCATTAAAACTTGTTGGTTAACTCCAAATGGAGTTTTAAGGTCATTAATTGAAATTATTTTTTTAGAAAGAAACTTAGAAGTAATTATCTTAGCGGGAAACACAAATCAAATAATTGATTACTTTAATCAAATTATTTTCCCAGCAGATGATGTACTGTTAAGTGAACCTTTCTTGATTAATAGAATTCAGGAAATTGATGAATCTAGTTCATGGAGAACTTACCAACCTATTTTCTTTAAAAAAGACGATCAAGAATTTGAAATATATAAAAATAAACTAAATTTACTCAATTCCAGTGATTTAAAACTTTGGAAAGTTAATCAGGCAATACCCTCTTTAGATATGGAAATAAATGGAAAAAATAATCCTCTCGAGCTGGGATTGAAAGATCTTATAGATTTTGATAAAGGTTGTTATTTAGGACAAGAAACAATGTCAAAAATAAAAAATGTTTCTTCTTTAAAACAGGAAATAAGAGTTTGGCAATCAATTAACTCAAATTTTAATTTAGAAGCTGAAGATAAAAATTTTTACACAAATTCTGCCAAAGAAATTTCTGTAGGCAAAATCACTAGTATTGTTAAATCAGATTCTCAAATTAAAGGCTTAGCAATGATAAAAAGAAGATATTTAAAAGAAGAAAGTTATTTTTATTCAGAAATTTTTGGAAAAATAATTATAAATAAATCTGTAGGATCAATTTTTATTTAATTGATTTTTGATTAAAAATTCCGCAATATGTAGAGTAGCCAAACAGTCATCTTTGTTATATTGGATAATTTTTTTTAAAAATAATTCGTTTTCTGTTATTTGATATTGAATCCACCAGTAAAGAGCTTTTGATCCGCTAACATTTTTCTGTACCCATTCAAATCCTAGCCAATTAGAGACGTTTTTTAATCCATAGTTTTTTAATGGTAATATCCAAGACTTTCTTACTAAGGTGTGTAAGTCTATAAACCTTGATGTGAGTGAATCAATTTGCTCAAGACTAAAATTTAAGTTTTTAGCAATATTAATTATTGCTATTCTTTCAGTCTCTCCGTAATGTAAAACTGGCCATTTCTTTTTTGAAAAAAGTATTTTAATAATTTTTCTGTAAGATTCTCCTTTATTGTTTTTAAGATTTAAGATTGGCTCATAAATAATATCTTCTTTTTTTATAAACAAATTATTTATTATTAAAAAACCATATAAAAAGTCATGCTTATAGTCTGGATTTGACTCAATATCAAATATAAAAAATCCTGAACCTATTTTTTCTAATAGAAAGTAAGGATCCTTTTTTTCGGAAATCCAATATGGTTCCCCAGAAATATATGTTTGTGCTTGCTTTATAAATCTGAAGGCATTTTCATACTTTTGGTCATTAAATTTTGATAATTTCTCCACAAGTTGTTTTTCGCTGGTCGAAGCTAATGATTGGGTATTAGGTATCCCATTTATTTTGAGTAATGAGGCCGTTTTAGATCCTATTCCATCTATATCTGTTAGATATCCATTTTCTTTTGCTTCTTTATCACAGAATTTTTGCCATGAACAAATAGTACATTTTTTTCTATCTTGAGTTATTTCTGGCATAAATCCCCTCAAGGATTCATTCAAACTTACTAAAACATTCAAAACTTTTTTTCTTAATTTTTTATTTAAATAAATTTCTTCAACATTAACTTTATTACCAAAACTTGAAATTACTAATCCTTTTTCAATTTTAGATTCTTGAAAAGTTCCCAATAGAATAGAACTAAAAGCTAAGTCGAATAAATGTTCTTTAGTAGTTTTGTGGCCTAACTTATAAACAGCAGGTAGATATTTATATTGTCCCCATTTACTTATACCTTTAGTCTTTACAAGTAATTGCGGATGTATCTCGGCGTTAATATTTTGGAAAAATGTACCTTTTATTTTTAATCCTATTACCCCTTGATAACCAATTTTGCAGGCTTTTAATCCTGTATATATTTCACCATCACATAATTTAGAAAAAATTTGAAACTGATTAATTTTATCTATTGCTTTATGCGGAGACCAGACTTCATAAGATTTATTACCCTTTAGATCTAGCCATGCTTTTCTTTTGCATCTTATAAAACTTTTTAAATAAAGGGTATTCAAGTTATTTTTTAAAATCGGTTTTAAATTTTACTTATATAAATTAATATAGATAATTAACAGAAATCAAGGAACTCTTAAATTTGCCTGGTGAAACACTAGATAACATAAAATTTGGAACTGATGGTTGGAGAGGAATTATTGGATTTGATTTTAATCTGTCCAATCTTTCAAGAGTTGTTGTAGCTGCATGCCAGGAGTTGCATTATCAATATTATAAAGAAGTTAATTCAAAAAAAATTTTAATTGGATATGATCGCAGATTTATGGCAAGTGAATTTGCTAAGCAAATAATTCCTTTTGTAAGAGGGTGTGGTTTTGATCCAATTTTATCTAATAGCTTTGTTACAACACCCTCTTGTAGTTTCTATGCCAAAGAAATGAGTTGTTTAGGAGCCTTAGTAATTACAGCAAGTCATAATCCATATAATTGGCTGGGTCTGAAAATAAAGAGCTTTAATGGATGTTCTGTTGACGAATCTTTTACAAGTGAAATTGAAAAAAAATTAATGCTTGGTAATTCAATTGACAAAAAAGAGGGTTCATACGAGCTGGCAGATATTAAGAAGTTTCATTTGGATAGAATTAAATCCCTTTTTGATATTGACTTTATTTCTAATAGATTGAAAAAATTGAAAATAAGAGTTTTTGTAGATTCTATGCATGGTTCAGCTGCAAATTGTATGGCTGAGATTTTTGCTTCCAATGATTTTGAAGTAGTTTCAGAAATCAGAAAAGATGAAGACCCTTTTTTTGGAGGAAAACCTCCTGAACCTCTATTAAATTATCTAGATGATTTAAATCAAATACTTATTAAAAATTCAAAAAATGAAGGAAGAAGTTTAGGAATTATATTTGATGGAGATGGTGATAGGATTGCGGCAATTGATGAAAAAGGAAGATATTGTAGCACTCAAGATTTACTCCCATACTTCATTAGCTATTTGGGAGAAATTAAAGATAATTCTTATCCAGTTTTAAAGACAGTGAGTGGTTCAGATGTTATTAAAAATATTTCAGAGAGTCAAAATAGAGATGTTTTTGAACTGCCAGTTGGCTTTAAATATATTGCAGAAAAAATGATTAAAGAAAAAATATTCATAGGAGGAGAGGAATCTGGAGGAGTTGGTTTTGGTGACTTTATGCCTGAAAGAGATGCTTTGTATGCAGCAATGATTTTACTAAATGGAATTGCTAAAAAATCTCAATATTTATGCGAAACTTTAGATCAAATTCAAAAAACTTTTGGACCAAGTTTCTATAAAAGAATTGATATTAAGTTCCCAAATCAGTCAGAAAAAAATTACGTTAAAGAATTTATAATAAATAATATTCCTGAGAAAATTAATAATCATAAGATAATAAATATTTCAAAGATTGATGGCATAAAGTTGAGAATCAATAAAAATTTTTGGATTCTTTTTAGGTTTTCAGGAACCGAACCTCTTTTAAGATTGTATTGTGAGTCACCAACAGAACCTTATCTAGATGAGGTATTAGAGTGGGGCCAAAAATATATAAATTTGGCGAGAAAATAATTATGAAAAATTTATATTTAGCAAGTAGGAATAACGGAAAAATTGAAGAATATAAAAAATTGCTTTCAAAAGTTAATTGTCAATTATTACTTCAGCCAGAAACATTAGAAGTTGAAGAGGATGGTCTAACATTTAGAGATAATGCAATTAAGAAAGCTAGTGAAGTTTCTAGAAAAACAAATAATTTCTCTATAGCGGATGATTCTGGAATTTGTATTGAAGCATTAGGCGGAAAACCAGGGATTTACTCATCAAGATATGCAGAAAACGATAAAAAAAGAATTGAAAGAGTTTTAAAAGAACTTCATGGTGTGAAGAATAGAAGTGCGTTTTTTGTTGCTAATATTTGTGTTTGCGCCCCAAATGGTGAGGTGGTTATAGAATCTGAAGCTAAATGTTATGGCAATGTTATTTTAAAACCAAGAGGAAATGGTGGTTTTGGGTATGATCCAATTTTTGAGGAGAGTTCCACTAGATTAACTTTTGCAGAAATGAATAATGTAATTAAAGATTCTTGTAGTCATAGAGGTAAAGCACTAAAAAAAATTATTCCAGATTTACTCCAAATTTTTTATTGACTTTAATTAACCCAAGATCCATGAAGACCATGGGGAATGGAGATTGGTAATTCATAAATAGCTAATTCTTTTAGGTTTTTTGCATCTAATATCACTAAATCACTTCCTCTTCGTTCACCATTCCATAGAAGTATAAATAAATATCCTTCATCTTCTTTAGAGGAGTTTTCTGATGGAACCATAATTGGTTCACTAACAAATCCACTTGGTCCTGCTGACCATGAAAGCTCTTCTTTTGAAATTAAATTTATTTTTTTTATTGCTTGAAGTGGAGCGTTTCCTAGCTTTTGAGATGTGCTTGCCATCCAACTAAAAGTTGCTTTTAATCCTAAATATTTAGGATTAACAACAGCAAATTCACAACATTGTTCACTTATAGTTTCAAGCTCACTATTTTCTTTCTTTAAATCAATAGTTGATCTTTTCAGTTTCCCTTCTGGATATTTATCAAAGTCAATGTCCCTAAAATTCTCATCTGGACCAACTGATGGAAAATCATCATAGAAAATACTATCTAATATTATTTTGGAATCTTTTTCATATGCATTTACATGATGAAAAACGAATCCTTCTGGAGCATCGATTATTATTGGTTGTTGCCCTCTAAACAATCCACTTTCTCTGGGTATGATAAAAAACTTTGCTTTTTTATTTGGATTCGACTTTAAACATTGAGCTGCACCTCTTTGGCCCATTACAAATGGTAGAGGATTGAAGTCGATAGCATTCTGTAAGAATATTGCCCAATTAGTTGTAATTGCGAAATCATGAAGGAATGCAAAACCATTAAACGTATCTTTTCTATCAATTAGGAGCTCACCAGAATTTTCACCTGCATTATTAAATTCCATTAATCTAATGGTACTTTTTGGTCCAGTTTGAACTCCAAAGGTAACTAATAGTTCTGAAGATGAGTTTGAGTTTAAGTCTATTTTAGGATGAGCACTAAATGCTTCGTTTGGCTTGAGTACCCCCTTTAATGTTGATAAACCAATAGTTTCAAGACTGTCAGGATCTAATGCATGTGGCCCAGCTGCTTCCCACAATGCAAGAACTTCATTTCCTAATTTTACGACATGAGTATTGGCGATATTCTTAAATTTTAGATTCAAGGCATTATTTAACATTCCTCCACTTTTTTGAGTCCCAAAAACACCTCTATAAATAAATTTATCTATTTTATCTTCTTCTAAAAAACCTTTAGTTTTTACAAATCTATTCGTCAAAAATGGCTGACCATTTTCGAATTTTATTGATGTTATCATCCCATCTCCATCAAATGGATGATGAACCCATTGTCCTCCTCTCTCTAATATCCCAGGTCCATTTCTTAATAAGGTTCCATTTAAATCTTTAATATTATTTCCTTTGCTATTTGTTAGTGGTTCCTTTGTTAACTCTTTTTCTACATTTTTATATGCACTAGACCAATCTTCTTTATTAAAACTTTTAATTTCATTAATTTTTTTATTTTGTAAATTAGTCACAATTAAACAATTACTTTTCCATATTTTCGCCAAAAATCAAGTGAATTGTGGCTTATTCGAAAAAATTGCTATTTTATTGATTTTCTAGCATCCCTTTACTGCTTGGGATCGAATCAGATCTTCTCAGATCTATTTCAGAAGCCATTCTCATTGCTCTTGAAAAAGCTTTAAAGCAAGCCTCAACTATATGATGAGAATTACTACCTCTTATTTGATTAATATGGAGAGTAATTCCGCTGTTATTTACAAAGGCAATAAAAAACTCTCTTACTAGTTCAGTATCATAATTTCCTATTCTAGGAGCTTTTAATTGAAGATCATAAGATAGATGTGGTCTGCCAGAACAGTCTAGAGTGACTTGAACTAATGCTTCATCTAATGGAGCAAAGAAATGTCCAAATCTGCTTATTCCTTTTCTTTCTCCCAAGGCTTTTGAAAATGCTTTGCCTAATGCAATTCCTACATCTTCATTTGTATGATGATCATCAATATGGGTATCTCCAATTGCCTTTATTTTTAAGTCGATCAAACCATGACTAGATATTTGGTGAAGCATATGATCTAAGAATGGTATCCCAGTGTCAATGTCGGAAATACCATTCCCATCTAAGTTTATAACTACAGAAATATCTGTTTCATTCGTTTTTCTTTTTATTTCAGATTGCCTAGGAGGTGACATTTTTTATGAAAAAGAACTTAGTTTACATTCCATTAATGCAGTAACCCGCATCAACATAAATTGTTTGGCCTGAAATGCCGCTAGAGAGATCACTTAATAAAAAAGCAGCAGTATTCCCTACTTCTGTTTGAGTGACTGTTCTGCGTAAAGGAGCCTTTTCTTCAACATTGTGAATCATATCTAAAATGCCACCTATAGCAGAACTCGCAAGTGTTCTTATTGGTCCTGCACTTATTGCATTAACTCTGACTTGTTTTTCGGGCCCAAGTTCTGCAGAAAGATATCTCACTGAAGCTTCCAAGGCTGCCTTTGCAACTCCCATTACGTTGTAGTTAGGAATTGCTCTCTCTGATCCTAAATAGGTTAAGGAGACAACTCCAGCACCATCACTAAAAAGTGGTTTTGCTGCTTTACATAGAGGTGCTAATGAATACGCACTTATATTAAGAGCTCTATCAAAACCTTCTGATGAGGTAGCACTATAATCTCCAATCAATTCTTCGCGACCTGCAAACGCCAAGCAGTGAACTAATCCGTCAATTTGTCCCCAATTGTTTTTAATATTTTCAAAGATTTCCTCTATTTGAACTGGATTTTGAACATCAAGAGGCAAAAATAACGATGGCTTTAATGGTTCAGTTAGTTCTCTAACTTTAGATTCGAATCTTCCCTTATCATCAGGCAAATATGTTATTCCAAGTTCTGCGCCAGCTTTTGAAAGTTGTTGAGCTATGCCCCATGCTATTGAACGATTGTTGGCAATTCCCGTAACTAGGATTTTTTTGCCTGTTAGATTTAGAAGCATCTTATTTATTATTTCTATTATTCTCCTATATAATTGTACCTATCTTTACGGATTACTTCAAAATATACAATAATTTTCAAATATAAGAAATATTTACTTTCAATATGGTCAGAACAAATTCTATGGTTTTGCAATTAGGTTTTCAATTACCTAATTTCGAAATGTTAAACACAAATTCTTCAAATAACGAATATTTTAATTCTCATAATCTAGATAATAGGCATTTACTTTTAATGTTTATTTGTGCTCATTGCCCATTTGTCAAATATATTGAAAATCAAATTTCTACCTTTAGTAAAGAAATTGAGAATACGGTTCAAACAGTCGCAATTTCTAGTAATGATATTGTTACTCACCCCTCAGATTCTCCTGAAAAGTTGAGATTACAAGCACAAATACAAGGATGGAGTTTCCCTTATCTATATGATGAAAGTCAAAATTTTGCTAAGGCATTAAAAGCAGCTTGCACGCCAGATTTTTATCTTTTTTCTAATGGAGGAGATGGTAATTTTTTATTGTATTATCACGGCCAATTAGATAATAGTAGACCAGGTAATAATATCCCTACATCTGGTGAAGATTTGCGCTCTGCTGTAAGAGACTTGAATAAAGATAATTCTTATCCTGCAAATCAGATACCTTCTTTAGGGTGCAATATTAAATGGACTCCTGGTAAAGAACCGAGTTGGTTTTAATCAATTAAAATTTTTTTTACCCATAGAAATATGGTTAAGGGTTAATATATTCACTATGCAGATACCTCCATTTACTTTAAATAGGCAATACCAAGAAATTGGTTCTGAAATTGAGAGTGAGGTTTTTAAAGTTTTAAAAGGTGGCCAATATATCGGGGGACAAGAGATTAACAAATTTGAGGAAAATTTCTCTAATCTGATTGAAGTCGATAATACTATTGGTTGTAACAGTGGAACTGATGCTTTAGTGTTGGCTTTGCGCGCATTAGATATTGGTGAGGGTGATGAAGTTATTACCTCATCTTTTAGCTTTTTTGCAACTGCAGAGGCTATAAGTGCAGTTGGTGCTAATCCAATTTTGGTAGATATAGATCCAGAAACTTATCTTATTAATACAGAACTAATAGAACGAGAAATAAATTCTAATACCAAGGCAATTATGCCAGTTCATCTTTTTGGAAATGCAGTGAATATGACTTTAATAAAATCATTAGCTGAAAAATATAACTTAAAAGTAATCGAAGATTGTGCTCAGGCAACATGTACAATGTGGGAAAATTCCAAAGTTGGAAGTATAGGTGATATAGGTTGTTTTAGCTTTTTCCCTACCAAGAATTTAGGAGCTGCTGGAGATGCTGGAGCAGTAACAACATCAAATCAGAAGATAGCTAAAAAAATTAGAGAACTAGCTGTTCATGGTAGCCCAACAAGATATCACCATACTCAAATTGGATATAATAGTAGACTTGATACTGTTCAAGCTGCCATATTAAATATCAAAATTAAATATATTTCTAAGTGGATTAATAATCGCCAAAAAATTGCTAATAATTACTTTGATTTATTAGAAAAAAATCTATTTATTAGTTTTCCTAAAATTAGTTCTGATTCAATTTTTCATTCTTGGAACCAATTTGTTATTAAATTAAGAAACGATAAATATTCTTTAAATGAAGATTTTTCAAATTTATTTGATACTAATTGCAAAAAATATTATTCCTTAAGGAATTTGGTAAAGCAACAACTTTATGAAAAAGGTATTAACTCAATTATTTATTATCCAATTCCAATTCATGCACAAATAGCATATAAAAATAAAAATTTTTCACGCACAAAACTTATAAATACAGAGAGAATTTGTACGGAAGTTCTTAGTCTTCCAATGTTCCCGGAAATATCTTACGAAGAGCAAGTTTATGTGGCGGATAATTTAAATAAAGTTTTAAAAAATTGCATAGAAGAAATTCAAATTTCTGCGTAAAGTGATTTAAATAATCTTTGTTGGATATTGTGATTGACAATAGGCCTTGAATAATTATTTTTTTCTAAATTAGATATTTCCCCACTTAATAGATCTGCATTTGATACTTTAGATAATTCTGGAATCCAAGCTTTTATATATTCACAAATAGGATCAAATTTTCTTGCCTGAGTATATGGATTAAAAATTCTTAATGGTTTTGGATCCATTCCGCTACTTGCGCTCCACTGCCATCCCCCATTATTTGCTGCTAAGTCTCCATCAACTAACATCTCCATAAATTTTTTCTCACCCATTTGCCAACTACATATTAGATCTTTGACCAAAAATGAAGCGACTATCATGCGACATCTATTATGCATCCAGCCAGTACTATTTAGTTGCCGCATTGCAGCATCAATTATAGGCACACCAGTTTCTCCGTTACTCCAATGCTGAAACCATTCATTATTATTTTGCCACGGAAATTGATCCCATTTTTTTCTATATGCACCCCTTTCTAGTTCTGGGAAATGGAATAAGCAATGTTGATAAAATTCCCGCCAAACAAGTTCTTTTTGCCAAGTTTCAATTGATAAGTAATTTTCTTGATTTTTAAAACCTTCATTTAAATTTAATGTGGCGTTCCAAACTTTTCTAATGCTAATGGTCCCGAATCTGAGAGATGCACTTAAAAAAGATGTTCCATTATAGGAAGGCAAATCTCTTGAAGAATTGTAAGAATATATTTTTTTTTCGTTAATAAAGTTTTTTAATAATATTTCTGCAGCCTTCTCGCCAGGTCTACATGGACAGATCTTGGATCCAGAAAATTTGATACTTTTAATAAATTTCTCTAGTACCGAATCAGATGACTTAATTTTCTGATTTTCTTGAAATTTATTATCGATATCTTTAAAAAGGAAAATACTTTTATCTTCTTCATATAACCCCATTAAATTCATTTTTGATTTTAGGTTTTTATAAAAAGGACCATAGACTGAATATGGTGTGTTACTTCCTGAAAATATTTTTGAAGGTTCTATTAATAAATGATCCCAAGATTCAATAACTTGAATGTTTTTCCCCTTTAAATTATTTTTTATTTGTAAATCTCTATTTATCTCATAAGGTTCAATTGATTTATTCCAAATAACAAATTTAGCATCTATTGTTTTTGCTAATTCAGGAATTATTAATACTGGATCTCCCTCTCCTATAACAAGCCTGCTTCCCATTTTTTTCCAATTAATTCCTAATTCTTGAAGGGAATTTGCGAGGAACCAAGCTCTTGAATTTGCATTAAAATCATATGAATAATTTTCATCTAAAATATAAGTCGAGGTAATAGCATTTGATAATGAAAATGCTTTTATTAAAGCTTGATTATCAATTATTCTTAGATCTTTTCTATGCCAGAAAAGTATTCTAGGCTTATTCATTATTTATTTAAAAATTGTTTCGCTCTAAACCAAGCAGTAACAGTTTTTGCATCAAGAATTTCATCTCCGCTAGAAATAAGATTATCTAGTTCTTCGGGATCCAAAATAAGCACTTCTATATCTTCATCTAAATCTCCTTTAACCTCATACTTTAGTTTGCTCAAATCACGTGCTAGAAATAAATTAATTTCTTCATCTGCATAACCAGGAGCTGGGACAAGAGTTCCTAATTCATCCCATTTATCTGCTCTAAATCCAGTCTCTTCTTGAATTTCTCTTTTAATTGAATTAATAGGTGTTTCACCTATTTCCAATGTTCCTGCTGGAAATTCTAATAAATATCTTGAAACAGCAAATCTATATTGCCGGAGAATTATAACTTGATTGTCTTTTGTAATAGGTACAGCTAAAGCAGCACCAGGATGCTTAATGTATCCATATTCATCTTCATATCCATTTGGTAATTGAATTCTATTAATTTCAAAACTAAATTTTTTTGACTTTAACTCAGATATTTTTTCTTTAAAAATTGATCTTTTTGTAAGATTTTTATTGCCCATATTTTTTAAATAAAAATAGCCTAACAGTTATTTTTGCAATTTAAGTAATAGACCATCTTGGGTTATCAAATTTTTTGATTTTTTGGCTTCTACTTAAGATCTCAGATAGTGGCGTAATAACAAAATTACGATTCATAAATCTGGGGTGAGGTAATGTTAATTCATCATCAATTGTATGAAAATCTTCCCACCATATAATATCTAAATCAAGACATCTTGATAACCATCTCTCCCCCTTTGGTGGTTTTTTTCGTCCAAAAAAATACTCTAATTTCTTAAGCTCTTTTAAAAGTAATTTTGAATTTAGTGTTGATGGCTTTGGAAAATAATTACTCTTAACAAGCACAAGAGTATTAAGATAATTTGGTTGTTCATCTTCAACTCCATGAGGTGAAGTTTCATATATTGAAGACCATATAAAATTTGGGTTAGATTTTATTTTTTCTTCTTTTTTAGTATTGGATTTAACTCCCCATTCTTTTATAATTTCTTCTACTTTTGGTCTGCACACCATTAAGGACTCTAAAGGACTTCCGAATTTACTATCAATATTTGCTCCGAGGGATATACATAGTCCATTTTTGATATTAAGATTTGATAATTCCACTACAAAAAACAAAGTTATTGGATAAATTCTATATCAGGCATTTTTAAAGTGATTTTGGATTCAGATTTAAAAGGAAAAGAAGAAATAAAATTTTTAATGAACTCAAAGGATTCTTTTAGAGCTTTTCCTTTGGCTGCAATTACAGGTCATAGCTTATTGAAATTATCTTTACTACTTGGGGCAGTAGACCCAAGTTTAGGTGGAGTTATTATTGCTGGTGGCAGAGGTACTGGCAAGTCTGTTTTAGCAAGGGGGTTGCATACTTTAATACCTCCTATAGAAATATTAGATACTGAATCAGTTCTTGGAAAGTTAAGTCAAGGTAGTCCTTCATTAAGGCCTGTTGGAATGAACCTAGACCCAAATAGACCAGAGGAATGGGATATTAATACTAATAAATTGTTACTAGAAACAATTGGAAGTGATTACTTTAATCAAATTGAAGAAATTCCTAAAAAAGTAAGAGAGGCTCCATTTATACAAGTTCCTATTGGAATAACTGAAGACAGACTTGTTGGATCAATTGATGTTGCTGCCTCATTGAATACGGGGGAACAAGTTTTTCAGCCTGGAATTTTAGCGGAAGCTCATAGAGGTGTTCTTTATGTAGATGATATAAATTTATTAGATGATGGAATTGTAAACTTAATTCTTGAAGCTACGGGAAGAGAACAAAATAATATTGAAAGAGATGGTTTGAGTCTTTCTCACCCTTGTAAATCCCTCTTAATAGCAACTTATAACCCTGAAGAAGGTGCTTTAAGAGATCACGTTTTAGATCGTTTTGCAATTGTTCTTTCCGCTGACCAATCTATTGATAATGTTCAAAGAGTTGAAATTACAAAATCTGTATTATCACATGCGGAAAATAATATAAAATTTTCAGAAAAATGGTCCGAAGAATCTGATAATTTATCCACTCAATTAATTTTGGCAAGACAATGGTTAAAGGACGTAAAGATAACAAAAGAGCAAATAACATATTTAGTGAATGAAGCTCTTAGAGGAGGAGTAGAGGGTCATAGATCAGAATTGTTTGCAGTAAAAGTAGCTAAGGCGAATGCAGCTCTCCGAGGCGATGAGAATGTAAATTCTGAGGATCTAAAAGTGGCAGTAAGATTAGTTATTCTTCCAAGAGCGATGCAGATACCACCTGAAGATGATATTCAACCACCTCCTCCAGAGGATCAGACACCCCCACCCCCACCTCAATCAAATAATGACGACTCTGAACCTGAGGCTAATGATAATGATGATATTCAAGAGAAAGAACAAGAAGAAGATAATTCTGAAGGAGATGAAGAATCTACTCCCGAAATACCTGAAGAATTTATATTGGATCCTGAGGCATGTATGATTGACCCTGATTTATTGCTTTTTTCATCAGCTAAAGCAAAAGCGGGAAATAGCGGAAGTAGATCAGTGATATTTAGTGACAGTAGAGGGAGATATGTAAAACCTATTATTCCAAGAGGTAAAGTAAAAAGAATTGCGGTAGATGCAACTCTTCGAGCTGCTGCTCCTTATCAAAAATCAAGAAGATTAAGAAACCCTAATAAATCAATAATTATTGAAGAAAATGATTTTAGGGCAAAGCTTCTTCAAAAAAAGGCTGGCGCTTTGGTTATTTTTCTTGTTGATGCTAGTGGTTCTATGGCTCTTAATAGAATGCAAAGTGCTAAAGGGGCAGTAATAAGACTCTTGACAGAGGCATATGAGAATAGAGATGAAGTTGCTCTTATTCCCTTTAGAGGTAATCAGGCTGAAGTTCTTTTACCTCCAACAAGATCTATAACTGCTGCAAAAAGAAGGCTAGAAACTATGCCTTGCGGTGGTGGGTCGCCTTTAGCTCATGGACTAACACAATCAGCAAAAGTAGCAAAAAATGCTCTTGCAACAGGAGATATTGGTCAAGTTATTGTTGTAGGGATTACAGATGGGAGAGGCAATGTACCATTATCATTATCTTTAGGACAAAATGAGATTGAAGGAAAAGATAATGCAAATGAAAATGCTAATTTAAAGCAGGAGGTTCTTGATATCGCTGCAAAATATCCCATGCTTGGGATTAAACTCTTAGTAATTGATACAGAGAGAAAATTTATTGCAAGTGGCTTTGGTAAAGAATTAGCAGAGGCAGCTAAAGGGAAATATGTACAATTGCCAAAAGCTTCAGATAAAGCAATTGCAGCTATGGCTTTGAATGCTATAAATGAATTCTAAAAATTACTTATGGATAAATTTCGTTAAGGAATTTTGAAAGTCCAATAGTTAAATCCCTTATGGATTTAGTTAATTCTTTATCTTTAGTTAATTTTTCAAAATCATCACTCATTTCATCTATTTTGCTGGAGATAGATTTTGCAGCATTTATTGTTAATTTAATGTCTTCAAGGGTTTCTTGATTGTCGATATTAGACAAAATATTGTTCAAATGATTTGCAGCAATTGTAATTTCTGTTATTAAAGGTTCAATTCTTTGTATTTCTTTTTTTGATAAATAAATTAATTCATCAAGGTTTTCTTGTGTATTATCAAATTGATCAATTGAGTTGATGATGTTCTCAATTAAGTTTTCTTGATTTGATTCTTTTAAAAGTTGACTTATTTTATTAGTTATATTTGAAAGACTTGATAATTGTTTACCAGTGATAATATCTCCCTGACAAATAATTAATTTTGAATCGCATTTGTCTGATGTAGGTTTTGCAATGTTTTTAGGAATTGTTTTTTCACTAGTTTCTAAAGCAACCTGCACATCTCCTCCAAGGAAAGAATTTGTTACTACTCTCGCAAATGCTGGCCTAGGAAGAATTATTTCTGAATTATTTAAGACTATCTTTGCTTTAATTGATTCATTTGTAAATGAGATATCTTCTATTGTTCCGACTAAAATTCCTCTGTAAGTAACTGGAGACTTTTTTGATAAACCACTTGCGTTATTGAATTCAGCAAAGAGGTGCCAATTTTTTGAGGATAATCTTACCCCTTTTAGCCAAAAAGATAAAAATGTGAATATTAAAATTCCTCCTAATAAGGAAAATCCAACTATTGAATCTCGTAAGCTTCTACGCATAATATCTAAATGTCTTTGGGTTGCATTGGACCATCAAGTTTCCCATGCCTAAATTGAAATACATAGGGATCATTACTCTCTTTAAATTCATCAATAGAACCTGCCCATCTAAATTTACCTCCGTAAAGCATTAAAACTTTATCTGAAGTCCTTTCTATAGTACTAAGAACATGGCTAACCACAATAGATGATCCATTGGCTTTATAGTTCGTCTTGTTAATTAGATCTTCAATTCTTGAAGAGGCAATTGGATCAAGACCTGCAGTTGGCTCATCAAAAAGTAATAAAGGTTTAGTATCCACATTAAGAGTTTGATCCGTAATTAAAGCTCTAGCAAAACTTACTCTTTTCTGCATGCCTCCGCTTAATTCATTTGGAAGTTTATTCTCAATATTAAATAACCCTACCTCAGCTAAACATTCACAAACGATTTCATGGATTAACTTTTTAGATAAGTTTTGATTTCTTTTAAGAAGAAAACCTACATTTTCTTCAATAGTTAAAGATCCTAATAATGCTGGATTCTGAAAAACTAGCCTTACATCGGGAGGATTATTTTGATCTAATCTCAAATATGATTGTTTCTCACCAAATATTCTTAATTCTCCTTTAGTAGGTAAGATGAGTCCTGCTAATATTTTTAATATTGTTGATTTACCAGATCCTGAAGGGCCAACAATAGCTAATTTCTCTCCATCTTTAAGTTCAAAATTTAGTTTATTAAGCACATTAATTTCGCCCCAGCTTCTTGAAAGATTTTTTACTTCAACGGTATTCTTTGATTTTTTCAAAACCTAAAAAGAAAATGTCATCTTCTATTACATATTGCCTATTTTTAGAAATAAAAAAAGGATGTATGAATTTGATTTATAATAAATTTATGTATTTTTAAATTTGAGAGAAAATAATTAAAGAGGTTTTTAATGAATAATCGTAAAAAAAGAGTAAGAAGATATTATAAAAGGTTTAAAAAGTCGAATTTCGTCTTACTAAACAAAATTTTAAGAATTTTGAGTTGGTTTTTACCAGGACTGGTAATAAAAAGATGGATGATTACATCTGCGATAGGATTTTTGACTGCATTATTAGGATTGTCAATTTGGACAAATTTAAGGCCTCTCTATTGGCTTATTGAAATATTTTTTTGGTTAATGACAGGTTTAACTAGTATCTTACCTGTTTCATTATTAGGACCATTAATTTTTGTTCTTGGGCTTTTTTTAATAGGGATTGGGCAAAATAGAAGTATTAACTCTATTCAAAAAGCTCTTGTTCCAGAAAAAAATACATTTTTAGTTGATGCATTAAGAATTAAAAATAAATTAAACAGAGGTCCTAATATTGTTGCGATTGGTGGAGGTACAGGCTTATCTACTTTATTGAAAGGCTTAAAAAATTACAGCAGTAATATTACAGCCATAGTAACTGTATCTGATGATGGTGGAAGTAGTGGAATTCTTAGAAAACAATTAGGTGTGCAACCTCCAGGAGATATTAGAAATTGTTTGGCTGCATTATCAAACGAGGAACCTACTTTAACTAGATTATTTCAATATAGATTTTCAGGCGGAAGTGGTCTAGAGGGTCATAGTTTTGGAAATCTATTCTTGTCAGCTTTAACAACAATTACAGGAAGTCTTGAAAAAGCAGTTCAAGCCTCAAGTAAGGTTTTAGCGGTACAAGGTCAAGTTTTACCGGCAACAAATATTGATGTTATGTTATGGGCCGAATTAGAGGACGGTGAAAAAGTTTTTGGCGAAAGTAATATCAGCAAATCTAAAAAATTAATTTCAAGGATTGGATACTTACCAGAAAATCCTTCTGCTCTCCCTAGTGCTCTCGAATCTATAAAAGACGCTGATTTGATTGTTCTTGGACCAGGAAGTCTATACACTTCTTTGTTGCCTAACTTGTTAGTACCAGAGATTGTAGATGCTTTATTACAGAGTAATGCTCCCAAAATTTATATAAGTAATTTGATGACTCAGCCTGGCGAAACAGATGGGCTTGATGTTTATCAACATGTTAAATCAATAGAAAAACAATTATCAAATTTTGGAGTAAATACTCGAATTTTTAATGCAATCTTATCTCAGATCCAATTTGAAAAGTCTCCGCTGGTGGATTATTACAAAAGTAGAGGAGCAGAACCTGTCCAATGTAATAAAGGAAAGTTATTATCTGAGGGTTATTATGTTTTGCAAGCACCATTATATTCAAAAAGAGTTACTCCCACTCTTAGACATGATCCAAAAAGACTAGCAAGAGCAGTTTTGTTTATGTACCGCAAATTAAAAAAATTAAACTAATAGGCATCTTGAAGTTCATAAAAGTCTGGCTGAATATAATCTTTTCGTAATGGCCAACCTTTCCAGTCTTCAGGCATTAAAAGTCTTTTGGGATTTGGATGGTCAATAAAATTTATTCCATACATGTCAAATGTTTCTCTTTCTTGCCAATCACTACCTTTAAAAATCTTATACAAACTAGGTATTGATAGATCAGAATCTCTCTTTAAGAAAACTTTTAATCTGACTTCTTTGATCTTTTCGATTTTTTGTAAGTCATCCATAGTTATAAAATGATAGAAACTTACAAGATTTTTGCCTGGTCCCTCATCATAGCCACCTTGACATTGAAGATAGTTAAAGCCGTAATTTCGTAATAACAATACTGCTTCAAATAATTTGCCAGGTTCTAAAGAAATATTTTCTATGCCTATATGATCATTGGGTAATGATTGATTTGGAATTCCATCATTAGATAAATTTTGACTTATTAATCCTTCTTTTTCTATCGAAGTATCTGAGGATTTAGGTAAATCTTTATTTTCCATTAGTCTTGGTCACTATTTAGATCTTCAACTTTATTGCTTTTCTCTGGTAATTCATTTATTTTTTCTTTTATGGAGGAAGGAATAAAATTAGTTGAAGTTTTGTTTAGATATTCACCAGTATTTTCAGAGAAAACAAGATTCATTTGGTGATCACTTGTTATGTACCTATGAGTTTGCTCTGTTTTTGTTCTCTCTAAAATGGATTCATTACCAACTTTTTTTCTTAATTTTATTACAGCATCAAAAATTGCTTCTGGCCTTGGAGGACATCCTGGAAGGTATAAATCAACTGGTATCAATTTATCTACTCCTCTGACAGCAGTAGTAGAATCTGCACTAAACATTCCTCCTGTAATTGTACAAGCACCCATAGCTATAACATATTTTGGTTCAGGCATCTGCTCATAGAGTCTTACTAAAGCTGGAGCCATCTTCATTGTTACTGTTCCTGCTACTATTAATAAATCTGCTTGCCTTGGGGAGCTTCTAGGTACTAATCCAAACCTATCAAAATCAAATCTAGATCCAATTAAGGCAGCAAATTCAATAAAACAACATGCTGTGCCGTACAAGAGAGGCCAAAGGCTACTTAATCTCGCCCAATTATGGAGATCATCTAAACTTGTTAGTATTATATTTTCACTTAAATCTGTAGTTACTTGTGGTGCACCGAGGGGATTGCAAGTCCCTTCTCTGATTTCTCTTATTGCTTTTGGGGATAATTGTGGATTCAATTTTTTAACTCCATTCTAAAGCACCTTTTCTCCATGCGTAAGCCAAAGCGATAACTAGTATTGCAATGAAAATTAATGCCTCAATAAATGCTAATAAGCCTAATCTATTAAAGGCAACAGCCCAAGGATAGAGGAATACTGTTTCTACATCAAATATAACGAAAACTAAGGCGAACATGTAATAACGAATATTAAATTGAATCCATGCACCTCCTATAGGCTCCATTCCGGATTCATAAGTTAGTTTTCTTTCCCCACTTCTGCCTTTAGGGGCAATGATGAGATTAGTAACTAGAGCTAATACTGGAACAGCAGCAGCAATTATTAGGAAACCTAGAAAATATTCATAGCCAGTTAACAAAAACATCTTAAAAATTAATTTTGAATAAAAGTCGCTTAATTAAGCAAAATCTTTTAAAGTTCTTAAAGAACAATAATAAACCGTGAGTGAAAACATTCAACCAGCCTCTGAGGAAAACAAAATAGTTGAAAACTTTGAGGAAGGAAAACTATCTGCAAACTCCTCAGGTGTAAATGTTGAACAATCTTCCATCAATTTAGAACAAAATAGATTCGAATGTAGAAGTTGTGGATACATTTATGACCCTTCTGAAGGAAATAAAAAATTAAATATACCAAAAAATACTCCCTTTTCAGAGTTAGACGGTAAAACATTTGCTTGCCCAGTTTGCAGAGCTGGTAAAAATTTTTATAAAGATATAGGTCCTAAATCTAAACCTAGTGGTTTTGAAGAAAATTTAACCTATGGATTTGGTTTCAATAGTTTACCCCCAGGCCAAAAAAATATATTGATTTTTGGAGGTTTGGCTTTTGCAGCTGCATGTTTCCTTTCTTTATACTCTTTGCATTAATATAGATAAATGAAAAAAATTATTAAAAGCATTCCCAATCTTTTTTTATCTGTACTTCTTTGTTTTGTATTGAGTAGTTGTTCATCTACAAGAGTGAAGATGAGTGATAATAGCCCTTGGAAAACAATTCAGTTTGAGGACATGGCCAATGCTTTAGATGTTGATTTTATAGATAATAATAATGGATTTTTAGTTGGTTCTAATAGACTTATCATGGAATCAAATGATGGAGGAGAAACCTGGGAGAAAAGAAATTTAGATTTACCAAGTGAAGAGAACTTTCGTCTCCTAGATATTGATTTCAAAGGTCAAGAAGGATGGTTAATAGGGCAACCATCATTGGTTATGCATACACTTGATTCAGGGAAAAACTGGACTCGTTTATCTTTAGGCAACAAATTACCTGGCCAACCATTTCTAATAACTACTGTCGATGATGGGGTTGCTGAGTTGGCTACGACTGCAGGCGCAATCTATGAAACATCCGATAGTGGTGAATCATGGAATGCAAAGGTTGTTGACGCATCTGGTTCAGGTGGCGTTAGAGATTTAAGAAGAACTAACAATGGAGATTATGTAAGCGTAAGTAGTTTGGGTAACTTCTTTTCTACTTTGGATAAAGATAGTGATGCATGGATAGCTCATCAAAGAGCTAGTAGTAAAAGAGTTCAAAGTATTGGTTTCAATCCGGAAGGAAGTTTATGGATGCTTTCTAGAGGAGCGGAAATTAGATTTAATGAAGATAATAATGACCTAGAAAATTGGTCAAAACCTATTATACCTATTCTTAATGGCTACAATTATCTAGATATGGGATGGGACCCAAATGGTGATATTTGGGCCGGCGGAGGAAATGGCACTTTAATAGTAAGTAAAGATCAAGGTAAAACTTGGGAAAAAGATCCTATCGCTTCTGAATTACCTACAAATTATATTAAGATCGTTTTTCTTGATAAGGATGCTCTAGATAATAAAAAAGGATTCGTACTTGGCGAGCGTGGTTATATTCTTAAATGGAACAGCTAAGTTCGAAATAGTTTGAGTAATTATTAAAAAAAAACTTAATTTTAGATTAATTTAGCAACTGTCTGTAACCAAGCTGTTAATTTCTTCGCGAACTTATGATTTTACACTGTAAGATCATAGGGTAAACATTTGTGATTATGGCCGCAGGTTCAACGGGTGAACGCCCATTCTTTGAAATAATCACCAGTATTAGGTACTGGATTATTCATGCAGTAACATTACCAGCTATTTTTATAGCAGGCTTCTTATTTGTATATACAGGTTTAGCTTACGATGCTTTCGGAACTCCTCGTCCGGATAGTTATTTCCAATCATCTGAATCTAAAGCGCCTGTCGTCACACAAAGATATGAAGCTAAGTCCCAACTAGATTTAAGAACGAAATAACAATGACTAATTCTCAAGCTCCAATGCAGGCTGCTGAAGTCCGCGTTTATCCAATCTTTACTGTTCGTTGGCTAGCAGTTCATGCTTTAGCTATTCCATCGGTATTCTTTTTGGGTTCTATTGCTGCCATGCAATTCGTAGCCCGATAAATTTAACTATTATGCAAGTAAACGAAAATCCTAACAAAGTTCCAGTTGAACTTAATCGTACAAGTCTTTATTTAGGCTTATTATCAGTTTTTGTATTGGGAATTTTATTTTCCAGTTACTTTTTCAATTAAATTAAAATCATGAGTAAATTAAAAGGACCTGATGGAAGAATCCCAGATAGACTTCCCGACGGTAGACCAGCAGTTGCATGGGAAAGAAGATGGACTGAAGGAACTCTACCCTTATGGCTTGTTGCTACAGCAGGTGGAATTGCAGTCATTTTCGTTTTAGGAATATTCTTCTATGGCTCATATCAAGGTGTTGGAGCTGGAGGCTAACAAAAACCTAGCTTTAATCTGATAATTAATTGTATTAATTCAGTTCAATAAGAATCAGTAAATATCCTTAGCTTTTCCCTTGTGGAGCTAGGGATATTTTCTTTATGGGTTATCAAGCCATCTTTTAATGAAAAATGAGACTTACTTTTTGGTCTTTCTTTTTCTATTAATTTAGATACCTCAAAGATTATTTTATTGGCCACTTCAGTATTGGACCTAAGATTATCCAAAACCATTTCTACAGAAACTTCTTGATGAGTTTGATGCCAGCAATCATAGTCAGTAACCATGGATAAAGAGGAGTAAGCTATTTCAGCCTCTTTAGCTAATCTTGCTTCAGTGTGGTTCGTCATTCCAATTATTGAACACCCCCAACTTCTATATAATTTAGATTCTGCTCTGGTTGAAAAAGCAGGACCTTCCATTGCTAAATAAGTACCCCCTCTATGCAATTGTCTGCCCCCAGGAATATTTTTTTCTCCTATTTCACTTAATATTCGGCATAAATTTGTACAGAAAGGATCTCCCATAGTTACATGTGCTACAGCTCCCTCATTAAAGAATGTTGCTGGTCTATTTTTTGTCCGGTCTATAAATTGATCTGGCACCACTATATCAAGTGGTCTTATCTGTTCTTGTAATGAACCAACTGCTGATGGAGCAATTATCCATCTTACACCTATTGATCTTAGAGCCCAAATATTAGCTTTGTAAGGGATTTCAGAAGGATTTAATCTATGTGTTCTGCCATGTCTAGGAATGAATGCTATCTCTAGATTCCCAAAATTATATACTCTTATTGAATCAGAAGGTTTACCATAGGGAGTATTGATCTCTATTTCTCTTAAGTACTCTATTTGATCCATTGAATAAAAGCCACTCCCACCAATTACTCCTAATCTTGATTTTTCAATTGGTAATAAATGTTCTTTATTCATTGAGATGTAAATGACTTTTAATCATCTAGTACTAATTGGAGGAGGACACACAAATGTTCTTTTAATGAAGAAATGGATAATGTCTCCGAAATTAATACCAGAAATTCCTGTTTCAATTATATCTAGAGATTCTCATTTGGTTTATTCGGCGATGTTCCCATCGGTGATTTCTAAATCAATTACTTTAAAAGAAAGCTTAATTGATATAAAGTCTTTAGCAAAAAATGCAAAACTATCTTTTATAGAAGAAGAAGTAAAGGATATTGATTTTAATTCACAGAAAATTGTTTTAAGTAATAGACCTTCAGTTAATTATTCGAAGTTGGTGCTTAATTATGGAAGTCAAACAATAATTCCAAAAGAATTTGAGTCACTAGTTAAAAATCGAAATGCTTTTTCAATTAAACCTTTTTTAAGGGCCTATGACTTAATACAAAAAGAGGACATTTTTGATTCAGTCAACGAACTCCCATTCGTAATTGTGGGGAGTGGCCTTGCTGCAATTGAAGTATCATATGCTTTAAGGAAAAGATGGAGAGGTAGATCCATAAAACTATTATGTGATTCAAGAAAAATTAATAATGCAATTCTAAAAAGTTTACGGAATTCCAATATTGATTTAGTTGAAAATCTTAATTTCGATTATGGAAAGATTCTTTTATGTACTGGGAATACATCTCCTTTATGGGCACAAAAAAAATTATTAGATTCTGATTCTTATGGCAGAATAATTACAAATCAGAATTTGCAGTTGAAAAGTTTCTCAGGAATCTTTGCTGTGGGTGATTGCGCATTTGTAGACTCAGCAAAAAGACCAGCATCGGGAGTTTTTGCAGTAAAAGTTGTAAATACATTAGTCCAAAATTTAAAAAAGGATATAGATGGGGGATCGTTAAAAAAGTGGTTTCCTCAAAGGATAGGATTGCAAATAGTTAATGTATTTCCAAGTCATCATCCAAAGGCTTTTGCTATTTATCGCAATTTTATGTTTGGTCCTTCTTTTCTTTTTTGGATTTTAAAGCATAAAATTGATCTGGACTTTATTAACAAGTTCAGATCAAAAAGGCTAATTATGAATAGTAGTAAAAAAAATATTTCATTGAATGATTGCAGGGGATGTGCAGCTAAAATTCCTCAGGTTGTTTTAAATAAATCATTAATAAATTCTAATTTAGATTCTTTTGCTTTATACCCTGAAGATTCAGCTGAAATCTATCAAAATGATAAAGATATTATATTGCAAAGTATAGATGGATTTCCTGCTTTGGTAAGTGATCCTTGGCTTAATGCAAAAATTACTACTTTGCATGCCTGCTCTGATTTATGGGCATGCGGAGCAAAACTTTCATCCGCGCAGGCTTTAATCTCATTACCAAAAGTTGAAAGGGAATTTCAGAGTTACCTCTTTTCTCAATCCCTTCAAGGGATTAAATCAACAGTTGAGGATCATGGAGGTAAATTACTTGGAGGCCATACTTTCGAGGCAAGAAGTTTAGTAAATAAACCTTATTCATTAGGAATAGATATTTCTTTAACTGTCCAAGGGGTCTTAAAAAATGGAGAAAAACCATGGCTTAAATCTGGAATGAATGATGGAGATATTCTTATGATGTCTAGGCCTCTCGGAGTTGGGATTTACTTTGCTGGTCAAATGCAAAATATTAATATGCTAGGTAGTTCCTCTGAAATAATTAATAATTTAGTTAGGAGTCAGCAATATTTGATTGATGAAATTTATCTGTTTCAAGATCAATTTAGAGAATCATTAGTCAATGCTGCTACTGACATTACAGGATATGGGTTTATTGGACATCTTAAAGAGATGGTGGAATCATCTAATTTATATAGGGAAATAAATAATCTTGAGCCTGTAAAAGTTTTATTAGATTTATTTGCATTTAAAGCTTATCCTGGAGTATTTGATTTAATAAGGAAAGATATTAAAAGTACTTTCTTTGAATCTAATAAAGAAATCTTTGACAAAATTTATAAAGGAAATCAGCAAAAAAGAATAATTAATTTTTTAAACGAAAATTCGTTAGATAAAGAGACTTTTAACGAGAGAATATCATTACTATTAGATCCTCAAACATGTGGCCCCTTGTTGATTAGTTGCAATCGTAAATATGAAAATACTCTAAAAGATAAATGGTACAAGGTTGGAGAAGTGGTAAAAATGTAATCAACTTCTATTCAATTTGTCAATTTCCAAATATCTTAATCTTTTGATTTCAATTCCCATTTCCTTCCCTTGCTCCCATCCTTCTTTTTTTAATGTTTCTCCATCTTTTTTAGATTTTATAGATTTGTAAATAAATAACCACTTAAACAAGTTATGCCAGTATGGAACCCCATCACAAATTAATAATTTGACTGTCTCATCATTAAGATTTCTTTTTTCAATAAATTCTGTCCAACTTGATGGAGAAAAATGCATGAATTTTTCTTTGTTGGTTTTTAATATCTTTTTTATATCTAAATAATCTTCTAATATTTTTACTTCGCCATTATTTACCAAAAACCTTTCACATGTAGTCTCTAAATCTTCTGCATTTTTTATTAAGTAAAGCAAATAATTTCCATTCAACTTTTTAATCCAATTTAGTCCTCTTAAAAACCTTTTATCGACTTCAATATTTTCATTTAAGATTGAGATAATTTCCCATTTATTAATTATCGAAATTACATTATTCAAGTTATCGTGTTTGTATATTTCAGCTAATTCCATCCTTATTCTTATGCCGAGAGCAGGCGGGAAAATCATTTTTTGATGAGTTTTTGAACTTTTCCATGGCCATTGTCTAACCGTTTCTTGAGATTGTTTAAGGGCATTATTTGAAATATTGAAATTAAACCTTGAAGCATATTTTGCACATCTAATTAATCGACTAGGATCATCTGAAATACTATTACTATGAAGTAGGTTCAATTTTTTGCTTTTTATATCAGAAATTCCTCCATAAAGATCATAGATTTTCCTTGCCGAGACCTCGAAGGCTATTGAATTTATAGTGAAATCTCTCCTCTTAAGATCCTCCTCAATAGTACTATTAGTTACTGTGGGATTTAAGCCTGGAGCAGAATAAATTTCTTTTCTAGCAGAAGCAACGTCAATTTTATAGTTATTAATATTTATTTCTACTGTGTTGTATAAATTAAATTCCTTGATTAGACATAGATCTACATTTACGATATTTTTTTTTATAAATTTTGCCAGAGAAATAGAGGAACCTTCAATAACAATATCTATATCCACAGGTTCAGAAAAAGATTCTTTGTGGAATTTACTAATTAATAAATCTCTTAAATAACCGCCAACAAAAGCTACCTTAGTATTATTATTAGATTCTATATATTTAGTAATTAGGTTATATAGGTTAAATGGAATTTTGATTAATTCCCCTTGGATGTAATCAGAGATATCATTCATGAATTTTAACTTACATAACGAATTGGAGCTAATCTGGGGTCTAGAATTTTACTTCCTTTATCACCAAATTTTACTGCTAAAGATATTTTTTCCCCGCTCCCAAAAATATGTATGATTTCACCTTTCCCAAATTTTGAGTGAATTAGCTTATCTCCAACTATCCAGCTTTTCCCTTTACTGGGTCCTGCATATAATTTCCTTACTGCATTTATTGGTTTGTTAACAAATTCATTTGGGTTGTTTCGATCAACTCTTGTTAAACGATCAAGATGCCAATCTCTTCTAATTGAAGCACCACCAGTTTGGGGTAATTCGCCATCCATTAAATCTTCAGGTATTTCCGAAAGGAATATTGAAGGAATTGTTGCTTCACGCATTCCACCCCATAATCTTCTTTCTCTCGCATGACTTAAGAAAACTCTTTCTTTAGCTCTAGTAATACCTACGTAGCATAATCTTCTTTCCTCTTCCAGAAGTGAGGGAGTATCTATTGATCTATGGCTCGGGAAGAGACCTTGCTCTAGCCCAGTTATAAAAACATTTTGAAATTCTAAACCCTTACTATTGTGCAGAGTCATAAGAGTTACGGAGTTGGTATTGTTTTTCTTCGTATCATTATCAGTTGTTAAGGCTGCTGTAGAAAGAAATCCCTCTACATCTCCACTTTCTGTTTCTTCTTCATATTGAGTAGCTGCATTAATTAGTTCTTGTAAGTTATTTCTTCTATCTTCAGATTCTTCAGTCCCACTAGATAGCAAGTCACTTAAATAACCACTTTTTTCTAATATTAGTTGTAATAGTTGAGCAGGACCTGAATTCTCTAGATAACACAGTAGATCATTCATAACTTCAGTAAATTTATTAATTCCTTTTGATGATCTGCCTATTGTTGCTTCAATACTTTGCTTATCATTAAGAACTTCCCATAATGGAATATTTAACTTGTTGGATAATTCATTAAGTTTTTGAATAGTAGTCTTACCAATCCCTCTTCTAGGAACATTTATGATACGCAAAAGACTAACGTTATCTGAAGAATTAACCAGAACTTTCAAATATGCTACTGCATCTTTAATTTCCCTTCTATCATAAAAACGCAATCCTCCAAAAATTGTATAAGGAATGCGCCACCTCACCAGAGATTCTTCTAATACTCTTGACTGTGCTCTTGTTCGATATAAAATTGCAAAATTCTTCCAAATTGGTTTTTGATTATAATTATTGAGTGATTTTATTTTATTGGTAATTGCTTCTGCCTCAGAAATTTCATCATCACAGCTGAGTAACTTTAAAAGCTCCCCTTTTTCTTTAGTAGCCCTTAAAACTTTATCAATTCTTTCAGAGTTGTTTTCAATTAGTGAGTTTGCAGCATCAAGGATGTTAGATGATGACCTATAATTTTCTTCTAATTTAATTAAAGATGATTTTGTTTCGTCATTAAGTGAAGTTTTAAAATCTTCTTGAAACCCAATTAGAATCCTGAAGTCAGCTGCTCTGAAACTATAAATACTTTGATCAGCATCCCCTACTACAAAAATTGACCGATCTTCCCAACTAAAGAATTTTTTTGGCTCAGTATTTCCAGCAGTAATTAATTTTATAAGTTCATATTGTGTTCTATTCGTATCCTGATATTCGTCAACTAAAATATGCTGAAATCTTTTGTGCCAGTAATCTCTGACTATATCATTTTGCCTCAATAAGAAAACAGGCAAAAGTAGAAGATCATCAAAATCTAAAGAATTATTTTTTGAAAGCGAAATCCTATATTTCTTATAGGCTTCTGCAACTGTTTTATCAAAATTATTATCTGCTTTTTCAAAAAGATCATTAGAAGTTAGGCATTGATTTTTAGCATTACTTATTAATCTTTTAATCTTTTTGGGATCATATCTTTTTGGATCAAGATTCATATCTTGACTGATAATTTCTTTTACTAATGTTTGGGAATCTGTTTCATCATAAATTGAAAATTGCCTTGTCCATTTTAATCCTTCTGGGTCATTATATTTTTCAATATCGTATCTTAGAAGTCTTGAAAATAAAGAATGAAAGGTGCCTATCCATAAGTTTTGAAGCCTTTCTTGATGAACGTTTGTTCTTAATTGATTTTGATCAATTTCTTTGAGAGTTGACCAAGGCTGACCAAATTGATTTAAAGCCAATTCTTGTGCTAGAAGAACTTCCAACCTTGCTTTCATTTCTTTAGCAGCTTTATTAGTAAAAGTGACTGCAAGAATGTTATAGGGATCTATAGAGTTATTTTCAATAAGATTTGCAATTCTATGAGTAAGAGCTTTAGTTTTCCCGCTACCTGCGCCAGCCACAACCAATAATGGCCCATAAACATGTTTTACCGCTTGAAGTTGCGCATTGTTTAGAGATTTAAAAAGAAAATTGTTAGTTTGAGGCACTTTTGGAAGGTCGTTTCAAGAATCAGACTTTACTTTGAGGTTCAGATTCCGTTTCTAGCTGTTGTAACATTTTTTTTAAATTAATAAGTTCATTATTGTTATTAATTATTTCTTCAAATTTATTTTGGGGAATTTTTAATTTCATACTTCTGTCAAGAATTTCTTTTTCCAATCTCTTTTTGTAAGAGGAAATAAGTTTTTTTGATAATTTTAAATTTTGCTGATCCAAAACTCTATTAAAAAGGTACTTTTATTTTAGCGGAAAAAATTTTTTTATTTAAATTATTTAAACTATCACTTTGGAATAAAGTTATTAGTTAAGAAGCATTGCGTTAATTTTTAATTTGTATTGTTTTTACTAGCTTTGTACTATTCTAAAATGCGAACTTTAATTTTTTAATTTAAGAATGTCAGTTTCAAAGAATAATCAACTATTGTCCGCTGATAAGAAATTAAATGATTTAACTAATATAAAAGAATTTATAAATAGTGCAAACTCAAGATTAGATGCAATAACCTCAATAACCAAAAACTCTCATGCAATTGCAGCAGATGCTGTAACAGCAATGATTTGCGAAAACCAAGATTCAGTTAATTCAAAAATATCTTTAAATACAACTAATAAGATGTCAGTTTGTTTGAGAGATGGAGAAATAATTCTAAGGATTGTGGCTTATCTTTTAATTTCCAATGACGAATCAGTTTTAGAAAAAAGTTGTTTAAAGGATCTTAAAAATACTTATCTTGCTCTAGGAGTACCTTTAAAAAATGCAAGAAGGGTTATTGAATTAATGCGAGATGCAACCATCTCTGATTTAAGATCTACAGTTAATAGTATGCATGGAGAAAAAGGCTTTCTTGCCAATTTAATTTATGAAACAGAGTTTCAATTTGAAAGAATAATTAATCTTTTAAATTAGCCATATTTCTTATCTCGGAAGTATGGGAAGTCTGAATTATTGAATTATTTTCCTTATCTCTAATAGTTGAAAATCTGGATCTTATATGAGTTGATAAAAAGGAAATTCTTTCTTCGGAAACTTTTGAGTTGTAAATAGTTTTAATGTGTAAATCATTTTGTTCATCAATAAAATAATTGGATGATGAAATAAAGGATTCTGTATAACCTTTATTTCGTAAAACAATTCCTGAATTTTCATCCTTGGGTAAAAAAATCAAAATAGTTTCATCTTCCTTACTTGTATTATCTTCTCCCCAATCACTAATAGCTTGCCATTTTATAGAAATGGCTATGCAATATGGGTTTAAACTTAATTTATAATTTTTAAAAATTTCAACGACTTTTTTATTTTTTGATTTGATATGTTTTATGTATATTTTACTAGTTGAGTTCTCAAATTCCTGAAAAGCTAAAGTATGAGTACTTCTTATGGATTTCCACTCTCCAATACTTTTATCAATGAATTGACTAATTGTTGCTAAAATCTTCGTCAAGTTTATCTTCTACGGAATGATTTTCTGCTTTTTGAATCATTCTTACCATTGAATCCACCATTAATCTCTTTGCAGAAGTTACTTTTAATCCAGAAGGAGTGGTTGATATTTGTTCTCCGGGGCGATTATGTGAAGTTGGTCTAAATGGAATCATCTAAGAACTTTAAAAATTAATCGATTTCTATTCTTGCATGAATTCTTATTTATATAGTTATTGTTTGCAAAAATGTTATATCTTATCTTTACGATTAGTGTATGCTTATTTTTAATAACTTTGGACTCTGCCTCTAGTTAAAGAGTATAAAAGGCGAGATATATATTCGTTTATATAGCTAAGCAAATTAATGAACCATTGGGGCGGATTTTTTGATAG
>QCIP01000008.1 GCA_003216615.1 Prochlorococcus sp. AG-402-M15 | reverse complement strand
CTATAAATCCAATTAATGTAAAACAATTTCAAGAAATTGCTCAAAAATCAATAAAAAAAGAAATTAAAAAAAATAACTTACCTTTTCTTGTTGGAGGTAGTGGGTTATATATGAACTCAATAACTAAAGGTTTTTTTGTACCAGATGTGCCTCCGCAAAATAATTTAAGACGAGAATTAGAGGAACTTGGTCAGAGTGAATGTTGGGAACTTTTAAAAAAATGTGATCCGATATCAACAAAAAAAATCAATTTTGCAGATCATATTAGAACGATAAGAGCTTTAGAAGTCTTTTATGTAACAGGTAAACCTTTATCACATCAAAATATTCAAAAACCTCCTGAATGGAGAATACTAGAGCTTGGATTAGATAGGGATAACTTAAAAGAAAGAATTCTAAAAAGAACAAAAAATATGTTTTTATCTGGAATTGTTGAAGAGACAAAAGACCTAATCTCTCAATATGGAGCAGATTTACAAATATTAAAAACAATTGGATACCGTGAAGCAAGAGATGTATTAAATCATGGTTCAACTATTGATAAGGCGATTGAGTTAACTACCACAAAAACAATACAATTTGCCAAAAGACAAAAAACATGGTTTCGTAATAAGAACAATCCTACTTGGCTTAATAACAAAAACCTGCTAAAAGATGCAATAATTAAGATAGAGTCTTTTTTAGGCTAATTTATAAGTAAAAAATCTTGTTAATCATCAAATCAATTTATTAACTAAACTGAATGCCACCACGCCCACGCTTTGACCGCCGCGCTCCTGTTAGAGAGCTCCCAAATATTAATGAGAGAATAAAATATCCTCAATTAAGAGTTGTTGATTCAGATGGAAAACAATTAGGAGTAATAGATTGATTGAAAGCATTAGAAATAGCCTCTCAGAGAGAACTTGATTTAGTTTTGGTAAGCGAAAAAGCAAATCCTCCGGTTTGTAGAATCATGGATTATGGAAAATATAAATTTGAACAAGAAAAGAAAGCAAAAGAAGCAAGAAAAAAATCGCATCAAACAGAAGTAAAAGAAGTAAAAATGAGGTACAAAATTGACAAGCATGATTATGACGTGCGGATAGGCCAAGCTACTAAATTTTTAAAATCGGGAGATAAAGTCAAATGCACTGTAATTTTTAGAGGTAGAGAAATTCAACACTCAAATTTAGCCGAAACGCTCCTTTTAAAAATGGCTAATGATTTAGAAGAGCAGTCAGAAGTTCAACAAAAGCCAAAAAGAGAAGGGAGGAACATGATTATGTTTTTAAGCCCTAGAAAAACGCCTCTTATCAAAAAAGATGCAGAGTAAGAAATTGTTCTTGAAAAACTATGCCAAATGTTAAAGTGTCACTATTGATAAAAATTACATAGTCAGGATTTAAAAAGTGAGATTCCATATCCAGCAAGAAAGTGATATTCCTGCATCAACGCAATTATATAATCAAATTTGCTTTGCAATAGCTGCAAGACATTATCCTCCAGGCCACAGACTTCCCAGTACAAGGCAACTTGCAATGCAGACTGGACTCCATCGCAATACCATCAGCAAAGTATACAGACAACTTGAAATAGATGGGGTAGTTGAAGCGATAGCTGGATCAGGTATTTATGTAAGAGATAATCTTACTAAAAGAAATCTTAAAAAATCAGTTTACTCCAAAGACAAAAAAAGTAAACCACCAGATCAGGAAGCAAAAAAGGCTATTGATAATTTCATAAATCTTGGCTGCACATTACAAGAAACAAGAGAAATATTAACCAAAGAAATTGATTGGCGTATTAAATGCGGAGCAAGAATTATAGTAAGCACTCCTAGAGAGGACATAGGTGCCTCTATGTTGATAGCAGAAGACCTCTCTCCAATGGTTAATGTACCAGTAGAGGTTGTTCCTATAGAAGAGTTAGAGAAAGTTTTGAGTAATTCAAATAATGGTACAATTGTTACAAGCAGATATTTTTTTCAGCCTCTAGAAAAAGTTGCTAAACAACATGGGGTTAGAGCTATTGCAGTTGACTTGAGCGACTTTCATAAGGAATTGAAAATTCTCAAAGAATTAAATACTGGAAGTTGTGTAGGTATTGTTAGCATTAGTCCTGGTTTATTAAGAGCTGCAGAAGTTATCATACACAGCATGCGAGGTAGTGAATTAATTCTTATGACAGCAATCTCAGATAATAACAGTAGATTATTGTCACTTTTAAAGGCTTCAAACCATATAGTGTGCGATGGTCCAAGTCTATCAGTTGTAGAAAACACATTATTAAAAAATCGCTCTCAACTTATGAGATTACCTCAAATAATATGCGCTAAAAATTATTTGAGTATTGACACAATAAATCAATTAAAAAAAGAAATAGGAGTTGTTAATTAAAACATGATGCTAAAAACATTTAAATCAGATATTGAAATCATCAAAGAGAGAGATCCTGCCGCTAGAGGAATTTTTGAGATTTTTCTTTGCTATCCTGGCTTTCAATCAATAGTACTTCATAGGTTTACACATAAATTATGGCAATTAAGAATTCCTTTACTTCCCCGATTGTTGAGTCACCTCAATAGGTTAATAACTGGCATTGAGATCCATCCTGGTGCCAAAATAGGTAAAAGGGTCTTCATAGATCATGGAATGGGAGTTGTAATTGGTGAAACTGCCGAGATAGGAAATAATTGTCTACTTTATCAGGGAGTAACATTAGGAGGTACTGGCAAAAGTCATGGTAAAAGACACCCAACATTAAAGGAAAATGTTGTAGTTGGAGCAGGTGCAAAAGTTCTTGGATCCATCACAGTAGGATCTAATACACGTATTGGAGCAGGTTCTGTTGTTGTTCGTAATGTAGAGGAGAATAGTACTGTAGTTGGAGTACCTGGTAGAGTAGTACATCAAAGTGGTGTAAAAGTGAATCCATTAGCTCACTCTGCCTTACCAGATGCAGAGGCTAATGTAATCAAAAATTTGATGGATAGAATAGATTTGCTTGAAAATGAAATTCTTAAATTGCAAAAAATTCTGCAATGTCTTTATAGCTCAGAATCTATTGATATTTCTAAACTCGGTGATGCTCAAAATCTTAAAGACAAGGAAATTATAGAATTTCTTGGAGATGATTAAATCTTGATTTAATTTTTTTCATCCACATCAGTTTTAGGTTGAAACATAAACATTGAATAAATAACATTTCGTCTCATATTAGTCATCATTTCGAGAAACATATCATATCCTTCATTTTTATACTCGATTAGAGGATCTTTTTGGCCATAACCTCTCAATCCAACTGATTCCCTTAAAGAATCCATGGATTGAAGATGTTCTCGCCATAAATTATCAATTTGCTGTAAGATAAAAAATCTTTCAGCTTCTCTCATTAATCCTGGTCTGATTTTTTCTATTTGTGATTCCTTCAAATCATAAGCTATGCGCAACTGCTCTTGGAGATAGTTTTTTAATTCTTCTATCGAAAGTAAAGTAATATCATCCACTTTAAGATCATCTAATAAATATATAAATTCTTTAACTTTAGAAATTAATTGATCAATATTCCATTCTTCAGGTGGAAGATCTGGATTAACATAAGCTTCTACAATTTCACGCATTGTTCTTTCGCCATATCCTATTACTTGTTTTTTTAAATCAATTCCTTTCAAGACTCTTATTCTTTCGCCATAAACTGCTTTTCGTTGATTGTTCATTACCTCGTCATATTCAAAAACTTGTTTTCTTATATCGTAATAGTAGGTTTCAACTTTCTTTTGAGCACTTTCCAGAGACCTAGTAAGCATGCCTGACTCGATTGGCATATCTTCATCAACCCTAAATGCATTCATTAAGTTAGCTACTCTATCACCTCCAAAAATCCTTAATAAATTATCTTCTAAAGATAAAAAGAATCTTGTACTTCCAAGATCGCCTTGTCTTCCTGCTCTACCTCTAAGTTGATTATCCACTCTTCTTGATTCATGTCTCTCAGTACCAATGACATGTAAACCACCAGCTTCTCTTACTTTTTTTTCTTCATGAATCAAAACTTTTTCATATTCTTTTTTTACATCTGATAAAGATTCTCTCAAAAGCTTTATCATGTTATCATCGGTTGGCGCTTTTTCAGCAGCTGTAGCAATCCTGTCATCCAAATCCAAGTCCGAAAGTTGTCTGTCTCCCCAATTTTTAATAAGTTCATCAGTTAAGAGAGAGAGTTTATATTCAATTTTTTCATCCAGTTTGCATGGAAAAAGACTAGTTGAAGAATTTGGAATATTATTTGTAAAGTTTGAGCCGCTTTTTTTAGAAAAACCACCCTTTACTTTTGATTTTTTTTGTTTAGGGATTGGTGGCTTGTGTTCATTATCAGGCTTTACTAGCAAAGGAACTAAAATCTCTTTTAATTTAAGTCTTGCCATATAGTCACTGTTACCGCCAAGAATGATATCTGTTCCCCTTCCAGCCATATTAGTTGCAATAGTAACAGCTCCTGCTCTTCCTGCCTGAGCAACAATTTCCGCCTCACGTTCAACGTTCTCTGGTTTTGCGTTTAACAAATTATGTGGGATTTTTTCATCATATAAAAGTGAACTTAATAACTCACTTTTTTCAACACTTGTTGTCCCAACTAAAACAGGTCTACCATCTCTATGGATTTGTGCAGTTTCTTTAGCAACAGCTTTCCATTTACCAATCTCTGTCTTAAAAACTTGATCAGCCCAATCTTTTCTCTTTCTTACTTGATTTGTCGGTATAACTGTTGATTCTAATTTATAAGTTTTTTCGAATTCAACTTCCTCAGTTTTTGCAGTTCCCGTCATTCCTGCAAGACCAGGATATAAGAGGAAAAAATTCTGATAAGTTATAGAAGCTAATGTTTGGGTCTCAGGCTGAATTTTAAGATTCTCTTTTGCTTCTATTGCCTGATGCTGTCCATCACTCCAACGCCTTCCTGGCATGACCCTACCAGTAAATTCATCAACTATCACAGCTTCATCCTTCTTAATAATATAATTTACATCTTTAGTAAATAATTCTTTAGCTTTTAAAGCATTGGTTATATAGTGTGCCCAAGGATCTTGAGGATTATATAAATCATTAACTCCCAAATACTCTTCACATTTAGCGAAACCTTGATCAGTTAGTATACAACTTCTCTGCTTTTCATCAACTTCATAGTCCCCTTCTGGATCCATACCATCTTTACCTAACTCTTTTGCTTTAACTAATGCTAAAGATAATTCTGCAGCCTTTTGATATTTTTCTTGCGGCCTTTCAACTTGACCAGAAATTATTAGAGGTGTTCTTGCTTCATCAATTAATATTGAGTCAACCTCGTCAATCACACAGTAATTGAATCTTCTTTGGACTACCTCATTAATATCAGTTGACATATTATCTCTTAAATAATCAAATCCTAATTCAGAATTCGTGGCATAAGTTATATCACAATCGTAATTTTTTTTCCTCTCAACTGGACTCATATCTTGCTGTATCAAACCAACGGATAAACCTAAAAAACGATGAACTTGTCCCATCCACTCTGCATCTCTTCTGGCTAAGTAATCGTTTACAGTAACGACATGAACCCCTTTCCCAGTTAAAGCATTTAAATAACAAGGCAATGTTGCAACAAGAGTTTTTCCCTCTCCAGTCTTCATCTCAGCAATTTGACACTCATGTAAAACCATTCCGCCTATTAACTGAACATCAAAATGTCTCATATCAAGAACACGTTTACTTGCTTCTCTAACAATTGCATAAGCTTTAGGAAGAAATTCTTCTAGTAGTTCCTTTTGTTTTTTTAAATCTAATTCTGATGAGATCTTTGATTTAAGATCATGAGTTTCTCTTCTTAACTCATAATCTGTTAATCGAGAAATTTCTTCCTCTAAAAAATTTATCTCTTCAACTATTGGTTGATAGCGCTTTAACTTTCGTGTATTTGGGTCTCCAAACAAAAGTTTTAGCATAATTAACAATCCCTAAATAATTAATCCTATTACAAACATTATAAAATAGTGCGTTACAACAAAATGAAGAAAACTTTTATCTCTTTATTTTATAGAAATGATCGACTAGGGTATTTAGATTGAAATCAGAAAGATAACTCAACTATCTTTAACTTTTCTAAACCTTTTTAACAAATGAAAGAAATATCTCTAATCCATCACTCCAAAGGAGCTTTAGGGTTAAGATTTTTTGGATTAGGTCCTAATCTAAAACCGAGCAATGGATTAAAAAAACTACAAAAATTACTAGATGATAATGCTTTCTGGGCAGAAAATAGAAGAATTAATGATCTAAAAAAATGTCTTGCTAACAGTGACGTTATAGTAAGTCTTTGGGTTGGCAACGAAATAGTTGGTTTTGGTAGAGCTTTAACAGATGGCATTTATCGCGGGGTGCTTTGGGATATTGTTATAGATCAAAATTACCAAGGCAAAGGTTTTGGAAAATTAATTGTAAAAAATCTTTTGTCTTGTAAAAAAATTAAAAAAACAAAGAAATTATATTTAATGACGACGAATAAAAAATTGTTTTATTCGCAATTGGATTTCAAAGAAGTTACTTCTCAAAATTTGTTAATTCGTGAAATATAAAGAACTTTTCTATTTAAACTAAAATCAAATAATTGAAGAATTCAATTTATTAATAAAATCAAGATACAAATTTACTATAAAGCCATCTTATAAAAGGACCTAAAATAGGTACAGGTCCAAAAGTTGGTCCACAAAAATCAAAATAGTCTCTGTGCTCTTTTATTAATCCATTTTTGCCAAATAATAAACGAGTAGTTCCAGGATAAATAAATTCTTTACCCATAATTTTTAGACCCATAGTCCACTCAACGAATCCACAATTTCCACTTATGGAGATTGCATGAGTTTCTAAAAAAACATCATCACATCTTTTAATCAGCTTTTCTTGAGCTTTGATGTAAGAATCTAGTCCTTCTGTTTGCTGAGTTGGGTCTTTAAAAATAACATTCTTATTATAAAATTCAGCCCATTTTTGTTTAGTTGGTGCATTTGCACCATAAGATTTAGTGAATAATCCCCTTAAATCTTCTATAGAAATTACTCTTGTCATCATAAAAATATTGCTATGAACACTTTAAAAGATACAAACATTAAAAGCGGATGAAGAGATTCGAACTCTCGACATTCTCCTTGGCAAGGAGATGCTCTACCACTGAGCTACATCCGCATAACTTTTTTATTTTATCTCAAAGAAGGGATCAATGATAGAAATAATTAAACTTTTTCAATTAATTTAAATTTTTAATTAAGGATCCCATCTCAATTGCTTGTAAAGCATAATTCCAACCAAGATTATTTTTAATCCCTGCCCTTTCAAGAGCCTGCTGCATAGTATCAGTAGTTAAAACTCCAAAAATAATTGGAACATTATTTTCATTTGAAACTTGTGAAATACCTTTGCTCGCCTCAGATATAACTACATCATAGTGGGAAGTTTCACCACGGATCACAGCCCCAAGAGCAATTACAACGTCATAACTCTTTTTTTTCATAAGAGTTTTTGCTGCAATTGGTAATTCGAATGAACCAGGAACCCAAACTATATCTACCTGATTGCTTAATTCAGAAGTATCTAAACCATGTCTTTTTAAACAATCAAGACAACCAGAAAGTATTTTATTTGTAATTAAATCATTAAATCTTGCTATTACAATCCCAACTTTTAAAGTAGATGCATTAGTAAAAGATCCCTCAAAAATAGCCATTAAATTTTACTTCTATATATTAATAGACTCTCACGAAAAGGTATTAAGTTCAAACTAGTGAAGAAACTATCCCTGTAACAAAAACCAAAACAACCCAAACAGCAGCAATAGAATAAATTTTTCTCCTACTTTCTCGTTGTCCTTCCTCAGTAGAAGGTTGAGTCACATATAAAACGGGTACTCCAACTACCGCGATTAAAGAAGCAAATAATAGAGCATTTACGAAGAAAAAGTTAACAGCCTGCATAATTCAGTCTTAGGTTTCAAATATTATAAATACTATAATCTCATGAAAATGATAATTTTTAGAGAAAATTTACATATATTAGCCACTTTAAATGCAAAAAAAAATTTTCTATCTAATATCTATTTAGGATTTAAAATTGTATGCAAGAAGATACGATAATTCAAAAGAATTTATTTGCGATTGATAATGAAAATAATGAGCAAAAAGAAATAACAAAAATTCCAGAAGATTTATCTTGGAAAGATTTAAAAAAAGAATCGCAAAAAAGACCTAGACAAAGAAAAAATTCAACTAATTTAATAAATCAATTCAAGACAGATTTAATTTCAAATAGCAAAAATGTTTGCATCAATGAAGAATCTTATAGCTATAAAACAGTTTCAAAACTGAAATTAACTCCTGTAATGAAGCATTATGTAACTCTAAAAGAGGAAAATAAAGATAGGTTATTACTTTATAGATTAGGAGATTTTTTTGAATGTTTTTTTGAGGACGCTGTATTAATATCTAACCTTTTAGAAATAACGCTTACCAGTAAAGATGCTGGCAAAGAGATTGGTAAGATCCCTATGGCAGGGGTTCCCTATCACGCAATGGAGAGATACTGTGCTGATTTAATTAAAAAAAATTATTCTGTAGTTTTATGCGACCAATTAGAAAAAAGTTCTGGAAATTATGGGACTCCAATTAAACGAGGAATAACAAGAATAATTACTCCTGGAACTGTGATTGAAGAGGGGATGTTGATAGCAAAGAAAAATAATTGGATTACTGCTATTTACTTATCAGAAGAAAACTCTTATGAATCTTATGAATGGGGTATATCAAAAGCTGATGTAAGCACAGGAGAATTAATAACTTTAGAAGGTAAATCTCTGTCAAAACTATTTGATGAAATTATTAAATTAGATTCTTCAGAAATAATTGTAGGAAGCAATGAAGTAAGAAATTTATTAATTAAAGAAAATAGTCAAATTACATATACTGTTTCTCAAGAGACTAATTTTGGCATTAATGAAGCAAATTATCTAATAAAAAAATATTTCCAAATTGCAAACCTAGAAGGAATAGGACTTAAAAATTTAAACAATGCGACTAGATCACTTGGAGGTTTATTAAATTATTTAGAAAAAATTAATCCTTCAGATTTAGATAAAGATTCTTCTGTAAAAATTTCATTAGACTTTCCACAAATTCAATTTGGTCACAACAAATTAATTATTGATTATCAAACTCAAAAAAACTTAGAAATCAAAAATACACAACGAGAAAACAATTATGTAGGTTCGCTGCTATGGAGTATTGATAGAACTTATACTTGCATGGGGGCAAGGTGTTTAAGAAGGTGGATAGATTCACCACTATTAAATGTTAATGAAATTTATAAAAGACAAAATATAATTACAAACTTTATTGAATCTAAACAATTACGTATAGATACCCAAAATTTACTTAGAGCAATGGGGGATTTGGAAAGACTTGCAGGTAGAGCTTGTGCAGGTCATGCAAGTCCTAGAGACTTGATTGCAATAGCTGAAGGTTTGAAAAAATTGCCTAAACTAAAATCCATAATTGAATTATTTAAATATGATCTCCCAGATTGGACTGATCAATTAAAAAATATTGATGAAGGACTCTTAGAATTAGCTGATACTATAAGTTTTAAACTAATAGAAAATCCTCCTCTAAATATTAGTGAAGGAGGCATGATCCACGATGGAGTTGACAATATATTAGATGGTTTACGCAATTTAATGGATGATTACTCTGAGTGGCTAAATAAAGAGGAATTAAAAGAGAGGAAAATTAGCAAAATTTCAAACCTAAAAATTCAATTTCATAAAAATTTTGGTTACTACATTTCTATAAATAAGTCAAAAGTTAATTTAGCTCCACAACATTGGATCAAAAGGCAAACACTTACTAATGAAGAAAGGTATATCACTTCAGAAATTAAAAATAAAGAAAATAAGATTTTTCAAATAAAAAGTAGAGCCTCATCAAGAGAATATGAAATTTTCTGCGAATTAAGAAGTATAGTTGCTGATAAAACAAAACAAATAAGATCCATCGCAAAATCCATAGCATCTCTTGATGCATTGCTTGGTTTATCAATTACTTCGGTAGAAAACAATTTTATAAAACCTTCATTAATACCAATAAATGATTCAATGACAAAAAATAGTACAAAAATTATCGCAGGCAGAAATCCTATTGTAGAGCAATTGTTAAATGGTAAAAAGTTTATAGCAAATGATATCTCTTTTGAGGATCATCAAAAATTAATTATATTAACTGGTCCCAATGCAAGCGGAAAAAGTTGCTTTATAAGACAACTTGGTTTAATTCAAATTCTCGCACAAATTGGTAGCTTTGTTCCTGCTAATAATGCTGAAGTCAAGATTGCAGATAGGATTTTTACAAGAATTGGGGCGGTTGATGATCAATCATCTGGACAATCAACATTTATGGTAGAAATGTCTGAAACTGCATCAATTCTAAATCAAGCAACTTCTAGCTCACTAGTTTTACTTGATGAGATAGGTAGAGGAACATCTACTTTTGATGGACTTTCAATAGCTTGGTCAGTAAGTGAATATCTTGCAAAAAAAATTCAATGTAATACTATTTTTGCTACGCACTATCATGAGTTAAATTATTTAAAAAATTCAAATAAGAATATACAAAATTTTCAAGTTTTAGTAGAACAAAATAACGATCAGCTTATTTTCAGTCACAGGATTGTAAAAGGGGGCTCAAACAAAAGCTACGGTATAGAAGCAGCTAAATTAGCAGGAGTTCCAAAAGAAGTTATAGAAAAAGCAAAATCAGTTTTAAATTCTTTAGAAGAAAATAATAAATTAAATTATGATATTGAGTAGATTCTTGACATTTTTATAAGATAAATACTTTTTAAATAGTTTCCCTCAACAAGGCGTTAACCGCAGCAGCTGCCATGGCAGCACCTCCTCTAGTTGAATTCAAAACAATTCTAGGAAGATCGGTAGCAATCAGTTTGTTTTTGCTTTTCTCTACTCCAATAAATCCAACGGGCATTCCGATAATTAAACTAGGTAAATCTTTTGCATTCTCTAAAATATCAATTAAATAAGTTAAAGCCGTAGGCGAACTGCCAATAACTACAATAGGTGATTTGCTTCCAGAATTTATAGCGGATAACTCCTTCCAACCTTCACTTAAGCCATATGCAGTTTTAGTTAATTTTGTATGATTATTTTTTTCAAACCACATTCCAGCCGTGAATACTTTATTCCTAGTGGTATTTTCTGCCATAGATTTTATTGCTGCTGCAGCCATATCAGTATCAGTTAAAATCGGAGCACCATTTTTAAGTGCCTGAAGCCCCTTTTCGCAAGCACCTTCACTAAAATTTACAAGATTTTGAATTGAAAAATCTCCGGAAGTATGGACTAATCTCTCTAAAACTTTTTTTTCCAAATAATTTAGATCATTGGCTCCTAAATGAGATCTTATGAATCTAATGCTTTCCAAAAAAATTGGATGATCTATTACCATTAAATTTAATTTGTGTTAGAAGTAATCATAGTTAATATATGATTTTTATTGAGCGATTATGCCAATACAAATATTATGGGGTAATGATCTAAATGCTCAAAATACATTTATTCAAAAATTAATTGATAAGGAAGTATCCAAAGAATGGAAAGAAATAAACGTAACTAATTTAAATGGAGATGATAATGAGCAAGTCAATAAAGCTTTTGATGAAGTTCTTACACCTCCTTTTGGAGATGGATATAGAATAGTTACATTGAAAAATAATCCAATTTTTACTGCAAAAAATGAGGATCTAAGAACTAAATTTGAAAAAATTCATGAGAATATACCTCAAAATACTTATTTCATTTTACAAAATACAAAAAAACCAGACTCAAGACTAAAGAGTACTAAATTTTTACAAAAACTTATCAAAAATAATTTAGCCAAAGAAAACTCATTTTCTTTACCAGAAATCTGGGACTATGAAGGACAAAAAAGATTTTTAGAAGATGCAGCAAATGAAATGAATATCAAAATTGATAAAAATGCAGCTGAATTAATTATTGATTCTGTTGGGAATGATAGCTTTAAACTAATAAATGAATTAGCCAAAGCAAAAACATACCTTTCTGCAGTATCAAGTGATTCGAATTCACAACTTTTTCTTAAAAGTATTGATGTAAAAAAAATATTTAGTGATCATCAATCCAACATTTTCAAAATCATTGATCTTCTCTTACAAAAAAATATTAATGAAAGCCTCATTGAAATAAATTATTCCTTGCAGAAAGGAGAACCTGCTTTAAGACTAAATGCAGGTTTAATTAGTCAAATAAGAATTCATACAATTATAAAATTAGCAGTTAATTCAGGAAACGATAATGCAGAAAAGATTTGTAATCTTGCAGGCATTTCTAATCCAAAAAGAATTTTTTTTATTCGAAGAAAAGTCAAAAATGTATCTCAAGAATATTTAATGAATTTAATGAGTAACTTGTTAGATATTGAATCATTACTAAAACAAGGTAATAATCCTATAAATGTTTTTACAGAGAAATTAATTAATTTAAGTTAACCAAATTATAAGTTTAAGAATTTACATTATGATTTAAATATGGCTTTACTAGTAAAAAAATTTGGCGGTACTTCTGTCGGTGATATTAAAAAAATTAAAAATATTGCAAGTAGCATTTGTCAAAGTAAAGAAGCAGGAAATGAAATTGTCGTAGTTGTCTCTGCAATGGGGCAAACTACAGATAATTTAAATTGTTTAGCGGAATCAATTAGTAAAAATCCTAATCGAAGAGAAATGGATATGCTTCTCTCAACTGGAGAGCAAGTAACCATAGCTCTTCTCTCAATGGCATTAAACGAATACGGAATACCTGCAATTTCAATGACCGGTAGCCAGGTTGGAATTATTACTGAATCAATTCATGGGAAAGCGAGAATTCTGGATATTAAAACAGAAAGAATCCAAAATTATATAAATCAGGGTTTTGTAGTTGTAGTGGCTGGATTTCAAGGAACAACATTAAGCCATACGGGTTCAATGGAAATCACAACTTTGGGTAGAGGTGGTTCAGATACTTCCGCAGTAGCTTTATCAACAGCTTTAGGAGCTGAGACTTGCGAAATTTATACAGACGTTCCAGGGGTTCTTACTACTGATCCAAGAATTGTTCCTAATGCAAAACTCTTAGATGAAATTAGCTGTGAGGAAATGCTTGAGCTTGCAAGTGTCGGTGCTTCAGTTCTGCATCCAAGAGCAGTAGAAATTGCTCGCAATTATGGAATTAAATTGTGTGTCAAATCAAGCCAAAGTGACTCAAGTGGGACCCTCCTAGAAAGTCAAATCCAACCTCTGCCGCTAAAAAGAGGAAGCTTAGAATTAACAAAAACAGTCAATAGTCTTGAAGTATTAGAAAACCAAGCAGTATTCAGTCTCTCAAATATTCCTGATAGGCCTGGGATTGCTGCACAAATATTTGAAAAACTTTCAGAAGCCAGTATTAATGTAGATTTAATCATACAAGCGACAAATGATGGAAATAATAACGATATTACATTTACTGTTAGTGAATTAGAAGTTAAAAAAACTGCAGAACAATGTGAACTTATAACTAGTCAATTAGGAGGAGAATATAATCTAAAAACAAACATGACTAAATTAAGTATTCAAGGAGCAGGCATTATGGGTAGACCAAGTATTTCAGCTGATTTATTTGATACTTTATCTCAAGCGAATATAAATGTCAGGTTAATAGCTACTAGTGAAATTAAAGTCAGCTGCGTAATTGAAATTAATAATATACCAAAAGCTATTAGATTTGTTGCTGATAAATTTAAGTTATCCGATACACAAATATTTGTTAATCCAATCAACGAAAAACAAGATCAACCTGAAGTAAGAGGAATTGCATTAGATAAAAACCAAGTTCAAGTAAGTTTTCGAAAACTGCCTGATCGTCCAGGTGTAGCAGCATCTATATGCTTAGCATTAGCTGAAAATAATTTACTTTTCGATACTATAGTGCAATCTGAAAGAATTTCTTCTTCAAAAACTAAGGATATTAGTCTTACCATGAATAAGCAAGATAGAAAAAAAGCTAACTTAGTTTTTGAAGCCTTAACAACTAAATTACCCGGTTCATTCATTGAAGATGGCCCTGCAATAGCCAAAGTAAGCACTGTAGGAGCAGGAATGGCATTTAAGGTTGGAACAGCTGGAAAAATTTTTAGAGCACTGGCTGACCAAAATATCAATATTGAAATGATTGCCACTAGTGAAATTAGAACTTCATGTATTGTCTTAGAAAAAGATTGTGACAAAGCAGTTAATGCAATTCATAATCATTTTGAATTAGAGAAATAAATTCTTTTTAGTTATTTCTGGACAATTTTTGTCTTAATTTTTTAATTCTATCCCTCAAATTTGCTGCCTCTTCAAAATTTAACTCTTTTGCAGCATCTTTCATATTAATTTCTAACTTGTGTATTAAGTCAGGCAATTCTTCAATTAAACATTCATTATCGCTGGCATTGAGAATTGCATCAGTTTTGTTATTAACTATGTTTATTAAATCTTTAGATAAACCACCAGCATCTAATTTTCTGGAAATTTCTAAAAAAGATAATATTGAATTTTCTATTTTTTTACCTGCAGGTTTTGGAGTAATACCATTGATCTGATTATATTTTTTTTGTATAGTTCTTCTTCTTTCAGTTTCAGATATTGCTCTTTTCATTGAATCTGTGAAGTTATCTGCATAAAGCAAGGCAACACCTTCAACATGTCTTGCAGCTCTTCCAATTGTTTGAATCAATGATCTTTCTGCCCTCAGAAAACCTTCTTTATCAGCGTCTAAAATAGCGACTAACGATACTTCAGGAAGATCTAGTCCCTCTCTCAATAAATTAACTCCTACCAAAACATCATATTCTCCAATTCTGAGATCTTGAATAATTTCAATTCTTTCAATTGAATGGATTTCTGAATGCAAATATCTAACTCTTACTTTATTTTCAGATAAAAAATCGGTTAGATCTTCAGCCATTCTCTTTGTAAGTGTAGTCACAAGCACTCTTTGATTCTTTTCCGCTCTAATTCTTATTTCAGATAGTAAATCTTCTATTTGGCCTGCACTAGGTCTTACATCAATTATGGGGTCTAATACCCCAGTTGGTCTTATAACTTGCTCAATAAATTCACCATCACATTGATCTAATTCCCATTGACCAGGAGTTGCACTTATGAATAATGTCTGCTTTGATTTTTCCCAAAACTCCTCACATTTTAAAGGTCTATTATCTGCAGCACTTGGCAATCTAAAACCATGATCTATTAAAACTTTTTTTCTAGATTGATCACCGTTGTACATTGCATGAAGTTGAGGACATGTTACATGACTCTCATCGACTACCAACAACCAATCTTTGGGAAAGTAATCTATTAAACATTCTGGTGGTGAACCTTCCTCCCTTCCTGATAAATGACGAGCGTAATTCTCAACTCCGTTACAATAACCAACCTCTTTTAGCATTTCTAAATCATATTTTGTGCGTTGTTCTAGACGTTGTGCCTCTAATAATTTTCCTTCGTATGTAAATTTATCGAGTTGGGTTTTTAATTCACTTCTAATTGCACTTATTGCACTCTCAAGTCTTTCTTTTGGAGTAACAAAATGCTTAGCTGGATAAACACTAACTTGCTCTAAACTTTCAAGTATTTCTCCAGTAGTAGGGTCAACATATCTAATAGCCTCGACTTCATCTCCAAATAATTCAATTCTTATCAATCTATCTTCATAAGCAGGACCAATTTCTAAGACATCACCTTTAAGTCTGAATCTACCTCTAGTAATTTCGATATCATTTCTAGTGTATTGATTTTCTACAAGCGACCTTAAAGAAGAACGTAGATTTATAGATTTTCCAACTTCAAATTTAACTGCAGCTTTTAAATATTCACTTGGTATTCCAAGACCATAAATACAACTTATAGAGGCTACGACAATTACATCTTTTCTCTCAAATAATGAGCGTGTTGCAGAATGCCGAAGCATATCTATTTCTTCATTAATCGAAGCGGTTTTCGCTATATATGTATCACTTACAGGGACATAAGCTTCAGGTTGATAATAATCATAATAAGAAATAAAGTACTCAACTGCATTTTTCGGGAAAAACTCCCTTAATTCATTACATAGTTGAGCAGCTAACGTTTTGTTGTGAGCTAATACAAGAGCTGGCCTTCCTGTTTGTTGAATTACATTAGCAATAGTAAATGTTTTGCCAGTTCCAGTAGCTCCTAAAAGAGTCTGAAACTCTTTCCCTCTATTAACACCTCTAACTAATTTTTTGATAGCTTCAGGTTGATCTCCGTTTGGTTCGTAAGGAGCTTGAAGCTTATAGTTATTCATTAAGCCAATAGCTAAAGAGTATTAATATACTAAGAAATTTTTTCTCCAATTATTAAGTTTTTCAAAGATTCTTTTAAGCCCCTAACAACCGCAATCATTGATATTAAATCATTTAATTTATTGACTGCAGATCCAACGCCAACTGCTGAGGCTCCGCAAGATATTGCTAGTGGACAAGTTACTTGACTTAATCCAGAAGCACTCATAATGGGTATCTTGACAGATTGTTTCTTAAACTCTTGATGAATAGCATAGGTAGCTGTAAGAGTTGGTACTGACTTTTCAAAAAAACCTTGAATTCCAGATGAATAAGGTCTAGAACTGGTACCACCTTCTGTTTGAATAATATCAACACCTTCATCAACTAGCTTTATAGCAAGATCAACCTGTTTATCAATAGGCATAGTATGAGGAACAGTTACTGATAAGGGAACATTAGGTAATAAATCCCTTGTCTCTTTAGTTATGTTAAATACTTTTTCATCTGAGAAATTAATACCTTTTTCATAAAAAGTGTCATAATTTCCTATCTCAATTAATGAGGCTCCTGCTTTTACAGAATCTAGAAAAGAATGTGGCACTACTGAACTCACACATACGGGTAATGAAGAATTCTTAAGTGCTAATTCAACGAGTTCAGGTTTACAAGCAATATCGACAAGATCTGCACCTCCTAATGCAGCAGCATCAACAATTGTTTTCACTGACTGAACATCAAAATTATTCAATCCTGAAATAACTTTGAGTAAAGATTTACTTCTCAACTCTTCTTTAATTTTTTGTGGCAAAAGATTAATCAGACTCATTTACTTAATGAATTTATTACCCGATTGTGACATTGTTTTAGTAAAACAGTGCATTTTTTAAAAAATATTATCTGAGCAACACAAAATGTCTGATAAAAATTTAACTCAGAAAAATTGGTCATCATGGCATCACCTACTTCATAAAGAGATTCTTAGCAAAAAAACATTAATTCCCAAAGGATCGAATATTTTAATAAGTGTTTCTGGTGGACAAGACTCAATGGCCTTATTAACCTTAATTGATGACATAAAAAAACTTCATAATTGGTCAATAAGTGTTTGGCATGGAGATCATCAATGGCATGAAAAATCATCAATATATGCTCTTGAATTAAAAAGTTATTGCGGTGAGAAAAATATTTCATTCCATTTGGATAAAGCAAATAAAGAAAATATTCTTACAGAAGAAAAAGCACGAGAATGGAGATATCAAAAATTATGTGAAAGAGCCAAAACTCTATTAAACAAGAAACAGCAAAAAAAAAATATTTATTTATTAACTGGTCATACTAGTAGTGATAACGCAGAAACATTTATCCTCAATTTATCTAGAGGGAGCAATTTTGCCGGTCTCAGTAATATTGAGAGTAAAAGATTACTAGAAAATCAAATTTTTTTAATAAGGCCAATATTAATTTTCAGTAGAAAAGACACAAAACAATTCTGTAATGAAATGAATATCCCAGTTTGGGAAGATCCAACAAATTCAGATCTTAAATTAAAAAGAAATTTAGTGAGAAAAAAAATTATTCCTACCTTGGAGGTTATCTATCCTGGTTGTTCTGAAAGGATAAATAATTTTTCCCAAATAATGAGCAACTACAATAATGAACGGAATGATCTTAGTGAATTAGCATACCTATATTGTAAAAATGTAAAAGGTATTAATAGGAATCTTTTAAATAGTATGTGTATTGAAGCACGATGCACAATCTTAAATAGATTTTTAAGGGAAATATCTACAAAACAATATAGTTCTAAAAATCTTGTAAAATTGGCAACTTCAATTTATGAACAAAATAAAGGTCAAGTTAGTTTGCAAGAGTTTTTAAAAATTGTTTGGAATAAAAACTATATAAATTTTGAAAAAGGTTAAGATGTAACAGCAGATCTTCTTCTTCTTGTTCTGCCTTCAAATGAATCTTCAGTTGCAGAATCAGCCGATGGACTCTTTGAAACTTTGGGACTATTTTGTGCATCTTTCGGGTTATTTGAATTATTAGGATGATTATTGTTCGATTTCTTTTGGAAATTTTGATTATTTCTATTCCTATTATAGTGATTCTGTTCTTCGGTAATCTTTGGAATATATGCACGAGTTCCACTTGGGGCAGGTTGCACTAAACACAAAATAAGTGGTTCAACTTGTAATTCTCTTCTCATTCTTCTGGATAAACCATTTTCAATTTCTCGCTGAACACCAATCCAATCTACTTCAAAATTATTAGGTCCAGTCTGCCTAGATAATTGTTTCCATCTATTTTCTAAGACCCAGCTTATTTCTCGTTCTGTCCACATAGACATTTTTCTTGGTTCTGCAGTAGTGACAACTCCTCTTAGATTAACTCTAGGAGGGGCAACCATTTTTCCATCAGTACTTATAGGTGCTAAAACAGTTACAACACCATCACCAGCTAATTGCTGCCTTTCCTTTAATACTCGAGCGTCAACAATTCCATTTCGAGAATTATCAAGCAACTCTACTCCAGCTTTTACAGGATCTCCTTTTTTAATTGAATCAGGAGTCAATTCAACAACGTCTCCATTTTCGATAATTAAAATATTGTCTTTTGGAACTCCCATGATCTGAGCACTTCTACTGTGACAAACGAGCATTCTATGTTCTCCGTGAACCGGAACAAAAAACTTAGGTTTGGCTAGCGCCAACATTAATTTTTGATCTTCTTGGAAACCATGACCAGAAACATGAATATTCTCACCCTTTCCATAAACAACCTTCGCTCCCATTTTCATTAATCTATCGATTGTATTGACTACACCAATAGTGTTTCCTGGGATTGGGCTAGCAGAGAATATAACAGTATCAGTAGTCTTAAGACGTACATGTTGATGCTCTCCACGAGAAATTCTACTTAAAGCAGCTAAAGGTTCTCCTTGACTACCAGTCATCAGTAATAAAGTTTCTCTATCAGGTAAATCTCTAATTTGTTTGATAGGAACAAACAAATCATCTGGGCATTTCATGTAACCAATATCCCTAGCTTTAGCAATAACATTTATCATGGATCTGCCTAACAAACCGACCTTTCTTCCATGTTTCATTGCCAACTCTAAGATCATTGTCACTCTATGAACAGAACTAGCAAAAGTGGTAAGGATAACTCGTTCTTTTGCCTCAGCAATATGTTTTTCTAAAGAGGGATAGATAGTCTTCTCAGAAGGACAAAAACCTGGTACTTCGGCATTAGTAGAATCACTGAACATGCATAAAACGCCCTTCTCTCCATAATGCACCATTCTTTCAATATCAAATTGCTCTCCATCTACTGGCATATGATCAAACTTAAAATCTCCCGTGAAAATAATCGTGCCAACAGGTGTTGTAACTGCTAAAGAAAAACTATCGCAAATAGAATGAGTATTTCGAATAAATTCAACAGAAAAATGTTGTCCAACTTTTACAACGTCTCTTGGATTTACTGTCTGTATAGTTGTTCTATCAGATACCCCTGCTTCCTCCATTTTTCCTCTAAGCATTGACATTGCTAGTCTTGGGCCATAAATAATCGGAATATTAAAATGCTTTAGATGATGAGATATACCTCCAATATGATCTTCATGACCGTGAGTGACAATCATTCCTTTTATTCTTCTTTGGTTTTCTTTTAAAAAAGTTGTATCAGGCATAACAACATTCACACCATGCATACCATCTGAAGGGAAAGCTAAGCCAGCATCAACTAGCATTAGTTCATCTCCGTACTCAAATACACAAGTATTTTTTCCTATTTCATGTAAGCCACCTAATGGTATTACTCTTAGAGTTGGGCTTTTACTACTTTTAGATCCTGATGAATTATTTGAAGATCTATTAATGGTTGAATTTGATCTTGATTGCATAATTTAGAAATTTATAAAGTCTTTCTTGTAATCAAACTAATTTTATTTAAATTTAATTATCAAGTTAAACAGAATCCTTAATGTAAGGATTCGAGGATAATTGAAAGCTGTTTTCTCATGTCCATTGGTAGTGGAGATAAAGGATTTCTAGGACTGCCTACATCCCATCCCGTTAGTTCTAAAGCAGCCTTTATTGGGATTGGATTAGTGGTCATAAAAAGTGCTTTAAAAAGAGGCTGCAGTTTTTCATGAATTGCAAGCGCTTTGGAAACTTTTCCAATGTGAAAGGATTCAATCATCTCTTTCAATTGCAAACCAACCAAATGACTTGCAACACTTACTACTCCTACAGCACCCACAGATAACATTGGAAGCAACAATGAGTCGTCGCCACTATACACAGAGAGTTCGGAGCCACAAATAGCTCTTAGTTCTGTAACTTCTTCTATTCTACCGCTTGCTGCTTTAATACTGAGAATATTTGAAAAATCCATAAGTTTCTTCACAGTATTAGGTAGTAAATTGCACCCTGTCCTTCCAGGGATGTTGTAAAGCATTAAAGGCAAATCCTTTGCAGAATTAGCAATGGAACTGAAATGTTTATAAAGGCCGTCTTGAGGAGGTTTATTATAATAAGGAACAACAACCAAAGCACCATCTGCCCCAGAGTTGAAGGCTTTTTTTGTGGCTTCTACAGCCTCGCTTGTACAATTACTACCAGTACCAACAATTACTTTACAGCTTGAATCCAAAGATCCTTTTACTGCAATAAATAAATCATGCTGTTCCTCCCATGAAAGGGTCGGAGATTCTCCAGTAGTACCGCAAAGGACGATGCCATCAGAACCGTTCTCAAAAAGATAATTTGAAAGTTTTATAGCTAATTCATAATCTACATCTCCATTTTCAGTAAATGGAGTAACCATTGCAGTCAATATTCTTCCAAATAATGGATAAGTACAGTTAGTTTTGTCTGAAATCATTTTTTTGGAATTAATAACTCAGCTATTTGAACAGCATTAAGAGCTGCACCTTTTCTTATTTGATCTCCACATAACCATAATTCTAATCCATTAGGCTGACTTATATCAGTTCTTAACCTGCCAACAGCAACATTATCCCTTCCCATAACGTCATTTGGCATAGGAAATCTATTATTTTTGAAATCCTCAATAACTTCAATTCCAGGAGATTGTTTTAATTCTTTCAGAGCATCTTTAGGTTCAACTACACCAGCAAATTCAATATTGATAGATTCAGAATGTGCCCTCAGGACTGGGACTCTTACACATGTAGCAGAGAGCTTTAAATCAGCGATATTTAATATTTTCCTTGTCTCATTAACCATTTTCATCTCTTCCTCGCAGTAATTATTCGCAAGCATAGGTGAATTATGTAAAAACAAATTAAAAGCTAGGGAGTATGGCAAAACTTCACTTTTTTGAGGATTACCCTGAAGATATTGTTCAGTTAAAAGTTTTAATTCCTCCATCGCCAATTGGCCTGCACCACTGACAGATTGATATGTTGAGACAATAACTCTTTGAATAGTAGAAAGTTTATTTAAAGGAGCTAAAACTAATGTCAACAAAATGGTAGTGCAGTTTGGATTCGCAATTACCCCATCATGATTGAGTGCGTCACTAGCATTAACTTCAGGCACTACAAGAGGTACGTTCTTAGCTAATCTGAAAGCACTAGAATTATCTATCAGTAAAGCATTTTGATCCATAATAGTAGACAACCATTTTTTTGAAATACTTCCACCGGCTGAAGCTAAAACTAAATCAAGATTCAGAAATTCTTCCTTAGTGGTTTTTTTTGTAACTAATTCTTCACCTTTCCAAATGATTTTTTTTCCTTCTGACCGTTCTGATGAAAGCAATACCAATTCTGATATTGGGAAATCGCGTTGTTCAAGAATTTCGAGTAATTCGGATCCCACAGCACCTGAAGATCCTAAAACAGCAACTTTTAATGGCCTATTAGGCAAAAACGGAGATTGTCTCACACTTTCAAATGATTTTTATAAATAGATTGACTATTTTTTTTACTTTATCAAAAAATTAACTTTCAAGTAAATCACATAATGTGAAATAATTAAGTTTCGGCTTATAGTAATAATTACAAAGAACATGGCTAAAGAAGCATTAATAGTCAAAACAACTCTTCTGCCTCAAAGTAGAATTTCATTTGAATTAGAAATACCATCTGAGACATGTAAAACGTTTGTAAATGAGACAATCAGTAATATTAGTCGCTCGGCTAAAATCCCTGGATTTAGACTTGGTAAAATTCCAAAACAAGTCTTAATCCAAAGAATTGGCATCACACAATTACATGCTTCTGCTCTAGAAAAAATAATTGATAAATCATGGAAAGAAGCATTAAAAATAAAATCTATAGATCCACTAAGTGAGCCAGAATTAGTAGATGGATTTGAATCTTTACTTGCAAAGTTTAGTCCTGATAAATCACTTAAAATTACACTTCAAACTGATGTTGCTCCTGAATTAAAACTTAAAAAATCCAAAGGACTAAGTGTTGAAATCTCAAAAACTAAATTTGATCCTAAGTCAGTCGATGAAGCGATAGAAAAATCTAGAAGTCAATTTGCAAATATTGTTCCAGTAACAAATAGAGCTGCCAAATTAGGGGATATTGCTGTAGTTAGTTTCAAAGGAAAATATAAAGATTCCGGTAAAGAAATTGACGGTGGGACAAGTGAATCAATGGATCTTGAGTTAGAAAAAAACAAAATGATTCCAGGCTTCGTTGAGGGAATCGTGAAGATGAAAATTGGTGATACTAAAACACTTAACCTTAAATTTCCTGAAGATTATTCTCATGAGGATTCAAGAGGTAAAGAGGCAATCTTTGAAGTAAATCTCAAAGATCTTAAGGAAAAAGAATTGCCTGAACTTAATGACGATTTTGCAAAACAGTCTGGCAATAAAGAATCATTAAAAGAGTTAAAGAAAGATATTGAAAAGCAACTTAAAGACAATTTTGAAAAAACTCAAAAAGATATCAAAATTGAAGCTTTATTAGAAGCATTAACAAACGAATTGGTTGCTGATATTCCAAAATCTATGATTGATATAGAAGTTAGGAATAATATTGAACAAACAGCGCAAAGATTTGCTCAACAAGGTCTTGATGTTAAATCTACTTTCACTCCGGAATTAGTTAAGTCATTAGCAGAGTCCACTAGGCCTCAGGCTGAAAAAAATGTTCAAAGAAATTTAGCTCTAAAAGCATTAGCAGAAAAAGAAAACATAACAGTTGAAAAAAATGAAATTGATTTAAAAATGAAAGATTATGAAGATGCAATCTCTAAATCTTCAAAACAAATAGATATTAAAAAATTAACTGAAGTAATAAGTAACGATTTACTCAAAGAAAAATTAATAATTTGGCTTGAAGAAAATTCCGAAGTAAAAGAAAAAACAACAAAAACTTCTAAATCTACTAAACCCTCTAAAACTACAGAAGCTACTAAAACTGCAACAAAAACAACAAAAACAACAAAAACAACAAAAACTAAAAATAAAAAAGAAAAAAAATAATTTATGAAATTTCCTACTAATTTAGAAAAAACCTCTTAAATTATCTATAAGACTAAAACTATTTTGTGAACTCAGAAAAAAAACATTTAATCCAAAGCTCAATAAGTTCTTACGCAAGTATTAATAAAATTAGTGCCGCTGTGCCTACTGTTATAGAACAATCTGGCAGAGGAGAAAGAGCTTTTGATATTTATTCAAGACTATTGAGGGAGAGAATAATTTTTTTAGGTACTGGCATTAATGATCAAGTATCTGACTCTCTTGTTGCACAATTATTATTTCTTGAAGCTGAAGATCCTGAGAAAGATATACAAATATATATCAATTCTCCTGGAGGCTCAGTAACTGCAGGAATGGCCATATACGATACTATGCAACAAATATCCCCTGATGTAGTGACGATTTGCTTTGGAGTAGCTGCAAGTATGGGTGCATTTTTACTTTCTGGAGGTGCAAAGGGGAAAAGATTGGCTTTACCCAATTCTCGGATAATGATTCACCAGCCTCTTGGAGGTGCACAAGGCCAAGCAGTAGAAATTGAAATACAAGCTAAAGAAATACTTTTTCTCAAGAAAACATTAAACTCGCTTTTAGCAGAACATACCGGACAACCTTTGGAAAAAGTAAATGAAGACACCGAAAGAGATTACTTTTTATCTCCCTCAGAAGCTGTCGAATATGGTTTAATTGATAAAGTTATCAAAAAGTGACAAGGCACACTTATTTTTTAAGAATATGATGACGAATCGATATTTATAAGCAATCCTAGTAAGTAGGGGAATATTTCACACCTTTCACATTAACCTTATAATCGATGGCTAAATTCGACGCCCATCTAAAATGTTCATTTTGCGGGAAATCACAAGATCAAGTAAGAAAGCTTATAGCTGGTCCTGGAGTTTATATCTGTGATGAGTGCATAGACCTTTGTAATGAAATTCTCGATGAAGAACTAATTGATAATCAAACGAACACAAACAATTCTCCGCAGGTAAAAAAGAAATTACCAACTGATAATCCAAAAAAATCTATTCCTTTAGAATTAAGCTCAATCCCTAAGCCATTAGAAATTAAAAGTTTTTTAGATAATCAAGTTGTTGGACAAGAATCTGCAAAAAAAATATTATCAGTAGCCGTATACAACCACTACAAAAGACTAGCTTGGAAACTTAAAGAAGAAAGTAAAAATAGCGATTCAACAGATTCAAAAGCAACAAAATTACAAAAATCAAATATTTTACTCATCGGCCCTACTGGAAGTGGAAAAACATTATTGGCACAAACTTTAGCTGAGTTTCTAGATGTTCCTTTTGCAGTAGCTGATGCAACGACTTTGACAGAAGCTGGATATGTTGGGGAAGATGTTGAAAACATACTTTTAAGACTTCTACAAAAATCAGAAATGAATGTAGAACTAGCTCAAAAAGGAATAATTTATATAGATGAAATAGATAAAATTGCAAGAAAAAGCGAGAATCCTTCAATCACTAGAGATGTTTCTGGAGAAGGGGTACAACAAGCATTATTAAAAATGCTTGAAGGAACAATTGCTAATGTTCCTCCGCAAGGGGGTAGAAAACATCCTTATCATGACTGTATACAAATTGATACGAGTCAAATATTATTTATTTGTGGAGGAGCTTTTATAGGTTTAGAGGATATCGTTCAAAAGCGTATGGGTAAAAACTCCATAGGATTTACCACCAATTCAGATCAAAACAAAGTTGATACAAAAAAAATAGTAGATTCAAGAGATTCCCTAAAAAATTTAGAGTTAGATGATTTAGTAAAGTATGGACTAATTCCAGAATTTATAGGAAGAATCCCAGTTTGTGCTGTATTAGATCGTTTGACTAAAGAAACTTTAGAATCTATTCTGACCCAACCCAGAGATGCACTAGTAAAACAATTCAAAACTTTACTAAGTATGGATAATGTTGAATTAAAATTTGATCCTGATTCTGTTGAAGCAATAGCTAATGAAGCATATAAAAGAAAAACAGGTGCTAGGGCATTAAGATCAATAATTGAGGAACTAATGCTTGACATAATGTACACTTTGCCTTCAGAACAAAATATAAAAGAATTCACAATTACAAAAAAAATGGTAGATAATTTATTCTCATCTAAAATTGTTAAACTACCTTCAGGGTCAAAAAGAGTCATTAAAGAGTCTGCCTAAACCTTAGAGTCTAATCGTTGTAATTAAAACCTTAATTGTTCTAATTTATGAAGAATAAATGCCTAATATTCATAAGCCTTTTCATCAAAAATATAGACCAAACAACTTAGATGAACTGGTTGGTCAAAATTTTATATCTATTACTCTAAAACAAGCACTATTAACAAAAAAGATTTCTCCTGCTTATCTTTTTAATGGTCCAAGAGGCACTGGCAAAACATCAAGTGCGAGAATATTTGCGAAATCTTTAAACTGCCAGTCATTCGAAGAACCAACAATAAATCCTTGTGGAAAGTGTGACTTATGTAGACAAATTACAGATGGGAACGCTCTAGATATTATCGAAATTGATGCAGCATCGAATACTGGAGTAGAAAATATAAGGGAAATTATTGAAAGAGCTAGATTTGCACCTACTCAAGCGAGATGGAAGGTATACGTTATTGATGAATGTCATATGCTTTCAACAGCAGCTTCAAATGCTTTATTAAAAACTATTGAAGAACCACCGTCGAGAGTAGTATTTATCCTTGCGACAACAAATCCTGAAAGAGTACTAAATACAATAAAAAGTAGATGTCAAAAGTTTGATTTTAGAAGAATAAGTCCTAATGACATTTTTCAACATTTATCAGAAATAGCAGAAAAAGAATATATTAAATATGAGGTCCAGGCGTTAAAAATTATTGCAAAGAGATCAAATGGAGGGATGAGAGATGCACAAAGCCTCCTTGAACAACTTAATCTTCTTCCTGAAGGCATAACAATTAATAATATTCAAAATCTGCTAGGTGAAGTATCAGAAATTGAATTAACAAACATGATTAAATCATTAGTTGAGAATAATCCAGAGTCATTAATTATAACCTGCAATAAATTATATGATACTGGAAACGAACCCCATCAAATCATTATTGGATTATTAAACATAACAAGAGATTTACTACTTCATACTACAAATAATAAATATTCAGATCTTTATTATACTTCTGATGGATTTCAAGATGAATTGGATAAAATCTCCAAAACAATAAATAAATCAACAATAATTAATTGGCATAATAATCTTAGAAATATTGAATATCAAATCAAAACAAGTGATAATCCAAGGCTTTGGCTTGAAATACATTTAACTGGCCTTCTAGATAGTCAAAAGATAAATAGTCTTGATAATAATCAAGAAAATAAAAATAATTTAATTAAAGAGAAACATCTAAGCAAAGCAAACAAAGAAATAATTAATGAAGAGAATATTGCTCATGAAATTCAAAAACAAAGTATCAAAGAGAATATAAGTCGAGAAAAAATAATTTCAAAAAAAGACGAAAAATTGGAAGATTTAACTGGTTTTGAAAAAGAAAATATGGGAAATATTTCTGATAATAGCCAAAATGATCCTAGGTCAAATAGTTTAAAAGATAAATGGGCATTAATTCTTTCTAAATTAGAGTTGCCATCAACAAGAATGTTACTTTCACAACAAGCCGAACTTGAAAGTTTTGATTCGCAAGAAATAAAAATTGCATTATCTCCAAACTGGGAAAATATGATAAAAAGCAGAAAAGTTATAATTGAAAATGCAGTAAAAAAGATATTTGGAGATCAAATAATACTTAATTTTTCAACTAAACAATTAACTAAAAGTAACCCAACAGATACTCCAGAAATAACCAAAAATGAAGTAAAACATTTGAAACCAATGAAAAAACTAGAACCAAAAACTAATTTGTCAACAAAAATATCTAACGAGGAAAATTATGATGATAGTTCAAAAAACTTAGCAAATTTTTTTAATGGAGAAATAATAGATCTTGATGAATAAATTAAACTCCAGTATGAAGAGTTTTTCGCCAAAGTATCTTTTTTGGGAAAATAGACATCTTTATTGTTACCCAGGGGATTACTAGAAACCAATGTGATAAATAAAAAACCGATACAAATACCATCAAAAAATTACCTTTTTGCAATACAGGTACTTCGCTTTTGCAATAAGCACCATACCAAAAAGCAATTCCAGATAATATAAAAGCTGTGAATGAAATAGGCCAATAAATTGGTGAATCTAATAGAGCAATACTAAGAACTAAATCAAAAATAGAAATGATTGGGAGTGCATATTGCAAGATGAAGAAGTAAGTTAAATCAAATTTTTGCAAATAATTAATTTTATTACTAACTAATTGATCCCCATAATCAAAGAATCTTTGCAAACCCCCCTCTGCCCATCTTTGCCTTTGCGCCAATAAAGCATTTAAATTTTCAACTGCTTCCTCCATGACTGGAGGATCCCATAAGATTCCAATTCTAGATTTTAATAATAATAACCTTAAACTTAAATCAAGATCATCAGTAACTGTGTCTTCATTAAAAGAACCACATGCCAATAACGTATCTTTCTTAATCAATTGACCATTACCCCTTAATTCAGAAACACCAGCAACTGATAACCTCCCATATTGAAAGATTGCGTCCATAGCCATCTCCATTGACTGACATGAAGTTAGAAAATTCTTACTTACATTTGTTACTGATTTTCGTAATTGAACTGCAGACCAATCACCCTCTTCTACAAAATTAAATAACCTTATCAAAGAATCTTGTTTTAATTGAGCGTCAGCATCCAAAACTAATAACCATTGACCATGAGTAAACTTCAAGGCATAATTTAAAGCCCCTGACTTTCCGCCTCCTGCATTTGGAGAGCGACTTACTACTTTGAGCTTCTCATATTGTCTAGATAATCGATCTAAAATTAATGGCGTTTTATCAGAACTGCCATCATCGATTATATAAATATTTAATTTATTTGTTGGATAATCTAAATTAAATAATCTTTCAACTAATCTAGCTATGACATTCTCTTCATCTCTAGCTGCGACTAAAATATCAAGAACGGGTAATTTTTTATTACTAATTATGCTCCTTAAAGTATTTGGAACATTGTTCCTTTTAAAATTTCTAGAAATAACTATTAAACCATAAAAAACAATCACAAAAGAAAGAGTCAATATAAGATAAAAGAACCTTTCGATATCGTAAGCATGAGGAATAAGAGCTACTAAAAAACAAGCACTAAGAAATATAAACGACTTCAATCTTCTATTTTTATAAAAGCTCTTACTCATAAAATAAATTTTTAATTCTTAAATTTCATTGAGACAATATCTCAATTTTTTTTAATTTTGCATCTCGATAGTAATGATTCAATATTTGTTCATAAGAGAATCCTAATTTTGCCATTTCAATTGCTCCTGACTGTGATAAACCTACACCATGACCGAAGCCTCCTCCTCTCAAAAGCCATAAATCATCACTTAATTTATTAATAGTAAATAAATTACTTGGTATAAAACTCAATACTCGTCGAATATCATCTTTTACTAGAACAATAGATTTATTAACTTTGTTAGTCTGTATTTCTAATTTTATAACTCTTCCACTTGAACCTCGTTCAGTAGCATTTAAATCCAAAACTTTATCATTAATATTTATAAGTTTGTTTTTAATTAACTTTTCTTTAATTTCAAGTCTAGAAATTTTCTTATTCCATCTAAATAGAGAGTGATTGCTCCCATAAAACTGTTCTTTATCTAAATCTAAAAAATTATTTAAATCAGATTCACTTGTAATTGGAAGTTTAAAAATTTTAGTTAATGATTTAGAACCATCTATGAATGATTTAAAGTAAGAATAGTCTTGCATTTGCCAGGACTCGCCTGCTGTTGCAGATACGCCACCATTAGAACCATGATAAAAAGCATTTATTGGTTGATTTTCATATTTGAGAACTAAATTTGAAGTTTCTTCAATAGCTTGTTGTACTCTACTATTTATAGTTTGCGGAGGCTTATAAACTTGGCATTGAGTGGTGATACATAAGTGATATTTATCCATATTAAATCTTTCAGAATTATAAATTCCCCAAGTTCGTGCAATAATTGCTTGTGCCTTGAGTGCTTCTAGAGGAGAACTCGGTCCAATTTCGTAAGGCAAAACACCTTCCAAATAATCATCAAACTTAATTTTTTGAATTAATGTCCAAGTTCCATATGAATCTTTTATCAAATAAAAATTTTTTCCAAATTTAACATCATTTATTTTTATTTCCTCGTCAGCAAAAATATGTATAGGTCCTTCGAGTTTTATAAAACCATGCTCACTTTTAAGAAAAGGAGTAATTTGAATATTGTTTATTTTTCTGAAGATATTATTTTTTAGTTCAAACTCAGGCAGATTATCTTCAAATGGAATCCATACCTCCCAATTTCTAGGGTAAGCGACAGTAGTCTCAAATCCCTTATCTTTTAGTCTCTCTGATACTTTTTTAGCCGATTCATAACTAGCAAAAGGACCAAAAACAATTCTTTCAATTGTTTTTGGATTTTTGATGGGTACATCCCTCCAGGTGATATTAAGCTGTTTTGATTTATGTTTGATACCATTAGAAGACATTAGATTCAAAAAGCCTTTATTAGTCATAAAAATAATATTCTTTTTCTGTGAGAACTTATCATTTTCTCCGCCAAGATATTGCTTTAAACCAATTAAAAATTTTCCTTTTTTAATTTCTTTATTGAGCTCAACATTTAGCAATTCCTCTGCTACTACATTAGAACTAAATTTAGTATTAATTATTAAAAAAGAAATACAACCTAAAAATAATCTAAAAAAGGCAATTTTAAGTTTCATAAATTAGAAATTTCCTTGTCAATTAAAAAATTTAATTTGCACCAATGCGTATAAAGGTTTAGATTATCCTAATTAAACACATTTGACTTAAATGTCTAAACTAAAAACTCGTAAATCAGCTGCCAAAAGATTTAAAGCTACTGCGACGGGTAAATTCATGAGAAGAAGGGCTTTCCATAATCATTTACTTGATCATAAAAGCTCCAAATTAAAAAGACATCTATCAACAAAAGCCGTAGTTGATGAAAGAGATGCTGATAATGTAAAATTGATGATTCCCTACGCATAAATCTTTAACTCATTTTCCTTAGATATTCATGGCACGCGTAAAAAGAGGCAACATAGCCAGAAAAAGAAGAAACAAAATCTTAAATCTTGCAAAAGGTTTTAAAGGAGGCAACAAAAATCTTTTCAGAACAGCAAATCAAAGAGTAATGAAAGCTCTCTGTAATGCTTACAGAGATAGAAGAAGAAGAAAAAGAGATTTTAGAAGACTTTGGATTTCTAGAATTAATGCATCAGCCAGAATAAATGGAACTAACTACAGCAAGTTAATAAATGGCATGAAAAATTCAGAAATTATCATTAACAGAAAAATGCTTGCTCAATTAGCCTTAAATGATCCAAAGTGTTTTGAAAAAATAGTTGCTTCCATTAGTACTTAAAAAAAGAATATAATTTAAAAAGTAATTATAAATAATGGAAATATATTCCTTTCAATCATATTTAGTAATTCTTTTTGTTGTATTAATAATAATTTCTATTTTTGTATTTAGACAATTTCTAAAAACAAGAAGTGATGAATTAAATTTAGTAAAATTTGAGCAGAAAGGTTTAGATTCTCTAACTCAAGCTTCAGAATTATATGAATTTGGGTCTATTCAGATAAAAAAAAGATTATATTCTGAAGCAACTAAAACTTTTTTAAAAGCAATTGACAATTATGAAAATGAACCTGATGAAGCGAAAGCCATAATTAATAACGCTTTAGGATTTTCTTATGCTGCTCAAAATGAATTTAAAAAAGCAATTAAACACTATAACTTTGCAATAAAATCACTTCCTGAATATCCGATAGCCCTAAATAATCTTGCATCAGCACAACAGCGTTTACTTGAATACGACTTGGCATATGCCACTTATCAAAAGGTTTTAGTCATAGATCCAAAAAACAAAACAGCAATTAAAAAAAGTAAGGAGTTAGAAAAAAGAAATAATTACAAACCTTATAAAGGTATTAAAGATAAGGGATTTTAAATATGAAAAATTATTCATCATTACGCATTGGAGGAAAACAATTTTCCAGCAGATTAATGGTAGGTACTGGCAAATACAAATCTTCGCAAGATATGGTAGAAAGTTTGTCCAAGTCGGAAACAGAAATCATAACTGTCGCTGTTCGAAGAATTAAAAATAATGAGACTGGAGAAAATTTGCTCGAAAAAATTAACTGGAAAAAATACTGGATGCTTCCTAATACAGCTGGTTGTGTTAATGCCGAAGAGGCAGTCAGAATAGGAATTTTGGGAAGAGAGCTTGCAAAATTGTCTGGTCAAGAAGAAAACAATTTTGTGAAATTAGAAGTAATTCCTGACAAAAAATATTTACTCCCAGATCCAATAGAAACCCTTAAAGCAGCTGAAATTTTAATAAAAAAGGGTTTTGCTGTACTTCCCTATATCAATGCAGATCCTATTCTTGCAAAAAGACTAGAAGAAATAGGTTGTGCAACTGTAATGCCATTAGGCTCGCCTATTGGCTCAGGGCAAGGTTTATTAAATTTATCAAACATAGCAATAATTATTGAGAATGCAAAAGTCCCGGTTATAATTGACGCAGGAATTGGGGTTCCTAGTGAAGCTTCTCAAGCTATGGAACTTGGAGCTGATGGTGTTTTAATAAATAGTGCAATAGCACAAGCTGACAATCCTCCTCTAATGGCTCAAGCTATAAATTATGGTGTTAAAGCTGGCAGGGAGGCTTTTCTCGCAGGAAGAATTAAAAAACAAAACTTTGCACTAGCAAGTTCACCGGAAAAAAACATATCTATCTAATACTGTAAGTTGAGAAAATTTTAAAAAGAGAGTAAAAATTTAGTATTTGGTTTTATTTATTGTATTAAGAAAGAAGATTTGAAACTATTTACAATGTTTTTTCGCAAATTGGAAGCACACTGTAGTAATTTAATAAATATATTATGAATCTATTAATTCTGGAGTTCTGAGTGAAAGTTATTGTTCTTGGTGGAGATGGTTTTTGCGGTTGGCCTTGTGCGGTGAATTTAGCAGAGCAAAATCATGATGTAATTATTGTCGACAATTTAAGTCGTAGAAAAATAGATATTGATCTTGAAGTAGAATCTTTAACTCCGATTTCTTCAATAACTGAAAGATTATCTGCATGGGAAGAGATAGGAGGCAAATCTATGAGATTTCTTAATATGGATATCTCTAAACAATATCAAAAATTATTAAATTTACTTATTGAAGAAAAACCTGATTCAGTAATTCATTTTGCTGAACAAAGAGCAGCGCCTTACTCTATGAAATCAAGTTTTACAAAAAGATATACAGTAGATAATAATGTCAATGGCACACACAACCTTCTTACTGCAATCGTAGAAAGTAATTTAGATATTCATGTAGTTCATTTGGGAACAATGGGAGTCTACGGTTATGGATCCCATAGAGGTGCAACAATTCCAGAAGGTTATTTAAAAGTTGAAGTTCCACAACCAGATGGAAGCCGCTTTGAAGAAGAAATATTACACCCTGCAAGTCCAGGTAGTGTTTATCATATGACTAAGACTCTAGATCAATTATTATTTCTTTACTACAACAAAAATGATCTTGTGAGAATCACTGATCTACATCAAGGCATTGTTTGGGGAACAAATACAGAAGCAACTTTAAAAGACCCTAGATTGACAAACCGATTTGACTATGACGGAGATTATGGAACTGTTCTAAACAGATTTCTAATGCAAGCTGCCATTGGATATCCATTAAGTGTTCATGGGACAGGAGGGCAAACAAGAGCATTTATACATATAAAAGACTCTGTAAAATGTGTACAACTTGCTCTTGAAAATCCTCCAAAACCAGGAGAGAGAGTCAAAATCTTTAATCAAATGACAGAAAGTCATCAAGTTGGAGAACTAGCGAAAAAAGTTGCTTCTCTAACAGGAGCTCATATCAATTATTTACCAAATCCAAGGAACGAAGCAGTTGAAAATGATTTAATTGTTGATAATAAATGCTTTATAGAATTAGGTTTAAACCCAACAACTCTTGATAATGGCTTATTAGAAGAAGTTGTTGAAGTTGCCAAAAAATACTCCAAGAGATGCGATTTAAAACGCATACCTTGTGTTTCATCTTGGACAAAAAAACAAGCTGAAGCTATAAAGGCTAATTGAAATTTTCTAAAAAATAACCTTAAGAAAGTGAAAATTGCATTGTTTACTGAAACTTTTTTACCTAAAGTTGATGGCATAGTAACGAGACTAACTAAAACTATTGAATTTTTAATAAAAAATGGTGATGAAGTTATAATATTTTGTCCCGAGGGATGTCCCGAATCATATATGGGGGCAACTGTTGTTGGAGTTGCGGCAATGCCATTGCCCTTATATCCAGAGTTGAAGCTTGGTCTACCAGGTCCTGCAGTTTCAGATAAGTTAGAGACATTTAAACCAGATTTAATACATGTTGTTAATCCAGCTGTACTTGGCTTAGGTGGTATATGGTTAGCGAAAACCAATAATATCCCCTTAATTGCAAGCTACCATACTCATCTTCCTAAATATCTTGAACACTACGGTATGGGTATGTTAGAGCCACTTTTATGGGAATTACTCAAAGCAGCTCATAATCAAGCCTTGTTAAATTTATGTACATCCACCGCTATGGTAAATGAGTTAAAAGATAAAGGTATTCAAAGGACTGCACTATGGCAGAGAGGAGTAGATACTTATAGTTTCAGACCTGATTTAAGAAGTGAGAAAATGAGAGAAAAATTATTTGGAAAATATAAGGATGCTAATTACCTATTGATATATGTAGGAAGATTATCAGCAGAAAAGCAAATTGAGAGAATAAAACCAGTCTTAGAAAGTATTCCTAATGCATGCCTAGCACTTGTAGGTGACGGACCATATAGAAATCAGCTTGAAAAAATCTTCGAAAATAGCAAGACTAATTTCATAGGATATTTATCTGGTGATGAACTTGCTAGTGCTTATGCCTCTGGAGATATATTTTTATTTCCCTCCAGTACAGAAACACTTGGATTAGTTTTATTAGAAGCAATGGCCGCAGGATGTCCAGTTATAGGGGCCAATAAAGGGGGAATTCCGGATATAATAAACGATGGCATAAATGGTTGTTTATATGATCCTGATGAAATAGATAACGGAGAACAAAGTTTAATTGAAGCGACAAAAAAAATTCTAGAAAATCAAGAAAAAAGAGAAGTTATGAGAAAAGAGGCAAGAAATGAAGCAGAAAAGTGGGATTGGAATCAAGCAACTTTACAACTACAAAATTATTATTCAGATACACTTAAAGGGACAAAGTAGTTTAATTTTTAATTATGCTACATGTGGGGGAGTAGGACTACTATACGAATTTAAAGGAAGAATTAGAGTGGCAATATTTTGATTCTTTTCAGGCCTTTTCTTCTTTGAGAATTTTTTACCGAAAGGGACTCTAATAACATTAGTTCCATCTATAGAACAAATCTTTGAGTTATCTCCTGAAAAATTATTTACAAAATTTGGTAAATCGACATTTTTAATTGGCAAGTGTTTAACATTACCAGACTTTAAATCTTTGGTCATAGCTTCAAATACCCCAAAAAATTTGATGCTCGAATATTTTAATAAAAAAATTTAAAAAATTTCTATAAGAAAATATTAAATTTTTATTTACATTGATAATAACTAAGGAAATATAATGACGCTAGTCCTTTAAGCACATTTTTTTTCTTCTAAGGTATCTGCTCTATTTACATTGCAAGAACAAATTAAATTGCGATCGCCATATGCATTATTAATCCTAGAAACCGAAGACCAAAACTTGATAACTGTTTTAGTTTTATAAGGAAAAGAAGCTTTCTCCTTCGAATAAGGATAATTCCAATTATCAGCAATCAACTCTTTGAGTGTATGAGGTGCATTGCTTATTACATTATTATTATTTAATTCATTTTTATTTTCTATTTCTCTGATTTCTTCGCCGATCAATAGCATAGCCTCACAAAATCTATCCAATTCTGCCAAACTCTCACTTTCAGTAGGCTCTATCATTATGGTTTCTGGTACAGGCCAACTAATAGTTGGGGCATGAAAACTGTAATCTATTAATCTTTTAGCTAAATCATTTACACTCAAACCAGTTTTAGATTTTAAATCTCTAAAATCTAAAATACATTCATGTGCTACAAAATTATTTTTTCCTTTATAAAGAATCTTGAATTTATGCTTTAAAGAATGTGCTATATAATTAGCCGATAAAATGGCATGAGTAGTTGCTTTCCTTAAACCACTAAGACCAGCCATTTTTATATACATCCAACTTATTGGAAGAATACTTGCACTCCCATGCTTGGCAGAAGATACGTAATTTGAACTATTGGATAAATTATTATCTTTTAAAGAATGAGTAGGAAGAAATGGGCTTAAAATTTCTGATGCAGCAACTGGACCTACTCCTGGACCTCCTCCTCCATGAGGAATGCAGAATGTTTTATGTAAATTTAAATGACAGACGTCAACACCATAGTTCCCCGGTTTACATAGTCCAACCTGAGCATTTAGATTTGCTCCATCTAAATAGACAAATCCCCCAACAGAGTGAATTAAGTCACATATCTTTTTGATTTGTAATTCAAAAACTCCATGAGTAGAAGGATAAGTCAACATGAGAGCACCAATTTGGGTATCAAATTTCTTCACCTTGATAGACAAATCCTGTAAATCAATATTTCCTTGTTCATCACATTCAACGGTTAAAACATCAAAACCTGCCATGACTGCACTAGCAGGATTTGTTCCATGAGCACTTTTAGGAATTAAACATTTTTTTCTTGAAAGTTCACCTTTTGATTGAAAATAAGAATTAATTGCCAATAAGCCTGCAAACTCTCCTTGAGAACCTGCATTTGGTTGAAAAGAAACTGATTTTAGACCAACAATATCACTTATCCATTTTTCAAGGTCAGATATTATTTTTGAATAGCCCTTAGTTTGGTTTAGTGGAGAAAAAGGATGAATTGAAGATAAATTAGCCCAAGAGACTGGATTTAACTCTGCTGCAGAATTTAACTTCATAGTACAACTTCCTAATGGCATCATTCCATCAACCAAAGAAAAATCTTTTTCAGCAAGGCGGAATATATATCTCATTAATTCAGTTTCACTTTGGTAATTTGTGAATATATCTTGCTGCATCCATTCACTAGATCTCAAAGCTATACTTGCAAGCTGAAATCCCTTATCAAATTTTATATTTTCTAAATCTTCTTCTTTTTCTAGAATACTTGCTATGAAAATTAAAATATCTTTGATTTCTTTTTCATTACTAAGTTCATCTAAAGAAATCCCAAAGCCAGTTGAGTTTTGAATAGTTGATCCCAGAGGCAAAATTCTTAAGTTATAACCATTTTTTAAAGCTTCATTATGAATCTTTTGAGAATGCTCAGAATAAACATCAACACTATCAAATCTAATCCCATCGGGAATATCAAAACCTAAATCAGCCAAACAAGATTCTAAATTTTTTCTCAACTCCACTATTCTCTTAGCAATTTGGGTTAAACCAGCAGGTCCATGATAAATTGCATAAAAAGAAGAAATTATAGCTAACAAAGATTGAGCAGTACAAATATTACTAGTGGCCTTCTCTCTTCTAATATGTTGCTCTCTTGTTTGTAATGCTAGTCTTAAAGACTTTTCTCCATTTTTAGAAAGAGTCTGGCCAACAATTCTTCCCGGGATAAGCCTTTTATATTTTTCGCTACATGCAAAAAATGCGGCGTGGGGTCCACCAAAACCCAATGGAACACCGAATCTTTGCATACTACCTACTGCAACATCCACACCAAATTCAGAAATTGGTTTAATTAAAACTTGTGCCAATGGATCAATACATGCCGTTACAATAATTTCTGATCTATGTGCTTGGGATATTAAAAATGTGGGATCAAATAATTCGCCATTTTTACCGGGTAATTGCAACAAAATTCCGAAAACATTATCATTATTTGGAAGGTTGCTTTGATTAAAGCGTTTTAAGGATATTCCCAAAGGTTTTGCCCTGGTTTTTAGAATATTAAAAGTATGATCAAAAACATTTGATTCCACTAAGTAAACATTTGAAGATTTATTTTTTCTTGCCGCAAAACTCATTGCCATAGCTTCCGCAGCAGAAGTGCCCTCATCTAACAAAGATGCATTAGCAACAGGGAATCCTGTTAGTTCACAAACAATAGTCTGAAAATTAAAAAGAGCTTCTAATCTGCCTTGTGCAATTTCTGCTTGGTATGGAGTATAAGAAGTGTACCACCTCGGATTTTCAAGCACATGCCTTTGAATTACTTGAGGCATATGATTGTCGTAATAACCAAGTCCTATTAGGGATCTCATTTTAGTGTTTTTATTCGAAATCTCTTCTAATTCATTTAAAGCCTCAATTTCCGAACAACCTTTGGGTAATATTTCAGAAGATTGATCTTTTAGCTGAATATCTTCAGGAATAACTTGATCTATAAATTGATCAATATTATTGAAACCAAGTTTAGATAGCATTCTCTGCTCATCAATATCACTCAAACCAAGGTGTCTATTAATAAATAAATCGGAATTAACTTCTGATTTCATATCCAATTTTTTCTATAACTTACACTATTGTTGAAGATTTTGCTTTAATTTGGCATAACCTTTGATTTATATGCATCTGAAGACATCAAATCATCAAATGATACTTTTGATTCTGGTTTCAAAATAACTAACCAACCTTCTCCAATTGGATCATCCTGCAAAAGCTCAGGGTTATCAATAACACTTTCATTTACAGATACTATTTCTCCCGAAAAAGGGAGGTAAACTTCCTCAACAGCCTTAACAGATTCAATTGTTCCAAATGTTTCACCTTTATCTAAAGTCGCCCCTTGATCAGCTAATTCAACAAAAACAATATCTCCTAATTGATCAATAGCAAATTCACTAACTCCAATTTTGAAAAATCCGTTTTCTTCTAATACATATTCATGAGTATCAGCATAATTGAAGTTCTCTGGAAACTGGTAAGACATTATTAAGTTGAGAAAGAAATTAGAGAATCTTTTGCAATTAAATTTTCCTCTAGTAATTCAGATAATAGTTGAATTAATGCAATTTTGATATGAGCTATGTGAGAACCGCCTTGAATGAAAATATTATAAGGATCTCTCAAAGGAGCATCAGCTGAAAATTCGCTAGTACTTCCTTCAATAAATGTACCTCCGGCCATTAATAATTTTGAATCATATCCATTCATTGGTGATGAAACGACATTCAAAAAAGAATCTACTGGTGAAGAATTTTGAAAAGATTGACAAACTTTTTGTACCAAATCAGGATTATTCAATCTCACTGACTGAATCAGATCAGATCTATAAGTTGCTGGCTCTGGCAAAACCTTAAATCCCAAATTTCTAAAAACTAAGGCAACCATATCAGCACCTTTTAGTGATTCGTGAACAATTTGTGGTGCTAGAAACAAACCCTGCAAAATTAATCTTCCAAGTCCAAAATTTATTCCTGCTGATGAACCAATACCTGGTGAAGTTAACCTAGAACATGCCATCTCAACCAACTCTGCTTCTCCTGCAATGTATCCACCAGTAGGAACAATTGTCCCCCCCAAATTTTTAATCAAAGATCCAGCAATTATATTTGCCCCTTTAGAAATTGGTTCACTATCTTCAACAAGCTCTCCATAACAATTATCAACAAAACATATGCAATTAGGATCAAGAGAATGAATCAGACTACAAATTTTCTCTATCTGATGATTTGTAAGAGATTTTCTCCAACTATATCCACAACTTTTTTGTATGAATACTAATTTGCATGAATTTTCTTTAAAAAAATGAACAATTTTATCTTCAAAAGAATCAAAATTCTCGCAGATATTTATTTGCTTATATTCAATACTAAAATCTTTTAGAGAACCTTTGCCTCCTCCCCTTATTCCTATCACTTCTTCTAATGTGTCATATGGTTGTCCTGTAAGAGATAACATCACATCTCCAGGTCTAAGAATTCCAAATAAGACGGAACTTATTGCATGCGTTCCACTTACAAATTGCATTCGTACAGCTGCCTTTTCAGCAAGAAACAATCTTGCAAAAACCGCATCAATTTTTTCTCTAGATATATCATCATGACCACTACCAGAGGATTGATTGAAATGACTAGTAGAAACTTTTTCTTCCTTAAAAATGGTCAAAATATTTTCTAATTTCTGGAAAACCTGATTGGATCTTTCTTGAAAAACTTCACTTAAACTTTCTTCAATAGAGAGCACAGCATTTTCAGCAAGTTTTAAGTTATTGTTTAATGTCATTAATTATGAAAACTCATGTTATTTTTCAGAAGCTAAATTTCTTAATTCTGCGAGGAAAGCATTAGGTCCTCTACCCGGAAAATAAGAGAGTTTTTTTGAAGCTTCATATAAGTCAAGAAGTTCTCCATCTAATTCTTCTGCCGTATAGTCTCTAATTCCTGCTATTACCTCAGCGAAGCGTTCTCTACGGGTAGATTTATTGACAGTATAAGCTTCCATGACTTGAATTTTACATGATCTCCAAGCCTTATTCTGACAAAAATGTACTGATAAGGCATAACTTAAATCAGAAGCTTCTTCATCTTCTATATACCAGTCAAAAGATGAAGGAAGAGATTTTAATCCAGAAAAAATCTCAAATAACTCTCCAGCCGATAATGGATTACCAGAATCATTTTTCAAGGGTAATGCAGACTCTTGCAAAGATTTCCATAACTCTGGATAATTACTTTCTAAACGATCCCGGATTTTTTCTATACCTTGATCAAGAATCGTATTAACTTGAGCTAAAGCAAGAAAAACTTCAGGCCCCGGTGAAGATAATTTTCCATTCCTAAGATTAGAAATTTGCGAATTATGAACTTTACCTAAGTCAAGAATTTCTGAAAGTAATGGCAAAACCTTATGTGACCAACCATTTCTTTCATGCCAGAGATGTATCAAATGAGCCATAGCCCTTCGACCTCTAGATAATTTTTCGCGATATCCGATACTCACAGATAATTAAACTTATCAATAGTATAGTATGATAATATTACATATCGGTATTTTTGAAAATAGTTTTTCAATATCATGAATTCAATAATTTTCCAAGAAACAGCAAAATTAAAAAAACCTGTTCCAGCTGAAAAAGTTATAGAACTTTCAGAAAAATTACTGGAACCTTCCATTCATTCAAAAAAATATCCTCCAAGATTGCATAAAACTTGGGGAACAATTGTTTTCATGTTAGCAATTCATATTCTTTCTCTTGTAGCTTTACAACCAAAATTTTGGAGTCTCCCTGCAGTCGTATCATTATTATTTTTTTACTGGGTTACTGCTTGTCTAGGCGTCACTCTTGGATATCACAGATTGTTATCGCACAGATCTTTTATAGTTCCAAGATGGCTAGAAAGATTTTTTGCTACCTGCGGAGCCATAAGTTGCCAGCATGGACCAATAGATTGGGTAGGTTTACATAGGCATCACCACTCTTTTTCTGATACTGAAGTAGATCATCACAATAGTAAAAAGGGGTTTTGGTGGAGTCATATGGGCTGGATGTTTAAAGACGTTGAAGCACTCAAAACTGTTCCAAAACTAAGTGCAGATTTAATTAAAGATCCATACTATAGATTTCTAAATAAATATTTTTTACTCCTACAAATTCCTATTGGACTTTCTTTGTACGCAATAGGCCAAAAATTAGGAGTTGGAGGTTGGGCTTTAGTCCTTTGGGGAATTCCATTGAGGCTTGTGGTGGTTTACCACGTAACTTGGCTAGTAAATTCAGCAACTCATTGTTGGGGTAACGCTCCTTTTAAAAGTGGTGATTCATCCAAAAACAATGCATGGGTTGCTGCATTAACATTTGGAGAGGGTTGGCATAATAACCATCATGCATTTCCTAATTCAGCAAAACAAGGATTATTTAGAGGTCAAATTGATATAACATGGGAACATATTAAGATTCTTGCGAAATTAGGTCTTGCAAAAAAAGTAAAGTTACCCTCTAGGTCTTATTATTAATTATATTGTTCAATATTTTCATGGCTAAAAGAGTACAAGTCGCATTAACTGAATCAATCGCCTCATTAGGAAAAGAAGGCGATTTAGTTGAAGTAGCACCTGGATATGCAAGAAATTTTCTATTGCCTTATGGCAAAGCAATGAATGTAACCCCAGCTGTTCTTAAACAAATTGAACGGAAAAAAGAAAAAGAAAAAATTGCTGCAGATAAGTTAAAGCAAGAAGCGTTAGATTTCCAAACTGCTTTATCAACCATAGGTAGATTCACTATTAAAAAACAGGTTGGAGAAGATGGTGTGCTTTTTGGAACAGTGACCAATGGAGATGTTGCGGAAGCAATAGAAGCAGCAACCAAAAAAGAAATTGATAGAAGAAACATCACAGTTCCTGATATTCATAATTTAGGTTCCTTTACTGCAAAAATCAAATTACATCAAGAAGTAAATGCAGAAGTAAATATTGAAGTAACAAGTTAATCAATTTGTTGCATTATTTTGAAAAGTAGCCAGAGTATATATCTAAGCAATTAAAGATATGGTTTCAGTACCTTTTCCAAATAATGGGCAAAATAAAAACTTTAAAAAAGATTTTATCAGCGAAAATGCTGGATTAGTCCCTCCTCAAAACATTCAAGCAGAGGAGGCAGTTCTCGGTGGCATACTCCTTGATCCAGATGCGATTGGCAGAATTGCAGACTTAATTAAACCTGAATCTTTTTATATAAATGCACATCAAGAAATTTATAGAACAGCATTAATGTTGCATACCCAAGGGAAACCAACTGATTTGACATCAATGAGTGCATGGTTAGCAGATAATAAATCACTAGAAAAAATTGGAGGTAACAATAAATTAGTAGATCTAGTGGAAAATGTATCCTCTACAGCGTCTATAGAACAAGTAGCTCAATTAATAACAGATAAATTTATTAGAAGACAATTAATACGTTCAGGAAGTGAAGTGATTCAACTAGGTTTTGATAACACGCAAGAGACAAATGAAGTACTTGATAAAGCAGAGCAAAAGATTTTTGATATTAGTCAAGAAAAGCCCGCAAAAGGTCTTACACCAGCAGCAGAAATTCTGACTACCACATTTAATGAAATTGAAGCCAGATCGCTTGGGAAAGAAGAAGTTGGAGTAAAAACTCTCTTCTATGATTTTGATGCCTTAACGCAGGGATTACAGAGAAGTGATTTAATAATAGTTGCCGGAAGACCATCTATGGGGAAAACTTCAATAGTTTTAAATATGGCGAGAAATGTTGCTCATTCGCAAGATTTACCTGTTTGTTTATTTAGCCTTGAAATGAGTAAAGAGCAACTCACTTATAGATTATTATCTTTAGAAGTTGGAATAGAGGGAGGCAGGCTCAAACGAGGTAGTCTTAGCCCCGAGCAATGGCCAGCACTTGGAGAAGGGATCGATACTTTAAGTCAGATGCCTATATACATTGACGATAAACCTAATTTAAGTGTTCTTGAAATGAGAGCACTCTGTAGAAGATTAATGGCTGAAAAAAAGAAAAAACTAGGCCTTGTAATAATTGATTACTTACAATTAATGGAAGGAACTACTCCTGATAATAGGGTACAAGAACTTTCACGTATAACAAGAGGCCTTAAAAGTATGGCAAGAGAACTAAATGTGCCAGTAATAGCATTATCTCAATTAAGTAGAGGCGTTGAATCAAGAACAAATAAACGTCCTCTACTAAGCGACCTTAGAGAGTCAGGTTCAATAGAACAAGATGCTGACTTAGTTTGTATGATTTATAGAGATGAATACTATAATCCAGAAACTGAAGATAAAGGGATAACAGAAATTATTATCACTAAAAATAGAAATGGTCCTACAAATACTGTTAAATTATTATTTGAACCTCAATATACGAGATTTAGGAATTTAGCTAATTAAATCGCTCCTAACTAATGCAAGATCATCAATCAAAAAATGAATCTTTTGACATCATAGTCATTGGAGGAGGACATGCAGGATGTGAAGCAGCTATAACCAGTGCAAAATTAGGATTTTCTACAGCATTATTCACAATCAATTTAGATAGAATTGCCTGGCAACCTTGTAACCCTGCAGTTGGCGGGCCAGCAAAAAGTCAGTTGGTGCATGAAGTTGATGCATTAGGAGGAATTATTGGAAAATTAGCTGATGAAACAGCAATACAGAAAAGAATATTAAATGCAAGTAGAGGGCCAGCTGTATGGGCATTAAGAGCTCAAACAGATAAAAGAGAATACTCAAAAAAGATGATCGAAATACTACAAAATACAGATAATTTATCTTTAAAAGAAGCAATGATTACTGAACTCGATATTGCAAAAACTGAAGAAATTGGATTGAACTCCAAAAAAAATATAAAAAAACGAATAAAAGGTGTAAGAACTTTCTTTGGTAGTTATTATTCAGCAAGATCAGTTATCATCACTGCTGGTACATTTTTAGAAGGAAGAATATGGATAGGTAATAAATCAATGTCAGCTGGCAGATCTGGTGAACAAGCAGCACAAGGTCTAACTCAAAACTTGCACGAAATTGGTATAAAAACAGAACGTTTAAAAACAGGTACTCCAGCAAGAGTTGATAAAAAAAGTATCATTTTTGATGAATTAGATATTCAACCTAGTACAGCAGCTGATAAATATTTTTCGTTTGACCCAGAAATCAAAAATAATATGCCTCAAGTAAGTTGTCACATAACAAGAACAACTTCTAAAACACACCAACTAATACGCGATAATTTACATTTAACACCCATTTATGGTGGGTTTATTGATAGTAAAGGACCAAGATATTGTCCATCTATTGAAGATAAAATCGTTAAATTTGCTGATAAAGAATCTCATCAAATTTTCTTAGAACCAGAAGGAATTAATACCCCTGAAATATATGTTCAAGGATTTTCTACAGGTTTACCCGAAAATATTCAATTAGAACTTTTAAGAACCTTACCTGGATTAAGTAAATGTAAAATGTTGCGGCCAGCATATGCTGTGGAGTATGAATATATACCTGCAACACAGCTCCAAACATCACTAGAAACGAAAGAAATTGAATATTTATTTAGCGCCGGACAAATTAACGGAACTACTGGTTATGAAGAAGCTGCTGCGCAAGGATTAGTTGCAGGGATCAATGCAACAAGAAAACTAAAACAAAAAGATCCAATAATCTTTACTAGGGAAAGCAGCTATATAGGAACAATGATTAATGATTTAATTACTAAAGATCTGAAAGAGCCATATAGAGTTCTTACTAGTAGAAGTGAATATAGGTTAACCCTAAGAGGAGATAATGCTGATAGAAGATTAACCCCATTAGGTTATCAAATAGGGCTAATTGATCAGAAAAGATGGTCGGCCTATCAAGAAAAGATTAAATTACTTGAAAACGAGAAATTAAGATTAAAAAAAACCCGTTTAAAAAATACCGATGAAATAGCGAAAAAAATAGAGTTAGACACGGGATCAAAAATCAAAGGCTCAACAACTTTGAAAGAACTCTTAAAAAGGCCAAATTTTCATTATTCAGATCTAACTAAATATGATTTGACTAAACAAGATCTGGCTTTGCCAATAAAAGAAGGTGTTGAAATAGATATTAAATACGAAGGATATCTTAGAAGACAAAAAAACAATATTGAACAAATAAATCGTCAAAGCTCTAAATCTTTGCCCCAAGAAATAAATTATGAAAAGATAGATACATTATCTTTAGAAGCAAGAGAAAATTTGAATAAGATAAAGCCAAAAAATTTTGGTGATGCTTCAAAAATTCCCGGAGTAAGTAAAGCTGATTTAACTGCATTACTTGTTTGGCTCAAAATAAGAGAAATAAAGAAAGAAAAGACAAATATTTTTATCGAAAAATAGTTATCATCTTAAAAGCAATACTTCAGAGCACTGAATAATAAACTTTTCAACTCACCAAAAATTTTATGGGAAGAAAAAGCCTCTACTTTTTTAGTGAAAAATTCATTGCCAAAAATATCTGGTCCATGGAAATTAATGCTGCTTGGGGATGGAAGTCCGACTAGACATCTACAGCTTTTAACTAATCAAGAGACCACAATTAGATTAATTTCAATGCAATTAGATCCTCTATTCATTCAAGAAGGTCCTAAAGAATTAAATCAGTTAAATGGCCCCTTAATTAGAAGACAAGTATGGATTAAAAACAATAATAAAAACCTAGCATGGGCTGAAAGTTGGTGGAATTCAGAACAAGTGAATGAAAATTTAAAAGCCAAAGAAGAACCAATTTGGAAGAATTTGACACAAGACAGATCAGAATTATTTAGAGAAGTTGACCGAATATCACTTGTTAATTCAAATTGGCTAGAAGATCAATTTTGTTTTAAAGGTCCATTCTGGTCAAGAAATTATAGATTTTTTCGAGACAAAAAGCCCCTAACTATCATTAGAGAAGTCTTTAATCCACATTTAGAAAGTTTGTTAGGTTATTCAGGAATTAAAGAATTTACAAAACTATACCCTTCTTCTTCTTGATCTGGGAATATTTCTAGATTTTGATTGACCTTGTTGGTTTGATTGATCTCTTGATGTATTATTCTCTTTTTCTGAAGCTCTTTGCCATCTTTCAACTTTGAAATCCATTTCATCTGGCCAATCTTCATCATTACTCTCTTTCACATAAGGTAATTTTTTTTGCTCAGTTGTCTGTAAATTTTTTGGTTGCCTTAAAGATATTGCTTCTAAAGGTCTTTTTGAGTGCGGTTTCGCAGATTCATAAGAATTTGATTCTCGAGTAAATGTCTTAATATCGCTATTATCATCGTAAAAATTATCATCATACCAATCATCATTATCATCATCAAAAAATAAATCCACTTTTTCAGATACCCATCTTCCTACTTTTTTAACACTCTTACTTGTTATTCCTTGAAAATCTGAATTCCTTCTTTTTCCTGGCCTAGCACCAGATACTCCATCAACAAATTGTCTTCCAGTTTCGAAAATTTTATCAACCTGTTTATCAACAATATTTTTATCAAAACTATTTCTAAGATTTCTAATTCTCCTTGAATCCATAAATTATTATGCTTTTTTAAATATAAATTACATTAAAAAAATAAATAATTCCAAATATAGAAACAAAAACACATCTTATATTTTTAATCAAACAAAATTAAACACTTTTTATTCCATGATCCATTAAAGAAATTTACACAACATTTTTTACAGGCAATATTCCTTATCCTTTTCCTGTAGAAAAATTTCTCACCACAATTTTGGCAAGTTCCTATATATTTTAATTCTCTCCTTTCAATAGGAAATGAGTGCCTCACGGAAATCTGAAAATTCTTCTCTTTCTCATTAATTTCATTCATCTTTTCTAAGAAATTTGGACCATGTATCTCATTTTTTTTTAATATCCTATCTACCCATGCGTGAATCATTTCATGACATAAAGTACTGTTTATTTCAATAGTAGATAATTTACTCAAAATAGGTTTCGATAAGATAATTTCAGAATCGACAAAACCATTAATTCGTTTTCTTTTATAAAAACCAGCAGTAGTTTTTAATCTATTATCACTCCATCTAACCTTTACTAAAGGTTGATTATTAACCGCTAGAGAATTTTCAAAATATTGGCTATTAAATTTATGAAATAAAGGTAAAAGAGGAATTACAGGCATTATGGATTAAAATTAGTATTATTTTGACAAAAAAAGCCATCAAAAACGATTTCTTTTCTTAAAGTAATAAAAAACTCAAATCAACATGGATGCAACACTAGTTAAAGATATCGGAATTAAAGCATTATTAGTTGGCGGAGCTGTACTAGTTTCTTTTTGGACTTTTAATGCAGTCAAATTAGTTATAAGCGCCAGAGGAATTAATCCATTAGTAAGAAAGTTTTTTGATCAAATAGCTGCTGGCAGAATTGATGCAGCGTATGGTTTGACTACAAAAACTTATAAAACTCATGTGAAACGCCAAGACTTTCTTAAATTTTTAGCTAGTTTAAACCTCAATAAATACAGAAATTTAAAATCAGGAAGACCTAGAGTCCAAGAAGATCAAATCATAATAACTTTGAATTTAAAATCAGAAGATAAACAAGATGAGCTCCCATTAGATTTCACATTCGCAAAAACTGACAATGATTGGAAAATAGACAGAATAGCAAAAGTGAATTAATAATTTCTTGTGAGGCAAAAAGAATTGTTTAAAGAAGAGATAATACATCAATTAGAATTACACCCAAGTAGATTAGATAAAGAAAAAATCATCTCAGAAGCAATGGAACAAGGTCTAGATGATTTTTTTGAAGGTATCCGTATGGCACTTGATCCATTGGTAACTTTTGGTGTAAAAATTGTTCCTGAAAAGGAGAATGAAAAAAGTCAAAATTTTTTATGGAAAGATTTTAGGGAATTAGCAAACAAGCTTATTCAAAGAGAACTTACTGGTCACGCTGCTCGCGATGCAATTATTACGGCTATGGAATCTGCCACAAAAGAAGAGTGGAATGGATTTTATAGACGAGTTTTAATTAAAGATCTTAGATGTGGTGTATCTGAAAAAACAATCAACAAGATAGCCAAGAAATTTCCCAAATATGCGATTCCTATTTTTTCTTGTCCTTTAGCTCATGACAGTGCAAATCATGAAAAAAAAATGATAGGAAAAAAGCAAATTGAAATCAAATTAGATGGTGTGCGCGTCTTAACAATAATTAGACAAAATAAAGTAGAAATGTTTTCTCGTAATGGAAAACAATTCCATAATTTTGGTCATATTATCTCAGAAATAGAAAACGTCTTAAAAAAAGATCCTGCACCCCATGACTTAGTCCTAGATGGTGAAGTAATGAGTGCTAACTTTCAGGATTTAATGAAACAGGTTCATAGAAAAGATGGCAAACAAACAAAAGACGCAGTTCTCCACCTATTTGACTTATGTCCCCTCGAAAACTTCCAAAAAGGGAGATGGAACACTAGTCAAACAGCAAGAAGTTTATTAGTAAAAGAATGGGTAGCAAAACATTCTATGCTTCTAAGACATATAAAAACACTTGAATGGGAAAATGTAGATCTCGACACCATTGAGGGACAGAAAAGATTTGTAGAGCTGAATAAATCTGCCGTGGAAGGTGGATATGAAGGAGTAATGATTAAAGATCCTGATGCTATGTATGAATGTAAAAGAACACACAGTTGGTTAAAAGCAAAACCTTTCATTGAAGTCACTTTAAAGGTTGTATCAGTTGAGGAAGGCACAGGTCGCAATAAAGGTAGACTAGGAGCTGTCCTAGTTGAAGGTGAAGATGATGGGCATGAATACAGTCTTAGTTGTGGAAGCGGATTTAGTGATATCCAACGTCAAGAATATTGGTCAAAACGGAGTCAACTCATAGGTCAACTTGTAGAAATCAGAGGTGATGCTAAAACGAAATCCAAGGATGCGGTAGCTTTTAGTCTTAGATTTCCTAGATTCAAATGCTTTAGAGGATTTAAAGTTGGAGAAAAAGTTTAAATTTTCAAAAATAATATTCAACAAAGTAGTCAAAGAAAAATGTGGTTTTTAAATAAAAAAAAATAAAAATCTTGGCTATAAAATATAAGAATAATTATCAGGACTTTTTGAGAGAATTATGACTAAGAAAACAGTTTTCAACTTCATAAAAACACCTTGTGGACAGGCAAAATATATCGAATTAGAAGCCAACAAAACTTTACTAGGTAAATTAAGGCTTTTGTGGTTTATCTTAATTGCAGCAATTAGAGATTGGAATATTAAAGAGTAAATTCTTAAGATTTTTCAAAATATTCTCTGGAGTATTTAGCTGAGAAATATACAACTAAAAAAGTTGAAATAATTCCAATGCTAGTAATATATAAATTATTTGGTGATTGCACATTTTTTAACTCCTGAATACTTTTTGCCAAACTACCTATTGAGCAATAAAGAAAAGTTCCTGGAATTATTCCAAGAAGACCAAGAGCGAAATCTCTAAATTTAACATTATTCAAACCATAAAAATAATTAAGAATACTGAAGGGCAATATCGGCGATAATCTCGCTAAAAAAATTAATTTAAGTCCGCCTTTTTCTACTACTTTTTCCATGACACTTAATTTTGGATAACGGCTAAAAAGATTTTTTAGCTTTTTTGCAAAAAAACTTTTTGATACAAAAAAAGCAACTGATGCTCCTATGGAAGCGGAAATGAAAACGATAATTGATCCTAAATATGAGCCATATAAAAAACCTGATAATAAAGATAACCAAGAGGCTGGAAGTATTAATAAAACAATTAAAATATAAATACAAACAAACGAAAAGATCCCAAAACCGGTATTAAAAAAAAAAGACAAATTATAAATATTTTCAAGAAATATATTCATTCTAAATTCAAAAGTTCGAGTTTTTTAGTAATTCTTTCCTTTTGTACCGAACCCTCATTTAATTTAAATCTGCATTCATCAACAATATCTTTTGGAGCCTTATCAACGAAATTTTTATTAGATAATCTCTTATTTAAATTTTCTAATTCAATAGTCACCTTTTTTAAATCCTTGGTTAACCTTTCCTTTAATGCATCTATATTTACAAAATCCTGAAAAGGTAAGTAAACCTCTAAATCACTAATTATCCCGGAAAAAGATTTAGCAAACTCTTTTTTATCAACAGCATTAGTTTTAAAAATAAATACTTCAGAAGATTTAGTTAAGGTTTGAATATCATCAACTAAAGTTTTTAAAAAATCAATCAATTCATCATTGTCTGAAATTAAATATACAGGACCTTTTTCTGATGGCTTAAGACCTAATTCAGCTCTCAAATTTCTAATCAGCCTAATAATTTCAAAGAGTTGATGAAAGGAATTATCAAGCTTATTATCAACAAATTTATTTTCGTGAATTGGCCATTTTTGAAGAGATAATAATGCATTATCTGGTTTTAGTTGCAGCACATGCCAAAGTTCCTCAGTAATGTGCGGCATAAAAGGATGAATCATTACCAAAATATCATTGAGCACTTTTATTAAAACTTTTTCAGATATTTGTCTATTTTTAGTCTCTTTATTATTAAACCTTTGTTTAGCAAATTCTACATACCAGTCACAAAAATCATTCCACGTAAATTCATATAGAAGTTTCGCAGATTCTCCCAATTTATATTCTTTCAACAAAGCAGCGACTTTTATATTTACCTGATTCAATTTCGATAAAATCCACTTATCACATAACTCTAAAGAAGTTTCATCACTCTCATTAAGCGAATAATTATTATTAGAAGTTTTATTAATTAACACAAATTTAGTTGCATTCCATAATTTATTCGCAAAATTTCTTGAAGCTTCAACAGTTGAAGATGTATCTTTTTTCCTATCAAAATCAAGCCGGATATCTTGTCCAGCGCCTGCAACTTCTCGAATTAAAGCAAATCGTAGAGCATCAGAACCATATTTATCAATTAATAGTATTGGATCAATACCATTACCTGAACTTTTACTCATTTTTTTATTATTTTCATCTCGAACTAGACCATGAATATAAACATCCTTAAAAGGAATATTATTTGTAAAAGTATTCCCCATCATTGTCATTCTCGCCACCCAGAAGAAAATAATATCGAAACCAGTAACAAGAACACTATTTGGATACCATTTTTTAAAATCCGGATCATTTGTATTTGGCCAACCAAGGGTTGAGAAAGGCCATAAACCACTTGAAAACCATGTATCCAGAACATCTTTATCACGAACCAATTTAATATTTAATCCAAATTTTTTATTAGCTTCGAATAAAGCATCCTCTTCATTTCTTGCAACGATATATGGAGTATTTTGTTCTATTGAGTCTTGAGATTCATCTAAAACATACCAGGCTGGTATTTGGTGCCCCCACCATAATTGCCTACTAATACACCAATCATTAATATTCTCTAACCAATCCTTATAAACTTTCTCCCAGCGTGGAGGAATAAACGATGGTTTTTTAGAATCAATTGCATTAAGACATCCTTGTGATATATCATCCATTTTCAAAAACCATTGTGTTGACAATAAAGGTTCAATTGGCACCTTACCTCTATCAGAAAAAGGAACAGTATGTTTATAATCCTCTATCTTTGTCAAAAGGCCTAATTTATCCAATTCTTTGATAATTTTCTTTCTAGCCTCATATCTATCTAAATTTTGAAAAATACCTGCATTAATATTTAAAGTTCCATCTTTGTTCATTACATTAATCTGTTTTAAATTATGCCTTTTTCCTATTGCAAAATCATTTGGATCATGGGCTGGAGTAACCTTCACACAACCCGTACCAAAATCTTTATCAACATGTGAATCAGCGATAATAGGTATTTCTCTATCAACGAAAGGAACTTTTACTTTGACACCAATAAATTCTTTATATCTATCATCATCAGGATTAACTGCCACAGCAGTATCACCCAAAAGAGTTTCTGGTCTTGTTGTTGCAACTTCTAAGTACTTATCTAACTGTTCACCACTTTCAGAAATTAAAGGGTATTTAAAATGCCATAAATGACCATTAACTTCTTGCATTTCAACTTCAAGATCACTTACGGCAGATTGAGATTCAGGGCACCAATTAACCAAATATTCGCCTCTATAAATTAAATTCTTTTTATAGAGAATATTAAAAGCCTCAATAACTGCTTCATTTAATTTTTGATCAAGAGTAAATCTTTCTCTAGTCCAGTCAACTGAATATCCTATCCTTTTTAATTGAGAAACTATTCTTCCACCACTTTGTTCTTTCCAGTTCCATGCTCTTTTAAGAAATTCATCTCTTCCAATATCCTCGCTTGTTTTGCCTTCACTTTTTAATTGTTTTTCGAGAATAGTTTGAACAGCTATTGAAGCATGATCAGTTCCCGGTAAACACAAAACATTCTTACCTAAAAGTCTTTGAAAACGTACTACAACATCTATCAAAGCCGTATTAAATGCATGCCCCATATGCAAAGATCCAGTTACATTTGGTGGCGGAATAACAACACAAAAAGGCTCCCCATCATCCTCAGGGTTAGGACTAAACGCCTTTAGACTTTCCCATTTTTCTTGCCACTTTTTCTCTACTTCAAAAGGTGAATAATTCTCTAAAGATAATTGATCATTCATCTCTGTCATGTGCAAATTTTATTTCAATAAACTTTTTGTTTATTTTATCTTGAGAGCAGCCAATTAATGAAAATAATATTAGTTTGCAAAAAAAGAAACATCTATTCTACAAAAGTTTGAAACCAGAACCACAGGAACAACGTTTTGCATTTTTTGGTGTTGAAATAAGAAATCCACCACCGCTCAAATCACCGTAATAATCTAATTTTAAATCTTTCAGTAAATTAAACTTTTTTACATCCGCGTATAAAGTTACTCCTTCAGTTCTTGAAATAGGGGATCCATTACATGTACCTGGCCTTAATTTAATATGCATCCATCCTTCGGAACAATTTTTATCCTCTACCAAATCAATTGACATTTCTCCTGGAGAACCTCCAAAAGAAGATTGCCTAGATAGTTCTGAAGCAGCACTTTGACTGATTGAAAGATTGACGATCTCAGTCATTAGAAAAATAATAAATGGGCGATCCAGGGTTCGAACCAGGGACATCCTGCTTGTAAGGCAGGCGCTCTACCGCTGAGCTAATCGCCCTTATAATAGATCATTCTAATAGATGAAGTTTAAAAATTTATACTAAGTATTTAAATATTTCATGATTAAGGCAAAATTTAATTAATAAAATATATCCTATGTCCTCAAACAATAGATATAAATTGGAAAACAATTCCGATTTAGAGACTATAAATAGTTTTAAAATCTTAATATCTAATATCAAAGCATTAAAAGATAAAACTTGGGGCTGCCCATGGCAGAAAATACAGTCTCATGTATCGTTGATTCCATTTTTGTATGAAGAAAGTAATGAATTTATAGATGCGATATATGCAAAAAATGCAGATAACATATGTGAGGAGTTAGGAGATCTTTTATTACAAGTAATGCTTCATGCTGAAATCGGTTACGAAGAAAAAGAATTTGCACTAAATGATGTTATAAAAAATCTAAATAAGAAAATTATTAATAGACATCCATATATTTTTAACAAAAAAGAAAAAGTATCATTAAAAAAATCACAACAGATTTGGGTAAATATAAAAAATTTAGAAAAAGAAGCACATCATATGAAATCTTCAATTAGTAGAAATTTAAATTTAAAAATTAAAAATTTACCGCCAACGGTTGGAACAGATAAAATCACAAATGTTGTTAAAAAACATGGTTTCAAGTGGGAAAGTACTGATGAGATTTTTAAAAAGTTAGAAGAAGAGATTAATGAATTAAAGGAAGCAATTACCAGTAAAAATGATTCAGAGATAAAAAATGAATTTGGGGATATTTACTTTACCCTTCTTAATCTCTCAAACTTTTTAAAGATCAATCCTGAATCAGCTCTTCAAAAAACTAATATAAAATTTTTAGACAGATTTTCAATCGTCGAAGAGCATGCAGGAGATAATATTAAAAAACAAACTCCTAAAGACTTTCAACGGCTTTGGCAAATAGCCAAACAAAAACTGGCGGGAAAAATTTCTAAAAGCAAATGACAAATATTACAACATGGATAGATGAATATCATAAAGGCTCAAGATTCGGCCTAAATGGGAAAATTCTAATTAAAAAAACCTCAAAATATCAAGAAATTATTGTTATTAAAAATGAATATTATGGTAAAGCTTTAATGTTAGATGGTTGCTGGATGACATCATTAAAAGACGAGAAATATTATCATGAGTGTCTTGTGCATCCTGCATTAAGTAGGATTGACGAAAAATCTAATGTACTAATTATTGGCGGTGGTGACGGTGGTACTGTAAGAGAATGCGTTAAATATTCTCAAATATCAAAAATTGATCTGGTAGAAATTGATGAGGAGGTAATCAAAATATCTAAAAAATTTCTAAAAGAAATTGGCGGCGAAGCATGGAATGACAAAAGATTAGAAATACATGTTGATAATGGTGTTAAATGGGTAAAAAAAACAAGAGATAATTTTTACGACGTTATATTTATAGATTGTTCAGATCCCTCAGAATTTTCAAATTTATTATTTTCAGATTCTTTTTATAAAGAATGTAAAAGAATACTTACACCAAAGGGGATATTAGCAACGCAAAGCGAATCTCCTGAATCCTTCAAAAATATTCACATAAATATTTTGAAAACCCTAAAAAATATATTTAAAGTTTCTGAAACTATGTATTCCTTTGTGCCTATATATCCAAGCGGGATTTGGAGTTGGACATTTGCTTCTTCAGAAGATCTAAATTTATCAAAGCAAAATTATTATGAAGTCGTAAAAATAGAAAAAGGATGTGAAATTTGGAATTTAAATTTTCAAAATGCAGCATTAAAAATGATGCCAAATAAAATTGTAAAAGAACTCAATTCATAGAATGATAAAAAATTTATTTGATAACGAAAATGCAATTTATATGGGAGCAAAAAGAAGTCCTGAGAATTGCTCAATTGGTATATTTGGAGTTAATTATGACGGGACATGTTCGTTTAAACCAGGAGCAAGATTTGGTCCAGAAGCAATAAGACAAGTTAGTTCTTGCTTAGAAACATATTGTCCAAAAATAAAAAAAGACTTAGAGGATATTATGTATGTTGATTTTGGATCAATACTAATTGATAAAAAGGACTCAAAGTCCGTTATTGAATCGGTTAAATCAGCAACAAATTATTTAATTAGTAAACGCCTTAGTCCTATTATGCTTGGAGGCGAACACTCTATTACAAGAGGTGCTATTGAAGCATTAGTAAAAAAATATCCAGATTTGATATTGGTTCAACTAGATGCTCATGCAGATTTAAGAGAATCATATATAGGAAATGAACATAGTCATGCTTGTATTATGAAAAGATGTTTAGAAGTGCTACCTGAAAAGAAAATTTTGCAAGTAGGAATTAGAAGTGGAACTAAGGAAGAATTTGAAATTATGCATAACAACAACCAATTAGTTAACTTTTGTCCAGGCGGAAATGCACATGATTTAAAACAAGCTCTTCTACCATACGCTAAGTCTCCAATCTATTTAACAATAGACTTAGATTGGTTTGATCCCAGTTTATTAGCAGGGACGGGCACTCCAGAACCGGGAGGATTTTTTTGGAATGATTTTGAAGAAATACTGAAAACTTTAAAAGACCTTAGAATTGTGGCTTCAGATATTGTGGAATTATCTCCAGAAATTGATAAAAGCGGAGTAAGTAGCATAGTTGCAGCCAAAGTACTTAGAAGCTTAATTTTGTCATTAGAAAATATGCAATAAAAAATTTCTAAACTACAGTGTAAAAATACTAAATACAAACTAAATATTTCATGGATTTGCTAAAAAGTCCTCTTTATTCAAAATATGTTGAATCCAATGCAAAATTAGTGGATTTTGCAGGTTGGGAAATGCCCATATCATTTTCAGGATTAATTAAAGAGCATGAATCAGTTAGATCTTCAGCAGGATTATTTGATATTTCTCATATGGGTGTAATTTCTATCAAGGGAATCAATCCAAAGGATTATATTCAAAAACTTTTTCCTACTAATTTATACTCCTTTTCTGAAGGTCAGGGGCTTTATACAGTAATGCTCAATGAAAAAGGAGGAATAATAGATGACTTAATAATTTATGAACTTGGTATACAAGAAAATGATATATCAGAATTATTGTTAATAGTTAATGCAAGTAGATATGAAGAAGATTTTCAGTGGATAAAAAATAATTTAAATATGTCTGAAATTTCGATTACAAACTTTAAAAAAGACAAAGTACTTTTAGCACTACAGGGAAAAAACTCATTCGATTTATTTGAAGAATGGATTGAATCTTCGATCTCACATATCCCTAACTTTGGATGCGAATATAAAATTTTTGAACATATTTCGCCTAAAGAAAAAATTTTCTTTTCAAAGACAGGCTATACGGGGGAAAAAGGTCTAGAAATACTTTTATCTAAAAAAGCAGCAATTAATTTATGGGATTTCTCAATTTCCAAAAATGTTGCACCTTGTGGTTTAGGAGCTAGAGATACTCTTAGACTTGAAGCAGGCATGCATCTTTATGGTCAAGACATAAATGAAGAAACTTCTCCATATGAAGCAGGGTTAGGCTGGCTAGTACATCTAGAAAATAATCACGAATTCTTTGGAAGAAGATTTCTTGAAGAGCAGTCAAGATTAGGTATTCAAAAAAAGTTAGTTGGTCTCTCTATAGAAGGAAAAGCAATAGGAAGAAAAGGTTGCGCAGTTCTTAAAGGTGAAGAAAATATTGGTACTATCACAAGCGGCAGTTGGTCTCCAACTAAACAACAAGCTATAGCGTTTGCATACATCAATACTTCGCATGCCTTAATAAATAATGAAGTTCAAATATTAATAAGAGGCAAAAAATTCAAAGGGGTAATAACAAAAAGAGCGTTTTATAAAAAAAATTATTAACTAAATTTACCCTTAAAGAATTATTATAAGTTATTGATAAATAAATCATACTTAGATGAGAAACAAAATTTGCAAAGAACTCAATAATACAGATATTGGTAAATTAGTTAATTTATGCGGATGGGTAGATAGAAGAAGAGATCATGGTGGTGTAATTTTTATTGATTTAAGAGACCATAGTGGATTCCTACAAATAACAATTAACCCCGATGATGGTGCAGATCTATTTAAACAGGCAGAAACTCTAAAAAATGAAACAGTAATAATGGTTAGCGGAATTATTAATGAAAGGCCCAAAGATTCCATAAATAGAAATTTAAGTACTGGAGAGTTAGAGCTTAAGGTTAAAGATTTGCAAATTCTCAACCAAATTAAAAACAACTTACCTTTTCCAGTGTCTATTCATGATTATGAAAATACGAAAGAGGAACTCAGATTAAAATATAGATACCTTGATTTAAGAAGGGGAAAATTACTAGAAAATTTAAAAACAAGACATAAGATTATTAAAGTTGCTAGAGAATTTCTTGATAATTTTGGATTTACAGAAGTAGAGACCCCATTACTTACAAAGTCAACTCCTGAAGGCGCTCGCGATTTTCTTGTTCCTGCACGTCTTTCAAATGGAGAATTTTTTGCTTTACCTCAATCCCCACAACTATTTAAACAACTTTTAATGGTTGGGGGCTTAGATAAGTATTATCAAATCGCAAAATGTTTCCGTGATGAAGACTTAAGGGCAGATAGACAGCCAGAGTTTACTCAATTAGATATTGAGATGAGCTTTATTAGTGAAGAAGAAATAATTTCTTTTAATGAAAGTCTCATAAAAAAAATATGGAAAGAAGTGTTAAATATTAATTTTAATAATGCTTTTCCAAGAATGACATGGCAGGCAGCAATGGATAATTACGGGACTGATAGACCAGATACTAGATATCAAATGTTATTAAAAGATTTAGGAGGAGTATTAGGTGATATTGGATTTAATATTTTCACCAAGGTAATTAATTCTGGAGGTTATATAAAATCCATAACAGTCAAAGGAGGCAATTCAAGTATTAGCAACGTAAGAATTAAACCAGGAGGTGACATCTTCCAAGTAGCTCAAGATGCAGGAGCTGGTGGTTTGGCCTTTATAAGGGTCAAAGGAGATGAGCTTGAGACTATTGGGGCAATTAAAAATAATTTAAGTGAAGAGCATATAGCTGATATTTTAAAAATCACAGAAGCAAAAGATGGAGACTTAATCCTCTTAGGAGCTGGAGATAAACAAATTGTCAATCAGTCATTAGATAGGATTAGACAATATATCGCAAAAGACTTAAATCTTATTGATAAAAGTAAATGGAATTTCTTATGGGTAACTGACTTCCCGATGTTTGAGAGAAATGAAGATGAAAATAGATATGAAGCTTTACATCATCCTTTTTGTTCTCCAAAAAATATAAAATCTAAAGATTCTGAAAACTTGAAAAAAGAAATTGAGAGCTCTACAGCAAATGCTTATGACTTAGTTCTCAATGGATTGGAGTTAGGAGGTGGCTCTTTACGTATTCATGAAGCAAACTTACAAAGAGAGGTTCTGAAAACGGTAGGACTTACTGATAAAGAGATTGATGAAAAATTTGGATTTTTAATAGAAGCCTTAGAAATGGGTGCTCCTCCTCATGGTGGAATAGCGTTTGGATTGGATCGTATTACCATGCTGATCATTGGTGCAGATTCAATCAGAGAAACAATTGCTTTTCCAAAAAATCAACAAGCAAAATGTCTTCTCACAAATGCACCTTCAAATGTCTCTGAATCACAATTAAAAGAATTAGATATTGAAATAACAATTGATGAATAAGAATATATATGGATGTTCTAAAAGTTTTTTGTTTAAATAAAATATAAGGAGGCTGTGCTTAATTAAAAATATTTAATGTCAAAATTTGTATTTGTCACCGGAGGAGTAGTTTCTAGCATTGGTAAAGGAATTGTCGCTGCAAGCTTAGGAAGATTATTAAAGTCTAGAGGATATAGTGTTTCAATATTAAAACTAGATCCATATCTAAATGTTGATCCAGGAACAATGAGCCCTTTCCAACATGGAGAAGTATTTGTAACCGAAGATGGGGCTGAAACCGATCTAGATTTAGGTCACTATGAAAGATTTACTGATACTGCAATGACTAGGTTAAATAGTGTGACTACGGGATCTATCTATCAAGCAGTTATCAATAAAGAAAGAAGAGGAAGTTATCACGGTGGAACTGTGCAAGTAATACCTCACATAACGGGAGAAATAAGAGAAAGAATTCATAGAGTAGCCGCCAACAGTAATGCAGACATTATAATTACTGAAATTGGTGGAACAGTTGGTGATATTGAATCTCTACCTTTTTTAGAGGCAATAAGAGAATTCAAAAATGATGTCAATAGAAACGATGTTGCATACATACACGTAACATTACTTCCTTTCATCAAAACCTCTGGCGAAATAAAAACTAAGCCAACACAACATTCAGTGAAAGAATTAAGATCAATTGGAATTCAGCCAGATTTACTTGTATGCCGCAGTGATAAATCTATCAATGAAGCTCTTAAAAAGAAGCTGAGTGGTTTTTGTGGTGTCAGTATCAACTCTGTAATTGAAGCTTTAGACGCAGACAGTATTTATTCTGTACCTCTTTCTTTAAAAAAAGAAGGTTTATGCAAAGAAACTCTGAAGTATTTAGACCTTGAAGATAAAAAATGTGATTTGAAAAATTGGGAGCAACTTATACACAACCTAAGAAATCCTGGAGCTCCAATCAAAGTTGCTTTAGTAGGTAAATACATTGAACTTGGAGATGCATATTTATCCGTTGTTGAAGCTTTAAGACATGCATGCATTGAACAAAAGGCTTTATTAGATTTACATTGGGTAAGTGCTGAAATGATAGAAAAAAATTCAGCAGAAACTTACTTAAATCAAGTTGATGCAATTGTGGTACCCGGGGGATTTGGCAATAGAGGAGTCAATGGAAAAATTTCGGCTATAAAATTCGCAAGAGAAAATCAAATTCCCTTTTTAGGTTTATGCCTTGGTATGCAATGTGCAGTTATAGAATGGGCCAGGAATGTAGCTAATCTTCCAGATGCATCTAGTTCAGAACTAGACCCAAACACGCCCAATCCAGTGATACATTTATTACCAGAACAGGAAGATGTAGTTGATTTAGGTGGGACAATGAGACTTGGAGTGTATCCATGTAGATTGACAAAAAATACAACTGGAAAAAACTTATATAATGAGGATGTTATTTATGAGAGACATCGACATAGATACGAATTTAATAATTACTACAAACAAAGTTTTTTAGATTCTGGATACAAAATTAGTGGTACATCACCAGATGGCAGATTAGTTGAGTTAATTGAGTTAGAAAATCATCCTTACTTCTTAGCATGTCAATATCATCCTGAGTTTTTATCAAGACCTGGCAAACCTCATCCTTTATTTAAAGGTTTAATAAAAGCCTCTCAAGATAAGTTAACTCAATCAAATTAATATTCTTTATTTTTTTGAATGAAAATGACAAATTTTTTACCCTTAGTCGAACAATTTCATTCATTACAAGGTGAAGGTTATCACGCTGGAAAAAGTGCTTTTTTTGTAAGATTAGCGGGATGTAAAGTTGGATGTTCTTGGTGCGATACCAAGAATTCATGGGACGAGAAAAAACACCCTTCTATATCAATTGAAAAAATAATAGATCGCATAAAAATTGCCAGAGAAAAAGGAGCATCTTTTTGCGTTATTACAGGTGGAGAACCTTTACAACATAACTTGGATAATTTTTGCAAAGCCATAAAAAGAATGACGATGGGAGAAGGACAAAAGCCAATGAAGATTCATATTGAGACAAGTGGAGTTAATTCGATATCAGGAAACTATGACTGGATTACTTTATCTCCTAAAAGACACTCACCTCCAAAAAATTATTTTTTAAAAAACTGTAATGAAATCAAAATAATCATAAATGAAATAGAAGATATTGAATTTGCTATTCAAATAAAAAAAGAAACTTTAAAACAATATCAACTCTCTAAAAGCGAAGATGGCTTAAAAAAAGAAGATAAAATTTTTTATTTACAGCCAGCATGGAACAATGCGAATGGTTTTTCTCTTGCTATTGATTTCGTAAAAAATAATCCAGATTGGAAATTGAGCCTTCAAACTCACAAATACTTAAAAATTAATTGAAATCATATGACTCTTAAAAATAAATCGATAGTAGTTTTATTATCTGGAGGTTTAGATTCTTCTACAGTTACTGGTATCGCAAAAAAATCCGAAGCTAAAATTTTTGGCCTTTCATTTGACTACGGTCAACGTCATAAAAAAGAATTAAATTCTGCATCAATAATTGCAAAACACTTTGATATCGAAGAATTTAAAATCATTAAGCTTGACTTATCATTATGGGGAGGCTCGTCATTAACTGATACTCAAAAAAATATTCCGAAAGAAGGAGTACAAACTAATAAAATTCCTAATACTTATGTTCCTGGGAGAAATACTATATTTATTTCCGTTGCACTAAGTTATGCCGAAGCAATAGATGCTGATTTTATAGGATTAGGAGTTAATGCACTAGATTATTCTGGTTATCCAGATTGCAGACCTGACTACATTAAAAAATTTCAAGAATTAGCAGATTTAGCCAATAAAAGAGGAAGAGAAAATAATCCAATAAAACTTTGGACGCCACTCTTAGATTTAAATAAAGAGGAAATTATTAAATTAGCTTTTGCTAATCATGTCCCTTTAGATAAAACATGGAGTTGTTATTCGGGTAATTCAAAACCATGCGGTAAGTGTGATAGCTGCAGAATTAGAAATGCTGCTTATGAAAAATGGCTTAATAACAAAAATAAAAAATGAAAATAAAAAAAATAATTCTAGAAAAATGGATAGATCCAGCACTGATTACGCATGATCTAACAAAAAAATTCGGAGATAAAGGATTAGCTTGGCTAGACAGTGATGGCAAAGAAAATGGGGAATGGTCAATAATAGGAATTAAACCTAAAAAAATAATCCAATCAAGAGATATCAATAACTTAGACAAAACTAATAATCCATTTAACAATTTAAAAAATATTGAAAAAGGATTTTGGATCGGATGGTTAAGTTATGAAGCTGGAGTTTACATAGAACCAAAAAACCCATGGAGAAAATCTAATATGGCAACTTTATGGATTGCATCATATGATCCAATCATTAAATGTAATCTAATAAAAAAAGAAATAATTATCGAAGGCACAAACTCATCTGAACTGATGAATTATAAAAACATAATCAACAATATAAAAAATATTGAAGAAGAAAATATTATTAAAACAAATTTGAATTTTGATTTTTCAAAAATAAATTTGGACAAAATGGCTGAAAAATTTCAGAAAAATATTTTAAAATTGAAAAAATTAATTTCCCTAGGGGATATATTTCAAGCAAACCTAACAACTAAATGCGAAATTGAATCTTCCAAAAACTATAGTCCTCTAGATATATATCTAAAAATAAGAAGCAAATTAAGAGCTCCCTTTGGAGGAATAATAATAAATAATGATAATTATAAAGAGGCTGTATTATCTACCTCGCCAGAAAGATTTATAAAAATAGATAATAAAAATTTTGTAGAATCAAGACCTATCAAAGGAACTAGAGCTAGAGATAAAGATTTAAATCAAGACGCACTTAATGCGATCGATTTAATAACGAACGAAAAAGATAGAGCCGAAAATATTATGATTGTTGACCTAATAAGAAATGATTTAAGTAAAGTTTGCGAAACAGGAAGTATTATGGTGCCAGAAATATTAAAACTTGAAAGTTTCTTAAAAGTTCATCATCTAACTTCAGTAATCAGAGGAAAATTAAAAAAAGGGAAAAACTGGATTGATTTACTAAAAGCTTGTTGGCCTGGGGGCTCTGTAACTGGAGCACCTAAATTAAGATCATGCCAGAGACTTTTTGAATTAGAAGAATGTGAACGCGGACCATACTGTGGCTCATTTTTGAAGCTTGACTGGAATGGAGAGTTTGACAGCAATATACTAATAAGATCATTTTTAATTAAAGACAAAAAAATCAATATATATGCTGGTTGCGGAATAGTTATTGACTCAAACCCTGAAGAGGAAACTGATGAACTAAAGTGGAAACTTTTACCGTTAATTGATTCACTAAAATGATTGAAACATTAGGCTGGCACAAGGATCAATGGTTGGATATTGATAGAATATTTATTGCTGCTAATAATAGAGGATTAAAATTTGCTGATGGTATATTTGAAACCATTTTGATAAAAGAAAACAAACCTATTCTTTTTGATGAACATCTGAAAAGATTAGAAAAAAGTAGCAAGATTTTAAATATTAATCTAAAAATAAATAAATTAACTTTAAGACAACTTATTAATGATGGAATTAAAAAGTTATCTCTTAAGAATGATCAATTTGCTTCAGTAAGAATAAACTATAGTCGAGGAACTAATAAAGGTCGAACACTAACAATTAAAAGCACTTTTGAGACAAACAGTTTAGATAATTTATGGCTTGAGTTCTACAGAATAAAACCTAATTTTTCACCCATTAGCGTTTTTATTAGTCAAACAGAAAAAAGAAATGAATACAGTCTTATAAGCAAATGCAAGACCTTTTCATATAATCAAGCAATACAAGTATTGCAAGAGGCTAATGAAAAATTATTTGATGATTCCATTCTGTTGAATACATCTGGTGAACTTAGTTGTGGAAGCACATTTAATCTCCTAATTAAAAGAAATAATCAATGGATAACACCTAGAAAAGAGAGCGGCTGCCTAGAGGGAATTATGGTAGCTAAAGCTTTGAAATTGAAAATTGTAAAAGAAGAATTAATTTTTCCAGAATTTCAAGTTGATGACACAATAGTTGCGATTAATAGCTTATCTTGTAAACAAATTAGTCAGGTTAATGATTTAAAGTTTGGAACTAAATTCGATCCAATTTATTTTTGGGATTTATTATATAATTGAACTTTATTAATATCAGATAAATAGACATCAGATAATTTAGTTATATTGTTATCAACCTTAAATTCAACAATTTTTCCAATTATAATGATTGAAGGAGATAAAAAATTTTTAGATTTAATCTTATAAGCAAGACGCTCTAATTTCTCTATAAAACATTTTTGGTTTTTCAAAGTAGCCTCTTGAATTACAGCACATTTAGTATTCTTACTTAAACCACCCAAAATTAATTCATCCACAATAAATTCAATATTTTTGATGCCCATAAAAATTACTAAGCTATCTGAAGATTTTGCTAAATCTCTCCAATTAACCCTCTTTTTTTCCTTATCAACTTGTTCATGCCCAGTGACGAAAGTAACAGAACTTGCAGCATCTCTGTGAGTTAGGGGAATACCAAAATATGTAGGTGCAGCTATACCAGAAGTAATACCAGGTACTATTTCAACTGAAACTCCATTTTTTTCTAAAAAAGATACTTCTTCACCACCCCTAGAAAAAACAAACGGATCTCCCCCTTTAAGCCTTACAACATTTTTGCCTTCTTTTGCCAATTTCAAAATAAGATCATTAGTCTCAAGCTGAGGTACAGAACACTTCCCAGCTCTTTTACCGACATGAAAAATTTCTGTATTTTTTCTTGTTTCTTTTATTATTTCATCTGGGATTAAAGCATCATGAACCAAAGCATCACAATTTCTTATTAAACGCAAAGCTTTAAGAGTTAAAAGCTCAGGGTCACCAGGACCTGCTCCAACTAAATAAACAATCCCGGGCACATTAATCTCCATTAACAAGTATGGTAGTAGAAGTTAACTGGAATGAAGGTAAATATTGTGAAAAAAAGTTTATTGAAATCAAACAAAAAATTTACTCTCCTTAGTGCTTTTATCACTCTTCTAAATGATCGATTAAGTGAAAGTATTCTATTACCCATTTTACCCTCCTTTGTTTTGTTTTTTGATTCTAAAGCTAGTACATATGGATTATTATCATGTACTTACCAATTAGCTCAATTTACAGCTTCTCCTTTTATAGGACTTATGAGTGATAGATACGGAAGAAGACCTGTTACTCTTTTTTGTATTTCTGGCTCAATCATAGGAATATCAATATTATCGTTTACTGTGCTTTTTGATTGGACAAATTCAATAGCCTCTATCCCGTTATTTTTATTATTCTTAGCGAGACTAATTGACGGCCTAAGTGGGGGAACTGCAGCTACTGCAACAACAATTCTTGCAGATATTTCAAGCCCTGAAAAAAGGGCAAAAACATTTGGACTTATTGGTGTAGCTTTTGGTTTAAGTTTTTTCTTAGGAAATATTTTCGTTGTAATTTTTGCAAAAAATACAAACAATAATTTTGAAATTCCAGTTTTAATAGCTTCAATTATTCCAATAATAAACTTTTTATTAGTATTCTTTTATCTACCAGAAACAAAACCTAAGAGGGCCTCAAATAAATTAAAAACGATGCTTAAAAACCCCTTAAATCAACTATTTACGGTATTTAAAGAAGAAAAGATTAGAAAATTATCATTAGCATTTTTCATTTATTTTATTGCTTTTACTGGATTGACAAATATCCTAATATTTTTTCTTCAAGAATCTTTAGGCTGGACAACCAAAGCATCAAGCGGAACTCTTGTATTAGTAGGCATTATTGCAATTATTGTTCAAGGAGGACTTATTGGGCCACTAGTAAAACAATTCGGTGAAATGAGATTAACACTTATAGGATCAGGTTTCATTCTTTTAGCATGTTCGCTTTTAATAACTGCTCCAAGAGAAAATGCGACAATAAATATTTATTCAGCTGTTTCATTTTTGGCAGTTGGGGCAGGTTTAATTACGCCTACCTTAAGAGCACTAATATCAAAAAAATTAGACGATGATAAACAAGGATCAATTCTAAGTAACCTGCAGGGTCTTCAGAGTCTTGGGGGAGTTTTAGGAATAGCAATGGCAGGAAGAGTTTATGATAGCTTTGGTCCTAAATCACCTTTTATTGCAGGTTCCATTATCTTGATTTTCATGATATACCTTATTTCAGAGGGGAAAAATAATAATTCTATTTATGATCAAAAATCAAAATTACTTTAATGAAAAAACAGGCTGATATTTTTATTAACAGAGAATTAAGTTGGATTGAATTCAATAAAAGAGTACTCTTAACTGGTATGGAAAAAGAGTACAAAATCCTAGATAAAGTGAAATTTAGCTCAATTTTTAGCAATAATCTTGATGAATTTTTTATGGTAAGAGTTGCTTCCTTAAAAGCTCAAGTTGAAGCAGGAATCACCAAAAAAAGTATTGATGGACTTACCCCTAAAGAACAATTAGAAAAAATCAACAGAGAAGTAAAAAATTTAACTAGTCTCCAAGAAAACTATGTAAATAATGAATTAAATAATGAACTAAAAAGAGAAGGTATTCATTTAACAAAATATAAGGATCTAAATCAAAATCAAAAAAATTGGTGTAACAACTTTTTTACTTCATCTATATTTCCTTTGCTAACTCCATTAGTTGTTGATCCAGCACATCCATTTCCATTTATAAGTAATTTAAGTCTTAACTTAGCAGCTTTAATCAAAGATGAGGATGATTCTAAAAACCAATTTGTAAGAATAAAAATACCAACAAAAAATATAAATCGATTTATACAAATTCCTAATGAAATTATTGCAAGTGATGATAAAAATTCTCACTTCTTCATATGTGTTGAAGATTTAATCGGTAATAATATAAATGCTTTATTTAACGGAATGGAATGTATAAATTACTCTTTTTTTAGAGTAACAAGAGATGCGGATTTAGAATTAAAAGAACTTGAAGCTGATGATCTTCTTATAGCAGTTGAACAAAGTTTGCAGAAGAGAAGATTAGGTGGAGACGTAGTTAGATTAGAAGTTGAATCAGATATACCTAAAAACATCCTGAAATTACTCATTGAAAGTATCTCGATACAAGAAGAATATATATACTTTTGCAAAAGCTTATTAGGCCTTGACGATTTAAATCAGCTTACAAAGATTAATAGAGATGATTTAAAAGAAAATCTGCTAATTGGGAAAACACACCCGCAATTAAAAATTTTAGATTCACCTTCAAACAAAAACTTCAATTGTATTTTCAAGATACTTAGGAAAAAAAATATTCTGCTTCATCATCCATACGACTTATTTAAAACTTCAGTTGAAGAATTTATAAACAGAGCCGCTGATGATCCACTTGTGATGGCTATAAAAATAACTTTATATCGAGTTTCAAAGGATTCGCCTATTATTACGGCTTTAATGAGAGCTGCAGAAAATGGGAAAGAAGTAATGACTCTTGTTGAACTAAAAGCAAGATTTGATGAAGATAATAATATTCAATGGGCAAAACAACTTGAACAAGCTGGAATTCATGTTGTATATGGAATCATAGGATTTAAAACACATACAAAAATAGCTTTAATAGTTCGAAAAGAAAAAGGAAGATTAAGAAATTATTTCCATATTGGAACAGGCAACTATAACTCTAATACTTCAAAGTTCTATACAGATTTAGGATTACTTTCAACAGATCCTGATATTGCTTCAGATTTACTTGAGCTATTTAATTACTTATCAGGTTTTTCTAAACAAAAACGTTATCAAAAATTATTAGTTTCTCCCACATCAATGAGAGAGAAATTTATAATTTTACTAAAGAGAGAAATTAAAAACGCGGAAGAAGGAAAAAAAGCTGCAATAATAGCAAAAATGAATTCTCTAGTAGACCCAGAAATAATCAAACTTCTTTATTTAGCTTCTGACGCAGGAGTAAAAATAAGTCTCATCGTAAGAGGTATTTGTTGCTTATATCCACAAAGAAAAAATTTAAGTGAAAATATTAAAGTAATAAGCATTATTGGACATTTTCTTGAACATTCGAGAATTTTTTGGTTTTGTAATGATGATGATCATGAAGTATTTATTGGAAGTGCAGATTGGATGAGAAGAAACCTTGATCGGCGGATAGAGGCTATTACTCCTATAGAGGATTGTGAATTAAAATCTCAACTATACGCACTACTTCAAACATACATTCAAGATGATTACTTTTCCTGGATAATGCAAGAGGATGGGTCTTACGCAAAATATGGATTAGATTCTGCGGATAATCGTTCACAAATTGACCTCATAGAAAAATAAAAATATTGATTTTTATAACATTTAATAAAATTACTGAAAATTTTAAAATTTTATTTATTTTTTCAAAAGCCTTTTATATCAATAGATCTCAAGAAATTAGGATTTGAAAAAAAAATTTTTCTTTTAAGTTTCAACGTAAAAGTAGTTTTTATTTCGATTTCAGTGCTAGCTTTTTAAAAAATCAACTATTTAGGAGGCCAGGGTGATGGGGATCCCTCTGGAATCTACAAAGAGCTCTTCAGAAAATAATTTTGATGGGCCAAGATTACCAAACACTGCGGGTAAGTCTCGCAAAACAAAATCTAGTCTAAATTCAAAACCAAACCAAAAAAAATCTGGAAGACTCGCTTCAGATTCTATTGGATATTACTTAAGTAGTATTGGCAGAGTTACTCTTCTGACGCCAGCAGAGGAAATCTTATTAGCCAAAGAAGTTCGTACTTTGAAAACTTTACTTAAATCAGTATCTGAAAATAGTGAGATTTCTGAAGCATTAGCTCTTAAAAGCGATTTTAATTTTAAAGAAAAAAAACCAAAAAAAATCGCAAATAAAATTAGTGATGATGATATAAAAAATGGAATAAATCCGGAATCGTTCAAAGCTGATCTAGAGTCTAGTATTTATTCTGGTAATGAAGAATTCAGTAAAATTGATATTCAATCTAAAATTAGCTTTAAAAGACTTGTTTCTTACGTTGATACTTATTTCAAAGCATACAAAATGTTTGATGAACGAAGACAACTAAAAAGATGTTTAAAAGCAAGAGAAAGAATGATGGCGGCTAATCTTAGACTTGTTGTATCAGTTGCAAAAAAATATCAAAATCAAGGTTTGGAGTTGTTAGACCTTGTTCAGGAAGGAGCTATTGGCCTAGAGAGAGCCGTAGATAAATTTGATCCTGCTATGGGATATAAATTTTCAACTTATGCTTACTGGTGGATTAGACAAGGTATGACTAGGGCTATTGATAATAGTGCAAGAACAATCCGTTTGCCTATTCACATAAGTGAAAAGTTATCTAAAATGAGAAGAATCTCTAGAGATTTGTCACACAAGTTTGGTAGACAACCTACTAGATTAGAAATGGCAACAGAAATGGGGATAGATCAAAAAGATTTAGAAGATTTAATTTCTCAAAGTGCACCTTGCGCCTCTCTAGATGCCCATGCAAGAGGAGAAGAAGATCGCAGCACTCTTGGGGAACTTATACCTGACCCAAACTTTGAAGAGCCTATGGAGGGCATGGATAGAACGATTCAAAAAGAACATTTAGGTACTTGGCTTTCACAGTTAAATGAAAGAGAACAAAAAATCATGAAACTAAGATTTGGCCTAGATGGTGCAGAACCTTTAACACTCGCAGAAATAGGAAGACAAATTAATGTTTCACGTGAAAGAGTAAGGCAACTAGAAGCTAAAGCGATATTAAAACTTAGAGTAATGACAACTCATCAAAAAGCAGCTTAATCAAATTGATAAAATTTGGGATAATTTTATTATATTTATTTTCAATTTTTTTAATATCTATAATTTTTAAAAAAATTAATGAAGATGGCAGAGAAATTGTCAGAAAAATAATCCATATTGGAATAGGACCTTTAATACCAATTGCGCAATTCTTAAAAATTGATCAAAATTCTGCTCTAATTTTTACAGGAATTGTTTCATTAATAGTCATAGTCAATTACCGCTATAAATTATTTCCAACAATTGAAGATGTTGAGAGAAAAAGTTATGGAACAATATTTTATTGTCTAAGTTTATTTTTTTTAATTTGGCTTTTCTGGGATAAAGATCCATATGCTTTAATTACTGGATTTTTTATAATGACATTTGGAGATGGATTAGCTGGTTTATTAGGAAAAAGTGTTAATTCAAAGAGTTGGATTATTTTTAAACAAAAAAAATCATTATTTGGTACTTTTACAATGTTTTTAGCAAGCTTGATAGTAGTTTGCTCAATAGGATTAGTCCAACAAAATAGTTTTAATTTAAATTATTTTGCAATAGCTTTTTTGGCTACTGTTCTTGAACAATTTAGCATTTTAGGAATAGATAACTTCATTGTTCCAATCTCTTCAGCATTATATTTTAATTTTTTTATGGCTAATTAACTGAACTATACAGAATAGCGAGCAGTTCTTTTGTTGTTTCTATATTTATGCATGCGTCTGTAATGCTTCTTCCAAACTCAAGATCCTCTTTTTTTAAAAGTTTTTGATTACCTTCCTTCAAATGGCTTTCAAGCATAACTCCTAAAATATTTTTTTCACCATTACTTATTTGTAAAGCTATATTTTTTAATACTTCAGATTGTTTTCGGAAATCTTTGTTGGAATTACCGTGACTACAATCAACCATCACTTTATGAGGAAGATTACATTGCTTTAATTCATCTGAAATTCTTTGAACATGGTGACTTTCAAAATTTGGACCTTTTGAGCCTCCTCTTAAAACTATATGACCATCTGGATTTCCTGTTGTATTAACAATAGAAGCCATTCCATTAGCATTTACACCTAAGAAATGATGAGACTTTGAAGCTGACTTCATTGCATTTATTGCAGTAGTAAAAGAACCATCTGTTCCATTTTTAAATCCGATAGGCATAGATAATCCTGATGCCATTTCCCTATGAGTTTGACTTTCAGTAGTCCTCGCGCCTATGGCTGTCCAACTTATCAAATCGGCAATATATTGGGGGACAATTGGATCTAATAATTCTGTAGCAGAGGGTATTCCACGAGTTGCTAGATATGAAAGTAAACTTCTTGCCCTTCTTAAACCAGTATTAATATCATAAGAATCATCTAGATGAGGATCATTTATAAGCCCCTTCCAACCAATAGTAGTTCTTGGTTTCTCAAAATATACTCTCATGATTATTTCTAATTTATCTTTATAAATTTCTCGAAAGTTTTGAATATATTTTGAATATTCTTTTGCCGCCTCTAGATCATGAATTGAACATGGACCAACAATGACTAAAAGCTTCTGATCATTATGATGCAAAATATTTTGTATCGATCTTCTTGTTTTAGATACTGTATTAGCGGAGGCGTAGTCTAAAGGTATATCATTATGTAATCTGCTTGGAGGTATTAATGGACGTGTTTCAAGAACATGTAAATCTGATGTCTTTTCTAAAGCTGAATTATTTGATGATGTCGTCATTGATTAATTAAGAAGTTTGAATATTTAAAAAAGCATTTATGAATACTCTCCTTTTCAATATTAAAAATAACAATAGATTAGGCATTAAACCTTACTAATGAAGAATTTGGAAACATTGCTAAAAGATTATGCAGATCACGTAGCTGAAAGAGCTACCAAAGGTATACCTCCTTTACCTTTAAATGCTGAGCAAACATATTGCGTTACAAAATTATTGGAACAAGATACTAATTACGAGTCATTTGATTTACTTGATTTACTAATAAATAGAGTACCACCAGGAGTTGATGAGGCTGCTTATGTAAAAGCAAGCTGGCTTACAGCTATTGTTAATTCCGAAAAATATTGCAAATCAATTAATCCTGAAAAAGCAATTGAAATACTAGGAACAATGATAGGCGGATATAATGTAAATTCTTTGGTTGAAATACTAAAAGGAGAAAATAGTTTACTTGCTAAAAAAGCGGCAGAAATTTTAAAAAATATTATTCTTGTTTACGACGCAGCTAATGAAATTTATGAATTATCTCAAAATAATATTTATGCAAAAGAGATTATAAATAGTTGGGCAAATGCAGAATGGTTCAAAAATAAAAAAGTTCTAGAGAAAGAGATTACTTGTTTAGTATTTAAAGTTGACGGGGAGACAAACACAGACGACTTATCTCCGGCTGTACATGCAACAACTCGCCCTGATATTCCGATGCATGCATTGGCTATGTTGGAATTTAAAAAACCAGATGGACTACAGATTCTTGATAATTTAAAAAAACAAAATCTACCAATAGCTTATGTTGGAGATGTTGTTGGAACAGGGAGTTCTAGAAAATCTGCTATTAATTCACTCATTTGGCATATCGGCGAAGATATCGCTTTTGTTCCAAACAAAAAAACAGGCGGAATAATAATTGGTAGCAAAATAGCACCTATTTTCTTTAATACAGCACAAGATTCAGGAGCTTTACCTATAGAAGCTGACGTATCTCATATGAAAACAGGAGATATTATTAAAATATGTCCTTATGAAGGCATTATTAAAAAAATTGAAAAAAATTCAAATACTGAAGAATTAATAAGCAAATTCGACTTGTGTCCATCAACTCTTACTGATGAAATTCAAGCTGGCGGAAGAATCAATCTTATGATTGGAAGATCTCTTACGGACAAAATTAGAAATAAATTAGATTATCCACCGAGTGAAATATTTATCCGACCACAAAATCCAACCGAAAGTAATGCCGGCTTTACTCAAGCTCAAAAAATAGTAGGCAAAGCATGCGGTTTAGATGGAGTTAGGCCAGGAATGACCTGTGAGCCAATTATGACCACCGTTGGCAGTCAAGATACTACTGGGCCAATGACTAGAGATGAACTAAAAGAACTAGCTTGTTTAGGATTCACTGCAGATTTAGTGATGCAAAGTTTTTGTCATACAGCTGCATATCCAAAACCAGTAGATCTTGTTACCCATAAAGAATTACCTGATTTTATATCTCAACGAGGTGGAGTAGCTCTTAAACCTGGGGACGGCATAATTCATAGCTGGCTTAACAGAATGCTTCTCCCTGATACTGTTGGCACAGGTGGAGATAGTCATACAAGATTTCCTCTTGGCATTTCATTCCCTGGAGGCTCGGGCATTGTTGCCTTTGCCGCTGCAATAGGATCAATGCCATTAAATATGCCGGAATCTGTGCTCGTTAAGTTCAAAGGAGAATTATTACCTGGGATTACATTAAGAGATTTAGTTAATGCAATCCCTCTTTTCGCAATTAAAAAAGGACTCTTAACTGTTGAGAAAGCAAATAAGAAAAACATTTTTAATGGGAAAGTTATGGAAATTGAAGGATTACCTAACCTAAAACTTGAACAAGCTTTTGAACTAACTGATGCTACTGCAGAACGCTCATGCGCTGGCAGCACAATTCTTTTATCCCAAGAAACTGTTCAAGAATATTTAAGAAGCAATATTTGCCTTCTAGAAAAAATGATTGAGAGCAATTATGAAGATTCAAAATCAATTTCAAGAAGAATAAATGATATGAAAAATTGGTTAAAAAAACCTGAATTAATGCAGCCAGATACCAACGCGAAGTATAAAGAAATCATTGAAATTGATTTAGCAAAAGTAACGCAACCTATAGTTGCCTGCCCAAACGATCCAGATAACGTAAAAGAGATCACAGATGTTGCCAATACAAATATTGATGAAGTTTTTATAGGTTCTTGCATGACAAATATTGGTCATTACAGAGCAGCTGCGAAAGTTCTTGAAGGTGTACAAAATTTAAAAGCTAAATTATGGATTTGTCCTCCTACAAAAATGGATGAAGAAACTCTAAAAGCTGAAGGTTATTATAAAATTTTTGAAAATTGTGGTGCAAGATTAGAGTTGCCAGGCTGTTCTTTATGTATGGGAAATCAAGCAAGAGTAGATGAAGGATCTGTAGTATTTTCTACTAGTACAAGAAATTTTGACAATAGACTTGGGAAAAATGCACAAGTATTTTTAGGAAGTGCTGAATTAGCAGCAGTTTGCGCACTTCTTGGGAAAATACCTGAAGTAGAAGAATATCAGGATATTACTAAAAATAAAATTAATCCATATTCAGATGAACTTTATCGTTATCTTCAATTTGATGAAATAAACGATTTCAGTTTATCAAAATGATCATGGATTATGCCAAAACTTATAAAAGAAAATATTCAAAAAACCAGTAATAATTCTTCCCGTAGCATCAAAAAATTATTAAGACAAAGATCTCTCGTCGTTGCATTGTCGCTCTTATTAACAGGCTTAGGAGCTTCTATAACAAGCATATTTTTTAAAACTGGAATCTACTTTATAAATAATTGGAGGTTAGCACTTTTAGACCAATTTCCGTCTATTGCAGTATTACCAATTTTTGGAGCTGTAGGAGGAGCAATTGCAGGATATTTGATCAAAAACATTGCACCTGCAGCAAAAGGTTCAGGTGTGAGTCAAATCATGGGTTTCTTAAGGCATAAAAAAGTGCCAATGAATATAAAAGTAGGATTAGTAAAGCTCATTTCAGGAATTATCGCTATTGGTAGTGGATTCCCTTTAGGCCCAGAGGGTCCATCTGTTCAAATGGGAGGTTCAGTTGCTTGGCAAATGGCCAAATGGCTCAAAGCTCCTACAGCTTTCAGAAGAGTAATAGTAGCAGCAGGTGGTGGAGCTGGAATTGCTGCAGTATTTAGCGCTCCATTAGGAGGGTTTGTTTATGCAATAGAAGAACTATTAAACTCTGCTAGACCAGTAATTTTGCTATTAGTAATAATTACAACTTTCATTGCAGATTCATCTGCTGATATTATTCAAGCCTTGGGTTTAGATCCAAAAGCAGGAGGCTTTGATTTTAACCTAGGATTTTTAATTCAAAAAGAATATGACCCATCAGTTTTTTTCTTACCTATAGATTTTATTTACCTAGTTTTACTAGGAATAATTATCGGGATCTTTGCAGAATTGTACAGCAGATATGTTTTGTTAATGCAAAATATTGGGAAAAAGTGGTATAAAAATAAATTTGTTTTAAAAATGAGTATCTGTGGACTTATTTTAGGAAGTATCTATTCTTTTTTACCCAGTACATTTCATAATTTAGATGAATTACAAAAAATAATAGCTGAGCAAAATACAAGTATTGGAATTGCTTTGTTAGTAGTTTTAGTATTATTTATAACGACAGGCTTAGCTGCAGCATCTGGAGCTCCAGGAGGATTGTTCTATCCTATGCTTACTTTAGGAGGGTCAATCGGTCTAATAATGAAAAGCTGGGTAGAAATTGCAACAGGACATGCTCCTAGTACATACATTTTTGCGGGAATGGGAGCTTTCGTAGCAGGATGTTCGCGAACACCAATAACTGCAATGTTTTTAGCCTTTGCTTTAACAAAAAATTTATTAATAATGAAACCTGTTTTAATCAGCTGCATTGCCAGTTTCATGATAGCAAGAGCTTTTAATGAAGAATCAATTTATGAAAGACAAATACAAATAGAATTAGAAGACTAAGAAACTATCTTCAATCAAAAACAGCAGTTTTGCTGTTATAAACAAATACTTGATGATTCAGATGTAATCTAACTGCTCTTGCTAAAGCTATTCTTTCAATATCTCTTCCTTTTCTAATCAAATCATCAACTTCATCCCTATGACTTATATTAACTGTGCATTGCTCTATTATCGGGCCTTCATCAAGATCTTCAGTAACATAGTGAGCAGTAGCACCGATTAATTTAACACCTCTCTTCCATGCCCGATGATATGGTTGCCCACCCTTAAATGCAGGTAAGAAAGAATGATGAATATTTATTATTGAAGAAAACTTTTTTAAAAAAGAGTGACTCAAAATTTGCATATATTTAGCTAATACAACAAGATCAATTTCGTATTCTTTTAGTAAATTTAAAAATTGATCTTCAACAATAGATTTATCAGTATTAAGGGTATCAATATGGACAAATTTTGCATTAAAGTCATTTGCAATAATTTCAAGATCAGAATGATTTGAAATTATTAACGGGACTTTCATTTTGAGTTCACCATTTCTTACTCGCCAAAGTAAATCAATCAAACAATGATTTTGTTTACTCACGAAAATAGCAACATTTGGAATTTCATCAGAATAATTTACCTTAAATTTTCCATTTACTTCATCTGCAATTTTTTCAAATTCTTTATAAATTTCGTCTCTATTAAAAGATGCATTTTTACTATTCCATTCAATTCGACTAAGAAACAAACCCGCATCTTGATCTGTATGATGATCAGAATGTTTTATGTTGCCGCCGTAATTTGAAATCCAACTTGTAAGTAAACTTACAAGACCAGGACGATCGGGACAAACAATTTTGAATATAATTGAAGGATGTTCCAAAAAATCTTTAACTATTAAATCAAATAAGCCAGTATATCTAATATATCAATGAAAAGCTTAAAAGAAAATTTTCAAAAAGCACACATAGTTATTATTGGATCAGGGATTATTGGAAAATTTAACGCCTTAGAATTATCAGAATTAGGTTTCAAAGTAACGATAATAGATCCAACTCAACTCCAAAATAGTAGCAATGCAGCTTTAGGCTTACTAATGGGTAATATGTATCAAAAAAGAAGAGGAAGAGGCTGGGATCTCAGGAAACAAAGCATTCAATTATGGCCACAATGGATTACATTCCTACAAAAATTTAATTGTAAATTAAATATCGAAAAACCATTAATACACCTAACTACTAATGAAGAAAAGTTTAAAAAATTAGAGAAATTTATTAATGAAAATAATGATCTAAACTTACAAATTCTAGATAGAGACTCAATATTTATCAATAATATAAATAAAGCATTCCAAACAAAAAATATAAAAGGTATGATTTCCTTCAAAGATGGAAGAATAAATGCTTTGTCGTTACTTAAAACATTAGATAAATATCTAAAACATAAAAAAGTAAATTTTTTAAAAGAAGAAATAATAAAAATTAGAAAATCAAACAATCAATGGATTTCTAAAACAAGGAATAATGAAAACATCAGATCTGACATGGTTATTTTATGTAATTCACTAAAAGCGGTTGATTTAATAGATAGCCTATCTCACAACATCAAATTAAAACCTGTTTTAGGTCAAGCTATGGAAATTAATATAAATGATGAAGAAGTTGATTTATTATCGCTGCCAAAACAATTCAATATAAATGGTAAAAATATAATTACAAAATCAAAAAATAAACTAATTATTGGATCAACTGACGAATATAGTACTAAGCCAGAAGAAAATACATTCGAAAAACTAACAAATTTTCTAGATAAAAAACCAAATTGGCTGATAAAAGGGAAAATTTCTAAAAAATGGTTCGGAATTAGGTCAAGACCTGATGGTGAACCTTCACCAATAATGAAAAATCTTGAAGATGGACTAATTATATGTACAGGTTTTTATAAAAATGGGATTTTACTGGCTCCGGCTTGTTCTAAATGGGTTGCTAATGAAATTAAAAATTACCTTTCCTAATCTTTTGTTTCAGTAAAGTCTGCATCAATTACATCATCTCCACCTTTTTTGTTTGAATCACTCTGATCAGGACCGCCCGCCGCGCCAGGTGATGGAGGCTGATTGCCAGGTTGCTGATAAACAGATGAACCAACTGCATAAAGTTCTTGCTGAAGTTCTTCAAGAAGTTTTTTCATCGATTCATAATCTTCTTTTGAAGTTGCCTCTTTTAAAGCATTACTCTTTTCTTCAACTTTAGACTTAGCTGCAGCATCAATTTTGTCCCCCAACTCACTAAGTTGCTTTTCTGTCTGATATACAAGAGTTTCAGCTTGGTTTTTTAAATCAATTCTTTCTCTTTTTTCTTTATCTGCAGATGCATTTGATTCGGCATCTTTTACCATTTTTTCTACTTCGTTATCAGATAGAGTAGAAGCACCAGTAATAGAAATACTTTGCTCTTTACCACTTCCTTTATCTTTAGCAGTGACACTAAGAATACCATTTGCATCGATATCAAATGTAACTTCAATTTGCGGAACACCTCTTGGTGCTGAGGGTATACCATCCAATCTAAAAGTTCCTAAACTTTTGTTATCAGAAGCCATTTCTCTTTCACCCTGTAAAACATGTATTTCAACGTTTGTTTGACCGTCTACAGCAGTTGAATATGTTTCAGATTTCTTCGTAGGTACTGTAGTATTTCGATTTATCATTTTTGTCATTACTCCGCCTAAAGTCTCTACACCTAGAGAAAGTGGGGTAACGTCAAGCAACAATATATCTTTAACTTCTCCTGCTAAAACTCCTCCCTGAATTGCAGCTCCAACAGCTACTACCTCATCAGGATTAACAGTTTGATTTGGTTCTTTACCAATTATTTTTTTTACTAAATCTAAAACAGCAGGAATTCTAGATGAACCTCCCACCATAACAACTTCATCAATTTCACTAGTAGAAATTTTTGCATCACTTATAGCTCTCTCAACTGGTGTCTTACACCTATCAATTAAAGAAGCTGCTAATTCCTCAAACTTTGCTCTAGTAAGGTTCAAATCTAAATGTTTTGGTCCTTCGGGCGTCGCTGTAATAAAAGGTAGATTTATTTCACTTTGAGTAGCATTTGAGAGCTCTATTTTTGCTTTTTCTGCAGCTTCAGTCAATCTTTGCAAGGCTTGCTTATCTTGTCTGAGATCAATTCCCTCATTTGATTTAAAAGTATTAGCTAAGTGATCTACGATGCATCTATCAAAATCATCACCACCTAAATGTGTATCTCCAGAGGTAGATAGAACTTCAGTTACTCCATCACCAGCTTCAATTACTGAGACATCAAAAGTTCCTCCCCCTAAATCAAAAACAAGAATTTTTTCATTTTCTTTATCCAAACCATATGCTAAGGCTGCAGCGGTTGGCTCGTTGACAATTCTGAGAACTTCTAAACCTGCAATCTTTCCAGCATCTTTCGTAGCCTGTCTTTGGGAATCATTAAAATAAGCTGGAACTGTAATTACAGCCTGTGTAACTTTTTCACCAAGATATTTACCTGCATCATCTGCTAATTTTCTTAAAACTTGCGAACTTACCTCTTCAGGAGAAAACTGCTTATCTAAAATAGGGCACTTTAATTTGACACTAGAACCTGATTTTTCAACAGAATAACTAACTTCTTTAGATTCTTCATTAACTTCATCAACCCTTCTACCAACAAATCGTTTAGCAGAATAAAAAGTATTTTCAGGATTCATAACAGCTTGTCTTTTTGCAATTTGTCCTACAAGCTGATCTTGATTTTTTGTATATGCAACAACTGATGGAGTAGTTCTGAAACCCTCAGCATTTGCTATTACAGTAGGTTTACCACCTTCCATTACAGCGACACAACTATTTGTTGTTCCTAAATCGATTCCTACAACCTTCCCCATGGGTAAATTCTTTTATTTTATATTCTCCATAATCGGTCATTGGGGTCATTATTGTTACTTAAAGACGGGGTGTGGTTCCCGAACAGATCATTATTTTTTACCTTAAAAAATCTAAACATGATTTCAAGTAAGACATCTTTTATTGCATTAATAGGGAATCCAGTAAGCCATTCCTTGTCACCGATTATGCAAAATGCTGCCCTCAAATATTTAGGCCTTGATTTAATTTATATTGCTATACCTTGCAAAGATGAAGATCTAGAATTAGTTCTAAATTCTTTGAAAAAAATTAATTGCAGAGGTTTAAACATAACAATTCCCCATAAAGAAAAGGTATTTAGCCTCTGTAGTGAAATTTCCCCTATTGCAAAAAAACTGAAGGCAATTAATACTCTAAAATTAAATTCTGAAAAAGAATGGAGCGCAACTAATACAGATGTAGAAGGATTTATTTATCCTTTAAAAACATTAAACTTAAGAAAAAAACAATCAATTGTTCTTGGCTCCGGTGGTGCAGCACGATCTGTTATTCAAGGATTAATAGATTTAAATCTTTCCAGAATTTCCGTAGTATCACGAAACAAATCATCACTTGATGAATTAATAAAAAATTTTAAAAATCAAATTGAACTTCAAGGTTTGTTGAATAATGATAATCAAGCTCAAAATTTAATTGAAGAAGCAGATTTAGTTGTAAATACAACACCAGTAGGAATGAAAACAGCCAAACATGAAATGAATGTATTGCCATATGGAGAGTCTTTTTGGAGATCTCTTAACTCAAAAACAATTGTTTATGATTTAATCTATAATCCTGCTCCAACTCGTCTATTGAAATTTAGCGCCAACAAAGGATGCATGACTATCGATGGTTTGCAAATGCTTGTTGCTCAGGGATTAAAATCATTATCATTTTGGACAAATGGTTTAGAAGTACCTTTTAATATTATGAATGATGCACTCAAAAATTATCTTTAAAATAAATGATGCTAATTTTCAAGGAACTGCACATCATGATGTATCGTTAAAGATGAACAGACGCTCATCATATCAATTTATGAGCCAAAGACCTTGTCTGAAACTATGAACGATCAACAAACTTATTACGAAACCATGTACATCCTCCGCCCCGATATTGCGGAAGATGAAGTAACTAACCACATTAATAAATATAATAAGCTTTTAGAAGAATTTGGCGGTACCATCCTCGATAGTCAAATGAGGGGTAAAAGAAGGTTAGCTTATCAAATATCAAAACATAGAGAAGGTGTTTACGTCCAATTAAGTCATCAAGGTGATGGACAACATATTTTCAAAATTGAAAAAGCAATGAGACTTAGTGAAGACGTAATAAGGTATATGACCGTTAAACAAGAAGGGCCTTTGCCAACTCCAAGACCTTCTACTAAGAGTTCAACTAAAGCAGATGATAAAGAAAATCCAGAAATTAAAGTTGAATCTAAGGCAAAACAACCGGTAGAAAGGACAGATACTTCAAAATCCGGAATAGATGGTACTGAAACCAAAGAAAATGCAGAATCTTAAATATTAATCTTTTGTTTTTGAATTTAACTCAGCCCATATTTTATTTGACATACCCCACATATAAATAAACCCCTCTGCTAAAGAATGATTAAAAATATCGTCTTTACTATATGTTGCCAAATCTTCCCTGTAAAGTGAGTTCTTTTCCGATATTCTCCCAATTACTATTGCGTTCCCCTTATGAAGTCTGATCTTTACTCTTCCATTAACTGAAGTTTGAGTCGACGAAATAAAAGCATCTAAACTATCTTTAAGAGGTCCAAACCAAAAACCTTGATAGACTAGTTGACCCCATTTTTTTTCTACTATTCCTTTAAAGTCGACAACTTCTGGGTTTAATGTGATGCTCTCTAATTCTTTATGAGCTTTTATTAAAAGTAACAGGCCAGGTGTTTCGTAAATCTCTCTACTTTTTATTCCTACCACTCGGTCTTCAATCATATCTATTCTTCCAAAACCATGCGCACCTGAAAGTTCATTAGCTTTTTGAATAATCTCTACTGGAGTTAAAAATTCATCATTAATTCCAACTGGAAACCCATTTTTAAAAACAATTTCTATATCTTGAGGAGAATCAGGTGAATTATCAATTGATGATGTCATCGTAAATATATCTTCAGGTGCTTCTTGCATTGGGTCTTCTAATATGCCCGCTTCAATACTCCTACCAAGTAAGTTAACGTCTATCGAATATGGTGATTTTTTTGATACTGGTGCAGGAATGCCAAATTTTTCTCCATATACTATTGCCTCTTCCCTGCTCATATTCCACTCCCTTGCGGGAGTAATTATTTTCAAATCAGGGCCTAAAGCATTGATTGCCAAATCAAATCGAACTTGATCATTCCCTTTACCAGTACATCCATGAGCTACCGCATCGGCATTAATCTCTCTAGCAATATTCACAAGATTTTCAGCAATTAAAGGCCTAGCAAGAGCGGTAGATAAAGGATATTTTTCTAAATATAATGCGTTTGCTCTAATGGCTGGAAAAGCGTATCGCTCAACAAAACTATTAACTAAATTTCCAACAATTGATTTAGATGCGCCAGAATTTAAAGCTTTTTGCCTTATAAGTTCTAAATCCTCGCCTTGTCCAAGATCTGCTACAAAAGTAACAACTTCTGAAATTCCATATTCATTCTTTAAATATGGAATACAAACACTTGTATCTACTCCGCCAGAATACGCTAGCACAACTTTTTTTACCTGCTGCATCTAAGTTTGCTCCATAAATTTAAATTTTTGCCGTAATTAAGAATTTGAAAACTTATTAAAAACTAATATTATTGTAACTAAAAGAGCTGGGCCAAAAACTAGTAACAAGAGAAGAAAGTTATTAATTATTAAAACATTAGGATTCAAGTATCCAATAAGTTTAAATAATCCAGACAGCAACAATGAAACTAGCCAGATAAGAAAGTATTTTAAATTTGCTTTATCAAACAAAGTTTTTCGTGTGCATCATTATGTATTATCTTATATATAGAACATAACCTTTAATGGACTCAAATAAACTAAAACTTAGATTAGACGATATTTCTGAAGTCAACCCTGCCTTAACTTGTTACCACAGAGATGACCCAGCTCCTGTTTTGCCATTAAGAGATGAACCAGATCTTTTATCTTGGCTTGAAACCACAGGAAGGCTAGTTGCTGAAAACGAGGGGGATTCACAAGAAATTAGTACAATAGAAGAAGAAGAACTATCAGCTCTTATGGGAGAAAAAGAAGACTATAAAACTGAAGAAGAACCTTCTTTAGAAGATGATTGGGAAGATTAAAAAATTTAATTTTAAATCGTTATTAATATTAAATAGTTTTGCTTTAATAGTTACCTCCTTTTTTTTTAATAATTTTATTTTTATAGGAGTTTATACATTATTTTTCTTTATTTCTCTATTCACAACAAAGAATGGTTTAGAAATAATCAGAAAATTAAATTTACTTCAAAATATTAGAACTGAAGGTCCTGCTAATCACTATAAAAAAAGTAATACCCCAACAATGGGCGGGGTTTTTATGATAATCCCTTTTTTAATTTTTCTTTTGATAATAACTATAAATTTAAGTTCTATCAAATTATTTCTTTTATTATTTACTATTTTTGGTTTCTTTATTATAGGGTTTTTAGATGATTTTTTAAGTATTAAAAACAAAGAAAATACAGGATTAAAAACAAAAGAGAAATTCTTTTTACAAAGTATCATCTCAATAATTTTTATATTGTTAGCTTATGAAAAAAATTTAATAAATCCATTAATAACAATATCTGACTCTTGGGGAATAGATATGAATTTTTTCATATTACCCATTTCTTTTTTAGTACTAGTTGGAATAAGTAATTCAGTGAATTTGACTGATGGACTAGATGGATTAGCAGCTGGATGCAGTGGGATTGTCTTTTATGGATTAGGAACTGAAATATTAATGAAAGAACAGCAAGAGCTTTTTATTTTTAGTATCTTATGTTATTCAATGTGCGGCATATGCTTAGGATTTCTCAAACACAATAATTATCCTGCAAAAATATTTATGGGTGACACAGGATCTCTAAGTATTGGTGCAATTCTAGGTTCAATAGCGTTATTAACCAATAGCGTTTTTACCTTATCTATTTTCTCAGGAATATTTATTATTGAATCATTATCAGTAATGATTCAAGTAGGTTTTTTTAAGATTACAAAAAAATTATTTCACAGAGGTAAACGTATATTTTTAATGGCTCCGCTGCACCACCATTTTGAACTTAAAGGAGTTAAGGAAGAAAAAATAGTTGAAAATTCTTGGATAATCAACATTTTACTTGTAATTTTAGGTATAGTTTTAAAAATTAATCTTTAAAAAATTGTTATGAGTTTTTTTACATGGAAAGATAATGGATTAACAAGTGACTGCTCAAGTCTTGATGCAATGGCATCAAGATTTGAAGAGACTGCTATATTAATGAAAAAACTATCTAAGAAAGGTTTCAAACTAAAGAAAACTCATAACAATCAACTAATTATTCACCCTGATCCTAAAGTCTTTGATCAATGGGGTTTTATAAGCGAAGAACTCCCTTTTAAACAACTCTGTTTAATATCAGACGCAGAATAACTATTAAATCTTGAAAACTCTTCTATAAGTATAGATAAATAATTGCGTACATGAGTGTTCCAGCTAAAGTGCCTATTAACACCCTCAATTCCATTGCTACTCCATAATTTCCACTGACTATTATTAGAAACTCCTTTCTCAAGAGTAACTTGCAACTCATTAATATCAGCAACATCTACGAGAAGTCCATTTTGACATTTTGAGTGTATTTCTTTTGGTCCTCCATCATTTGTTGATATTATTGGCAATCCACATGAAGAAGCTTCAAGCAGGGTTAAACCAAAAGGCTCAGTTAAAGCTGGATTTACAAATACACCCCCTCTGCTAGCAGCCCACCTATATAAAGCAGGTATCTGACTTGGAAGATGCTTTTTTGGATAAGCTACCTTTCCATACAAATTATGTTTATCAATCACTTCAAAAATATTATGAAATACATCTTTTTGTTGAGGGTCAAGTTTTGAAGTACTCTCTCTACAGCCCAAAATTAAAATCAAATTAGTTTTTCTTTTTAATTTTTCAGATCTTCCATATGCCTCAATCAAAGAGGGAATATTTTTTCTTCGTACAGCTCTAGAAATAGTCAATAATGGAGGTTTAGTAGAATCCTTTAAAAAAGGTTTCATCATATTGTCAATTTCGGCTGTCTCAGTTGTGGAGTGAATATGATGAAATTTATTATAATTAACACCAGGAGGAATAACTTTAGCTTTGCAAGGTGAAAAAGAAGAATATTGGGAATATTGATAAACTAACTCTTGTTTAGTGCTTGTAACAACAATATCTGCTGACTTTAACGCTTTTTCTTCAGCCTCAATTCTTTTACTTATGGAATAAAGCTTTTCTATTTGATTAGTTTTTAAACCAGTATCAAGCAATTTCCTCTTTTTTTCTCTTCCTAAAGAATGACCCGTAAAAATAAGTGGAACTTTTAAATATTTACTTAGTTTAACTCCTACATATCCAGCATCTGCGTAATGCGCATGAATAAAATTAGGCTTTTTATTTTTTTTATAATAAGAAATAAGACTTTCAGTTAATTGATCTAAATAAGGCCAAAGCAATTCCTTTCTTAAATATTTATTAGGTCCAAATTTAAATCTTAAAATTCTAACTCCAGGTTCTACAAATTCTTCTTCTTGTGAATATTCATCATCTACTTTGGAGTCTTCTATTAAACGAGTGACTAAATCTACTTGATCAACTTCTGAAGTGTTAGCCAAACTTTTAACTAACTCTAAAACGTATTGTGTTTGTCCCCCTGTATCTGGATCCCTGCCTAATTCAAGATTTTTAGAACGTATAAGACCATGTAAATGTAAATGTAAAAATTTCAACCTCATTCATCAAATCCTCCGATTAACGACCTTTAATACAAATAAGCTGAATTTCCTAAGTAAATATTAAGAAAGCATTATGATTTTAAAATTTTTTAAAACATAAATTTTTAAAAAAGCAGTGACAGACTAATTTTATGCCCCTCTAAATAAGACTTTCGTTTTACTGAGATAATTAAAAATAAAAAGAAATACAACAAGAATTTTCTTACTTTAGAACCTTTTTAAGATATTTTGCTGTATGACTAGAGGGATTTTTAGCTACATCCTCAGGAATACCTTCTGCAATAATTTCTCCACCTTTATCCCCTCCATCAGGTCCTAAATCGATGATCCAATCCGAACATCTAATAACATCTAAATTATGTTCAATAACAATTACGGAATTACCTTTATCTACCAAACGTTGTATCACATCCATTAATTTGTGAACATCATAAAAACTTAATCCTGTAGTTGGTTCATCAATCAAATATAAAGTTTTGCCAGTAGCCCTTTTTGATAATTCTGTAGCTAACTTAACTCTTTGAGCCTCTCCACCGGATAATGTAGGAGCTGGTTGACCTAATTTGACATATCCTAAACCGACATCTACCAATGTAGATAATCTATCAGCAGCTTGAGGTATAGCAGAGAAAATCTCTGCGGCTTGTTCAACAGTCATCTCTAAAACATCAGATATATTGAAACCTTTATATTTAACTTGAAGTGTTTCCCTATTAAAACGAGCTCCTTTACATACTTCACATTGAACATACACATCAGGTAGAAAATTCATTTCGATAACATTCACTCCCTGGCCTTTACACGCTTCACATCTTCCTCCTTTCACATTAAAACTAAACTGGCCAGCTTGATAACCCCTTGCTTTGGCTTCCACTGTGGCAGTAAATATCTGCCTTATAGGGTCAAAAGCACCAGTATAAGTAGCAGGATTTGATCTTGGTGTCCTCCCTATTGGAGATTGATCAATAACGATAACTTTATCAATTGCCTTTATACCCTTTAACTCTTCTACTCCTTGAGGAAAAGGAACTTTTAAACCTAGAGAATGACACAATGCAGGGTGAAGTAATTCGTTTATCAAAGTACTTTTTCCACTACCGCTAACACCAGTTACAGAGACTAATCTGCCTAAAGGAAATTCTACAGATATATTCTTTAAATTATTTTTAGAACAATTATTTAAAATTAAACTTTTTTTAATGGATGATCTACGTTCTTTTGGAGTAGGGATTGACTTCCTACCACTGAGATAAGCCCCAGTTAATGACCTATCTGATTTCAATACATCTTGATAAGATCCTTTAGCAATAATTTCACCACCATAAACCCCTGCCCCTGGGCCAATATCTACTAAATAATCTGCGGATTTCATAGTGTCTTCATCATGTTCAACAACAACTAAAGTATTTCCAAGGTCTCTTAAGCTTTTTAATGTTTCCAATAATCTGTCATTGTCTCTCTGATGTAAACCAATACTTGGTTCATCTAACACATATAAAACACCAGTAAGGCCTGCACCTATTTGCGTAGCTAATCTAATTCGCTGAGCTTCTCCACCAGACAGAGTCATGGCTGGTCTATCTAAAGTTAAATAATCTAAACCAACATTAATTAAAAACTTCAAACGTAAACGAATCTCTTTTAAAACTAATTCACCTATCTGCTTTTGTTTTTCTGATAAAGATATATTTTCCTTCTTAGTCTTGCCTAATCCCATGATGCGTTCTATGTGAGTTAAAGTATCAGAAACACTTATAGAAGTTAAGTCAGTAATGTTATAAGGGCCAAGTTTAACTGCCAAAGCCTCAGGTCTTAATCTTTTGCCAGAACATGTCTTGCAGGGAACTAATTCTTGGTACTTTTCTAATTTTTGTTTTACAGATTCTCCACTAGCTTCATTTAATTGCCTTTCTAATATTGGTAAAATTCCCTCAAAAGGCCTTTCAAAACCATTAGAAATTTTAAAACGACTGTCAGCTTGAATTAATATTGGTTTATCTGATCCCAAAAGAAGAACTTTTTTTTGCAAATCACTTAAATCTTTCCAAGGAGTTTTTAATTCAAAACCATAAGCTTGTCCTACAGAATAAAGTAAAGAAAAGTAATACGTATTATCTTTTTCACTCCAAGGCGCTATTGCAGCATAAACAGGTAATGTTTGATCTGGTATAACTCTATCAGCAGTAAATTTTTTTAAATAACCAATCCCATGACAGTCTGGACACGCCCCATATGGACTGTTAAAGGAAAATAGTCTAGGAGAAAGTTCCTCAACAATAGAACCATGTATAGGACATGCATAATTTTCTGAGTAAAGTTTTTCTCTCTCTAAGTTAGGAGGTAAATGTTCTCCTTTTTTTGGCACAACTTCTACTATTGCTAAACCATCACCTCTTTTAAGACAAGTTTGTAGAGAATCATTTAATCTTTCTTGTATACCTTCTCTTGCAATTAATCTATCAACTACTACCTCAATATTATGAATTTGATTTTTATCTAATTCAATACTATCAGCAAGTTCTCTCACCTCGCCGTTGATTCTTACCCTAGCAAAACCCTCAGCAGCTAGTCCTGATATTAATTTTGTATGAGTTCCTTTCTTCCCTCTTACTACAGGAGCCAACAATTGGTACCTTGTTCCTTCTGGCAATAAAAGAATTTGATCAACCATTTCATCAATTGTTTGTGGCGCAATTGGAATCCCACAATGATGGCAATGCGGTTCACCAGCACGACCAAACAACAATCTTAAGTAATCTTGTATCTCTGTTACTGTTCCAACTGTTGAACGAGGATTATGACTTGTTGATTTTTGGTCAATTGAAATAGCAGGTGATAAGCCTTCAATATTATCAACATCTGGTTTATCTACTTGACCTAAAAATTGCCTTGCATATGCTGAAAGACTTTCGACATATCTTCTTTGACCTTCAGCAAAAATAGTATCAAAGGCTAAAGAACTTTTACCGCTTCCACTGACTCCTGTAAAAACAATAAATTTATTCCTAGGTAAAGAAAGGTCAATATTTTTTAAATTATGCTGACGAGCTCCCCTAATAATAATTGAATTATCTTCTTCAAAATTATTATCAGTTTTTATAATCATGTTTAAATCTAGATTTGATTTAAAAAGACTATTATAGTGGAATTTTTTCTATTTTATGCAGCTGATTGATCAAGAAGTCTAGAAGCATAATCATTTACTTCGCAAGAACCTCCACCAATAAGCTCTATTAATTCATGCTTTCTTTGTTTTTTGGTATTTAGTTTTGATATTGAAGTATAAGTTATTCCATCAATTACGTTTTTTTTAACTTTGAAATGAGTTAATCCTGCAGCAGCTAAGAAAGGCTGATGAGTAATGCATAAAACCTGTTGATCCTTTGAAATCTCTTTTATTAACTCCACTAAAGAAAATAAAGATTTACCGCTTAAACCGCTATCAATTTCATCTAAAAAGAAAGTATTTGGTTTTTTATAAATACTAGATTTAATAGCTAATAAAAATCTTGACATTTCGCCACCAGAAATAATATTTGATAATGGGGCAAGCTTCTGATCAGGATTAGCCGAAAACAAAAAATTTATTTCATCAATTCCATCGCTAGAAGGTTTACATTCGGAGAATTGAATTGAAAAATTTGCATTTTCTAATCCCAGATTTCTTAAAATAGAAATTACTGAATCCTGTAATTTATGAGCAATTTTTTTTCTTTCAGTAGATTGAGTAAAAAATAAAGAATTTAAATTACTTTGTAAGTTTTTTATTTGATTTTCAATATTAGAAATCTCATTATCTTGATCGTTTTTAAAAAAATATCTCCTTAATTGATCTCGCTTTTCAATTAATTGAGATAAATCCAATGAAAAAGTTCTTTCCAGGTTTTTTAAAAAAAATAATCTTTTTTGTATTTCTGAAAGATTAGATTCATGATTATCTATTTCTTGTAAATAAGAGCTAAGTGCACAAATTAAATCTTCAACATAAGTTTGGATATGAAATAAGTTTTCTCTAAACTTTTGAATTTTTAAATCAAAATGTGCTGTTCTGTTTAGATCTTTTATTGATTGATTTATCAAAAAAGCAACTGATGGTTCATCATGATTGAAATTGTTTAAGTTACCTAAAGATGATTGAATTGAATTATTGATTTCAAGATTATTTACAAGTTTTTTTTCTAGTGACTCTAAATCTAAGATTTCTTCACTGGATTCTAAGTTAGCTTCCTCTAAACTTTTCAACATTTGTTTAATTACCAAGTTGTTTTCTTCTTGCTTCCTTAAAGATTCTATTTTTTCATTCATTAATCCCTTTAAAACCTGACTTTCTCGCCATATCTTTTTAATCTTTGAACTAGTATCTCTCAATTCTTGAGAACATAGATCATCAATAATTAATCTTCTCTTATCTTGAGAATCAAATATAAAAATATCTGATTGTCCTGCAAAATCTATTAATAATCGTCCTAGTTCTTCTAATAATTTTTTATTAATTGAAAAATTGTTAAGGCTATATTTAGATAAGATTTTATTATTTTTTTTATAGGATATTCTTTTAATTTTTAGTATTGAAGAACTGATTTTAAGACCATTACTAATTAACCAATGATTAATTTGAAAAGAAGAAGAAAATTTTGCCTCGATAGCACAATTGTCTTTTCCTGGACGTATTAAGTGTTTTAAAGGTATATTGGTTCCACCAAATAAAACATTTAAAGAATCTAAAATCAATGATTTTCCTGAACCAGAATCCCCAGTAATGATGTTCAAACCTTTTTCGAAATTAATTTCTATAATTTCTATTAAGGCAATATTTTCTATCTTTAATTGTATTAGCATGATAAATCTTCCATATAAAAAAATTAACTTCTTTTTTAAAAAAATAAAGGTTTTAAATATATAAAGTCATGAAAGAAGATTTTACTGATTTTATCGAGGTATCTGGACTATTGAATTATGATCCTGATACGATATCCAAAATTTACAAAAAAAACCCTAAAAGACTTTTAAAAAGACTTTGGCAAACATTAATACCTATTTTTGCTTATATATTATCTGTTGGTTGGGATAAATTAACTGGCAGATTGAAAAATGCAGATAAAGCTAGATTTAGGGCAAAAGAATTAACAAATTTATTAGTAGAACTTGGGCCAGCATTTGTTAAGGCAGGGCAAGCTCTATCAACAAGACCAGATATCATTCCAGGTATTCTTCTTGAAGAATTATCTGAATTACAAGATCAACTACCAGGATTTGACGGGGATAAAGCTATGGAATTAATAGAAGAAGATTTAGGATCCAAAATAGATGAAATTTTTTTAGAAATTAATAAAGAACCAATCTCTGCAGCTTCTTTAGGACAAGTGCACAAAGCGAGACTAAAGAATGAAAAAGTTGTTGCAGTTAAAGTCCAACGACCAGGTTTAAGAGAACAAATTACTTTAGATCTTTACATAGTGAGGAATATTGCTTATTGGCTAAAAAACAATATTGGATTGATAAGAAGCGACCTCGTAGCATTAATTGATGAATTAGGGAAAAGAGTTTTTGAAGAGATGGATTATTTAAATGAGGCTGAAAATGCTGAAAAGTTTAGAAATATGCATAAACATAATCAAATGATTGCTGTACCAAAAATTTATAAAGAAATAACTTCAAGAAGAGTTTTAACTATGGAATGGATCGATGGTACAAAATTAACCAATTTAGAAGATGTAAAAAAATTAGGAATCGACCCAGACAAAATGATTGATATAGGAGTTCAATGCAGTTTAGAACAACTTTTAGAACATGGTTTTTTTCATGCTGACCCGCATCCAGGAAATTTATTAGCTCTGAAAGATGGAAGATTATGTTATCTAGATTTTGGAATGATGAGTGAGGTTTCCAGAGACTCAAGATCTGGCTTAATACAAGCAGTTGTACATTTAGTGAATAAAAACTTCGATAAACTTTCTCAAGATTTTGTAAAATTAGGATTTTTATCAGAAGAAGTAAATCTAGAACCCATAGTTCCAGCATTCCAAGATGTTTTTATTAACGCGGTTGAACAAGGAGTTTCAAAAATGGATTTCAAAAGCGTTACAGACGATATGTCTGGTGTAATGTATAAATTCCCTTTCAAATTACCACCATACTACGCACTTATAATTAGATCTTTACTTACATTAGAAGGAATTGCTTTAAGCGTAGACCCAAGCTTCAAAATATTAGGTGCAGCTTATCCATATTTTGCTAGAAGGTTGATGGAAGATCCTGATCCACAATTAAGAGAAAGCCTGAAAGAAATGCTTTTTGATAATAAAAAATTTAAATGGGACCGCTTAGAAGATCTTCTATCTAACGCTGCAAAACAAACAAATCTTGATTTGGAAAAACTTTTAGATGAAGTCATAAACCTTCTTTTTTCACCAAAAGGAGGATTTCTTAGAGATGAAATAATTGAGGAATTAACAAATCAAATAGATTTATTTAGTCTGAAAATATTAAAAAATTTAAATAACTATCTTCCAAGCTCGATTAAATTAAATACAACTAATGAAACCAATAATTTAAATGACCTTATAATGTATATAGAGCCATTAAGGAATTTTTTAGAAATTCTACAAAAAGTTCCTGGCTACTCAATTGATATTTTTCTTAAAAGAGTTCCTCGATTTATAAATGAGCCTTATACAAAAGAAATGGGTTTAAAAATTGCAAAAAAAGTAACGGAGAAAGGAGTAGTTAGACTTGTAAAGATTGCCGCTGGTGCAAACATATAAAAATGAAAATAAAAAAAATTTTTATAAAAACATTTTTTATTTTAATTAGTTCTCAATTTCTTTTTAATTTTTCAAAAGCTAATGCTGCTAATGAAATTAAAATTATATATGGCATATTTTCTAGAACTATTGAAGTAAATTCATTAAAAAAATTTGCTGAAGAGGGTCATTCAACAAAGCAATTAAAAAAAATTTTAAAGGCAACTGGATCTCCTGATGAAGAAATTAGGTCAGTATTAAATAAAGATTTTGAGATTCCTATTACAGTTGCGAGCAAATTAGTATACTCAGAAATAGGAAATGTTTTTTTAACCAGACTTTCATCTATAATCCACACGCCTAAAGCAGATGATACAAGAACGGGAGTTTTAGCCCTTAGAGCAAGTGTAATTCAAGGAATTAATATAGGAAATGGAAAAATAAACCTAATAAAGTTTTTTGAAGGTTATCCAACTAAAACTGTTATTTTAGATGTGAACGCTTTGAGCAAAGTTATGAATAAAGTAGAATCAATATCAGAATTATTAGACTTTTTTACAAATTCTCCTCTTGAAAAAATCAAAACAAATTAAACAGCTATGGTGTTATTAAATAAAATCAAGAATACACTAAATATCAATTATCGCAAAAAAAAATGGCCAGGTCTTATAGAAGCTTATAAACAATATCTTCCTGTTTCAAAAAAAACTCCTATCATCTCCCTAAATGAAGGAAATACACCACTAATTTTTAGTGACTCAATTAGCAATTTAATTGGTAATGGAGCAAAGGTTTTTTTAAAATATGATGGTCTAAATCCCACAGGATCTTTTAAAGATCGTGGAATGACTATGGCTATTAGCAAGGCAAAAGAAGAGGGCCGTGAAGCAGTAATTTGTGCGAGTACTGGAAATACTTCTGCTGCTGCTGCTGCATATGCGTCAAGAGGAGGACTAAAACCTTATGTTTTAATTCCAGAAGGATTTGTTGCACAAGGAAAACTTGCACAAGCTTTGATGTATGGAGCTGAGATAATTTCTATTGATGGAAACTTTGATAAAGCTTTAGAAATTGTAAGAGATTTATCTTCAGAACATCCTGTAGAGCTAGTTAATTCAGTTAATCCATATCGAATTCAAGGCCAAAAAACAGCCGCTTTTGAAATTGTTGATGATTTAGGTATTGCACCTGATTGGCTTTGTATTCCAATGGGCAATGCAGGAAATATAACTGCTTATTGGATGGGTTTTAAAGAATATTCAAAAATGAAAAGAAATTTAAAATTACCAATTATGATGGGCTTTCAATCTGAAGGCTCTGCTCCTTTAGTACAAAATATAATAGTTAAAAATCCAGAGACAATTGCAACAGCTATAAGAATTGGAAATCCTGTTAATCGAGAAAAAGCAAAAAAAGTAAAAAAGGAAAGTAAAGGAGACTTTCAGTCAGTTACAGATGAAGAAATAATTAATGCTTATAAAATTCTTGCCAAGGAAGGAGTTTTTTGTGAGCCTGCAAGCGCAGCATCGGTTGCTGGACTCATTAAAAATAAAAATAGAATCCAAAAAGAATCTACTATTGTTTGTGTTCTTACCGGGAATGGATTAAAAGACCCTGATTGTGCCATCAAAAACAATGATGCTGTTTTTAGGAAAAATATTGAACCTTCGTTAAAAAATATAACCAAAATTCTAGGATATTAAAATCCAAAAAAATTAGTGTCTGTGGAAATCGACTAAATATTAATCCTATTCTGTTTAAAAATAGATAAAAAGTAATCTCATTTGTTGAATAAATTTAAATTTTTTTAATAAAACAAAAAATATTCAACAAATAAAAAAGTTTTTCCACATATTAAAAAATTCATAAATTAAGTAAGTATGGTTTTTAATTAAGAATTCAACAATTTCCACAACTACTACTACTACTAATTTTTTAAATTTATTATTTATTTTTTATAACAAAAAAAAGATTAAAATTCTTATTGAATTTAATTTGCGAAAAAAGTATATTGTGTTTGTAAAAAGTTCCAAATTCCGATGGAAATTATTTGTAATCAAAATGAGTTAAATAATGCTATTCAACTAGTTAGTAAAGCAGTTGCTTCAAGACCAACTCATCCAATTCTTGCAAATATACTTTTAACAGCTGACCAAGGGACAAATAAAATTAGTTTGACAGGATTTGATCTTAATTTAGGAATTCAAACCTCTTTTGATGGAACTGTTAAAAATAGTGGGGCAATTACGATACCTTCGAAACTTTTATCTGAAATAGTAAATAAATTACCTAATGAAACACCTGTTTCTCTAGAAGTAGATGAGAATTTAGATAATATTTTAATAAAAAGTGATAGAGGTTCTTTTAATCTTAAGGGTATACCATCTGACGATTATCCTAATCTGCCATTTGTTGAAAGTGGCACTTCTTTAGATATTAACCCTAGTTCTTTTTTAAAAGCTTTAAAATCAACTGTTTTTGCAAGTAGTAATGATGATTCAAAGCAATTACTTACAGGTGTTAATTTTACTTTTAAACAAAATTATTTAGAATCTGCTTCTACAGATGGTCACAGATTGGCAGTTGCATTAATTGGTAACGAAGAAAATATTAAAAATAAGGATAACTTGCTTTCAAATGAAGATGATTTATCAGTAACTATTCCAACTAGATCATTAAGAGAAATTGAAAAACTTGTATCTTTGAGAAGTTCAGAAAATTCCATAAAACTTTTTTATGATAAAGGTCAGGTAGTTTTTATTTCCTCTAATCAAATAATTACAACAAGAACTCTTGAAGGTACTTATCCAAACTATTCACAACTAATCCCTGATACTTTTTCTAATATTTTTAATTTTAATACTAAAAAATTAATTGATGCACTAGAAAGAATTGCTGTTGTAGCTGATCAGCAGAGTAGTGTTGTCAAGATTAAACTGGATAATACTGAATTAGCTTCGATAAGTGCAGATGCACAAGATATCGGAAACGCTAATGAATCAATACCTGTCTCCTACTCTGGAGAAAATTTTGATATTGCTTTTAACGTTAGATATCTTTTAGAAGGTTTAAAAGTTATTCCTTCTGAAAATGTACTTTTAAAGTGTAATCTTGCAACTACTCCTGCTGTTTTTGTACCAGAAGATAATCTAAATTCTTTTACTTATCTAGTAATGCCTGTTCAGGTTCGTTCTTAACTTGAAATTACCTAAAGAAATTTTATTAAGTGAATTACTAAACTACAATGTTAAGGGGAATATGGTCCTTAATTATGGAAATGGTGAAAATGTTTGGATGCATCCTCCAGTTCATCGCATTTTAGGATGGTATTCTCGTCCCTCAAATTTTGATTTAAAACGAAATGTTTGGAGATTAAATCAAATTAGTCAAATAATAGATAATGAAATTTATGTTAAAGGTGATCCTGCAATTTCTGATTTGGCAACTTTAAATAGGTTTCCAAATTTAATAGAAGCTAATCTGATTAATGCAAATGGCTCAAAAATAGGAGTTATTGCAGATTTTTTATTTGAAATGAAAACGGGTAAAATTAAATATTATTTAGTTTCTCGATCGAATCCTAAGATTCCAGGTTCAAGTAGATGGAAATTAAATATTGAAAATATTAATGATCAACAACCTGGCTTAGTATTTTGTAAAAGCAATTCTCTAGACGATCTATCTTTAACAAAGTCAAGTCTTAAAAATGAATTTTTGCAAAAAGGAAAAAAGATTATTAATAGATTTGATGATATTAAAAATATAGCTTCCAATAGGTTAGAGAATTGGCTTGAGGAAGATGAAGATATAAACCAAAACTTCGATAATAAAAAAGAAAGTTTTTATAATGATGATATAAAATCAAGATCTTTTAGTGATAAAAAAGAAGATGACCCTTGGATCTAAAGAATGTTAAATCCAGTAAATAATGATCTATATGATCTTAATGAAGCACTTAAGGCTGAAAGTTTAACAACTGACGACTACAAAGAAATTTGCAAAAGATTAAATAGAAAACCTAATAGGACTGAACTAGGAATGTTTGGTGTTATGTGGTCAGAACATTGTTGCTATAGAAATTCAAAACCTTTACTATCTAAGTTTCCCACTAAAGGAAAAAATGTTTTGGTTGGGCCTGGAGAAAATGCTGGGGTTATTGATGTTGGAAATAATCAAAAACTTGTTTTTAAAATAGAAAGTCATAATCATCCATCTGCGATTGAACCTTTTCAAGGTGCGGCAACAGGCGTAGGAGGAATATTAAGAGATATTTTTACAATGGGAGCAAGACCAATTGCAGTATTAAATTCATTGAGATTTGGAAATCTTGATAAACCATCAAATGTAGATTTGCTGCGAGGAGTTGTATCCGGTATTGCACATTATGGAAATTGCGTAGGTGTTCCTACTATTGGAGGTGAAATTGACTTCGATGAATGTTATTCTGGAAATCCTCTAGTTAATGTAATGGCTTTAGGACTTTTAGAGACTAATGAAATTGTTTGTTCTGGAGCTAAAAATGTAGGATCACCAGTATTATATGTTGGAAATACTACTGGCAGAGATGGTGTTGGTGGTGCTAGTTTCGCAAGTTCAGAACTAACTGCAACTTCATTAGATGACAGACCTGCTGTGCAAGTAGGTGATCCATTTATTGAGAAAAGTCTTATAGAGGCTTGTTTAGATGCTTTTAAGACAGGAGATGTAATTGCAGCTCAAGATATGGGTGCAGCAGGTTTAACTTGCAGTAGTGCAGAAATGGCTGCAAATGGAAACTTAGGAATATCTATTGATTTAGATTTGGTTCCTTCAAGAGAGGATAATATGTCTTCATACCAATATTTACTATCTGAATCGCAAGAGAGAATGTTATTCGTTGTTAAAGAAGAAAAAATAAATAATCTTATTGAAAAATTTAATAAATGGGGATTATATGCGAATGTAATTGGTGAGGTAATAGAGACGAATGAGGTAATTATTTCTCATAAAAATAAAATTGTTGCTCAAATCCCTACTTCTGCTTTGTCTGATGATACTCCTGTCAATTTTCATAATGTAATTAATAATCCACCTGAGTATTTGTTAAAGAAATGGGAATGGAAAGAAAATAATCTACCAGAAATTAATGAGCAAAAAATATTATCATTGAAGGAAAATAAGAGTTTTTATTATTCACAAATCATTTTAAAACTTCTTTCTAATCCCTCGATTGCTTCTAAAAGATGGATTTATAAACAATATGACTCTCAAGTTCAAGCAAATACAGTTTTTAAACCAGGAGAATCAGATGCAGCTGTAATAAGATTAAGAGAACAAAGTGAAAAAAATAAAAATAAAGTATTTTCTGGCGTAGCCGCTTCAGTTGACTGTAATAGTAGATGGGTTTCTCTTGATCCTTTTAGAGGAGCTATTGCTGCAGTTGCAGAATCTGCAAGAAACGTTAGTTGTGTTGGCGCTAAACCAGTAGCAATTACAAACAATTTGAATTTTTCTTCCCCCGATACTGAAATAGGATATTGGCAACTTTCATCTTCATGCAATGGAATTTCTGAAGCCTGCAAAGCTTTAGAAACTCCTGTTACTGGAGGCAATGTTTCCTTATACAATGAATCAAAAAATAAAAAAGATGAAATTACTCCTATTAATCCTACTCCTGTCATTGGGATGGTTGGAAAGCTAGATAATGTTGAAAAAGCTATAAGTAGTGAATGGAAAAATATTCACGATCAAATATGGTTAATTGGATCTCATAAATCAGAAACAACGATCGCAGCAAGTTCTTATTTGGAATATTTTCATGGGGAAATTACAGGTAGGCCTCCAAAAATAGATTTATCGGATGAAAAGTTTTGCCAAAGTTTTTTAAGAAATGCGATTTTAAAAAGTTTTGTAGTTTCTTCTCATGATATTAGTGATGGAGGCTTAGCTATAGCTTTAGCAGAGTGTTGTATTTTGTCTGCAAAGGGCGCAAAGATAGAGTTACACAAATCTTTTAATAGGGATGATAATTTATTGTTTGCAGAAGGAGGTTCTAGAATTATTTTTTCAATAGATAAAATGAAAGAAAAAGAATGGCTTAATTACTTAAAAAAATTTAAAATAAATTCTTATTCGAGTGTATATGTAAGAAAAATAGGACACGTATCTAATGAAACTCTTAATATAAATATTCAAGATAAAAATATCTGCAATATTAGGGTTGAGGAATTAACCGAAAAATTTAATAATAGTATTTCAGACCACTTTTAAATATGAAAAACATTTTTCAACTATTAAAAATTTTAAGAAACTAAATTATGTGCGGAATAGTTGGAATCGTCTCTTCAGAGGATGTAAATCAACAAATTTATGATAGTCTGTTACTTTTACAGCACAGAGGTCAAGACTCTACGGGTATAGCCACAATGGAAAATACTATTTTCCATATACATAAGGCTAAAGGACAGGTTAATACTGCTTATAGAACGAGAGATATGAGGAATTTAATCGGTAAAACTGGTTTAGGTCATGTTAGGTATGCAACAAAGGGATCAGCTGAAAGTGTAGAAGAAGCTCAACCTTTTTACGTTAATGCTCCATATGGAATTGTTTTAATACATAATGGCAATTTGACAAATACCAGAGATTTAGAAAAACAATTATTCAATATCGATAAGCGACATACAAATTCTTCAAGTGATACTGAAATGTTATTAAATGTATTTGCTACAGAATTGCAAGAACAAATTCATAATCAAGAATTAGAACCTGATATTATTTTTAATGCTATCAAATCTTTACATAAAAGAATTCAGGGATCATATGCTTCAATTGCATTAATTTCAGGACATGGTTTATTGGCATTTAGAGATCCTTTTGGGATCAGACCTTTAGTTATAGGAAAAAGACTTTCATTAACCACGAAAAAAGAAGAGTGGATGGTCGCCAGTGAATCTCTAGTGCTTGAGAATAACGATTATCAAGTAGTAAGAGATGTTGATCCTGGAGAAGCTATTTTTATAAATCTTAATGGCGAATTTTTTTCTAAGCAATGTTCTGAAAACCCAATGTTATTTCCTTGTGCTTTTGAATATGTTTATTTAGCCAGGCCAGATTCAATTATGAATGGAATTTCTGTTTATAAAGCTCGTTTAAAAATGGGAGACTATTTGGCGGAAACAATAAAAAAAACAATAAATTCTGGAGATGTTGATGTTGTAATGCCTATTCCTGATTCATCTAGACCTGCGGCTATGCAAGTTGCAAGACAGTTAGGTATAGAATATAGAGAAGGTTTCTTTAAAAATAGATATGTTGGTAGAACATTCATAATGCCTGGTCAGCAGAAACGCAAGGAATCTGTGAGACAAAAATTAAATGCTATGAGTGCCGAGTTTAAAAATAAAAATGTATTAATCGTTGACGATTCGATAGTAAGAGGTACTACTTCGAAAGAAATTGTTCAGATGGCTAAAGATGCAGGAGCAAATAAAGTTTTTTTTACATCAGCAGCACCTCCTGTTCGTTTTCCTCATGTTTATGGGATTAATATGCCTAATAGAGATGAATTAATAGCTCACGATAGAACAATAAGTGAAATTGCAGATCATCTTGAAATTGATAATCTCGTTTATCAAAGTGTTGAAAATTTACGCAAATCTATAATAAGTGATTCTTCTATTGAAGATTTGGAGATGAGTTGCTTTACTGGTTCTTATGTAACAGGAACTGTAAATGAAGAGTACTTAAATTGGGTTGAAAATGAATATAAATCCTAGTCAAGAAAGTTTTCAATTCTAAAACAATTTACAATATGCTCGCTTTTGTCTAATTTTAAAAAGTCAATTAAAAAACTTGTTTTATTTGACCTGAAATTTAATTTATCCAAGTTTAACCTAGCAGATTTATTTTTATTAGTTTCAATATCAAGGTAATGGTTACTTGGTAAAATTTTGAAGAAGTAATCGTTTGTAAGTTGGGTTCTTTCGTTTAAATATCCCAAACTGCATTCATTTGCATAATAAATTTCATTACTATTAATACAAAAAATTTTTCCTTGTTTAGAAATTAAATAAATATTTTCTCCATTTTGATATTTACAACAAGATACAATCTTTTCTGTTGGTAAAATTTTTGTAAGCATTAATCCTTGAGATTGTTTAGTAGTTGGGGGGAAATTTTTATTTGATAAATTAAATTTAAAAATTCTTCCTATTGATGTTAAAAATATTAAATTTTTTTCTCCACTATAAATAAATGAATCAATTGTTTGATTATTATTTTTTAGTTTTGTAATTGTGAAAGATCTATTACTTTTAATCATATCCTCATCAAATAAAACTTTTTTAAATCTTCCATCCGAATTCAAGATACATAAATAATTTTTAATTCCTTTTTTAACTGAATGAAAATTTATTATTTCATTTGGATCAATATTACCAAGAATTTTATTATCTAATTTATAGTCATTATTAATATTTGACTCCCAATCAATATGAAAAACTTTTCCAGTAAATGTGATCCCGATTATTTTTAAATTTTTGTCGATATTACAAATAAATTTTTGAATATTTTTATTATCTATAATTTTATTTACATCTTCAAAAGATTTTTTATAAATATTAAGAATCATTTTTCTTAAATATAGTCTATTGTCTATATATAATTTAGTTTTTTTATTGATAAAGTCTTCTAATATTTGATTATTAATTATTTCAAGTTCTTCGTCTTGATCAATATTTTTTAGTATTTTTGTTTTTCTTTTGACATTAAATTTTGTCTTCAATATTAATAATTCTTCTATTAATAATTTAAGTAATAATTTTCTTTCATTTAATAAATTTTGAAAATAATCTTTTCTTTCTTTTAAATTTTTTATATCAACTTCTATTTGATTTCTTTCTAGATTTGTTAATTTTTTAAGTGGCATATCCAAAACGGAATTTGCTTGTTTTTCACTTAGGTAAAAATTATCAATTAATTTTGATTTGGCTTTTGTAGTGTTTTCCGAGTTTTCAATAATTGTGATAACTTTCTTTATATCTTTTGTAGCTTTAGACAAACCTTCTAAAGTTTCAAGCTTTACAAGAGTATTTTTTAAAAAATAATTAGTTCTTTTTCTAATTGTTTCTTCTCTAAATTGAATAAAATAGTTGAGATATTGCTTTAGATTTAGTTGTACAGGTTTGCCTTTAATTAAAGCTAAAAAAATGGCACCAAAATTTGTTTGGAGAGTTGTTTTTTTATATAAATTAGAAATTACAAGTTCGGCATTAGAATCTTTTTTTAACTCAATTACAATTCTCATTCCATCTCTATCGCTTTCATCCCTAATATCAGAGATTCCATTAATTTTGCTTGAATTAACAAGGTCTGCTAATTTTTCAATCCAGCCTGCTTTACTGATTTGATAAGGAAGTTCTGTAATTATTAATGCATTTCTTTTGTGTTTACCTTTGCCTAAATCTAGTTCTTCTGTTCTGATTACTCCTCTTATTGTTATTGATCCTTTTCCCGTTGCATAGAGTTCTTCTATAGCTCGGCTATAAATCAATTCTCCACCTGTGGGAAAATCTGGTCCTTTTATAATGTTAGAAAGTTTTTTATTAGTTGCATCTTTATTTTCTACTAAAAAAATTAAACCATCTACTATTTCCCCTAGATTATGAGGGGGAATGTTAGTTGCCATTCCAACAGCAATTCCAGATGATCCATTCAATAATAAAAATGGAAGTTGGGCTGGAAGAACTTCTGGTTCTTTTTGAGAACCATCAAAGTTATTTAAGAAATTTACTGTTTCTGATCCAATCTCTTCAAGAAATCCTTTGTGAGCGATAGGTGCCAATCTGGTCTCGGTATATCTCATTGCTGCTGGTGGATCATTATCTACTGATCCAAAATTTCCATGGCCGTCTAAAGTAGGATATTTAGTTGAAAAATTTTGTACTAGCCTTACTAACGCATCATATACTGCTTGATCTCCATGCGGATGATACTTTCCAAGGACATCTCCAACAACTCTTGCGCATTTTCTAAATGGCCTATCTGGAGTCAAACCTAATTCGTACATTGCAAATAGTATTCTTCTCTGTACAGGTTTAAGGCCGTCTCTTGCATCTGGGAGAGCACGACCAACTATTACACTCATTGCATATTCCAGATAAGAACGTTGCATTTCTTCTTGTAGAGAAATAGAAGTAAATTTTTTCTTATCCATCAGAACGGAAAATTAAATATGCATTGATTTATTAAATTAAGACTAATAGGTAAAAAAATATTTACCAGTATTGAAAATTAAGAAGATATATTTATTTTCGATTTTGCCAATTTTACTGCTGTTTGAAGCTGATCATTTTGTAATAGGATTTCTGTAGAAGCTTGCAATTTTTCTCCCCACAACTGTTCTTTTCTATAATCATAGTTAACATAGTTGGGATCCTTATCTAAAGCTTCTTTTGCGAGTTGGAGTGCTAATTTAATATTTTTTGTTCTTAGACAAGAAGCAAGTCCTAGCAAGGGTTCTGCGTTCTTCTCAATTGAGATTGCTTTTTCAAAAAATTTTATAGATAGATTGATATTATTTTTCTCGTAATAAGCTAAACCTTGATTATTGATTGATTGCCAGAAGTCAGGTTTAATCTTTACAGATTTATCAAATAATTTGATTGCTCCAGAGTAATTTTTTTCCATTAATAAAATATTTCCTAATTGAAAAATAGCTTTATGGTTATTTGGTTCAATTTTTAATCCAGTTTCTAAAGCAGTCTTTGCATTTTGTAGTTGTGAAATTTGAAAGTAAATATTACTTTTAGCAAAGTATATTGCACCAATATTTGGATTGATTTTTTGAGCTCTGTTTAATGAATCCAATGCTTTTTTGTATAGTTTGTTAGCTGCTTGTGCTTCAGATAAAATTAACCATAGTTTTTGATCTGTTTTATTAATTTGTACAGCTAATTTTGCTAAGTTAAGGCTCTGTTCATATTGTCCAAAATATAAAAGTTGATATGCATTTTTACCAATGGATAAGCTGTCCTTTTGTAAATTTTTTTTTGTGGGTAAATAATAATAGGGGATTATTGATTGAACATGTTCTACTTTAAAAAAGTAAAAACCTATTAAAAAGACACATATTATTTTTTTTAAAAACTTTTTCATATATTTATTAATTATCGAGATTTGCTTTTATGTTTCTTCTCCACATCCATGGTTTAATTCTTTTTAAAGTTGTTCCTTGAAGATTTTCTTCCCAAGTTTTATCATCCCAACTTAGTGATTCAACATTAAGATTTTTGATCCATTCTTTTGGAGTAGTTTCAAAAGTATCGTTGTACGGTGTAGCTTTATTCCAAGGGCATACATCTTGACAAATATCACATCCTGCGACCCATCCATTTAAATTTTTTTCTATTTTTTTTGGAATAGTTTTTTCTCTGCTTTCTATTGTGTGATAGGCAATGCAAAGATCTGATTGTATTACAAATGGTTCTACTATTGCTTCTGTTGGACAATTTTTAATACATATTTCGCATTTTCCGCAAAGTGGTTGATGAGGTTTATCAGGTATTAAATCTTTTGTAAGGATCATAAAACCTAAAGTGAACCAAGAACCATAGTTCTTGTTAATTAAATTACTATTTTTACCGATCCAGCCAAGACCTGATTCCTCAGCCCATGCTTTTTCGAGAAGAGGCGAGGTATCGACACATATTTTCCATTTACAATCTGGAATTTCTTGGTTAATCCATTTACCAATATTTTTTAATTTTTTGTAAATCACTTTATGATAATCTTCTCCTTGACCAAATTTTCCTACTTTGAAGAGGTTATTTTTATTGTATGAACTAATGTAATTAAATCCAACGCTTAGAACACTTTTTGCATCTTCAAGAAGATATTTTATATTTTTTCTTCTATCAGCTTCCATCCATTTCATTTCAGCATGGTGCTTATTTGCCAACCATCTTTCTAATGCATTAGTTCTTAGTTTGATGCGCGAACTGCCAGGTATTGCAGCAATTCCCGTTATTGTAAAACCTTCAAAAATTGCTCTTTCTTTTAATTTTTTACTGATTTCTTTTTTGTTTTTAATGGTAATAATCATTTCTTTACTCTTTATAGCATTTCTTCTAAAAGATATTTTTAGAGAAGAAACTAATAAATAATTTTAATTTATTAAAAAAAAATATATCCTTACTCAGTAAAAACAGTTAAATTATTAGTAAAGTTAAAATAGATAGAAACGTTATTTTGGTTGAATCTAATCAAAATCAAAATTCGAACCTAGGATCTAGGCTCCAACAAGATTTAAAAAATGATCTTATAGCAGGGTTGTTGGTTGTAATACCTCTAGCAACAACAATCTGGCTATCATCATTAGTTAGTAAATTTGTTTTAACATTAGTTACTTCTGTTCCTAAGCAATTAAATCCTTTTATTACTTTAAATCCTTTATTACAAGATTTGATTAATCTTACTTTGGGTTTAACTGTTCCTTTATTAGCTATTTTGCTTATAGGTTTGATGGCGAGAAATTTTGTAGGAAGATGGTTATTAGAATTTGGAGAAGGAACTTTATCAAAAATTCCCGTAGCTGGTGCAGTTTATAAAACTCTTAAACAATTACTCGAAACTTTTTTAAGTAATAAATCTAATCGATTTAGAAGAGTTGTTTTAGTTGAATATCCACGTGAGGGGCTATTTAGTATTGGCTTTGTAACTGGTGATGTTGGTCCTTCTCTGCAGCCAGGATTGGAAGAAAAATTGCTAAGTGTTTTTATCCCTACAGCACCTAACCCAACTACTGGTTGGTATACTTTGGTTCCAGAGGCTTCTGTTAAGGATTTGGATATTTCTGTTGAGGATGCTTTTAGAACAATAATTTCGGCTGGGATAGTTAATCCAGATGAGAAAAATAATAATTCAAATCCGACATTTTCAAAATTATTTTCTCAATTACGTGCTTCCACTAATACTTCTTCTTAATTGATGCAAAATCATAGGTCCCTCTCTAGAGAATTATCTTTAATTTCTCTAGGCCTTATAAAAGATGAAGGTGATTTTAAATTAAATAAATTTCAGATAGAACAGATTTTTGACTCTGCTTTGGATTCTTTAATAAATCATTGCAGAGATGAATTGAATAATTGTGAATCAGATTTAGAAAATGCATCACAAAAAATATTAGATAGTGAATTGCAAGAAGGGGTTGCTTCTTCTTTTTCAAATGTTAGAGAAGAGTTAAAACAATCTTTAAAAAAAATTGAAAATGTAATGAATACACTCTCAATAACTTTAGACTTCCCAAGATTAATAGTTTCTAGTGGACAAATTGATATTAGAGAGGATGTTAATCAGAGGATTAGTATCATTTTAGATAATCTAACAATTATTGATTCTGATATTGATCAAGTAATGGATGGCTGGAGATTAAAAAGATTACCAAGAATTGATCGAGATATCTTGCGTTTAGCCTACGTTGATATTAATTTTCTGAGTACTCCTGTTGCTGTTGCTTGCGATGAAGCAGTAAATCTAGCCAATAAATATAGTGATATTCAAGGAAGAAAATTTATTAATGGAGTTTTAAGGAGATTACAAACAGTAAAATTGAAATGATTATTTGATATAAATAAATAGTGGTTTCAATTTGTTCAATACGAATCATAAATATCAATGAAAAATACTGATTCTGATAAT
>QCIP01000007.1 GCA_003216615.1 Prochlorococcus sp. AG-402-M15 | reverse complement strand
TAGCTCTCATAGCCGTCGAACCAGTAAGTAATATAAATTTTGGATCAACTAGCTTTATTTGCTGTAATAACCAAGGTTTATGAATATTAATTTCTCTAGCAGTGGGTTTTCTATTATTTGGTGGGCGACATTTAATTACATTGCAAAAATAAACATCCTCTTTATAGTCAATCCCAGCTTTTTTCAATAATTCGTTTAATAACTTACCGGATTTACCTACATATGGTTTTCCTTCTAAGTCTTCCTGTGCTCCAGGTGCCTCACCAATTATTAACAAATCTGCGAATACACTTCCTCTCCCAATAACTAACCTTTTCACCGAAAATAAAACTTTAAATATTATTTATCTTAAGAACTCAAAACATGAAAATAAAATAGATTAAGAAAATGAACTAAATTAAACCATTATGTGATACTTTTACTTATTGTTAATTTATGCATTTGTCATTATTAAAAGTCATATTTGAAAAGTTATAAGTCAATGAGTCAAGTTAATTTATCTGAACGGGCACTTTCAATTGAGCCTTCTCTTACATTGCAGATAAGTGCTAAAGCAAATCAATTATCTGCAGAAGGAGTAGATATTTGCAATTTAAGTGCAGGAGAACCTGACTTTAATGCCCCAAAAGAAGTTATAGAGGCTACAAGTAAAGCTATATATGATGGATTTACTAAGTACGGGCCCGCAGCGGGCAATTTAGATCTCCGAAAAGCAATTGCAAATAAACTTCAAATTCAAAACAATTTAAATTATGAATTTGAAAATGTAATGGTCACAAATGGTGCTAAGCAAGCAATATATAATCTTTTCCAAGTTTTGTTAAATACTGGAGACGAGGTTATTATTCCTTCTCCCTACTGGTTAAGTTATCCCCAGATGGTTAGGTTGGCTGGTGGAAAACCAATCTTTACAAATTCTTCTGCAGAAGATGGATTTAAAATAAATATCAAAGATTTAAAGTCTAAAATCTCTTCAAAAACTAAATTTATAATTATCAATTCTCCTAATAACCCTACTGGAAGAGTTATGTCAAAGGAGGAATTATTGCAAATTGCCGATTTAGCCAGAGAAAATCCAAATATAAATATTCTTTCTGATGAGATTTACGAATTAATCCTTAAAAAAGAATTTAAACATTACAGTTTATCTACACTAGCAAATGACTTAAAAGATAGGATTTTTATAATAAATGGTTTTGCGAAAGGATGGGCTATGACTGGCTGGAGGATAGGTTATTTAGTAGGTCCCAAAGATGTAATCAAAGCATCCTCAGCATTACAAAGTCAAAGTACAAGTAATGTTTGCTCTTTTGTTCAAAAAGGTGCTTTAGAGGCTTTAAAAATTAATAATGAATTTTTCGCAATGATAAATAGCCATTACGATCAAAGAAGGCGACTTCTCTATGAGGGCCTTAAAAATATTAATGGGATTTATATTGAAGAACCTAATGGAGCATTTTACGCATTTCCAAGATTACCTAACTCCTCAATTACTTCTGTTGATTTCTGCAACAAAGCTCTTCAAGATTACGGATTAGTCGTAGTACCTGGGAAAGCTTTTGGAGCTGACGAATGTATAAGAATGTCTTGTGCAGCTTCAGAGATTAAAATAAAAGATGGACTACAGAGGATTGAAAAAGCAATCTCTGAATATTATTAATTTCAACTGAAAAATGTTTAGTTTTAAAAAATTCCTACTAAGTTCATTTCTATTATTTTCTATTTTCTCATCAAGTGCATTTTCAAATCCCAAAGTTTTAAAAGTTGGAGCAATACCTGATCAAAACCAAGATGTTTTGGACAAAAGATTTAATTTATTTTCAAAAGAATTATCCAAACAACTTGATGTAGAAGTTAAATACATTCCAGTTATTAATTATGTTGCAGCAGTAACTGGATTTAGAACTAAAGATTTAGATTTAGTTTGGTTTGGCGGTTTATCAGGAGTTCAAGCAAGATTACAAACTCCTAATTCAATTGTCATAGCTCAAAGAAATATCGATAAGGAATTTAAAAGTGTTTTTATAGTAAACAAAAATTTAGAACTTAACTCAATTTCAAACATTAAAGGACTTAAAAAACTGAAGAATTTAAGATTTACTTTTGGCTCTGAAAACTCAACTTCTGGAAGATTAATGCCAGAATATTTCTTAAATAAAGCAGGGGTAGAAATTAAACACTTTAAAGGTAAAAAAGCAGGTTTTAGTGGGAGTCATGATGCCACAATAGCTTTAGTTAATAGTGGGGCATTTGATGCTGGAGCTTTAAATAAACAAGTTTGGGAAAACAATCTTAAAAACAATCTTAAAAGAACAAGTAATTTAGAATTATTCTGGATCACCCCAGAATATGTTGACTATCATTGGTTGGCTCATGGGGATCTTGAAAATAGATTTGGGGAAGGGTTTACAAAAAAACTTAAATCAGTAATTCTAAATTTAGATATAAAGCAAAAATCACATAAACAGATATTAGATATGTTCAATGCAAAAAGATTTATTAATGCAGAAGCAAAACAGTATAAAAATATAGAGGACATCGGGAGGAAATTAAATAAAATTAGATGAATAATACTCTCTTAGAATTAAAAAATATATCTTACAAATACGAAAATAATTTGATTCTAAATAAAGTAAATTTAAAAATCAATTCGGGGGAGAAAATTGCGCTTTTAGGTAAAAGCGGTTCAGGGAAAACTACTCTTATATCGGTACTTAATGGCACTATCAAACCAACTCAAGGTGAGGTTAAATTATTCAATAAAAGTTTTAAGGAATTAGATAGAAAGCAGAGACGCAAGATAACAACTATTTGGCAAGATTTAAGATTAATAGAAGATCTCTCAGCTGAACAAAATGTTAATTGTGGACTACTAGCGGAAAACAATTTTAATTTCGCTTTTAAAAATTTACTAAATATAAGTTCTTTTGAGAAGGCTCATAAATATATGCAATTATGTAGACTTCATAACTCTATTTACGACAAAAAGATCAGAAAACTATCTGTAGGGCAAAAACAAAGAGTGGCTATAGCTAGATCATTGATTCAAGGATCAAATATATTACTTGCAGATGAGCCTTTTAATAATTTAGATCCCAAATTGATAACAACAATTAAAAACCTGCTGCTAGAAAATGTAAATAAAAAAAATACAAAATCCCCAAAGACAATATTAGTTGCATTACATAGATTAGATTTGCTGAACGATTTCGATAAAGTTATTGGAATAAGGGATGGTAAAATTTTTTTCAATATTAAAAGAACTGACTTAAAGAAGCTTCATTTAGACAAAATATACTAATTAGTTGAATAAATTAAAATTAAACTATACCTCATTATCTTTTCTTCCAATTTTGGTTTGCATACCTTTAGGGTATCAATTAATAACCAACTTACATTTTGGAGGATTTAAATTATTCCAAGAATTCTTAATTTCTGCATTTAATCCCAAGATTGATAATGAAATTATTATTACCGTAATAAATCGACTAAATGAAACTATCTTAATTGGTTTTTTTAGTTGGTTAGTAAGTATTATTTTTGGAGCAATTTTTGGAATATTATCCTCAAATATTTTTTATAAAATCTTTAATATTCCAAATTTTTTCTACATCATAATAAGGTTTTTTCTAACAATAATTAGATCTATTCATGAAGTAGTTTGGGGAATACTATTAATGCAAATATATGGCATAAATTTTTCAATAGGAATAATAGCTATATGTATTCCTTATGTTGCTGTAAATTCAAAAGTTTTTGCTGAACAATTAGAAACTATTGACTACAAAAGTTTTGAATCTATAAACCAAATAAATGCGCCTAAATTTTCTTTTTTATTAACTTTAATATGGAATCCAATAATAAATACATTTAAAAACTTTGGTTTATATAGATTAGAATGTTCTATAAGAAGTACTGTGATTTTAGGACTTTTTGGGATTGGAGGAATAGGTACTAGTATTTTTTTATCTTTCCAAACTTTGAATTTTAGAGAGTTATGGACTTATTTATGGTCCTTAGCAATTTTGATAATTTTTTCTGGATTAATTTTAAAAAAAATAAACTTTAACAATACAAATAAAATCCTATCTATTTTTTTTATTGCAGTTTTTTTTGTAACAATTTTTCTTTCTTTTTCATATTTTCTTTATTTTGTTTTTAATAATAATTTTGGAAATTTTAATTCTTTTATTTCTCTATTTAAATCAAACTTAGATTTAGGATTATTTGATTTCTTAAAACTTATATTGGAAACAATAATTTTAAGTCTTTTATCGACAGGAATCGCAATAAGTTTACCTCCATTAGTAATAGGATTTTTTAACAACAATACTTCTAAAATTCTTATAAAAATTTTTGCATTTTTATTACGTTTAATACCTACACCTGTAATACTTCTATCTCTATTAACTTTTAATAGTCCTTCATTATCTTTAGCAGCTTTAACACTAGGTCTTCATAACGCAGGGATTACAAGCAAATTACTTTTTACAAATCTTGATAGCCAAGACAAGAGAAACTATATCGCAATGAAATCTTTAGGAATCTCAAAAAAGACTAGTTGGCTTTTAGGTTTATTTTCTCAACAAGCAAAAAGTTATTTAGCATATTGCGCTTATAGATCTGACATAATTATTAGAGAAACTGCAATTGTTGGGGTTATTGGAAGTGTTGGTCTAGGTTGGCAATTACAAGAATCACTAAGTTCCTTCGCATGGCAAGAAGTTACAATAGTTTTGATAGCTTATAGCTCCATTGCAATAGTTGTCGAATTAATAAATGGTAAAATCAAAAATAGTTTAACTTGATTTGTAAGAATATTTTGTTGAATCAAGTAATTATTTTTTTCCGGTTATAGTGATTAGTTTACCAAAACAGCTAGTTGTAATTGGAGATAGCTCAGTTTATGGATGGGGGGATAATGAAGGTGGAGGATGGTGTGAGAGGCTTAGAAAAGATTGGTGCAATAACCAAAATGGGCCAGTTATATATCAACTTGGCATAAGGGGAGATGGGATAGAAAAAGTTTCATCTAGATGGGAAAAAGAGTGGTCATCTAGAGGTGAAACGAGAAGAAATAAACCAAAAGCAATCTTGCTAAATGTTGGTCTTAACGACACCGCAGCAATTGGTCAGAAAAACGGAAGGCATCAATTAGATATAGATGGATTTGAATATGGATTAGAGAGACTAATTTATGAAATGAACTCTAAAACAAATATCTTTGTAATTGGTCTAACACCGGTTGACGAAAGCAAAATGCCATTCGCAGGATGTCTATGGTACTCAAATGATTTTTGTAATTCTTATGAAAGGAGAATGGAGGAAGTATGCCTCAATCAGAATGTCCCATTTCTTCCTACTTTTAGAGAAATGTACTCTGATAAAAGGAGTAAAAATTGGATTACGCATGATGGAATTCATCTAAATTCCAAAGGTCATTTATGGATTTTCCAAAGACTAAAGAGCTGGGAGATTCTTACAAAATGGAAGGAATCCTAAGTCTTACCAAATATTTTTAATTTAAAAAATATGAATATAAAATAAGACCAAAGATAGCAAAAACAGAAGCAATACTTGTCTGAATAGCATTTACCATTTCATTACTTAATTTATATTTATTTTGGAACTTAGCACCAATAATACTTTCAGAAAGTGTTGCCAAAAATCCTGAGAATGCAACAATTATGAATTGGGATTTTGTAGAAATAATTGATAGAAGAAGCATTATAAAAGTCATAAATATTGATCCCAGGACACTAGCTAATGTTCCTTCTAAACTTATTCCTCCTTCAGTTCCTCTTTCAACCTTTTTAAGTGAAGTAATTAAATATGTATCTTTCCCAAATCTTTTTCCAATTTCACTACCAAAAGTATCCGCCAACTTTGCAGCAAAACTTGCAGCAAAACCTATTTTAAACAAAAGTACATTGACAGTACTAAATTTGGTCATTATGGCAAGAAATAATCCTGTAGCTGCTGAGCCCCATACATTTTCAGGGCCTCTTCTCCCACCTCTTTTTTCTGCTATTCCTTGTTCTTTTTTAAATTTAAAACCTATTTTGGTGACGAGAGATCCAAATAATAAATAAATTACAACTGACATCCATCCCTGCCAGGACAAACATCCCCATAAAATTGTTCCTAAAATACCTGCACTTATCCAACCACCATTTGTCATCAAAGGAATCTTGCAGAATATGAAAATTAAACAAAAATTAATGCAAAAACCTATAAAAAATTGATTTGTAATAAAATACATTTTTATCTAATTCCTTAATTTCAAATCATTTCTCCACTGGTTTAGTATTGATGATGCATTAATACTAGCTGTTGAAGTTCTTAAGATAGTGTCAGAGAGTTTAACAAAGGTATTATTATTTTTATTAAAAAAATCAATTTCTCTTGAAGACCAACCTCCTTCAGGGCCAATTACATTCCAGAAAATGGCTCCTTTTTTATTTATAAACTCTTGCTGTTTTTTTAACCATTGATTTAGGTCATAACTGTTATCCTCTCTAGTTATAGAAATTGAAATTTTTTCTTGATTATCTCTACTTTTTAGCCATTCAATAATATCCATACCATTTAAAATAGACGGTTTCCATAATCTCTCACTTTGCTCAACTGCTTCTTTGATAATCGAATTCCATCTCAAAAGTTTTTTCGTAAAATTTAAATTTTTGTTTACCTGTCTTTCTGAAAATAATGGTTGTATAAAATCAATTCCTATCTCAGTACACATTTTTAAAATATCCTCAAAACCACTTTTTGGTATAACAACAGCTATACCCAATAAGTAAATTTCTTGTTCTTGAAATAAGTAAGGTTTTTTTAATTGGCTTATTTTTAAACAATCATTATTAACTTTTACAGCTTTCCATAATGAACCCTCTCCGTTAGCTATAAATATTTCTTTATAATTTTTTATCCTCATTACTTTATTTATGTAATGAGCCTCTTCATTAGTCAGTTTTATATTATTGCTCTTAATATTTTCAATTCTTTCATGAGAAATAATTAATCTTGTTAAGTCTTCCATCTAAAATACTTAATCTTTGAAAACTAAATCTTCATGTTCTTCAATAGCCCAGTCATTATTTTCACCACCAATAATTAACTCTTCAATTTTTACATAATTATTTGATATCTCATTCAAAGAATTAATTAATATATCTATTGAAAGAGAGTCTGAAGTTCCAAAATCAACCCAACATCTTCCCCAAAGGTTTTGATATTCCATAATTCCTAAATTATGCATTAAGGCAGGAAGAGATGCGTTTTTTTGGTCATTATCGTAGGACATCCAACTTAGATCGGAACCCTCTTCATGAGTTTGCAGATTTTCAGAATTAAATCCTCCTAACCTTCCTAAAACGTACCAACTATCAAAAACACCATCTACATAATTTTTTTCATCTTGAGTTGGTGATTCTGAAAACCTTATCCATATCCAACAATTAAAAGGATCAACTTCTCTAAAAACAATATTCATATTGACTAATAGCTTTTTAGATCTAGATCTATTATAAGTTAAGTTATTAGTAGATTAAAATTCATACCTATAAATTAGTTAATAATGCTTGATTTAAACGAAATATCTTATCAACCTCAAACTGGTGAAAAAAAAATAATAGACAATCTAAATTTAAAAGTGCATGAAAATGAAATCATTTTGATTTGCGGAAATAGTGGTTCTGGGAAAACAACACTACTCGAAATAATAAGCGGATTAACAACTCCACAAAAAGGAAAAATTACTTGGAAGAATAAAAGTTTATCTTCAAGGCAAAGAAGATGGTTTTGTGGATTAGTATTCCAATTTCCTGAAAGATACTTTATAGGTACAACCATTGGGAAAGAATTAAAAATAGGCCATAAATCTTTAAGAGAGAAAAATATAGAAATGGTTTTAAATAAGGTTGGTTTGAAAAAAATTAATCTGACCCAACCACCAGAACAACTAAGTGGAGGGCAACAAAGAAGGTTAGCTGTAGCAGTTCAGCTACTTCGAAACCCTTCAATTCTTTTACTTGATGAACCAACTGCTGGATTAGACTATTCAATGAGAAATGATGTGAAGAATCTAATTCTTGATCTTAAACACAAAAATACAATTATCATTGCTACTCATGAACCTGCCTTATTTGAGGGCATCACTTCTAGGATGTTAATTCTGGAAAAAGGGAAAATCAAAAATCTTATGAAAGAAAATTATGAAGGATAGGATTGTTCGAGCTACTGCAGCAAATGGAGGAATAAGATTAGTTGCGGTCTTAACAACAGAATCTTCTTTAGAAGCCAAAAAAAGACACGGGCTTTCTTATTTAACCACCTGTATCCTAGGAAGAGCATTTACAGCCTCATTGCTTTTAGCAAGTTCAATGAAGATAATGCATGGGAGAGTAACTTTAAGAGTTAGGTCTGACGGACCTTTAAAGGGATTGCTAGTTGATGCAGGTAGAGACGGCAAAGTCAGAGGTTATGTAGGGAATCCCGATTTAGAATTAGATCTAGTCAAAATAGATAGTAATAAATATTCTTTTGATTTCACAAAAGCATTAGGTACAGGATATTTAAATGTTATTAGAGATAGCGGAATTGGAGAGCCCTTTACAAGCACAGTTGAATTAGTAAATGGGAATATTGCAGAAGACTTAGCATCATATTTATATCATTCGGAACAAACTCCTTCGGCTGTATTCATTGGAGAAAAAATTCAAAATAAAGATGTTATTTGTAGTGGTGGCTTATTAGCTCAAGTTTTACCTAAACAAGATACTGACCCTTTACTAGTCTCACTACTTGAAGAAAGATGTAAAGAAATTAATTCTTTTAGCGAAGACCTATTTCAGTCAAAAGATAATCTTCTTTCGTTAATAAGAAGTATATTTCCCGATATTGACGATAAATCAATATCTGAAAAAGCTCGTTCCCAAGAGGTTAGTTTTAAATGCAAGTGTTCCAAACAAAGAAGTTTAAATGCAATGAAAATGCTTGATAAGAATGAATTAGAGGACATCCTCAAGAAAGATGGCAAAGCAGAATTGGTTTGTGAATTTTGTAAGAATAAATATCTAATAAATTATGAAGAAATTAAATCTATAATAGAAAATACATCATAAGAAAATTATGCCCAGCCATAAAATAACCATGGCTGGAATACTTTGAATTTTTTGTATTGATAAAGAATTGTTAGATATTTCCTGAATAAAAGAATTAGTTTCAAGTAATCCTCCGAAAATTAATCCTATTGAAAGAAAAGTAACACTCCATCCTAGAGAACCTATAAATCTTTTCCCCGATTTAATTTGAGTATAAGTAAGTATTAATGTTGAGATAGAGAGCAAAAGTCTACTATTCGAATCTGGACTTATAAATAACAAAATTAAAAATAATAAACTAGCAGATATTTTTATTGAAAGGTTTTCAAATGAGGGGGGCGTTATTTTTGGAAGAATATAATTACTTGAGTTCTTAGAGTTATTATTTAAATTTTTTATCTTAGATAGCAGTGGAAAATTATTATTGGTCAATTGATTAATTTGTTTTTCCTTTTTTGAAGCACTCACAGCTTCATAGCTTATATTTCCTGATTGCCTGGCTTTCAAACTCCCCATCAGTAATTGATCGAAGGAAGATTCTATTTTCGCTTTCAAAATCAAATCTTCACCAGCCTCTTTAACTTTAAGATCTCTAGCTCTCTGAATATCCTCAAAAGCAGCACCTTCTTTTACACCTAAAATTTCATAAGGTGATTTTTCACTATTGTTTTTACTACTGTTTGAATCCAAAATTTTTTATTACCAATATTAACAGATTAACCAATTTTATAATCCATTAAGACTTTACAAAACAATTGGTTCGACTCCACTAACAACGGGTGCGACTTTGTTTAAAGTTAATTGATTATTATCTTCAACAAATTGATTGAGATTCCACTCATTTTTAAAAAGAATAACTGGCCTATTCCAACAATCTTTAACTATTTTACAATTGAATATTCTGCCTAGTTTTTCAATAGCTGGCCATCCATCGGAAACCCATCTAGCCAATTGATATGTCATTGATTCAAGATTAGAATCTACACCATATTCACTTTTTAACCTGTGAGTTACTACCTCCAACTGCAATTGACCAACAGCTGCGAGTATTGGGTCTCTTTTGCTCTCATCGAAGTCATAAAGAATCTGAACAGCACCTTCTTCACGAAGTTCATTAACACCCTTTCTAAAGTTTTTAAATGCAGAGGGATTTGGATTTCTTAGCCAGCTGAATATTTCAGGACTAAAGGATGGTATACCTTCGTACTCCAGATGAGCGCCGGTATAAAGAGTATCTCCAATAGAAAACATCCCTGGATTATTCAAGCCGATAACATCTCCAGGATAGGCATCATCAACTACTTCTCTATCTTGCCCAAATATTTTTTGTGGTCTTGATAATCTGATTGTTTTCCCAGTTCGAGAATGTTTAACTGACATATCCTTTTCAAATTTGCCACTACAAACTCTTATAAAAGCAACCCTATCTCTGTGCTTTGGATCCATATTCGCCTGAAGCTTAAAAACAAAACCACTAAATTCATCGCTTGCAGGTTCAATATCCCCTTGATTACTATTTCTTGAAGTTGGTTTTTGAGCCATTTTTAAAAAACTATCTAAAAATGGTCTTACGCCAAAATTAGTCATTGCAGATCCAAAGAAAACTGGGGTTAAAGAGCCATTAAATATTTTTTCTTCTTCAAATTTTGATCCTGCCTCATCAAGAACCTCCAATTCTTCAAGTGAGTTTTCAAGTAACTCTCTCTCTACGTATTTTGATAGCTCTTCATCTTCAAGACTTAATCTTTTCTCATTTGATTGTTTCCCTCTTACAGCTTTATCAAATAAAATAACCTCATTCGAAAATCTATCAATAACTCCTCTAAATTCCTCACCACTCCCAATTGGCCAGTTAATAGGTAAAGTATTTAATCCAAGTTCTGATTCGATTTCATCAAGCAAGGAAAATGGCTCTCTTCCTGGTCTATCCATTTTATTTATGAAAGTAAATATTGGTATTCTTCGCATCTTGCAAACTTCAAACAATTTTCTAGTTTGAGGTTCTAATCCTTTAGCAGCATCTTCCAACATAACTGCATTATCAGCAGCAGCTAATGTTCTATAAGTATCTTCGGAGAAATCTTGGTGTCCTGGTGTATCTAAGAGATTGATTACTGATCTTTCATATTCAAATTGTAATACAGTTGATGTAATAGAAATACCTCTTTGTTTCTCAAGTTCCATCCAGTCTGACGTAGCTTTTCTCTGATTACCCCTAGCCTTTACTGCTCCTGCCTGTTGAATGGCACCTCCATATAAAAGAAGCTTCTCAGTAAGAGTCGTTTTCCCAGCATCTGGATGTGAAATAATGGCAAAATTTCTTCTTTTATTTACCGCATCCAGTATCTCCTTATTATTTATAATTTTAGTACTTAAGTTCATCTATATAATATAAGGGCCTTTCACTTAGTTATTAAACATTACCATAGACTATTAAATATTTATCACCGTCTTCGAACACATCTAAAGAGGATAGATCATTCTCTAAAGTGAAATTTTTTAACTCTTTAAAAGTATAAGAAGCCCTTAAAGAAGCATAATAATCATTAGTCAAAATCTCATTATATTTAGTTGCACATTTTGCTTTGAGTTCTAAAGCAGACTTTTCATCTAATGGCCTTTTTAAGTCCTTGTGAAAATTCACAGTGATATTACTAGAGAAACTTCTTATGGTGTTGAAGAAATCTTCAAGATTGGTAATGTGATGGATCAAACTGTTACTTACAAGTAAGCTTATATCTCTATTAAGTAAAAAATTATTTGATTTAATGTCTTTGATATCAGAACAAATGTAGCGTAAATTCTTTAATTTTTTTTGATTAGTAGAAATATTTTTATTATATTCTGCTCTCAAAATCATCTCTTTAGAGCCATCTATTCCAACTACCTCAGTATTAGGCCATTTTATTGCTAATTTTTCTGATATATTTCCTGGGCCGCATCCTAAATCAACTATTAAATCTTTTTCCCCTAAAGAAATATTTTTTCTCAAAAGATAATGTTTTATTTGATTAATTAGATTAATTTCCCCTTCTGAAAAATCAGCTTCGTCATAAGAAATAACCTGCTCTTTTTCTACCATTAATTCAGGTTCAGGGATTCTTTCCATGTCCTTTCTTGAAACAAAAATTTCATATTAAACATAATTCTACACAAACCGTTAAATAGTGGTAAGAATAGTTGCAGACGCCACAGGTAGAGTTATTCTTCCAGTACGGGTTATTTACATACGTTTTTTTTTTATCGTGACTGTTGCACCAAATAAAGCTTCTCTAGAGAGCAATTCCAATAATCTTAAAAAAGATGACTTTCCAAAAACTGCGCCAGCAGCTTATCCTGTTTTTTTCAGATCTTACAGTAGGAAAACTACTTCTGGCAAAAGGGAGAACTGGAGTGAAGTAGGTGAAAGAAATTTATCGGGCTTAAAAGAATTAGGAAAACTTTCTGATGAAGAATTGATCCTAATGAGAGAGATGCAAAGCAACCAAAAAGCCCAACCTTCAGGGAGATGGTTATGGATTGGAGGAACTCCTTGGATTAATAAAAACCAAAATTTCTCCGGTGCATACAACTGTACTTCGACAAACTTAATTGATTGGGAAGCCTTTGCTTTGATGATGGACTTAGCAATGATGGGATGTGGAACAGGTGCAATAATTGAGCCTCATTTTATTAATAATCTACCTACGGTAATAAACAAAATTAATATTAAATCGGTTAGTGAAGTTGGAATAACTCCTAAAGATCAAAGAGAAGAAAAGTCATCATTAGAAATCAAAGGAAAAGATCTTCATATCAAAGTTGGAGATAGCAGAAGAGGGTGGGTAGATAGCTATAAATATCTTCTTGAGGCATCAAGTAACGAAAGTCTTGAAAGAGAAATTGATGTTTTTATTAATTTGGAAGATATCAGGCCTGCTGGAGAATCATTAAAAGGTTTTGGTGGTATGGCAAATCCTATCAAATTGAAAGATCTTTACTCTAGGGTCGCATCGCTTCTTGGAAAGGCAATTGGCAGGAAATTAAGTACAGTAGAGTGTTGTTTATTAATTGATGAAGCCGCAGTAACCATAGTTGCTGGGAATATAAGAAGAAGTGCTGGAATGAGACAATTTGCCTCAGATGATAAGGAAGCAGCATCGGCAAAAGAAAATTTATGGAGTCAAGATGAGAATGGTAATTGGAGAATTGATCCTGAAAAAGATGCCCTCAGGATGGCTAATCATACTAGGGTTTACCATACAAAACCCACTTACCAAACTATTTTGGATGCCGTAACAAAACAATTCCATTCAGGTGAGGGAGCCATTCAATTTGCACCAGAAGCAATCGCTAGGTCAAATGCAGATATTCTCAATGATGATGAATTGAGAAAGGAATTTATTGAAGTCTATTCAGAACAAGGTAAGGATGAAGCGAGAAATTGGATAAATACTTGTTATGGTCCATTCTCTGAAGAAGAGCTAGATCACAGGATGAGCAGATATGGACTTAACCCTTGTGGGGAGATCTTGGGAAATGATTTCCACTGTAATTTGGCTGAAGTTCATTTAAATCAGATTGATCCCGAAAATTTAGAAGAGCAAAAAAAGGCTTTTAAAGCAGCAGCTCTTTCTGTCGCATGCTTACTTAATCATGAATTTGAAGTTGAGCGTTACAGAAAAAGTAGAGAATATGACCCTATTGTAGGAGTAAGTTTCACCGGATTATTTGATTTTTGTGTCCATGCCTTTGGGACACCATGGTTGAAGTGGTGGGAAGCAGGAAGGCCAAATAGCGAAGAAGGAAAGGCTTTCAAGGAGAAGGAAGCTAAATTCCTAGATTCCTGGAGAAAAATAGTAAAAGAAACTGTCTGGGAATATTGTGATAAACATAATCTAAGAAGACCAAATCGATGTACAACTGTTCAGCCAGCTGGTACTAAAAGTCTCCTAACTGGAGCAGCTCCAGGATGGCATCCTCCAAAAGCTCAAAGATTCATTAGAAGAATAACTTTTAGGAAAAATGATCCAATCGCTTTAGCTTGCATGGATTATGGTTACTCAGTTGTTCCATCTCAATCTGATAAAGATGAAAATGGCTGCTTACTTGATAATCCATTTGATCCAAGATGTACAGAATGGTTAGTTGAAATCCCTACAGAAGTTAGCTGGGCAAATATAGAGGGTGCAGACCAAATAGATATCAATAATTTCTCAGCATTAGCCCAATTTGATTTTTATATGCAGGTGCAAAAATTTTACACAGAGCATAACACTTCTGCAACAGTAGAGTTTAGAGAAAATGAAATCGAGGATCTAGCGAAAGCTATTCATTATGCAATAGAAAATAATGAAGGATATATTTCGGCGGCATTACTAGCTCGATTTAGTGCCAACGCTACTTTCCCGAGATTACCTTTTGAACCAATAAGTAAAGAGGAATATATATCATTGCAAAATAAAGTAATAGAAAGAAAAGTTAATAACGATTTCTTTGACGCTCTGAATAAATATGATGTTGGAGAACTATCTGAAGCAGGACCAGCAGGTTGTGATTCAGATAAGTGCCTGCTTCCTCTGGCTAAACCAAAAGATTAAATATTAAATTATTTGTAAATAAAAGATATAAATTAGTTTTTAAAAATTTAATTTATGGCTAACTCTTAAATAGGGACATAAATTATTTATGACATTAAGCTTAAATATTGGGAACTTATTTAATGATTCTTCCAGCCACGCCTTAGTTGATGAGCTAAGAAAAAGAACATCAGAAAAGGATATATTAGACTTTGAAGAAAAATTTAACTCCAAAAACGAAAAAAATCTACATATCTATATATGTAGATTTCTGAAAAATAGATCAATATCTAGGGGAGTTGCCTCTAAATGGTTAATAACAATAATTAAAAACAAAGAATCAAAAATTGATGCTTTGCAAAAATTAAATAATTAGGTCAGCGTTGAAAGTTTCCATAGAGCAATTCCAAAAATTGAGAATCCCATAATAAAAGTAAAAGCCAAAGCATTTACCAATTGAACTTTATCATTCATTCTGTTTGCGAATGGTAGTAATTGAGCAAATAATGGAGTTTCTTCAACTATTGCAGATTTTTTTACTGTAGGTTTTTTGCTTCTTGAAAACATAAAACAATTTTTATAATCCTAAGAATTTTACATTTAAAAGTTCATTAAATAAAAAATACTTCTCAAAAACGAACAAAATGTAACCTGCAAGAAAGTAAATAAAGAAAAACATCAATATTTTTTGTGAGAGCCTAATTTCAAAATAAAAATATTAAGTTTATTTATTAAAGACCTAGACAAATAATTTTCTTAAATGTTAATATAAATTTGTAGCAACCGCTACCAAAACGTTCAACTTGCGTATAGCAAGCCGCAAATCGACTTAAGCCATGGAACGGGGACTTAAGCGAAACCGGAGCTTAAAAAATGACTCTAATTTACAGAGGACAAAAGTACGTCCAGAACAAAGAAGCCGCTAAGAAGCAGCATAACGAACTAACTTACAGAGGCAAAACTTATACAAGCTAGTTCATTTATCCAATAAATAAACAAAGCCACTTTTAGTGGTTTTTTTTTTCCAATCTTACGCTTTAAAATAACTTAATACTTCTCACAAGCATTAAACTAATATGAATTAATTACATTTATAGATTTGATAACCATGGCAGACCAGAAACCTTTATTTAAAACACCTTATGACATAAAAGATGTAAGTGCTCTTTTCGCCATAGTTGCATTCGTTTTAATAATTGCTGCCATAGTTGGAAATAACTTATTTGGTTTATTTCAACAAAATGTCAACTTTGGGTGATTATTTTCTGGCAGACTAGTTTTTTGAGGACCAAATATTAATAATCATAGACTTCCATAACGATTTAACCAGTCATTGTTAAAAATAATTCCGATCTAAAAGTAGTTTCTTTAAATTATTTTTAATCTTTGATTTGATGGACTATTAATAATTTATTATGTTTCACTATCAAGCTTAACATAACTAAATAACCCTTTGGAGGAGTGATCGATTGGGTTAAGGATCTAGTCTTGAAAGCTAGATTGAAGGGTAGTTATGGCAATAGCTTTGATATCTAACTTGACATACGTTTCCGAACTGTTTCCGAAAAAATCAACCACCTTTTGTTATAATTAAAAAGCTAAAAATTTAATAATTTTTGCCTGGAGGGGTGGTCGAGTGGTTTAAGGCTCTAGTCTTGAAAACTAAAGAGTCTCGACTAAATAAAATTTTTAAGATTCTTCAAAAGCATTTATATAACTAAGTTCTTAATAAGACAATATTGATAATCAAAAATAGCTATCAAGACAAGGAGACCAGAAAGAGACCATTAAAAATATTTGTTAATTTTGAACTCTTATATAAAATAAGGAAAAATTATATTCTCTTTTTGTGAAAAGATTTTTAATTCCTTTATTAGCTGTTCTTGCCTTCCCTAGTGCTGTTAATGCCAAAATTTATGAGACTAGACTTCCAAGAGAACAATGGCCAAAATCCATATCATCCATAAAGAATTTTATAGGTAAACCAAAATTAGAGAGTATTTTCTGCAGTACCGTGGAAGACTTCAAAATTGCATCTTTTGAAGAAAAATGGGCCTCTTTACCTTGGATTTATAATCCTTCAAATGGCAAACTTTATGATTATGATGATTTTTTAAATGAAATCAATCCTTTGAATAAATGGAGATCTGATGGTGATGTTTTTACTTATAAATCAAAAATTAAGAATAATATTTTAAAAATTTTAGAGTCAGAAAAAACCCTAAAATATCCAGATCAAAGATATTTAATAGATTTAAAAGCTATGACATATACAAGTTATAGTGTAGACGCTCCAGAAGATAAGACTTTTTTAAGGTGTGAAAAATTGGACTTTCCAAATGGAGTAAAAATAAATTATTAAATATAAATGTGGAGACCACATAGAGATCATTTTTCAATAAAAAAACCTATTTAAACACTCTTAGTAAAATAAAATCAAAAACCATATTTTTATTTTTAAATATCTACTAAATTAGAAAACTTTTCTGTAACTCAATACTGCTATAATTCAAAAGTCAAAACAAAATATCTAACCCTGGAGGGGTGGTCGAGTGGTTTAAGGCTCTAGTCTTGAAAACTAGCGTGTCTGCAAGGGCACCGTGGGTTCGAATCCCACCCCCTCCGTTTTTAGAAATCAATTATATGGTGTTATAAAAATTTATAAGCTTGAAATTTAAAATTCTAGATGCCAAATTTAATTCATAGGATAATGGAATGTTATCTTCTTCATAACCTAGATTTATTAATGAATTCCTTACTTTTACCGCTAATGGCTTCAATTACTTTTGCTGAATCAGTAATTGCATCTTTGCCAAAAGTTTTTATAAACAACTGCTACGATGGAGATACTTGTACCACTTCAAAAGGAGAAACAATTAGACTTGCGTGTATAGATACTCCAGAATTAAAAGGTGAGCATGCAAAACCAATCCAAGCTAAGTCTGCAAAAAATTTTTTAAATGATTTAGTGGCTTATCAAGAAGTTTCTATAAAAAGAATTACTAAAGATAGATATGGAAGAACTGTTGCTGAATTATTTAAAGATGAAGAGAATATTCAAGAACTTATAGTGAAAAAAGGATTTGGGAAACTATACAAAAGGTACGCTTATCAATGTGACTGGAGTAAAGAATTTGATGAAGGAAGTTATGGTAATAGTGATGATTAGATCAAAAATAATTTTATTTTTATCCCATATTCTCTAAAAAGTTACATATTAATTTTTAATCATTTTTAATATCAAAAATTATGAGTGGTTCTAGACAAAATTTTAGACTTCATTTCTTGAAACTCTGCATCACTCAAAATACCTTCATCAAGCAATTTTTTTAACTTGAAAAGTTCATCAGCTACATCAACTTTAGGTTGTTGCTGTTTATTCTGATTATCAGTTGCTGAATTATTTGATTGAATTGGATTAGAACCTTGACCTATAAAGACTCCCCCAGATTCCGCACGTTTTTCTTCCATATCTCTAACTCTCCTTTTTTCTTCCCAGGCCTGCTCTTCCTTTTGAGAATGTCTATATGCCTTAGATGCAACTTCTATTTCAGGATAAACTTCAATAGGCTCTTCACTATTGGCTTGAAATGTAAATGAAAGCGTAGAGCCAGTTATTGAAGGAAAAACATTTTCTGATATTTGGGCATCCATTAAATCCTTCCACTGATAATCGAGCATATCAAACCCACCTAATAAACCTCTTTCTAATCTGATTATCCTTGAATTAGTAACTGCAAAAATTTGTCTTCTCTTAAATAAAGCAAAAGGTCTTGTATCTAATCCTTTGACAATAACTGATTCTCCTTCAATCAAATAATCTAACAACTTACTATTTGCTTTTTTTACTCTCTCATTTTGATTTCTAAAAACTAAATAATAGTAACCTGCTGCCAAAATAATAAATAAGAATATACCGAAAGCAGTATTATCTAAAAAAGTACCTAATAAAAAGAAAAATATAAATATTGATATCCAAGAACAAACCCACCATAAAATATTTGTAAGTGCTTTCATAATACAACATAAATTTTAATCACTATAAAACATCTCATATACCTTTAATGTTAAAGTTTTCACAAAACAAAAATATATACCTAAAAATTTAAACTATTTAACTTACTTATAAATTAATCTAAAAATATTTTTCAATTTATGATAATGTTTAATATCAATATAAATTTAATCAACTGTTAATGAAGAAATCTTTTTCAATTCTCATTGGTATTGCTTTTTTATTCACAATATATAGCTGCCGAAATTCGGAGCCAGAAAATAAAGATTCGGAAGTTTTAGATTCAAAACCTAATGAAATAGAGAAAGAGATACTAAAAAAAGAAACATCTACCTTATTCTTACCAATAGGTGGATTTACTCCAGGCTTTCTGTATTGTGGATTTGATGGAGATAAAAGCAAGCTTGATGAAATGACAAATGATGGATGGCAGATTGTAAGTTTTAATTCGCAGAATTTTCAAACCTCAAAAAGAAATGGAGATTCTGTTACATGTAATGGCAATTTATACATTCTTGAGAGATATAAATAATTTAAAAATAAATTTCAGTTATTGACAAAATCTCTCTTTTACAGCAAGGCTTGTTCCTCTTCTTCTTCCTGGCTTAGGACCTAACCATATCCCTTCAACACTGTTATTAGGTTGATATAGAATTGAACTTAGATTTTCACTACAACTAGTATTAATCCATAAATATTTGCCAGTTTTCGTTGAAAAATAAGAGTAAATAATTGAATTAGCTTGTTGTTGTATATCAGTATTAAACCAACCCAGTCCATCTGAGTGTTGAATCCATTTACCAGTGACCTCATCAGCTTTTGCAACGGGTACAGAAATATCCCAAAGATATCTTGTTCCTTCCGTATATCCCCAATATCCTCTCGCTGAAGTATTTTTACAAAAATATTTTGCAAGAGTTTCCACGCCTGAATTTTTAGGGATTTTTGCCCATGTTGATTTTTGAGACATTACACCAGATGGTCTAATATAATAGTCTTTGTTTAGGCAATTAATATCTAACTTTCCTTCTTTTTTTTCTTTATCAGGATAAGTGAATTTACTAATTAGTCTAAAGGAGTTTTCGTTTAAATCCCTATAACTTAAAAGCTGAGCCCAATTTACTGGTAAACCTTTTTTATTAAATCCAAATGGGAACCAACTTCCATAAGGAGATTTTTCTTTTTTTATTTTACCAATACAAGGTTTTCTATTTTTCCAAACAGGAGAATTGCAGTTTATATCTACAGCCAATAGTTTAACTTGACTTGAAATCGCTATAAAGGGTATTGCCAAAAACGAAATTAATAAAATTCGCATAACTAAAAGGTATTTACAACAAATATACTTCAATTTAAATATGATTTTTACATAAAGATTAATAGATAAATAAAATTCATTAAATGATAAATATTTTATTAAATAATGATATTTATTTGTTTAATTCTTGATTTTATCTAATTGTTAAAAAGATAATTAATTCAGTTTTTTTATATAGTATTACATAAGTTTAATTAAATTCTAAATAGCATATTCTACTATTTTATAATTTTTTTAATATTTAAAATATACTACTAATCATGAGAATCATAAGAAAAGGAATAGCCTTAGTTGGAACACTTATTCTTTCATTACCAACTATTGCTTTTGCTTCGCCTACTGTATCTGTGCCTGATTTTAAAGATAAATCTGGAAATTTACCTTGGTGGAGTGACAAGATGAGTAAACAATTAGCAGATGTCCTCTCAAATGAACTCAGCAACGCAGGCGTAAGCATTGTAGAAAGGCAAAAATTAGATGATGTCCTTTCTGAACAAGAACTCGCTGCATTAGGTATAGTATCTAAAACAGCTAGAAATAACAGCACTGCAAAAACAGGCCAAATGAAGGGTGCACAGTTTATTGTTCTTGGAAGTATTAGTGCTTACGATGAAGATGCGGGTAAAGTTGCCTCTTCAAGTAGTGGAGGTTTTATGGGGATTTCCGAATCAAAGAGCACTATGGAATCCAAAGTTTACATAGCGCTAGATTTAAGAATTGTTAACTCAACAACTGGAGAAATCGTTGCCTCTAAAACCGTTGAAGCAACAGCTAAAAATACTCAAGAAGTTTCATCTTCAGATGCAGACATGAGTGGAATTGGAAATTTAATAAGTAGTGGTTCTAATTCCAGAGGAGCACAATTAATGGGAGGAGTATTTGGCTCTATTAAACAGAAAAAAAGTAAGGTCGTTGAACAAAAAGTACCAAGGAAAAAAGCTATACGTGCAGCTATGATAAATGCATCAGATTATGTTAGTTGCGTTTTAGTGAGGAGAGATGGATGTTTAGCAGAGTTTGAAGCACAGGACCAAAAAAGAAGATCTAATACAATGGATTTGTTAAACTTTGATTAATAGTAATCTTTAAAAAAATATTAAAGTTAAATTACTTGTAGCTAATTTCAACTTCTGCGACTTCGTTAAGAATACTTAAATCATCGAATTGGATTGCAAGCCAAAATGATCTTTTTGTAATAATCTGAGTTTCGCATAATTCAAAATCTTGAGAACTTGCTTTTTCTAGACATTCATCTGTTCGTGTATAAAGAGAACCCCAAGGCTTTTCAAGTATTTGAGTATTGTATAAATCATTTATGGGAGCCTCAAAAATCTTAAAGGAAGAATTAACAGATGAATCTAAGCAATTAGGATTCACCGTTTTTAGAGAGACACCATTTTCATCCAAAAAGCGTATTTCTAACTCTTTGCTCTCAACCTTAGATCCATCTTTCAAACCACAAGAAATACCATACAAAATTATTTCATCTGGACTTTTTCTTGATGTTGAATTTAATTTTCTTAAGGTTGATTTAGCACCTTTTAAAACATATTTATTTACTTTTGGTTTATTTTGATTGAGTTCGATAATAGTTAGAATATGATCCTCAGTAGGGTCAAAATCAGAAAAATTATAAGAACTAAAAGGTGAAGGATTAAATGCGATCTTTTCACTCTTGATCTTACTCAAAATGGTATTAATATTTTCTAGAAAACCATCTTTTAAACTTATTTGGAAAGGTAATAATATAGTATTATCTGGAACTAAATTAGTTTCTCTGAAAAAACTGAAATCTTTATTACATACTCCATCATAACCAAATGTTTTCATGCATAAACTATCTGAATACGAGGAAACATTTGAGCCAAACGCAAACAAATCATTTAAATAAGTATTGAAATCATCTAATCCAACTGTAACGATTGCCTCAACTTTATAAACTCCATCCCTATTTGATTGATCTGTAACTTCAAAATATGTTATGGACCCTTTGGAGTAATCTTTTACATCAACACTTATATTCTTAGAACGTTTAACTATTGCATTTTGAATCTCAATTTTATTTCGTAAATACGTTTCTGCATCCATAAACGATCCAACTACTTTTGTTAATGCATTAGCTGCTGCATCTTGGACTGCTAAATCCAAAGAACTTCCATAACCTTTACTGATAACAGTCTCGTTATCTTTTCTAGAAGGAGCAATAAAAGATTTTGCAGAAACTGGTTCTCCTATAGAAATATCTAATACTTCTGCATCTCTAATAGGCAGAACAACCTTTTTAAAAAAACCTATCTTACTATCAGATTCTTTGTTCTCAGACATTACTTTTGCAAATAATCCCTTTTTAACTTTTTTCGAACCATATCCAAGCTCTTTTATATAAGTTTTAAATTCAGCAAGCCTAACATCAAATCTCGCGTTAACTTCGTAAAAAGATCCTACTTTTTCAAAATCTAAAACTTCATAATTTTGGATAGATCCTTGAGAATAATTTCGTACTTTTTTATTCATAGATTTTGTTTTATCTACTAAATCATTTTGTATTTTTATTTCATTTTTAATTAAAGTTTCAGAATCAATAAAAGTACCTGCGACCTTTTTTAAAGCATTTACCGCTGCTTTCTGAATAGCCTTATCTATCGTTAAGCCTTTTCCTTTTACCTCAACAGTGACAATATTATTGTTATTAGCAATTACCTCATTAGTATTATCATGAAGAATACTCTTGGATAAAACCATAGAGGGATTTAAAGGCGTTAACAAAGTTAAAAGTAAAACTTTTATGAAAACCTTGCTTGACTTACTAAACATTTTTAATACAAAAATAAAAATTGAAACTAGAAAAATCCCTAATATGAACGTTGTCTAACTAAAAAAATTCTATGAGTTGTTTTTTTTAAAAATCTTCGTTGAGACCTGAATATCCCTTCATTGTGTTGTAAGGTCCCATTCGGTCAGCCGATACACCATCAACTGTATTTCCAGATTGATCTGAAGACTGATCTATGCCTTTGAAAGGGCCACTCATAGTTGCATCCATATTTCCAGCTGCTAATACTGTTTCAGGTTTTACTCCAACAGTGACTCTCACAAATTTACCTGGTGTATAACAACTACCTAATGGCACAACACCTCTTTGTAAGCCAGCTGCTGCTAAGGACATTTCTTTTAATTGCGTTTTTGTTTTCTCAACATCAAACTTTTTCCCATCAGGATTAATAGTTATGTTCTGTACAGAGCTATCAGAAAAATCTTTTCTGCTATCTATTTCAGTTTTAATAAACTGTTGAATCATCGTTCTTGCAGAAGCATCTGCTTCTTCCAAAGCCATATCAACTAAATCAGCATCATCGGCTAATACAGAGGCTTGAGCTGTTGTGACAATTTTAAGACCTTTTTCAGTAGGTTCTATTTTGCTTTGTTTTCCCTTGTATTTATAACCTTCGCAAGTCCCTTCAGCAATAGCTGCCGTAGGGTTTAATAAAGCTAAAGAAGAAATCAAACATACAGGAAGTATTGAGAATTTCATGTCGAGAGTTAAGAAATTGCTAAAATAATAACATACTGTAACTTATTTTCTTAAATTTTTCTTAATATTTATTTTATTTCATTCTTTTCTCTAAAAATTCAGCCATTTTATAAGTTTTATCTGTCACTTCTACAGTCACTATTACGCTCTTTCCATTTTTAAGACAACTATCAATCAAAACTATTCCTTTAAATCCATCTATAAAGATAAATTTAAAAAAATCAATATCCTTTTGCACTTGAGATTTTCTTCTAATAAGTCTTCCATCTTTTCGGATGTTTAATTTTTTAATGAGATCCTCTTCACTTGAAATATCATTCAGTTTCAAGAAATCAGCTAAATTTGTTTTAGCCGTTAATTCAGCCTCATCAAGTGCAAAAGATACAAAATTATCTAATACTTCAATATTTGAAGTTGATAAAATTTGAAATGAATTGTTTGGTCTAATCTTAAAATTAATACCATTTTTGTAAGGATAACTTCTGCATGATTTTACGTAGTCGAAATTATCACTTTCTGCCTTAATTCCATTAAATAAACCAAAGCCAGAAATAATGGTTAAAAAAAGTAAGTTTTTATAAAAAATTCGTTTATTCAATTTTATTCTTAAACTTTATTAATTATTATATTTTAGACCGAAACAAAATAAACTTATTTAAATTTTTTCTTTGAATTAAAAGTCGTTACTAACCACTTATTACTTCAAAGTGATTTATTTTTTCAATAATAAAATCCATTATTAACTTTAAAGCGATAACAAAAACAAATTTAGGGTTTGCCTCATTAAGCTTTTCTTTTCAATATATTATTAAGATACTATTTTGAAAGAAATTATGAATAAAGGTTTTGCGAATAACGACTTTATTACATCAAATGTGAAGAGATCAAAACCTCCAAAGAAAGTTCAAGGAAGGCTCATATCATGGTCACCTTGGCCACCTGCAGACTTTCAAACGCGATATCCTGCCTTTCCTTTCGTCCTTACAATACTAATAATAGTTGTTTTGAGATGGTACTTTTCTTTTTTAAGATAATCAAATACTATATTTTTTATTAAATATTGATCTAAGATGAGGATTTAAAAATTTAATTTGTTTTTTTCAATTTTATTTTTAGCACATTTTCAAGCAGTTATTATTCCCTTATTTATTGGGATTAAATCTATCCGCAAATTCAAAAACATTAAAAATAATTCATTAATTCCTTTTAGTTTTATTTTTATGGGTTTAGCTTCTATGTTTGAAATGATAGATCATACTCAAACAGATTGGATTTATATTGATCATTCTTCAATATATAATTGGTTATTTTATTCTTTTCTATCTTTAGGTTTAACACTTTTATCAATATCAGTTACTAATAATAAACTCACTATAAGAACAAATCTTTTTTTATCAATATGTTCAATAGTTTCTTACCTAATAATAGATAAATCAATATCACTGTTATTCCAAGTAATAATAAGTATTTTTCTAATAATTAATTGGCAAAGAGTTTTTAAAGATTGGCTTATTATCCTTTACCCAATATTTGGTATTTTTTCTACAACTTTTTTTGGAACAAATCTCTCAATTAGTGGTGATCAATTTTGGCACGTTTTAATAGGCCCATCTGGAACAATTAGCGTTGTTACCTTCTATTTAGTATTAAAGAGATCGAATAAAAAATTTACTTAAGATTCTTATGAAAATATTTGTATTTACAAGTTTGTTAGTCTGCTTAATTACAATCATCTCTCCAGTTGAAATTTATGCTGATACGGCACTTGATTTTTATATGAATGATTTTTATTCTAAATCCAATAAAGCTAGCCAGATTCTAAAAGAAATCGAAAACAGTCTAAAAGGAGGCTCAAGGGAAAAAGTATGCTCTAGGCAAAGAGAGGCAGCAAGACTAGGCTTATTAGCAAATAAATCCTTAATTAAAGCCTTTGAAATAGAGGGAACTAATCCACCAATGCAAGCAATAAAAGCAAGCCAACAAAGATGGGAATCTATTCTGAATAAGTGCTGAAAAAGTAAGTAAATCTATAAATCTTTTTAAATTTGCATTCTTACAGATTTACTTATAAAGGGTATTTCAGGTTCAACTCCATAAATACATTGAGAAATAGAATAAATAAAAATAGATAATGTAAATATAAAAATAATTGAGCAAAATATAGAAATAATTGAATCAAATTCAACAATTGATAAGATACTTAAGAGATATGTAATTATTATCAAAGCAATATTAATAAGTAATGCTTGGCATACGTTATATCTAACGAAATAGGGTACTTTTGGGTTCCTTACTAATCCTGCAAACAATAATATAAAAAAGAAAAAGCTGCCAAAAGGTAATGATTTTTCAATTATTTCTATTGGAGAAGTAAGACGATCAATAAATATATATAAAAAATAATATTTACTGAACAAATAATCTCCAAAAGGTTTTGCCGCCTTTAATAGCAAAGTATAAAAAAATACTGATGATAATCTTTGCAATATCTGATCCAATAGATTACTAAAACATAGTTCTAAGATTTTAACCTAATATTTTTCAATTTAATTTATGACTTAGCCACAAAAAATATCAACTTTGGCATATGGCTATTAAATATTAGATAATTGATATAGGTTCATAATTCAAAATGCGCATCCTTCATACAATGTTGAGAGTTGGAGATCTAGATAAATCAATTGATTTCTACGTTAATAGATTAGGAATGAATTTATTGAGAAAAAAGGATTACCCTCATGGAAAATTCACTTTGGCATTTGTTGGCTATGGTTCAGAAAAAAAGAACACCGTAATTGAATTAACTTATAACTGGGATAAAAAGTCAGATGACTATGAGCTTGGAGATAAATATGGTCATATAGCTATTGGAGTAAAAGATATTCATCTTATTTGCCATGGATTAGAAAATAATGGCTGTAAAGTAACAACAAAACCTAAAACCATGAAAAACAGTACTACCGTCTTGGCTTTTGTTGAGGATCCTGATGGATATAAAATTGAACTTATTGAAAGAGATTAAAAGCTCGGAAACTTTTTAATTTAATAAACAAATAACTAATATTTTAAGAAAAGAAACGAATTATCTAATAAATCGTTTGAAATCAAAGGAAAAATAAGAACAAATTTATATTATAAATTACCTGTAAAATCATAATTCAAATTTTTTTTAATGTTTTAAATGCTTAATAGCATTATTTATAAGGTTAGAGATCCTAATAAAACCAGCTAAATTAATACTTTATGTAATCAATATTAAATCTATATCAAATCTATAGACAATCTATTTAGATTGATTTATTCTAGAATTATCGCATAAAGCTTATGCCTAGTAATTGGTCAAAAATAAGAGATGAATGGCTTAATAGAACCGCCATTGCGAAAGATGATGCTAAATGGGCATTAGAAGCATTAATTAATTCTGAAGAAGAATTATTTGAAATAGAACAAAAAATCAAGAATAAAGAGAATACTATAAGCCAAGTAAAAAATTTGAAGAAAAAAGTAAAAGAAACTATTTCCGCGAAAGAAATTAGTCTCGATGATATTGCATTAAATACATCAAATTCAAATAAAGTACAAATCTCAGTACCATCAAATCTTACTTACCTTTTGAAAGTTTGGGCAGCAGCAGAGGGTCGAGACCTATCAAGTGTTGCTTTTCAGTGTTTAGAAACTGGAATAAGGGAAATGAAAAGCAAAGGTTCAATACCTTCAATAGCAGTTAATAGATATGATTCGGCCTGTCAAAAGAGGATTGCACTTGCAGAAGTAAATAATCTTTTGGAGAAATACGAAATGGCTCAGAATGAGATCAAATAATTATGAATAACAGAAAAATCATAAAAGCATACAAAACATTTATATCAACAAGCTTTAATGTAGATAATTCTATAGATAAATTCAAAGATGGAATAATTTATACTCTTTATTCTGATAAATTTAATTCACTTAAAGTTGGTTTTGCTGAAAATGATAGGTTTCTAGAAAAAATATTATCAAGTGAGTCATTAATTTTATTGGATAGAAAAAAAGGAAATCAGAAAGAGCTATTTTTGTTAATAAACACTTTAAAAGAACTTGGTATCAAATATTCAGATAATTTTTATTTCAAATACTCAAGTTCTCTTATGAGACATTTATCTACTTTAGGTTGGCCTGTTGGAAGATCACTTTATAAGCAAAGGAAGATAAAAAAAACGCTTCTATGTGCATAAATTCAAATATAGTCACATTCTAAAGTATCTCTGGTATCTCTATTTGTGAATGGATTAGTACCAGAGGCACTTTCACAAAATTTTCTAACAATATCTTTTGGCAAAAAAACATTAGTGAAGTCTGCGCCTTGGATTTTTACATTTTCAAATTGTGTACTATACGCAAAAGAATCTTCCAAATTAGTATTTGTTAAATCCGTTCCATTTAAAACAGCTGAGTCTAAAGTTACTTCTCTTAAATTGGAGTTACTTATATTAGTACCTTTCAATTTTGCTCCATAAAGAGTTGCATTTTGGAGCTCACAACCTGATAAATTTGCGTCTTGTAAATCAGTTAAATAGAAAGTTGCTCCTTTTAAATCAGCTCCTGAAAAATCAGCTCCTACAAGGGATTGTTTACCATAATCCAATGCAGCGAAGCTTCTAGAAGGAAGGGTTAAAACAAATATTAAAACAGTTAAAATTATAAATCTCATTTTTTTGATTAGTACTTTAATGAAATTCTAACTTCTTAAGCTGAAATCTAAAAATCAATTATTTACTGAATGCTATATTTATTGAAATGTCAAATCACTTACTAGATTTTGGATATAAATCCTTATGATGCAATTGTTGTTGGTTCTGGAGCTACAGGAGGGATAGCAGCACTTACATTGGCCGAACAGGGGATAAAAGTATTAGTAATAGAAGCTGGACCAAATATTAAAAGGGTTGAGGCTAGCAATTATGAGCCAAAAAGTACACTAAAAAGATTATCAGGAGTTTTAACAAAAAAGCATACTAATCAATGCCAACATCCAGGTTATTGGAAAAATAATCCGGATTTGTATTCAAATGAATTAAAGCATCCTTATGACTTCCCAAAAAATAAGCCCTTCCTTTGGACTCAAGGTAAACAATATGGGGGGAGATCATTAACTTGGGGAGGTATAACACTAAGACTTTCCTCAGAAGATTTTCATCCAGCCCAAAAAGACGGATTCGGACCAAATTGGCCTATTTCATACCATGAATTATCCCCTCATTATGATTTCATTGAATGTTTCTGTGGAATCTATGGACGAAAAGATAATATCAAGGAGGTCCCAAACGGTAAATACATTGGTGAAATACCTCTTACAGAAAGCGAAAATATTTTTGGAAGCAAAGTTAAATCAAAATTAAACTATCCATTTATCCAATCAAGAGGATTTGACCGTAATTCATCAGTGAAAGATAAAAAATGGCCAAAGTCCTCTAGTCTGGGAAGCACTTTAAAAAAAGCTTTAGATACTGGGAATGTACAAATTATCTTTAATCACCTAGTGGAGTCTTTTGAAATAAACAAGATAACAGAGCTTGCATCAAAACTAACGATCGTGAACCTAGAAAATGGATGCAAAGAAGTATTAAACTGTGATTTAATTCTTCTTTGCGCATCAACAATTTCAACACTGAGAATACTCCTGAACTCAGAACATAAATCAAATTCCTCAGGTTTTAAAGATAATTCAGGGAAATTAGGTAAATATCTTATGGATCATTTATCTATTTGTAGATTTTTTTCAGTCCCAAAAACAAAAAACTCAGAAAAACCATTAGATAAATCTAAGTCTCCCGATCTTTCTGGAGCAGGCAGCTTCTTCATTCCATTTGGTTCAAATTTACCAAGAATTGACAACATAAATTTCCATAGAGGTTATGGAATTTGGGGAGCAATAGATAGATTAGGGATCCCTAAATTTTTGCAAAAGGATCAAAACAAATCCATTGGCTTTCTAATAGCTCATGGTGAGGTTCTTCCTAGAGAGAAAAACTCAGTTTCTCTCTCAAGAAATACCGATGAATGGGGAATTCCAATTCCCTATATTGAATTCGAATGGAGTGAGAATGAGTTGAATATGGCAAAACATATGGCAAACACAATACGAAAAGCAATAGAAGCCGCAGATGGAGAAATAAAAAATATTGATGAACTAGTTAATATCCCATTGGGTAATTTTTTTACAAAAAATTTGATCGCACTTTCAGATAGTCCTCCTCCTCCCGGATATTACATTCATGAAGTAGGGGGCGCACCAATGGGAATTAATGAGGAAGATAGCGTAGTTAATAAGTTTAATAGATTATGGAGATGTAAAAATGTACTTGTACTAGATGGAGCATGCTGGCCAACATCATCCTGGCAGAGCCCAACGCTTACAATGATGGCCTTGAGCAGAAGAGCATGTTTAAATATTAAAAAGACTTAGATGGTGTAAATAATTGATTTAAATAAATCTCTGAGACAGCATTATCAGTACATCCGTTTTGAACGAGAAAGGTGGCTAATGCTGAATTTATAAGTTTATATTGATCCCAAGTTGGGTTACTTAATACGAAATCCTTCATAGTGTTATAGAGAGTTTCTGAAAGCTCTGTTTCTAAAGAAACTTTATTTGAAGAACACCTCTCGAGTTTCATATCAGTTAAATTTGTTTGGCTGGTCTGGTCCATAAATTTATATTTTTTTACATAACTATATTTATGTTTTTTTCATCAAAAGTCAAAAAAAGATTTAAAAGCAAACTTTTTGAATTATTAAATGAGACTCATGTTATAAATTAATTTTTTTTAAAACATACTTTTTAAATAAGTAAATTGATTAAATTTTAAAGAAAAGTCAACAATAATGTTGAAGTCCTGTTTTTTTAAAAAAATGCTGGCATTTCTAATCCTATGTGGATTTGGACGTGGAAAACAACCTTTAAATTGTGGAAAATATAGCTCAAAATACTTTCAAGATTTTATATTAAGAATACTTATATATACTGAGTCTATTAAGACTTAGTCGAGAAAGAGACAGGTGATTCAGTTATTTTCAACGGATTTTCTTAAGATTTGATCTTTATTTAGCAAGCGAAGCGTGACAGGGCCTAAAGGGTGTTTTGAATTTGGATAAATACTATGGTGATGATGTTCATTTTGATGAGACTCCCCATGATCATGTTCTGGGTTATCACCTTCTCCTAAATTTGGTTGTTCTTGTCTATGAGTTTGGATTTGATTTTGTATTTCGCAAGCACCATTACATTCAGGATCACATAAATCACAGCTTACACCCAACCCCTCCACATGATCATGATGACTTTCTTGTAAAATTCCAACTTCTTTTTCAAAGCCAAATAAATTTGATCTATATTTACAAGTGGAGCAATTCATAAAATTCATACCATTGTTGTTAAGAATCTCCTCAATCCTTTCTACAAAAGTATCGACCACATGAGACTGTGATGAAAGATATTTTGCATGTATAAATGAAATATGTGGGTTGTTAATCGCAACTAAATCACTTTGCCTTTTGATTCTTGTAACTAGCACCCCTGAGAAAAGGAAATAAGGGAAAATAATTATATTTTTATAACCAAGTCTTAAAACATTTTTCAAACCAGGTTCAACAAGAGGGAAAGTTACACCAGAAAAAACTGTTTCTCCCCACCCTAAACCAATTCCCTCTACGATCATTCTCGTAATTTTTGAAACATTGGAATTTGCATCTGGGTCAGAAGAGCCTCTACCAACAACAACTAATAATGATTCTTCAGGTTTGAGAGTACTATTTTGTTTAAATACATCTTTTACTCTTTCACAAGCTGCGCTAATCATTAAATTATTAATGCCTAATTCTCTTCCATAAATTATTTCAATACCTGTTTTACTTGAATAATTCATAAGCAAGCTAGGTATATCATTTTTTACATGGCCAGCAGCAAAAAGCATTGCGGGTATTGCAATTACTTTTTTTATAGAATGAACTCTTAAATTCTCTAGAGCATCAATAAGTGAAGGTTTGGCAAATTCCAAAAAACCATATTCAACTAATATGTTGGGATATCTTTTTTGGATGAGTTTAGTTAATTCTTGGAATTCGGTAATGGCTAGTTTATTCCTACTCCCGTGTCCGCAGATAAGAATCGCGACTTGATTATTTAACTTCGAACCTAAGTTATCCAAAATTAAGTCATTACTTATACCATAATAGTAAAGAACAATATTCAGTAGTGAAAAAAAATAAAAACTTGCTTGAAATTCCAAATATTAACTCAAAGGACGCAAAGTTTAAGGAATTAATTTATGACATTGATGATTCCTTATTTAATGAAGATAATTATTCTAAAAAAGAGTTAGAGCATCTTTGCGTATGCAGTGGAGGTACAACTTCTAGCTGTGCCAAAAATGGTTTAAAGACTCTTGATCTAAGAAAAAATTACAGCAAAATACACTTTGATAAAGAGAGCAATTTAGTAACAATTGGAGGTGGAGTAATAATGGGAGATCTGATAAATCATTTAGAAAAATATAATCGAAGTTTTCCTATTGGACTTTCTAAACTTCCCGGAGCAGGCTATATATTGACTGGTGGAGTAAGCCCACTCAGTAGAGCCAACGGATTAGCAATTGATAATATTGAATCAATAAAAGGTTTCTTGGGTAATGGCAAATTTATCTCTTTAAAAAAAGATCGAATAAGTCCAGAAAAACAATTGATTTGGGAAGCAATTAAAGGAGCCGCACCCTTCTTTTCAATCATTACCGAAATAGGTCTTAATACTATCCAATCTAATCCTATTGAGATTATTGAAGGATTTGTAAATCTAAATGAGCTTTCAGAAATACTTAGAATATCTGAAGAATTTCCAGAAAATATTAGTCTTCAATGGATATATGCTCAAAAAATTTATATATATATTTTTGCTGAACTCAAAAATTATTTAGAGGATAAAAGAACAGAAGAATACTTATCGGTTTTAGAAAAATTTCCTGCTCTAGAAAAAAAATTTTATGAGAACTTTAACGAAATAAATTTCTTCCCAAAGGAATTAAATTTATATGAGCTGAATTCAAATAACCATTCTGAGGTTATCAGTCTTCTTGGAAAAGATTTAGAAAATGATATTCCAATTTTTATAAAATGTTTGAACGAAATAATGGAGAATAGACCTAATAAGGCCTGCTACATTGCTTCTCAACAACTGGGTTTTAGAACTAAAGAGTTAATTCATGGTTCAAGCTTTTTTATTCATAGAAATAGTACTTGGAAACCATGGATATATGCATCATGGAAAAAAAATGATCTTCAAGAAAAAAAAGTCGTGATGGACTGGATGTATAAATCATGGAGTAAACTTAGAAGGTTTTATCCAAATATTCACTTGGCCCAATTGCATAATCATTTAAATTCTCATAGGGAAGAACTTAAATTAGCTTTCGGTAATAGAATCGATGAATTAAAAACATTAAAGAATATTTTTGATCCAAAAAGTATTTTGCCTCCCTTATAAGGTAACTTCATAACTATAAAGAAAATTAAAATGTCAAATTTCTCAAAATATTTATCTAAAAATTGGTTAGATGATCCAAAGTCAAATATTCTCTCTGGCTTAGTTGTTGCTTTTGCAATGATTCCAGAAGCAATTGCTTTTTCAGGTATTGCTGGCGTAGATCCTAAAGTTGGTCTTTTTGGTGCATTTTGCTTATCTATAACAATTGCGATTGTTGGAGGAAGAAGGGGGATGATTACCTCAGCGACAGGTTCAACAGCTCTTTTGATGACAGGACTTGTTGCCTATGGAGAATCACAAGCTCCTGGATTAGGAGTACCATATCTTATTGCTGCAGGAATATTAACCGGAATTTTTCAGATACTTTGGGGATATTTAAGACTTGCCTACCAAATGCGATTCGTCCCAACAGGAGTATTAAGTGGATTTGTAAATGCATTAGCACTTTTAATATTTCAAGCACAACTACCTCAGTTAGGAATAGGTATTAAAGAATCAAAGGGATTAATTGAACAAACTATAAATCAATATCCAATTAACTCTCAGATTCCAGTAGTTTGGATTCTTGTAATAATAGGATTAGCAATTATTTATGGGCTACCAAAAATCACAAAAATAGTCCCATCTCAACTTATTGCGATAGTAGTAATTACTCTAATAAGCATATTCTTTAATCTAGATGTTCCAACAGTAAGTGATTTAGGTAAATTACCTGATGGATTACCAAGTATTTCTTTGCCTTTTGGATCAATAGAAAATGGGAAAGTACCTTTCAGTCTTGAAACATTAGGGATAATTTTACCGACCTCACTTGCAATATCGCTTGTTGGTTTAATGGAAACTTTCTTAACACAAGACATTTTAGACGATGTAACTGATACAAGTTCTAATAAAAATAAAGAAGCGAGAGGACAAGGGATCGCTAACATTATGGCATCTTTATTTGGTGGAATGGCAGGTTGTGCCTTAGTTGGGCAATCTGTAATGAATACCGAGAATGGTGGCAAATCTAGATTATCAACCCTCTCCTCAGGGATATCTCTCCTAATTATGATAATTCTATTGAAGTCTTGGATTGGTGCCATACCAATGGCTGCTTTAGTAGCAATTATGATAACGATCGCAATAAGTACAGCCGATATAAATGGATTAAAAAATATTAGAAAGATTCCTAAAAGTGATACTGCTGTTATGCTTATGACTTTTGCAGTTACTATGCTTACAAAACCTCATAATCTTGCACTTGGAGTTATTGCAGGAGTTGCATTAGCTGCAATTCTTTTCAGCAGAAAAGTCGCAAAAGTTATAACTGTCTCAAGAGCAAAAGAAAAGAATTTAACTACCTACAAAGTAAAAGGGCAATTATTTTTCGTAAGTAAAATTTATTTTTTACAAGGTTTTGATATTCATGAACATCCAGAAAATATTTTAATTGATATGTCTTTAGCTCATATTTGGGATCAAAGTGGTGTTGTTGCTTTTGAGCAAATTATTAGAAAATTCAAGAATGGTGGTTCTAAAGTTGAAATTGTAGGATTAAATAAAGAAAGTTTTAATTTATTTGAGAGATTAAGTGGTTTAGAAAGTGCGCATTAAAAAAGTTAATTTAGACTAACTTGTTGATAACAAAACCAAAGCCATTGCTGAAAAAGCAAATTCCTATGAGATCTCCAAGCGGTTTTTGAACTATTTACATCAAAATTTTCAGGTGGAGGGACATCTCCCTTTTCTTTGTCTCTTTCAATTTCACTAACAATTCTATGAACCGTATATTCTGGATGACCTAAATGCATAAGTTGTTTTTGATCATTAGATTCAAATATTGTATATCCGACGTTTTCTCCATATGCCAATAAATTTAATTTTCCCTCTTTTTGAGCCTTCTCCATTTCCAAATCTGGTAATCCTGCATATCTACTTTGAGGACAAATAAATTCATCATCTTGAGTCCCCATCAATGGATGTCCAGGAACAAGACTTTTTAAAGGAAATACCCCAAATAATTTCCTATCAAAAACTTTCTTATCAACCCCCGCCAAATAAGCCAGTGCAAAACCAGCCCAACATAACCCAAGAGTGCTCGCACAAGAGGTTCTGGCTTCATTTACAATTTTCACAAATTCATCCCAATACTTAACATCCTCAAAGGCTAAGTGCTCAATAGGTGCTCCAGTAATAATAATTCCATCTAACGGTTCTGGATTATTTGCCTCTTCCCAGGTTATGTATAGATTATTTAGATGATTAAGATCCCATGTTTTATAAGAGTGAGTTTTAAGCTTTATCCAAACTGGCTCTATTTGAAGAGGAGATAAACCAAGTGGATGTAGTAAGTTAAATTCATACTGTTTTCCAAGAGGCATTATATTCAAAATACCAATCCTAAGAGGACGTATATCTTGTCTTTTTGCCAATTCTGGTTCTATCCAAGATATATGATTTTTCTCAACATCACTTATCTTGTGATAATTGCTAGGAATTATTAAAGCCAATAAATCTCCTTTGCTATGTGATTTGTGAAAGTGCTTGTTCGAAATCTGCTTTTATATCATCAATATGCTCAATACCTACAGATACTCTTACCATCGTGGGAGTAACCCCTGCAGATAATTGTTCTTCTTCAGAAAGTTGTTGATGAGTAGTTGAAGCTGGATGAATTACTAAAGTTTTTGAATCACCAACATTAGCAAGGTGACTCGCTAATTTTAAGGAATCAATAAATTTTACTGCATTTTCATAACCTCCATTAAGAGAGAACATGAGCATGCAACCCATTCCCCTTCCAGTAGTATATTTTTTGGCACTTGAGTAATATGGATCAGATTCTAAGCCAGGATAATTTACACTACTAACATTAGAATTAGATTCTAACCATTTTGCTAATTCAAGAGCATTAGAAGTTTGTCTTTCTATCCTTAAACTTAGAGTTTCCAAACCCTGCAATAACAAGAACGAATTAAAAGGACTTTGAGCTGAGCCCCAGTCTCTTAAGCATTCAAGTCTTGCTCTTAACGCGAAAGCTATATTTCTATTATCAGGTACTCCCAAAGATTTGCAGATATCACTACCGAAACCAAAAGCGTCCCAATGAACAAGTCCATGATAAGCAGCACTTGGCTCACTCATAAGTGGGAATTTACCATTTCCCCAATCAAAGGTTCCTGCATCAACAATAACCCCTCCGATACTTGTTCCATGTCCACCGATCCATTTCGTTGCACTTTCCACAACAACATCAGCTCCAAAATCAATTGGTTTTATTAAAGCACCACCAGCACCAAGGGTATTATCCACTATTAGAGGAATTCCATTCTCCTTTGCCAAAGCAGAGAGTCCCTCAAAATCTGGAATATTGAAACGAGGATTTCCCATTGATTCGACATAAATTGCTTTGGTTTTTTCATCGATTTTATTTCTAAAACTATCGATACTATCACCATCAGCAAATTTAACTTCTATTCCTAGTCTTGGAAATTGTACTTTAAATTGATTGTAGGTCCCACCATATAGAAAAGATGTAGAGACAAAATTATCTCCTGCTGTCATGCAGTTAACGATTGCCAAGAATTGAGCAGCTTGACCAGAGGATGTTGCAAGTGCTGCCATACCACCCTCCAAAGCTGCCATCCTTTTTTCGAAGACATCTGTGGTGGGGTTCATAAGTCGAGTATAAATATTTCCAAATTCTTTTAATCCAAAAAGATTCGCTCCATGCTCGGCGTTATCAAAGACATAGGAACTAGTTTGATAAATGGGTACTGCTCTAGAATTTGTGGTTGGATCAGGCACTTGACCTGCATGTAACTGAAGAGTCTCGAACTTTTGGTTGCTCAAAATTTTTAAATAATCCTATTATCTATTTAACTTAAAAAAGTCCCAAAAAAAAAAAAAAAAGATAAAAATTTATAAATCCTTTTTTAATGAAGGGTAATTATCTTTCATATATAAACTCAAATCATCTTTTATCGCAGATCTGAGTTTGTCAATATTTGCAGAATCTATTATTGGAAAAGTTTTATTAGCTTCAGGATCTTTTTCAGTAATTGATTTCCAATTCTTACCAACATTTTTTTCAGAGTTTTTTAGAGCATCATCAAAATTGAAAACCTTATCGTTATTTTTAGCGTCAAATTCGCTAAAAGCTTTATTTATAAGCTCCTTTCTATTCTCAAATAGATTTTTGGCTTTTAAAGTATCTGGAAGACCCATAACTGGTTGTAATTCCTTAAGAAGTTTAATTTCCTCTTCAATTAAGAGTGTCCAAACACCATGTTTATTTTTTGGAAGATTAGAATTACTAAAAATATTAATTTCATCGAGGTAAAAATTTAACCATAAATAATATGATTTTTCTTCAATAGTTTTTTTAACTGATATCTTTTTATTTTGGATCTTTGGGAGTAACTTTTCTGCTTTCTTTAAAAACTGTCTGTCTTCTCTTTCTAAATTTATTAATCCCCATCTTTGACTGTAGTCCCATAAATCTTCGTATCTTGTTAAATCTTCTTGATTCCAACCAAGAGCTTTCAGTTCATGAGAACGATGTGATAATTCCTTTTTCAAAAAAACCTTTTAAAACCTTAATAATTCTAACCCCGCAATCAAGATTAGTAAATAAATGAAGAACTTAGCCTTTAAGTAAATTAAATAAATAATCAATTATTAAAATAATTATTGATAATTTTCAATACATTGATATAGCTTGGATATTTTTTAGAAATTTGATTACTAAATTCATTTTTTTTAATATCATTTTTCTCTTTGTTAATAAACAATTTCTTGTAAAGGTTTTCAAAATCATTAAAAAGATAATCTCCTTTTAATTTTTCATTTAGTTCTAAAGATAATTCAGATTTAACAGATTCTTGGCAAAAATTAGTGATCTCTTCTGAACTAATTAAAACCTTATAAATTTCTTTTTTTTCTTCTGAATTAGCATTAAAGCATAAATAAATAAGATTAATCATTGAACAATTATTATTTTTGATTTTGAATTCTTTATAAATGTCTGGCCAAAATTTTAAAGATTTTAGACCTTCTAAACCTCCTTGACTAAGAGAGTATTTATTACACCAATTTACAAATTCTGAGACATCTTTTGGACATCTATTGAGTTGCAAAAGCATATCTGATAAAACTTGTCCTGCTTGAAAATTGCGTGTTGGTTTTCCTTCAGTTGGTAGAGTCATACTCCCTAAGACATCAGCCTTAACAGCATTTAATTGAGAAAAAGTATAATCTCCTTTTTCACAAAATTTATCATTAATTATTTCCTTTGCACTAATTATTTCTTCACCATATCCAAGTTCTTTTAATGAAAGATATTTATTTTCTAATTTATTTTCTTTTCTAACTTGTAATGATACTGATGCGGCCTGATCTAAACATTGAGTTAACAAAATCGTATTAATGCTAGGTAGCATTCCTGGCTTATCGGAATGAAAGTTATTTACAAAACCTGCAAATATGGATGAGATATTTTTTATTGATTTTATATATTGACATTCAATATTATGAACTCCAGGAGAAACTTGAATTTTTGGGGACAATTGGTTCAAAATGCGAGCCCCTATTAAAGCAGTTAGGGGATCAGGATGGCAGAAATTTGCAGTAAAACTATCATTAGGATTTCGTAAAGCTCCGTGACGATGAAATCCTGTAAAAAAAGCTAAATTTGGATATTTATTACAGAGAATAAAAGGGGTTTTACTTTTATTTTCAAAGCAAAAAGAACCGACGAGACAACCAAGAACGACATTTTCTCTTTTTAAAGTTTTTCTGAGTTCTAAAGCATGTTTAACATCATCTTTTATGTGATTACTGTTTGAAGCAAGAATTACTATCTTACATTCGAGGAGAAGCTCTTTTAGATCAAAAGACTTTCTTTTCCCCTCTGAAGAATAATGTCCCATTCTCTTAATCTTTTCAATAATCTCATTATCCATATCAGAAAGAACATCATTTGAGAAAGCACCTAACAAATCTCTATCTTCCCTAGGAGCTAAGAGAATATTATTTGATTTTCCATGCATAGCACAGTTGTATGCTAGTGATGCAGGGTATAAACCAACACTGTAGAATCCAACTTTGCTGTTCTCTATATCTTCAATCAATGAATAAAAATATTTTTCATCATTTATGTTTTCTATGAAATTATTCTTCATTTTTGGAAATTCTTGATAATTTTTTTTAATTTCTTACCCTTAACAACATTTTTCTACATTAAAGCAATTTTTGACCATAGCAAATTATTTATTGTAAATATTGAATTTTTTAATTTATAATTTCTTAAAAAGAAATTTAATAAAAAGAGAAATATTTATAAACATGGAATATATGGCAAGTAATTTAAAGGAACAAAAACAATTAATTTCTTCTAAAAATATCTTATTTATTCAAGACATTGACGGAGTTTGTATCCCTTTAGTTAAAGATCCAATGACTAGAGAGTTAGAATCAAAATATATTTATGCAGTAAAAGAATTTGCCGAGGAATTCTTTGTATTAACATGCGGGGAACATGAAGGTCCAAGAGGAGTTAACAGAATAATAGAAAGGAGTTTAGGGAGCACTACTGAGCCTAAAAAGAAAGAACTATATTTAAGAGGTTTAGCTGCTTGTGGAGTAGAGTATCAAGACAACAACGGTGAAATAAGTTTTGAAGGAGTTTCAGAAAAAGAACTAAATTTTTTATCAAAAGTACCTAGTTTAATAAGACCAAAATTTAATTTCATAGTTAAGAATATTTTTCCTGAACTTAGCCAAGAAGATATCAATTTTCACGCAGTAAAATCAATATGTGAAACACGCTTTTCGCCAACGATTAATTTTAATAGTCTATTTGATTTAGTACAAAAAGATTCTGATAAAAGAAAGCTTATTCAAATTAGTTTTGAAGAGATGATGAATGAAATCATCTTAAAAGCTGAATCCGAAGGCCTCAAAAACTCATTTTTCCTTCATATTTCACCAAATTTAGGTAATAAAAATGGTAGAGAAACAATTAAACTGTCTTCTAAAGATGATATTGGTTCAACAGACATACAATTACTTATCAAAGGAGCAGTTAAAGATTCTGGAGTTTTATTTCTTTTAAATAAATTTATTGAGATTAAAACTGGCAGAGCTCCTTTTGGAACTAATTTTAATTTTAGAAATTCGCCAAAATCTTTCAGAGAAAAGATTGATTTATGCAAAAGATCTATTCATATAGATGATATGCCTTTAATAGTGGGAGTTGGAGACACAGTAACATCAAAAAAAAATAATGATGAGAAAAGTTATTTAAGAGGAGGAAGTGATAGGTCTTTTCTAGAATTTATACAAATATTAGGTAATGAATTTGATATTAATAATAAAATCATTTTTGTGGATAGTAGTTCTGGTGAAGTTGAGAGACCTTCTACAAAAAAAACTGGTTTAATAGGAATTAGTGATATTTATGACAACTTAAAGTTTGATATGGTTTTTAGGAATGGTCCCAAAGAATATATAAGTTGGTTCATTGAACTTGCTAATAAGAGATCAAACTTTAAAAAAAATAGTTGACTTTTTAATTTTTGAATGAAAATTTATAAATTATATATATGAAAGAAAAATTCCCCTCAATATATAAAGAACCTATAGAAACATTGCAAATTAATATAGGTTATAAATGCAACCAGGCTTGTAAACATTGTCATGTCAACTCAAGTCCCCTAAGAACAGAAAAGATGTCAAATGAAATTATAGCTCTTATTCCAAAAATAATTGAAAAATACAAAATCAAGACTTTAGATATTACTGGTGGTGCGCCAGAACTTCATCCAGAGTTTAAAAACCTTATAAATAGTTTGAGCACAAAACAAGTTGATATTATTGACAGGTGTAATTTGACAATTTTTTTTGAAGAAGGTTATGAAGATCTTCCTCAATTTCTTGCAAAGAATAAAGTGATAGTTACGGCTTCGCTACCATGTTACGAAAAAAATAATGTTGAGTTTCAAAGGGGTATTGGGGTTTTTGAAAAAAGTATTAATTCCATAAAAATTCTTAATGATTTAGGCTATGGAAAGAAAGAAAATGGATTACAATTAAATCTTGTTTATAATCCTATAAGCCCAATTCTTCCTCCTTCTCAGGAAATATTGGAGAAGGATTATAAAAAAATACTATTCGAAAAATATAATATCGTTTTTGATAATTTATACACAATAACTAATATGCCAATAAATAGATATGAAGAATCTCTTAGAAGAGAAGGGAAACTAAATACTTATTACAAATTACTAAAAGAAAATTTTAATGAAAAAAACTTAGAAAGTCTTATGTGTAAAAAGACAATTAGTGTAAATTGGCTAGGAGAAATTTATGATTGTGACTTTAACCAACAGATAAATTTCCGAGAGAATAAAGGACCAAAGACACTTTTTGATCTATTGGATGAATCATTTACTTTTGACTACGGGGTAGCTGTAAAAGAACATTGTTTTGCTTGCACTGCAGGAGCAGGGTCAAGTTGTGGAGGGACTTTAAGTTAAAAACTGCTACATGCAATTAGGACAAATAGCTCTTACATTTAAAGAGGATTCAATTAGTTTAAAACCATTAACTTTTGCTGCAACTTTGCCTGCTTCTAAAACTTCTTCATTTTCGAATTCTTCTGTTCTTCCACACCTAATACAAATCAAATGATGATGGTCCGGTGTGTCGTTACTAAGCAATTCATATCTGTGTCCACCCTCACTGAGTTCTAATTCATGAAGCAAACCCATTTGTACTAAAAGTCTTAAAGTTCTATAAATTGTTGCTAGTGAAACTTTGGAGCTTGTTTTAACTAACTTTTCATGAACCTCTTCAGCACTAAGATGCTTTCCAGATCCAATATTTTCAAATAAATTAAGAACCTTTAGCCTCTGAGGAGTTATCCTTTTCCCATCTTTATGTAAACCATCGCCAAGAGGAGATGAAATAACATTGTATTGCGAGGATAATGACAAAATTAACTAATAGCTATTCTCAATAATAACCCTAGATGAGAGTAAAACAACTTTTTGATTTAAAATGTTTACTAAAGTTCTTCAAAATATTATGTTGAATATATCTTTAAAAATAAATGATGAAGGATCAAGCAATCTCTTCAGACAAACCATCATCCAAAGTTAACGCATTGCTAATTATTGATGTTCAGGAAAAAATAATAAGACCAATTTTTAATAAGAATTCAATAATTACAAACATCAGAAAGCTGATAGATGCCTACCAAATTTTAGAAGAAAACATATTTATATCTGAACAGAACCCACTCAAATTGGGGGTAACGATACCTGAATTATTACCCATAGCAGGATTTAGAAAAATTGAAAAAATGGAATTTAGCTTAGCTAACATACAAGAATTTTTGAAAGAACTTAAAAATAAGAAAATTACTAATTTGATAGTTTGTGGGATCGAAACGCATATTTGTATTCAACAAACAGTCTTAGATTGTTTACAAAAAGGACTTGAAGTTATTCTCATATCAGATGCCATGGGAAGTCGAAATAGGGTAGATCATGAAATAGCATTACAGAGGATGACTCAGAGTGGGGCGATCTTAACAACAACTGAATCAATAATTTTTGAATTATGCAAAACTGCGGATAGAAAAGAATTTAAAGAAATTAGAAACATAATAATGAGTTAAAGACAAATTAAGACTGGTTTGTTGTTTAGAGATAATTTAAAATTTTATTAGAGATAAATTTTTAGGGTTTATTTGAATATGAAATTATTTACTGAAAACTTCCTTCTTGCAATATCTATTTTTTTTATTGGAACTTTATTGTCGATAATAATTTCTAAACTTTCAAAAATATTTTTTAAAAAGATCTCCAAAAGAACAAAAACAAATTTCGATGATTTTATTTTTGAGGTGATCTCTGGAATTATAAAACCTATAGGTTTCCTTATCTCATTTTATTTTTCTATTGACTATTTTTTTGCTGATGAAATAACTTTTATCTCTGTCTTATTAAATATTCTGAAATTATTTATATTAATAATCATTATAAAAGCTCTCAACAAAGTTTTAATAAAATCTTTAACAGAATCGACATCGAAAATTAATGATTCCTCAGTTAGTTCAATGGTATCTTCACTGACTCCATTGATAAAAGCATTAACATGGACTATTGGCTCAATATTTTTCTTACAAAATATAGGTGTTCAAATGACTGCTATTTGGGCTTTACTAAGTGCAGGGGGTATTGGAGCAGGATTAGCTTTGAAAGATCCAGTTCAGGAGTTTTTTGAATATATAACAATTTTGCTTGATAAACCTTTTCAAAAAGGTGAGTTTATAAAATCTGATGGAGTCCTTGGGATGGTTGAGAGAGTAGGAGTAAGATCTTCAAGGATAAGAAGTATTAATGGAGAGGTAATAGTAATGAGCAACAGCGCCCTAACAAATGGAATAATTTCAAATTACGCACAAATGGAAAAAAGGAGGTTAGTGCATAAATTGGGAGTTGTTTATGAAACCTCTCCAAAACTCATGAAATTGATTCCAATAATAATTAAAAAAATAGTTGAAGAGACGAAAGATGCGTCTTTTGATAGATGTCATTTCACAGATTTCGGCGACTTCAGTCTTAATTTCGAACTTGTTTATTACATCCCAACAAATAATTATCTTGCTGCAATGGAAGCTCAACAATCTATAAATTTAAGAATTATTGAGGAATTTGCAGTTAATAATATAGAGTTTGCATTCCCAACACAAACCTTAAATATTGAAAGTAACAAAGCCAAATGATCTACAAATCTCTTCACTTAAAATCCAGAGTTTTGAAGCTAACTCAGAATTATTTGCCTCATCACTAACCTTACTTTCAACTAATTTATGTTTTTTAAAAGATATAAGTTTATTACTTAAATGAACGTAACCAATATTATTAAAATTTGAATCAAAAACAATTTCAGAAAGAATCTTACCAGCATTTTCTACACTTTCAGAAATTCCTAAAATATTTTTTGCAACATTAGAAAAAATAAAATATCCAGAGAGATTAAAACGTTTGCTATATCTAAAGAAACCTAAATCATCATTTGGTATTACGAGACCGGGAGTCCAAGTAATTACAGAAATTTTACTAGAGGATATTTTTAATTTTTTTACAAGTTCTTTAGCAAACAAAATATTACATAACTTACTATTTTTATAAGATTCATCAGCATTAAAATTTAAAAATTTACCAGTAACTTTCATTCTAAAATCAATTAGATTGTTAAGCCCTGCTTTCTTTCCTATATTTCCGCCTGAGCTTTTAGGGTCGTGAACATCTGATGATGTAATAATGATTCTTGATTCTTCATTATCTCTAACAAAATCTTTTAAGATGTTAACCAAGTAAAAATGTGCAAGATGATTAACCGCAAAAGTTAACTCTACGCCTTGTTTTGATACTTTAGGGTAAAAAGAACCTGTATATTGTAATCCTGCATTTAAAACAATTACATCTAAAAAAATCTTTTTACTTTTAAAGTAATCTTTAATTTTTTTAATATTCTCTAAATCTGAAAGATCACAATTTTCAATGATATTTAAATATTTCCTGATGTAATTTTTCTCAAAATATTTCTCAATTATTTTGAGAAATTGATTCTTACTTAATTCAGATTTTATTACAACGTATAAATTATTTTTTGTCTTTAGTAAATTAATAATGGCAAAAAACCCTATACCCGAATTACCTCCAGTAATTAAAATATTTTTGTTTTTAATCATTTAAATTACTATATATTTTTTTATGATAAGAAAATATATAAGTTCTTTTTTATTTTGTAATCTTATAAATTATTGTTAAAACACTGAAAACTTAGTCACTAGTAATTGAGTAATTTGCTTATTATTAATCTACTCTCGTTACAAGTATTGGATGAATAATAATAAAATATTAGCAGACATAATACTTTTTCACATAAATTTCTTTAATCATAAGATTTATATTTAATGTCAAAAGAAAGCTTGCCAGATGTTCTTGTTTTGGGCGCAGGGCCTGCAGGTATGGCAATTGCATCAGCTTTAGGAAAAGAAAAATTAGATGTTGAAGTGCTTTCTCCAAATGGACCAGATGAACCTTGGCCAAACACTTATGGTATTTGGGGGAAAGAAGTTGATCAACTTGGGCTTCAGGATTTACTTGAATATAGGTGGAAGAATACTGTTAGTTTTTTTGGGCATGGCGCTTTAGAAGAACAGGACGACGAGAATAAAGCCACGGAACATTCACTAGATTATGGACTATTTGATAAGAAGAAACTACACAATTTTTGGTTTAATGAATGCAATAAATCTTTTATTAAATGGCATGAAGGCTTTGCAAACAAAATACATTTTGAAAAATACAAAAGTACAGTAACTACAAAAGATGGCAAGACTTACTCTGCAAGATTAGTCGTAGATGCAACAGGATATGACCCTGTTTTTCTTAAATTAAAATCTTGTGGTCCTTTAGCAGTCCAAACTTGTTATGGGATAGTGGGTAATTTTAGTAAACCTCCTCTTAAAAAAGGGCAGTTTGTATTAATGGACTATAGAAATGACCATCTTAATGATGAGAAAAAAAAAGAACCGCCCACTTTTCTTTATGCCATGGATATGGGGAATGGGAAATATTTTCTTGAAGAGACATCTCTTGGTTTAGTAAATCCATTAACAATGGAGAATTTAAAAGAGAGACTGGAAAAGAGGCTATCTTATCGAAATATATCTATCACAAGCATGCAACATGAAGAGCTTGGTTTGTTTCTTCCAATGAATATGCCAATACCAGATTTAAAACAACAAATACTTGGATATGGTGGTGCTGCTTCAATGGTGCATCCTGCATCTGGATACTTAATTGGTAATGTTTTAAGAAGAGCTCCACTTGTCGCAAAGGCAGTATCAGAAGCAATTAAAAACAAAAACCTTAGTACCTATAATATTGCTAGAAAAGGTTGGGAAACTTTATGGTCAAAAGAATTAATTAGAAAGAAATCACTTTACCAATTTGGATTAGAAAAACTCATGAGGTTTGACGAAAAACTATTGAGAGAATTTTTTGGTAGTTTTTTCCAACTACCTAAAAATCAATGGTATGGTTTTCTAACTGATACTCTCTCCTTAAGAGAGATTGTATATGCAATGTGCATAATGTTTATAAAGGCTCCATGGAGTGTAAAGAAAGGTCTGATGATTATGCATGGTAGAGAATTTAAAATGTTACTTAGGATAATATTTCCAAATATATAGTTTAAAATGAGAACCATACTAATAAGTGGAGCCAATAGAGGTATTGGACTAAAAATTGCACATAAAGAATTAAAAGAAGGCAATAGAATTAGTCTTGGCATAAGAGATTTAGAATCATTAAAAGGAAGCACTATTGATCCAAATAAATGGCCAGAAGGGAGAATTATAATCAACCATTATGATGCATTAAAAAAAATTACAGCCGAAAATTGGATAAAAAATACAGTAGATGAATTTGGAGGATTTGATTCAGTAATAAATTGTTCTGGAGTATTATCAAAAGTTCCTTTCTTATTCAAAGATGGTGATGAAGAAGATATTTTAAATACACTAAAAATAAACTTTTTGGCAATTTGGAATTTATGTAGGCTTTCTTGGGATCATTTATGTGCCTCAGACAAAGGTAGAATTATTGTTTTAGTTTCAATGAGTGGGAAAAGATCTAAAGGGGATTTAGCTGCTTATTCTTCTTCAAAGTTTGCTTTGATGGGATTATGCCAAACAATGAAAAATAAAGGTTGGGATAAAAATATAAGGATTTCAGCAATTTGTCCAAGTTGGGTTAATACAGAAATGGCCCAAAATATCTCTTCACTAGAAAAATCAAGCATGACACAACCTGAAGATATTGCTGAAATATGCTCAACTATTCTGAAATTGCCTACCCAATCAGTTCCATTTGAAATTGCCTTAAATTGTAATCATGAAATTTAACCTAAATTGAAAATTAAGTAAGCCATTGAGAGCATTGCGATTGCTATAAATAAACCTTTTATTCGATTAGTTAACAATGAAAAAAGAGATAAATCTTCAGAAAAGTATCCACCAAAACTACCTGTAATAAATAATACAACCATAGGTATAGATGCTATTCCAAAAGAATAAGATAAAGCTTTTACAAATCCAAAACTTAAATAATTAAAAAGAAAGGAACTCAATGTGAACAACAAAAAAGATGCAAATAGAGTAATGGAAACTTCAGCATCTAAAGTGTGAGGTAAGCTTCCTTTTAATTCGAATTGCTTTTTGCATTCTTTAATTTGTCTTTTAGAAAGCTTTAAATAACCAGTTTCAGGAATTCTTTGCGACTTATATTTTCTTAGTAATCTTGCTTCAAGAGTTTCTGGCTCCTTTGTCATAATTGATGTTAATAACTCATCTGGTTTTAATTTCTTAATTTTCTTTTCAAGATTATCCGTTTTACCAATTCTATAAAGGTCTCCTACTCTAATAAGGTAAACATATCCCGACATTTGAGTTGTAAAATTAATATTGTTTCTTCCTAGATAATACTAAAAGAATCAAGTAAATTAAAAGTTTTTACAAAATGACAAACGATATTTTATATTCATTTAGAAGATGTCCATATGCAATTCGTGTTAGATGGGCCCTATTAATTTGTGAAATAAAAGTAGAGATAAGAGAAATTGATTTAAAAAATAAACCTCTAGACTTTCTAAAAAAATCAACCACAAAAACAGTTCCAATACTTATTAAAAAAAATAATGAAGTTATTGAAGAAAGTCTTGAAATTATCCTATGGGCACTCTCAGAGTCAAAAAAGGAAAACCTTAAATTAATTTTTTTTCCAGATAACAAAAAGGAAGAAATTTTTAAAATAATTAATGAAAACGATAACGAATTCAAATATCATTTAGATCGATTTAAATATGCCACAAGATATCAGAATAGTAATGAAGAGTATCATTTTACAAAGACGATTAAATTTCTTAAAAGATGGAACGAACTTCTTTTAGAAAACAAATACTTTTTTGGAGATAATCCCACAATCGCTGATTGGTCTATTTGGCCATTTGTAAGACAATTTAAAATCGCTTGTGAAAGTCAAAAAAGAACAAATTATTTGGAGCCCTCAATAAAAAACTGGTTAGATTCCTTTGAAAATAATAGAAAATTTAAATCCTTAATGTATAAATACGAATTATGGGGACCAAATTCTAAAAAGAATTTTTTTCCATCTAGTTAGCTTTCTAACAACTTCCTTTTCTCAATTATCCTTGCTAACTCCAGAAAATATCCTGCAGTCCTAAATTTTCCAATATTTTTTTCCTTAAAATCGAGGTCGCTTCTGATTTCAGCAGTCTCGGCCATAAGCAAATCCAGATCATTTGATCCTAGACTATACAATTCACCAAGTTCGATTTCCTTACCAAGTAAATGACTCCTAAACCACTTCCCTTTATTTTCTTGAGGTGGTATATCGTAGGGAGTAAATGACATTTAAATAGAATTAAAATAAATTTAAAAACATTCTATAGTTTTTATTGAGAGTTTTTCAATTCTCCTTTATTAAAAATCAATGCAATAAGAAGAATTACAAATGTAATTACAGCACAAATTTCTGTCCAATAATCAATTCCAATTTTAGAAATCATCAATGGTGCCAAAACTGTAAATAATCCTCCTGAAAGAATTAATTGTGCGAATAGCTGTTTGGATGTAAATATTGGTAAAGTCCTAGAAATATTTTTGGGATCTGCAAGCCTTAAAAGAAGCAATCCAGAGGCAACTACACCTGTAGAGTTACCAAACTCTATCAAGCTTTTTTCAAACCAATAATCTTCAAATATAAAGTATGCAAAATAAGAAATACAAATTAAATTCCAAAATAAACCAAAAATAGTAAAAACTAAGATTATTATCCAATTTTCAAAAACAACCGCAATATCTAAGCTTGCCATAGCTGTAAAAATCAAAAGATCTGTAGATAAAATTCCTATCTCTCTTTGCAAAATATTTGAAATCAACTCTGTATTTTTGGTTTTTTCTAAAATATATCTAATAAGCAGGGAGCCTATTAAAATAAAAGGGAATACTGGGAGTGAAAAAATAATTTCTCTAGAAAAGTCACCAAAATAAATTGAGATATATCTTAAAAATTTAAGTAACAAAACTCCAAAAGAAATTGCTAGACCAGAGAAACCAAGGTTTATTATCAAGATTCTTAAATCCCCAAAAATTCCTATTTTGTTGTTTTCTTTTAAATTATCTTTATTTTCAGAAATGTCCTCTGTATCTGACAGACCTAAAGTTCTTCCAAGAAAAATAAAAATGCTCCCCAATAATGAAGATGAAAGTAGACCCATTGTTGCCATAGCTAGACCAAGATCTAAACCATTTGGGAAATCCAATCTATTAAAAGTCTCACCAATGATAGATGCAGCTCCATGCCCCCCCTCAAAACCAACCTCGATCAAACATCCCATAAGGGGATTAGTATCCATAGATGGAGGCAAAAAATATTTAACTACTAGACCACCAACAAAAAATTGTCCGAAACCTAGAGAAAGAGCAAGCAGAAATTGATTAAAAATTGGTTTAACTAAACCATTTATATTGGGGATAGGTCTTCCCATCATTAAAGTTGCAAAGACCAATGATAAAAGAGGAGTAGGAAAATTACTCCAAACATTTATTGTTTCTTTTGTAAGAAAGTGTATCGCTCCAAATGGACCTATAGATATACCCAAAATTCCAGATATAACTGCTATTGGCAGTCCAAACCTCTCGAGCTGAACAGCAAGTTTAAATCTTCTACCAAAAATCAAGAAAAAAAATATAATTAGAAATCCAAAACAACTTATTAATAGAGAATTTGAAAAAATATCTTTATTCTGTAGAGAAAAAATATTCAATGATTTCAAAAACATATAATTATAAATCTAAATTAATAAACAAAATTTTTCAAATAAAAAAGGCTCCAATAACAGGAGCCTTTCAATATTAGTAATGAAGTTTGATAATTAATCTTTAAGAGTAACTGTAGCACTATCAATATTACTGATAGCGTTTGTAACTCTCTTGAAATCAAAGCCTAGAGCTCTTAAAGCGTGCCATAAATGACCTTGAATAAAGAAGAATCCAAAATAGTAATGGACATTAGCTAACCAAGCCCTAGAAGTATACTCACCATCAGGAAGATCTACTGTATCTACCCAATATGGAGAAATACTAAATTTCAGTTCAAGTGGTTCACCAAAGAATTCAGTTGGATAAACTGTTGTGTTAGCTGCACTCCAGAAGGCTGCGATGATAGCCATCCAGCCTATTCCAGCTAGTGACCATGATAAGACAGCTTCTGCTGAGAGAAGTCCTTTACCTTTAAATTTGGTATATTCACCAACTTGCTTAGTAGCAATATGCCAAGCACCACCAGTAATCTCAACGAAAGCAAGGAAAGCATGGCCTCCCATTACTTCTTCAAGACTATCAATCGTCAAAAAGTCAGTTTGGTGATTCCAAATTTTGGCCAAATTTAATTCATACTCAACCTGTCTTACAGAACCAATAGCTGGATCATAAATTCCATGAACTCTTGCCCATTCAACAAAAGCTATAACTGCGAAACCAAGAATAATTAGATGGTGACCAAGAATAAATGTCAATTTGTCTGGATTATCCCATTCAATATTGAATTTTCTAGCTCTTGCAACATCAGAATCTTCTAAATTTCCAGGAAGGAGTAAAGAATGTAAAAGTCCTCCGGCTGCTAAAACCATAGAAGAAACTAAGTGAACTATTGCTATCGCTAGAACAGGTTTAGTGTCTCCCATCGCAACGCCATTAGCATCAAACCCTATTCCAAGAGTTGCTAAATGAGGAAGAACGATTAGAGGTTGATGCCCCATCGGGACGCTTGGGTCAAATCGTGAAAGTTCAAAAAGGGTGAATGCACCCGCCCAGAAAACAATTAATCCTGCATGAGCTACATGAGCAGCAATGAATTTTCCTGAGCGATTTGCTACACCTGAATTACCAGCCCACCATCCATAGGTAGTATCTGGATTTCCATAGGTTTGCATTTAGGAATTGATTAGCTTAAACGTTTTGAGAATACTTTATATTTCATCAAACAGTTGAATTCATAACAAAATTGTAAAGGTTAGTAATCCTAGCCATTACTAAACAAAAAATTTTATTTGGGATATCAAAGAGTAAAGAAGGTAGATTTAATAAAGAAAAATTATTCTCAGATAAATAAGTTTAATTAAAGTAATTAGTATTTTTCAATTCAAATATTTTTGATAAATTTCTTTTTGCTGACATTAAACGATGTTTTGTTTCATTAAAACATCCAGTTTATTGCCTCATTCTCAAACAATTATTAAAAAGGGGATAAGACATCTAATATTATGACTACTTCTCAAAAGTCTTCTAGAAAAATTTCACTAGAAATGAAATCGGAAGTTCATTACAAAAAGGCTGCAAAAACATACAGAAAATCACCACAATATATAAAAATGATTAACTTGTATCCAACTTTGCAAAACACCCTAATTGAGTGTAAAGATGAGAACCTAATTGAATAGAGATTTTATAAATCCTTCCAAATTAATCTCCCAAAAAATATATTATTTTTAGGCTGCAATATTGTCTTTTAGTTCAAAATAAAATTTATTAATTATTTTTCTGCACATTTTTATATTGTAAAGTGCTTTGGGCTTCCAAGGTTTTTTCTGACCGAGAGGAGAGCTTTTCCAATGAATTCCGGGCTTGAGTATTCCATTTTCACGTAAAAAAGAAAGTTTAATTTCAGTTATTCCTAATTTTTCTGCGGTCAACTCAGATGAGCACCATATATCCCCTAACATTGAATTAAGTAAATATTATTAATCCTTAATAACGTTAATTTTATTTTTTTGAAAGGGGTAAAACTTTTAAATAATTATTAAGTATTAAAAAACCTAGTATTTATCAAGAGAAGTGAATAAAAAGATTTATATCAAATTAAGAAATATTAAATGAAGAATCGTTATTAACGAATATCTCATCAATACTATCTACTTTATTACTGAATTTATAATTAGAATATTCTTCAGTAATCGATTCTATTTTAGGAAGATTGATCCATCCCTTGCACCAATTTCCACTATTTATTAATTCTTCATAAGTAATTTTAAAATTAATTTCAGAATCAATTACAGAAACCATAAAAAAAATCATATTCCCTTTTTCTTTCGTCTCATTTACCAAAACAAAATGTCTTAATCCATTAATGGGTTGGTTAGAAGTCCAGAAATTTTCCATTATTATTTTTCCTCAATGTTCTCCTCAGAATTTTCTCTAGATATTTTTTTATATTCTTTTCTGATTTCGTTTAATAGAAGTTTTCTTTTATCAAGATAGATAACAGACTCTTGTTTAGATAAATTAAATCTTTCTTGCTTAGTTAAATTCATCCAGTTATTTAGATTCTTCTTATTAAAGATAATTAATTTTTTAGCCTTAAAAACTTTTTTTTTTCTTTTTAATTTAAGAAAATTTCTTAAATTAAAGAAAATAAATATAAAAATAAAAAATATCATTAACTTGAAGAGCATCACTTTACAAGTAAGTTAATATTTAGCCACTTTTCTAATTTAATATCATTCTCTAAAGATATAACCTCTTCTTTATTCTCAAAACTTTCTTTATCAAACAGCCTTATAATAAATTCTTTATTAGCTGCCTCATTGTCGCCAATAACAATAATACTTTTCGATTTTAATTTATTTGCCTTTTTAAATTGTTTAGAGAAAGAGGCTCCACTTAAATCCAATTCAACTAACAAATCATAATTTCTTAATTTTCTAGATAAATCAATAGCTAATGATTCAGCAATTAAGCCTTGATTAACAATATAAATATCTGTATTTCTTGGCACTTCAAGCTCTTTTCCCGCAAGTAAGATTAATCTCTCTAAACCAATAGCGAATCCTATTGCTGGGGTATTTGGCCCTCCAATTTGTTTTATTAAATCGTCATATCTCCCTCCTCCACAAACTGTAGCTTGGGATCCTAGCGCTCCACTAGTAATTTCAAAGGCTGTATGGGTGTAATAATCCAAACCTCTAACTAAATTATAGTTTTCCACGTAGGGTATTTGTAAAATCTCCAATTGTTTTTTTAAGTCTGAATATCTTTGATGACTTTTTTCAGACAAAAAATTAAATAGTCTTGGAGCATTTTCAAGAGTTTTTTTTGTTTGAATATTCTTAGAGTCTAAAATCCTTAAAGGATTTTTATTAATTCTATTTTGAGAATCTAAATCTAGAGAATCTTTGTTCATTTCAAGCCACTTCAAAAAAGATTTTTGAAAATTTAATCTATCATCAAAATCACCCAAGGTATTTATTTCAAGATTGAGTTCTTTTATTCCTAATTTTCGTAAAATATCCCAAGCTATAGCAATGATTTCAACATCACTTCTTACTGATTGGTATCCTATAAACTCAACGCCTAACTGATGAAACTGCCTTTGCCTTCCTGCTTGAGGTCTTTCATATCTAAACATAGGGCCCATATACCAAAGTTTTTGAAGAGGGTTAGAGGATATTCCCTTTTGTATTAAGGCTCTTGCTACAGAGGCAGTCCCTTCAGGCCTAAGAGTACAAGACCTCTCTCCTCTATCTAAAAAGGTATACATTTCCTTACTAACAACATCTGTTGCTTCACCAATTCCTCTTATAAATAATTCAGTCATTTCTAATATTGGTGTTCTTATCTCTTTGATAGATGCTCTTGAAAGCTGTTCCAATATAATTTTCTCAACATTTTGCCACTTTATTAATTGATCAGGTAATAGATCTACCGTTCCTCTAAGATTTTTTAAGTTATTCAAAGTTCTGAGAAATAATTCAAAATTTTTAATTTAAAGAGAAATTAAATTTTGATTGATTGTTTTGTGGGATAATTTTAATTTAACATTTAGAAAAACTATTGGAAATTAATAAAAATAAAGAGATTCAGCATTGTGGTACAAAACCAAAAAAAATTGCTTTTGGAATAGCACCTCTTGGGATCGTTTCAATAGGGATAGTACCAATGGGAGTAATAAGTATTGGAGTAGTTCCTATGGGTGTTATTTCTTTTGGTGCAGTAGCAATGGGAATAGTTAATTTATCAGTAGTTGGGATGGGAATCATTTCTGCAGGAATTACTACCATGGGAGTATGGGAATATTCACCTAATTCTCAGAACCATAATCATAATCACTCTAAACAAATTTTAAATTCAAAAGAGAAAAATATGTTTTCAAATCTATTTAATACCAAAGAAGAAGCTGAGAAGGCTGCCTTAAAACAAGGATGTACTGGAGCACATAAAATGGGTAATAAGTGGATGCCCTGTAAAATGCACTAATTATTTTCTTGATTAAAAATTTATTAAATATTAATTTAAAATCTCTACTCTAAAATCAAGATTTCTAGCTTCATCAGTAGTTAATTTTCTTGACCAAGCTCCCTGCACAGGACTATTCCATCTAAACCCAGCATTTTTTGCTAAAGACCTCTCTTCATAACTAACCAATGCCTTGTATAGAAATCTTGGTTCCGTAGCTTTAAGTAAAAGTTCCTCTAAATTATCGCATTTTTTAAAGACCTCAGATATGTAAAAACAATCAGAAAGAGCTCTATGCAAATTCCAAACTGGAATTGAAAAAGATAAAGCTAGATCAGTTACTGAAGGTCTGGTTTTTAGTGATTTTTGAAAAGACCAATTAATATCCTCCAAACTACATATCCATTTTTTATTAAGTTTAGGCAATCTTCCTTTACCAAACCATTTCTTATCAAACTCTACGTTATGCGCGACGATGAAATCCGAATAGTCAACAAGTTTTAAAAAGAAATTCAATCCATCTTCCCATGGTTGAGAAATATTAGTTACTTCTGCAGATATACCATTTACATATTCGGCTTCATTATTATTAACTGGAAATAAAAATGAGACCTGTGAAAGTACACATTTATGAGATACATCAAACAAAATACAACCTATCTCTATAACTTCATCTTTATTTTCATCTAAACCTGTTGTTTCAGTATCAAGAATTAAAATTTTTTCAAATTTTTTATTTTGATTAGTTACACTTTCTTCGGAAAGATCACTTTTAATTTGATCCTGAAGAAAATCCAATTGATTCAACTCTTTTTTATTGTATAATTCCAATTTCCTGAAAACACTTTCATTTATATTGACGCATTTAATATAAATTTCTTTTAAATTAATATAAATTAAGAAATTTGATTAGAAAATAATTTTCGAAACTTACTTAGATTTATAAAAAATGACTTTTACAAAATATCAGTTTAACAATTTTTGTTATTGGCCTTCAAATCCCAAGAAAATTGTGGAATTTATCGGTGGAAGTTATCTAGCTACTAAACCGGATTTAACCTATAGAAGATTCATAGAGAGCTTAATTAATAAAAACTATGCAGTACATGCATACAGGTACACTCCACAATTTGATCACCAACAACTTGCTATTAAAGCATGGAAGGATTTTAAAAATTGCCGAATCTCCTTATCTAAAAGAATAGGGGAATCAATTCCTTCAATAAGAATTGGTCATAGCCTAGGCTGTAAACTTCATTTAATTTCTCCTGATGGCGGAAGAAATTGCGAAAAATTTATATCAATTAGTTTCAATAATTTTAGTGCTAACAAATCAATTCCATTATTAAAACAGATTGCTCAAAAATTAGAATTCAATAGTGAATTCAGCCCAAGTCCTAAAAGAACTTTGCGAATAATTGAAAATACTTATAATCAAAAAAATAACTTCCTAATAAAATTCAACTCAGACGAATTAGATCAAACAGATAAATTATTATCTTGTCTTAAAGCACGAAAAGAAGACAATTCTAAGGGGATAATGTTAAAAGGCACACATACCATAATTGCTAGTGCAGGACTAAGAGAAAATTTCTTGGGAGACTGGGCAGATGATGATCTCAAGAAAAATACTATAAAAAGAATTTCCAGTTTAATTGATGAATCTGATTAGGATGCTTCTTTCAACTTTTCCAAAATAGAACTATCTTCAAGAGTGCTTATATCACCACTAATTTCTTCTCCTGCGGCTAAAGATCTTAAAATTCTCCTCATAATCTTCCCACTCCGTGTTTTCGGAAGTGAGTCAGAAATTATAATTTTTTCGGGCTTCGCGATAATTCCAATTTCATTAACAACATGTTTCTTTAAGTTATCTATTAATTCTGAAGAACTTTTCACGTCTTTCTCTAGGGATACAAAAGCAACTATAACTTCACCTTTTAGATCATCTCTTCTTCCTACTACAGCAGCTTCTGCAACTAATTTATGACTTACCAAAGCAGATTCTATTTCCATTGTTCCCAACCGATGTCCTGAAACACTTATAACATCATCAACTCTCCCCATAATCCATATATATCCATCTTCATCAATGCGAGCGCCGTCTCCAGCAAAATATACATTCTTTTCTCCTTTATAGGGAATATATTCCCAATAACTCTCCAAATATCTCTCTGAGTTTCTATGAATTGTCCGCATCATTCCTGGCCAAGGCTTCTTAATTATTAAATACCCACCCTCGTTCTCCATTACCTTATCTCCATTCTTATCGACGACTTCAACTTCAATACCAGGCAAGGGATAAGTAGCTGAACCCGGCTTTGTGGCAACAACTCCAGGCAAAGGACTTATCATCACACCACCAGTTTCAGTTTGCCACCAAGTATCAACTATGGGACATTTATTTTTACCAATAACATCTTTGTACCACATCCATGCTTCAGGATTAATTGGTTCTCCAACTGTGCCCAAAAGCCTAAGACTCTCTAGGTTATATTTATCAGGAATTTCACGGCCAGACTTCATAAATGCTCTTATTGCTGTTGGAGCAGTATAAAAAATCGAGACTTTATATTTCTGAATAATTTCCCAAAATGCTCCTAAATTAGAAGGTCTAGGAACTCCCTCAAACATTAATGTTGTAGTGCCATTAGATAAGGGTCCATAAACTATATAACTATGTCCTGTAATCCAACCAACATCAGCAGTACACCAGTAAATATCATCATCTTTTGAATCAAAAATCCATTTAAATGTCAAATGGGACCAAAGATTATAGCCACCTGTAGTGTGAACTACACCTTTAGGTTTTCCTGTAGAGCCAGAAGTATAAAGAATAAAAAGTCTATCTTCGCTGTTCATTATTTCAGGTTCACACCATTCTTTTTGATCTTTCAGTAATTCGTGCCACCAATAATCTCTACCATCAACCATTGGAATGTTTTTTTTAGTTCTTTTAACAACAACAACTTTTTCAACAACTTTATCTGCTCCACTTTCAATTGCCGCATCAACTGCTTGCTTAAGCTCTATCACCTTATCTTTTCTAAATCCACCATCTGCGGTGATAATAAATTTAGCATTCCCATCAATTAATCTATCCTTTAAGGCTTCTGAAGAAAATCCTCCAAAGACTACTGAATGTGGCGCCCCAATTCTTGCACAGGCTAACATTGCAAACATTGCCTCAGGAATCATTGGCATATAAATACATACCAAATCTCCTTTTTTTACTCCAGTTGCTTTTAGTGCATTAGCGGCTTTGCATACTTCCTTTAGAAGTTCTTCATAAGTATATTTTTTGCTATCTCCAGGTTCACCTTCCCATATCAGTGCAGTTTTCCCTCCCCGACCTCTCTTGATATGTCTATCCAAGCAATTATACGTGATATTGAGTTTCCCTTCCTTAAACCACTTAAAGAAGGGTGCATTGTCACTATCTAATACAGTTTGAAATGGCTCGAACCAATCCAATTCAGATTTTGCAAAAGATTCCCAAAATTTAATTGGATTATCTAATGCTTGTTTTTTCAGACTAAGTAATTCTTTTTTAGATCTAATATTGGATTTTTCTGAAAATTCTTTAGAAGGAGGAAAAATTCTCTTTTCATCGAGGATGTTATTAATTGAATTTTTTTTTAAAGACATTTAATAAATTAAAGCTTAATTAACTTAGTCCAAAAATTTATGGTTATCAAAAATTTTAATATTAATTTAGCTGGGAAATTGCTTTTTGTAGATTTAATAAATACGGCTGAGAACAAACTCTGGTAGAGCCAACAAAGCTCTTTTGTAGTCTGAATCAGGAAGCCAAACTATTGCTTCTTTAGAGAGCATCGCAAAATCCTCAGCAAGTTTTCTCGAACTTTCGATGGCTTTTGAATTCATAATGATATTAAGAGCATCTTCTAAATCATTTTTTTCAGAAAGTTCTCTGTTAATAAGTACAGACAATTTTTTATTTTCTTCTAAGGCATATAAAACTGGTGCAGTAAGATAACCACTTGCAAGATCACTTACAGCAGGTTTTCCTAGTTGTTTATCATTTCCGGTAAAGTCAAGAATATCATCTACAACTTGAAATGCTAATCCAATATTTCTCCCAAAATCGTATAGTGAGGTTAATTTTTCATCACTAAGATCACTCAAGACTCCAGCTGCTTTACAACTATTTGCTATTAATGATGCAGTTTTACAATAGCTTTTATTTATGTATTTAGAAAAAGATTGAGCCGAATCGAATCTATTTAAGTTTTGTTTAATTTCTCCTTCTGCCAAATCCATAATTACCCTACTTAGTAATTTAACAACATTTACATTATCAAGGTTTGCCAAGTGCCAACTCGCTTGAGCAAATAAAAAATCACCTGCCAAGACAGCTACTCTGGTATTAAATCTACTATGAACTGTATCTACACCCCTTCTTGTAGAGGCTTCATCGACGACATCATCGTGGACTAATGATGCGGTATGAATCATTTCAGTAATTTCAGCAAGCCTTTTATGCTTACTTGTTAGGCTGAATTCATTAGATATTGCTTTTGAAATCAACAAAACAATACCCGGTCTTAGTCTTTTTCCTCCAGCACTAAAAAGATGTTCTGCTGCAGCCTGAAGAATTGGATGACCAGCTCCAATTAAATTTTTCAGTTCAAGAATAAGATCATCAAGATCATTTTCAACTGGTTGTAGTAGTTTTGTTACTGTGTTCATGATTGACCTCTCTTACATACTAAAGAATCAAACATTGCTTCGGAGGTTAACTAACCTAATTTCTTTATTAATTTCAAGCCAATTTTTTACTTTTTTGAAAAATTCATCTTTTTCGGAGGTAACAAAGAATTTTACATTTTCGTAAGAAAGACTTTCATAGCCGTCATTTTTTGAAATAGCAAAAGTTTCATTAAATTTTTTTATTAACGCTTCCGATGGATCAATAATTATTATATTTGAATCTATTTTCTTTCTCAGAAAGTTATAAATTAAAGGATAGTGGCTACATCCAAGTATTAATTCTTCAATATTTTTATTTAATAGAGGTCTTAAATACAAATCCGAAAGAAAATTTAACTTATTAAAATCCAGTTTTTCTTTTTCAATTTCCTCAACAAATTCTGGACATTCTTGTTGAAATATCATCAAGTTCTTTTTTTTAGAACTCAAAGCGACTTTATAATATGATGATCTAACAGTTGTTTGTGTGGCTAAGACACCAATTATTTGTTTATTAACTAATTCTGATACTGAGTTTATAAGATCAAAGCATGGGATATTTAATTTATTTTTTAGAATATCAAGTGCGCATGCATTTGTAGTATTACAAGCTATTAAAAGTGCATCCAAATTCTTATCTTCAAAAAAGGTGCAAATCTCTTTTGCAATTAATCTTATTTCTTTAAAACTTTTATTTCCAAATGGGATTCTTTTTGTATCAGCCAAATAAAAAACTTCAACATCTTTACGAGTTTTTAGCAAAGAATTAAGGATAGTAAAACCACCTATACCACTATCAAATATACCTAATTTAAGTTTCACCCTAATTTAGAAAAATATTCAAGGATGCCTTTTGCTATTGCATATGCTATTCTTTTACGATGCGCAGTTTTTTCTAATCTTCTTGCATCTAATCTTCCTGTTAAAAAACCAATTTCTACGAGAGCTGCAGGCATTTTAGTATTCTTAATTACGTAAAATCTACCATGTTTAACTCCTCGATCAGGACTCCCAGGGGAAACTCTTAGAATTTGTTTTTGAATTCTTGTGGCTAATAATCTACCTCTTCCCCCTCTAAAGTAGAAGGTTTCCAACCCATTAATATTCCTTTTTTTTCCTATTGATGCATTCGCATGAATACTTACAAAGATATCAGCATCCAAATTATTAGCGAAAGAAACTCTTGGAGGTAAATCCAAATCAACTTCTTTGTTTCTAGTTAACCTTACCTTGATTCCTTTCTCAGAAAGTAACTTCTCAACTATTTTGGAAACCTCAAGTACAACATCTGCTTCCCGCATACCACCAATTCCTATTGCCCCTGGATCAGTTCCTCCATGCCCTGGATCTATAACAACCGAGAATGTGTTACGTTTTACGTCTGGCAATTGCAAGTAATCATTAACCCTTTTTTTTATATAACTTGATTTTTTATTTGCTTTAAAATTTGTTTTTCTATTTTCAACTATACCTTCACCAATCTTATTAAATGAATATTTTGGTGTGAATAGTTTAATTCTCCACCTATTTTGATCTAATCCAATCATTCGCCAAGTCAAGGGGCTCAAAAAAGTTTCTTCCTTAAATTCAATTACTAGCCTTGTTTTACCCTTATCTGGTTTACCTAATCTAATTTCTTTTATTGGACCATTGCCTTTTATTCTTCTGGGATTTTTTAATTCTCCAGGAAAATCTACCCAGAATCTATCGCCATAAATTTGGTTAGCCTTCTGAAAGTATGCTTTTAAATTTGTGTTTGATTTAGTTCTTAATTCTAAAACACCATTTGCTTTTAATACCCATGCAGCTAGAGCGCTTGAAGATTTTACTGGGAGTAATGCAGAATTTAAAAATAAAAAAACAAATAAATAATGAAAAAGTTTTTTATTTAAAAACTTTGACATTACTTTGAAAACAATTTGTTTTTTCTATGCCTAAGACTTGGCATCTGCTCCCTAATTTTCTTAACTCTTTCTTTATCCGCGGGAGCAATCGCAGCACCCTGAGTTTTTCCAGCGTCAGATAAAACAGTACCCCATGGGTCAATTACCATTGCATGGCCATGACTTTGTCTTCTCCCATAATGAATACCAGTTTGAGCTGGAGCCACAACATATGTTGTATTTTCAATCGCTCTTGCTTGCAACAAGATTTGCCAGTGATCTTTTCCAGTAAATGCTGTAAAAGCTGCGGGAATCATAATCAGCTCTGCACCATTTGAAGACAAATATCTATAAAGCTCAGGGAACCTCACGTCATAACAAATTGATAGTCCTACTTTGCATAAACCTGGGACATCTACAACGGGCGGATATTTCTCCCCAGATAAAATAGTAAAAGATTCTTTATATAAATTACCATCTGGCAAATCAACATCAAATAAATGAATTTTGTCGTATTTTGCCAAAATCTGTCCATCTTTACCAAATAATGCTGATCTATTGAAAGTATGCCTATCATCACCAGCAGGAACAGGATGACCTCCTCCCAAAAGAAAAACTTGATATCTTTGTGACATGGTTTTGAGAAAATTTGCACACTTCATTGACAATTCAGAAGCCAATGTAAGTTTTTCATCATCTTCTCCTAAGAAAGCAAAATTCTCAGGCAATCCGATTAATTCAGCACCTCTTCTAGAAGCTAATTCGATCTGCTCTTCTGCTTGAGCAAAATTTGCTTCAACATTTGAAGTACTCGTAATTTGCAATGCAGCTACCAAAAAATCAGTCAAGAATTTACTCCTATTGAACCAATTCGTAAATCATGAGGCACGAATTACACCTCTTTCAACTTGAGCTGGAACAATATCTAAGCAATCAAGTTCAGAGCAACATTTAAAATCATCCTCATAATCTCCAAGACTAGTCAATCTTTTGCCATGGGTTGCTGTTTTTAAACATTTCAAAATATCATTTTTCCAAAAATCCCAGAGTGCCAAAGCAGCCTGTAATTCGTCATTCAGAATATTAATTTCAAAATCACAGTTCCGTTCCAAGTATGCAGCCAAAGCGCCAGCAGCTAAAGAATCCTCAAGTGAATATGAGCCTTCCCAACCACTACCTAGTATTAAAACGTTTTCACTTTTTAATGAAATGATTTTTTCTGCAACTGCTTTCCTATTCGGGAGTCCCATAGCAAATAAATGCTTTGCATGTTGAACTTTTTGCAATGATTTAGTCCCATTTGTCGTACTCATAAATAGTCTTTTACCATTAACAACTTTTTTTGTAACTGACAAAGGAGAATTTCCCAGATCAAAGCCCTCAATTTTCTTCCCTCCTCTCTCTCCAAGCATAAGCTTCTCTTTAGCGTGCCACTTAGTAGCAGACTCTTTCAGTAAATCTAAATCTGCAAAAACTTGTATTGAGTCAGCTCCATTTTTTAAAGCCCAAGAAATTGTGGTTGTAGCTCTCAAAACATCAATAACAACTGCAATATCGGGACTTATTTCAGGAACATCCTTTGCAACGTGATAATAAGTAAGATTAATGATCAAATCCTTTTCTAAATTTATTATAGAAAACAGTTACTTAATTTGATTATTTTTTTTTTAAAAACAAACTTATTGATAATATATATCTAAATTTGTATTTATAAAAATTTATCAAGTATTAATTTGAAAATGAATAATACCCGCACAATAAAAGGTGGAGGTAATTTAAAAGGAAAAATAAAAGTGCCTGGAGATAAATCTATCTCCCATAGAGCTTTGATAATAGGAAGTATTGCTCGGGGTAAGACAACTATTGAGGGGTTTTTACATTCTGAAGATCCGCTTTCAACTGCTGATTGTCTTAGAAAATTGGGTGTAAATATACCAGAAATAAAAAAAGATGAACCTTTTACGATTTCGGGATTGGGTCTCGATGGAATAAAAGAGCCTAAAGAAATTCTAAATTGTGGAAATTCGGGAACCACTATGAGATTATTAATGGGCTTACTAGCTGGACAAGAAGGTAAGAATTTCATCTTAACTGGGGACACTTCTCTTAAGGAAAGGCCCATGGGGAGAGTGGGTAAACCATTATCTCTGATGGGTGGCAAAATTTTTGGAAGAGAAAGAGGGAACAAAGCTCCAATCTCAATTGAGGGGAATAAACTTAAAGGATGTGTTATTGGAACACCTATAGCGAGTGCTCAAGTAAAATCGGCAATATTATTGGCAGGTCTCAAAGCTTCTGAAACCACTTCTGTTATTGAGCCAGCATCTTCCAGAGATCATACCGAAAGAATGTTAAAAGCATTTGGAGCAGACATAAGTATCAGAGGAGAATTAGGAAGAAATGTAGTTATAAAGTCAGGGGGAAACTTAATTGGTCAGAGAATATTAATCCCTGGAGACATAAGCTCTGCTTCCTTTTGGATGATTGCTGCATCTATTGTTCCAAATTCGGAGATTTTAATAAAGAATGTTGGATTAAATCCTACTAGAACAGGGATCTTAAATGTAATGGATTCAATGGGGTGCAATTATGAGATTTTAGATAAATCAACGATCGCAGGAGAACCTATTGGATCCATTTACGTAAAGACTGCAAATAATTTAAGATCATTCACTATTGAAGGAGATATTCTCCCAAAACTTATAGATGAAATTCCTATACTTACTGTAGCTGCCTGTTTTTGTAATGGAGTTTCTGAAATTAAGGATGCACAAGAATTAAGAGTTAAGGAAACGGATCGATTAAAAGTCATGGCAAGACAATTGCATAAATTCGGTGCTGAAATAACAGAAAAAGAGGATGGATTAATAATTAATGGTCATTCAAAATTTAATTCTGCAGAAGTAGACAGTGAGACGGATCATCGAGTAGCAATGAGTCTTGCTATTGCTTCACTTCTCGCCAAAGGTAACTCAAAAATAATGAGAGCAAATGCAGCTAGCGTCTCGTATCCCACTTTTTGGGAAGACCTTGCCAAACTTACTAACTAAATAACTTAAAAAGTTTTTGTCTAACTTAATTGAAGTTTTAACTAAAGATGGAAGCTACTCTTTAAGAAGTGTATTTTTTCAAGAGAATTTCCATAGCTTATTAGGAGCATTGGAGGAAACAAAATTAAAGTTTACAGCTCCTTCTAATTTACAAAGATTTAAGGGTAAATCTCTTAATGTTTTGGATATATGTTTTGGTTTAGGATACAATTCCGCTTCTTTATTAAATGAATTAATTAAGCAAAAATCGTATTTAAATTTGTATGCTTTAGAGATTGATAAAAAGCCTCTTGAATATTCGCTTAGAAATAAATCTTTCCTGAAATTATGGGCTCCAAAAGTCAAAAAAATATTTGAATCATTGTATCGAAAAGATTACTTTGAGGATCAATTTTTTAAATGTAGTCTTTTATGGGGTGATGCTAGAGAAAAAATCAACATTATTCCTTCATCTACTAAATTCGATCTGATTTATTTAGATGGTTTTTCACCTCAAAAATGTCCACAATTATGGACAATTGAATTTTTATCTAAAGTCACAGAAAAACTCAATTCTCAGGGTTATTTAATAACTTATTCTTCTTCAGCAGCAGTAAGAAAGACTTTAAGAAATCTTGGATTAGACATTTTTACTATTAAACCAAGTTTTAATAACAGAACTTTATGGAGTCAGGGAACAGTCGCAATATCAAAATTTGATAAGAATAAATTAAAACCCAATTTAACTTTTGAAAAGTTATCTGTAATGGAAGAGGAACATCTCTTGACTAAAGCTAGTATTCCATACAGAGATCAAGATTTAAACTCAAGTAAATGCGATATAATTAACAACAGATTAAATGAGCAATTATTCTCAAATCTTCTATCGACAAATAAATGGAGAGAGAAGTGGGGAATGACGAAGTCATCCGTTAAGAGTTAGATTAAAATAAACATTCAAAAATAACATGCTAAGTGTTGCGATATTGGCTGCAGGTAAGGGCACTAGGATGGAAAGCTCATTGCCAAAGGTTTTACATGAAATTTCTGGCAAGAGTCTTTTGCAGAGAGTAATTGATTCATGTGTCCAATTAAATCCTGACCAAGTTTTCGTAATTACGGGACACAAATCAAAAGAAGTACAAGCGTCAATCCCATATAATAAAAAAATCCAATTTGTAATCCAAGATCCGCAATCAGGAACTGGTCACGCTATTCAGGTACTTTGTAGAGCAGTAAAAAAAAATAAAGGAAAACTTTTGGTACTTAATGGGGATGTGCCTCTAATCAAGCCTGAGACTCTAAATAAGCTTTTAAATTTACATGATTCAAAAAATGCTGATGTTTCTTTAATTACTACAAAGAAAAAAAATCCTCATGGGTATGGCAGAGTTTTTTTGAAAGGGCATTTTATAGATAGAATTGTTGAAGAAAAAGATTGCAAAAATCAAGAAAGAGAAAACCTATTAGTAAATGCAGGCATTTACTGTTTTAACTGGGATAATTTATCAAAAATAATTAACACCTTGCAAAGCAATAATAATCAAAAAGAAATTTACTTAACAGATACAATATCTTTACTAAATAATTCCTTAAGCCTAGAGGTAGAGGATAATGGAGAGCTTCAAGGAATTAATAACAGGATTCAACTATCAAAGTGCGAGGAAAATATTCAGAATTCAATCAAAGAAAAGCATATGCTTAATGGTGTAACCTTTATAAATAAAGCAAGTTGTTCAATTAGTGAAGAAGCTGAAATTGGTAAGGATGTAATTATAGAGGCTAATACACATATAAGAGGAAGCACCAAAATAAATAGTAATTGCGTTATAGGACCAAATACCTTTATTGAGAATTCTAATGTGGGATTAAATTGTGAAATTACAAACTCCACTGTTTATGATTCTCAAATAATGGATGACATAAAAATTGGCCCCTTTAGTCATATAAGACCTAATTCCAAAATATCTTCCTATAGCAAAATAGGTAATTTTGTTGAAATCAAAAATAGTCAACTAGAGGAAGAATCTAAAGTAAATCATCTAAGTTATATTGGCGATTCTGTTATTGGAAGATCTACAAATATTGGAGCAGGTACTATTACTGCAAATTTTGATGGTCAGAAAAAACATCAAACAAAAATTGGTAAAAATTCCAATATTGGTGCAAATACAGTTTTAGTTGCACCAATAAATCTCGGGGAATCAGTAACAACTGGAGCTGGTTCAGTGATCACCAAAGACTCCAAAGATAATTCATTAGCGATCTCAAGAACTAAGCAAGTAAATATAGAAAATTGGGAAAGAAAGAAATCATGATCTAATTAATTAATTCAATAATTTTTTCAAGCTGCCAACATCTGCTCCCTTTTATAAGGATAGAATCGCCTTGTTTTGTAGATTTATTTATCTCTTTAGGTACATCTTTAATATTATTAAAAACTAAAAATTTTTTCTTATCTTTTAGAAAATTAGAGTACATTTTTTCATTTTTTTTATCGCAAATAAATAAACATTTTTTTATATCTGAATTATTTATTAAGTTGAATATTTCTTTATGAAATTTTTCAGATTCTTCTCCCAATTCTTGCATACTTCCAAATATGAAAAATTGATTTCTCGGTTTTTCTATCAGATTTTTAATACATGCTTTTACTGACTCTGGCGAGGCATTATATGATTCATCGTATATTGTTGTTTTAACTGATTTAAGAATTTTATTCCTTCCACCTAGACTTGCGAAATCAAACTTATTAAAACTTGCAAAATCAATTCCTAACTCTTTAGCAACCGCATAAGCAAATAAGAAATTTGAAGCATTGTGAAATCCCTCAAATGAAATTTCGAAGGTTTTTTCTTCAATTAAAATTGTCTTTTTAGAAGAATTATAAAAACCTCGCAAATTATCATCTTTTTTAAAGCTCTCCTTTTGATTTTCTATATTTAATAGTTCTACTTTTATTACTCTACCTTTCCAGTATTCTTTTAAAGTTTCTTCAAGAAGTGAATCATTGGCTGGTATTATTACAACTCCTTTGGGATTTAAATATTTACTAATTTCACACTTCGCATAAGTAATATTTTTTTTTGAGCCTAACAATCCAATATGTGCTGTCCCGATGTTGGTTATTACTGCAATATCGGGTTCACTATATTTAGATAAATTTTCGATCTGTCCAAGACCTCTCATTCCCATCTCAAGAACCAAAACTTTATCTTCTATATCTGTCGCAAGAATAGTAAGACCAACACCAATCTCATTATTGAAATTGGCAAGAGATAGTTTAATTTTTCCAAGTTTCTTTAAAACTTCACCTATCATTTCTTTTGTAGTTGTTTTACCCACTGAACCAGTTATCGCAACCAAAGGGATATTTAATTTTTTTCTTTTGAGCAATGTTAATTTTTGAAATGCCTGCAAAGTGTCATTTACAATCCAACAAGGGAAATTACCAGGAAGTAATTTCTGCATACCTTCTTTAATAACTACTGATTTAACTCCTTTATTTAAAACCTCTGGAATAAAACTATGTCCGTCAAAATTTTTACCCTTGATAGCTATAAAAAGATCATTTTTTGAACAAGTTCTACTATCAATACTTATATTTTTAAAATTCGAAAAATTTATTCCCCCCTCGTCCAGATTTTTAATATCACCTAAAATATTATTTAATTCTAATAAAGAAAGATCCATTAAAATTTTAAGTCATACTTTTTTTTAAAGATGGATCAGCTGATTGTCCGTAAGAAAATTTTTCAACTTCAGCAACGTCTGGTGATGGTTCCTTTATTCCGCAAACATCCTTATACATAATTTCATATTCGAGAGCTGATCTTTGCCAACTAAACTCTTGGCTCATAGCTCTTTTTTGCAATAATTCCCAACTATCTTTATGCCTAAAGGCTTCCCAAGACCTTACTAAAGAAGTGTAGAAATCTATAGGTTCAAAGCGATCAAAGCAAAATCCCGTACCCCTATTATTTTCTGGGTCATGAGGCAAAACTGTATCAACCAAACCTCCAACTCGCCTTACTATTGGAATAGATCCATATCTCATTGCAAGGAGTTGACTAATACCGCAAGGCTCAAATCGACTTGGCATTAAGAATGCATCAGAACCACCATAGATAAGCCTTGATAAAGAATCATCATAGGTAAGGAATACTGAAAATCTTCCTGGGTAATCTAATGCCAGTTGCCATAATCCAGACTCTAAATATCTTTCTCCAGTCCCTAAAACGGCTATTTGAGAATCTGTATAGGCTAAAAGTCTCCTTGAAACTTGTAAAAGTAAGTCAACTCCTTTTTGATCAACCAACCTACTTACCATACCTAAGAGATATTTTTTAGGATTAACTTCGAGACCCATTTCTTTCTGAAGAATTTTCTTATTTTCTTGCCTATTTTCTAAATTCTTAATACTAAATTTTGCAGGTAAAACAGGATCTTTAGCTGGATTCCATTCATCAAGATCTATGCCATTAAGAATACCCCGTAATTTACCTGATATGTAATTAAGTAATCCATCAAGGCTTTCCCCGTATTCATGGGTTTTAATTTCATCTGCATATGTTGGAGAAACAGCATTTACTCTGTCTGCATACAACATAGCCGCAGCCATTGTGTGATCTCCATGCATATACCAAGGACACCATGTCATTTTTTCTAGTTTCCATCTCCAAGGGCCTTGGTATTTTAAATTGTGAATTGTAAAGACAGTACTAATTTCAGGATCCTGATGCATCCACACAGGAATCATCCCAGTGTGCCAATCATGGCAATGGAGAACTTGAGGTTTCCAACAATTCCAAGCAAACTCAGAGGTTGCACTAGCAAAAAATGTAAAGCGCCAATCTTCATTCTCTCCTCCATATATTTGGTCAGAGTCAAATATTGGATGACCAACAAGGTAAATCACATAATTATGTATTGGATGTTTTGCTTCAAATACAGCAAAATCAGTCCCCATAGTATTTGCTCTAAAGACTGGCTCATTTGACACTTCTAAAAGGCTCCACAATTTGCCATAGCCTGGAATTATAACCCTTACATCATGACCAAGTTTTAACAAAGATGGAGGTAACGAACCAACTACATCTCCCATACCTCCAACTTTGATCATTGGAGCACATTCAGCAGCGGCAAGAAGAATTCTCATTGATAGTTATTTAAAAAGTTCTTTTGAAAAATCAACTACGGAGTCCACTTATAGTCAGAAAAATTTGGTGGACGCTTTTCAAGAAAGGCATCTCTACCTTCTTGAGCTTCTTTAGTCGAATAAAATAATTGAGTTGTGTATCCAGATAATTCTTGAATACCAGCAATTCCATCATTCTCCGCATTGAATGAAGCTTTAAGAATACGAATAGCAGTTGGACTATTTCGTAAAATCTCTCTTGCCCAGATTACACCCTCAGCTTCTAATTCTTCAATCTTTGTAATTGCATTTATCAAGCCCATCTCAAGTGCTTCCTTGGAATTATATTTTCTACACAAAAACCAAATTTCCTTTGCTTTTCTTTGACCAACAATTCTAGCCAAATAACTAGAACCAAATCCGGCATCAAAGCTACCAACTCTTGGACCTGTTTGACCAAATATTGCATTTTCAGAGGCGATACTTAGATCACAAATTAAATGAAGTACCTGGCCTCCTCCAATTGCAAAACCAGGAACTAAGGCAATAACCACTTTAGGCAAACTTCTTATTAATCTTTGAAGTTCAAGTACATTTAATCTCTGCTTCCCTTCATCATTTTTATATCCATTTTCACCTCTTACACTCTGATCACCTCCAGAGCAAAAAGAATAAATACCTTTCTTGTCAGGTCCAGCACCTGTAAAGAGTACTACTCCAATAGTTTCATCATTTCTTACTATATTAAATGCGTTAATGAGTTCATCTACAGTTTGTGGCCTAAATGCATTTCTTTTTTCAGGCCGATTAATTGCAATTCTCGCAATTCCCTCATCTGATTTATGAAACAATATGTCCTCATAAGATTTGCATTCTGACCAATTTAAAGTTGTTTTACCAGGGAATACTTTCATGAATCCTAATTATTCAAAGATAGAAAATAATAAATTTAACTGCCAATTATTTTTTCTAGCAGGGCATTTTTTTCGCAAATTTCATTTTCTGGATCAATATCAACTTTAATTATTACAGATTTCTGGGTAGAAATGCTCCAATCGAATGCCTCTCGTAATTTTTTAAAATTTGCCACACTTCTAAAGTTTACTTGATAGGCCCCTGCGAGTTTTGGCCAGTTTATTTCTTTAGGCATAATAAATAGTTTTTTTAATTCATCTTCTTTTAAATTTTTTTTATAAATACGATTAAATATATTTCCTCCATTATTATTTATTAGAAGAATTGTTAAATTCATGTCAATTGAATTTTCAATAAGCCAACCGTTTATATCATGAACAAAGGCCAAATCTCCAGTCACGAGAAGTAGAGGATTTTTAATTCTAGAAATTCCTAATGCAAGGGATAAAGTACCGTCTATGCCGGAAGCTCCTCTAAAGCTGAAACAATTTCTTGTTAAAGTACCATTCTCAGAAAACGTAAGCCAATCTCTAATCGGGCTACTCGCAGAGAGCATTATTGGATTTTCAGCTGGCCAAAGTTTTGGAACAAGATTTGCAAGCTTATACTCAGTAATTTGATTATCATTAGTAATTTTTTCTTTTAAAATATCTTTAATTTGACCACCTTCCTCTATTAAATCTATGGCTAAAGGAGAAAGAGACTTTTTGTTTTTTTCGTTAATTGATAATTCTTCTAACAATAGAGTAGTAAAATTTAATAGCCCAAAATCATATTCAAATGATTTTTTTATGGGGTCCAATTTTCTATGGTTTTTTTCTTTGATGAGAATTTGTACTCCTTCGAAGGCTGTTAAAAACTTCTCCAAATCAATTGAAGATGACATTGGACCAAGCCTCAAAAGTTGATGACAATTAATTAAATTCTTATTCTTTCTTAAGACTAATTCCCAATTCACAACTAACCCTCTCAAATCAGAATAAACACCTGAAACAGGATCAGCAAATACTGGCCAACCAGTAATTTCTTGTAATTGTTCTAAAGATTTATTAAAAGAAGATAAGTCATTTATGGAACCTTGATAAGGACCTACCAAAATAATGCCAGATTCATCTAAATTTAAATTTTTTAAAATTTCTAAAAATTTGTTTTTATCAGACTTTATTTCAACTTTCTGAGAGACATATTTTTTCTTTAAATATATTCTCTCAAAAACCTGTAAAACATTTTTTTTATCTAAAGATGAAATCCCTAAAGGCTTATCAATAGGAATATTTAAATGTATAGGACCAGGGAATGTGGATATTTGTTTCTCAGTAATTCGCACCAAATTTAAGATTTCATTTTCTTGCGTTTCATGGAGTCCATTTAGATTTGCACTTAAAACTCTTCTGCAAACTGAACTCAAAAAATCCTCTTGATTTACTGTTTGATTAGCCCCACAATCTTTTAATCTTAAGGGCCTATCAGCAGTAAGAAATATAATACCTTTACAAGATAGGTCTGCCTCAACTGCTGCTGGCAATAAGTTACTTACGGCAGTTCCAGAAGTTGTAATAACTAAAGAAAGATTACCTGATGCAGCAGAGATCCCAAGAGAGTGAAATCCCGCAGATCTCTCATCTATTGAATTAAAAATATTTACCAGTCCTAATTTATTTAATTCTCCAGCAGCTATTGCTAAAGGTGCTGATCTACTACCAGGACATATTATTAAATTTTGAACTCCTATTTTTATAAGAAGATTTAAAAGCTGTAAACTTCTAAGAAAATTTTTGCATTCAATAGATGATGTCATAATTTATATAAATGCTTTGGGATTTTCCTTATAACTGAATTAAATAAAAAATGTCTAAAACTCAAGAAAAAAGAAATTCAATACTAAAGGATTTAAAAAATCTTTTAATCTGGATATCTATTGCTTTAATTATACGATGGCAGGTTATAGAGCCAAGATGGATCCCATCCGGTTCAATGCTTCCAACTCTTCAAATACAAGATAAAATTCTTGTTGAGAAAGTAACCCCTAAAATCACATCCAAATCAAATCTTTCAAAATTAAAAAATAAAATAGTTGTTTTTAACGTACCTGAACAGTTAACTAATGTTGGATATGAAGCAGATACTGCACTAATAAAAAGAGTAATTGGAATCCCTGGAGACAAGGTAGAAGTAAGAGAAGGTAACCTTTACTTAAATGATATCGCTCAAAATAATTACGTTTTTGACAAAAATATTAATTATTCTATAGGACCTTTTATTGTTCCAGAAGAATCATTATGGGTGATGGGAGATAATAGAAATAACAGTATGGACTCACATATTTGGGGATTTTTACCCTATAAAAAAGTTATTGGTAAAGCTATTTTTAGATATTGGCCGTTAAATAAAATTGGACCTATTCGGTTCCCTGCCCTTAATAATTAAGATTTATGGGTACGTGATGTTGTAGGGTTTTTATATCTTGAAGCTGTAGAAATGTTTAATCCAGAATTTCTTGCTACTGAAAATAATGATCCAAACGATGAGAATGATTTAATCCAATATTTGCAAAAGCAATCTCCAGAAGTTTTGCAAAGAGTAGCAAAATCAGCTAGTGAAGATATTCAAGAAATTATCAGACATAATGTTCAGGGTCTTCTTGGAATGCTTCCTTCAGATCAATTTGATGTAAAAATAACATCTTCAAAAGACAACATTGCTAATTTATTATCTTCTGCAATGATGACAGGATATTTCTTAAGACAAATGGAGCAAAGAAAAGAGCTGGAACAAACTCTTAAAAATGATGAAAACATGTCTATTGAAGAATAATAGTTTTTAAAGATTTACTTCTTCAGGAATTATTCCTAGTTCTAACAACTTTTTATATAAACCCATCAAAAATTTATTATCATCCGGTAGTTTGTCCCACTTTTGAGAATTAATTTCATTAATTAATTTTTGACAATCTTCTATTGTAAATTTTATAGGAGCTGTAAAATGAGCTGGAATTAAATATTCCATATCTTCAAAAGACTTGATATTTTCTAACCATTTAAGTAACACTTCTTTTGAACGCGGAAAAATTAATTTTTGTAAAACTGGTGCAATTTGAATCTTAGGAGTATTTTTACCCATTATTTCAACAAGAGAGGATTCCCAATCCTTCTCCCATAAAAAGGGATAAATACCGAAATGTGATCTCCAATTCCTAAGATCTTTTTTGAATGAATACTTAAATATTTCTTTTAAAGGTGGAATATTTAATTTACCTGGTTTCAAAAAAGATGAAAATAAAACTAACCTTTTCCACCCTTTTTTTCTTTGTTCGATGGAATCAATCAATGGTTCATCTCCTCTCTCTCTAGAATGAAAAAGAAGCGGAGTTGGATCAAAATTAAATATCTCAGGTGGTATGGAGTCTATTCCAACTATAGCGTCTGTTACATGAAGAGTTTTCGTAGAATAATGGTAACAGCTTATCTCCTGATATCTTCCAAGTCCTAAATTCAGAGGGCCTAATGATGACCATTTAAAAGAGTTTGTATGGGGAGTACCTTCCTCAAAAAGTGTTCTTGATCTTTTTGATGAAATTCCTAAGAAATCTAGTGGAAGATTTATGGGAAAACTCCATTGTCCAGGACAAAGCCAAATTTCTGCATCTTTAAAAATTCTTGAAAGAGCTGGAAGTCCGATTTTATGCTCTAGTCCAGAGGCACTAGGTAGAATTATTGTTTTTACTTTGCCATGAATCACAATTAATTTTTCTAACTCATTTATTAATTCTTTTGTCGGAGGCAGTGGATTTATTAGCATCAATCCATCATCAACCTTTATTACTGTCATTCTTATTGGAACCGCAACATAATAAAGTCCCTGTATTTGTTCCAAGGACCATATTTGATCAGGAATTAATTCTCTTAAAATTGTTTTCTTTTTTCCATAAGGATATAAAGGAAATAATGGCCACCAATACCACTTTTTATTTAAAGTTTCTTCCACCACTATCATTTATATCCAGCAAATAATTTCTTTAACTTAAATATTCCGTATCTTGGAGCGAATAAAAAAGCAAATAAAAATATAAAAGTTTGCGACAAGACAATTGATCCACCTGTTTCAAGATCAAACCAAAAACTAACGTAGATTCCTATTAGGCTTGAAATAATTGCACTTAATACTGAAATTATTGTCATATTATCAAACTTATCCGTAAGCAAATATGCTGTAGCCCCTGGTGTAATCAACATTGCAACTACCAAAATAATTCCAACAGACTGAAGGCCCACAACTGCTGCCAAAGATAGGCATGTGAGGAGTAAATAATGAAGAAAAAATACGTTAATACCAACTGTTTTTGCATGCCTAGGATCAAAACAATAAAGCATTAAATCTTTTCTAAAAATTGATAAAAGGATTACTACCAATAAAGAAATGAATATGGTTTGTTTTACATCTGAAAGTGATATTCCTAATGGACTACCAAAGAGAATAGAGTGCAGATCAATATTACTTTTAATCTTAGAAACCAATACAATTCCAAGAGCGAAAAATCCAGTAAATACCAACCCAATAACAGTATCTTCCTTAACTCTGGATTTCTGCTTAATAAACCCTATCAATGCTACAGAACCAACTCCAAAAATAAATGCCCCTAATGAGAAAGGAAGACCTAATGCATAAGCAACCACAACACCAGGCATTACTGAATGTGACACTGCATCTCCCATTAAAGCCCATCCTTTAAGAGTCAAATAGCTAGATAGGAAACCACAAACAGCTGCTACTAATGAACTCATAAGAAGTGCTTTTCTCATAAAGTCATGAGTTAAAGGATCTGTTATGAAAGAATCTAAAGTTAAAAAATAACAGAGCTCCATATAATTTAAAATTTAGGATTCAGGTCCAAACAAAAAATCAGGTGAGATCCCTCCAAAAGTGGTTGTAATATTTTCAGGGGTAAACACTTCAGAGGTCTCGCCATAAGCTACAACAGTTTTATTTATTAAAAGAACCAAATCACAAAATTCACGGACATGAATCATATCATGCGTTGATAATAAAATAGTTTTCCCCTCACTTTTAAATTGAATAAATAATTCCGAAATAAGTTTCTCAGTTCTTATATCAACACCTGCGAAAGGTTCATCAAGAAGTAATATTGAAGCTCTTTGCGCAATTGCTCTAGCTAAAAAAGTTCGTTTTCTCTGACCTCCAGATAAGTTTCCAATAGGTGTAGATAAATGATCAGTTAAGTCAACTCTCTCAATAGCATCTTTAGCCGCCTGAACATCAGACTCTCTAGGACACCTAAAAATATTCATCGAACCATATCTTCCCATCATCACTACATCCCAAACACTTATTGGAAATTGACTATCAATTCCCTCATTTTGAGGAACATAAGCAATTGTCTGATCTTTTTGAGCAGATCTTAGAGACTCTCCATTTATTCTAATTTTACCCTTTGAAATATTTACAAAACCAGTTAAAGCATTAAAAAAAGTTGTTTTACCAGCCCCGTTCATCCCTACCAAACCACAAATCTGGCCAGGTTTCAATCTTAAATTAGCATCATACAAAGCCACTTTACCGTTGTAATCTACACAAATATTCTCTGCATCAATCCTAAAGTTTTGATAATTGATTGTTTCCATAATTCAAAAAAGTCCTTTTTTAATAAGATCCAAATTATGCTCAAGCATTTTTATATAGGAACTAGCAGGGCCACTATCATCAGATAATGAATCAACAAAAAGATTTCCTCCAAAATTAGCACCAGTTTCGTTTACAACAACCATTTGAGATTCGTTACTTACAGTACTTTCGCAAAATACAGATGGAACATTTTTTTCTTTAACTAGTGAGATTGTTCTTGCCATCCTTTTGGGCGTAATTTGACTCTCAGCATTAACTGGCCACAAATAAACTTCCTTTAATCCATAATCATTTGTTAAATATGAAAAAGCTCCTTCACAACTTACTAGATACCTCCTATCTTTATTTAAGTTATTAATAAAAAGAGAGAATTCTTTATCTATTTTAGAGAGTTTATCTTTATAAATTTTTCCATTTTCTTCAAATAATGTCCTTTTGGATGGCCTCAATTCTGATAAAGAATCCACGAGAATATCTACATATAGCATCCCTCTTTTTGGAGAAATCCAGGCATGAGGATTTGGTTTTCCTTCATAAAAATCTTCACTGATAAAAATAGGATCTAAATCTTCCGCAACAGTAATTCTTTTAACTTTTAAATTAGAAACAAATTTTTCTGCCCATAATTCAAATCCAAATCCATTATCAACAAAAACAAAAGCACTAGAGGCATTTACCAAATCGCTTGGAGTTGGTTGGTAACCATGAACTTCAACTCCAGGTTTTGTTATTGATCTAACAATAAAATCATCTTTAGCAACATTTCTAATTATGTCCGCCAAAACAGTAAAACTTGTAAGTATTACTTCTTTACTTTCATTTTTATTTGATATTTTCTTACATGAGCCTGAAGTGAGAGAAAGTAGAAGTAACAAACTTAAAAATATAATATTTTTTTTCATATTTAATATTCTTCCTTAGATTATGAACCAAAAGATAGTTTCAATAGCGGTTTTCTAAGATCATAAATAAATCCTTTCCAATTTATTTTTTCTTTTTCAAAAGCTTTTTCAACAATTTTCTCAGAATTTTTCTTAATAAAATCCAAATCAGGTTCTTCTACTCCTTTTGTTATCGCCATAAAATCAGCCAAAGAACTTGATACTACTCTTGTTAAGTAAGCAGCACTAACAGCCTGAAATGTTCCAGAGACAAGCCAATTTGGGCCATGTAATTTTGTTATACCAATTAGAGTCTGTCCACTCCATTCAATAACTCCCTGAGCAATTGCAGTTTTTAAAATCTCTTTAGATACTTTATCTAAAATTTCAGGAGACCAATTACATCCCCATATAGACTTAATTTCTTTAATCATTAATGAATTCAATACTGTCATTGCCATAACATCAATTGATGGGATAGGGGATAAGAAAACAGTTGACGCTACAAGAATTTGATTTTTTCTTTGTATATCTTTTAATTGCATTCTTCTTATCCCTTCAATTTCTGATTGCCAGGCAACATGAAGTTCCTTCAAGAGCCTTTTTTTTGTATTTTCAATATTTTTAGATGAACTTATGAAAAACTTCCTTAAAGAAAAAGGTATATTTGTTATTTCATTCTTATTCGCATCAAAAGTAATAATTTTATTTATAAAGTCACTTGAAATTTGAGACTTTAGATCTTCTATCTGATTTTTGGCTTCTATTTCGTTGGAAGTTAAAGCCACCAACCAGATTGGCATATTTTTAGGAAACTTTTCCAGCCACAAAAAATCATTTGCCGACAAAGGCAAGTTTATAAAATACAAGATTGCATCACTATTCAAAGCTTCTGCTGGAATAATTTCAGAAGAATTGTATTTAGGCAGTTTTTCGAATAAATCAAAGTCAAACTTATCTGCCTTAAAATGACTTTTCAAAAGAGCTTGACAACTTTGATAATGTTTCTGTCCAATGTAACTTATTTTTTCTTTTTCACATCTATTAAGAATCGATTCAAGTATTTTTTGTCTTTTTGAATTCTGTTTCTCTAATTCATTTGTTGCTTCAAGTTCTTCAAAAAAGTTTAAATCTTCATTACATAGATTTATCCAACCATCTAAACTATTTGGCTCATTAAATTTAGGCTTATCATTCTTCAAGTAAAAATATCCCCCCAAACACAACGCAAAAAATCCTATTGAGCCGCCTGCAAAATGAATTAAGTCACTAACAAACCATTCCCCAAAACCTAATAATAATAAAATAATAAGAAGATTTTTTTTTGGAAACTTTATGAAATCCTTTAAAAGGTTGTCTTTACTAATATCAAACACAATGCTTTATTTCTCTAATTTTATTTTAATGCAAGTTGTGAATGAGAAAAGCGAAATTACATAAGTCGTTAATCAAAAGATAAAAATTTAAGGCTTTTAAAAAGACTTATTGCATAACAAGATGCTAAGTTAATAAACTATTTAAATAACTTAAGAAACATCAAGATGTCTAATTCAAATTTCAGCAATAATCCTGGACAAGAACATTACAGAGGTCGTTCTAATAATGAAAGATCTAATTTCAGAGATAAATCTGGCGGCAGAAGAGATGGAGGAGGATTCCGCATAAGATTGAGTGATAACGAAATGAAAGCTGTTAAAGCAATACAAGAGGCCTTTCAACTAAGGTCTACCGTTGCAGTTCTGGGTTTCTCTGTTAGAACACTTAGCGAAATGATCAAAGATGAAAAACTAATTGAATCAATTACAGAATATGCAAAAAATAACAAAAACTCCTCTCCAAGTAGACAATCACAAAATCCTTATGAAGAAAAGATAAAAACAGCTCCTGACCCCTTTGCAAGACCAGTAAAAAGTACATCAACTGAAGAAATCCAATCTAGCGAAGTAGAAGAGGATGACAAATAAAAAAAGAATTCTTTCGGGAGTTCAACCAACAGGTGATTTACATATTGGGAATTGGCTTGGGGCTATAAATAATTGGGTTAGGCTTCAAGAACAATATGAAACCTTTCTATGTGTAGTTGATTTGCACGCAATAACAGCAACATATAATCCTAAAGAATTATCCAAAAATACTCTTTCTACTGCGGCTTTGTATGTAGCTTGCGGGATAGATCCAAAGATATGCTCAATTTTTGTCCAAAGTCAGATTCCTGCACATTCAGAACTTTGTTGGATATTAAATTGCATGACCCCAATAAATTGGATGGAAAGAATGATTCAATTCAAAGAAAAATCCATACAACAAGGAAATAATGTATCTATTGGATTATTTGACTACCCCATCCTAATGGCTGCAGACATCCTTCTTTACGACGCAGACTTCGTACCAGTAGGTGAAGACCAAAAACAACATCTTGAACTCGCCAGAGATATTGCACAACAAAGAATTAATGCCAAATTTAGTAAGGATAAAAACATTTTGAAAATCCCTCAGCCAATAATTTTGAAGAATGGATCCAAAATAATGAGTCTAATTGATGGTTCAAAAAAGATGAGTAAAAGTGATCCTAACGAAGGCAGTAGGATCAATTTGTTAGATGCTCCTGAAATAATCACGAAGAAAATAAAAAGAGCAAAAAGTGATAGTTATATTGGAATAGAATTTAATAATCCTGAGAGAGCAGAATCTAAAAATCTTCTGATGATTTATTCAATATTATCTGGCAAAGAAATTTCTCAATGTGAAAATGAATTCTCCGAGACAGGATGGGGGACATTTAAAAAATTAATTGCCGAACAACTTATAGAATCTTTAGAACCTATTCAGGAAAAATATAAACTCTTAATTAATGATCCATACCAATTAAATAATATTCTTAAAGAAGGAAAAGAGAAGGCTGAAGATCTAGCAAATAAAACTCTAAAAAGAGTTAAATCTAAACTTGGATTCTTTGAAATGGAGAAATAAATTATGCCAGTAATTACATTACCTGATGGTTCAAAAAAGGTTTTCGAAAATTCTGTAACTACTCTAGAAATTGCCCAGAGTATTGGTGAAGGATTAGCAAAGGCAACTATTGCTGGGAAAGTAAACGATGTTTTACTTGATGCAACTCTTCCAATAAAAAATGATGCCAAAGTTGTAATAATAACTTCTAAAGACAAAGAGGGGATTGAGATAATTAGACACTCTTTTGCACATCTTATTGGTCACGCAGTTAAACAAATTTACCCAAATATAAAAATGGCCATAGGTCCTGTAATTGAAGATGGATTTTACTACGATATATTTTCAGAATATAGATTTACACCGAATGACTTAAACAAAATTGAAGAACGAATTAATAAATTAATAAAAACAAATTATGACGTTGAAATTTTACAAGTTCCCAAGGAAGAAGCAATTAAAACTTTTAAAGAAAGAGAAGAGACTTTTAAATTACGAATAATTGAAGAAATTCCTGAAGAAGGTCTCATCAATTTATACAAGCACGAAGAATATATAGATATGTGTAGAGGGCCTCACGTACCCAACACAAGACATTTGAGGCACTTTAAGTTACTTAAATTATCAGGTTCATACTGGAGAGGAAATAGTGAAAATGAATCATTGCAAAGAATATATGGAACTGCATGGGCTAAAGAAAAAGAACTTAATGACTATTTAACAAGAATTGAAGAGGCGGAAAAAAGGGATCATAGAAAACTTGGGAAAAAACATTCCCTTTTTTATATATCAGAAGAATCTCCTGGAATGATTTTTTGGCAGCCTGATGGGTGGACAATCTACCAAGTTCTTATGAAGTACATAAGAGAAATACTTAAGAAAAATAACTATCAAGAGATAAGAACTCCTCAAGCAGTCGACAGATCTCTTTGGGAAAAATCAGGCCATTGGGAAAAGTTTAGAGATGATATGTTCACGACCTCCTCAGAAAATAGAACTTATGCAATAAAACCTATGAACTGTCCTTGCCATGTTCAAGTATTTAATCAAGGTCTAAAAAGTTACAAAGATTTGCCTATTCGTCTTGCTGAATTTGGTTCTTGTCACAGAAATGAACCATCGGGATCATTACACGGCCTAATGCGAGTTAGAAATTTCACTCAAGATGATGCACACATCTTCTGCACAGAAGAGCAAATTCAAGAAGAGGTATCTACCTTTATTGAGCTCGTTTTTGAGGTTTATAAAACTTTTGGTTTTGATGAAATTATTATCAAATTATCTACTCGTCCCGAAAAAAGGGTAGGTAGCGATGACATTTGGGATAAATCAGAAGAGGCTCTTTCCAAAGCATTAAACGATAAAAATTTAAAATGGGAACTACAACCCGGAGAAGGGGCTTTTTATGGTCCTAAAATAGAATTCTCGTTAAAAGATTGTCTTAATAGAGTCTGGCAATGCGGAACTATTCAAGTTGACTTCTCAATGCCTATTAGATTGGATGCCACTTATGTAGATATTGATAATGAAAAAAGGAATCCAGTTATGCTTCACAGAGCAATTTTAGGATCCTTTGAAAGATTTATCGGAATTTTAATTGAACAATATGAGGCGAAATTCCCAATTTGGCTTGCTCCTTATCAAATAATCTTATTAAGTATTACTGATAGAAATATAGAAAAATGTCAAGAATTTAATCAATTTTTGAATATCAAAGGCTACCGATCAAAAGTTGACATTAGAAATGAAAAGATAGGATACAAGGTAAGGGAAGCTACAATCGGTAAAATCCCATTAATTGCTGTGATTGGAGATAAAGAAGAGGAAATTGATTCAGTCGCTTTAAGAGCTTTGGATGGAACAAATTTAGGAATTTTCGACCTACCGAATCTATACAAATTAATGGATGAATTAATAGAAAAAAAAGGGAGAACAGAATAATTTCAAACATATGAATTTTCTCGCTTGTGATTTAGGAGGTACAAAGGTTTTATTGGGGATATTCAAAAAAGAAACAAATGATGATTCGCCTAAGTTAATATTCAAAAAAAAATATATATCTTCTAATTGGGATTCTTTTGATCTAATCCTAGAAGATTTTCTAAAAAATGAATGCAAAAATATTACTCATCCTTCTTCTGCATGTTTCGCCGTAGCTGGTCCTTTATCTAACAACAAAGCAGAAATTATTAACTTGTCATGGAATATTTCTGGAAATTCTTTAAAGAACAATTTTAATTTTAAAAGCTGCGAGCTAATAAATGATTTTGCAGTCCAGATTTATGGAATACCTTATTTAAAAAAAAATCAATATTCTACTATCCAGGATGGGTCCCATTTTGAAGGTTCTAATAATGATTTGCATGCCATTGTTGGAGCGGGGACTGGTTTGGGCCTTGCAAGAGGAATAATATCAGGGGGAAAGGTAAAAGTTTTAGCCAGTGAAGGTGGTCATGTTGAGTATTCTCCAAAGTCAAAATCAGAATGGGAATTAAAAATTTGGCTTAAGAATTACCTAAAAGTTGAGAGGATATCTTGTGAAAGAATAATTAGCGGCACTGGTTTATCAAGGATTGCCGAATGGAGACTAAGCAAACCTGATGCCCAAAACCATCCTCTACAAAAATATTTAAAAGAAATTAAAATTTTTGATGCTGCGAGAAAAGAACTCCCTGAAAAAATTTGTAATCTTTCTAAAGAAGGGGATCAGCTAATGATTGAAGTAGAGAGGATTTGGTTAGGAGCTTATGCTTCTTTATTAGGAGATGTTGCTCTTCAAGAATTATGTTTTGGCGGATTATGGATTTCTGGAGGCACTGCACCAAAACATTTCAAAAACTTTAAATCCGATTTATTTATGAAACAATTTTTTGATAAAGGAAGATTAAAAGATATTCTTAAAACAATACCTCTAAAAGTAATTTTAGATGAAGAATTCGGACTTTTTAGTGCAGCCTGTAGAGCAAAAATGCTTTTAAATACTAAGTAAAAATATGTCTATTCCTGAAGTAGGTAAAAAAATAAGAGTAACAGTACCTTCCACAACTGCTAATTTAGGACCTGGGTTTGACTGCCTTGGCGCAGCATTAGATTTATATAATGAATTTATTTTTACAAGAATTGAAGGTGGTGGAGATAGATTTGATCTAATAATGGAAAGTACAGATGGTAATCATCTAAGAGGAGGACCTGAAAACTTAGTTTTTAGAGCAGCTCAGAAAGTATGGGAGAGTGCAAATATGGATCCTTTTGCACTTGAAGCAAGGGTTAAGTTGGCGGTGCCACCTGCACGTGGACTTGGAAGTAGTGCTACAGCGATAGTTGCTGGTCTAATTGGAGCAAATGCAATAATGAACTCTCCTTTGTCCAAAGAAAAACTCTTAGAACTTGCAATTGATATAGAAGGTCATCCTGATAATGTAGTTCCCTCTCTCTTGGGTGGGCTTTGTTTGACAGCAAGGTCTTCTTCTCAAAGATGGAGAATTATAAGATGTGATTGGCACGATTCCATTAAAGCTGTTGTAGCAATACCTGCGATTCGTTTAAGCACAAGTGAAGCAAGAAAGGTTATGCCCAAGAATGTCCCTATATCTGATGCAGTGACAAATATGGGGGCACTTACTTTATTATTAAATGGCTTAAAAGCAGGAAATGAAGAACTAATAAAAGAGGGAATGTTTGATAAACTACATGAACCCTACAGATGGAAACTTATTAAAGGTGGACTAGAAGTTAAAGATGCCGCACTAAATGCAGGTGCTCTAGGATGCGCAATTAGTGGCGCTGGACCAAGTATATTAGCTTTGTGTAAAAAAGAAAACGGTAAAAACGTTAGTCAAGCCATGGTAAAGGCATGGGAGAAGTCAGGTGTAGCTAGTAGAGCACCATTCTTAAACGTTCAAACAACAGGCAGTCAATTTAGCACTATCTCTGGTAAGTAGTTTTACTTAGTCATTTTTAATGTTATAGTCTCAAGCTAGTACAACTTCAACTAGAATAAAAAAATTATTCATTACATAAATGAATTTAGAATCTTTTCCTTGGCTATCATCTATTGTTTTACTGCCTTTAATTGGAGCATTAATAATGCCTTTCTTGAGTTCTAAGGAAGGAGAAGATAATACACTCCCTAGAAATATCTCATTAAGTTTTTTATTTATAGATTTTTTACTGATAATCGGCGTCCTTTTCCAAAAATTTAATTCTACAGATAGCTCTTTGCAACTGGTAGAAAGAGCTTCCTGGTTACCCTCAATTGGCTTAGAGTGGTCTCTTGGCGTAGATGGTTTATCTGCTCCTTTAGTAGCTTTGAGTGGGTTAATTACATTTTTATCAGCTGCCGCAAGTTGGAAAATTAAGAAAAAATCTAATTTATATTTTGCTCTTTTATTAGTTCAAGCATCAGCACAGGCACTAGTTTTCCTTTCTCAAGATTTCCTATTATTTTTCTTGGCCTGGGAACTTGAATTGGTTCCTGTATATCTTCTTATTGCAATTTGGGGAGGGGAAAAGAAATTATATGCAGCTACTAAATTTATTCTTTATACAGCTTTAGCTTCTTTATTAATACTCATAAGTGGGTTAGCAATAGCCTTGAGTGGTGATACCTTTACTTTAAATATTACCGATTTAACCAATAAAAACGTATCAGGCAGTCTAGCATTGTTATCCTATCTGGGATTTTTAATTGGTTTTGGAGTAAAACTTCCTATCTTTCCATTACATACTTGGTTACCTGATGCACATGGAGAGGCTAATGCACCAGTTTCAATGTTACTCGCTGGAATACTTTTAAAAATGGGAGGCTATGCTCTCTTGAGATTCAATGTTCAAATACTACCTGAAGTACATCTACGAATTGCACCTGCATTAATTATTCTTGGAATCATTAATATAATTTACGGAGCACTAAATGCATTCGCACAAGATAATGTCAAAAGGAGAATTGCATGTAGCTCAGTGAGTCATATGGGTTTCGTTTTATTAGGCATTGGAGCAGTGGATGCTTTAGGGATAAGTGGAGCAATGCTCCAAATGATCAGTCACGGACTTATCGCTGCAGCTATGTTTTTTGTCACAGGGTCATTCTATGAGAGAACAAATACTCTTTCGATTCCAAATATGGGCGGTTTAGCAAAGGTCTTGCCAATAACTTTTGCTTTTTTCTTGGCAAGCTCTTTAGCCTCTTTGGCATTACCTGGGATGAGCGGTTTTATTAGCGAAATTACCGTATTTTTAGGTATCACTAGTCAAGAAGGCTTCAGCTCCCTCTTTAGATCAATCACGATTCTTATTTCAGCAATCGGTTTAGTTCTAACACCAATATATCTACTATCAATGTGTAGAAGAGTATTCTTTGGTCCTAGAATTCCAGCATTAGCTACAGTTAAAGAGATGAACTTTAGAGAATTGACGATTGGTTTCAGTTTATTGTTGCCTACTTTGGTGATAGGTTTTTGGCCGAAAATAGCAATAAATTTATACGAATCTTCAACTAATGCCCTCAGCCAGCAGCTAACTTTAGCTAAGTTAGTAGGCATAATTCCAACTTTAGTTAATTAATTTATTTTTAATAAATGGATACCTCAATTTTTAGATATGGAGAATTACCAGAATTTAAAAAATTTACTCCCGAAAACATCACTAAACAATTTCCAGTAGTACTAGAAAAGATAGCCGAAGATTTTAAAGACATAGAGAAGAACTTATCTAATTATTTGATTCAAAATGATTTAAATTGGGATAAAATAATTAATCCCTTAAATGAAGTCAATGAAATTCTTAGATGGAGTTGGGGAGTAATAAGTCACCTAAATGCCGTAAATAATTCTGAAGGTCTTAGAGATATTTATTCAAAATTTCTTCCGGAGATTATTAGCTTACATAACAAATTCGGACAAAGTAATATAATTTATAATTCTTTAGTCAAGCTCAAAGAGAAAAATAACTTTGATCAAATCAAAAACAGAATTTTAGATAAAGAAATTCTTGAGATGCAACATAGAGGAATTTCACTAAAAAAAAATGACCAAGAAGAATTCAACAACATTTCAGAAAAACTGGGAAAGCTATCAACAGATTTTAGTAACAATGTTCTTGATGCCACTAACAAATGGTTATTAATATTAAATAAAAAATCTGAAGTCGATGGTATTCCTGAACGAGTACTTGAATTGATGGCAATTTCTGCTCACAATCACTTAAAAAAAGATGGCGAAGTTGATATTAAAAATGGTCCTTGGAAATTAAGTCTAGATATTCCAACTTATACGTCGTTTATGACATATGCCACTGACCGTAACCTTAGAGAAAAACTATATAAGGCATATGTTGGTAGAGCGTCTCAAGGAGAAAAAAATAATTCTCAAATCATTGAAGAGATATTATCTCTTAGAACTAAACAGGCTAATCTTCTCGGTTATAAAAGTTGGGCAGAATTAAGTTTGTCAACGAAAATGGCGAAAGAAATTAAAAATGTTGAAAACCTTCTAGAAGAATTGAGAGAACCAGCATTCAAAGCTGCAAAAATTGAATTAGAAACACTCGAAAGGTTTTCAAAAGCTAATGGAGTTCCAAAATCGCAAAACATTGAACCATGGGATATTAGTTATTGGTCTGAACTTCTTAGAAAGAAAAATCTCAATTTAGATCAAGAATCTTTAAGACCTTGGTTCCCACTTAATGATGTTTTAAAAGGTTTATTTAAATTAAGCGAAAAGCTCTTTGAAATTAAGGTAGTCGAGGCAACCGATGAAGCACCTCTGTGGAATGATGACGTTTTATTTTTTAATATCCTCAACAAAGAAGATAACAAAATCGCATCTTTTTACCTCGATCCATATTCTCGACCGGAATCAAAGAGAGGAGGTGCTTGGATGGATGAATGCCTAAATAAAAATAATGTTGGGAAAAAGACCCTACCGGTAGCTTATCTTGTTTGTAATCAGACCCCACCATCAAAAGATAAGCCTAGTTTGATGAGTTTTGAAGAAGTTCAGACACTGTTCCATGAATTTGGTCATGGTCTTCAACACATGCTGACCACTGTAAATCTTCCTCAAGCAGCTGGCATAAATAATGTTGAATGGGATGCAGTCGAACTTCCAAGTCAATTTATGGAAAACTGGTGTTTCCATAAAAATACACTCTTAAATATTGCTAAGCACTATAAAACAGGAGAAAAATTATCCGATGAAAATTTCGAAAAGCTCCTAAAGAATAGAACTTTTAATTGCGGTATGGCTACTCTTAGACAACTGCATTTTGCGATTACAGACCTCAGATTACACAGTTGTATTGATAAAAACGAAGGTAAAACAGCAGATGCAATAAGAAGAGAAATTGCAAAACAAACTACTGTTATTGCTCCAATTCAAGAAGATCAATTTCTTTGTTGTTTTAGTCATATATTTGCAGGGGGATATTCTGCAGGATATTACTCCTACAAATGGGCTGAAGTTCTAAGTGCTGATGCTTTTTCTATGTTCGAAGATGCTGATCTAGATAACCCTGAAGATTTAAAGTTAATTGGGATGAAATTTAAAGATACAATACTTAGCTTAGGTGGGAGCTTACCTCCATTAGACATATTCAAACTATTTAGAGGAAGAGAGCCACAAACAGATCCCTTAATAAGACACTTGGGTCTATCAGGAACTACATAATAATTTCAGCGATTATTTTGTCAACCACAGATTTATTTCTTACGAGATTTCTATGTTTATATACTTTGACTGATATTTTTTTACCTATATTTAAATTAGTCCACCAACCAGGGAAAACCATTAGATCCCAATAAGTAAAGAAATTTATACACTCGATATCATTAAGAAAAAAATCATTCTTTGCTAGTTCTCTCAAAAACTTACTATTTATTTTCATTTCCGATATTCCTCTAAAAGGGTATTTAGGTACTAATTGTGCAATTAATGTTCCTTTGTGAGGGGAACCTATAGATATAAATCTTCTTGTTCTTTTATAACCATTAAATTTTTGAATCCAATATCTACCAATTATCCCTCCCATGGAGAACCCCAAAATATCTAATTCTTTTTCTAATCCATATTTCTCCAAAATTAATTCGTTTAAGGTGGCGGTCAAATCAATAATTGAAGTGATTCCATATGAATGCTTAAGAGTTGGGGCAAAATATTCAATTCCCATATCATCAAGTTTTGAAGTAATAGAAGAAAAAATATTTGAAGTATTCCAAAGTCCATGAATCAATAAAATGGGATTTCTTTTTTCCAATACTTTTAATTATTTTCAATAATTCTTACTATTGACACCTTCCCATCAAAACCTGTAATTGGAGGATTGCATTTTGTCAAAATAATTTTAATTTTAGAAAGCTTAAATTCCTTATCAATGATTTCTAAAATTGTATTGGAATATTTTTCGATTGTGAAACAATAAATTTTCTTTGATTGATCTTTTAAAATTTGAATTAATTTTGAATAGTCAATTGTTTTGTTTATATCATCATTTGCGGTAGATTCTCTAAAATCAGTCCACAAAAATATATCCAAACTAAATAATTGTCCTAATTTTCTTTCTTCATCAAGAACACCAACCCTTGCCCAGAGTTTAATATTCTCAATTCTTAAAAACGTTTCCATCTTCAAAAGTTTTTAAAGATCTTTATGTGTATAGATAGCCTTACCGGATGAAAAATAATCAACTATGTTTCCATCGCCTTTTAGGAAATATTTATAAGTTACCAAGCCTTCTAGACCTACAGGTCCTCTTGGTGGCAGAGTTTGAGTAGATATGCCCACTTCAGCTCCGAATCCATATCTAAACCCATCGGCAAATCTTGTAGAGCAATTATGAAAAACACCTGCACTATCAACTATATTCATAAATTTATTAGCAGTACTTGAATTTTCAGTAATTATTCCATCTGTATGTTTTGAACTAAATTTTTGAATATGACTAATTGCCTCATCAAGATCGTCAACAATTTTTATAGATAAGATTAAATCCAAATATTCAGTTTGCCAGTCTTCTAGACTAGCTTCATGCGTTAACCCTAATTCGACAGATCTTTTATCTCCGATTAATTTAACATCATTAGCATTAAATAAAGGTATGGCCTTTTCAAGAAAAACTGATGCAATATCTTTATGCACCAATAAAGTTTCAATAGAATTACATGCTGCAGGATATTGAATTTTACTGTCTAGAGCGACTGATAAAGCCATTTCAAGATTTGCCTCATTATCAATAAACAAGTGACAAATTCCATCAGCATGACCTAGCACAGGAATTCTTGTATTTTCTTGAATAAATTTAACTAATTCATTACTTCCTCTTGGAATTATTAAATTGATATAGTTCTCGAGATTTAACATTGACATACTATCTTTTCTGCTTGTAAGTAAGCATATTGCATTTTTATCAATCCCTGATTCATATAACCCCTGCTGTAAGGCATTGACTATTGCAGTGTTTGTTAAATTAGCTTCACTACCGCCCTTTAGCATTACTCCATTACCTGATCTTACTGCTAGAGAACTAATCTGCATCACAGCATCAGGTCTAGATTCAAAAATAACACCTATAACTCCTACAGGGACAGTTTTTCTCTCTAGAATCAGTCCTTTGTAAAGCTCTCTTTTTATTTGAACTTGATTTACGGGATCAGATAATTCTCCAACTTTTCTTACCCCATCAATACCTGAATTTAATTTTTCTTTTGTTAACTTTAATCTAGAAAGTAAAGCTTTTGAAATTCCTTTCTTTTCTGCTCTTTTATAGTCCTCACTATTAGCCTCTAAAATTTCATTAGTATTTTTTTCTAGATAATCAGCCATAAAATTTAGGGCTTTAATTCTTTTTTGATTTTCAGTTTGACCTATTTTTATTGATGCCAAACGAACTTGATCAGCTTTTTCTAAAAGATCATTTCCTGGTTTAGGGACTTCAAAGATATTAGCCATAATATTTTTTAGTTAATTTAATAATAATTCAAATCAACGATTCTTTAAACTAACCTTCTTTTTGACTTAATATCTAAAAAATAATTGGATTTGACTTTTCCAATCCCCATTAGAATCATAAGAACCTAATAATTCTAAGTTTGGATTAGCCTGAAAAGTCAAAATTCCAGTAGGTGGAAGGTCATCTCTACCTGGAACAGCTTGAAAGGCAAAATTTATTGCATCGGTAATATCAAGTCCTATTTGAGCTACCCAAGCTTGAGAAGAAAGTTCTTCATTAGAAGATGATTGTCCATCATTTTCTATATCTAAATTTTCATTAGAAAAAATATTATTTAAAGAATCATTATTCTCTATTAAGGCTGGATATAAAGAAAACTGAAATCTTTCACTAAAAGCATCAGCATTATTAAGTTGAGAAATAAATGCTCTATTTATTAAATTTGCAGAGTTACCTCCAATTAAGCCAATAATTTGCGACCTGTTATAACTTGGAGTGCTCCTTAATTGAATTCTTTTATTTTCATCTTCGAAAGATAATTGATCTAAAAACCCTTCGTAAGAGGCTTCAATTTTAATAAGTCTTGTATTCCCAATGCCAAATGCTTCAAAACCGCTTGAAATCGCATCTGCATCAAGATCTCCTGAAATATTTGAATCCTTGTTATTTTCATTTATAGGAATTATAGAATCTGGAACTTTACTAACTAAAGAAAAATTAATATATGGAACTACACCACTTCTTGGCGCAAATACAATATAGTTATCTTTATTTTTATTAAGTTTAAAGGGTGTAGTGTATAAATTCGCTCTACCTTTTTTTAGATCAATAAGTCCTCTAGCATTTAAATCTTTACCTACCCCACCATTGATATTAAGATCTAAAAGAGTATCTAAATAAGCTTGAACTATCTCTGAATATTGAATTTTAAAATCTGGGCCAAGTTTTAATTTAAGGTTATTAAAAAACAGATTATCTAAATAACTAGGTAAAGTCTCTCCTAAAAGAACTGAATTCAAAATTGTTTCATTTGAAATTATTTCAATACTCTTATTATTAGCCCAATAGAGTTCTGGCCAATCTTTTTTATCTTCTTTTAGTTTATTATGATTTACTATTCTATTATTTTGATTGGTGCTATTAAAATTAATGAATCCATTATTAAGAGATAAATAACCCCCTAAAACAGGATTTTCAAATGATCCACGCAAATCTATATCTGAATCTACTAAAAAATTGAAATTATCTGTTTTTATACTAAATTTATTCGTTATCAAATTAATCTCAGCTTCACCAGAATCATTTTGACTATAAAAAGGCAAAGAACCCTCTACAAATATATTTCCAGAATCTTCTGCTTTAGCTTGTAGACTCTTGATTTCTAAAGAATCAAAGTCAAAAATTATCAAGCTATTAATATCTTTTATTATATTATTGTAAAAATCAATTTCAGAATCTTTAATTACGACAAATCCATTTAATATTGGTTTATTTATTTTACCTTTTAATATCATTCTAAGATTTAAGTCCCCTTCTTTAAAGGTAAAGTATTCCTCAGCAAAAATATCAATTAACTCAATAATTTTACCATTACCATTCAATCTTAAATACAAGTTATCTGAATTGTTTATGGGTATTTTTCCTTCTATATTAATTGGAATTTCTGAATCATTTATAAGCAAGGAAAAATCGATATCAAAAATATAATTGTTAAATTCAACAAGTCCCTTATCAAATAAAATTTTGTTATTTTTAATAGAAGAATTATTGGAAAAAATTTCGCTCGAGAAAGACTTCCTATCAAGATCATAAGACAAATTGATATCCAACCCTCCTAGAAAATCTCTTGGTCTGTTTAAAAAAATATTTGCAGCATTTATTGGTAGTTTTTTAATTTTTAAAGAACCATTACCTTTTAATAATCCTCCTTCCAAATCAATAGAAAATTTCTCTTTGTTATTCTTGTAATCATCATTAGAGATATCAAGATAGCCATTTAATTTTGCATTTATTTTATAGTTGCTTGTTCCATCGCCCTTAATAGCTACTTTTGCATTATATCTACTGCTGAATTTATCTAAATATTTTTCTAAGTTAAATTTGTCATCTAGAGCATTATTACTTTCAATAAAGTTATTTATAAAATCAATCCTCTCTTTAAAAGAATTATTAATTTTATTTATTTCCAAGTCATCCAATATATTAGATTTACTTGTTGGAGTAACTTTTTTATTATCAAAATTAAAAATATCAATGGCGGTAAGTATTGTCCAACTTGTGCTTATGTCATTGAAGTCTAAATTAATTAAATTATTTTTATTTGGATTATATTCGACTTCAATTATTCCACCATCAATTGGATATAAAGATAAGTTTACATTAAAATAATTATCTTGAAAGCTAAAATCAAATAATGAATTTGCTAATTTAATATTTCTATATTTGCCTAAACTCCATGCAAGTCGCCCATCAAGATTTAAAAGGTCTGAAGATATTGATCCCAAACCGTTAATAATTCCATTAATTTTATCAAATTGATTGTTGCTTAAGGATAATTCAAGTTCATCAAGAGGAAAATTATTAGCTTTCCAAATATAACTATTGTTCTCTTTAAATACTTCTATGTTTCCTTTATTAGAATTAAAAATTCTACTAAAAGATACATTTTCTAATTTAAGATTAGAATCAAACTTTATAGATAGAAATGAAGGAATGGGAGAGTATCTATTTTTCATATTTAAGAAAAAATTATCATTTTTATTTTTAATATCTCCCTCCCATATTTCTCTGATCCGAATCCCTTTGAAGTGCGGATAATCAACATTAAACTTAATTAAAATATCGGGATCACTAATTTTTCCTTTTAATTCGCCTTTAGCAGTAACGAAACCTCTAACATCATTATTTCGGAAAATATTTAAATTGGATAATTGAGTTCTATTTATTTTGAAACTAGAATCGACATAACCAAAATTAATCCCTCTTGTATCAAACCAATAGGGAAGATTCCCCGATAGTTCAATATCTGGATTCAGACTGTTAATGTATCCAACGCTTCCTTTTAGGTCAATTTTATTAGAACTTTTATTTAATGGGATATTTAGATTAAAGTTTGCATTCAAAGTTCTGTAATTTAAGTTTTCGGAATTTCCTATTAAATTATTATCTTTACAAAAAAACCTGGTTGAATCTGAATTTATATTCTCTGAGAAATCTTCTGGTTTTATTTTTAAATTAGTAAAAGAAAATCTTCCTTTGCAAAATGTTTGTGTTGATGTTTTATTAAATTTAAAGTTAGATTTAAAATTTCCCTTTTTAAAGCTAATTTTTCTATTCCCAATAATATATTCAGAGCTCTCAAGATCTAATCCTCTAGAAAATAACTCTAGCTTTAAAAAGTTTTTATTTAATTTTTTTTTAAATTTAAATTCTAGAAGACCTTTACCATCAAAATTTGATTTTATATTTGCAATAATTTCTCTATTACTTGAGTTATAAATAAGGTTACCTTTTACTTTTGTTTCTAATCCTGATTTTTTAAGATTTAGAATTGAATATTTATTAAAGTTAAAATTCAAGTTATATTTTAATTTGTTTGTACTTCTTTCTTTTTCATAAGGTTTATCCCTTTTAAAAAAATCTCTATCAATATTAATTTCAGCTTGCTCAGGCCTTATTTTTACTATCCATTTTTGTTTTAAAAAAGATCTAAAAGGCATAATGCCCACATATATATTTTTAGCTTTAATTTCAGAATCTATATTTTTTTTATCATTAATTTTTGAATTACCCACAGAAATACCTAGAAATCTAATTCCTACATAATCACCTAACTCAACATTTTTATCTAAAATATTCTCAATATTTTCTTCTAGTTCTAATTTCCTAGAACTATAAGTTTCTTTTAAAAAATTATTTAATAAAAGAGTGCCTAAAAAACCTAATGGGAAAAGCATCCCTAGTAAAACAATATTAGTATTTAAATTTAGAGATCTAATTTTTTTCAAGTTAGAGCCCAAAAATAGAGTAGGCTTACAAAATATAAGAAATTAATCAGGTCAAAGCCACTAAATGTCTTTTTTTGAACTATTAGAGAACACACCAAAAATTTTTGGATTATTTGGAATATTTCTTTTTATTTGCACCATAGCAGCTTTTATATTTAATTTTGGTTTTAAATTTCGAATAATTGGAGCAACTATCTTTTCACTATTACTTTCTTTAAGTAGTTGGGCATTTATACAAAGTTATACAGAAAAAGTTGTAATAGAAGGTGCAAAATATGTTCCAATTGTTTATGACAATGGGTTCGATTTGATTATTGCTAAAGCAGATAATGACTTTCCTGAAGAATATATTCAACCAACTTTAGAACAACTATCGGTAAACCTAATGAAAGGTAGCCGGTCGGGTGCTAACGTAAAAATAAAGTTAAGGAAACTTGAAAAAATTTCGGATGATGTAAGTAAGCCAGTAGTAATAGGAGAAGTACAAAAAAATGTCAAAATGAATTAGATTGTTAAACAATGGAAAATAAAACCTTTTTAGATTTTTTGCCAACTAATTTTAGACATGAGAAATCTTTTTTTATTCAAAATAATCTAACTGACTTTGTAAAATTAAGTAATCTTTCGGACTTAGATATAAATGAGATTCAAAGAAAATCTTCATTATGTACATTGAATAATCTAAAGAAAATTAGAGCTATAGCTATTTTTAAAAAAGAAATTGGAATTTCTCCACCGCAAGCATATCTACTTTTACATTGCGGTATATCTTCTCTTAAATCATTATCACTATCTACTCCTTACGAATTAGAACGCAAAATTGGCAGATTAGAAAGAACTCTTAGAGTAAAAACTGAGTCAGATAAAACTTTTACTCTCTTAAAAGAATGGATTAAAAAAGCTAGTCAAATCGAAAAATCAATTTGAAATCTTGGATAAAAAAAATTTTTAATGTAGAATTTAGAAAAAGTTAGTAATAATGAAACCTTTATTATTTTTGTTATTTTTGTTTTCCAACTCTTTATACCCTGTTTTTAGTCAATCTAACTTATTGGAAAGTGTAAAAAAGAATCCTAACGAAGCTAAGAATTTATGTAATAAGTTAAGAGAGTTTAATTCAAAAGGTATTTCAGCTAGTTCAGATAAAGCTATAGAGTATGTATCAAACAAAAAAAAGTTAACTCCCGTTAACGCAGAGATCTTTTCTATTTACGTCATTGGGCTGCACTGTCCTGACATTATCTAAAGCCTAAATGTCTTGTTCAAGATGGTTTGACAAGTCTCTAGTACTTAGAGATGGAGTAAGACTTATATCAAGGATTTGGTTACCTAATAGTAATGGCCCATGGCCTGCATTATTGATGAGACAACCTTATGGCAGGGAAATAGCTTCAACTATTACCTATTCTCACCCTGAATGGTGGGCTTCCAAAGGGTATATGGTAATAATTCAAGATGTTAGAGGTATGGGTTCTTCTGAAGGAGTTTTTAATGGTTTTTCTCAAGAAGCTAGCGATACTTCAGAAACACATGAATGGGTAAGGTCTCTAAAAGAATGTAATGGAAAACTTGGCTTATATGGTTTTTCATATCAAGGATTTACTCAACTAACTGGTGAATTAAATTCAAAGCCGCCGGATTGTTTATCTCCAGCAATGACTGGGATGAATATAAAGGATCATTGGTGCTCAGATGGAGGAGCATATTGGTGGCATAACAATATTGCATGGGGACTTCAAATCGCAGCACTAAAAATGAAAAGAGAAAATAAATTAATTGAGTGGGGAAAGATAAGATTAGCCTTAGAAAATAAAAGTTATTTAAGGGAAGGAATTGATACTTTAAAAAAATATGATCCTAATAGCTTTGTTTTGAAATGGCTTAAAAATTTAAATAATGCTAGCCCATTTGAAGAATTTAAACCAATTTCAACGTGGATAAAAAAACCTATGTTAATTATTGGAGGACTTTGGGATCCACATTTAAAAGGTGCCTTTGATCTTTATAAAAAATCTAAAAAAGCTGGTGGAAGCCCAGAGATCATTATTGGGAATGCGACACATCTAAATTGGTGGGAGGGATCACAAGAATCTTTATTAAAATTTTTTGATAAACATTTAAAATCAGATGAAAAATTTAATCCTAAGAATTTAAAAAACGAGAAAAAAATATGGAATATTTCATTAAATAAATGGGAAGAATTAGATAATAAATTTCATCCTGAATTTATTTTTGGGCTCAAAAGCGATGGCACAGCAAATGTAGAGGTTGAAGATGGAAGTCTGACCATAAATTCAAAAGGAACAGGATGGTTCACAATTGTTAATGATCCATGGAGACCTACTCCATCTAACGGTGGTCATTTAGGTCCAAATCCAGGAAAGTTTAATAGAAGAATTATTGATAAACGCTTGGATGTAGGTGTTTTTCAAACCAATTCTTTTGAAGAAGATCAATATCTAACAGGAGTTCCCACATTAGAAATCCAAGTAAAAAGTGATCAGCCCAATTTCGATATCTGCCTTGCTTTATCTTTAGTTGAAGAAGGTAATGAGAAGGTGAATCAATTTTCAACTGGATTCTTAAGGGTTAAAAACTCCAAAATAAGTGAAGAATGCATTTATCAAATAAAAATGCAGCCAACAAATATTTGTTTAATTAAAGATAGCAAGCTTCGCTTATCTATATCTGCAGCAGCTTATCCTGCTATTGGAGTTAATCCTGGATTTGGGGAAGGAAATGTCGGAGCGCCTTCAGCAAATCATAGAATTATTACTCTAAGTTTTAGCCTTAATAAGACATTTATGAAAATGACCCCTTTTTTTAATAAATAATTATTTTTTTGGTTAATCATTTGATATTATTAATCCTTAATATCTACCAGTCATGATCGAGACAATTCAAGCAGACTGGATTAAATCAGAAGCTATCAACCTAGAAAATTGTTGCAATGATAATCCATTAAAAATATTAGGTCCTCATTTTTATGGAGAGCAATGGGTAATAAGGGTATGGATGCCTGAAGCCGAAGAAGTTAAAATAAATTTTAAAAATAATACCTATAAAGCGGTAAGCATAAATCATAAATGGCTTTTTGAAGCAATCCTGCCTGAAAATCCGTATTCTAATTACGAAATAAATATTTTACGAGGAGGGATTACACATACACAACATGACCCTTGGGCATATAGAGAAGAGTGGATGGGAGAAGTTGATAGGCATCTTTTTGCAGAAGGTAATCATCATCATATTTGGAAAAAAATGGGAGCACATCTCATTGAAGAAAAGAATCAAAAAGGAGTCATATTTTGCATTTGGGCTCCAAATGCAAAATCAATCTCGATAATTGGAGATATAAATTCTTGGGATGGAAGACATCATCCAATGCAAAAAAGATTAGGGGGAATTTGGGAACTATTCATGCCAACAATGCAAGAGGGGGACACATATAAATATGAAATAAGAACACAACAAGGTCATATTTATGAGAAAGCTGATCCATATGGTTTTCTTCATGAAATCAGACCTCAAAATGGTTCAATAGTCTCAAAGTTGAAAAACTTTAATTGGAATGATAATTCTTGGATTTCAAAAAGAGATTCTTCTAGCCAAATTAACGAGCCAATTTCAGTTTATGAAATGCATTTAGGAAGTTGGCTCCATGAATCAACAGATAATAAATATCTTGAAGACAATGGTCAACCAAGAGACCCAGTGCCCGCTGCAGATTTAAAACCTGGAACAAGATTATTAACTTATCCAGAATTAACCCAAAAACTCATCCCTTACGTAAAGGAGAGAGGATTTACTCATATTGAACTAATGCCAATATCTGAACATCCTTTCGATGGTTCATGGGGATACCAGGTTACAGGCTGGTATGCACCAACAAGTAGATTTGGCACCCCAAATGAGTTTAGAGAGTTTGTCAATAAATGTCATGAAGAGGGCATAGGCGTAATTCTTGATTGGGTACCTGGTCATTTCCCAAAAGATAAGCATGGTTTAGCATTTTTTGATGGTTCTCATCTTTATGAACATGGAGATTCACGCATAGGTGAACACAAAGAATGGGGCACCCTAATATTTAATTACAGCAGAAACGAAGTAAGAAATTTCTTAGTAGCCAATCTCGTTTATTGGTTTGAAGAGTTTCATATTGATGGCATAAGAGTAGATGCTGTAGCTTCAATGCTTTATAGAGATTATCTACGCCCAGACGGCGAATGGATACCCAATGAAAACGGCGGGAATGAGAATATAGAAGCTGTTAAATTTATGCAACAGGCTAATCATGTACTCTTCCAGCATTTCCCAGGAGCACTCTCTATCGCAGAAGAATCAACAACTTGGCCAATGGTAACCAAACCAACTGACATGGGAGGGTTAGGGTTTAATTTGAAATGGAATATGGGATGGATGCACGATATGCTCGATTATTTTGAGATAGATCCTTGGTTTAGGCAATTCCATCAAAATAGTGTAACTTTCTCAATAACATATAACTATACAGAGAACTTTATGCTTGCTCTTAGTCATGATGAGGTTGTCCATGGGAAAAGTCATCTTTTGCATAAAATGCCTGGCGATGACTGGAAGAAATATGCAAATACTCGAGCTTTACTAACTTATATGTGGACCCACCCTGGTAAAAAAACGATATTTATGGGAATGGAATTTGGACAAAGGCAAGAATGGAATGTTTGGGATGATCTGCAATGGGAGTTACTAGAATTTGAGCCTCATAAAGGTATCAGAAACTTGATTGATGACCTAAACGCACTTTATAAAAATGAAGCTGCGTTATGGAAAAATGACTTTGATCCTTATGGATTCCAATGGATTGATTGTAATGACAAATCTAATTCGGTTATAAGTTTCATGAGAAGAGAAAACGACACCAATGAGTGGCTTGTTGTTGTTGCCAACTTTACACCTAATACTCATGGGTCATACAAAGTAGGTGTTCCTGTGGAAGGATTCTATAAAGAAATATTTAATTCAGATGGCTCTAGATACGGAGGCAGTAACAAAGGAAATATGGGGGGTAAAGAAACTATAAATTACAATATTCATGATTATCAAAATGCTCTAGAACTTGCTTTGCCTCCATTAAGCGTGAGTATCTTCAAACATCAATCAAAAAAATAAGAAGGCTCATTTAACTTAGTGCTTCATATAAATGTTCATATACCGCTTTTGCTATGCTTTGCATTGTAAGATTTTTAAGTTGGAATTTTTATTTTTTTTAAAACATATCGAATTTAAAAATGGGTCAAGATTTACCACTACTACTTTCTGCCGCATTAGGTAAAAAAGTAAATAGGCCTCCAGTATGGATGATGAGGCAAGCAGGAAGATATATGAAAATCTATAGAGATTTAAGGGAGCGTTATCCAAGCTTTAGAGAAAGGTCTGAAAATCCAGAACTATCATATGAGATTTCAATGCAGCCTTTTCATGCTTTCAAACCGGATGGTGTGATACTTTTTTCAGATATTCTCACACCTCTCCCAGGGATGGGGATAAATTTTGAAATAATAGAAAGTAAAGGTCCAATAATTGAGGACCCAATAAGAACTAGAAACCAGATAGAGAATTTAAAAGAATTAAATCCAAGTGAGAGTTTAAATTTTGTTGGGCAAGTTCTTTCTTCACTAAAAAAAGATGTGAATAATGAGGCAACAGTTTTAGGTTTTGTTGGCGCACCTTGGACTCTTGCTGCATATGTAGTTGAAGGTAAAAGCAGTAAAAATTATTCTTTAATAAAATCAATGGCTTATAAAGAACCAGATTTACTTCATAAACTTCTTGATCATTTTGCAAAATCTATTGGTGAATATCTTAAATATCAAATAAAATCTGGAGCGCAAGTAGTACAAATTTTTGATTCATGGGCAGGCCAACTAAGCCCCCAAGATTACGATATCTTTGCTGGGCCGTATCAAAAAAAAGTTGTTGACATTGTAAAAGCGGAATACCCTGAAACACCAGTAATTCTTTACATTTCAGGAAGTGCTGGTGTCATAGAAAGAATGGCAAAAACTGGAGTAGATATAATCTCATTAGACTGGACAGTAGATATTGAAGAGGCTTGTAAAAGAATTCCTAGTGGGATAGGAATTCAAGGTAATGTTGACCCTGGCATTTTATTCGGAAACAAAGAATCAATTAAAGAAAGAATAGATAATACTTTTAATAAAATTAAAGACAGGAAATATATTCTTAATTTGGGTCATGGGATTTTACCTGGGACTCCAGAAGAAAATGCTCAAACATTTTTTGAACATGGGAAAAAACTCACTTACTAGTCAAAGACTTGGCATATAAAAACTTATTAATCACGGGCGCGAATGGATGTGTTGGCCAATATTTAGTTAATTGGTTTTTAAAAAACACAAAATTCAGGCTTTATCTCATGGTAAGAGACAAAAGTAAGTTGCCAATTTCTATTCAAGAAAATAAAAAAGTCAAGCTAATGGTGTGTGATATCAGGGAATCAAATAGGTACAAAAAGGAAATTAGTCAAATTAATTACTTAATACATACTGCTACTGCTTGGGGGGATCCAAGAAGAGCCTATGAAGTAAACATTAAAGCTTTTGAAGAATTACTTGAAATGCTTGATATTGATAAGTTAGAAAAGATTATTTATTTTTCAACAGCTAGCATTCTTGATACCCAAACAGAATTAATGAGGGAATCATTGATTTATGGAACAGAGTACATTCAAACAAAATATGAATGTTTCCAGAGACTTAGAGAAAGCTCATTTGCAGAAAAAACTTTCGCAATTTTCCCTACCTTGGTTTTTGGAGGAAATCTTGCAAAGAAAAGTAAATATCCTGTGAGTTATTTAACTAGTGGATTGAAAGAAATTGGGAAATGGCTTTGGTTAGCAAGATTTTTAAAACTCGATTCTAAATTTCACTTTATACACGCAAATGATATTGCTCAAATTTGTGGGTTTCTAATTAAAAATCATAAAGAAGAGCAATACAAAGGCTTTAGAAAATTTGTCCTAGGTCAGAAATTCATTTCAATTGATTATGCCATAATTACATTTTTAAAAAGAAATAATATGAGGAGATATTTTGCGATACCTATTACAAAAAAAATTCTAAAAATATTATTAAGAATTCTTCCCATCCAAACCACCCCTTGGGATAGCTTCAGTATCAATAAATATGACTTTAATCATGTCCCCATCACTAATCCTGAGACTTTCAAACTTAAAAGTTATGCGAAGTCACTAAATGATATTTTAAGGTTATCAAAGTTACCAAGCTGTAATAACAATTAAAATTCTCACAGTTAGGCTCCCAAAGCCTTGTAATATATATAAATAAGTAAATTTTAATTATGTTACGTTCAATCTTTGCAGGGTTATTCGCAATAGTTTTAACTCTAGGTCTAGGAATTTCATCAGTTTCAGCTAAGACTGTTGAAGTAAAACTTGGAACGGATGCTGGAATGCTTGCATTTGAACCAAGTACAGTAACCATTAGTGCTGGTGATACAGTTAAATTCGTCAATAATAAATTAGCTCCTCACAATGCTGTTTTTGATGGACATGAGGAATTAAGTCATGCAGACTTGGCTTTTGCTCCAGGAGAGTCTTGGGAAGAAACATTTGATACAGTTGGAACTTATGATTACTATTGCGAGCCTCACAGAGGAGCTGGAATGGTAGGTAAAGTTGTTGTTGAATAAATCTTTAATACTTAAGTACTTTTTTACTTAACATTTACTACAGTCATAATTAAATTTTGATTGATGAAAATAGTTCCAAGCGAATTCTCAAATTCTGCTTGGAGCTATTTTATTTTGGCCAAAGAAATTGCTTATAAAAATCATCAACAAAACGTAGACTCTGACAATTTATTTTTAGCTCTTATAAAACAAGACAACCTTACAAAAAAAATCTTAAAAAAAAATCATGTAAATATCAAAGAGATTGAAAAAGAAATAATGTCTTCGTTAAATTTGAAACCAAAAATGAAAAATAAACAAGATAATTTATATATTGGTGATACTCTTCATAAAATATTTTTGAAAGCGAATGATATTAAAAATACTTTAAATGATGTAGTGATATCAGCAGAACACTTAGTTTACGGTTTCACTTATGATGATAAATATGGATTTCAAATTTTAAATCAAAAAGGTATTCCAGAATTTCTTGAAACTATAAAGAAAATGAAGTCAGATCCAGCAGTAAGAAACGAATTTGATACTTCTAATGAGTCTTTGGAAAAATATGGTATTGATCTAACTCAATCTGCACGAGATGGAATTTTAGACCCAGTTATTGGTAGAGATGAAGAAATTAGAAGAACAATTCAAATTTTGAGTAGAAGAACAAAAAATAACCCTGTTCTTATTGGAGAACCTGGGGTTGGTAAAACGGCCATTGTTGAAGGGTTGGCTCAAAGAATTATTAATGGCGATGTACCTTCTGCGCTACAAGATAGGCAACTAATTTCATTAGATATGGGTTCACTTGTAGCTGGGGCAAAATATCGTGGAGAATTTGAAGAAAGAATAAAAAATGTCCTTAAGAAAGTTAAGGAATCAGACGGTAAGATCATTCTTTTTATTGATGAAATTCATACAGTTGTTGGAGCTGGTGCTAGTGGAGGTTCTTTAGATGCAAGCAACCTATTAAAACCAATGCTAGCAAGAGGAGAACTTAGATGTATTGGTGCTACAACTATTAATGAACATAAACAAAATATAGAAAAAGATCCTGCTCTAGAACGAAGATTTCAGAAAATAAAAATTGATGCTCCTTCAATAGATGATACTGTATCAATATTAAGAGGATTGAGAGAAAGATATGAAGTTCATCATAGTGTAAGAATTTCTGATAATGCTTTAGTTGCAGCTGCAACCCTTAGCGAAAGATATATTAACGATAGATTTCTTCCTGACAAAGCAATAGATCTAATCGATGAAGCAGCCTCAAGATTAAATATGGTCATAACTTCCAAACCTGAAGAAATTGATGAAATTGATCGAAAAGTTCTGCAGTTTGAAATGGAAAAATTATCTTTAAAAAGGGAAACAGATGATTTTTCTGTAGAAAGATTAAAAAAAATCAATAATGAACTTATATCCCTTAAAGATAAACAGTCAGAATTAGGCGCTAAATGGAAAAAAGAAAAAGATGAAATTGATGAGATTAGCACCATAAAAGAAGAAATTGAATCTGTTCAATTGCAAATAGATCAAGCTAAAAGGAGTTTTGACCTCAACAAAGCAGCAGAATTAGAATTTGGAACTTTAAATTCTTTACAAAAAAAATTGAAAGAAAAAAGTGACTGTCTAGTTAATTCTCACAAAAACGGAGAGACGAGTCTTTTAAGGCAAGAGGTTACTTTTGATGATATTGCAGAAGTTGTCTCAAAGTGGACCTCTATTCCAGTACAGAACTTAAACCAGTCAGAAAAAGATAAACTTTTGAGCCTCGAGTCGATCCTTAAAGAAAAAATTATTGGTCAAGATAGTGCAATTAGGGCTGTTGCAGATTCCATTAAGAGATCAAGGACTGGTCTAAATGATCCAAGCAAGCCATTAGCCAGTTTCCTCTTCTTAGGTCCAACTGGTGTTGGGAAAACAGAGCTGAGTAAAGTAACAGCCAAAATTATATTCGATTCAAATTCTTCAATTACAAGACTGGATATGTCTGAATATATGGAAAAGCATTCAGTAAGCAAAATTATAGGTGCTCCTCCTGGATATTTAGGTTTCGAATCAGGCGGTCAATTAACTGAAGCTGTGCGCAAAAATCCTTATTCATTGATACTTCTAGATGAAATAGAGAAAGCTCACAAAGATATCTTAGATGTTCTCTTACAGGTTCTTGATGATGGAATTATTACTGACGGTCAAGGTCGTACAATCAATTTCAAAAATGCAATCATTGTTCTCACAAGTAATTTGGGAAGTCAATCAATAAGTGATTTATCAGTTAGAAAAGAAGATACAAATGAAATTAAAAAAATTGTAGATAGTGAACTAAAAAAATTTTTCAAGCCTGAGTTTTTAAATCGACTTGATGAAATAGTTATTTTTAATAGTTTAGAACTAAATGATATAAAAGAAATTGCAAAAATCCAGCTTCAAAATTTAGAAAACAGACTTAACAAAAAAAACTTAAAATTAAAAATTACAAATGAGGCAATTAACCAACTGGTCCAAAATAGTTTCGATAATGCCTATGGTGCAAGGCCTTTAAAAAGAATTATTCAAAAACAAATTGAGACAAAAATTTCAAACAATATATTAAATAATAATTATCTTAATAAAGACGAGGTTAATATTTATCTGGTTAATGGAGAGATAATTGTTGATTGAAGATCTCAATAAAAGAATTTTATGTAACTCGAAATTTAACAACTTTCATCTAAGATTCGAACCATTCAGGAATTTTCTCATAACTTGCTTTATTAGATTTATTTTCTTTTGATTCTGTTTTCCAACAACATGTTCTGCCCTTATCCTTATCCTGTAAGTATTCATTAGCCCAAGTCCAAATTAATTCAGAAGTGAATTCCATTCCCACATTATTCATAATTCTAAGATCCAAAGCATCTAAGTCATGTAATTTTTCCCAGTAATTCAATAAAGGATCATCTTTATTTATCAAAAAAGTATGATCAAATTGCTGCTTTAGTTTATTTTCAAGGGGCTTTAGACTTGAAAAATCCACAACAAAACCATTTTGGTCTAATTTTTTTGCAGTAAACCAAAAGGTGAATGATCTTGAATATCCATGCACAAATCTGCAGTGTCCTTTATGGCGCCATTGCCTATGTGAACAAGGAAAATCCTCGTAACTTTTACTGCATGAAAATTTTAGAGAATGAAGATACATCAATTAACTGTTAGGATAATTTTTGATAAGACACAATGAATAGGATTTAACATAACAAACATAATGACTTATTCAACTAATTTTTCGATAGAAGATCTACGCTTTGATAATTATGGTTTAATCCCTGCAATAGCACAAGATTGGCTAGATGGATCGATTCTTATGCTTGCTTGGATGAATAAAGAATCATTATCAATAACTCTTGAAACCAAAAACGTTCATTACTGGAGTAGATCTAGATCCGAAATCTGGAGAAAAGGAGCTACGAGTGGAAGTACCCAAATACTTAAGGAGATAAGATTCGACTGCGATAATGATGCCCTAATCCTTTTGATTGAACAAAATGGTTCAGGTGCATGTCATACTGGGGAAAAAAGTTGTTTTTTCAACGAAATCCAAATCAATCAAAGTGATAAAAAAGAGAAAAAAACAATTCCCTTCTCAAATATTTGCTCTGAATTATTTAATACAATTAACGAAAGATCAATAAATCCTTCAGATAAAAGTTACACAAATCATTTATTAACAAAAGGCAGTAACACTATTTTAAAAAAAATAGGAGAGGAATCCGCAGAATTTGTAATGGCTTGTAAAGATAATGATAAAAATTCAATCTCGAATGAAGCTGCTGATTTAATTTATCATCTTCAAGTAGCTCTTATGCACAAGGGAGTTGAGTGGAGAGATGTACTTGCTGTTCTAGAATCAAGAAGAAAAAATAAATAAAATTTAGTGTTTTTAAATTCTTTAATCTAAAAATATGAGAAAAAAATGTTAATTAACTAATTAATAATTATTAATTAATTATTAATTAATTATTAATTAATTATTACATGTATGGTTTATTACTGAATTGACTATAAGTTAAATATATCAACAATGAGGTAAATCGTGAGTTCATTAAGCGATTTTCTTGGTGAAATAGGTCGTCATCAACTTCTGACTCCTGAAAGAGAACTCACTATGGGTAGAAAAGTCCAAGAAATGGTAGTACTTGTTAATAGATGTCAAGAGGCAGGTGGTAAAGGGCCTGCTTGTGAATATTCCGAAGCTGAAAGAAAAAAGATCAAAATTGGTGAAAAAGCTAAAAATGAGATGATAACAGCTAACCTAAGATTAGTTGTCAATCTTGCCAAGAGATACCAAGGTAAAGGACTAGAATTACTGGACTTAATTCAGGAGGGGACATTAGGCCTAACAAGAGCTGTAGAAAAATATGATCCTTCTAGAGGACACAGATTTTCCACCTATGCTTATTGGTGGATCAGGCAAGGATTAAATAGAGCATTATCAACTCAAAGTAGGACTATAAGGATACCCGTTAATATCAATGAAAAGCTCACGAAATTAAGATCAGCGAAATCAAAGCTTATGCAACTTAAAGGCATTCCACCCAGTAGTGATGAACTAGCTGAAGAAATGAAAATAACTAAGGAGGAAATTGATGAACTCCTATCTTGTGAATTAAGAAGCATCACTGTTAGTCTCCAAGGTACTGTTAAATCAAAGTCTGATCCGTCTGAACTAGTTGATATTCTTCCAAGTGATCAAACTCCTCCAATGGAATTAGCCGAATTAGCCGAGAGGACAGACTCTGCTTGGAAGTTATTAGATAAAGCAAATTTAACAGAGAAAGAAAGAAAGATAGTAAGCCTAAGATTTGGTTTAGACGGTTCAAATGAGTGGAGAACTTTAGCTGAAGTTGCAAGACATATGAGTTGTAGCAGAGAATATTGCCGACAGGTTGTTCAACGTGCTTTAAGAAAACTTAGAAAAGCAGGAATACAGAATGGATTAGTTGATAGTATTAGCTAAAAATTCTATTAAAAATATTTAATTTTCATTTATAAGGATGAAAGAGAATTACAAAAACCAAGAAAAAATTTATGATGCTGAAGTTTTAGAAAGTTCAACATTTGATGAGAACATCATTATCAAGATTCTTTTAAAAGCTGGCAGAACAATTGCTAAGCCTGCATTAGAAGTTTTAGAGATGGCTTTAGATCCCTACACTCCAGCACAAGTAAGAGTTTCATTAATGGCTGCGCTAGCCTACTTAATTATGCCCTTTGATCTTTTCCCTGACTTTATGCCATTAGTTGGTTTTAGTGATGATTTTGTTGCCCTAACTGCAGTACTTAGTATTTGGAGTAAATATATGACTCCTTCAATAAGCGCTAGAGCAGAAAAAAAACTTAATAAATTATTCCCTTTTTTTTAATGAGTAAACTATCTCAACAGGAAGAGAAAGAACTTATCTCTTTCATTAAGGATTGGTTGAAATCCCATGGATTTAATCAAAAAGATTTGGCATATGAATTAAATATTAAATCGAGTAGATCCTCTGAGATTATTCTAAAAATCAAAGAATTTCATAAAAAAGGCGGAATGTTCAACGTTGCAAAAAATCTCATAAAAATTGAACAAAATTGGTTAAATAATATCAAAAATGATTATCGAGAAACAAACCGAACACAGCCATATGATCAATTAGATATCGACTCTTTAATAAATAAGATAAATCAAGACACTATTAGATAAATATTTTTTTGAAAATTTCACTTAAAT
>QCIP01000006.1 GCA_003216615.1 Prochlorococcus sp. AG-402-M15 | reverse complement strand
GTTCTCATGAAAGTTTCATGATCTGGATAATCTCCTCGGTAAGAGAAAAAAGATAAAGGAATAAAAATTTCAAGTAATTGGTATCGCCAATCATAAAAAGAATTTTTTACTAAGAATCTGCTAACCGACAAAGTGATTAAAACAATCCAAATAATTCTAAAAGTATTCATTGGAAGTTTCCTTGGTTTGAGAAAAGCCCCAACCCAATAAATCACTATCCACATAATGCTTGTTAATGTAATTTTGGTTGGTATATCAATTAGAGTGTCAAAAGAAGGAATATAAAGTAAAGGTATAACAAGCAAAGCTGATGCTAGTGGTCCAGCAATTAGTGGAACTGGAATAAATGTAATCCAGCGAAAAATTTCTTTGATATCTAATTTCATTATCTTTTGTTCTCTTTGCTTAATGGAATAAAAAAGGCTGCTTATTAATCCAATTTTAGATCGACTGTCAATAAATTTGACCACTATTTGACCACATTTAGAGTGGTCATATTTAAGACAATAAAAAAGACAGCTTGGGAGGGCTGCCTATGACTTGGATTATTAGAGTCGGGGCGACAGGATTCGAACCTGCGACCTAGTGCTCCCAAAGCACCCGCCCTCCAATTTGAGACAGTACCCTCATAACACTAGTATTGGTATGACTTGTGAGTTAAAAGCTAGTATTTAAAATGAGTCTCAGGATTGCACCTAAGTTATACAAAGACTATCATAGATATACAAATAATCGCTAAATAATCGCTAAGAGAGGTACTAGTGCCTTTGCATAAGATAAATTCTTTTAAGTCTTATCTGAATCTTATTTGCTAAAAAGGTGGAACATCATCCTCTTCAATCATCTCAGTTTCGTTAATTTGATCGTCATCCCTTGAGGGAAAAGATGATTGGATATTTTGTTCAATTAAAATTTCCACTCTTTGAGTAAGAAATTTGAATTCGCTCTTTAATCTTCGAATTTCATAATCCTGCATATGTGATCTTTCACACAGGAATGCGATTCTTTGTTGTGCACTTTCTTTAAAGTCTAGTAATACTTTTGCTATGTTAAATTCCATTTGCTAATCAGAATAAACTGTTAGTGACTATTAATTCTTCATCTATGCATACCTCAGGACAATAATCTTTGAATTTACAGAATTTACAATTTCCTGATGTTGGTGTGGCATCTGGTAAGTTTTTTTGAGAAACAACATCAAAAATTTCTTTTAATCTTTCTTTTGTAGGGTCCAAGAATATTTCATTAATAGCTGATTGACCTTTAAGTTCAAGAATTTTGTTCTCATAAGTTTCTGGATCAAAAGTAGATGAGCCGTCGTCATAACATAGTCCTATTGACTTTAGTTTTGGTTCAGGTAATCCTCTCTTGATTGCAATAGCTTTCAGCATTAAAAAGTAAAATCCTGCTTGGAAAAAATGCGATGTTTTCCTAACTCCAGTTTTTACATCAAAAACAGAAATCGAATTATCATTTTTGTCTTTTAGAACAATGTCAGGAATACCATAGATGCTAACACCGCGAAATTTAACTATTGGTAATTTCTGCTCTGGCTCAATAACTGAGTTTGGGTACTTAGTTGATAAATAGCTTATTAAATTTGAAAGTCCTGCTGAATGTTTTAATTGATATTTTTCAAGGAAAACTGAGTCGTTATTATCTGTTTTGTGTCTGTATTGCAACCATATATTTCTTTGACAATTATTTTCAGCTAAAGCTACTGAAATAGATGATGGTCCAAGACAATTTTTGTACTTGTTTTTTAAAATCGAGAGATCCATAATTAAAAATTAGTTTTCTAGTTTGTTGTTTTTATTATTTTTAGAGTCGTAAAGTTTTTTAACCTCAGCGGGAGTTTGAAAAATGATGACTTGTTCTTCTAAAGAGAAGAAAATCCAACTGTAGAATTCTGAAATTAGAACTTTTCTTATTTTTGGATCATCGCAGTTCGCAATTCTTTGAAGAATATTATTCAAACTTTTATAACAATGCCTATAAAAAGATTCTGCTTCATTTGATGTCACAGCATACCTCATCCGCATTTGCTGGTAATTGAAATAACTCCAGCTGAACGTAAGGTTCGTTGTAACAAGCCTTGATTTTATTTTGACCATATAAAATTTCAGCGTATTTTGCATCACGATTTAGGCATGCCTGCGCAATTACTTTTGAGTCAATGCCTTCGTAAATTACTGATGAAACTACGGGGCATAAACCAAAAGATGGGGGATTGCCAAGAGTTACTAGAGCTGTTGGACCAGTAATGGTTAATCCTTGTGGTGCCCAAAATTTAGTGATAGTTGGGTGCAGTAGTGGAGAAACACCTTCCCACCAAAATCCAGTACCTGCTGGACCTAAGTTTCCAAATAAAAATGCAGTTCGACCTTGGTAGTCTTCAAGAGTAGGATTCATAGTTTTTAAGAATTGTTATTAGTATAGACAATTCTTAGCAATTATGGGAAATAAAAAGTAAATTTCCGATAAATTCTTTTTTTGAAATGAGTTATCTTGATAAACTCATATGCTAAGAAGTCAATAAAATATTACATTTTCTTGTTTATTTATAAGAATTGATAGTTATTATTACAATTGTTAAAGTTGATAGCAAGAGCTAGATATATTATTATTGATTTAAGTACTTATTTCTTAGTTGTTGTGAGTAATTCGAATAATCTTAGTGATCAATTTATAAATTTTCTTAGTCCCGATGTCTCCGCATTAACTAAGGCTTATTACAAAAATCAAAGGATCTCTAAAGCTCTTAGTGATATTGCTAGTAGTCGAAAACTCAAAAGAGCCATTGAGCGTGCTGGCGGTATTGATAAAATTAATGATGCACTTAAAAAGCATGGGTTTTCAAAATTTAATGATGCGGTTAAGGAAGTTGGAGGAAAAGAAAATATTGATACTGCTATAGATTTGTTGAAGGTTAAGGATTCAAGTAATTCATCATCCAAAAATGTTGCAGGTGATAAGTGGGAACAAATTCAATTATGTAAAAAGGACCCCAAGGCGCTGAATTGGTATTTAGATAAGCTTAATTCAAGGAGCCTTGTTGCCTTTGCCAAAAAAGCTGAAGCTAATGGCGATAAAGAATTAACGGATAAACTCAATGGACTTATAAAAAAAAGGAAAAAAAATGTACAAGAGGCAATAAATCAAAGAGTCCAAGTTAATTTTCGTCTATCTGAAGAGGAAAGCTCTAAAATACAAGAAATACAAAAATGGCTAAAAGGAAGAGAAAGCATTTCCCTTTTAAACCAAGTTTTGAATGTTAAAAAATTAAATACTGCAACATCACTTACAAGAGAATTATTAAATATTTCAATTGAATATTTATATCTTGCTAGCTTAAATAGTCTGCAACTTACCGCTTTAGCAGAGATGATTGTTTATCACAAGCAGTATTTTGAAGAAGAAATCCACGAAGCTTGGGATAGGGATGCTTATGAAAAAGGATTCTATGAGGATGAAGAAGGGGTTCCCCATTATTGGGAATCCTATAAAAAACTTTTTGAATTTAGAAAAAAAGAGTTAATTATTCAAACAGCCAGTGTACAATTTGATATACCTGAAAAATTAATTGAGAATACTTTTTGGGATATTGCAGAAAAAAAGGCTGATCAGATTATCATGCAACTAGAACAGGGTGAACCTCTAGACAAAGTCTCTCAATTGAGATCAGATATATTAAAGGACTTTATTGATTAAATAAATAAAAAATCTAGCGATTAAGCCTACTAGGTATATCAAAGCTATACAAATAATCGCTATTTAATCGCTATTTGAGTTTTTAAGACAAATGAGAAATAAAAAAGCGAGTTGGGAGACTCGCTAGTATGACTTGGATTTGATTGAGTCGGGGCGACAGGATTCGAACCTGCGACCTAGTGCTCCCAAAGCACCCGCGCTACCAAGCTGCGCCACGCCCCGCTCATAAGATCTTAGTTCATAACATGCATCTGTTAAAGAGCTATTTTTAAAATTATTTATAAAAAATCGAATTTTCAAGGATAATTCATTATTCCTCGCTAAATTGTCACTAATGTTTTTCTTCAATTAAGCGGGAAGTTTGATGACACCCGCTTTACTTAAAAAATATTTAAAAATGAAACGCTTAATACTTGCACTAATTGAATTATGAATAAAAAAGATTTTCTTGTATTTATTGAGATAGATATTGAATGCAGTGATTTACTAGATGAAAAGGAAATAGCTTATGTGATTTCAGAAGTAGACAGCACTCAAAATATGATTACGTTTACATTTACTGAAGATGAAATCAAAAATATATTTAAGTCAATACAATTTATGAACGCAAATGAAAAGATTATTTCCTCAAAAATCTTAAATTCTGAACTTTCAGAATACACAACAAAAGTAAGTATTGAAAAACCTAATGGGGATACTATTTCTTTTTATTAGATAATTTATTTTTTAAATGAAACGATTTCTACTCCCACTGCTAGTTGCTCTCTCTATTTATTTTTGAAGGAAAAATGGAGAGCAAGTAATAAATATATGTGCGTAATAGGTAAATAATAAGGGTTTTCAATTGACACCCGCGTTACTTAAATTCTCTCACTAATTGTCACTAAATAAGATGTAATAATTTATCTTTTTATAGTATTTGCAATGCTTCTAGTTTGTATATCCGATAACTCCCAAAGCACCCGCGCTACCAAGCTGCGCCACGCCCCGCTCATAAGATCTTAGTCCATAACATGCATCTGTTAAAGACTAAATTTTAAAAATATTGATAAAATAACGATTTTTTAAGGAAAATTTACTAATCCTCGCTAAATTGTCGCTAATGGTTTCCCCTGAATAAATAGGGAATTTATTTTACTCCCTCTTTACTTAAATAATTTTTTAAATGAAGAAAATAGTCCTCCTTTTATTTCCAGCTCTTATGTTACCTACTGCTGTTGAAGCTAATTGGTTGATAGAGAAAACACTAGGGAAATATGGATCATATTTTGAGGCATCCGAGGCGTGCTCGAAATGGGATGAAGAAGGCGGAATCTTTTATACTTGGCATGAGGCCATGCCTTCTATTGGCTTGGAAGATAGAGTTGTTGAAAGGCCGATTAGATGGTGCACTCATGATGAAAAGACAAGGCAATTTTTAGGATTCGAAAAGTTAAATGTAAAAGAAGGGGAAACATATAAAGATTATCGTTCTGTTTTTCCGAAAGATGAGAGCAATATAAAAATTAAAAAAAGATTTAAATATTAATAATGAAACGCTTACTACTCCCACTAATAGCTGCTCTCGCTTTACCTACTGCTGTTAATGCTGAAACTTGGGTACAAGCAGCAAGTTTGATGCATGATGATGCTAAACCAGGCACAGTGGGATATTCATTATGTAAGGAAATTAATAATTGTGGAATGGGATTGTTTGTTGATGTCAAATCTATAGTTAAAAGAGGTAATTTTGTTTACTTCAATTTCGATACAAAACCTTTAGACAAATATGCTGTTCCAAAAGATAGAGAATTTGAAGCTGTAGGGTGGACTGCTGATTGCAAAAATAAACTATTGGGACCAAATTTAAAAATGAGGCCGGCTTCAGGACGTGAAATAAAGTTATTAAAACTTGTTTGTGATTAATATTATTTAGTGAAAAAATAATGATATTCCCTGCGATAAAGCCACTAGTAAAATGAAACGCTTACTACTCCCACTAATAGCTGCAATCTGCATAAAGGGTAACTAGAAGTTCGGTTGATATGATATCACCCGAGTTATTCAGAAAATCTCGCTAACGCTCGCTAAACAGGTTGTAATAAATTATAAATTTTCTAGTATTTGCAATACTTTTCGCTTGGATATTCGGTTACTCCCAAAGCACCCGCGCTACCAAGCTGCGCCACGCCCCGTTCATAAGATCTTAGTCCATAACATGCATCTGTTAAAGTGCAAATTGCTAAATATTATTTAAAAGATTTTTTTAGGTAGAGACAATGCTCTTTTTCGCTAATTTTCAAACTTTATTTTACTTAAACAAAAAGGGTACTTTTTAATCACTTCTAGTATTTAACTTTTTTATAAATGTTTCTTAAAGGTATATTTCTTATTTTGATATTAGACGTAGATGTAATGCAAATTCTTTTGGGTGTATTTAGAAAAAAAATTACTTTTAGCTATTATTAAGATAACAAGAGATAGATCATTAAAACTAACTTTAAATATAAATAGAATGAAAAGTCTTAAAGAATTTATTGATACATATAAAGATTATCCAAAAAAAGGAATTGTTTTTAAAGATGTTCTTGGAATTATTCAGGAACCAATGATCTTTAAGGAACTTATTTTTAAGATGTCATCTAGTCAAATTATAAAAAATGCTGAAGCAATAATTTCCATAGATGCCAGAGGCTTTATTTTTGGCTCTGCAATTTCTTTGCAGGCTTCAAAGCCAATGCTTGTAGCTAGAAAACCTGGCAAGCTACCAGGTGAAGTTGTAGAAAAGAATTACAGCTTAGAATATGGTGAAAATACATTATCAATTCAAAAAAAAGCCCTACAGAAATATAACTCTTATGCCATTGTTGATGATTTATTAGCTACTGGTGGAACTGCGAATTGTGTTTCGAAAATTATTGAGAGTAACAATAAAAAAGTTATTGGAATTTTAGTTGTTGTTGAATTAATGAAATTGGAAGGAAAATTAAAAATGAATTATCCTATTGAATCTTTAATAACTTTTTGAAAAAAAATTATGTTTTTAAGCTAGAGAATTAATAAAAATTAATTTAGACATTCTCAAGTCTATATAATACCTATAGATCCTGCTGTAAATCCTACCGTAAGAAAAAAAACAAATTCAAGCAAATCTCTTGGTAAAGAATTAACAATAAGATTGATTTGAGTCATTTAACCTTGTGCTCCTCAGGTATATAAATATAAAAAAATATAACTAATAAATTTTTCTGTTGAGGGAAAAAATGTGATTTTTTCTTTTTTCTAAAGATTTCAAAAATTAACCTCCAAAAATACTTATAAAATCATCATGAAAAATTGTAATATTTCCTTTACTGCTGAAAATTTTTTTAGGTGCTATATTTCAACTAATTAAAAAAAATATGGATTATAAAAAGAAATCTCTTAGCAAATTAAATCAAAATGAAAGCTATGAGGAAATTGATACAAGGTTGGCCTCAGGATGGTACGTTGATTCTGTTGAGAATAACAAAAAGAAAAAATATAAAACAAAAAAAGTTTCTTTCAAAATTTCAAAAAAAATATAAATATTTAAAAAATTTTTATTTTCACTAATTATTTATTATCATTTTTTTTAAAAAATCCTAAAATTTCATTGTACAGCTAAGAAAGTGGCACAAATTTTCCAATAACGTAGTTGTTGATACTTGATTTTGTATACCCAAATACTCTATCCTGAGGTGTACTTTAAATTTCGTGTGAGGAAATTTATGAAGCTTTTTAAAAGCTTGCTAGTAGCACCAGCAACTTTAGGCCTACTTGCGCCAATGTCTGCTACTGCAAATGAAGTCACAATTAATGACTTCAACCCTGCTGAAGAACTAGCGGTTACTAATAGCCGTGTAGATGGTTTAGAAGCAAGGATTAACAACTTTGAAGCTGGAAGTTTTTCAACAACAACAACAGCATCATTCGGAGCTGACTTTGTAATCGGCGCTGTTGATGGCGCTGCTGCTGAAGCTGTTACTTTTGATTATCAGTATGGGATGTCTCTTTCAACTAGTTTCACTGGTGAAGATTCATTAGACCTAACTATTGAAACAGGTAACTCAGCTTCTGCTTCTGGAGCTATTCTTGATATGAATAGCATGGGTGACACCATGACTCTTGACGGAATCACATATACTTTCCCTCTTGGAGAAAGCTTAACTGTTATGGTTGGTGATTCAACAGATGTTAGTGCTCTTTACTCAACAGCTTGCACATACAGTGCTTTCACTGATCTATTAGGTAACTGTGGTTCAGGAACAGCTGCTGGCTTAGGTGGTGGTAGTGATTTTACTGCTTCTCCAAACTCTGCTAGTTCTGCTACTGTGGCTACTTCTTATGATTTCGGCAACGGATTTACAGTCGCTGGTGGTGTTTCATCTGCTGGTGGTGATTCCGATGGTTTACTTACTAACGAGTCACTTGACGTATACGGTGTTCAGGCTGCATACAACACAGATTCTTACGGTGTTTCACTTAGCTATGCTTTGACAGAAACAAGTAACACTGCTGAGACATCATTCTTTGGAGTTAATGCTTACTATTCACTAGATGGTGGCCCTTCACTTAGTGTTGGATTTGAATCAGAAGATCCTGATGGATCTGCAGAAGAAACTGGTTACTTCGCTGGACTTACATGGGACGAATTTGGCCCAGGATCACTTAGCGTAGGTATATCAACTCTAGAGAACTACACTGATGCACAAGATGAGCTGTTCCAGTATGAGGTAGCTTATTCATACGCTGTCAATGATGGTATGACAATAACACCTGGTGTCTTCATCACTGAAGTAGCAAATGCGGACGATCAAACTGGCGTTATCCTTAAGACATCATTTAGCTTCTAAGTTAACTTAGAAAAAAACTACACACATTAAAAGACCTGCTTTAAAGGCAGGTCTTTTTTTTAGATATACTTATTTTTTTCTGGTAAAATTAAGCAACATTAATTTAAAAATGAAGGGATTCGGAGATAACAAAAGTTTAAATTCGGATAAATTTAATCATCCAAAAAAAAATAAAGATTTAGTTTTAAAAAATAAATTAGATCTGGCCAAAAATTATTTATTATCAGGAGATGTTTTAAAGGCTAAAAATATTTATTCTCAGCTTATTAGTAGTGGAACATCTTCTTATGATTTGTTTTTTTCTTATGCGTTATTAAGCAGAAATTGTTCTGAATTCCAAATTGCGAAAGAATTACTTTTTCAATCTATATCAAGATATCCAACTAAAGTTGATCATTATATTTTGTTAGCTGAAATCCTTAGGTTAGAAAAAGATTTCAAAAAAGCTGAAGAATTATTATTAATAGCTTGTAAGATAAATCCTAGGAATAGCAATTCGATCTATAACCTTTCCCTCTTATATCGTAATTTAAATGATAGTGAAAAGGCATTAAGTACTATAAATAATGCAATAAAACTTATGCCGACTAATTATGTCTACAAGCTTTTGAAAGCAGACTTATTAAAGGATTTAGGTAATTTTAATGAATCAACAGCAATCCTTTTGGATCTTTATTCTTCCAAGAATATTAATGATAAAAAAGATATATTGTTGATGCTTTCTACGGTGAAAAGGCTTGATTCGAATTTTAAAGAGGCTGAAAAAATTTTATTAGAGATAATTGATTCATATCCGAAATTTGGAAATGCTTATTTAAATCTAAGTGATTTATATTTTGACAAAAAACTATTAAAAAAAGCTAAGAAAATAGGCCTCCAAGGCTTAAGTATCAACCCATACATTCCAGAAATGCTTGTTAACCTTGGTGTGATTTGCAGAAATTTAGGTGAAATAAGTGAATCCAAGAAATATTTTTTGAAAGCACTATCAATGAATAAAAGATTGTTTAAATGTTATAACGATTTGTCTACTTTTTACGACTTTTCGGATCACCCAAATGAGTTAAATTACATACTAAATGTTCCTTTAAAGGGTTTAAATCAGGAAGATATGTTTAGAATATGCTTTGCACGCGCAAACATTTTTCATCGTCAAAAAAAATTTAGCAATGCCCAAAAGAATTATAAACTTGCTAATGACTTTAAGAGCAAAATTTATCCTTCAAATAAAAAGTCTTTGATAGAAAAAAGTCTAAGAATTAAAGAAAAATTTTTTATTGATAAAAAAGCATTTAAAAATTTCAACGAAACCAACCCTGAGCTTATATTTATTGTGGGAATGCCTAGATCAGGAAGTACTTTGCTTGAGAATATATTGAGTCTTAATCAAGAAGTTTTTGATTTGGGTGAAATTGAAATATTACCTGATATTTTGAATGATTTTGATCCTACAATTAAGGACCAAAATCCATATGAAGACTATATTAGACAAATACAAAAATTAGCTCCAAAAGCAAAAATATTTACAGATAAAAATCTATTTAATTTCATGTTCTGCCCAGTCATAAACAAATACTTTGGGAATTCAAAAATTATTTTATGTTTAAGAAATCCTCTTGATAATATTCTTTCAATTTACAGAGAAAATTTCATTAAAATACCCTATTCTACCAGTATTGAAGAGATTACTGAAATGTATATACATCACTATGAAATTATGAAATCTTATTCTGCAACTTACAGTAATAACTTATTTGTTTACAATTATGATGAACTAGTTATAAATCCGACTCATCAAATAAAGAAAATTATTGACTGGCTAGGATGGGATTGGTCTGAAAAATATTTATCACCTCACAAAAGTAAGAGGTCAGTATTTACTGCTAGTAGTGAACAAGTGAGAAATCCTATACATACCAAATCGTTGCGTGGTTGGGAAAAATATAGAGAATTACTCGAACCAGCTTTCCCCTATATTTCTAAAAATAAGGATCTAAAGAGATATCTTGATAATTAATATGTTTTTGGACAAAAGCGTTTTTGTCACTATCTTGCTTGCAGTACTCAATTAAATGGCTATAATAAAATACATTATTAATTTCTGTGTGAGGGATTTTTTATGAAGCTTTTCAAAAGCTTGCTTGTTGCTCCTGCAACAATAGGTTTATTAACTCCTTTTAGTGTTAGCGCTAATGAAGTTAATCTCAACGATATTTCAAACTACTCTGATGTAGAGAGTATTGAATTTGCAAACTCTTTTGATAAAGAAGAGCCAACTCAAAGTACATTGCTTGCCGGTGGTGAAGGATTAGTTGATTCTCATGATCACGATGGAAGTTTTTCAACAACAACAACAGCATCATTCGGAGCTGACTTTGTAATCGGCGCTGTTGATGGCGCTGCTGCTGAAGCTGTTACTTTTGATTATCAGTATGGGATGTCTCTTTCAACTAGTTTCACTGGTGAAGATTCATTAGACCTAACTATTGAAACAGGTAACTCAGCTTCTGCTTCTGGAGCTATTCTTGATATGAATAGCATGGGTGACACCATGACTCTTGACGGAATCACATATACTTTCCCTCTTGGAGAAAGCTTAACTGTTATGGTTGGTGATTCAACAGATGTTAGTGCTCTTTACTCAACAGCTTGCACATACAGTGCTTTCACTGATCTATTAGGTAACTGTGGTTCAGGAACAGCTGCTGGCTTAGGTGGTGGTAGTGATTTTACTGCTTCTCCAAACTCTGCTAGTTCTGCTACTGTGGCTACTTCTTATGATTTCGGCAACGGATTTACAGTCGCTGGTGGTGTTTCATCTGCTGGTGGTGATTCCGATGGTTTACTTACTAACGAGTCACTTGACGTATACGGTGTTCAGGCTGCATACAACACAGATTCTTACGGTGTTTCACTTAGCTATGCTTTGACAGAAACAAGTAACACTGCTGAGACATCATTCTTTGGAGTTAATGCTTACTATTCACTAGATGGTGGCCCTTCACTTAGTGTTGGATTTGAATCAGAAGATCCTGATGGATCTGCAGAAGAAACTGGTTACTTCGCTGGACTTACATGGGACGAATTTGGCCCAGGATCACTTAGCGTAGGTATATCAACTCTAGAGAACTACACTGATGCACAAGATGAGCTGTTCCAGTATGAGGTAGCTTATTCATACGCTGTCAATGATGGTATGACAATAACACCTGGTGTCTTCATCACTGAAGTAGCAAATGCGGACGATCAAACTGGCGTTATCCTTAAGACATCATTTAGCTTCTAAGTTAACTTAGAAAAAAACTACACACATTAAAAGACCTGCTTTAAAGGCAGGTCTTTTTTTTTGTAAACTCAAAAATACTATATTTATTCTTAAATTATCATTCTGTATATAGTTTAAAAGAGTATATATTTTTGACTTTTTTTATTTTATAAAAATAGTTAAGTCAATTTATTTATAATTTAGTTAGTTAGTTTTTAATAGCAAAACTACTAAAAGTAATTTCATCGAAATTTCTATTATTTATTATGCCTCCAATTTTTAAATGTTTAATTTGTCGAAAAGATATTGAAAGATCAACAAAAACATTTTGGATTAAAAAAGGCCATCTGTTATGTTCAACTTGTTTAGATAATATAGATAAGAAAACATCTAAATCTCTATAAAAATAATTATTCATAGTAAATAAACTGTTTATTATTTTATTAAAATTTATAGATACTTTTTCTATTAATACTTACTATTTAGAAGTTTAATCAAATAAATCACAAGATTATGATAAGGATCCACAAAGAAAAAACGTAGTTAATAATGAAGGCTGAAAAGAGGTTATCATTAATTTTCTATTACTTCTTTCAGCGATAAATTAATAATTGTCTTTCATGAAATTTACTTTGTAGGATTAATAGAAAAAAACCTCTCAAGGGAAATGTGGTTAGCAAACTACAATTTCCTAATTTGAAAGGTTAATTTATTAATATTGTTAAGGACTTTTTTAAAAGTCTAATAACTATTTGTATTTGTGTATAAAGCCTTTAAGACTTAGAACCAACCTGGGATAATTTGTCCAGTAGTAACATAGGCGCCAACCGCTGCTACGAAACCTAACATAGCTGCCCAACCATTAAAACGTTCTGCTTCAGGTGTCATAATAAATAATGTAAATTATGTTAATTATTGTAACAGGTAGTATGAAGCTTTGTAAAGTATATTTAAGAAATTTATGCAAATACATATCTTGGTAAAATAAAGGTGTATGCAGATAACATAAATGTGTCAATAACGTTACATTACTGTTTTAATATTACCCGAAAATCCTTATATAAATTTAGCTTACATTCATTAATTCATAGTGAGATAATGCAAGCTTGATTTTTAAGAGATCCTGAAATTTTTTCAACTGGCCAACAGGTTAAAATTCTAGATCAATTTTTTTTGGGGAGGGAAGGGGTTAAGTTAAAGAAAATTGTTTGAGTTGTTCCAATTTATTAGAGTTCTTTAATGAATTTGCAAATTTCATTTGTTTCTAGCAATTTATCTTAAGCATCTTGTAATAGCTAATAAAAATTACTAAATATTAGTATCTAATCTCTAATTATCAATTGGATTTGGTTTATTTATTAAAATTTGATTCAAAATAATGTACTAAATTGTTTAAATGTGGGTCGCCTGAGATTCGAACTCAGGACCAGCCGGTTAAAAGCCGGATGCTCTACCACTGAGCTAGCGACCCATTTTGTAAAATAGAGTACATATGAAATTATCCCTTTTTAAGGCAAAAAAAACAACTTATTATCTCAAGTTAAACAATAGAAATACAATTCTTAACTTATGAAATAAAAAATTAAAAATTCCCTCTATATTTTCACCTTCAGAGTATGATGTAATGTAGGTCATAGAATTTTTAAAATGCTCAGAACAATTGTAGTTTTCGCACCAATTATCGCTGCTTTAGCTTGGGTTATATTTAATATACAAAAACCAGCTAGAGAACAATTTAATAGAGATTTTTTGGGCAAGGATTAATTTAATTTGATAGAAAAAAATGTAATTGTAGTAGGAGCGGGTCTTGCTGGTTGTGAAGCTGCTTGGCAGATAGCAAATGCAGGAGTTTCAGTTACGTTAATTGAAATGAGACCATTAAAATTAACTCCAGCTCATCATACAGATGAATTTGGAGAATTGGTTTGTAGTAATAGTTTTGGGTCACTAAGTCCAGATAGAGCTGCAGGTTTATTACAAAAGGAATTAAGATTTTTTAATTCATTGATAGTTCAAACTGCAGACAAATATGCTGTCCCGGCAGGAGGCGCCTTAGCAGTAGATAGGTCTAAATTTAGTAACGCTTTGACTAATGTTTTATCTGATCATCCTTTAATAGAAATTAAGAGATTTGAACAACTGGATCTCCCAAGCAAAGATAATATAACCATTCTGGCTACTGGTCCATTAACTTCAGATGAGTTGTTCTTTAAAATTCAAGATTTTACAGGTATCGATTCCTGTCATTTTTTTGATGCCGCCAGTCCAATAATTTATGGCGATACTCTTGATCAAGAGATTGTTTTTAAAGCTAGTAGATATGATAAAGGAGATCCGGCATATTTAAATTGCCCTATGGATAAAAGTGAATATACTAATTTTAGGAAAGAACTAATAAAAGGAGAACAAGCAAGTTTAAAAGACTTTGAAAAAGAATCTGCTAATTTTTTTGAAGCTTGTTTGCCAATCGAAGAAATTGCCAGAAGAGGAGTCGATACAATGAGATACGGCCCCTTGAAATCTATAGGGTTGTGGAATCCAAAATGGGGAGATTTATTAAACAGGGAAAATAGGTTAAAAAAAAGACCTCATGCAATTGTTCAACTAAGGAAAGAAGATTTAGAAGGTAAATTATTAAATATGGTAGGGTTTCAAACAAACCTCAGATGGTCAGAGCAAAAAAGAATTTTTAGGATGATTCCAGGCTTAGAAAAGGCTGAGTTTGTGCGATATGGAGTAATGCATAGAAATACTTTTTTAGAGTCCCCTAAATTACTTTTGCCAACATTGCAATTTATTAAAAGAGAAAATCTTTTGGCTGCTGGTCAAATAACAGGTACAGAAGGTTATGCTGCGGCAGCCGCGGGGGGCTTGCTTGCAGGAATAAATGCATCCTTGTTAGCTAAAGGTAAAGGACCAGTAACTTTTCCAAGAGAATCAATGATTGGTTCTTTGATGAATTTCATAAGTAATAGAAATAAAATATTGTCTAATCAGAAAAAAAATAAATTCCAGCCAATGCCTGCTTCATTTGGCTTGGTACCAGAACTAACTAAAAGAATAAAAGACAAAAGATTAAGGTATAAAGCTTATCAAGAGAGATCTACAGAATCCTTGAATGGTTTTAAAAAAAAAGTAGGTACTTCTTTTGAAAAAGATCACTTACTTATCAAAATTAATTAGAATATACTATTAAAAAACCAAAAAATGAAATCTAATAAGGCAAATTTCGATGCAATTATTATTGGTTCAGGAATAGGAGGGTTAGTTACAGCATCACAATTAGCTGCAAAGGGAGCTCAAGTTTTAGTGCTCGAGAAATACATTATTCCAGGAGGAAGCGGGGGCTCTTTTAAGAGAAAAGGCTATACCTTTGATGTTGGAGCTTCAATGATATTTGGATTTGGAGATAAAGGCTATACTAATTTATTAACTCGAGCCTTAAAAGATGTAAATGAAAAATGTGAAACTATTCCTGATCCTGTGCAACTGGAATATCACCTGCCAAATAATTTTAGTATTTCTGTAGATAAAAGTTATGAGCAATTTATAAATAAATTATCAGATAGTTTCCCCAAAGAAAAAAAAGGTATCAAGAAATTTTACGATACTTGTAAAAGTGTATTTAAATCTTTAGATTCAATGCCTCTTTTATCAATAGAAGATCCAAGTTATCTTATTAAAGTTTTCTTTAAATCTCCATTATCCTGTTTGGGGTTAGCTAGATGGTTACCTGTAAATGCTGGAGATGTTGCAAGAAAGTTTATAAAAGATCCTGATCTCTTGAAATTTATCGATATCGAATGTTTCTGTTGGTCAGTAATGCCAGCTCTTAAAACGCCAATGATTAATGCAGGAATGGTTTTTACTGATAGACACGCTGGTGGTATCAATTATCCAAAAGGGGGGGTTGGAATGATAGCAGAGAAGTTAGTTTCTGGAATAGAAAAATTAGGGAGCAAAATTCGCTATAAAGCTAATGTTACTAAAATACTTTTAAAGCATGAGAAAGCGATAGGAGTTAAACTTTCAAATGGGGAAGAAATTTACTCAGATATTATTGTATCAAATGCCACTAGATGGGATACATTTGGATTGGAAAATAAAAAGAAAGGATTAATTACAAGTAAAAACGTTCCAAGAAGTGAATATAAATGGTCAGAAAACTATAAACCTTCCCCTTCTTTTGTATCAATTCACCTTGGTGTAGAAAAAAATATAATAAGCAATAACTTTAATTGTCATCATATTATTGTTGAGAATTGGGATGAATTAGAAAGTGAAAAAGGAGTGATCTTCGTTTCTATACCTACCTTATTAGACCCTTCCTTGGCACCTGAAGGTAAACATATAGTCCATGCATTTACCCCTTCATCAATAGATGAATGGGAGAACATTACTAGGAAAGAATATCTTCAGAAGAAAGAAGAATATTTTTTATATATTGTTGAAAAGATTTCAAGGCTTTTACCCAATCTTGATCAAAACATTGATCATAAAGAAATTGGCACGCCAAAAACTCATAGAAAATTTCTAGGCAGATATGATGGATCTTATGGGCCAATACCTAATCATAAGTTGCTTGGACTTTTGCCAATGCCATTCAATACTACAAAAATTAAAAACCTTTATTGCGTAGGAGACTCATGTTTCCCGGGCCAAGGTTTGAATGCGGTAGCCTTTAGTGGTTTTGCTTGCGCTCATAAAATAGGTGCAAAATTAAATATAAATAGTTTCAAGTTACCAGATTAAATAGGTTTTTTATAAATGATAGAAAAATTTAAAACTCTTTTTATTGTAAAAAGTTCATTAATTTCTCTATACTTAGCGCTAACAACCCCTCTTCCATTTATTTCAAATGATCAATTAAAAATAATCTCTATAATTACATTTTTCCTAGGAATTTATTTAATTATTAATTTGACAAGTGATTACGTAGAAACTTGTAATAATAAAATTTCATATAAAACCACCATAATCTCTAAAACCTTAGGTAGAAATAATTGGGAGATTCCTTGGAAAGATATTAAGTTAATCAAATCTCTACCTACCAGTCAGGGTAGTAAGGTTTATTATTTCAATACTAAAAAAGGGGATAATTTCCTTATCCCACAAAGGTTAGAAAATTTCGAGAAATTTTTAGCAACTGTGTATAAAAATACTGGTATCTCTATAGATGAAATAACTTATATATCACCACTTTGGACCTATAAATTACTGACCTTACTTTCAGTCTTAATGATTATTGGAGAATTTTTTGCTTTTCTAAGTTAAATGTTATCAATACTGAATCGATAACCTTGTTGTCTTACAGTGGTTATACCACCACCTTCTCCCAATCCTGCTTGTTCTAATTTTCTTCGCAATGTTAAGACCTGAGTATCTACAGATCTGGGACCTCCACTGAAAGGGGGCCAAGCCATCCTTAGGAGCTCTTGGCGACTTCTTACCATACCAGGCGGCATTAAAAGGGCGCACAGCAGGGCAAACTCTCTTGGGCTTAGTTCTACAGGCTTCTCGCTAAGAGTTACTTGTCTTAAAAGTAGATGAACCTCTAAAGGCCCAACCTCAACTTTTTCTTGTAGTCCTATTCTTCCTCTTTTTAAGAGTGTTCTACATCTGGCTGCTAGCTCTTCTAATCCAAATGGTTTTCTGAGAACATCATCAGCTCCTTCATCTAATAGATTAACTAATGCTTCAACTCCAGATCTGGCCGTCAAAACAATGACTGAGGAACCTAATTGTTGTGCTAATCGCATTGCAGTATTCTGCTCAAGGATTTCTGCACTTACTAATAGGTCAGGTGACTGTTCCCTGCATAAGTCTACTGCTTCAGCAGCTGATCCAACTGCAGCAGCAAGATGACCATCTTGACGAAGCCTTTGTACAAGGACTGTTCTTAGTGTGGGGTGAGGTTCAACAACAAGAACTCTTGAAGGAGTTTGAGAACTCGCAGGCAATTGAGAACTGCTAGGGGTTGAAGCTAAGATTTGCTCAGTTGATTGCATTCTTAATTACTGTTTGGCCAGGCAATTTTTTATCATCCTTAATAAGGTATAACAAATGCTCAATAAAAATCAGAATCTATCTAATTATGACATCATTTGAAAATCCTAAAGCAATTCGTCATTTTCAATCGATTTGCGATACTTGCCAAGACTTAGTTACTCGTTTTCATACGCCATCTGACCTTAAATTATATAGTGATGGTTATCTCCAAGCCTTAAGGAATTGCAGTGCTTTAGAGCAAAGAGATCAAGAGAAATTAGAAAAATTAATTGAAAGATGGATCTTAGATCCATCAAGTTTTATTGATCCTGAAGGGGAAGGAAATAAAGGTTTTTTTGATAAAAAAAGGATTTAAAATATTAATTTTTATTAACTAAATCAGTATTTATACTTACTAATTATCTTAAGACGCTAATTCTATTTCTATTTTTTCTTTTAAAGATCCTGAATTATACATTTCAATAAGAATGTCTGACCCACCAAGAAACTCTCCTTTTAAATATACTTGAGGAATCGTTGGCCAATTTGAATATTCTTTAACACCTTCTCTGAGCTCAAAATCACTTAAAACATCAAAAGTACCAAACTCTACTCCTAGTGAATTTAGTATTTGAACTACATTGTTGGAAAAACCGCATTGAGGCATTAATTTAGTACCTTTCATGAATACCATTACAGGATTAGAGTCAATAAGTTTTTGTATTTTATCTTTTGTTAAGTTGTCCATAATTTAATTTGGTGTTTGTGTTTTTAATGCCAGTGCATGGATAGCTTCTGAAGCTAATTCTTCCTTTAGTGCAGAATATACTAGCTGATGTTGTTTAACTAATGATAATCCATTGAATTCATATGCAATTACAGTTACTTCTAAATGATCATTTCCCTTGATATTTTTAACAAAAACTTGGGAACTTGGTATTTTTTTTTTGATTAAATTAATAACTTCTTTTTTTGTAATCATAATTAGTCTTAATTAACCCTTATATTTTGTTTCAACAAATCCTAGTTGGATTAAACTTTCATAAGCTTCTTTACCTTCAGGGCTACTAGGAGACATTATCCTAATAGTTTCCACAAGTAATGGTACAGCTACCTCTGGTTTTTCATTCTTTATGTATAAAGCAGCTAATCTTTTATTTGATTCCGCCAAAATTCGTAATGTTTCCTTACCTTTTCTTTGTACTTCATTTGGTATTCTTGCATCAACTCCTATGAAGGCTGTATTTAGATCAGAATAAAATGATGCCAGTTGTTTTGCTAATTTTCTTGCATCTAGATAGGTTTCTTTGGCTTTATCAAAATCTCCACTTTTTATAAATGTATCTCCTTGATCTAGATAATACTTAACATTATCTATGGATAGTTTTTTATTCTTGGATGAGAGGACTTTATAGTTTGAAGGGTTTTCAGCACCTGCATAAAGATAATTTCCATATGGAAAAACTCCAAAAAATACTAATATAATCGGAATTAATTTTACGAATGTCATTTTCTCAATAATATTAAAATTCATATTAACTTATTATGGATTCATCTTCCTACATTTTTTAAGGCTATTTTTTCAGCTTTAAGCATTTTTTCATTTAAAGATTCATTAAATTCTTCAATTGTAAAGTTAACATAATCTTGCATCGAAATAGGCTGGCCAAAGGATAAACAAAATTCGCTCCTGAATTTTGGAGATACTTTGCTATAGGCAATTCCTATAGGGATTATAGTAATGGATTCTGTTTTTTTTGCAGCTAATCGGGCTAATCTATACAATCCTTCTTTGAGAACCAGTTTTTTTCCATTTTTGTTGATTTTCCCTTCTGGGAAAACAACAAGCTGTTCGCCTTTTTCTATAAGATCAATCGCGTATCTTAACGCTGAAAGAGAAGGGGATAATTGGTTTATCGAAAAACATCCAAGTCTTTTTAAGAACCAACCTTGTATTCCATTCATTTCGGATTTTGTAACCATAAACCTACAATCTTTGTTGGTTACCCTTCTACCAATTGCCATAGTGAGGATTAAGCCGTCCCATCTTGACCTATGGGTTGGAGCTAAAATTATTGAGGAATTTATGGGAATCGAAAAACCATTATTTAATATTTTCTTTTTTCTAAAAAAGAACTTCAAAACAATATCCTGAGTAACGAACATTGCAATAAATCCCAGTACAGGATTAATTTTATACCAAATATCTACTGAGTTCTTCAAATTCAATTTACTATATATTAATAATTTAAGTGTTTGCAATTTTTTATTAGCTATTATTGGGCGGTTACTAGATTGTCTAGAAACTAAGATTTTTTTATTATGACTACTTTAGGAGTAAACATTGATCATATTGCAAATGTAAGGCAAGCAAGGAAAACTGTAGAACCTGATCCTGTACAATTTGCTTTTTTAGCTGAATTAGGAGGGGCAGACTCTATAACAGTTCATTTGAGAGAAGATAGAAGACATATACAAGATAGAGACGTGTTCCTTTTGAAAAAAACTATAAAAACAAAACTCAATTTAGAGATGGCTGCAACACCAGAAATGTTAGAAATTGCCAAAAAACTTCTGCCCGATTATGTGACAATCGTTCCAGAGAAACGAGAGGAAGTTACTACTGAAGGTGGGTTGGATGTGAAAGGCAATGTTAAATATCTTAAGGATTTTGTTGAAAATTTAGGGGATTCAAATATTGAAGTAAGTGCATTTATTGATCCTCTTAGTGATCAGATTAATTATTCCAAAGAAATTGGGTTTAACTTTATTGAATTACACACTGGTAAATATGCTGAATTATCTGGTAATGATCAGTATGAAGAGCTTCAAAGGATAATAGAGTCCACGCATGTAGCTAATGACCTTGGATTAATTGTTAATGCTGGGCATGGACTTAACTATAATAATGTTAAAAAAATTGCATCAATTAACAATATGAACGAGCTAAACATAGGCCATAGTATTGTTGCAAGGGCTTTAGCGGTAGGATTAGAAAAGTCTGTTCGTGAAATGAAGTCACTTATTACACCAAATTAAATTTCAAATGAAAAAATATTTTTTCGTCGCAGCAAGTGAAAAGTTTTTAACAGTTGAAGAACCACTCGCAGAGATTTTGAAGGAGAGGGAGAGGAACTATAAAGAAAACAATAAAGAAATAGATTTTTGGCTCTTAAAAAATCCATCTTTTTTGCAAACCAATCAATTTGTTGATCTAACAGCAAAGATTCCATGCCCTCCAGCTACTGTTTTATCTACGGATAAAAAATTTATAACTTTCTTAAAGCTGCGTTTAGAGTTTGTTGCTGTGGGGGAATTCGAATGTCCCAGTGCAGAAATAACTGATCCATTTAAAGTTGATTAATATAACCAACCAGGAAATTGCTCAATCTTTATAAGTCAAACAAAATTGAAGTAATAAGTGAGCTATTGGCAGAAGAATTGAAAATATTTCCTCCTCTTATAACTGAGAATTTAGAAATAGCTGTACCCAATTATTTTTTTGGTAAGTGGTTGCATGAACAAATAACAATAAAAAATCGAATAAGTGCTCTTTATGAATTAAAGACAATATCAAATTATACCGAATCATTATTGACAAATTTTTTTCCAGAGATTGATATGGGCTTGTGGAATTTTGAGTCAATAAAATGGGGCATTATTGATTCATTAGAAGAATTAAATAGCTTTAAAGAATCATTACCACTTAGCAATTGGATAAATAAATATTTGGATAATAAAAAAACGATTGATGGGGATATTTATAATCTGACAAAAAAGATCACAAATAATTTTATTGATTATCTTATTTTTAGACCTGAAATGATTGCTGATTGGAATAGATATGAAATGAATTCACCAAATCTTTTTAAGAATTTAAATTCAGATCAATTTTGGCAACCAATTTTATATAAATTACTAGAGAAAAAAATATCAGAAAAACCTTCATGTTTATACATGATTAAATTAATAAAGAATTTTAGAAAATTTAAAAACTCTCAAATTAAAATACCAAATCAAATATTTATTATATCGGATAATAATTTATCTAAACTACATATTAATTTTTATACAGAACTTTCAAAATTTACTAAAGTAAATTTGTATTTATTATCTGCAGGAGATGATTTATGGAATAGAATTAACTGTCTTGAGGGTGAGTTGGAATTTGATAATAATGCAAGTAAAATAAATTTTAATAATACAAATATTGAAAAAATATTTGGTAAATTTGGAGCTAACTTTCAGAAATTAATTGAAGAAAATATTTATATGGAAGGTATAAATTTTAAAAATAATTTAATCTATATTGATCCAACAAATAATTTTTCTGAGAAGAAAGATATTCCTTTTCTTAATCAAATACAAAAAAGACTAATTGATAATAATAACGATGATTTTATAGTAGATAAAAAGGATGATTCAATTATACTTTATGAGCATTTTAATCAGCATAGTCAATTAGAATATTTAAGAAATAAAATTATAGAAATAATAAATTCTTGTGAGAATATTAAATATAGTGATATTGCTATTTTATCTCCACAAACTAGTCAAATTAAACCTTATCTAAGGTATATCTTCAATAATGAGTTTATTAATGGTGGAAAGATACCTTATTTCTTTATTGATGAGGATAATCATGATTCTTCAGAAATATATAAATTCATAATTGATATCACCGAAATAGTAAATGAGAAAATTACACTTGAAAAAATAGATTATATTCTTTCTAAAAAAGAAACTCAGAATATTTTTGATTATCATATTACTGAGAAGGATGAAATTATTTTGTTACTTACCCAATTAGGGTTTCATTGGGGTTTAGATGCCAATGAAAGATTAGGTGAAGAAAAAAATACCCTAGATTGGTGTATAAATAGAATTACTCTAGGCTTAATTTATGACAAAGAAGTCAATTTAAGTTCTTTTAATTTAAAACCATTTAGCCCAAAAAATATAACTTTAGATTTGAATAAATGGGTTAAAATATTAATTAATTTAAAAAAATATATTAATTTGCTAAGGGGATCCTTTTCCTATTTATGTTGGGTTGAAAAGATAAAGTTTATATTAAAAAATATTGCTGATTCAAATTCTAATTTTAATTTAGAAATAAGTGAAATAAATAGAATTCTTGATAATAATGCAATTCCTTTAATAGCTGATGATCTTATTTTGTTGAATGTTTTTAGAGAGATATTAATTTCTAGCATAAATAAAGCTAAATATCAAACTAAATCGCGTATCAATAAGATTCTAGTAAGTGATATTGAGAACGCAAGGCTCATTCCTCATAGGGTTATCTTCCTAATAGATATGAATAGTGTTTATTATCCAAAATTATCAAAGAATGAAAATACTAATTTATTAAATAATAAATATCACCTGGGTGATCCATCTGTTTTTGAAAGAGAAAAATATTCATTTTTAGAGTTGTTAATTGCATGTAGAGATAAATTAATAGTTACTTGGGTAAAGAATGACAAAGAAAATAAAAAATTAGATGTTTCTTTTCCTTTAAAAGAGTTAATTTCTTTTTTTGATAGTTTTTTAAATCAACGCCAAAGAGAACTAATAATAAAAGATTCTGATTTAACTAAAAAGGAAATAATTGATCTTGATAGTTCTAAGATTATTAAGAGAAATTATTCTTTAGTAAAAAATTTAGATTGGAATGAAAAGAAATTTGATATTAAGAATTACAAATTATCAGAACTAATTTATTGGTTCAAGACTCCCCAAAAATATTGGCTTAATAAAAAAAATATTTCTCCAAAGGAAATATTTTTTCATCATCCTGAAGAGGAGTATGTAAGCAATCTGCAGAAGTCGCAACTAATTACAAAAATAATCCATCAATTAGAGATTGATAACCATAATATTATTGATGATTTAAAGAACTTGAATATTAATGATCAATTGGTTGAAAATGGTATTTTTATTCCCAAAAATAGTATTTTTACAAAAGAAAAAGAAATCAAAGATTTATTAAGGAGTCTTTCTGCAAGTTTGAGTCAACATAATAAGATCAATAGAATTTATGTTAAATCAAATTCTAATAAGGAAGAATATTTTATCTCTGATGACACTGTAATTGAATTAATTCATGCGAAACTAAGTTTAAGCCGTTTGACGGAGGCTTGGATAAAGTCACTCTTCATTTCTACTTTAAATAAGAATATAAAAGAGACTAAAGTAATTTTTAGAATAGAAAATAATTATAAATCGCAAATTATTAAATCACCCGGAGCAATTGAGTCAAATTTAATTTTGGAGGAATATATTAATATTTTTAAGAATTATTCTGAAAAATGTTTACCTCTCCCTCCAGAGAGCACTTATAAATATGTAGAAGCAAAAATAAAATCAAAAAATGAGAAAAAAGCTTTTACAGATAGATGGATTGGCAATAAAACATTTTCTAAAGGAGAAAGAGAAAATAACGAAATGAAAATTTGTTTTGGAGATGAAAAAGAACCAGATTTCTTTTTTGGAAATAATAATTTTGATAAATTATCATTCAGATTATATGGTCCTCTAATTAAAGCATTAAAGAAATAAATAATGATTAAATTTCAGTTAAAAATTTTTTTAAAAGCTGCTTATGAATTAATACTTGTCTTTTTACAGTTTTTTATTATTATCCTCCATTTTTTTAAATGGGAGTTCCTTCCACAAAAACAAATAATACAAGTTAGTACTTTTTCTTATTTAATGGGGATTTTAATTATCTTAATTTCTTTCATAATAATTTTAGTTGCGATTAAAGACTTAGGTAGAAATTTATCCCCTTTCCCAAGACCTATAACCAATAGCAATCTTGTTACTAAAGGTATTTATCGTTTTACTCGTCATCCTATGTACTATTCTTTAATATTTGTTTCCTTTGGTGTTTTTATAATTAAGTTATCTATTTATTATTTATTTTTATCAATAAGTCTGACTTTAATAATTAAATTAAAGATTGCTTTAGAAGAGCAATATTTAAATAATAAATTTAAGAATTACTTTCTTTATAAAAAAGAGGTCAAATTTTAATTCAATAAAGATATGGATATTAACCAAATAAAATTAGATAATAATTTTAAATTAGTAGAAGCAAGTGCTGGAACTGGTAAAAGTTTTACTTTGGCTCACATAGTTTTAAGAAATGTTTTGGAAAGAAAAATTAAACCAGATGAGATACTATTATTAAGTTTTACCAAAAATACGTGTTCTGAATTACGAGATAAAATAATTGCGAGATTTCAGAGTTTAAAATTATATTTGCAAAATCATAATGAAAGTAAGGTAGATAATACTCTTAAGGATTGGTATCTAAAATTTAAGGAGAAGGGAAAATCTAAGGAAAAAATTATATCCGAAATTAATGATTTTCTTAATGAAATTTATAAGTTAAAAGTAACTACATTCCATGCTTTTTGTAATAATATTATAGATGAATATAGTTTTGAAATAGGTTTAACTCAAGATCCATATATTGAGAATAATATATATAATTTGTATAAAGATGTAATAGATAATTTGTGGATCGATGATTTCCTAAATCTTCATCCAGAACTAATTTCAGCAGTTACCAGAAAGAAAATAAGTTCTAGATTTGGAAGTAGAATCAATAAGTCATTTTTTGTAGATATTTTAAAAAATATAGATCAAGAAAATATTTGTAAATTTCAAATAAGAGATGAATATAAGATTATTGATTTAAATAGTTATTTTAAAGATTTTTTGTATTTTAGTTGGAATGAGTTTTGTTTTGAATGGAATAAGAAAGGTAAGGAATTATCTTCACAACTTATAGAGTTGGGCAAATTAATTAAAGACTGTGGTGGTAAAAGTCAAATATATGCAGCAAAACCGAGAAATGATAAGTTTAATCAAATAATTTGTTGGATTGATGAGATTAACACAAGACTTGATTCGAAAAATGTGATTGAATTTCTATATGATATTTCTAAAGATGATCTCTTATTTAAATATTTTTATAAAGAAAATATATCTAAAGAAATTAGTAAACATAATTTAAAATTAGATTTTACTAAATTTAATTTACTACAAGATAAAATTTATAAAATAAAAGAAGGGTTCTATAACGAATTTGTAAGAATATTTACCCAATTAGCTTATATAAAATTAATTGAATTAAAGAAAAGTTTATCTATTTTTAACTTTAATGATCTTATAAAGACTGTAGAGAATACATTTCTAGATTCAGAACTTTGTAATAATAGTACTCTATCTCTAATTCAAAAACGATTTAAATGTGTCTTAGTAGATGAGTTTCAAGATACAGATAATACTCAGTGGAATTTAATAAAAAAATTCTTTAATACAAAAAATCATTTTTTACTTTGTGTAGGTGATCCAAAACAAGCGATCTACAAATTTAGGGGTGGAGATATTGAAACTTACCTAGATGCAAGATCTAATGCAATCGAAGTCTTTAGTCTTACAGATAACTATAGATCCTCAAAAAAATTACTCAATATTATTAATAAGCTTTATAAAAATGGACTTAAAGAATCAAAACTAAAATATAGGAAATTAACCTCTAGAATTAATGAAAATATTAATTCTGAATTTAAATTTAAGGATGTATTTGAAATTGTAGAATTTTCAAAAAAAGAGACTGATATAGAGGATCTTGTAACTAATTATATAGTTGATTTTATATTAAATAATAAAGACATTGATATTAATAAAATTGCGATTCTTACATTAAATAATTCGCAATGCTTAAATTTGAAAAACAGATTAAATCAGTTTAATCTCCCATGTAAAATGAAAAGTAAACAAAATATTTTTGATACAGAAGCAAGTAATATATTATTTTTATTCATTAACTGTTTATTAAATCCTAGGCTTTATAAAAATATAACTTTGCTTGCTGCTTCAAAATTTATTGAAATTGATTTAGAAGAATTAGTTGATGATGGAATTAGTAAAAATTTAGAAATTTTGATTAATAAATGTATTACTTGGTCTCAGGAGATAAGAGAAAAAGGGTTTTTAAATATTGTTAATGAACTTCTTATAAATTACAATTCATCCTCAATTATTCAAGATTCAGATTTAAATTCAAATTTATTTCAACTTTCAGAAATTATTGAAATAGAATTAATCAATAATGATTTTAATTTAAATAAACTTTTTAAGTGGTATAAAAATCAGTTAGATCATTCTCTAAGAATTTGTACTGGAGAAGATTTTTTGACGAAAGATTATAATCTTGAAAATGGAATTAATCTTACTACTATACATAGTAGTAAGGGACTTGAATTTGATATGGTCCTATGTCCATATCTCTCAATTATTTCTAATAATTCAAATAAAATTAAAGGACCTATTTGGAAATCAAATCTTGATAGAAACATATACATTAATATTTCTAGTAATTACGGGGAGGTTGAAAAATTTAAATTAATAGAAGAAGAAGATTTATTTAAAGAGAGTGAGAGGTTAATTTATGTAGCCCTTACAAGGAGTAAATATAAACTTATAGTTTTTAATGACTTAGAAGATAAAAATAATATTTTAAATAATGATTTACTTAATAATTTGGAAAATATTAATATTTACAAGTCTAATTCTGAAGATAAGACAGAAAAAGAGAAAAATAAAGAATTTTTTGTTAAGTTTCAAACTAATGGATTTAATAATAATCTTTGGAAAATAGATAACGTTAATAAAAAAATATCTAAAGACTTTACTTCTGATCAATTCATTTCTTATTCAAGTTATTCTTCATGGATAAGTAAAGATAAAAATATTGATGCAGTCTTTAATCAATATAAGGATTATGAAGATAATATCTCAATTATCCAAGAGTCTAATTTTAAGAAATCAAAGAATTATCCTAATTATTTTTCTTATCCAAATCCCTTAAGTGAATTTCCAAAAGGAACTATTGCTGGGACTTGCCTCCATAAAATAATAGAAAGATTTGAATTTAGAAACGATAGAAATCAAGAATTAATTGATTTAATTATTGAGGAACTGAACTTTCATCAAATAGATTCTTCTTTTGCTTTTAAAGTAAAAGATGCGATTTTAAGAATTATAAATATATCTTTAGGAAGTGAATTACAAAACAAGAAACTAGTTGATATTCCAAAAGAATACTTACTTAAGGAGGTTAAATATGATTTAACTCTTTCTTATGAAGGCAGAAATATAAATTCTCTGGATATATCAAAATGCTTTCTTTTAGATCAGGAATATGAATTTGGTAAAGAATATGCAAACAAAATAAATGATCTTCAAATTATGAATAAAGGCTTTCATTCAGGATGTATTGATTGTGTTTTCCCAGTAGGCAATAAATTAGAAAATAGTAAATGGTGGGTAATTGATTGGAAAAGTAATTTGATTTCTGGCAGTGATAATAGTGATTGTTTACCAAAAAACTATAACTATGAAAATATGAGAGATGAAATGATTAAGCATCATTATCCCTTGCAATCTCATCTTTATTTATTAGCATTGCATAGATTATTAAAGTGGCGATTTAAAAATTACCAACCACATCAACATCTAGGAGGATATATTTATTTGTTTTTAAAGGGATTGCCAGATTTTGAATTATTTGAAAAATCAAATTCGAAAGATATATCTCCAGGTGTTTTTATTAGCAATGCACCTTTAAAAAGAATTAATTATTTAGACAACATTTTTTAGAATGACTAAAAAAACTAAGGATATTGAGAAGTTCAAATATGAACATATATATAATTTAATTTTAGGTATTTTCAAATTTAATGAAAAAAAATATGGAAATTTCGTAAAAGATACAATAAGAATCCTTTTAGAGTTTGAAAAAAATGGTGAAACTATTATTGATTTAGATAATAGTTTAATAATCTTTGAAATATTAGAGGATGGTTGGCCCAATAAACATCTAGATGTTCTAAAAAATATAGGATTGACAGGCTCCCTTAATTCTCCATTTATATTAGTAGATAGAAAATTGTCCCTTGCAAAATGGTCAAGAAAGAGAGAAAGAGTGATTAATTCATTTTTAAAAAAAATAGATACCGATATTTTAATGAATCCGATAATTTATAAAGATGACAATAAAATTGATCAAATTAAAAATATATTTAAATATTCAAATTTAGTTTTCCTTCAAGGCGGACCAGGCACAGGTAAAACAACTTTAATAATAAAGTTAATACTAGAACTCCTTCGAATTGATAAATTTTTAAATATTGGTTTATCAGCTCCAACTGGTAAAGCTACGGCTCGTCTAAAAGAATCTCTTAATGATAAAAAAAATATTTCCTTTAGCAAATTTCTAGATCAAATAGAATTACAAACTTTACATAGATGGATTTTAAATTCTCAAAATAAATCTCTTAAATTGAAATTTAAAATAAAAGAACTTGATATTTTCATAATTGATGAAATGTCAATGGTTAATATCGATTTGATTGAATCAGTTTTAAGTTTACTAGCAAAGGACTGTAAAATTATTTTAGTTGGAGATAAAAATCAATTGTCCCCAGTAAATAATTGTTCTATTTGGAACTATTTGTTTGAATATTGTGAAAATATTTCAATTAAATCTTGTGTAGTAAATTTAAATAAAACTTATAGAAATATTGGAGATGTAGCATTAATTAGTAGTTTAATATTTAATAAAGATAATTCTTTACTTAGTCAAAAGATAAAAGAATTAGAAAAAGATAATAAATCAGAGGAAGTTACTATTACAAAAAGTAGAGAAAAGGATATTCCAAAAGATCTATTTTTTTCAATTACAAGTCATCTAAATAAGTTAAATCTTTCAACTTCAAATTTAAGTAAAAAAAAATATATATTTGATAAGAGTATTGATAATTTATTGCTTAATGAAAAAGATTTAGTAGATAAGATATTTCTGGATTTACAAAGTCATTTGATTTTATGTGAAAAAAATTCTGGAACATGGAGTGTTGAATATTTGAATGAAATTGTTTTTGGTCAAAAAAAACCCTATGACCTCAAGACTCTGAGCGAGGGTGTACCGATCATGTGCACAAAAAATAATAATGAACTTGGATTGTCAAATGGAGATATCGGGGTACTTATAGGTTTAAAAAATGAAAGAAAATATCTTTTTAGGAAATTTAATGATAATAACGAAGAAATTGTTGCATTAATTGATCCGACTAATTTAGAAAATGTTGTGCCAGCAATAGCTATTACCATACATAAATCTCAAGGAAGTGAATCTGAGAAAGTAAGCATTTTGTGGACTCAAAAATATAGAAGTAAGCAATATAAAATGGAACTTAAAGTAAAAGATGAAAATATCTTTTGCAGAGATAATTTTGAAAGAAGGTTACTTTATACTGCTGTAACAAGAGCGAAAAAATTTCTAGATATATATTATTTAAATTAAATCTTATTTTTAAGAAATAAGTAAGATTTTGACCCTTAGATGTTAGATTAATGATTCGGCTCTGTAAGGCTAGTCAACAATTTAAGTAAATTTAGATATTTGTTGAATGCCTAATCAGAAGATAATTGGGCATTTAAAATGGCTTTTAAAAAGGATATTAACTCTCTTGATAATGGACAGGAAAAATCTGAGAATGATGATTTTCCCCCACTTGAGTTAAATAATTTAGAGGAAAAAACAGGAATTAAATCTCAACCATTGGAAGTATCAAAAGAAAATGATAATGAGGATGGATTCCTAAATTTTGGGTTTAATCAATCGATCTTAGATTCGTTGCGAAATAAAGGATACAAAAATCCAACACCTATCCAAAAAGCTGCAATTCCTGAACTAATGTTGGGCAGAGACTTACTAGGTCAAGCTCAAACTGGCACAGGTAAGACCGCAGCATTCGCATTACCATTAATAGAAAAACTTGCAGATAATAAAGATATAAATGCCAAGGTTTTAGTTATGACTCCTACCAGAGAGTTGGCAACTCAAGTGGCAGAATCTTTTAAAAGTTATAGTTCTGAATCTAGTAATTTTAAGACAGTTGCAATATATGGAGGTACCGACTATCGAAATCAGATTTCTGCATTGAAAAGAAAAGTTGACGTAGTGGTAGGGACCCCTGGCCGAATAATGGATCATATAAGGCAGGGAACTTTTAAAATTAACGGCATAAGTTGTCTTGTTTTAGATGAGGCCGATGAAATGTTAAATATGGGTTTCCTCGAAGATATTGAATGGATAATAGATCAACTTCCGAAAAATAAACAGATGGTTTTGTTCTCAGCAACAATGCCTAATGAGATTAGAAACATAGCAAAAAAATATCTAAATGATCCTGCTGAAATATTAATCAAAAGTGTCAAAAAAGAAACTCAATTAATTTCGCAAAAATTTCTATATGTCCAAAGGCATCATAAATTAGATGCATTAAAAAGAATATTAGAAATTAATAATGAAGGAGTAATAATTTTTGTGAGAACTAAACTTCTTACTACTTCAATAGCTGAAGCTTTAGAAAATTCTGGTCATACTGTGGCAGTGCTTAATGGAGATATCCCTCAAAATCAAAGAGAAAATACTGTAGATAGATTAAAAAAAGGATTTATTGATATCCTTGTCGCAACTGATGTCGCAGCTAGAGGATTAGATGTTGAGAGGATAAAACTAGTTGTTAATTACGATTTTCCTTTTGATAAAGAAACATATACTCATAGAATTGGAAGAACCGGAAGGGCTGGTAGATCTGGGGAGGCAATTTTATTTGTTAATCAAAGAGAAAAACATTTTCTTAGAAACTTAGAAAACTCAACAAGAACTAAGATTGAAGAAATTAATATCCCAAGTAATAAAATAATTAATGAAAAAAGGATGGAGAAACTGGTAGAGAATGTTAATGAGAGTTCTTTAGCTAGAGAAGAAAATGAAGAAAATAAAGCTTTGATTATTGATGTACTAGATAATTTAAAAGAAAAACACTCAATGGATGACTCAAATATTGCAATGGCGGCGATTAATTTAGTAATAGGTAATAAAGCATTTTTTGTTAATGAAGATGATTCTTGGATCCATAAACAAAATAATAATGATCGAAATAGATCAAATAGAAATGGTAATAATCGTATGAGAAATTCAAATAGAAGAAATAACTTTCAAAATGATTCTTTTGAAACCTATAAATTTAACTTTGGTAAATTTGATGGGGTTAGAGTTGCAAATATTATATCCTCAATCTGTAATTCAACTAATATAAATGGTAGATCCATAGGTAAGATACAGATTTTTAACGATTATAGTTTGGTTGATTTACCCAGAGATCTGCATAAAGAAACTAAAAATAAATTAAAAAAAATTAAAGTCAGAAATTAGTCATAGATAATGAAAGCTGGCAAATATAAATTACTTATTTTTGTGAATCTGTTGATTTTATTCAACTCATTTAATAATTATTATTTAGCCCAAACGAAACAAAATTCAATTATTAAATTATTTTGTCTTCAGAGTGTTAAAGAGGAGATGCTAAAAGCAGAAATGGCATATAGTGAAGAAATTGCAAATGAAACTTGTGAATGTTATTACGAAGAATTCACACAAACGGCAAGTCATCAAGATGCAAAAACAAAATGCAAATTAGAAACTCAAGAAAATTTAAATCATAATAGAAAAATTTAATTGCTATTTTATGAGGTCTAAGAACAATCAAAATCCAATTATTAGACTTTATTTGAATCTTATTGAAGAAAGAAGATTACTATTTTTTGCTTTTTTTAGCTCCATAATTAATAAAATATTAGATTTAGCCCCTCCTGTAATAATTGGTCTTGCGGTGGATATTGTCGTAAAGGAACAGAATTCATGGGTGGCTGGTTTTGGTATAAAAGAAGTTCCAACACAATTGATTTTCCTTGCATTCGCATCAGGAATAGTTTGGTCTGGTGAATCTTCCTTTGAATATTTATATTCGGTTTTATGGAGAAATTTGGCTCAGCTATCACAACATAAACTAAGAATTAAAGCTTATGAGCATATTCAGGAATTAGATATGAATTTTTTTGAAAGTGATAATACTGGAAGACTATTATCTATTTTGAATGATGACATAAATCAACTCGAGAGATTTTTAGACCAAGGGGCTAATCAGATTATTCAGTTATTTATAACTGTTTTAATAATCGGTGGTACGATGATTTTTGTCGCTCCAAAAATTGCTTTATTTGCTTTCTTTCCTATTCCAATTATATTTTTAGGATCAATTAAATTTCAAAGGAAGCTTGCTCCAAAATATAAAGACGTAAGAAATAAAGCTGGACTATTGGCATCAAGACTTAATAATAATTTAAGTGGAATTCTGACTATAAAAAGTTTTACTAAAGAAAAATGGGAACTTAATAGATTAAATAAAGAAAGTCTTGCTTATCAAAGGAGTAATAAGGCTGCAATAAAATTATCCTCAGCTTTTATCCCTCTTATAAGATTTGCAATATTATTTGCTTTTATAGCAATTCTATTAATTGGAGGTTTCCAAACTTGGAATAAGACCCTTAACGTAGGTACTTATAGTTTTCTAGTATTTATTACACAAAGACTATTATGGCCTTTAACTACTTTGGGTCATGTTTTAGATGATTTTCAGAGATCCATGGCATCAATAAATAGAGTAATTGACCTTATAGATACGCCTATAAAAATAAAAGATGGAAAAATAAAAATTGAACCTAAAAATACTAAAGGACAAATAATTTTTAATAATGTAAATTATAATTATCCTGGAAGAGATTTAACTTTAAAAAACATAAATTTCAAAATTGAAAATAACTCTACTTTAGGCATTGTAGGCTTAACGGGTTCCGGGAAAAGTACAATAATAAAACTACTTCTTAGGATTTATGATAGTAATGATGGGTTAATAACACTAGATGGCATTCCGATTAAAGAAATTAATTTAAGGGATTTAAGAAAGTGTATATCTTTAGTTAGTCAAGAAACTTATTTATTTCATGGCACCGTACAAGAAAATATTGCTTATGGCTCAATTAACCCAAGCTTTAAAGAAATTATTAAGGCTTCAAAGATTGCGGAAGCTCATAAATTTATTGAACAATTGCCAGATGGTTATAAAACTGTAGTTGGAGAGAGGGGGCAAAGGCTCTCAGGCGGACAACGTCAAAGAATTGCATTGGCTAGAGCTGTTTTAAAGGATGCCCCAATATTAATATTAGATGAAGCTACTGCCTCAGTTGACAATGAAACAGAGGCTTTAATTCAAAAATCATTATCTAAAATCACGAAAGAAAGAACCACTATAGTAATAGCTCATAGATTAAGCACTATAAAAAATGCAGACAATATTATTGTTATTGATAAAGGTAAAATAGTTGAGAGTGGAAAACATGAAAACCTTTTAGATCAGAACAAAATATATTCAGATTTATGGAATGTTCAAGTAGGCATCTAAATATAGATTTTCTAAAACTATATTAAAAAGTTAAATGATTCAATTACATTACTAAACATTCCATTAACTTTATTCCATCTCTCTTCATTAGTTCCTACTGCGAAGGTATAAAGTGTTCCTCTATCAATTACGACAGTAGCAAGTTCATGCCTGGCTTGTTCATTTAAATTTAATTCATACTCTAAATCATAGAAAACATGATTAGATGCTTCCCTCTTGATAGCATTAATAAGTTTTACTTCTCTACCTGAACCTTCGGGAGCAATGACTTTATCAATTAATGTATGACCTACTTCACTTGGGCTCCCCAATTGCTCTAATTGGACCTCTTTGTTTACATCAGAAATTACTAAGCTTAATGTCTCATTACTATTTATTAGATCGTGATAAATAATTTCAGGCCCTCCATCGACTTTTACTCTAGTCCATCCTGTTGGATACAAAAAGGCATATCTTCCATCGGGACTTTGATAGGCTTCTAATCCCGCATTAAGACCTCCACTACAAGCACTAAGTGTTAAGCACAAAAAAATCAAAAATAAATATTTGAACGGGTTAAAATTAATATTTTTCATTTTGTTGGAAATTACTAATTAAAAACATAATAAGACATTAAAAGCAAACAATTATGGCAATTCAGAATTTTGCGTCTAAATTATTTTTAGAAATAGTTGAATTTTGATTACCTATACCAAACCACTTTCTAAATTAATAGCTCATTTTGAGAAATTCCCAGGAATTGGTCCAAGAACAGCTCAACGATTAGCCCTGTTTATTTTAAAACAACCTGAAAACACAATTAGGGATTTTTCAAAGGCATTGTTAGAAGCTCATAGTAATGTTGGTCGTTGTAAAAAATGCTTCAATTTGACTTCAGAAGATGAATGTGAAATTTGTAGAAATACTGAAAGAAACCAAAAACTTATCTGTGTAGTAGCAGAAACAAAAGATTTGCTTGCTTTAGAACGTGCTAGAGAATTTAAAGGTCTCTATCACGTTATTGGTGGTTTAATTTCTCCAATGGATTCTGTTGGCCCTGAACTCTTAGAAATAAGAAGCCTAGTAGAACGAGTTAGTAAGTCTGAAATAGATGAGATCATATTGGCTTTGACCCCCAGTGTTGAGGGAGATACAACAAGTCTTTATATTGGGAAATTGTTAGCTCCTTTTACTAAAGTTACGAGGATTGCATACGGCCTCCCAATGGGCAGTGAACTTGAATATGTGGATGAAGTTACACTTGCAAGGGCCTTAGAAGGAAGAATTAAACTAAATTAGACAATGAGAGAAAATAATCTAATCAAGCAAGAAAAAATCTTAAGACTCCCCTCCTGGATAAAATTTCCTATTAGTAAAGCTTCAGAGTTCGAGGAAATACAAACACTTATCAAAAAATTAAATATTCATACTATTTGTGAAGAAGCAAGATGTCCAAATAGAGCAGAATGTTATGCCTCTAGAACAGCCACTTTCTTACTTGGTGGATCGATATGTTCTCGTTCTTGTGCTTTTTGTCAGGTAAATAAAGGTAGACCTAGTTCTATTAATATAGAGGAATGTACTAAAGTCGCTGAAGCAGTAAAAGTACTAAATTTGAGATATGTTGTTTTGACATCTGTAGCTAGAGACGATCTTCCTGATCATGGTGCAAATTTTTTTATATCTACAATTGATGAGATAAGAAAAATTGATTCAACAATAAAAATAGAGGTTTTAACTCCTGATTTATGGGGTGGGGGCAAAAATTTTGATGAAACTAATAACCTTCAGACAGAAAGGTTGAAGATGATTTTAGAAAAAGATCCAATTTGTTTTAATCACAATCTTGAAACTGTGGAAAGACTACAAAAAGAAGTTAGGAGAGGTGCAAATTACAAAAAATCCCTGAGTTTACTGAAAAAGTCAAAAGATTTTGCTCCTCATATTCAAACTAAATCAGGCATTATGTTGGGTCTGGGCGAAACATTGGATGAAATAAAAAACACAATTTATGATCTTAAAAAAATAGATTGTGATCAAATTACTATTGGCCAATATTTAAGGCCCTCATTAAATCATTTGGCAGTTAAGAAATATTGGGAACCATCAGAGTTTCAATATTTATATCGATTCTCTAAGGAATTAGGATTTAAGAAAGTATCTTCTGGTCCCTTAGTTAGAAGTAGTTATCATGCTGGTTAACTTTCTTCAATTAATGAAAGTTTCTTTTCAAGTTTTCTCAATATGGAATTACATTCCCCGGACATAAGTGTACCTGCACCTCCCCAGACCAATCTTAATAAAAGATCCCCTGGGCTAGAACCAACTTCTTTTACAATTTTAAATCCTATTAACTTGAAATATCTTACAAGTTTTTTGCTATATCCTTCACTGTCAAAAATAGCTAAAAGTCTCGCTTTGTGGCTTGATTTTTTTTCAATTGCCCAAGCCATAGTTGTTGCCCATATTAACTCTGAAACAAAGGAGGGGGCTTTACTAAGGATTCTCAATGTGTCAAGCTGTATTCCCTGTTTATTCAAATAAGTCCAACCTTTCATTTCGGCCCAAATCTTTATGATTTTTTCTTTCTGTTCTGCTACAACGATTTTAAAAAAACATAATCCAAGTGTTTCTATAACTTGAATTTTAATTAATAGTCCCATGGAACTTGCTAATTTTTCTAATTCTTCAACATTCATAGTTTTGGAAAATTAGTCCTGATAGATTTTATGATTATCTACTTTTAATCTATCGATCTGTTTTTGCCTTTCTTCAAATCTTTTTCTATCATCATCACTGAATTGATTTATGCATAAATGACATTGAATACCCTCTCTATATTCTTTTCTTTTTTGATCTTGAATTGAAACTGGCATTCCACATGCATGACAAATGGAATAGGAACCTTTTTCTAATTCATGATCTAAAGCAACTCTTTTATCAAAAACAAAACATTCACCTTCAAATAAGTTTTTTTCTTCTGGAATATCATCAAGGTATTGTAATATTCCGCCTTGTAGGTGATAAATATTTTTATAACCTTTATTTTTTAGTAAACTTGTAGCTTTTTCACATCTTATACCTCCGGTACAAAACATAGCTATATTTGTAGACTCTTTATTTTCTAAGTGGTTAGATAAATGATCATCTACCCATTTGGGGAATTCGCTAAAGTTCCTAGTATTTGGGTTTACAGAATTCTTAAATGTTCCTATAGAAACCTCATAATGATTTCTAGTATCAATGACTATTGTATTTTGATTATTAATTAACTTATTCCAATTAGCTGAGTCAATATAAGTCCCATTATCTTGTGAAGGATTTATTTCAGGAAGACCCATAGTAACAATTTCTTTCTTGATTTTTATTTTTAATTTTTTGAAGACTTTCTTTTTTGAAAAGTTTACTTTTATATTCAAACTTCTATTTTCTGTATATTCGTTAAGTAATTTCATAACAATATCAATTACATTTTTCTCAGCACAAATAGTTCCATTAATTCCCTCACTTGCAAAAATTAACAAACCTGAAAGATCGTTTTCATCTTCGATTTCTAATAATTTATTTTTTAGATCAAGAATTAGTTTTTCTTGAAATGGGAAGAAAGAATAAAGAGAAACTATTTTATAATTTTTGCCTTTCATAAAGAAGATAATGTTTTTTTACAAGTTTCAAAATCTTTATTAAATGATACTCCAACCTCTTTAAGAAGTTTTCTGTCTGATTGAAAAGATGGATTTGAAGTTGTGAGTAACTCATCTCCATAAAAAATTGAATTAGCACCGCATTGAAAACATAAAATTTGGGCTTCTTTTGAGAGCTTTTCCCGACCTGCACTTAATCTTATTTTACTTTTAGGCATAAGAATTCTGGCTGTAGCTATCATCCTTATCATCTCAATAGAATCAATTTCTTGATTTTCTTCTAAACTAGTACCTTCTATGGCTACTAAAGAATTTATAGGAACACTTTCAGGGTGCGGATTCATGTTTGAAAGCACTTCCAAAAGTGATGCTCTATCGCCATTAGTTTCACCTAAACCTATTATTCCTCCACAACAAACATTTATTCCTGCATTTCTTACCCTATTAATAGTATCTAGTCTGTCTTGGTAAGTTCTAGTCGTAATAATATTTTTATAATGCTCAGGACTAGTATCAAGATTGTGGTTATATGCTGTCAAACCTGCATCAGCCAGTCTGGAAGCTTGTTCTTCTGTAAGCATCCCAGCAGTAACGCATGCTTCCATTCCTAAATCTCTTACACCGCTAACCATCTCTAACATTGCATTAAAAGATTTCCCATCTCTAATTTCTCTCCATGCCCAACCCATACAAAACCTATCTGCACCCTCATTTTTTGCTATTTGAGCTCTTGCTAAAACCTCTTCAACTTGAAATTGTGGATGACTTTTGATTTCGCTAGCACTATAAATTGATTGGCTACAATATGAACAATTTTCCTCACATCCACCAGTTTTTACGCTGAACAATGATGCTAATTGAATGTTATATTTGTTGAAATTCCTATGAACGATTTGTGATTCCCACATTAAATCTATCAGAGGCATATTAAGTATTTCCAATATCTCCTCTTTATTCCAATCGAACCTAATTTCTCTTAAGAACTGATTATTCGAATTAGCCATTTTTGTTAGGAAGAATATTTAGAATCTTCATAGGATTCATTTGGTAATGATTCTATACCGCCGAAACGTCTATTCCGTGATTGGTAATCAATGATTGCTTTTAGAAATTCAAACTCATTGAAGTCTGGCCACATTATTTCAGATATGTAAATTTCTGAATAAGCTAATTGCCATAAAAGAAAATTACTGATCCTTTTTTCTCCACTAGTTCTTATTAGTAATTCTGGATCTTTAATTCCTTGAGTTAATAGCTCTGAACTAAACAATTCTTCATTAATTTCACTTGGTTTAATTTCACCAGAAGAAGATTTTAATGCTAATTCTTTTGCAACTTTTACTATTTCTTGTCTACCTCCGTAATTAACACAAACATTCAATAAAAACTTGTTGTTGTTTTTAGTTAGAGATTCTGAATTAGAAATTATCTTTTTAAGCGTTTCTGGGAAAGGAGTTAAATCTCCAATGAATTTTATTTTTGTTGATTCTTCATGAATCTCTTCAATTTCGTTTCTCAAAACTTCGCTAAAAAGATTTATTAGGAAGTCAACCTCTTTTGATGGTCTGGTCCAATTCTCGGTTGAAAAAGCATAAACAGTTAGAACTTTACAACCTAATTTCTTTGATGCCTTGAGAATTTCTTTTAAAACACTCACTCCTCTTTTATGACCATATGTACGTGCTAAACCTTTTTTTGTTGCCCATCGCCCATTGCCGTCCATAATTATTGCAATATGTTCTGGAACTTTTTGCTTATCTATTTTCTTGGATAAGTTATTATTTTTCTTGTCAATTATTTTTCCTAAACTCATAAGTTAATCATTTTTGTTAATAAAGATTGAAGGCTTTTCGGTCTCTTTTTCATTCGAATCACTGACAATATTATCACTTCGATTTGTATTTTGGGATAAAGAATTTTTACCTAAAGATGATTTATTAGTTCCCATGGAGTTTTGGTTGCCAATCAAATTTATAAGCAGTTCTTGTAACCTGCTACTGGTAATAGGCCTTTCAAGTTTGCCTTGGTTTGCCAATGATAAAGTACCTGTCTCTTCAGAAACAACTATACAAATACATCTGTCAAATCTTTCTGTAATTCCTAATGCAGCTAGATGCCTTGTCCCATATCTACTAATTCCTTGTCTAGAGAGAGGTAGTATTACACCAGCAGATATTATTTTGTTACCTTTCACAAGAACTGCTCCATCATGTAATGGTGTATCAGTTGCAAAAAGGTTTATTAAAAGATCAGTTGACAATTGAGCTTCAATATTGGTACCAGAATATAAAAAATCTTCAGGTCTTAAATCACTCCCCAAATCAACAACTATCAAAGCGCCTCTTCTATTCTGAGAGAGTTTACCTGCAGTATCGACTAACTGAGTAATAGTAGTAGTAGTTGCTCTAAATTCCTTTGGTGGATTTCCTAGTAATACGGCTAGCCTACCAGTGCCTAATAATTCCATTAACCTTCTTAACTCCCCTTGCCAAAGGATCGCTAATGAGAGAGAGCAAGCGAGGACTACAGCATCAATTAATTTTGATGTTAATGGCAAGTATGCATATCTTTGTATAAACCATGCTGATGAAACTAAAAACAAATATCCCCTTAAAAGCCATAATGTCCTCTGTTCTTTTACTCTAGAAAACAATAACAGTCCAAACCCAATAGCAAATAAGACATCTAATAAAAGCTTTAAATTTATAATCCCCCAGAAGTTCACATTAAAAACAAAATTAATCTAAATGTACCTAACTTTGATTAATAAAGCGATTAGGCAAGACATCATATTTTAATAGATCTAATGGACTTTCTCTCTTTTGAATAATCTCTGCTTCGCCATCACAAACTAAGAGAGCAGCGGGCCTTGGAATTCTGTTGTAGTTAGAACTCATTGAATTATTGTATGCACCAGTGCCAAAAACACAAATTAGATCTCCTGTTTTGCAATCTGCTAGTTCTATCTCCTTAAAAAGTACATCTCCTGATTCGCAGTGCTTACCAGCAATAGTATATTTGTTTGTTGAGTTAACGTTAAGGGGATTTTTTACCAGACATGCAGAATAATTTGATTGATATGTTATTGGTCTTGGATTATCACTCATCCCACCATCAACAGATAAATATGTTCTTATCCCTGGGATCTCTTTAAACGCTCCAATTTTATAAACTGTTATTCCTGCTGTTGAAACAATAGATCTCCCAGGCTCACACATTAATGTAGGTAAATCTAAACTTCTTTTTTTGCAAGCTTTAACAACCGAGGTGGAAATTGTTTTTACCCATTCATCAATTGAAGGGGGATCATCATTTTCTGTATATTTAATGCCTAAACCTCCCCCTACATTTAATTTTTGTATGTCATGACCATATTTTTTGGCGTCTAAAATGACGTTTACCATTATTTCGCCAAGATCATTATGGGGTTCTAGTTCAAAAATCTGGGAACCAATGTGAGCATGTAATCCTTTTAATTTTAGGTGTTTGGTTTTACTTATCTTTGCAAATAAGATATTTAAATATTCAATCCCGAAACCAAATTTGCTATCAAAAGATCCTGTTCTTATATATTCATGTGTATGGCATTCTATCCCGGGAGTAAAACGAACCATAATCTCTAAGTCACAATTAAATGAATTTGAGATTTCCTCTAATCTTTCTAAGTCATAATCATTATCTACAATTACTTTAATATTTTTTCTAACTGCAAATTCTATTTCTTTGTCTGATTTGTTATTCCCATGAAAAACAATCTTATCATTTGGGACACCACCTTTAATAGCAGTTAAAAGTTCTCCTTCTGAAACAGCATCAATTCCCAAACCTTCTGAGGAAACCAAGTTGCACATGAAGATAGAACTATTTGCCTTAGATGCATATATTGGTAGTGATTCCCCTGGATAATATTTTTCTAAAGCTTTTTTATATGCTCTACAAGAGTTTCTTAAAGTGATCTCATCCAAAATGTAAAGAGGAGAATCATACTTTTTAACTAATTCTTCAATTGAGCATCCACCAATTGATAATTTCCCATCGCTTCCAATAGTTGTTGAAATAGGGACGATATTTTTATTAGGACTTTTGATGTCAATCTTTTCTTTTAAAAAGGATTTTTTTTCTTGCATGGAAAAATTTGAATTAGGATTATGCTAGAGCTGTCATAATTCTATGATGACTTTAAATTTAAACTTTTTTAGTATTCATTCATTATAAAATGATATCCGTTAAACAAATAAATGAGAAAGATATTGATTTATGTTATGAATTAGATTCAAATACGATTTCGTTGTGGAACAAAAATCAGTGGGCTAATGAATTTAAAAAAGAAGGTATAAAAGTCTTTGGGTTATTACTTTCAAATCTGGTAATAGGAATATGCGTTTTTCATGTGGTTCTTGATGAAGCTCAAATAAATTTTTTTGCAGTGAATCGTAAATATAGGAAAAAAGGTTTTGGAACTTACCTTATGAGCTATTTAATAAAAGAATGTGAAAAATTAAACGTTAATAAATTATTTTTAGAGGTTTCTCATACAAATTTTACAGCTGAGAAATTCTATAGTCGCTTTGATTTTTCTACTGTAGGAATAAGAAGAAATTATTATAAAGACGGATCAGATGCTCTCTTAAAAGAAAAAAAATTTATAACTAAATAATTTTAAAATTTAATTGTTCGGATTACCAGAATGCTTGAAATTACTTTAATTTATTGCTATATCACTAAAAAAGTTAAATTTAATTCAATAAAATATACTTTTAGGTATTCACAAAAGCTCATTCTGAACACAAAACTGACATATTACTGGTAGGTTATTAATAAGAATTCAATCTTCTAATGTTTGAAAGATTTACAGAAAAGGCCATAAAAGTCATTATGCTTGCTCAAGAGGAAGCTCGAAGACTTGGTCATAATTTCGTTGGAACAGAACAAATTTTATTAGGTTTAATTGGAGAGGGTACAGGCGTTGCTGCAAAAGTTCTTAAATCACTGGGAGTTAATTTAAAAGATTCAAGAATAGAGGTAGAAAAGATAATTGGTAGAGGTTCAGGTTTTGTTGCTGTAGAAATACCTTTTACACCTAGAGCTAAAAGAGTTTTGGAATTATCTTTAGAAGAAGCACGTCAGTTAGGTCACAACTATATTGGAACTGAACATCTTTTACTAGGATTAATAAGAGAAGGTGAGGGTGTAGCTGCAAGGGTTCTAGAAAATCTTAGTATTGACCTTGCCAAAGTAAGAACTCAAGTCATAAGGATGCTTGGCGAAACAGCTGAAGTCGGCAGTGGAGCAAATGCAAATAAGGGAAATTTAAAAACTGCTACTCTCGATGAATTTGGAACAAACTTAACCAAGCTCGCTAGTGAAGCAAAACTAGATCCTGTAGTCGGCCGTTATGCAGAAATAGATCGCGTGGTACAAATATTAGGTAGGAGGACAAAAAATAATCCAGTTCTTATTGGAGAACCTGGCGTAGGTAAAACTGCTATTGCAGAGGGTTTAGCTCAAAGAATACAGCTTGGAGATATTCCCGATATTCTCGAAGAAAAAAGAGTTTTAACTCTTGATATAGGACTTTTAGTCGCTGGAACAAAATACAGAGGAGAGTTTGAAGAAAGATTAAAAAAGATAATGGAAGAAATTAAATCTGCAGGTAACGTTATTCTTGTCATAGATGAAGTGCACACTTTAATTGGTGCTGGAGCTGCTGAAGGAGCTATAGACGCTGCAAATATTTTAAAGCCTGCATTAGCTAGAGGAGAACTTCAATGCATTGGAGCAACAACCCTCGATGAATACAGAAAACATATTGAGAGAGACGCTGCTCTGGAAAGAAGATTCCAACCCGTTATGGTTGGGGAACCATCTATTGAAGATACAATCGAAATCTTAAAAGGTCTTCGAGAACGTTATGAACAACATCATCGCCTAAAAATCACTGATGATGCACTAGAGGCTGCAGCTCATCTAGGTGATCGCTATATATCTGATAGATTTTTGCCTGATAAAGCTATAGACCTTATAGATGAGGCAGGCAGTAGAGTTCGTTTAATAAATTCTAAACTTCCACCTGAAGCTAAACAAATAGATAAAGAACTAAGACAGATTCAAAAACAAAAGGAAGAATCTGTGAGGGACCAAAACTTCGATCAAGCTGGTCAATTTAGAGAAAAGGAGATGGAATTGTCTGCAAAAATCAAAGAGGTACTTGAAAATAAAAAAGAATCTACAGCTGATGATGAACCTAATAGTGATACAAACTCTTTAAATAATGAATCAAAACGTTTACAAAACCCTATTGTTAGTGAAGAGGACGTTGCTCATATTGTTGCATCTTGGACTGGTGTACCTGTTCAAAAATTAACTGAAACAGAATCAATTAAACTCCTCAATATGGAGGAAACACTTCACCAAAGGCTAATTGGACAAGATGAAGCTGTAAAAGCTGTTTCTAGAGCCATAAGGAGAGCAAGAGTTGGTTTAAAAAATCCTAATAGGCCTATTGCTAGTTTTATTTTTTCAGGTCCTACTGGTGTAGGTAAAACTGAATTGACTAAATCATTAGCTTCATATTTCTTTGGTAGCGAAGAAGCAATGATCAGATTAGATATGTCAGAATTTATGGAAAGACATACAGTTAGTAAACTTATTGGTTCGCCTCCAGGATATGTTGGTTTTAATGAAGGTGGTCAACTTACTGAGGCGGTCAGAAGAAGACCTTATACGGTTGTATTATTTGACGAAGTAGAAAAAGCTCATCCAGATGTGTTTAATTTATTATTGCAACTTCTTGAGGATGGTAGATTAACAGATTCCAAGGGTAGAACTGTTGATTTTAAAAACACCTTACTAATAATGACTTCTAATATTGGTTCAAAAGTGATCGAGAAAGGCGGTGGAGGTTTAGGATTTGAGTTTTCCGGTGATTCTGTTGAAGATAGTCAATACAATAGAATTAAATCTTTAGTTAATGAAGAACTAAAGCAATACTTTAGACCTGAATTTTTAAATAGACTTGATGAAATTATTGTATTTAGGCAACTATCTAAAAATGAAGTTAAAGAAATTGCTGAAATAATGTTGAAAGAGGTTTTTGCAAGACTACAGGATAAGGGAATTAAATTAGATGTAACAGATGCTTTCAAAGATAGACTTGTTGAAGAAGGCTATAATCCTTCTTATGGAGCAAGACCTTTAAGAAGAGCTGTTATGCGTTTATTAGAGGATAGTTTGGCTGAAGAAGTTCTCTCGGGAAGAATAAAAGATGGAGATAAGGCTTTAGTTGATATAGATGATAATAAAAAAGTTACCATTAACATTTCTTCTGAGGAAACTCCTCAAGAGTTAGCAAGTGCTAACGTCTAGTTATTCAAACTAAATATGCAGTCAATCTCTCCAGAAACTATATTTAGGGGAAATTATGCTTGGCAAAAATCTTTACCTCAAATTACCAAATTAACAAAAAGTCCATTAATCTTAGGTAGAGGGATTCATACCAATAATCTGAGAAATAAAATTTATAATGATTTAAAAAATCTTAAACTTAATGTTAATTCTGCTAATTTACAATTTGATTGTTGTTCTGAAGATATTTCAAGATTAAAGAATATTATTTTAAAGAGTAATAATGATTCAGTCATAGCAGCTGGAGGAGGCAAAGTTCTAGATTCTGGGAAATATATAGCCGAGTGTCTTAATATCCCTTGTATTACAGTGCCTCTTAGCGCCTCTACATGTGCAGGTTGGACAGCCTTATCTAATATTTATACAAAAGATGGCCAATTCATAAAGGATGTTGCGTTAGGATCTTGTCCGAAAATTCTAGTATATGATCATAAATTTATTCAAACTGCTCCATCTAGAACACTTGCTAGTGGGATAGCGGATGCTTTGGCAAAATGGTATGAATCCTCCATAACAAGTTCAACAATAGATGATGGTCTTGTTCAACAAGCGATTCAGATATCAAGAGTTTTAAGAGATCAACTATTAATAGATGGAGAAAAAGCATTTAAAGCTCAATTTGAAAATAATCCTTCTTGGCGAAATACTGTAGAAGCTTGCGGACTTACAGCAGGATTAGTTGGTGGTATTGGGGGAGAAAAGTGTAGGACTGCTGCAGCACATGCTATACATAATGCAATTACTCAGATAATTACTCCAAATAAATTTTTACATGGTGAAATTGTTGGGGTTGGATTATTATTGCAATTAAGACTAGAAGAAATGAAAAATAATAATAAATTAGCTGATCAATCAATTAAACAATTGTTGGTACTTATGAAAGAATTGAATTTGCCAACCTCTATCGCACAACTTGGAATAAATGTTTTTGAAAATAACAATTTAGAGAAAATTGCTGATTTTACTTGCAGAGATAAATCTGAGATTCACTTTTTGCCGTTTGAAATTCATAAACAAGACATAGTTGAGGTCGTTGCAAATTTTGAACAACAAAAAATTAAAATTTAATCTTTTTTTTGACTAAAAAACATTTTGAACAATTAAATGATTTAAATGTAGATTTTTTTGAAAGTGCTAAATTGTCACTATTAGACCCATTAGGTCTTTATTTGGCAAATGATGTTAAGTGGATAAAACTCAATCAAAACTGGAACTCTTTAAAATTTCCTGTGGTTTTGGGAGGAAAAGGTCAACCTATACTTCTTCTGCATGGTTTTGACAGTAGTTTCTTAGAGTTTAGGAGAATATATAAATCATTAAAAAGTAATTTCCAAGTTATAATTCCTGATTTGTTAGGTTTTGGTTTTAGTCCTAGGAGTGCAACAAATGAATACAATTCCGCAAAAATAATTTCGCATTTAATTGATCTTCTTAAGGCTCTACAAATAACAAAGAATATAAAAATTATTGGTGCCTCTATGGGAGGCTCAACAGCTTTAAAACTTGCTTTTGAAATACCTGATTCTATTGAAAAAATTATCCTCTTATCACCCGCCGGATTGTTCGGAGAACCTAAGATTATCCCTTTTCCTCTTAACCAAATTGGGGCCTCATTTCTTGGATTGCCGCAGGTCAGAAAAAGTCTTTGTAGGCAAGCATTTGCTTTCCCAAATGAATCTGTTGGTGTGATGGAAGAGCAAATTGCTTCAATTCATTTAGGTTGTAAAGGATGGAGGAATTCACTTGCATCATTTGCAAAAAGTGGAGGGTTTGCTGGAACGCATAAATATATCCGAAATATGCCAATTAAAACATTATGTGGAGAAAATGATCGCATTCTTGGAAAAGAAGAGATTAAAAAAATAAGAAAAATTGAAAAATTAAATTTTGTAGGTTTGCAAAATTGTGGTCATCTTCCTCATGTAGATCTACCATCATTATCTAGTAAAATTATTCAAGATTATTTCTTGTAATAAAAGTTTTTCTAATTAATTTAGATACTTCAGGATTATAAAAATGTAATACAAAACAGATGGAGTAAAGATGTAACTGTCAATTCTGTCAAGGATACCTCCATGTCCCGGTAAAAAAGTTCCAGAATCTTTTATTTTTGCATCCCTCTTCATCATTGATTCAATTAAATCTCCAACTAATGCCATAAGAGAAATTGCAATTCCATATAAGATTCCAAATAATATTGGATTTTCCCAATTCAATAAAAATGCGAAAAATATTGCTAGTAAAATTGAACAGGATATTCCTCCAATTAAACCTTCTATAGTTTTGCTCGGAGATATTGGAGAAAGAGATTTTTTACCAAATGACTTACCAATGAAATAAGAACCAATATCACTAGCTACAATTAAAAAACAAGAAGTTAAAGTTAAATAAAGACCTGTAGTATTTGATAAGTTTTCAAAAGAAATAAAACCTTGATTAGAACTTATTATCACTGAATCTAATCCCCTTAACTTAATCCAGTAACTAGGTAAAAAACCTAAATAGAATAACCCAAAAATAGAGGCTGCAATATCTGAAATTGTTCCAGGTTTTGGTTGTAAAAGTAACCAAGTACATATTCCAACTGAACAGATAGGCAAAATTGAATTTGATATTTCTCCTTCAATCAAACCAATAGTTTCAAGATAAGTAGAAATTAAAATAACAAAAGATGAAAATAATGTAGTTTTTGTGGCTGGTTTTATTCCTTTGAATTCTGCCATTCTAAAAAATTCTAATAATCCTAAATAAGTAAGCAACGCTGTTGCTAATGTAAAAAACCATCCTCCCAACAAAACAACAATTAAACCAAAAATTCCTATAAGTAATCCGCTTCTTAATCTCATATCAAATGTCTATGTTTTTATAATTCTTATATTAAAATTTACCAGATCCTTGTTGCATAAACTTTGATTATTTATCCAATTAAATCTATCTATATCGATTTTTTCTCCGGGTACTAGAAGAGGTATCCCAGGAGGATAAGGACAAATAATATCTCCAGATATTTTATTTAATGATTGCGAAAAAGGAATAATCCTAGTCTCACTTCTCCAAGCAATTCCAATTTCAATTTCTGGTGTTTGAACTAATTTAAAGGGTGATTTTATCACTTCTAAACTTTTTAATTTTTCAGAATTTAATAGTAATTTATTCCACAATTTTTCAAATAAATTAAGAAAATCTTTTTGATTTGCAAATCCTAAGCAAAACGTAAGAGTCATCATTTCTGGTAATTCAGCAATAAGACCATTTTTATAAAAAAAATTATCTGCAGTAAAACCATCAATTCCAGCCTTGGAGGTATTTACTACAATTTTTAAGGGGTCTTGGGTTTCTATGAGAGGTATATTCTTTTGAATTAATTTTTTGTAGATATTTTTTGCCTCTAAAATTCTTTTTTGATATTTTGATAAACTTTTTTTATTAAGCCAATCTTTAATAGACTCTTCACAAGAAGAAAGTAATAGGGAACTTGGACTAGTAGTTTGCAACAAATTAATACTTTTAATTAAATTATGTTCATTTACCAGATTCCCTTTGTACCAAAGTACAGCCGTCTGAGTTAAACCATTTAGCGACTTATGCAATGATTGAACTACTAAATCAGCATTAGATGATAAAGCAGATTTTGGTAAATTAAGGTTTTCACAAAAAAGGAAATAAGAACCATGGGCTTCATCAACTAAAACAGGTAATTGTTTTTGATGACAAAGATCTATTAAAGGTTCTAAATCTCCGGCATAGCCATGATAAGAGGGACTTACAAGAATTACCCCTACAATTTTATTCTCATTAAAATTTAATTTTTTAAATACATTTTCCAACCAGATTTTTGTTATTGGTTTGTAATGACCTGTTTCTGATGAAAATTCCAGGTCAAAGAATATTGGAAGTATATTCTGCATCGCACATGTTTTTATAACACTTATATGAACATTTCTAGGCATCAGGATAGTTTCACCCGGATTTGCCATGGCAATTACCGCTGATTGTATTAATCCAGAAGCTCCATTAACTCCAAAAAAACATTCTTTAGCCCCAAATTTTTCAGAGAATTCTCTTTGAGATTTAGCAATTAATCCGCTTTGAGATAATGGTGACCCTATCTCTGGTAGTTCAGGCAAGTCCCAAAACCCAGGGGGATTTTTTAATAATTTCACTAATTTTTTTGGTAAAGCTGCCCCTCTATTATGAGAGGGAAAGAAAAGTGATTTTAAAAACTTTTTAGTTAGAAAAGATGAAATGCTCATAAAGTATTATTGACACATATAGAATGAACTAAATGGAATTTCTTTTTGATATTTTTTAATTTTAATGACAAGATCTTATTCGAAATATTCAGCAAAAGGAGACTTAGTTTGGTTGATTTTGAGACCATGGATTTTTATCCCCAGAGTTTTATATATCCTTTTAACTTTTATTTTTCTTTTTTTAAGAATACTTTTTCAAGGTAACAGTAAAAATAAAAATGTACAAAAAAATCTCTCGAAATATCTTTTTGATGTAATAACAGATTTAGGACCTTGTTTTATAAAATTGGGTCAAGCACTTTCAACTAGACCAGATCTTGTTAGACAAGATTGGCTTACAGAACTTACAAACTTGCAAGATAATCTCCCAGCATTTGATCACAAAATTGCTTTAAAAATTATTGAAGAGGAACTTGGTGCTCCTGCGCATGAGCTTTTTGATGAGTTCCCAGATAATCCTATTGCTTCAGCAAGCTTAGGCCAAGTTTATAAAGCAAAAATAAAAAACAATACTTATCTAGCTGTAAAAGTGCAGAGGCCAAATTTATACTTTCTTATAAAAAGAGATGTTGTAATCTTAAGGTTTTTAGCAACTTTCTTTTCACCATTTTTTCCATTAAATATTGGTGTTGGTATCGGAGAAATAATAGATGAATTTGGTAAGGCACTTTTTGATGAAATTGACTACGAGAAAGAGGGTGAAAATGCTTTGAAGTTTGCAAATTTATTCAAAGAAAACCCTAATGTTTTTATTCCTAAATTGGAAAAAAAGTTTTCATCTAGAAGGATTATTACAACTTCTTGGATTGATGGAGTTAAGTTAAGAGATCGGACTCTATTGGAGGAAAATAATTTAATACCAGCCTCTTTTATAAAAACTTGTGTAATTAGTGGTCTACAGCAATTATTTGAATATGGATATTTTCATGCTGACCCGCACCCTGGAAATATGTTTGCTCTCAAAGGAGGAAATGCAGATTGTGGGAATTTAGCTTATGTAGATTTCGGAATGATGGATACAATTACAAACTCAGATAGAATTACTCTTATTAAGGCAATTGTTCACATAATAAATGAAGAATATTATCTTCTTGCAAAAGATTTCCAGAAATTAGGTTTTTTAACAAAAGATCAAGACCTTGAAAAAATTGTTGGTCCATTAAAAGAAGTTCTAGGCGGATCTCTAGGCGCTGAGGTTGGTAATTTTAATCTTAAAAACGTAACAGATAAGTTCTCAAAACTAATGTATTCTTATCCATTTCGAGTCCCTAGTAGATTTGCCTTAATAATAAGAGCAGTTGTTAGTCAAGAAGGTTTAGCACTAAGACTAGATCCTGAATTTAAAATTTTAAATATCGCGTATCCTTATATTGCTAAAAAACTACTTACCGATAATTCTGATGAAATTTTGGAAATTCTTTTGGAAGTTGTTTTTGATAATAAAGGTCGAATTCAAATAGAAAAAGTTGAAAGCTTATTAAATATTTTATTTAAAGATTCTGAGAATATTAATTCAGACCTCATACCAGTTGCTAATGCTGGATTGAAATTATTTGCCAGTAAAAAAGGTTCTGAAGTTCGTAAAAATCTTCTTTTAAGCCTTATCAAGGATGACAAATTAGAATTTACTGATGCAAAGAAACTTTTAGGTTTAATAAGAGATACTTTTAGCCCTTTTAATATTGCAAAGAGTGTAGTTCAAAATTTCATTTCCCTAGTTTAGTTTTTATATTTATATCTAATAAATTTATTTATGATTTAAATTTATTACAATTAAATAGATTAGCTTTTTCTGAGGTTTGATTATTCAAAGAATTAATAAATTTGGGAATATGCAATGAATATTTTTAAAAATATTTTTTTATTTAAAAAAAATTCTGAAAATAATAAAGGCTTGAGTCATGAAGTTGTCGATCAATATATAGAAATTGCGAATTTAGTAAAAGAAGCAAGAATTCAACAAAATCTAACCATACAAGAATTGTCACTGATTTCAAGAATCCCTGAACAAACAATAAATTCTATTGAAAACAATAATAAAAATATAAGACCAAAGTATCCCTTTATTAGATCAATATTAATAAAGCTGGAAGATTGTTTATTATTAAAAAAAAATACATTAGTAAAATTAGCTATAAGAGAAAGAGAAACTTTTAAGAAAGAAAAAAAGGATTTTCTTGTTAGCAAATTTGATCTTATAAATACTTGGCAGGGAAGTCTTTTATATTTTTTTATATTAGTTCTATCTATATTTATATTAAAGCGATTCTTCATTTTGAATGTAGATATTATAGAGATTCAAAATATTGAAAATAAAATAATTGATAAATAATCTTTAATAAGAGGCTATTTTCTTGTTCTCCCAAAATTATTTCCTAACTCACTAAACATTATAAAATTATCTTCTATTTCTTCTAAAGGTCGATTTAACTTCCATTTCCAGTTATTTTTTATAGTACCAGGTATATTTAATCTACTTGAGTCATCTAGAGATAATATATCTTGGATTGGAGCTATAAAAAGATTAGCTTTAGTTTTCATGCCTATTTCTATTAAACTCCATGAAGGATTTTCCGAAAATTTATACTCATCTTTTATTCTTTTTTTGGAGTTATTATCTAAACATTGCCACCATGAGATGGAAGTTGAATTATCATGAGTACCAGTATAAACAACCCAATTTTCCCCTTTAATATTTTTAGGTAAATATGGATTACTTTCGTTCCCATCAAATGCGAACTGTAATATTTTCATGCCAGGCAGATTAAAACTTTTCCTTAATTTTTCTACATCAGGTGTTATTACGCCAAGATCCTCCGCGATAATTGGTAGATAATCAGTCCCTAAATCATTTTTAAGTTTATTTAATAGTGTTCTTCCTGGAGAATTTATCCATTTTCCATAAATTGCTGTTTTAGAATTACCATTAACTCTCCAGTAACCCGACAATCCCCTGAAATGATCTAATCTCAATAAGTCCACAAGTTCAAATTGCCTTTTAAATCTTTTCCTCCACCAATCGAAATTAGACCTCTTATGTTTAGACCAGAAGTAAGTTGGGGTACCCCATAATTGTCCTGTTGATGAAAAATAATCTGGTGGTACACCACTTTGAAAGATTAAAGCTCCATTTTTAAAAATTGAGAATAGTGATTTATTACTCCATACGTCGGCGCTGTCCCTAGATACATAAAAGGGCAAATCTCCAATTAATTTAACATTATATGATTTCGCAAAGTCTTTAATAGATCTCCATTGCCTATCTAAGTGCCACTGTATTAATTTTTTTATAAGGATCTCTTCACTTCTTTCCTTAATCCATGATTTTAAAAACTTGTTATTTTTTATTTTAAATTCTCTAGGCCATTGCCACCAAGGCAACATATTAAACTCTTCTCTGATAACAATAAATAATGCATAATCTTGAACCCAAAAGTTCTCACTAATCCATTTATAAAAATTATTTTTTATATCTTCTGATTGTGAATTCCAACCTTGCAAAATAAGGCGACCTAATTTTTTTGTTAAATTATCCGCAACATCAAAATCAAAATGATTCTTATTCTGATTTGTGGGTCCAAATTCTTCATTATTTGAAATGAAGATAAAACATTTCTCGATTAACTCATCTATATCTAAAAACCATGGGTTTAGAGCAAAACTAGATGGGGAACTATATGGAGATCCAGTAGAGTCAGTGGGTGTAAGAGGTAAAAATTGCCAGTATTCAATCCCATGCTTATGAAGTTTTTTTATCCACTCTTTAGCTCCTCTTCCAAAAGTTCCACATACTCTACCCCCTGGAATACATGAGGGATGCATAAGTATGCCTAATGATTTTTTTAAAAGAACTGATTCTATTGGCATGTTTTTAATTATATTTTGATGCTTTACAACTGAAGTGTTTTTAAATTCTCTAAATTCAACGATATACAAATTTTATTTAATTGACAAATATTATTCTTTATATTTTTTAGACTGAATTAATATAAATTCTGATTTTATTCAACAATATTTTCTTAATTGATGTGACTTTTTAAAAGATCTAGTCATTAATCTTTTGCGAAATTCACATAAACGACTACGATAAGGATATAGTTTTATAGTGCAAATTTCGTGACTAGTTTTATCACGGCAGTGCAGAATAAAGAATCAAACTTTAATCTAACTAATAGTAGGTTAAGGCTCGTAAGTGGAACAACAAATCCTAAATTAGCTGAAGAAATCGCATCATACTTAGGGATTAAAAATGTACCGTTAATATCTAAAAGATTTGCCGATGGAGAACTTTATGTTCAGATTCAGCAATCTATTAGAGGTTGCGATGTATTCCTAATACAACCTACATGCGCTCCTGTAAACGATAGTTTAATGGAACTTTTGATCATGGTGGATGCTTGCAAGAGGGCATCTGCCAGACAAATAACGGCCGTAATCCCTTATTTTGGATATGCAAGGGCAGATAGAAAGACTTCTGGAAGAGAGTCTATAACTGCAAAACTTACTGCTAACTTACTAGAGAAATCAGGAGTAGATAGAGTTCTTGCTATGGATTTACATTCAGCGCAAATTCAAGGTTATTTCGATATACCTTGCGATCATATTTACGGTTCACCAGTTTTGATTGATTATTTAGAATCTTTAAATTTAAAGGAAGTTGTAGTTGTCTCTCCTGATGTAGGTGGAGTGGCTAGAGCAAGAGCATTTGCAAAATTAATGAAGGATGCTCCCCTGGCTATAATTGATAAAAGAAGATCGGCTCATAATATCGCTGAAAGTCTAACAGTTATTGGTGAGGTTAAAGGTAAGACGGCTATTCTTATAGACGATATGATAGACACGGGAGGAACAATTTGTTCTGGAGCTGAATTATTAAAAAAGGAAGGAGCTAAGAGAATATTCGCATGTGCATCACATGCTGTATTTTCTCCTCCGTCTTACGAAAGATTAAGTACAAAAGATTTATTTGAACAAGTTATCGTAACCAACAGCATCCCAGTTATTATTAAAAATAATTTTCCGCAGTTAAAAGTCCTTTCGGTCGCAAATATGCTCGGTGAAGCTATATGGAGAATCCACGAAGAAAGTTCCGTTAGTTCTATGTTTAGATAATATAAATTTATCATTTATTTTTCAATTGTTGTAATTTCTTAATTCTCTCACTTTCAATTTGAAATTCATTTTTAATCTTTTCAGGAACATTATCAGGACAAACCTGAAGAGCTGATTCAACTAGTTGCAGAGATGCAATATATTGTAATTTGTTCATATCAACTGTTTGTTCTTTTTTCCTTTCAATTATTTTCCCTCCATGTTTTTGTGATATTACTGATGCGAAAGTTGCTGAAGCAACGCTCAATGTTTTTGGGAAATCTAATTCCAGCCCTTTTCTTGTACCATTACAAAGAAATGAAACACCCATGCCATGATATAGATCTAAATCATTTTTATTAGCAGGAGATTTTTTAACATTTGCATTTACTTTATTCAAATCATTATTTAAACCTAATAAAAAAGATGAAAAAATTAGAGGAATTGCAAAAATTTTAAGTATTTTTGTAAAAACCATATTTGATTTATTTTTTAATTCATTATATAAAAATAACATTTTTTTTTAAACTAAATCGTCAATAAAATTTATTTAATAATTTTAATTTCGTGATGATTTTCTACTATCTTCAGTTTATTTTTATTCCATGAATATATCACCCGAAATCTATAATTATCTGAATCTACTAATCTTGTATGTTCAAGAATATACCAATCTTTATAAGAAGATTCAAAAATCATTTCGTGTTCATCAACTTGCCTAATATTTGAAATCCCTTCATCATTACTTAAATAAAAATTATCTCTCATAAGTTGGTGCCCCTTTAGGAATGCATACATTTCTCCTCGTTCTTTGTATTGGGGATTTTCCTCAAAAAAATTATATTTTTTTTCTGGGTACCAGTTGAATTTATAGTGCGATTCCCATTCGGACTTATTATTAAGAGCTTGAATATTTATGTTCATACATAAATTGTAAGTTTTTTGTGCTTCATCAAGAAAATATGTTCTATTAGATTTCCACAATCCGATATTTCTCGAAAACCACCTTTTTAAATTACTGTTCAAACTAATTTCTGGAGAATTATTTTCGCCAAAATTTAGATTTTTCTTTTGGTTATTAACAACCATACATAAAAAAGTCTCATCTAATTCATAGCTTATTTGTAGAATAAAAATAAATATCTTAAGGTGTTTATAAGGATTAACAGCTTTTCAACACTTCAGGGCAAATCATTTGAATGATAAAAAAGAGCTAAAATTAATACTAGTAGCAGCTAGAAATCAACTTTCTAGTAGCGATATCAAGTCTCTGATAGCTTATTTAGAATCAGACGATTGTGAATTTGAGATATCTCTCCAGATCTCTGAGCCAACAGAGCAGCCTGAATTACTTGAATTACATAGATTAGTTGCTATTCCTGCTCTTATAAAGGTTTCGCCAGCTCCAAAACAAATATTTGCTGGAAGTAATATTTTCTCTCAGCTGCAGAAATGGTTGCCGAGATGGACACAGGAAGGTTTAACAAAAAACCTAGGGATTAATTTGCAACCATCCAAAATTGACTCAATAAGAACTCAAAAAGAATTTCTTCTGGAAGACGAACTTCTCGTTTTAAGGCAAGAAAATGAGACATTAACAAAAAGAATAGAATCTCAGGAAAGATTATTAAGAATGGTCGCACATGAATTAAGAACCCCCTTAACTGCAGCTACTTTGGCCGTTCAAAGTCAAAAACTTGGACAAATAGATATTTCAAAATTGCAAGAGGTAATAAAAAGACGTCTTGAAGAGATTGAACTTTTATCTCAGGATCTTTTAGAAGTGGGAACAACCAAATGGGAAGCGTTATTTAATCCTCAGAAAATTGACTTAGGTAATATTAGTGCTGAAGTAATACTTGAATTAGAAAAATTTTGGAGATTACGGAATATTGAAATTGATACTGATATCCCATCTGATCTCCCAAGTGTATTTGCAGATCAAAGAAGAATGAGGCAAGTATTTTTAAACTTAATTGAAAATGCTATTAAATTTTCTAAAGATTCTGGATCTATAAAAATTACAATGATTCATAAGACAAATCAGTGGGTAGAAATAACAGTTTGTGACAAAGGTGCAGGCATTCCTTTGAGTGAACAAAAAAGAATTTTTCTGGACAGAGTAAGGCTCCCACAGACTTCTGAAGGAACTTCTGGATTTGGGATAGGGTTATCTGTATGCAGGAGAATAGTGCAAGTCCATGGAGGAAGAATATGGGTCGTATCTGAGATTGGTGAAGGCTCCTGCTTCCATTTTACGGTTCCTGTATGGCAAGGACAAAACAAAGAGCAACAATACTTGACGAAAGGCTAGCCTTACTCTTACTTTTTAAATAAGCTGTTATGCTGATTTTCCTGGCCCCATCGTCTAGAGGCCTAGGACACCTCCCTTTCACGGAGGCGACAGGGGTTCGAATCCCCTTGGGGCTATTATCTAAAATTTCAAACTAATTAATTGATGATTTTGCTTGCCTATCTACGGCAATTAAATTTTCTGAAAGATCTTTTTTTAATCTTTTCTCGATCATTCCTATTGGCATCCACTGACAACCTTGAACAGTTAGATCGTATATTAATGAATTTTTTGAAGTATTTTTAATTTTTTGAATTTTCCAACTACCTTCAAATTTTCTGAAATCCCCTTTAATTAAATTGAATTTTAAAAGGCCAAGCTCTTTATCTTCAAATAAATCAATAGTTACTTCAGCTGAAAATTTCATTCCAAGAAAGTCCTGAGCTCCAACTTGTTTAAGGTGCACATTATTGTTCTTTTGATATATCCTTTTGCTTGACAGTAGATTTGGTATGTAAAGATTTAGTCGATCATAATCTGTTAAAACATTCCATAAGGAGTCGAAACTTGCAGAAGTTGTAAGTTGAGCTGCAAGTCTTCTCGTCCCGCCAGAAAGCTTTTCCATAGTTTGCTCAATTGTCCTGTAAGCATTGTTTTTAGAATGATCTGCCGATCCTTTAGGATTATCCATAAATGAATTTTTTAATTAGATAAAAAATTATTTCTGTGTAACTATACTGATAAAAACAACAAATGCTGAGAAATAAAAATAAATTTATTTATTTATTCCGATCTCAAAACGTAACCATTTTTATAAAATCACTACAAATTAAACTACAAATTGATAATCTTTTATAAAAGAAATCCTAAAAATGTATTCACAAGCAAAAGTAATCGCAGGCGGATTAGCTCATATACCAGTAGTAATAGCTGTATTTTATTTTATACTCACAACTTTTAATAAAAGAGCTTTAAAATTTGTTGAAGCATCTAAAACAAAAAAAACTGAGGCGAAAGTTGTTGAACCAAAAAAAATTGCAGTTTCGAAAGCAGAAACTGCAAAAATAGAAGCACCAAAAACAGATACAACAAAATTAGTAAAGAAAAAACATGCAGACGTTCCAGTCAATATTTACAGACCTAAGACGCCATATGAGGGAACAGTTATTGAAAATTATAGTCTTCTTAAAGAAGGTGCAATTGGTAGAGTGAATCATATAACTTTCGACCTAAAAGATAGCGATCCATTTTTAAATTATGTAGAAGGTCAAAGTATTGGCATTATGCCTGCTGGAGAAGATGCTAATGGAAAGCCTCATAAATTAAGACTTTATTCAATAGCTAGTACCAGGCATGGAGATGATTTTAATGGGAATACGGTTTCTCTTTGTGTGAGACAGCTTCAGTACGAAAAAGATGGCCAAACCATCAATGGTGTTTGTTCAACCTATTTATGCGATATTAAACCTGGAGACAAAGTCAAAATAACAGGCCCTGTAGGTAAAGAGATGCTCCTTCCAGATGAAGAAGACGCGAACATAGTTATGTTAGCTACTGGAACTGGAATAGCGCCTATGAGAGCTTATTTAAGGAGAATGTTCGAAGCAACTGAAAAAGAAAAAAATAAATGGAATTTCAAAGGCAAAGCTTGGTTATTTATGGGTGCACCAAAATCAGCTAATTTGTTGTATGAGGAAGATCTTCAAAGATACCTTACTGACTATCCAGAAAATTTTAAATATACAAAAGCTATTAGTCGCGAGCAGCAAAATACAAAAGGTGGAAGAATGTATATTCAAGACAGAGTTTTAGAATCAGCAAACGAGCTTTTTAATATGATTGAAGATGAGAAGACACATATTTACCTTTGTGGGTTAAAGGGTATGGAGCCTGGAATAGATGAAGCCATGACAAAGGCGGCAGAAGAAAAGGGCTTGAATTGGTCAGAATTAAGACCTCAATTAAAAAAAGCAGGCAGATGGCATGTAGAAACTTACTAAATTTCTGCGATTTAAATTTGTGTTTCACCTTTGGGATACTTTTTGGTTTAGACACAATATGTAGCTAATCTTTTAAAAAAAGAGGATTTTAAAAAAAGAATATTAAAAATATGCCTTCAACTTTAAGTAATCCTCTTAGATTAGGTTTACGGCAGGAAAGAGTCATATCTCCACAATGCTTAGTAATCTTTGGTGCTAGTGGAGACCTTACTCATAGAAAATTAATACCAGCTTTATTTGAACTCTTTTTGCAAAGAAGAATTCCAAGTGAATTTGGAATAGTTGGTTGTGCGAGAAGACCTTGGACTGATAAAGAGTTTAGAGAAAAGATGAAAGTAAAGCTATCCAATCAAATATATGGTAAAGAAAAAGAATGGGAACAATTTTCTAATTATCTTTTCTATGAGCCGGTTGACCTACAACAAAGTGATCATGTAGTAAGGCTTTCTAAAAGATTAAATGAAATTGATAAATCACAAGCTACTCATGGAAATAAAACATTTTATTTGTCAGTTTCACCGAATTTCTATGCAAGTGGATGTAAAGCTCTAAAAAAAGCTGGCCTTTTAGATGACCCTAAGAAAAGTCGTTTAGTGATTGAAAAACCTTTTGGAAGAGATTATTTAAGTGCAAAAAAATTGAACAAGATTGTTCAAAGTTGTGCTGAAGAAAGTCAGATTTATAGGATTGATCATTATTTAGGTAAAGAGACAGTTCAAAATATTCTTGTTTTGAGGTTCGCTAACACTATTTTTGAACCAATCTGGAACAGAAATTATATATCAAGTGTTCAAATCACTTCATCTGAAACAGTGGGTGTGGAAGATAGAGCAGGTTATTACGAAAGCTCTGGTGCTTTAAGAGATATGCTTCAAAATCATATGACTCAAATGCTCGCTGTAACTGCTATGGAACCTCCTGGGAAATTTGAACCAGAAGCAATAAGAAATGAAAAAGCTAAGGTTCTTCAGGCTTCAAAACTTGCTGATGAAAATCAACCGTGGAATTGTTGTATTAGAGGGCAATATGGAGAGGGAGGAAATATCTCAAATCGACTCAAAGGATATAGGCAGGAAGATGGTGTGTATATTAATAGCACTACAGAAACTTATATTGCAGCAAAAGTTTTCGTTGATAACTGGCGTTGGCAAGGGGTCCCTTTTTATTTGAGAACAGGAAAAAGACTACCCAAAAGACTTGGAGAAATAGTCTTGACTTTTAAAGATGTTCCTGTTCATTTATTTGAATCAACAATAATAAATCCTGCACCAAATCAACTTATTCTTAGAATTCAGCCAAATGAAGGCGCTACTTTTAAATTCGAGGTAAAATCACCTGGTTCTGGAATGAAATCCAGACCTGTTGAAATGAAATTTTCTTATGATGAATCATTTGGAGAACCCTCAGATGAAGGCTATGTAAGATTATTGGCTGATGCAATGCTTTCTGATCCCACCTTATTTACAAGAAGTGATGAAGTAGAGGCTGCGTGGAAGCTTTATACTCCATTAATAGAATTGATGGATAATTCTCCTTGGAAGTTACCTGTTTATAATTATGAATCTATGACGTGGGGACCTCCTGAGTCTGATCAATTACTTTCAAAAGATAATATTTTCTGGCGCAGACCTTAAAATGAAACCTCAATTAACACTCCAAACTCCACTAGAGCTTCCTTATCAGGAAATATCTAATTACCTTAATAAGTTGTGGATTTCAGAAGATAAAGATAATACTGGTGCTAATACTTTTACATTAATGGTCTGGCAGCCTGCCTGGCTAGAACAATGTTTAGTTCAAAAAGGATTATTAAAAGGACCAATTACTGGAAATTTAAGTCTGGATATAATTGAAGTAGCCAAAAAATTTATACTAGATAAAGGACTTCCCCTTACTACTCCGCTCAATGGAGAAGAATTATTAAATTTGTTGAAAGAAAATTTATCTAATAAAGACTTTGAAGATTTTAGGGGACAATTTTTTGAATCATCAATAAGTACATTAAATCCAAGGAGATTAATAACTTTAGCGCCAACTTTAAATAAAAATTCAGGTATCAAAACTTTTGTATCTGCTTACTGTCCATTAAGTGATACACCATCTATGCAACCTATATGTGGTGATTTAGTTGTTATTAGAGGTGACTCTGCCTCAATAACCAATAAAGGCTTAAAAATAATTGATGAATTAGCTATTGATGAATTACCTTCTTGGTTGTGGTGGAATGGAAGCTTGGATGAATCGCATGAAATTTTCGAATATTTTACTAATCATGGTCCAAGGTTAATAATTGATACATCTCTTGGATCGCCTAGCAGATGTTTAAAAGTTTTAGATCATTTAAAGAAATCTAATAAAGCCATTAATGATTTAAATTGGGTTAGATTGAAAAATTGGAGGGAATCATTGGCGATGATTTTTGATCCACCATCGAGGAGACCAATTTTAGATCATATTACTGATATTGATATTGATATCGCGGGAGATCATATTATTCAAGCTTTGTTTTTGATCTCATGGATTAGCGATAAACTTGGTTGGTCTTTTTTAAGAGTTGAAGGTGATAAAGAATCAACAAAAATAGAATTTGAAAGAATTAATGGAGAAAATATTTCTGCATCTATTAATCCTTTACCTTTGGGTAATCCAAGTATTCATTTAGGACAAGTTATTGGATTGAGGTTGATCTCAAAAATTAGTGATGTCCAAAAAAATAATACTTGTGTAATACTTGGATGTGAGTCAGTGGAATGTATGAGACTTGAAGCTGGTGGAATGGCTAATATGGAATTGATAGAACAAGTTGTTCCAAATTCTTTTTCTTCATCAGAATATGATGTGAGTAAATTATTGGGAAGTAGCAGAGGTAATACGAGTCCTCTTTTTGAAAATGCTATCAAAATAGCTCTTGAGATATTTAATGGTTTTAATAACTAATAAATGCCTTGTGTAATATCTTCTCCTTCAACTGATAGCGGTAAAACGACTTTATCGCTTTTAATATCTTGTTGGGCTTTTTCAAAAGGAATAAAGATACAAACTTTCAAGGTTGGTCCTGATTACCTTGATCAACAACAACTTAGTTCAATTGGCCAACCTATTTGTAGGAATTTAGATATTTTTTTAAGTGGTGAAGAATGGGTTCAAGAAAGTTTTTTTAAACATTCGTTAAAATATGAATTCTCATTAATTGAGGGTGCTATGGGCTTATTTGATGGATTAGGGGCAACAACTTATTCCAGCACAGCAAATGTTGCTAAACTTCTCAACGCTCCAGTAATTCTAATTGTTAATGCTAGAGGTCAAGTAGCTTCTCTTTTGGCGACTGTTCGAGGTTTCAGAGATTTCGATAGTGAGTTATCGATTGAAGGAATTATATTTAACAACGTTAATTCAGATAGGCATAAAAAATTAATCAAAGAAGTTTTTAAAAATGAGGATATAGAAATTCTTGGATTTTTACCATCTGATCCAAAAATTACATTAAACAAAGCTAATTTAGGTTTGATATCTCCATTGGATAATGGCAAAAGAATTGATGTTGAATATTTTGCAAGTTTTGCCGAAAGAAACCTTGACCTATTTTCTCTAAGTAAATTTTTGATATCTTCTCAAAAGAAAATATATAATTCTGTTAGTTTTGAAGATTTTAAAATAGCTAAAAGTAAACCTATTGCAATTGCAGAAGATAAAATCTTTCATTTCCAATACCCTGAAACAAGGGAGTTTTTAAGTGAAATAGGAATATCTTTGATTTCATGGAGTATTTATGATGATGAAGAAATACCTAATGAGGCTTCTTCTTTAATTATTCCTGGGGGGTTCCCTGAAAAGTATGCTGATCATATTAGTAATTCTAGAAAAAGTTTAAATTCTTTAAGGAAATTTCGCAAAAATGGATTTATATATGCAGAGTGCGGAGGGATGATGATTTTAGGAGACTTCATAAGAGATGAAAATGGTAATTATCATAAAATGAGTGGAATCCTGCCTTTTAGATCAAAAAAAAGTAATCTTTCAGTAGGTTATAGATATATTGAGGGCCTAAAAGATACTCCGATCATTAAACAAAATCAATTAATTAGAGGACATGAATTTCATTATTGGGAAATTGAAAATAATTTATTTGAATTTGATTTTAAAAAAAATGAGCATCAAAATAAACTTTCTCCTCCATGGAAAATTAAATCTTGGGAAACTGAATACCAAAATGAAGGCTTTTTTGATGATAAATTACATGCAAGTTGGATTCATTTACACTTGCCAAGTTCTCCAGAAGTTGCAAAAAACTTTATAGATGCTACCCAAATTAGTTATTCAAAGGATTCTTAATTTATTATCAAATAAAATATTTTAAGAGGAGAACCTAAAAAAAACATTCCAGGCAAAGTAATTAATGGTCCTAGAAAACTCCCCACCATAACCTCAATTTTTGTATGGCCTAGGGTTTCTTTTAAAATTACTTCAGATTGAGGGTCTAATTTCTTTGATAATTTATTGATTTCTGCGGCTTGAATTCCAGCTGATTTTCTAACCCCACTAGCGTCATACATAACTATAAGTGATACAGCAACCGCTAATGCGAATATCGAGCTATCAAATCCTAATTCATAACCTATACCGGATGCAGCACCAGTTATTAATGCGGAATGACTTGAAGGCATACCACCTGTCTCGAACATAATTCCAAATCTTATCTCTCCAGTTAAAAAGAAATTGAATACAATTTTAAAAAATTGGGCTAGTAAACAGGATAATAAACTCCATAAAAGGACTGAATTATTAAAAAAAGCAAAAAACTCAGACATAAATCAAAACTATTTATCTGTCTCTATTTGTAATAAAGTCGGCTAATGATATTAAATACTTTGCATCTGCCCCCCAAGGCTCAATTGCTTTTTTTGCTTTTTCAACCAAATCAAATGCTCTTTTCTTTGACTCATCCATTCCAAGTAATTTAGGGTAGGTAGTTTTGTCAGCTAAAAGATCTTTACCAGCAGTTTTACCAAGCTTTTCACTGCTTGAAGTTAAATCAAGAATATCATCTATAATCTGGAAGGCTAATCCAATCCCCTCTGCATATGTTGTAAGAGCTTGTAATAGTTTTTCGTTGGCGCCTGCGATCATAGCACCTGTTCTTACACAAGCTTTTAATAAAGCCCCAGTCTTATGAAGATGAATATACTCTAAAGTTTCAAGATCAACTTCTTTGCCTTCGCATTCTAAATCAACAACTTGTCCTCCCACCAACCCCGGTGCCCCTGCAACCAAGGAGAGTTCACCAACTACATTTAATAATCTAGTTGGATCAACTCCTGGACTTCTTAAAGAGACCATTTCAAAGGCTCTAGTTAATAATGCGTCGCCTGCGAGAATAGCTATTGCATCTCCGTATACTTTATGGTTTGTTGGCCTACCTCTCCTTAAGTCATCATTGTCCATGGCAGGCAAATCATCATGAATCAAAGACATTGTATGAATCATTTCTATAGCTACTGCTGTAGGAATAGCTAAAGAAGGTTCTCCTCCTGCCAACGAACAAGAGGCTAAACATAAAATTGGACGTATTCTTTTCCCTCCAGCTAAAAGAGAATATCTCATTGATTCTCTAAGGATTTTGGGATTTTCAGGGCCTAGGGAGAAATCAAGTGCATCTTCTACAACTTTTTTTGCGTTTTTAAGATATTTATCAAAATCTGTAATGTTATTTATAACGTCAGTCATTTTATACCTTTAAAAATAATTTTTTCATCTTAGGATTTATGGCAAAAGGTTATTTAGGGTTGATGATAAGCTAAATTGTTTTTGCCAGCTAGAAATAGTGTTTACCAGTAACATTGTTACTGTCATTGGTCCAACACCTCCTGGAACAGGTGTGTAAGCAAATACTTTTGGAATGACATCTTCTAATAATACATCGCCACATAATCTGGTTTTATTTTTATCAGAACTTTTTAATCTATGAATTCCAACATCAATAATCACTGCACCTTCTTTTACAAAACTAGAATCTATAAGATTTGGTTTTCCTGCGGCGGCAATTAGAATGTCAGCTTCCTTACATACCTTATTTAAAGGTATTGTTTTTGAATGAGTAATTGTTACAGTCCCATTAAGATTTAACAACATAAGCGCTAGGGGTTTCCCAACTAGTAAACTTCTTCCAACAACAACAATTTTCTTTCCTTCAATTGAAATATTTTGGGATTTTAATAAATTAATAATTCCTGCTGGTGTACATGATCTCATCGCGGGCTCATTTTTCACTAATTTGCCGATGTTTATCTCATTTAATCCATCTACATCTTTGCTTGGATTGATATAACTTATCAGTCTTTGCTCATCAAACTTCTTTGGGATGGGGAGTTGTAGCAATATTCCATCAATATCCATGTCAAAGTTTAGTTTGTTTATTAATTGTTCAACTTCTTTTTGCTCTACATTATCTTTTAAATGAAAGATAAAGCTCTTTATCCCAACCCTTGAACATGCTTTTTCTTTGTTCTTAACGTAAACACCACTCGCTGGGTCTTCACCTATTCTTATTACAGCTAAACCAGGAGCTCTTTTTGCAATTTTTTTATTACTAGAAATATAGTTATTTAATCTTTCCTCAATTTCCAGAGATAATTTTTTACCGTCTAATTTTAATGACATTTAGAAAAACATCTCCTTTTTACACCTAGCATGACTATAATCTGAAATTAATCAAATAGATTTAATTATATTCTGTGCAAAACATTACAACTACTTTAAAAAAATTGTTTTATCAATGGATGAGGAGTCAGGTTCCAATAAAACAACCAGCAAGAATTTCAAAAATTGATAATCTCATAATTTTTTTAATATGCATTTTGATTTCAATAATTTCTTCTTATAAATTACTTCTTATCTCCCCCTTAAATATCTCTGATATTTTCTCATGGCTTTTGACCTTTACTGAAGCACTTATTAGTTCCTGGATTTTGGTTTTAGTTTCAAGAAAAGAAAATCCAACAATTTCTTCAAGACAAATTATCTTGATCATAACTCTTCTTTTAGCAGTACAGTCTTCAAAACTAGCCTTGGCTTCAACTATAAGTTCATTATCTATGATAATTCCACCTGCGTTAATAATATCTCAAGGAATGGGAAGCATCACAGCTTTAGCTTGGGTATCTATAGCGAGTCTTATTTGGCCTAACCCAGCAGTAGCTATCAATAACAATTTATTCTTAATTTTATTAGTTTGTGCTTCAGTAGTATCTCTACTTGGAGGAAGAATAAGAAGTAGAGCTCAGTTACTTCAACTTTCAATTTTTGTTCCAATTGGATCGTTCTTGAGTCAATGGATATTGATAGGTAAAGATAAAATATCACTCATTGACAAAAAAGAATATTTTTTTGCTACTGGCGATATTTTTTCAGATTCATTATTGTTGGCAATAGTAATGCTTTTTACTATTTTATTTATTCCTATTTTTGAATCGATATTTGGATTATTAACTAAAGCAAGATTACTCGAATTGGCTGATAAAGAGAAACCTCTCATCAGAAGACTATCACTTGAGGCTCCTGGTACTTTTGAACATACTTTATTGATATGTGGTTTAGCGGAGGAAGCAACAAGAATGATTGGTGGTGATATTGATCTAATTAAAACTGGAGCTTTGTATCATGATGTTGGTAAATTACATGCCCCTAATTGGTTTATTGAAAATCAGCATGGATTAAAAAATCCACATGACGAAATAGATGATCCTGTTAGAAGTGCAGAGGTATTACAGGCGCATGTTGATGAAGGATTAAAGTACGCAAGAAAAAATAGACTACCTAAACCAATAGCAAATTTTATACCAGAACATCAAGGCACTCTAAGAATGGGATATTTTTTTCATAAGGCTAAAGAAAAAAATATCAAGATTAATGAAGATGATTTTAGATACAATGGCCCTGTTCCTCAGTCAAAAGAAACAGCTATTTTAATGCTTGCTGATGGATGTGAAGCAGCATTAAGAGCTATGAATATTAATGCATCTGATAAAGAAGCTTTGGAAACAATATCTAGAATCATCTATTCACGTCAAAAAGATGGTCAATTAGATGAAAGTAATTTATCGAAGGGAGAAATTTTTTTAATAAAAAGGGCATTCTTGAATGTTTGGAAAAGAATTAGACATAGAAGAATTCAGTACCCAACTAGCAAGAATAATACTTTTTCTTAATTTATAGCCTAATACTTCTTCGATGTCTTGGATTACACCAATATAGAAGAGCTAGCGTACTTAATAATGTTGTTAAAAGAGTAAACCCACCAATTCCCAAAATGTCTTTAAGAGTTAGGAGCCTTACAACTGAATAAGGACCCATACCAGAAATTACCATTGATAAAGAAACTAGAGTTAGAGTTACACCCCATTTTCTCTCTGCTAAAAGAGCTGATGAAGAAACTATTCCAACGATTGCAGCAGGCCAACCAAGACTTATAGCTAGCGTTATATTTGCAACTTTTAGTGGAGGCCCATAAATTATTATTAATGCGATAATTGGAAGTGCAATTATATTGCTAATTAAACCAAACCACGAAAGTGCCCAATATCCTAATACCCTTTCTCTCATTATTTACTGCTTTAATTATTAATTCAATCTACATTATTAAGAGACTATTTTTAAGAACTACTTAATAATCCTAAGAAATAATTTAATTTGTAGTATTAGATAGAAATAGTTTTTTCAGAACTTTCTAAATTATCTAATTGTGGGTGAATAGAATTTTTTTTCTCAGAAAATACAAGCCTATTTAAAGCATTAACGTAAGCATTCGCAGCAGCAACTACGACATCCGTGTCAGCTGAATGACCAGAATATATCTTATTATTCCTTCTTATTCTTATTGTTACTTCTCCCAAAGCGTCAATACCTTCTGTTACGGACTTTACAGAAAATTCAATTAATTCATTTGGAACTTTAGCTAATTTATTTAATGCTTCGCAGACAGCATCAACAGGCCCAGTCCCTATTGATACAGCGGTATCCTCAGTATTATCTTCCGTATTTAAAAGAGTAATGGTGGCGGTAGGTTTAGATGCGTTACCGCAACTTACTTGTACAAGACTTAATTGAAATTTAGCTTCTGGAAGCTGTACTTGTTCACTAACTATTGCTTCTAAGTCTCTATCAGTGATTTCTCTTTTCCTATCAGCTAAATCCTTAAAACGAGCAAAAGCATCATTTAAATCTTCCCTGCTCAAATCATATCCCATCTCTTCTAATCTCGCTCTTACTGCACTTCTTCCACTAAGTTTGCCTAATGATATTTTGTTGTCACTCAAACCAATAGTTTTTGCATCGATAATTTCATAAGTAAGTCTATTTTTTAAGACCCCATCCTGATGAATGCCTGACTCATGTGCAAAAGCGTTAGCCCCCACAATTGCTTTATTAGGTTGAACATTCATTCCAGTTAGGTTGGAAACAAGCCTAGATGTTTTTGTTATTTCTTCTGTTCTTATAGCTGTAAGAGGAGTTGGCGAATCTGTATTTCTTTTGAAAAAACTATTAAAAAAACTTTTCCTAACATGCAATGCCATTACTAATTCTTCAAGAGAGGCATTGCCGGCTCTTTCCCCAATTCCATTAATCGTACATTCTAGTTGTCTTGCTCCATTTTTTACAGCCTCTAGAAAATTGGCAACTGCCAAACCTAAATCATTATGACCATGAACAGAGATTACTGCATCATCAACATTTGGAACATTTTTATTTATATCGGCAATTAATTTCCCAAATTCACTAGGAGTTGTAAACCCAACGGTATCAGGGATATTTATTGTTGTAGCCCCTGCAGAAATTGCTAATTGAATTACTTCGTACAAAAACTCAGGATCACTCCTTGAGGCATCTTCACAAGAAAACTCAATATCATCTACCAGAGATTTTGCATAATTAACCATTTCTGGAACTATTTGAAGAACATCTTTTCTAGATTTTTTTAGTTTATGTTTAAGATGAATATCACTTGTGGCAATAAAAGTGTGAATTCTTTTCTTGGGAGCTGGACTTACTGCTTCATAACATGCTTTTATGTCACCTTTGGACGCTCTAGCTAAACCGCATATTATGGGACCATTCTCTTTCCCTACAGCATTGGCAATTTTATTTACAGCTTTAAAATCTCCGTGACTTGCGAAAGGAAATCCAGCTTCAATTACATCTACTCCTAATCTTGCCAATTGGTGTGCGATAGCAAGCTTTTCTTCAAGATTTAAACTGGCACCAGGAGATTGCTCTCCATCTCGAAGAGTTGTATCAAAGATCAAAATTCTTCCAGGATCTTTAGACATTATCAGGTATTACTTAAGCTTATATTAAGCTAATTAAAAAAAATTGACTAGATTTTGTTCAATAAAAAACTCGCTACAGGCATATTATTTACAATATTGGTTAAAATTCTGAAAAAAAAATAAAAAATTTTAAATATTAAAGTATTGTTTTAAGTTTAAAGCTTCCTTTTTATAAAAGGTTAACTCTGATTTTTTATAGAATTACAGGCATAAATTTTAAAAAGTATGAATGGGCAATACCCCAAAAAAAGTTTTTTAGGCCAGTTAGCGATAGTTTTACATGCTCATCTTCCTTATGTCAGGAAAAATGAAAAAAACTCATTAGAAGAGGATTGGTTATTTCAGGCGATATTGGAATGTTATATACCACTCCTTCAATCAATAGAATCATCCAAAAATGAAAATCCCTTAAACACAAAACTAACTATTAGTTTGTCTCCAACATTATTATCGCTTTTAGATAATAAAAAAATTCAAGAAACCTTCCCAATTTGGATTAAAATGAGGAATTCTTTTTTAAACGAATTACCACAAGAAGAAAAAAATGCTTCTGCATTTTTAATTAAAAATTTGAACGACAAATTTTTATACTGGCAAAAATGTTCTGGAAATTTAATTGAGAAGTTTAGAGTTTTAAATAACTCTGGAAATTTGGATATTCTTACTTGTGCTGCTACACACGGATATTTGCCAATTCTAAGAGAGAATCCTGAAACAGTTAAAGGACAAATTAATACAGCAATTAAGAGCCATGAAAATATTTTTGGGAAAAAGCCTTTAGGTATTTGGTTACCTGAATGTGCATATTATGAAAATTTAGATGAATTACTATTTAATTCTGGAATTAGATATGCAATCTTAGACGGTCATGGGATTCTAAATTCTACACCGAGGCCTAGGTATGGTGTTTACGCCCCAATCTGCTCGAAAAAAGGAGTCGCATTCTTCGGAAGAGATAGTGAGTCAACCTTACCAGTTTGGTCTTCCAAGGATGGGTTCCCTGGCGACAAAGTTTATAGAGAATTTCATAAAGATTTGGGGTGGGAATTACCCATCTCTCAGCTCCAAAAGAAAGGCATTTTAACTAAAAGACCTTTGGGTTTAAAGTTTCATAAGATTACAGATGAAAACGTACCATTAGGGGAAAAAGAGTTTTACTTAGAAAATGAAGCCAAAAAGAAAGCTGTAGAACATGCTGATGCTTATCTTTTAGCGAGATCTAAACAATTAGAAAATTTAACTTTATCATCTTCCTTTAAGCCTCTATTGGTAGCTCCATTTGATGCGGAGTTATTTGGTCATTGGTGGTATGAGGGACCTTTTTTTATTGAGAATATTTTAAAAAACTCCAGTAAATATTCAATTAAGCTTATAAATTTAAAAGAATTCTTACTACAGAAGCCAAATCTTCAGATTTGTGACCCATCGCCGTCAAGCTGGGGGCAAGGGGGTTACCATAATTACTGGATTAATGATGCAAATGCATGGATAGTTCCAGAAATCACAAAAGCAGGTTCAACTTTTGTTGATTTATGCTCGAAAAATTTTAATAATGATTTATCTCCAAGACTTTTCAAACAAGCAGCAAGAGAATTACTTCTTTCTGAATCCTCTGATTGGAGTTTTATCCTAAGAGCAGGAACTACAACTGAGCTTGCAAAAGAGAGGATAGAAAGACACTTGTTAAGGTTCTGGAAATTAGTTGGGATGATTAAAAACCATTCCAATATTAATTTGAAATTTCTTGCAGATATTGAGGAAGAAGATAGAGTTTTCCCAGATATTAATATTGATGATTGGCGAAAATAATAATACTAATTTAACTTAAGCATTCCTAGTTTAACTTTTAGAGGTGAATTTATAAACATCTTGCTCATCACATAAATTAGTCTTGGTAGTGGAAGTGTATTTGTAAGAAAACCTACCCATTCTTTGGTTGATAATCTAAAGAAATTTGAGAAAAAGCTCCTTAATCTACTTTCGTCAAAACTCATTAATCTTCTTAGGCCATATTGGTATAGTTTGTGTCTTTGTGTTAATTCGTAAGGCCATAGGATATCCCAACCTTTTGTTGCTAACTCTAGAGAACTTAGATTAGGTTCTTTTAAAAAGATTGCTAATTTTTCTGCAAGAAGTGGAGCCCTTCTTAATAAAGAACCGATCATATATCCTGATGCAGGATGCACCATGCTTGCGGCCCCTCCAAAACCAAGTACAAATTGTTTTTTGAATGGGAGGGGTAAATTCATTGGAAAAAGGCAATTCTCTTCATGAAAAATTTCACTTACCTTAATACCCTTACTATTCAGTCTTTTAAAAAGTCTTTTTTTAAGATTTTCTTGTGATAATGCAGGATAACTAGCTAATGATGTTTCTTCAACAAAAAAAGTTTCATTCCCTAGATCCATTGCATAAAGAAAGGAAGGAGATGATAACTTTTCTTCGTTGTTTAAATGATTTGGACGAAAATCCATTAAAACAAACTGTTCTTTATTAACAGGTGGCGATGAAAATTTGCCCACAATTCCATAAGCAGCTTGTTGAGCGATTTCATTTTGAACTGGTCTTTTTACAAAATTACTTTTATGACCACTTGCATCAATAACTAACCTAGCCTTTATTCTTAGACCTGAAGAACAAATTACCTCAGATAGTTTGTTTTCCTCTATGATATCTTTTGCCGTTTCATTCAACCATTCAATGCCTTTACATTTTTTCAAAAGTTCATTTTGAAAAGCTTCTTGATTTATTAAACCATAATCATAGTTATGTTTTGTCGGAGCATCCCCTTTTTTATTTTCCCCGTTTCCAAAAAAACTAACTGTTTTACACCATCGGTGAGATAACAAAGACTCTAATCCTAATTCCTCTAACTCAGATGCCCATATACCATAAGTATTCTCCCATTTTTCATTTGGAGATTTAGTTGATATTCCCTTTATAAATAAATTTTGATTGGCTAATTCTGATGCTAAACATAATGCTGCAGGGCCAGATCCTAAAATTAAAATATCGAGTATTTCCATATTATCTAATTAACAATTAATTTTAATTTTCTTTCCCTAAGTCTGTTTGGTCTATTTCCTCTATTTGTTCACGAGGAACTAATACCACTTCTGATAAATGATCACCCTCGTCAAGTTTTTGTAATTTTACTCCTGTAGCGGCTCTAGATTGCTGAGAAATTTTATCTGCGTTTGTTCTAACTATTACACCTTTTTCGGTTACAAAAAGTAACTCTTCTCCTTTTCCAAGGACCTTCAAACAAACTAATACATCATCTTTAATTCTGAATTTTATCGCTCTTAAACCCATCCCTGCTCTTCTTTGTAATCTAAACTGAATTACTGGCACTCTCTTTCCTAATCCAAATGCACTGGCTATTAATACCCAAGGACCTTCTGAAGAGTTGACTTCAAGATTCTCATTAATTTCTTTAGTAAGATCCTCATTTTTAGCCAATTGATCAGCTAAGTCAGATGTCAAAACATCCATGGAAACTAGATTATCTCCTTTTCTCAGGTTCATAGATTTAACACCCCTTGCCGTCCTGCCAAGTGGCCTTAATTCGTTAATATCTAATCTGAAATGAATCGCCATTCCTGTTCTTGATCCAATTAAAACACTATCGCCTTCTTTTGATAATCTGACCCATTTTAGTGCGTCTCCATCCTCAAGATTAATTGCTATTAATCCATTTGAACGAATTTTTGAGAAAGCAGAAAGTGAAGTTCTTTTTATAAATCCAGCCCTAGTTAGCATTAATAAATAATAATCATTATCAAAAGAATCTACGGCGACTAGTGAAGTTATTTTCTCTTCTCTAGGTATCGGGAGGAGTTGAACTGATGGAGTGCCTTTTGCGGTTCTGCTACTCATAGGAACTCTATATGCAGGGAGAGCATAAGCGACTCCTCTATCACTGAAAAGTAAAAGAGTATCATGATCGTTACAGCTTATAAATAATTTGACCTCGTCATCTCCTTTGGTCTTTGTTCCAGATTTACCCCTTGACCCACGACTGGTAGATTCAAATTCATTAATAGGCATCCTTTTTAAATAACCTGCTTCAGTTAATAAAACTACGGACCTGTCATTCGCTATGAGATCAATATCATCTAGACCACCACCTAAATCTAATATTTCTGTTTTTCTAGGAGAAGAAAATCTTTCATCAATTTTATTAATTTCTTCAAGAATAATTTCAAAAATCCTTTCTTTACTATTCAATATTTGTTGATATTGGTTTATTTTCTGAGTTAATTCATTATGTTCATCTTTGATTTTATCTGCTTCTAGAGCTGTTAATCTTCTTAACTGCATTTGTAAAATTGCTTCTGCTTGTTTAGAAGATAACTCATGGTCATTTTGTAATTTTTCTCGAGCTGAAATTGTATCTTTCGCTGATCTTATTAGATTGATAATTTCATCCATATCACCCAAGGCTAATAAAAGGCCTTTTACGATGTGATCTCTTTCTTCTGCCTTTTTTAGTAAAAACCCTGTTCTTCGCCGTATAGTCTCTATCCTAAAATCAAGAAATACATCTAGCATTTTCCTAAGTGAGAGAGTTGTGGGTTCTCCTTTAACTAGAGCTAGGATATTCGCACTAAAGTTATTTTGAAGAGGAGTTAACTTAAATAGATTATTTAAAACTACTTGTGGATAGGCATCTCTTTTTAGCTCTATAACGATTCTCATTCCATCTCGATCGCTTTCATCTCTGATATCAGATATGCCCTCTAATTTTTTCTCATTGACCAAGTCTGCAATTTTCTCTATTAAGGCTGCTTTATTGGTTTGAAAAGGGAGTTCTGTAACTATTACTGCATCTTTTTCTGCCCTACCAGCTGATTTAATTTGCTCAATATTTGCTACACCTCTCATCGTTATTGAACCTCTTCCTGTTTTAAAAGTTTCTCTAATACCATCTCTTCCTAAGATTTGACCCCCAGTGGGAAAATCAGGACCTTTAATGAGTTCAAAAAGCTCTCTATCTTCAATCGAAGGGTTTTTAATGATTGATTTAAGACCGTTTATTAATTCTCCTAAGTTATGAGGTGGAATATTAGTTGCCATTCCCACTGCTATTCCAGATGATCCATTTAAAAGTAGTTGAGGGATTCTTGCAGGTAAAACTGTTGGCTCTTGTTGAGAACCGTCAAAGTTATCAGAGAAATCTACAGTTTCAGATTCAATATCCTCTAGTAAACTTTCATCTGTAAGAGACTGTAGACGAGATTCTGTATATCGCATTGCTGCGGGAGGATCGTTATCAACAGAACCAAAGTTTCCATGACCATCTATAAGTGGCATCCTCATAGAGAAATCCTGGGCCATCCTTACCAAAGCATCATAGACGGCAGTATCTCCATGGGGATGGTATTTACCAAGTACTTCTCCAACAACCCTTGCACATTTTCTGTAGGGTCTACTGCTGGTCAAACCAAGTTCATACATTGCATAAAGAATTCTTCTATGAACAGGCTTTAATCCATCCCTTGCATCTGGAAGCGCGCGACCAACTATAACGCTCATTGCATACTCGAGATAAGAACGAGACATCTCATTTCTTAAGTCGGTCTGAATAATTCGATCGTTATCTTCGTTTAATCCAGAATTACCGGAATCTACAATATCAGACATACATAAAATCTTTCTTTAATAATAATCACTGATTGTCATAATGAATTAAAAAAAAAATATATTTAATTCCCAAATACTCACATTTACACATAAATTAAAAAAAAAACCTTTTGTTTTTGAATAAACCTTGGCTTATTACCCCGTTAGTTGTTAATTTAATCAGAATAAATGAAAAATTCCGTGAATATTGAACTTGGATTAAACAAAAAAGTCAGAAGGGCTTATGGCATTGACGAAATAGCTTTAGTTCCTGGTAGAAGAACACTTGATTACGATTTAACTGATCCATCATGGTTAATAGGTGATTTTAAGAGAGAAGTCCCAATTGTAGCTAGCGCCATGGACAGCGTTGTCGATGTTAATACCGCTGTAGAACTTACCAAATTAGGTGCTCTAGGGGTCATTAATATGGAGGGCATACAAACACGATATAAAAATCCTGATGAAATATTTAATCAAATAGCATCAGTCGGAAAAAATGAGTTTGTTCCATTAATGCAGAAGATCTATAGAGAACCCGTCAAGGAGGAATTAATTTTACAGAGAATAAACGAGGTCAAAGAACTAGGAGGTATTGCTGCGTTTAGTGGAACTCCTCAAGCCGCCATTAAATTTAAAGAAACACTTAATAATTCCAAATTAGATTTATTCTTCCTTCAAGGAACGGTTGTTTCAACTGAGCATCTTAGTATGGAAGGTAAGGAAACCTTAAATATTAAAGATCTCTGTCAATCTATGAAGGTACCAGTCGTAGCTGGTAATTGTGTTACTTACGAAGTTGCTAAACTTCTTATGCATGCTGGAGTCTCAGGATTAATGGTTGGGATAGGACCTGGAGCTGCATGTACCTCAAGAGGGGTATTAGGGATTGGAATACCTCAGGCAACTGCAATTGCTGATTGTAGTTCGGCGAGAGATGATTATTTTAAAGAAAGTGGTTGTTATATTCCTATTATTGGGGATGGAGGAATTGTGACTGGCGGAGATATTTGTAAATGTTTAGCATGTGGTGCAGATGCTGTTATGATTGGCTCGCCAATAGCTAAATCCTCCAATTCTCCAGGTAAAGGATTTCATTGGGGTATGGCTACTCCCAGCCCTTTGTTGCCACGAGGTACAAGAATTGAAGTTGGCTCTTCAGGTTCCTTAGAAAGGATAATCAAAGGCCCTGCTTTGCTTGATGATGGTACACATAATTTATTAGGGGCTATTAGAACATCAATGAGTACTCTTGGTGCTAAAAACATCAAAGAAATGCAAGAGGTTGAAATTGTTATTGCTCCATCTCTTCTTACAGAGGGTAAGGTTTATCAAAAAGCTCAGCAGCTTGGGATGGGTAAGTAGTTTATTTAGATCAAAAAACTATACAACTTTAGTAAATTAATCATTAAATTGAACAAATTTCGCATTAGGAGTTATTATTAAGCGATGGGGGAAACCCCATACTCCTCACACACTAAATCGCCCGATTAATCGGGCTTTTTTAAATATTTTGTTACTTATATTATTTTATCTGTAATGAAATCATCACTTAAAAGAATTGCCTGCTAAATTTTTCTAAAAGGAATACTTAAATTATGTCATCAGCTCCAGCCGTAACTGATTCTTCATTTGACAAGGATGTACTGCAAAGTGATCTACCAGTATTGGTTGATTTTTGGGCACCATGGTGCGGTCCTTGTAGGATGGTTGCACCAGTTGTAGAAGAAATTTCAAAAGACTTTGAAGGGAAAATTAAAGTTTTTAAATTAAATACAGATGAAAACCCAAATGTTGCGAGTCAATACGGAATTAGAAGTATTCCAACATTAATGATCTTTAAAGGAGGTCAAAAAGTTGATACTGTGGTTGGAGCAGTACCAAAAGCAACTCTTTCGAGCACTTTGACTAAGCATTTATAAAACAAAGAGCTTTGCATAAAATTGGACTTATAGATTATGGGATGGGTAACGTACATTCCGTAACTAAATCTCTAGAAATTCTTGGAGAAGAAATACTATTAATTAAAAACTTTAATGAATCAAAGGCCTGTAAGGCGATAATACTTCCTGGTGTTGGTTCATTTGATCCTGCGATGATAAATCTTATAAATGCAGATTTGATAAATGATTTAAAAAATTGGATTAATAGTGGTAAGTCTTTTTTAGGAATTTGTTTAGGTCTTCAACTCCTTTTTGAATCTAGCGAAGAAGGAAAAGTTCACGGTCTCGGCATCTTAAAGGGAAAAATACAAAAAATACCTAATATAGTTAACCAAAGAATCCCCCACATGGGTTGGTGCAAACTTTTACCCACAAAATCAAATACATTATTAGAAATAGAAGAATCAAATAATTGGGTATATTTTGTTCATTCATATCATGCAATTCCAGATGACTTTAATATCATTGCTGCTCAGGTTAATTATGGTTCTGAGAAATTAACAGCGATGATTGAGTATGATAATTTATTTGCCTGTCAATTTCATCCAGAAAAATCTGGTAAAACTGGAGAAAAACTCTTGAGAAGATGGCTTAGTAGTATTCAATAACTAATAATTAGGCATGAAGACAAACTTAAGATTAATAGGTGGTAAAAGAATCCAAAGTCCAAACAATATTTATACTAGACCAACAACTTTGAGAGTTAGAGAGGCTATATTTAATATTTTGAAAAATAGAGTTGATAATAGTAATTGGTTAGATTTATTTAGTGGAACAGGGGCCGTATCTTGTGAAGCATATAATCATGGGGCAAGAAAAATAATTGCAATCGAAAAAAACAAAAATAACTCAAAAATATGCTTAAAAAATCTACTTTCATTGCAAGATATAAAAAAAAGACAAAATGATATTGATGTTATTTGTAAAGACGTTTTGAACTGGACAAAACCGAATTATGAGAGAAAATTATCTTCTAAAATTATGGATTTGAACAAATTAAAATTTGATTTTGTTTATCTAGACCCTCCATATGATGTTAATTTCCATCAATTAGTTTTAAATCAAGTATTTAATTGTGATTTTTTAAAAAAAGATTCAGTGGTTATTTGTGAACATTCTCCCAACATCTATATTAAAAAAAGTACTTTATGGGAAACTATAGATGTCAGAGACTATGGGCAATCAAGATTAACATTTTTAATCAATATCCAACATCCCTGAACCTCTTCTGTATTGATTCCATGCACTTACAAATAACCCAAGAAGAGTTATAGGAACTAACCCTAAAACAATTCCACATAAAAGAGGCTCGATCATTTTTTTGCCTTTTTTTAATTTCTCATCCACAATTCTTACATAGAGATTATTTTTTGTGTCAACATCTTCATCATCTGCAGCAGAAAGAGAACCCAAAAGAGAATTCTTGGTAAAGTTTTTTATTGTTGTTGTAGTTTCATTGATATGTTTTTTAATATTTTTTTTTAATCAAGATGAAAATAATAAATATATAATTGAGACTCTTGAGCTTAATGGATCTGCTAAGGCAGGAGATGCTCTTTTTAAGATGAATTGTGTGGGATGTCATGGGATTACAGCAAGAGGATTAGTGGGCCCAGACCTACACTCAATAACTCAACGTTTGAATGATAAAGAAATAATAAAACAAGTTACTGGGGGTCTTACTCCTCCCATGCCAAGTTTTGAAATTGATCCCGTAAATATGTCTAATTTATTAAAGTATTTACATAACCTTGAATGACTTTAGAAAAAAACTTTAATAATTTAAAGGTCATATTAGTTGAACCAAATGGACCTTTAAATGTTGGGAGTGTTGCAAGATTATGCTCCAACTTTGAAGTCGATGAATTAAGAATTGTTTCTCCAAAATGCGACATATTTTCTTTAGAAGCAAAAAAAATGGCCCTTAAAGGTCAGAAGTATCTTGATCATTGCAAAATTTTTGATAATCTTGAAAATGCAGTTTTTGATTGTGATTTAGTTATCGCATCTTGTGGAAGGATTGATATAAGTAAAGACTCATTTTTTATATCTTCTGAAGATATATTTGATTGGATTTTTTCTTTTAAAAAAATAAATAATTTAGCAATTATATTTGGTAGAGAAGATAGAGGTTTAACCAATAATGAATTACTTCTGGCAAATAAAACTTTTAATATTCCTACTACTAAAAATAATCCTTCTTTAAATCTTTCTCATGCAGTTTCTATAGTTTTGTATGAGTTAAATAAGTCTTCTAATAGAAATTTTAATAAGGAGTTAGAGGTATTTAATCTTGCATCATCAAAACAAATACATGATTCATTTGTTGAGATAGAGGAAATGCTTCTTGGGGTTGGATATCTTTTGAAACATACCTCAAGGGCTAAAATAAGTAAATTTAAGAATTATATTTCAAGGGCAAATACATCAATGCACGAAATAAATGTTTTAAGAGGAATTGTCCATCAAATAAATTGGTTTATGAATAATTCGAAAAGAAATTAGGAACCTATAAATTAGTTTATATTTATCTTTCTATAGTTTTATTTGAGAGGGATATTTACTAAAAACATTTTCTGAAGTAGCATCTATTGATTATTTGAATATTTTAAGAAAACTAAAACTGTGACTACAACAAAGAAAAGAAGAGTTTTTCCTTTTACAGCTGTAATTGGTCAGGAAGAAATGAAATTAGCTCTCTTGTTAAATGTTATTGATCCAAGAATTGGAGGAGTGATGATAATGGGTGATAGAGGGACTGGAAAGTCTACTACAATTAGAGCCTTAGCTGATTTGTTGCCGGCAATAGAAGTTGTTAAAGATGATCCATATAATAGTTCTCTTATCGATCCTGATTTGCAGAGTAAAGAAGTTTTGGAAAGAATTACTCATGGAGAAAATCTGGAGAGTATTCAAAAACAAGTACCTATGGTTGATCTGCCTTTAGGGGCTACCGAAGACAGGCTTTGTGGCACCATTGATATAGAGAAGGCTTTGAATGAGGGTGTCAAGGCATTTGAACCTGGATTATTGGCGAAAGCTAATAGGGGTTTACTATATGTAGATGAAGTGAATTTGCTTGATGACCATTTAGTGGATGTGCTCTTAGATTCAGCAGCTTCTGGATGGAATACAGTTGAAAGAGAAGGTGTTTCAGTTAGACATCCTGCGAGATTTGTTCTTATTGGTTCAGGCAATCCAGAAGAAGGTGAATTAAGGCCTCAGTTATTGGATAGGTTTGGAATGAGTGTTGAGGTCAAAACAGTTAGAGATGCAGAATTAAGAGTTCAAGTAGTAGATCAAAGAACTTCTTTTGACGATGATCCTGATAAGTTTTCATTGAATGTTGAGAAACAGCAGGATGAACTTCAACAAAAGGTTATTAAAGCTCAAGAAATTTTAAATTCTGTTCAAATGGACGATGACCTTAGATTGAATATATCTGCAATATGCGGCGAACTTGATGTTGATGGTTTACGTGGAGATATTGTTACAAATCGATCGGCAAGGGCAATCGCAGCCTTTGAGGGCAGAACTGAAGTACAAGAAGATGACATAGCAAGGGTTATTTCTTGTGCTTTACGACATAGACTTAGAAAAGATCCTTTAGAACAAGTAGATTCAGGTGAAAGAGTTATTCATGCTTTTTGTAAAGTTTTTGATTTAGACGATAAAGAAAATCTTTCAAAATTTCAATTGTCTGCAGAATCCTAATTACAGTGAGAATAATTGGGATTGACCCTGGATTAGCTAGAGTTGGGTATGGAATTATTGAGATAGATAATGAAAAAAAGATACTGTTAGATTGCGGCGTTATTGAGACAGGTAAAGATAAAAAAGAAGAGGATAGACTTTATGAGATATTCAAAGATCTTAATGAATTAATAAATCATTGGAATCCAAATGTAGCTGCAGTAGAAAAATTTTTCTTTTACAGATCAAGTACTACTATTAGTGTGGTTCAGGCTAGAGGGGTGATTATGATGGTATTGGCTTCTAAAAAAATTCTTGTTAGTGAATATTCCCCTGCGCAGATAAAGTTAACCATTGCAGGGTCTGGGAAAGCATCTAAGAAAGAAGTTCTTGATGCTGTTATGTATAACTTAGAACTTAGCAAACCTCCGAAACCTGACGATTCAGCAGATGCATTGGCCATAGCACTCACAAAACTAAATGAAGAAGGCTTTAACTAAATACCCAGCATGAGTAGTATCTTTGAAAAGAAGAAATTTGAGAGGGATAAGTTTAGAAAACTTAGAGATGGGATTTCACTTAATCAAAGGAAAAATGTAGAAAAAAATGTAAAACTATATGTTGATTCATTAGTTAAGGAAAATAAAATTACAAGCTACATAGCAATATATTGGCCTCTAAAAAATGAAGTTGACATAAGAAGTCTTAAGGAAAAAAAATCTTTAGCTTTGCCAAGATGTAAAGATAAAAAAAAGTTGTTTTTTTATCCATGGGATGAAAAAACTCTTACAAAAGACTTTGAGGGGATATTAAGTCCAAATAACTCTTTTTCATTAAGTCATGAGCAGATAAGTTTGATATTTGTTCCATGTCTTTCTGTGGATAAAAATTTAATAAGATTAGGTTATGGCGGAGGTTATTTTGATAAATTAAGAAGAGATGAAAATTGGAGGCATGTACCATGCATTGGAGTATTGACTTCTAATTGTGTAAGTACTATTCCATTACCCAGGGCTGAGTGGGATATTCCCTTATCAGGATTTATTACTGAAAAGGAAATATTTGTATAATTAAGGATCCAAAAGTGATTTATTAATAGTTTTTTAAAAAATGGAAAATCAATCAAAATACAATAACTTATCAAAATTAGTTGAAAAGTTGAAGAAATCAGAAGATCCAAAAAGAAAGTATGAGTACATTTTGTGGTTAGGCAAAAAATTGAAAGAACCAGATAGTAAAATTCTTATTGAAGAAAATAAGGTTAAGGGATGCGTTTCGGAAGTTTTTGTTAAGGCAAATATTAAAGACGGTAAATTATTTTGGGAGGGATATTCTGATGCCCTAATAACCAAGGGCTTATTAGCCTTTCTTATTAATGGATTAAATGAATTAACACCTAATGAGGTTGTGAAAATAAATAAAAAATTTATAGAAGATACTGGTTTGAAAGCAAGTTTAACTCCTTCACGGTCAAATGGGTTTTTAAACATATTATTAAAAATGCAATCTCAAGCAAATCAATTTTTGTAGGTCTAATAATATAAAATTAAATTCAAAGTTAAAGCAAATAAAAAATGAGAAAATGCAAAGTTGGTATTATAGGTTTTGGAACTGTAGGTTCAGGGATCTATAAAATATTAAGTTCAGAAATTGATTCACATCCAATTTTAAAAGAAATAGAAATAGTAAAAATAGCAGTTAAAGATCTTATGAAAAGAAGGGATGTTGAGCTAGATAATAATTTTTTAACTGATGATCCATTTGAGTTAATTAATGACGCCTCCATAGATGTAATTGTTGAAGTAATGGGTGGTGTTGATTTGGCGAAAGATATTATTCTGCAATCATTAAAATCAGGTAAATCTGTTGTTACAGCAAATAAAGCAGTTATTGCAAGATATGGGGAAGAAATATATAAAACTGCGACTAAAGAGGGAGTTTACATATTGTCAGAGGCGGCAGTTTGCGGGGGGATTCCAATAGTTGAGCCCTTAAAAAGATCATTAAAAAGTAACAGCATAAAAAAAATGCTTGGGATAATAAATGGCACAACAAATTTTATTCTTTCAAAGATGACAAATGAAAAAGCTGATTATAAGGAGACCTTAAAATTGGCTCAAAGCCTTGGGTATGCAGAATTGGATCCAACGGCAGATGTTGAGGGACATGATGCTGCTGATAAGATTTCAATTCTTAGTGAACTCGCATTTGGAGGGAAAATCAAAAGAGACGAGATACATTCTGATGGCATTAGTAAAATTAATCTTAAGGATATTGAATATGCCAATAAATTAGGATTTGAAATAAAACTTTTGGCTCTCGCCGAAAGGCAACAAATTAATAGTAATGATTCACTTGCTTTAAATATTTGGGTAGGCCCTTCCTTGATTCCAAAATCTCATCCACTAGCAACAGTTAAGGGAGTTAACAATGCCTTGTTGATAGAGGCTGATCCTCTTGGAGAAATAATGTTGTATGGTCCAGGAGCAGGAAGTGGCCCAACTGCTGCATCAGTAGTTTCAGATATATTAAACCTACATGCCGCCTCAGTAAAAAATAATAATTTAATCGATCCACTATTATCTTTTGATTTCTGGAGAAACTGTCATATAATAAGCTCTTCTCAAATAAATAAAAAAAATTACCTTAGAATTATTTGTCTTGATAGTCCTGGTGTAATAGGAAAGATTGGAGATATTTTTGGAAATAATAATGTATCAATAGAATCAATTGTTCAACTAGATGCAAGTGAGGACAAAGCTGAAATTGTTGTTATAACTCATGAGGTGAATAATGGAAATTTTGAGAAATCAAAAGATGAAATAAATGCTCTAAACGAAGTCAAAATTATTGCAAGTCAATTAAGTTGTATTTAAAAAAATAGTTTGCAAATTTCTTTATAGCTTGTTAAACCGAAGAAAGTAAGTGTTTGGTTTTAGCACCTTTTATGATTCATTCAAAACTATTAAACAATAAAAACGAAAATAATAATTTAGTTTGTTCTGAAAGTCTCTACAAAGGAGCTTGTGTAAAAATTAAAAATAATAAAAACACTTTTCAAGTAATTGGTTTAAATCAAGAAAAAAAAATTTGCTGGTTGAGAGAGTGGCCTTTTGACTGTAATTCTAAAAAAACATTTGCTTTGAATATTAGTCAAATATCAATACAAGTTTTATGTTCTAATGATTTTACTAAAGAAGGTATAGGCTAAAAAATTAAAAATGCAAAATAAATTATTTATATCTTTTTTTATTTTTCTGCTCTCGGCGGCACAGTTTTCTTGTGTATCCAAAAATAATTCCAAAAGTATAATAGTTGCAAGCTCCGGAAAGGTTGAATCTCTTGACCCTGCAAGAGTTACAACTCTAAAAGCATTTCAATTATTAGCATCTTTAGGGGATACTTTATATGTGATAAATAGTGATGGAAAATTAGTTCCTGAACTCGCATTGGGTATGCCAATTATTTCTGAAGATAAGTTGAAGATAACTATTAATTTAAAAGAGAATATTTACTTTCATGATGGCACTAAATTTGATGCGAAGGCAATGAAATTTACTATTGATAGGTTCAGACGAATTGGTATAAATAATTATATTTTGGGAGATAAAATTAATTTTGTTGAAACTCCCTCTAAGTTTAAGCTTGTCTTTAATTTAAATAAACCATCAAGCTCCATTAATGCTTTATTAACCTCTATAAATTTAACTCCTATTTCTCCAACTTTTTATAAAGACTATTCAAATAAATTTTTAAATGATAATTTTATTGGAACGGGTAAATATTTTCTCAAGAATTTCTCCAATGAAAAACAACTTATTGAACCTAACTCCAAATATTGGGGCTTGAAGCCTAAAAATGATGGAATAATATTTATAGGTTATGAAGATTCAGCTTCTCTTTATGGGGCTCTTAAAAGTAAACAAATTGATGTGCTTTTATCTAATTCAATTGAGGATATTCAACGTAATGATTTAAATTTATCTAGTAAAGAAAAAAAAATCAGAGAAGGAATTGCTCCTGAAACTCAAATAACATTTATAAGTCTTAGAACAAATTTATATCCATTTAATAGCCTTAATGTAAGATTAGCATTTTCCAAAAGCATTAATAGAAATTTAATAAGTAAAAAAGTTAGTTACAACTTGAGAAAGCCCCTAAGGAATATTGTACCTCCAATATTTAAGGAAAGTAATCAAGACTTATGGCCAGAATATAATCCTAAAGAGGCAAGAATTCTTTTGGAGAAAGAAGGATTTTGTAATGGAAAGAAACTTAAATTTCCCTTGACATATAGATCTAATGTTCCTTCAGATAAATTGATTTCTCTAATAATCAAAGAAGATATTAAAAACAATTTATCGGATTGTATCTCAATAGATATTAATGGAGTGGAGTCAACGACAATGTATGAAAATCTCTCGAAAGGTGTATATCCCGCTGCAATTTATGACTGGACAGGACTTTATTCTGATCCTGAAGCTTACCTCAAGCCTTTATTAAGTTGTAGTGAAATTGTTGAAAATTTATGTAAAGAGGGTGAATCTGTCTTGAGCGGTAGTTTTTGGGCCTCAAAACAAATAGAGAATTTATTTAAAGAAAGCGACTCCATGGTTGGAAATTATAGATTGAATAATTTAATAAAAATTGAAAAGATTGCATCAGAATCAGTTCCTTATATTCCTCTTTGGATATCCTCTCAAAAGGCATGGGCTCAAAATAAAATATCCAAACCTATCTTTAATGGTGCAGGAATAATTTCATTAAGTGATCTTGAGTTAATTGATGAATGAGTAGAAATTTAAATAAACTTTTAAATTATTCATTGTTAAAAATTTTATTAATACCATTAATGTTATGGATAATTTCTTCACTTGTGTTTATTTTGTTGAGGGTTGCTCCTGGTGATCCTGTTGATGCAATACTTGGATCAGGAGCCAATGAGGTATCAAGAGAAATTCTAAGAAATAAATTGGGTCTAAATGAATCCTTAATAAATCAATATTTTTCATATATTAATGATATTTTGCACCTTAATTTTGGTCTTTCTCTTAGTACTGAAGAGCCAGTCTTAAATATTATTCTTAAGTCATTACCTGCAAGTCTTGAACTTGGTTTCTTTTCAATATTAAGTGCAATTCTAATTGGATTCCCTTTGGGATTTCTTGGGTTAATTAAAAGAGGTAAAAAGGCTGATTATATTGTGAGAATACTTGGTATTTCTACATATGCGATCCCTCCTTTTTGGGGCGCAATGTTAGCACAATTATTATTTTCTGTATATTTAAATATTTCCCCAATTGGGGGTAGATTCCCAATCTTTCAGCAACAACCTCAAGTTACAGGATTTCTGGTCTTAGATAGCATTCTTTCAAATAATATTATTGCTTTAAAAGATTGTCTTTATCATCTCGCACTTCCTTCGATTACTCTTGGTTTTTTATTAAGTGGGATATTCAGCAGGTCATTAAGAGTTAATTTAGATAAGACATTAAAAAGTGATTATGTAAATGCCGCAATATCCAGAGGAATATCTAGAAAAAAAATTTTTTTAAATCATGCTTTGCCTAATGCTCTGCTACCAATTGTCACTATTTCTGGATTGACAATGGCATCATTAGCAGGAGGCGCACTATTGTTTGAAGTAACCTTTTCATGGCCAGGTATAGCTTTAAGATTACATAAAGCAATTTCTCAGAGAGACTATACCTTGGTTCAAGGTATAGTAATTTTTACCTCTATGCTTATAGTTTCTTTAAATCTCTTTGTTGATATCTTAATTGCCTATCTAGATCCAAGGATAGAATACTAATTTTTCGAGACTTCATTTATAGTTTCAAGATCTAAAAAATGGAAATCAAGTCCTTTTTCTCTTTGATTTTTAATTACACTTGGGATCTTTTGGCTCTTTATATCATTTATAAATTCAACTATAAATTTCGAAGATAAGTCTTGGACTAAAATTGGATCTGAACCAATAAAAGATTCATTTATTTTGAAGATATCATTATTTTCTTCATGACTATTATTTAATCTGATTGGAGAGAAATGACTAGCCCCTTCAATAATTAAAAATCTATTTGATGGATTATTTAAAGCAGAAAAAACTCTAAATTGTTCATTAATTAGTGGTGTAATAAGGTCATATGTGCCACCTATAAGAAGAGTTGGTATTTTAATACCGGAACTTTTTTCTTTTGGCCATACTAAACTTCCAAACGAATTAAATCCTATTATTGCACTTGCCTTGTTAGTGTTTTTTTTCTCAGAGAATGGAATTTCGCTTAATTGACATTGAAGTAATTTTGATAAATTTGTTATTGCAAAATCTTTTAATGCCGAAGTACATATTTCCTCGAGTTGCTTGTTTGGTTTATTACCCTCATATAAAAGTGCTATTAAAGCACCAAGTGAATGCCCCATTAAGATATATGAATTATTAGGTAAACCAAATTCCCCATTTTCATGAGCTTTTAATACAGCATCTAAATCTTTGATTCTATATAAGAAAAATTCCGCACTCCCAGGGATTGCTTCTTTTCCATCGAGTACTTCTGTAAAGGCATCTAAATTACTCCCTCTATGATCTATGTAAACTATTGGCCAGCCACTTTTATTTAATTCGTTCCCTAACCATTTGAAATTATTAATTTCGCCTCCAAGTCCAGGCATAAAAATTATCAGTTCTTTATCATCATTTTTTTTATTACTTTTCCATAATTCAATTTCCAAAGGTTCTACACGGTGAGGTGCATTAATTTTTTTATTTATCTTTAGAATATCTAAATTAAAATTATTTTCGCTTTTTTTAATAGGTTTAATATTAGTTTTCTCAAGATTATTTAATTTGAATATAAGATCTTGTTGCATTTCTAATTCATTTTTCCAAGATGAAATTACTAAAATTAAGTTATCAATGTCTAAAGAAATTTCTTCTGAAGGTAATGTCTTAATAATTTCTAAGGTTGAAACTTCTTCTTTCTCATCCAATAAATTTTCTATAGTGTTAAAAATTTCTGTTCCATTTTTGTCATTAGGAACTTTAATGCTTTGGCTTAATTCTGTAAGAATTTTTCGACCTATCCAACTTCTTAATATTTCTCTATTTAATCCTTCTTCCTTGAAAACTGGATATTCTAAAAATTTTGATAATTCAAAAACTCTGCTTAATCCAATTTTGTTTAGCCAATCTATTAATTCTGTTGAATCATCTTTATATTTCTCTAATTTTGATAATTGTTCTATAGTAAGAGGGATTTCCATCTCTTCAAATATAATATTTATCTTTTCTGCAGCCTTTGAACCATTATTAAAAAATAAACCACAAATGCCTAAAGAAATTATAAAAAGGTTTTTCACTAGTGATTAGTCTAAATAATTTTCAAATTATTAAAAATTGGTGGATTCAATTTCCATATAATTTGAGGTTAATTACCAAAATAAGATTTTACGCTGCATTTGGTGCAGGAGGTGTAATTTATTTAACATCACTTATTTTTAATAACATAGGATTATCGGCAACAGATATTGGCTTGGGGTTCACCATTTCAGCAATAATTGGAACCTTAACAAGACTCTTAACAGGCAATTATCTTAATAAAACAGGGAAAATACAATTTCCAATAGTTACTTCTTCAATACTAAGTATTGCCGCTAGCTTATGCCTCATTTTTTCAAGAGATACTTTTTTGTACATAATTGGACAATCATTTGTTGGGGCTGCTGCAGGAATATATTGGCCTGCTGCCGAGTTTGGGGTGCCATATTTTTGCCATCCAATCGAAACACGCAAAGCATATGCTCTTGTTAGAAGTTCGGAGGCTTTAGGAATATTTCTAGGGGTATTCTTAGGGGGTTATATGACGAATTTTTTGTATTCCAAATCAATTTTTATTAATGATATATTTTGCATGTTAGTTATCACATATTTAATATTTAGAAATAGTTCTTCTATTAAAAGAAACTTAGAAAATTTCCAAAAAAAATTAGTAGATCCAATTAATCAGGAACAATTGAAATGGAATAAAAATTCAACAATAATAATTTTATCTATTTTATTGATAACTACCTCTTTAGCTCTAATTCAAGTAACTTTGCCACTGGATCTTGTTAAAGGTGGAGTATATCGCAATGCATTAAGCAAAGAAATTATTAGTCTTATAATTTCAATTCAGTTAATTTTATTGTTGTTTTTACAATGGCCTGTTGGTTCTTGGATATCTAAGAAAGAAAGATTATTTGGTTTGAAATTTAGTTTAATAAATTTCTCTTTCGCTTCATTTTTATTATTTATTTCTAGTTATTTAAATATACCAGCTTTTTATTTAATTTCTTTTTCATTGATATTAGTAAGTTTAGGTACTGCTTCATTTCTTCCAACATCAACAGATGTCGTTTTCAGAATAGCTCCTTCAAACAAAAAAGGTTTCGCACTTGCTTTACTATCACAATGTTTCGCTATGGGTTATTTTTTTGGACCATTTATTTCAGGACGCATATTAGATCTATTTGGTTATGCTTCAATAATCTGGCTTTCCATTTCATGTTGTTGCTTTATTGTATTTGCAATTCTATTTAAGAGATTATTTTAATTAATCTTTTCTAATTCAATAATTCTTCTCTCTCTTAGAAATAAGAAAAAAGGTGCAGAGAATGCAAATGCTATAAGAAAAGTTCCAATGTATACAACCCACATATTCTTCATGTTTAGTTTTTTTGATTCATTTACTATCCATATAAAAATAGCGCTAGCTCCTACCAATAAGTCTCTAGAGATTGACTGAGCTGCAGGGTTTGCATTCGCTAAAGAAATGAAGTTATTTAAATCAAAGCTGTTTCCATATTCCCTAGCAAATTCGAAATTTGCCATCATAGGAAGGATAGCTCCTAAAATAGATAGAAAAAGGTAAAGATAAGATAGTATCTGTTTATTATCTTTTAAAATGTTAAATGAATTCACTTTTCAAAAATATTTCTTTTAATAATAGTATTTAAAAGCTTATGGATGTTGAAAAGAATAATAAAGTTGAAGACTATAAATTTAAAAAAGGGAATTTAAATTTTGCTGTAGTTGGTCATATTGAGTGGATAAATTTCTTAATAGTCGACAAATTGCCGAAGCCAGGAATCATCTCTCATTCTAAAAAGTCCATTGAATATCCAGCAGGTGGTGGCTCTATTATCGCGAAAATACTTTCTGATTTAACTTTAAACCAAATTCATTTTTTTACTTCACTAGGTAATGATGATTATGGAGATAAGTGTTTCAAGATTCTCTCAAGTATGGGAATTATGTTGCATGTAGCTTGGCGTGATAAACCAACTAGAAGAGGGTTTAGTTTAATTGACTCTCAAGGTGAAAGAGCAATAACAGTTATTGGAGAAAGGTTAGCTCCAACTCATAAAGATAAGTTAGATTGGAACATTTTAAAAAAAATGGACGGAATTTTTATTACTGCATCTGATTCAGAGATTTTTAAAATGGCTAGATCAGCTTCAATACTTTGTACAACACCAAGGGTGGGATTAAATACAATTAATAAATCGAATGTCCTTTTAGATGGATTAATAGGCAGTAATCTTGATCCAGGGGAAGTTTTTTCTTTTTCTGATTTATCGTTAAAACCCAAATATACTATTAAAACAGAGGGAGAGAAGGGGGGCATAATATTTCCAGGAGGAAGATATGAGGCTCTTAAAAACAAAAAATTAAAGGTTGATTCTTATGGATGTGGCGATTCTTTTGCTGCTGGTATTCTTTATGGAATGGCATCTAAATGGGATATAGATAAAAGTTTAAATCTTGCTAAAGTAATGGGAAGAGACGCTAGTGAATTTTTCGGCCCATATGCTAATAATTATAAAAAATAATTGAATTAACTCTTACATGAGCAACTTAGATAATAAAAATAAAAATATTCTTGTAGAAAACCTTATTGTTTTCTTTTTATTTACTGTTTTTTTAGTTTTTAAATCCTTGAAAACTTTATCTAGAATTTTTACTTATGGAATCTTAAAAAAAGAAATATTAACTACTAAAAGTAACTTAGGGGTAGATATAAAAATAAAAATTAAATAGGCAATGAATATATTTTTACTTTTTCTAATTTTAGGAGTTATTTTTTTGGTCTACAAAAAAATTAAATCTAAAAAACCAAAGAACTTAAAATTAGACAAATTTAAAAATAAACTGCAGAGCAGGCAAACAAATATTGAAAGAATTTTTTTAAGAGAGGAAGAAAAAACCTTTTCAAACCCTAATATAAATATCTATATTGGAAGTTATGATAACGAAGATAATATTAATAGAAAATCTAATATTCACAGAGCAAGGCTTTCAAAATTTAAGAAATCCAAATTAAATGGTGAAATGATATTTCAAGATGATGAACAAAGGATTTATAAATTTAATAATGGGAAAAAAGTCTACTTATAATTTTAGTTCTAACTACACTCAAGACTTTCTCTTGTTGAAACACCCGTTGTTGGATTGATCCCATCAGCAATTTCACAAAGATTTCTTTGGTCTTCGCTGTCAAGAATAGCGTAAGAAAAATCTGCTCCTTCTATTTGAGCTCCTGCAAAACTGCTACCTGATGCGATCATATTTATTAAAACAGCATTTCTAAGATCTGTTTTTTGGAAATTAACTCGATCAGAAAGAGTATCCGTCAGGTCGATTCCATTTAAATTAGAACCTTTTAGATCAGATAGGGTTAATGTTGTCCCATGTAAATCAACATCACTAAAATCTGCGTCTCTCGCAACTGCTCCAGCTATAGATGACAAATGAAGATCCTCTCCATGGAAATCAAATCCTGTAATATTAGATCTTACATAACTTGGAACTTCATCTCCTTCTCCCTTAACAGCTACATTTGCCCCAGCCAAAACTGGAGAGGACAAAACTAAGAAAGAAAAAGTTATGCATAAAAGATATTTTAAAAACCTAAAAAATTTCATACTAGAAAATTCGAATATTATTAGTTTATAACAATTAGATAATTTTTAAAATTGATATATAAATTTGGAAAACCTTTTTAAGATTATTTAACACTATAAATTTTAAATCTAGGTTCTAGATTAGTTATACAATCTAGAAGTTTTTTATTATCTTTGCTATTCGTTACCTTGAATTCAGATTCAACTGTGCCACCTTTATCTCTTATGGCTTGATTTAAAACAATGGAACCGTTTTCGTCAGATACTGATCTATGAAAAGTTCCTCTAGGGATTCTTAGAATATATCCGCAAGATTCTAATCTGACTTTATAAAAAGGATAATCCCACCCAAAATTAACAAGAAAAAATGTTCTTCCCCCAGAAATAGCTAATAGATTATCTTCTTGATTATGGTGAATGTAAAATTGCCAATTTTTAAATTCGCCCTCATTTGGCGGACTAACTGCAGGACCACTGTGGATTACTAGATCTCTATAATTTGATTCATTAATACTAATATCAAAAAATCTAACATCTTTTGTATCGCGAAATTTTTCATAGCTTATCAATTCAAACATTTTTGATTTGTTTGGTTTGATAACTGGAATTTCTAAACTTGAGTTCAATTTTCTTTAAAGATTAAACAAATGAAAACAGATATATATCTCTAATAACGTATCAATTAACACTAAAAAAGAAACATATTTTTATTTATATTTTCTTGTTATATTATAAAGAATAAAAATTTTGTGTTTATTTAATTTCAAGAGGTTTGATTTCCCAGGATAAAGTATTTTCTAGATTATTTTTTCCTGTAAAGTTTCCTGTAATTACAGAAGTTAAATTAGATTTAGAAGAGGATACCAAAGTTAAATATCTTTCATCTATTAATCCTTTTCCACTTGGATCAAAACCTCTCCAACCTGCACCTGGAATATATAATTCAGCCCAAGCATGTAAATCTATCTCAGAAGGCAACGGGTCTTCAAAATGATAACCACTTACAAACCTACTAGGGATACCAATAGACCTACAAGCTTCAACCATCAGCATTGCTAAATCTCTGCATGAACCTATGCGTTCTTTAAGTGTTCTGCTCGCTGGCCATGCAGGACCTGTATGTCTTTTTGTATATTTAACCCGATCTTGAATAATCTCTATTAATTGATAGGTGAATGATAATGCGTTATTAAAACTTCCTGCTAATGCTTCTTGGGCAAGTTCTACGGCAGAGGGATCGTGTTGTCCATTTGGCATCCAGCCCTCTAATGCCCCTTGTAAATCTCTGTTAATAATGCTTCTACAAAAAGGTAATGTTAGATCTCTATTTTTTACCCCATCAATAATATTTGGATGTTTAATGGTCTCAACTTCGCTAATTGATTCAATAATTAAATTATCTGTTAATCCGTTAAATCTAATTCGATTAATCTCTTCTCCACTTGCAGCAAGTAATGGATAAATAATTTCTGGTTCTGGGGTTATTTTTAATTCAAAATTCTTCAATTTTTGGAATCCATTTGACCTTGGCTTTATACACAATCTATGTTCGCCTAATTGAACAGGGTCTTCATATTTATATTCAAGTTTGTGAATGTATTTAATTCTCATTAATAAACTTTTTAATTAATAAAATATTTTTCATGAATGAGATCATTTAATTTATTCAAATCTATTTGCAATGAATCGATTGCCTCATGTAAACCATCATTAATTATATCTTCAATTCTGATATAACTCCACTTTGCTTTAAGCAAGCCTCTCATGCATTCTAATTCTGAAGGATTTTCAGGAGGAGGAGAGGTATCTATCATCTTAAGAGTATTGCTTATTCCATCAAGACAGTATCTTATTGATCTGGGAAAAATTGGATCTAGTAAAAGGAATCTTGCAACTGAATTAGGCTTAATAGAATTTTGCTCTGCTTTCCTAAACATTTGATAAGCTCCAGCGGAACGTAAAAGAGCAATCCATTGCAACTCATCAAGAACCCCTCCAAGTTCATCTAGGCTGGGTAAAAGTAAATAATATTTAACATCTAAAATTCTCGATGTTTTGTCAGCTCTCTCAATTAATCTTCCAAGAATGCTAAATCTCCAAGCAAGGTCTTTGCTTAAAGTCGCATCTGTAATTCCATAAAAAAGCTGACATGCTCTCCTTATTTCACTTAATTGTTCTTGTCTTGGCTTATTCCATATTGCTTCTCCTTCTTGCATATTCCAATATAAAATATTAATTTGTTCCCACATTTCTGTGGTCAAAACGTCTCTTATTTGTCGTGCGTTTTCTCTAGCTAATTGAATACAAGAAATTATGCTGTTTGGATTTAAACGATCTCTTATTAAAAAATTAATAACGTCATCAGGTTTTTTTTCTGGGAATCTTTTATCAAAAGATTCTCTGTCACTTGAAGCATCAATTAACGGGAGCCAAGGTTCTGCGCTTCCTGGTGGACAATCTAATGACATTGCTTCACTTACTTCCACGAAACGAGATATGTTTTCTGCACGTTCTAAATAACGATTTATCCAATAAAGAGATTCTGCAACACGACTTAAAAGCATATTATTTACCTACGACCCATGTATCTTTGCATCCTCCACCTTGAGAAGAGTTTACTACTAATGATCCTTTTTTTAATGCTACTCTCGTAAGCCCACCTGGACTAACCCATGAATCTTTTCCTCTTAATATATATGGTCTTAAATCAACATGACATGGATATAGTTCTCCATCACATAACGATGGAACAGTAGATAATTCTAATGTTGGTTGTGCTACGAAATTTCTAGGATTTTTTCTAATTTTATTAGCAAATTCTTCTATTTCTGTGCTTGTTGAGTGAGGACCAATTAACATTCCATATCCTCCAGCTTCAGCAACAGACTTAACAACAAGTTTTGGTAAATTTTCTAGAACGTATTCCCGATCCTTTTCGTAATGACAAATATATGTTTCTACATTTTTAATAATAATTTCTTCATCAAGATAATATTTAATCATTTTTGGAACAAAAGAATAAATCATTTTGTCATCTGCTATCCCAGTCCCAGGGGCATTTGCTAAAGCAACATGACCTGCTTTGAAAACTTCAAGTAATCCGCTAACACCAAGGCAGGAATCTTTTCTAAAATTAAGAGGATCTAAAAAATCATCATCAATTCGTCTGTAAATTACATCTACTCTTTTTAAACCGGAGGTAGTTTTTAAATATACATAATCATCATTACAAATTAAGTCATGACCCTGAACTAATTGGATGCCCATTTCTTGAGCTAAATAACTATGTTCAAAATAAGCACTATTAAAAATTCCTGGAGTTAGTAGAACTATCTTGGGAGTATCTGTCCAAACTGCAAGTTCTTGAAGAGTTTTTAAAAGATATGATGGATATTCATCAATCGGTTTTACTATTCTGCCAGAAAAAAGATTAGGAAAAATATTTTTCATAACTAATCTATTTTCTAAAAAATAAGCAACCCCAGAAGGGCATCTTAAATTATCTTCTAAAACATGCCAATCACCCTTTCTGTCCCTTATCAAATCAAGTCCTGAAATTTGACACCATTTATTTAATGGAGGTTTGAAACCTATCATTTGAGGTCTCCAACCATCTGAACTCTCTATTAATTCTCTTGGAATTATCCCGTCATTAATTATATTTTGAGAATTATAAATATCATCAAGGAATAAATCAATTGCCTCAAGCCTTTGTTTTAGGCCTTTTTCTAATGTTATCCAATCATCTTTACTTATTATTCTTGGCAGTGGATCAAAAGGTAATATTCTCTCCGTCCCTTTTAAACCAGTATCATTTAATCTAAAAGTAGCACCATGTCTCAGTAATAATTTTTTTGCTGCAGAATGATTCCTGTTTAATTCTTCAAGACCCATATTATCTAAAGAGGACAAAAGAGGAATTAATATTTCTCTAGCAGAGTTCACATTATCCTTAAAGTATTCATCAAAACTATTTTTAGGACGATAACCTGAAAACATCTATTTCTTCGTTTTGTAATTTTTACTTGAGCTTTAAATCTTTATTCGTATTTATGGCTACCAAAAATAATATCTCTTGACCAGATCTATTTCATTATTTTGATCATTGAAGTATATTTCTTAAAAATCTAAAAGGTATGAGTTCTACAAATTGGCAATTTGTTTTTTTTAGATATTTCGCAAGCTTTCTTTTTATCCTCTCTCACAGTTTGCTGGTTCTTGATCATCTACCAGTAGGGGCTGCACTGCACGGACTTGGAGAAGTTTTTATCGCGCCTTGGGCTTTTAGGGAAAGAGCATGGGATCTTGTGGTTATTGCAGTTTTATTTTTCTTCTTCGATATATGGGGACTTATAAACACTCCTTGGAATTAACTGATATTATTTATTTACTAATTCTGTGAAAATGATATTAAAAATAAAGTCTTATTTTTATCAAATTTATAAAATAATTTTTCTTTTACTACTTACGAATATTTCCAATTTATATGCACATAATTTATTTAATGGTGGTTGCAAAGAACATTGTGTAAAGAATGTTGAAGCAATAAATAATGAAAATAAATTAAATAATAATAGTGATCAAATGAATATTGAAAGTAAAAATTCATGTTTAAATAAATCTCTATGCAGAGGTTGACCTAGGAAGAATTTTAAGAATTTTTTGAAATTTTATCTTTGATGGTTATTTTATATTCATTATTTGCTTGATAATTTTTATTGGGAGGATTGATTTGATTTTTAATTAAAAAAATAAAAGTATATATTAACGGTAGAAGAAATGATGAAGCAGCAACTAAAGCTATTATCTGGTTCAACCTAATAAATGGTTTTTTTACAAGATCCTCTCCGCACAAGCCACAAATCAAAGTGCCTTTTGAGGATTGTTTTTGAAATTGATATTTAGGATTGCAATATGGGCAATAATATCGAACCATTTTTTAATTTTATTGTTTTAATCATTATCTATAAAAATAGAAGAAAGTCATCTTGTTTATTAAATAAAAAAAGAGGGCTTTATTAAGCCCTCTTTCATCTCTTACTTATATTTTTACTGAAGTTAATAACGCACCTAAATCATGGATCCTTGTTTCTAACTTCTTTTAAGCTAATGCTTACCAAAATTAACTAATTGTCTTTAACTGGGGCAAAAACTCTAGAATTAAGCTTGTTTCTTAAAGGGCACCTAAACGATGCAGAAGAAGGAAGCTTAGACATTAATAAAAAATAATTGGAGCAGTTAATTAAATTAGTTAGGTTTATTCCGAAATTTCAGGCAGGCTATCGATCATTTTGAAAGACCTCCTAGAACTCAACAATATAAAATTAGGAAAATATTTCTCTAAAAACAATCCGTTTTTATACGCATTGCTTTTTAATTAAAAATGTCCGAAAGTAGTAATCAATCGCTTTTTTTTTTGAGATTTTTAGTAAGTTTTGCTTATTTCTTTTTATATTGAATCCGTCTATCTTGATTTTAAATAATTAAGGAAATCTTTTATGAGAGATTTAAAAGAAGATAGTAAAATCGAGAAATCTAATCCGATAGATGAATATTTTCAATGCCTTTCATATTGCGATATTCACCCAAAAGGTATAGATAAAGACTGTGAGGTCATTTGTATGGAAAGACATTTAAAAGCAAACTATTGGTAGTTTGAATGATTTTTATTTTCCTGCTTAAATTCCTTCAAAAAGAATTAGTACGAACTTTAAATTTCCATACATTTACCACACCTTTGGCGTTAACTGCAGCTAGTGCACAATCATCAGGTCTCCACGAAAGTGCACCCACTAAATCGCCTGCGAATGCAGCCCCAACTGGGTCACCATTACCGTCTTTTTTTAGAAAACTTGCGACAACAGAACCATCTCTAGATCCGGAAGCTACAAGCATGCCTTTATTTGAAAAGGCTAGGCTAGAAATAGGTTCGGTATGGTGCCATAGCTCTCCCGGCATAGTTCCCTCAGGACCGTCACCTATAAAGCTCCATACTGTGATTCTCTCGCTACCACTAGTTGCTAATAATTTTCCACTATCATCAAAGGAAAGATGACTAGGTTTTCCTGGGTATCCTGTCATTTCAGCATCCATTCCGGTTGATCTTCTCCAAAAATGAACTGAATTGTCTTGACTCCCGCAGGCGACTATATCACCATCAGGACTTAATTCCATTGAGACTAATGATCCTTGCCACTCGAGTTTTTGATTCGTTTTATTATTTAATATGTCAAAGAATGTTACTCTCCCGTAGCAGGCTGTAGCTAGCTCATTATTATTTGACCATTTTATTGCACTCACTGTGCTTGGATGATCATCTGAGACCCATTTTTCTTCACCAATTTCGTTAAAAACATATACTTTTTTTGAAGAAGCTACTGCAAGAAATAAGCCATCATTTGACCACTTAAGATGCTCTACCCAACCCTTGCCAAGATCGAGAGTTTTAATTACTTTACCTTCGTGGCAATTATATATTTGAATATCCCCATCTTGACCGGAAGTTGCAAAAATCTCTCCTTCTGGATGAATGGACATTGCTAGAAGACCACTAGAGTGTGTATTTTCTTTTTTCCAAATAATTTTCCCAGTATCTCCTTCAAAGGCAAAAATACCTCCTGCTACATCCCCAACAATGAATAACTTTCCTTTAATAGCCCAACCACAAACTATTGCATAATCATTAACTTCAGCTGTCCATCCCTCGTGGAACATACCTCTTGGGCTAAATGATTCTATATCAGGCATTTTTCAAAACCTTCTCGCATCTCTTTCTCGTCTAAATTCCTACCTATAAAAACAAGTTGGTTTCTACGAGGTTCGTTACCCCATTCTTTATCAGGTTGCGCTGTAAATAGCATATGCACCCCTTGGAAAACTATTCTCTGTGGGTTTCCTGAGTAGCTAATGAACCCTTTTGTTCTAAATATATCCACACCTTTTTCCGAAAGAAGTCTGCCCAACCAAGTATTAAGTTTTTCTGGATCAACATCTCCAAATCGTTCAATTGCAATTGACGTTACTTCATCATCGTGTTCGTGCTCAGCTTGCCAGAATCTTTCAATATTAAATGGAATCTCTTTTGGATTATTTTTACCGATATTTATGATTTTCATATTGAATTCTTCAGCAGTGTGCTGTGTATATAAACCTATCTTTGATCCCTTATTGATATCTAATATGAATGATTTATTTCCTTTATCCTCCAATTTAAGATTTATATGTTCTCCAAATGGAATGATATTCCCAGGTTCTAAGCTTTTAGCTTTTTCTGCATAAAGTCTTACGGAGGATTCAGCACCATCTTTAAGTTCTTCCTCGGTTGATCCTTGATCTGTAAAAGCAACTAACGACATTTCAGGATCGGGTCCTTCTTCTAAAATTAATTCATATTTTCCTGCAGCAAGATCGTAAACACCTGTCCATTCAAAAGGATATTCTGGTTCAAGAAATGTTGGTCTGCGTATAAGGATCTGATCGAGATCAAATGCACTTAGATTTAGGACTGTTTCGATGGGTACTTGGGCTTTCTCGGCTCGAATGATTCGAGTCATTCGGTTCATATCTCTCAATCTCGATTCAAGAGTATCTAGAGCATCATCAGAGACTAAATCAGTTTTATTTAGGACAAGAACATCTGCAAATGCAACTTGTTCTGAACTTTCATCACTTCTTCCTAATTGCTGATCAATATGTGCAGCATCAACTAAAGTCACAATTCCATCGAGAGTAAATTCGGAACTAATTTCTTCATCCATGAAAAAAGTCTGAGCAACTGGGCCTGGATCTGCTAATCCTGTCGTTTCTACTAAAACATAGTCAAACTTATCTCTTCTTTTCATAAGGTTGCCAAGTACTCTTATTAAATCCCCGCGAACAGTACAACAAATGCACCCATTTGACATCTCAAATACTTCTTCGTCGGCATTAATTACGAGTCCTTGATCTATACCTACCTCACCGTATTCATTCTCAATTACAGCTATTCGTTTCCCGTGCTCCTCACTTAATATTCTATTAAGCAGAGTTGTTTTCCCTGAGCCAAGGAATCCAGTAAGGATAGTTACGGGAACTTTATCTTTTATACTCATTTACTTATTCTTACTAAATAAACAATAGTTTAATAATAGTAAAAATAAGGAATGAAAACCGTTTTTATTAGAAAAATTTAATCTGAAAGTTTGTACCATTCAGACTCAAAATTGGAGCCAGACTCTTTATCACAGCTTCCACCTAATGAATCAACAATTGTACAAGTGTTGTGAACAGCTACTGAAATCGTATTACCATCCATCATCAATCCATCAACAAATATTTGATTAGGAGCTAAAGGAACCGAACTTTGTCTACTTAAGTTTTTTAATAACTTAGATGCTGGAATTTGTTCTGGAAATATTGCCTGAACATTCTCTTCATTAAGCATGTTCAAAGTAGAACTTATGTTCTCTGGTCTTAAGCTTGAGGAGTCACCAAGAAAGTCAAGTAAACTAATAGTTTCAAAACCAAAAGCATCTCCATAGTATTCCATAGCTTTGTGTTTAGATACAATTACTCTGTTTTCCTCAGGAATAGAGCTTACTTGTTTGACGATCCAACTATCTAAGTTTTCTAAAATAGAATCAACTTTTTCGAATCTTTCATTAATTAGTTTTCTGTCCCCTCCATTAAAAATTGAAATATCTTTCTTTAAACTTTTACTTATTACATTGCCCATTTTAATGATGTTATGTGGATCATGCCAAACATGAGGATCTAGTCCTCCATGGTCATGATGGTGATGATGCCCCTCTCCCTCGTCTGGTACTTGTGCTATTGGTTCGACATCACTATTTAAAACGTCTTTAAAAAAGTGTTGAGTTGCTTCAAACTCAAAAGGCATGTGTTCAGTAAAGAAAATATATTGACCATCTTCTTTGATTTCCACATTAAAAACAGTGCTTTCTTTTCTTTGATCAAAGTTAAGAATAAAAGCTTTATCACTTGCGATCAAAGTACCATTATTTTTCCTGCTTATTGAGTCTTTAGATCCTAATAATTCTTTAGCTAAATCTTCAGAACCTTCTATATCATTAGATTTGAGAATCACCATCTTCATTGCAGGATCTGCATATTCGCCATCAACCTTTTCAAATGACCATTTGTAGGAACCCTTAGAAAGCTGGAATTTACCTGCCCATTCGAAATCACCTTCAGCATGATCATCATGTCCACCATGGTCTGAGTGATCATCGTGACCTCCATGATCAGAATGATCATCTACCTTAGCTGAATGTTCAGCATGATCATCATGTCCACCATGGTCTGAGTGATCATCTACTTCTATTGCACTAACACCTACAACAACAGTATTCTTTTTACTTTCCCAATTTCTCATACTTGGAGTCATTTCTTTACCAAGAGTGAATACTTTGTCTGCGCTATTTAGTAATTGAGCTTGTCTCGGATTTATCTTTAAGTCATGAACATCCTGTTTTCTATCTACTAAGCATGTAACTTCGTCAGAAGGTAATGCAATTGATTTAACTAAATCACAAACTAGTGGTTCAACTGCTACATATGACTTTCCTTTAGCCATGACATCCTGCCCAAAACCAGAAAAAATTATCGTTCCCGCGATCACGGAATTTTTAATAATTGACTTATTTGAAACTGTTTTATTTGTTAAAAGTCTTTTAAAAATTGACATAAATAATTATATAATACTAAAAAATGATAATCATTTTCATTACGCATGACAAGAAAAGGTATCAAATGTTATGAAAATAATACGTAGCTTGTATTATTGGTAAACTTGTAAAGTGACTTTTTTCATGAAGATTATTTAATGGCTACTTTAGTCGCTGAAAATTTAACCTTTGCATACACAAAAAAAAGTAAGCCAGTTTTAAATAAGGTATCGGTTGAGATTAAACCTGGAACTCTAACAGCGCTAGTAGGCCCAAACGGCGCCGGTAAATCCACTCTTTTGAGGATATTGCAAGGACAAAATACTCCAGATAAAGGTGAAATAAAAATTGACGATGAAAATTTATATAGATCTAGATCTCTTGTGGCACTTATGCCTCAAAGAAGTTCTATGAATTGGAAGTTTCCCATTACAGTTGAAAAATTGGTATCTCTTGGTCAAATAAAGTATTCAAAATCAAGAAGCAAAAACCCCTTTCAAATCAAGGCTCTTTTAGCATATCCTAATTCTTGGATTAATAAATGTTGTGAATTAGAGGCGACAATGCAAAGAGTAGGAATTGCTAATTTGGCTAATAGAAGACTCGATTCTCTTTCAGGAGGACAGCAACAAAGAGCTCTATTAGCAAAAACTCTTATGTCCCCGGCAAAAATATTTCTTTTAGATGAACCTTGTGCTGCATTGGATCCCCCTGCAAAAGAGGATTTTTTAAAAATTGTTCGTCAACTTGCAGATGCGGGCCTTTCTTTACTTGTAAGTAGCCATGATTGGGGTAAGTCTCTAAATAACTACGATCAAGTAATAGTTCTTGATAAAAGTGTTTTAGCAGTTGGTAGTCCTGATCAAATAAAAGATCAATTAGAGGAAATAAACATCAGTTCAATAAAGGAAAATAATTCCTGTGATTAGAAAATGTTCCTTCTTAATTTTGAGCTTGATAACAGTTTTGGCAAAGGCCGAAATATTCGAGGGTATGAAACAAAAGTTGAAACTTTTTTGGATTTTTTTTAGGGGCATGAATATCTTTAACCGGACAACCTTCCATTTTCGACGTCTCTCCACATTGAACGCATGTCAAATGATGAATATCTCTATCAACAGGAGTATAAAGTACTTCACCAGTAGGGAGATGTCTAGAACGAATTAATCCATGCTTTATCAAAATTTGCAGATTTCTATAAACAGTGGTCAATCCCATAGATTTGCCTTTATTGATCAACTGTCTATGCAATTCTTGTCCGCTCAATTCATCCTCGCATTTATTAAGTTCTTCAAGAAGTTGTTCTTGTCTTTGGGTAATGTCAGACTTAGTTACCATTGTTTCCGAAATCTTTTTTTGTCCCGCATTTTTGATCATAACGAATCATTCGAATAATGTCTTTTATTAATAACAATTGGTGGTTTCTTCCTTTAATAGTAACTATATTCTCTGGGATCTTATGTCCAGCAATGGGAACTGTATTAATAACACATAAACGATTATTACAAGTTAATTTAATTTCTCATTGTGTGCTTCCTGGCCTTGCACTTGCTTATGCATTTGGGGTAAATCCATCAATTGGAGGAGTTGTTAGCGGCCTTTTAGGCTCTGTAGTTGCTGAAAGCTTAACTAATAGAAAAAGTGAGAATTATGAAGCAGTTATGAATACTATTCTTGCGGGTATGCTGGGATTTGGAGTTATCCTTATTCCTCTGCTCGGAATAAGGATCGATTTAGAAACTGTGCTGTTTGGAGATTTGTTTGTAGCAAATTTTGAGGATTTACTTGAAACAATAATTGCATTTTCAGTATTTATGCTTTTAATGGCTTTTGGATATGAAAAAGTTGTTTATGTGGGATTAGATCCAGAAGGTGCATCTGCAAGTGGTATAAATGTTTCTTTTTTAAACCTTGCCCTTAGCTTTACTACATCATTAGTAATTGTTAGTTCGATGTCCGCAGTTGGAGTTATTCTTGTGATCGCACTTCTCTCATCACCTACTTTGTTAGGGCTAGATAAAGCTCAAAGTCTTAGGATTGCAATGATACGATCATCACTCTTTGGATTATGTATTTCACTTCTGGGCTTTATTTTGTCTCTACTTTTTAACTTGTCTCCAGGACCTGCAATAAGCGTAATTTGCGTTGCCACACTTTTGATTCCTAAATTTCGCAAATAATTAAATCTTAAATGTCCAGTTAGAGCTTAATACTTCTGCTTTTGGATTGTTTTTTAAAGCTACTTCCATAGCCTCTTTTTTATTATTGGCAATAACAACTTCATCAAATTCCTTTCCGTTTTTTTTGAGACTTACCTTGAAACGCATAAAATTTTTTCAATTAATCAAACTTTATCCATTAAGTAATTATATTTAAATACTTTAAAAAGTTAATTGATTAAATAGAAACTTTAGTTATTTTGAAGTTTTTCTACTACAGATTCTTTCTCAATTTTAGCTACATCCTTTAATCCATTAGCATCAAACCAAGGAGCGTTTTCCCAATTAAATCCTTCCCCAAACGTATTATCGGGAGCAGCTACGTACCAGTGACATGATGAATCGGGAACATCAACAGCACATTTTGACCAGTCAGCATCCCACTGTGGAACTTGTACCCACATCACAGATGCTAATAAAAAAGAAAAAATAAAATTCATAATTATCGGTTAGCAAAATTTTGAAAGATTTTTTTCACATTCTTTCTTTCTTTTCTTCCAGTAATTCTCAAGTATTTGATATTTATGCTTATTTTTAAATTGACTTAAATGAATATTATTCTGATTAAGAACTGAAGTATTTTTGATTTTCATGACTCAAGCTGTCTATGTAGAACATATTTAAGACACTTTATAGATTTTTTAAAGTGAATTTATACTTAATTTTTGTCTTACTTTTTGTAGGTAAGTATTTTTTTGGGATTATTTTCAATATAAGTAAGCGAATATTTGACAACACCCACTATTACTGAAAAAAGAGCAATTATCGAAATAATAAAAATGATTTTTTTGTAAATGCTTTTTATGAATTTTTTATCTTTATGATTATTTTTTTCATCAACGGCCAATTTTTCTGCAAGATTTAAATAATTAGTAATTTATACTGTAGCCTTTTAAATTACCTACGGAGTAAATTAAATACATCAGAAACTCCTCACACACTTTTTTCTGATAACTTTAAAAGTACTCGACCGAAAGTTTGAGTACTTTTTATATTTTTTGCGATGTGACACTTAAGATAGAGGTCTATTAGGCATTACATATTTTGAATTTAGGTGTGATATTAAGTGAGTGTGTAGGAGGAATTGATTTATTTCAGTGGAAACAAGGAAACACTTGATTTAAATCAATTTTAAAAGATCTCTCTATGAGGGATCTTTTTTTTTTTGATTATTAGAAATACATATTAAATCCTGAATTTAAAATATATATGTTTTCTTCAAAAATAATGAGAGACGTCATTACAAATTAGTAATTTGATTCGTTAGATTAAATGTTGTTAAATTCTTCTGTTAATGAAAATACTTTTTTTAGCAATTTTAATTTGTTCAAGCTTTTTATTCCCTTCTTCATCATTAGCTTCACATGTAGAACTAAAACCTTGTGTAGAGATTGCTCATTGTGTAAGAGAGGAATGGGAGGTTAACAATATTGAGGAACCTTTTGAAGAGATTAAAACATTTATCGAAAACACTCCAAGAACTGAGATTGTAGAAATTGATGGAGATTATCTTCATGCTGAGGCAACCAGTAAATGGATGAAGTATGTAGATGACTTAGAAGTATCCTTTTTACCTGAATCAAAAATGTTATCAATAAGATCAGAATCAAGAGTTGGAGAAAGTGATTTGGGAGTGAATCAAAAAAGAGTTGATTTACTAAAATCGAAAATGTTTTAGGAAAAAAAAGTTGAATCATCGAATTTTGTATTTATTGTTTTTTGTATAACTTTTCCATTTTCAAAAAAATAACGCAGATAAAAAAGTGATAATTATCATTAGGCCTTGATAATGGCAAATTTATTAGATTTTCTTTAAAAAGATGATCATAAATCTTATATATTTTTCGTTATGTAGCTTTGTTTTTTTTTGGTTTTACATAAACATTAAAAAAAATGGACTCAAATGGATAATTAAAGGTCTTTTGCAAATTGGAATATTGGTATTATTCATTGGAGGGTTCTTCAAAATATTTTTCACCCTACCCTCTAATTTATTTATAAAAATAATTTTTCTAATTACTTATACATGGTGCACTGTTGGAATAAATGTAAATTTCATGATCCCGTTGATTAGTTTGATTGACCAAAAAATAGTGAAAAAATAAAACTAAAATTTGCCTTAATTCTTAGCACAAAAATAAATCTATTTCTTTAATAAAAAATATTAAAATTTAGAAGATTTATTTTTTCCTTTGGAAAGTCTTTTTCTTGTATACCTTGTCTTTAATGCCAAGTCTGTCAATATATATATTCCAAATAACAGAATGACTATTCAAAGAAAGTATTTTATTATTTTTTATGTAATTACTATGTTTGAGATTTATTCATGATGCCAACTAATTTTAATATCTATTTCTTGAGATAAATTTCTTGTAACTGGACATTCTTTGGAAGCTTTTTTCAAAAAATCAATAGTTTCATTAGAAGTGCGCTCTGGTATAAAAATATCTATTATTAGTTCTTTTATCTTCCTCTCGCTATTTTGTGTCATTAGTTTTTCAATATTTAAATATATACCTTTCAAATCAAATCCTTTAGATTTAGCTTTGATTGCCATAATGGTTAGCAAGCAAGTACCTAGAGATGTTGCTAATAAATCAGTTGGAGAAAAACTTTCCCCTTTACCACAGTGATCTAAAGGTGCATCTGTTCTAATAAGACTTCCAGATTGTAAATGAATAGCCTCACAGTTTAAATTTCCTAAATAAGAACATTTCACTTTAGTCATTTTAAAAAAATTAAATTAGAAAACTATTATTAAAAACAAAAAATTATGGAACATTACAAGATAATTGATCAGAATTTTTTTATTTGCATATTAGTGGAGTATTAAGGAAATTCATCATTCAAGTTTTGAAATCAGTTTTTATATCCATATTCCTCTAAGCAATACTCAATTAATTCAATTGATTTGTTGAGAGTTCTTTTATTTTTATTTTCTAGATCGAAGCATTCATTTAAAACACGTATAGATTCATTTAAAATTAATTCTTCTTTATTTTTTAAATCTTTAACTTGATTTATATTAATTAATTTTTTAATCCCAATAAGTGGAAATATGATTATTGATATTGTAAAAATTGCTATTTTGACTTTATTCATATAATTAGTTTTTATAAATATTTTAATTTATTTAATATCTAAAAACTTTATATAGCAGATAGAACTAAGTAATTACATATGTAGCTGCTGTTATTGCAATAGCAGTAATTGAAATAAAGACGTAAGGGACAACCTTTAAAGGTATATATAGATTATTTTTAGACATAACTAGAACCTTTATACAAATTCTTACATTCCCCTCAAACTTTATAAGTCTTCAAATATACAAATTAGTTTTCTTAGAAAAAATTCAATCCTTATATAATGATAAAAAATTTATATTCATTGAATTTTCATTAAATAAAGTATCTCTAAATCCTGTCTTGAGTCCGATATTTTTTTTTTTAAGAAGATTAATTCTTCTTTGCTCATTTTTGATTCTTTTATCATTAATTCTGCTTGTTCAATAGCATGTTCTATATTTCTAATTTTAATTTCTCTTATTGAGGGATCATCTTTACATGCTTTTTTAGTATTCGCATCTAACATATGTAATAAAAACACTTTACCTATAAGCTAAATTAAAACTTCATAATGCTTTTACCGCAAATTTAATTAAAATTAATTATTATCTTATTAAGAATTTTAACCTTAGCTAACCCTCTCTTCAATTGATCGAGTGGGTTTTTTTATGGTGTAATATACCTCTAGCATTTACTACTAATTTTGGAAGATTCAAAACTTAATCCTGAGGAAAATAATTCAATCGAATCTTCCCCCAATTTGAATGAAGATAATAAAGATCTTAATGAGGGGGATAAAAAAGAAGAAAATGTTAAGGCATTTAAAGAATTTCTAGAGAAAGCAAGTAATCAAGATTCTTCAGAAGAACGAGTAAAACTTGATTCTGAGCAACAAAAAATAAAAATTGACAAATCACTTTTTAAAAGATTTCTTAATAATGGATTTGATGGCATTTCAACTAATCCAAACTATAAAATGTTGGCATTATTAATAATCCTTTTAATTAATTTGTCTCTATTTTTTGTGATTGGCAATATGGGGAAGGCTTTTTTAAGAAATGCAGGAATTATGGGTTAGAAATTATTTATTTCTTTTTGGATATTCATCTTTACAATTTTGATTCTTCAAATGAAACTGTGATATTTTCTTGTCAAATTAATATTTAAATAAAATTTGGATAATAAAGAGCCTGAAAATCCAGTCGTTTATCTTTCTAATTTAGTCAAGAAATTAGATGTAAAAAACAGAAATGGTTTAGTAGCCTTAGTAATGTTAAACCTTTTAGTAATTCTTTTATTTAAATTTTATTTGAAAGGATCTGGATTATTATCTTGAATTTGCCTGTCGGTAGTATTATTCAGTATTCTCAAATTGCTTTGCTTATCTAAAAGCCTTATTAATTATTAGAAAGCCACCATATGCTCCTGCAAGTAAAGGTATTACTATTAATGGGTTAGGGGAATAATCTGAATAATTTTTCACACCCTCAACATATTCATAACCTGAACTTTTAAGAAAGATAAAACTAAGAAATGTGATACTCCAACCAATGATTTATAAAAAACCATCTTTTTATCACCTTCATAGAATCTGTCTAGACCTAATCCCCATCCCACTATTAAGAATATTCTTCTAATAACTGAATTTTTTTTCTTGATTTCTAAGCATAATAAAAAAATGTTCACTATGAACTTAAACTATTTGTATTTTAGATGTGAGATGTTTTTATTAATTAATCCTTAAAATAAATTTTTCAATAGATTTATTCTAAAAATTACTAAGAATATTAGTCAGTCTTTTAATTAATTATTAGATTTTGCATTTGAATTCAATAAGGAAATTGAAGGCCTTATATAAATAAAAATAGACCCATACATATCCTGCATAATTCTCATTTCTTCGTCTAAATATACAATTGAAACCTGGCAATTTGGTGATTCTTTATTCCAAGGTAATTTATTCCATATCTCTTTAACTGGATACCATCTATCCATGAGAAATTCACTAAATAATGGAATCTTATTAAGTCCATCAACTTTGGAAACTTTTGTCTTTTGTAAGTTCATATCAAGTAAATTATTTCTTAAAATTAAATCACTTGCTAGGGTTATTACTCTTCCACCAAAAGTAGGTAATAGTTTGAACCAACCTAAGATAGGAATTGTTGTGAGCCCAAATATTGTAGTGTCAAAAGAAGATATAAATTCTTTTTTGTCAAAATCAATCTTTTGAGCAATTCTCCCAATAGTTGATATGCCAAAGGATCCTACTTGCAATTGATGTAATTTAAAAAAAAGATTACTTTTAAATTCATCATTTAATGCCTTTTCAATAGCAAGGAAGAAAGGAGAACTTCGAAATAATTCAACATTTGAAAAAATCAATTCCCACTCTCCAGACAATGATTTTTCTGATATTTCGAAACTAAAGTTTTTAAGAGCCTCAATCAATTCACCCATTTCATTAGCTTTTTCCTCATATATAGGAGAGATTAATTTATTTAATCTTTGCCCTCTATCTGTAACAGCAGCTATTTTATATATATTTGACTTTATCTCTCCAATTTCTTTCATAACTCCAATACAAGAAATACTAATTTATCTTAGGAATTTAATTTGAAGTTGATGGCAATTTTAATAAATGCTGGTAATAAAATCAATTAATATTCTCCCCACCTTTTACCGATGTCAAAACCCCATTCAGTGGTTAATTTAATTACTTCATCATGATTTTTGCATTTTGAAAGAGACAACTTTTTACTAGGATTATTTTTTATTATCTCAGCAATTTGATTAAGTTGCTCTATTTTTTTTAGAAAATTTTTTAGATCTTTATCTGACATTTATCTAGGAACTAAAATTTTGATCATAAG
>QCIP01000005.1 GCA_003216615.1 Prochlorococcus sp. AG-402-M15 | reverse complement strand
AAGGATAAATATCATATTTAATCCATATACCTTTTTCCCAATATATATCTTCCTCAATCAAATCTCTTAATTGCTTTATATCGTTAGCATTAAAAATTCCAAATATATATTTAGTACATTTTGTTGGTCCTAAAGTAATTAAAATATCGCGATCTTTTAAGTTTTTAAGTCTATTAAGATGTTGTTCACGAAATGGTCTCCTTTTAATGATTGCATCTTCACAGTACCTTCCAAAAACTACAAACTTTTCCATTTTTAAAGATAAATAAGAGAATAAATATATACTAAATAATTGCATATATTACACACAAATTGCTATCTTATTCAAGAAGAACTTTCTTTTAATTAATTATGCTCACTGGTAGTGATCTTCTTGCAAAAGTTAAAGAGCTTGGGGATGTTAGCAAGTCTGACCTTGTTCGAGCTTGTGGATATGTTTCCACCAAGAAAAATGGTGGTGAACGCTTAAATTTTACCGCATTTTACGAAGCACTTCTAGAAGCAAAAGGTATTAATCTTGGCGATTCTGGAGTCGCAAGTATTGGAAAAGGTGGAAGAAAACTTAGTTATATAGCTAAAGTACAAGGTAACGGGAATCTTTTGATTGGGAAGGCATATACAGCACTTTTAGATTTAAAAGCAGGTGATGAATTCGAAATTAAGCTTGGAAGAAAACAAATAAGATTATTACCTACTGAAGAATCTTAAAGATAACGAACAAAAATTTGATACTTGATTTTTAAATTCCTAATTAGTTTTTTTATAATTATTTACTTTGTGTTTATTTTTTATGATCAGCAGCTAAACGCATATCTTTACAAAATTCACCAACATGATCAACGACATCTTTTTCCGTTGAACTAGAAATTCGTTTTACAAATGCGCTACCTATAATTACTCCATCTGCTCCCCACTCACTAACTTTAATAACATGTTCAGGGGTGGATATCCCAAAGCCAACAGCAATTGGATTAGTATTTACCTTTTTTAATTTAGCAATAAGATCTTCTACTCTATTTTCCATTTTCGTTCTCTCCCCAGTTACACCTGTTACACTTACTAAATAAGTAAAGCCTTTTGTATGATTTGATATTTGTTTCATTCTTTCAAAAGGGGTCGTTGGAGCCACCAATAAAACTAAGTCCATAGCATAATTACTAACTATTTTAGAAAATTTATAAGCTTCCTCTAAAGGGAGATCAGGAATTATTAGTCCAGAAACTCCAGCATTAAATGCCATCTCACAAAACTGTTCAAAGCCAAAACATAGCAAAGGATTTAAGTAAGAAAAAAGTATAATAGGAATATTTAATTTACCTTTTAAAGACTCTAAAAGTGTAATTACTTTTCTTGGGGTAGTTCCTGACTTTAAGGCGCGAGAGGCCGCCACTTGAATAACAGGTCCGTCTGCAAGTGGGTCACTATATGGGATTCCTAATTCAATAAGGTCAGCACCATTTTCTTGTAACTTTAATAAAATCTCAGAGGTTATTTCAATATTGGGATCCCCAGCCATTATAAAAGGCATCAAAGCTAATTTTTTATTATTTTTTAACTCATAAAACTTCTTATCCACCTTTGATAAAGAATCATTTTTAGTAATTTGCATTTTGTTATCTTTCATTAATTTTAGATTTTTTCAATAAAAAATTTATGGATTTTTTTCTAAATCTTCCATTAGTTTTTCCTGTTCTTCCTTTGACAATGCATTGAACTTAGTTTCTAGTTTATCATTAACAACTTTTTCGTACTCTTTTCTATAACGCTTCCTTTGTTCCATAAAAGTCATTTTCCCATTTATAACTCTATAAACATAAGATGTTACCCAGGTAATAACAATCAGAATTAAGATACAACTTGAGATAGTGTTGGCTGCAAAATTGTCGATGCCAATTAGCGGTGCAAATTTATAACTAATTAATCCTATTAATGAAACAAATATACCTATTTGTAAAACTTTACCTTTAGTCAATTATTTAACCTTTACTACTTCCTTTTAACCTGAGATTTAAAAATGGAGAAAATAAAATTAAACCTGGAAAGAAAAGAAATACAAGACCATAAATTCCTAATCTTTCAAATTTGCCCATAACATTCCATCTATTATTCATCCAGTAAAATAGTAATAATGGAATAACCAACAAATAAGTAGAAATAACTCCAATAAAAGCAACTAAAGTAGCAAATGAATTACTGAAAATATTTTCCATATTGATTTATTGTTATTTAGTTAAAACATAACAATTTTTAGAAGTTATCGTAAGAACTAAAAATAAAAAATTAAATAATGGGAGTGGGGGGACTTGAACCCCCACGAGCTAAAGCGCTCGACGGATTTTAAGTCCGGCGCGTCTACCAATTCCGCCACACTCCCATGGCTTCTCAACTTTTTTATTTTAACTTTTATTGTAAACTTACACAGAAATTGATGTAAAAAGTGATGATTTTGAGATCTGTAGACTCGTTAGATTACTATATTTAAAAGTCTGAAGACATTTTCTGATAAATTAATAATTAGATGTTAATTTAATTTAAAATCTTTATCAACATGACCACAATCATTAGAACAAAAAAAGGAGCTTGGCTTTTAGGTGTTTGCAAAGGTCTTGAGAAATCAAACAGAGGTAGTGCCTTATTCTGGCGTTTAGTTTTTTTTGCAGGGACTCTTTTTACTTTAGGAATAACAATTGTAATATATCTTGTACTAGCCGTAATGTTTCCAATGGAAAAAGCGGAGTAAACATTTAGTATTTTTTTTTAAAAAAAGATAATTTCCCATAACAATAAATCTCAGAGAAGATTTCTTTGCACTATCGTACATATTGACAAATAAGAAAGAGATTAGCTTTTCGGCTAATGGATTTCACCTACATCAACTTCTGTGTGGTTTTAAGTAAGTCGATTCTACCAATTCCACCACACCCTAAAGGAATTTGCGTTTTTTAATCGTAACGGAGTAAATCATTTAACCAAGAAAAATTATAAATTTTTCTTTTTTGTTGAATTATCATATTAAATCTGATTTTTTACTTTATTATCCCTTCGACTTGCCATTTTAAAGTTTCACCTGCATGAAATGGTTTTATTTGTCCGACAATATTTTTTTCTTCAACAACATCAATAAATTCTGCGATTTTATTAGGTCTAGAAACTAATTTTAATTTTTCTGTATTTAGGGGGACATTGTAAAAATTAGGGCCGTTAAAACTTGCAAACTTTTCAAAATTATCTAAGGCATTTTCCTCTTCAAATACTGTTAAATAGCTTTGTAATGCTACTGGCGAATTAAAAATACCCGCACAACCGCAGAAAGCTTTCCACTTTCTAAGGTGTGGAGCAGAGTCAGTTCCTAAGAAAAAACATTTTCCCCCACCCGTTGCAGCTTTCCTTAAAGCTATTCTATTTTTTTCTCTCTTAGCGACGGGTAAGCAATAAAAATCGCTATTTAAGCCTCCAAAAAACATTGCATTTCTATTTATGTGCAAATGATGAGGAGTTATAGTTGCTCCAATATTATTCTCTTGAACAAAATCCACCGCATAAGAGGTGGTTATATGTTCTAAAACAATTTTCAATTTTGGAAATCTTTTAACTATGGGAGAAAGTTCTCTATCTATAAAAACTTCCTCTCGATCAAATATGTCTACTTCAGAATCAGTCACTTCCCCATGAATTAAAAGAGGCATTCCAGAATCTTGCATTGATTCAAAGATCTTATATAGATTTTCTATTTTCTTTACTCCATGACTGGAATTTGTTGTTGCGTTAGCAGGGTATAATTTTGCTGCGAAAAAGACATTATTTCTGAAACCATTTATTAGCTCTCCTTTATCAGTCTCATCAGTAAGATACATTGTCATTAATGGTTCAAACTTAGAACTTTCTGGTAAAGATTCAGCAATAGATTTTTTATAAGAGATAGCGCTTTCTACAGATGTAACAGGAGTTTTAGTATTTGGCATAACGATAGCTCTTCCAAAAAATTCTGAAGTAAAATGAATGATATTTTTTAATACAAGACCTTCTCTTAAATGTAAATGCCAATCATCAGGTTTTATTATGGTTAAAGTCTTCAAAATTTTTTCTATTTAATCAATTTTAACAGCAAATTAAAATTGACAATAAATTATAGATATTCGAGGATAGTTATTAACCAATTATGAAAATTTTTATTATCTAAATAAATGCCTAAATATGAGTGATTTTTTATTTCCAATAATAGAAATAGTTTTAGGTGTAGTTCTACTTTTTGCTGGAGGAGAGTTCTTTGTTCAAGGAGCCATATTTTTATCTTTAATTTTAGGAATACCTCAAATAGTAATTGGTTTAACTGTTGTTTCTCTTGGGACAAGCTCTCCTGAGTTGTTGGTAAGTTTAAGTTCAATTTTAAAAGGCAGTGATTCGCTTGCAGCAAGCAATGTAATTGGAAGCAATATTTTTAATGTTCTCGTTGTTTTGGGTATAAGCTCATTGATAACACCTCTCAAGGTAAAAAGCAGAATAGTCAGAAGAGATGTGCCTCTTTTAATGGCAATTTCTTGTGCAGTTTGGGCAATGTCATCAACAGGCTTATTAACATTGCAAGCAGGGGGATTTCTAATATTTTGTTTAATCTTAAATACAATATGGGAAATCAATACCATCAATGAGAAAGGAGAGGAGACAAAAGATGCTGAACCAGAGATAGAAGAATTAAAAGATAACTATAAGGGGAAGATTTATATTTTACTAAAGTTAATCTTGGGAATATTTCTTTTAAGCTTTGGTTCAAATATTTTAGTAAATGGTTCTCAAACGCTTGCTACTCTTTTGGGTGTAAATGAAATTGTTATTGGTTTAACTATCGTAGCAACTGGGACATCTTTACCAGAATTAGTAACTTCAATAATTGCTGCATTTAAAGGCAAAACAGATCTTGCAATTGGGAATGTAATAGGAAGCAATTTGCTGAATCAACTTCTAATCCTTGGAAGTTGCAGTATTTTTTCAGGATTTAAAGGTTTAGTTATTGAACAAAGTCTAATAAAAGTTGACTTACCTTTTATGGTTTTAACTACCTTTGCATGTTTACCGATTTTCTGGAGCAAAGGGAAAATCACCAGAATTGAAGGATTTATTTTGCTTAATCTTTATATTTTCTACATTCTCGATAAGATCCTTTTCCTGAATGGATTTAACTTCCTTTCTGAATTAAGGATAGGTTTATTTATTTACTTTACTTTGCTTATAATTTTTCTGTTAGTTCAAGAAAAATTAAAATTTTCTAATTCATAATTTTATCCATACATAGTCACAAATTCTTCTGAGATAGTTGGGTGCAAAGCCATAGTAATATCAAAGTCTTTTTTTGTTATCCCTACATTTAATGAAATTGATACCATTTGAATAATCTCAGATGATGTTTCTCCAAACATATGACATCCTAGGACTTTGTCAGTTAGCTTGTGCACTACAATCTTCAACATACATTTTGATTTATTTTTTTTAAAGGTATTAGACATAGGGGTAAATTTGCATTTGAAAATTTTTATATTTTTTTCAGAGTAAATCTCTTTAGCTCTTTTCTCACTTAAGCCAACTGTTGAAATTTCTGGAATAGTAAAAACGGCCTTAGGGATATATTCATAATTTACCTTTCTTTTTTGGTCATTAAAAAAATTATCCGAAAAAACTCTACCTTGTTCTATTGCTACCGGAGTTAAGTTTGGTTTATTTATGATATCGCCAACTGCAAAAATATTTGCGTTGCTTGTTTGATTAAGTTCATCAACATCTAAATATTGGCCATCCATCTTTAGATTTAAAAAATCTAAATTTAAAGGCAAAAGATTTGGTTCTCTTCCTGTCGCAATAAGGATATTATTAGTTAGGAGTTTATCCCCCGAGTCTAGGGTAGATTCCAGATTTCTATTTACTTTCTTGATAGATTTTAATTGAGTATTGGATATTATATTGATTTCAGTAAAAGTAGGTGATTCCTCTAGGCATGAAGAAAGATCCTCATCAAAACCATTAAGTAAATGTTGACCTCTAATTAATTGAGTTACTTCAGTACCTAAATTTCTAAAAATAGAAGCAAATTCACAAGCAATATATCCTCCTCCTACTATTAATATTGATTTGGGAAACTTTTCTAATTCAAAAATATCATCACTTGTCCATGCCAAATCTACCCCAGGAATATTTAATCTCTTTGGTTTACCTCCAACGGAAATAAGAATTTTTTTTGAACTTATTTTATTTTTAATTTTCTTAGTTTTTGGACAAATAATTTCTAATTCATTTTGAGCAGTAAATCTTCCTAAGCCCTCAAAAACAGTTACATTCAATTTTTTTAGAGAATTACTATGTAAATTACTTAATCTGGAAACCTCCTCTCTAACATTCTTCAATAAAATATTTGCTTCAAAATTAACACCTTCATTTTTTAATCCATATCCTTCAGAAGCATCCATATTTTTTTTACTTTTAGCTGCATAAACCATCAATTTTTTAGGAACACATCCCCGTATTACACAAGTTCCTCCTATTTTATTTACTTCTATGATTGCAACTTTTGCTCCGTAAATAGCCGCTCGTTTAGCCGCCGCGAGTCCTCCTGATCCAGCGCCAACAACAATTAAATCAAATTCAAATTCCAAGACTTTTTTAATCAATTATTATAACGTTAGTTTATAGCTTTAATTCAAATAATGAATGGGATTTTGACATGGGATGATTTAAATAATTTTGAAATTGAAAATCTTGATAGAATCAATGGTATAAATAATTCCTACGCAAATTTAAGATTATTTGGGTATTCCGAAAATGATGTAATAGTTACCCTCTATAGGGATAGGCATTCTTGGTGTCCTTACTGTCAGAAAATATGGCTATGGCTTGAATATAAGAGAATTCCATACAGAGTCAAAAAAATAAATATGTTTTGCTACGGTCAAAAAGAAAGTTGGTTCCTACATAAAGTCAGATCGGGGAAATTACCTGCAATTGAATTTAAAGAGAAAGTTATAACTGAAAGCGACGATATCATAGCTTTTTTAGAAAATGAATTTGGAGCGCTTGGATCTTTTATAACATCTAGTCACCTTATCAAAATTCGAGAATTAGAAAGAGAAATTTTCAGATCCTGGTGTAATTGGCTCTGCCGAGAAAGCTTTAATTTGATAGATAACTCTTTTAGAAAAAAAAGATTTAAAGAATCCATTTCTAAACTCGATGAAATCTTAAGTAGATCAAAATCAGGTTTTATTGATCCATCAGTATCTAATACGGGTGATATGGAGCCTGGTGTTGGAGATATAATTTTTATTCCCTATATGGAGAGAATGAATGCATCACTGATTTATTATAAAGGGTTTAATTTAAGATCTAATTACCGTCATGTAGATAACTGGCTTACGCTTTTTGAAGGGACAAGTGCTTATAGAGGCACTCAAGGAGATTTTCATACTCATTCTCATGATTTACCCCCACAAATGGGAGGATGTTATAAAGAAAGCAATGAACAACAGATTACTTTCTCTAAGCTAATAGATACTGGGGAGGGTCTAGGTAATTATGAATTAAATAAAAATTATGAGTCAAAATATTTCGCAAAAATTGCTCTTAAAAGAGTGATAAAGCATAAAGGCAATTTACTAAAAGTAAACCCATACAATAAAGAATCCTTTGAAGAATCATTGAGATCAGCTTTGACGCATATGATCACAGGTGAAGTATTAATTCCTAAAAAACTTTCAGGAATCTCTCTAAGATACTTAAAAAATAGAATCTCAGTTCCAAGAGATATGCCAATTATTTCAGCAAGGTTATTAAGACAATCATTAAATAAAATTGAATCTCTAAGTAATAACAATGAAATAGATAAGATACCTATCAGGAACAGATATGATCAAGATCCTATAAATTTTATCTCTAGTTAACAGTAAACTATAAATTTTTTCTTGAATCTATTTGAAGTAAATCTCTTATTTTTTGAACTTGACTTGCAATATTAGGATCAATAGATAATTTTTTTTCAACTTGTTCAATAGCATACATAACTGTTGTATGGTCTTTGCCACCAAACTCATCTCCAATTCTTGGTAAGCTTAGATCCGTTCCATGTCGCATAAGATACATCCCTATTTGCCTAGCTTGACTTACTGGTTTTCTCCTGCTTGAACTAATCAATTCATCAGTAGAAACTTTAAAAAAGTCTGAGACTTTTTTAATAACTTGTTTTGGAGTAACAACTACTCCAACACTATTAGGATCAAGCATTGGAGCAATTGATTGGACTGTCATTGGCAAGCCTGTTATTGAAGCAAATGCAACAGCTCTAGTAAATGCTCCTTCCAATTCTCGAATATTCGAAGTGAATCTTCCTGCTATAAATTGAATTAGATCTCTTGGAAGACTCATCCTCTCTTGTTCTGCCTTTTTTTGAAGAATGGCTGTCCTAGTCTCAATGTCAGGAGGTTGAATATCTGCAGTCATACCCATTGAAAACCTAGAAATTAATCTCTCTTGAATCCCCGACAATTGATTTGGGGGTCTATCACTTGCAATAACTATTTGACTTCCTGATTCATGAAGAGCGTTAAAAGTATGAAAAAATTCTTCCTGTGTATACTCTTTGCCTTCTAAGAACTGTATATCGTCTATTAAAATCAAATCTACATTCCTATATTTATCTCGAATAGCTGTCATTCCATCTCTCCGAATACCACTAATAACATCGTTAGTAAAAGTCTCTGTGGATACATATTTGACTTTTGCTTCTGGATCTATTTCTACTCGATAATGACCTATTGCTTGCATTAAATGAGTCTTACCAAGACCTACTCCGCCACAAATAAATAATGGATTGAATTCTCTACCAGGAGATTCGGCAACGGCTAAAGCTGCGGCATGAGCCAACCTACTATTTGGACCTACAACAAATCTTTTAAATACGTATCGTAAATTTAAACCATTAGGATTTTTGAATTGATTTTTTGAAGAATTATTTTGGTTATTACTAGAAAAAGATCTTGTTTTATGATTAACATTCTGTTCGTTAGGTTTCTCATCATTTATTAAATTGCTATTGATATTTGTTTCAGATTTAAAAACAACTTTTACGTCATGGCCGCAGATTTCTTTTGCAGCCTTTTCGATAGTTTCACAATAATTCTTTCTTAACCAATCACTGGAAAATGTATTTGGAGCGATTAAGGTCAATAGGCCATTTTCAAAACAATTAAATTTAGCAGGCCTTATCCATGTCTCAAATGAAGGCTTACTTAAAGTTTTTTGGAGTGATTGTTGAACTTCCGCCCAAATAGGATTAATTGCTTGCAAAATTTTATTCTCTAGATTATTAATCTAGTTCGAATTTAATAATTGGCCATTAGGAAATCACAAGATCACGACAAATTTAAAATTACTTAACAAAGCACAAAACAAACTTATAAGAAAAAAAATTTTTTATAGGCATATAATTATTATAAATCGCACTAAATTATTGGATAAAGCATTACTTGTTATCATGGCAAAATGGCATGGTTTTGGTAGATGCAAAACAAGATTATCAAAAGATATTGGGAAAAGTAATTCTGCAAAGGTTCAAAGTGTGATGACCAAACACACTATTTCAGTCGCAAAATTTCTCCAAGAGAATAAACTAATTGATATTTCTATGGCTATATCTGGTTTGGGGGTAAATAATTGTAGAAGATGGTCTAGAGAATTAGGAATCAAAAAATTTAATTTACAGGGGAAAGGCTGCCTGGGAGAAAAAATGAAACGGCAAATAATTATCAACAAAAAATTTTGTGCAAGACATAAGATCAAAAATATTATTTTTATTGGTACTGATCTTCCAGATTTATGCCATCAAGATTTATTGAATACTCTAAAAGAGCTTCAACAAAATGATCTTATTTTAGGACCATCTAATGATGGAGGATATTGGCTTATTGGTTTATCAGAAAAAATAATTTCATCGCATACATATTTACCTTTTATCAACATAAAGTGGGGGGAAGAAAAAGTTCTTCAAAATACAATTGATAATTTTGCTTCTACTAAAATAAAATATAAGTTTTTAGATAAAAAAATAGATATAGATACAATTATTGATATTGCAAATAGAAAGTAATCGACTTGTCAAAAATCTCAATTATCATTCCAACTATTAATGAAGCCAATAATTTGCCATTATTGCTTTCAGACTTGGCAAATATTCACCAAGAGGGTGAAATTATTATTATTGACTGTGGTAGCGAAGATAGAACTGTAGATATAGCTCATAATTATGGGGCAAAAGTATATAAATCCAAAGAAAGAAATAGAGGTTTACAATTGCATATGGGTGCTAAAAAATCAAAAGGAGAATGGCTCATATTTTTACATGCTGACACTAGATTAACTAATGATTGGTTTACAAAAGTAAAAACGGTTCTAAAAGGGAACAAAAATTTTATTTACCATTTTAAATTTAAAATTAATGACAAAAAAATAATTTACAGATTTCTCGAAATTCTTGTAAATTTTAGGAGCCAATATTTTAAACAACCATATGGAGACCAAGGTTTAATAATTAATAGATTAATTTATTTTAAAAATAATGGATTTAGAAAGATTCCTTTAATGGAGGACATTGATTTTTTAAGGCGATTAAACAATAAAAAAGATTTAAAGCAACTAAATTTGGCTATTTTTACGAGTTCAAGGAAATGGGAAAGAACTAATATTTTTCTCCAAGCCCTCAAGAACTGGCAGTTTAGAAGAAGATGGTTAAAAGGTGAATCGACCGAATTTATATATTCTGAATACTACAAAAAATAATTAATTTGCATACCAAAAAGCGCATTTAGAGCCTCTTGGTTCTAATGTCCAACCTTGACTTTTGTAAAATGAAATCACTTCCGCATCTGCAAAAAGGGTAACTTTTGAAATGCCAATATTTTTTAATTCTTTTAGGATATATTTCATTAACTCTTTCCCCAATCCTAGTCCTTGATAGACAGGATTAACAGCTACATCCCAAACTGTTGCCTCAAGAATTCCATCGCCAGTGCATCTTGCAAATCCTACTAGTCTGGGGAATTTATCATCATGACGCCATAATCCAACCACCAAAATACTAAAGTCCAAAGCTCTTTTAACTCTCCTTATTGGTCTTCTACTCCAACCAACAGTTTGCAAAAGTTGATCTAATTCTATTAGATCTAACTCTTTACTTTTACTACATACAAAAATTTCTTCTTTATTTATTTGAGTGAATTCATAAGAACTTAAACCATAGAAATCAACAAGTTCATCTTTCGATATACTGTTTGATTTTTTTATTAACGATCCTTGGTTTCTAAAAATCATTAAAAATTTACGAATCCTTTTTGTTGAAGCTCAGAGAGCTGAAAATATAAACCCTTTTTCAGTCTCAATTCACTATGTGTTCCCTCTTCAACTAATGATCCCTCTTTTAAGACTAAAATCTTATCAGAACTTTCAATAGTTGCTAATCTGTGAGCTATTACTAATGCTGTTCTTTTTGACAGAATTCTCTCAAGATCTTTCTGTAAAGTAGCCTCTGTAGAGGGATCCATAAACGCTGTTGCTTCGTCCATTATTAAAACAATAGGATTTCTAATCGCTACTCGAGCCACTGAAAGAAGTTGTCTCTCTCCAGAAGAGAGATTTCCCCCTCTTTCTCTTAATAAGGTGTTCAAACCTTCTGGTAATTTTTTTAACAAATTATCTAACCCTAATTCGTTACAAAGATTTTCTAATTCAAGATTGTCTACATTCGAATTTAGTTTTAAATTATCTGCGACATTTCCACTAAAGATAAAGGTATCTTGCAAAACTACTCCCAACATATTTCTAAGAGTTGCAATAGGAATATCTTTGATATCTATTTCGTCGATTAAAATTTGTCCTGATTGAGGTTCATACAATCTACATAATAGTCTTATTATGGTAGTCTTACCTGAACCAGTTGGCCCTACAAAAGCCACATTCTCTCCTGGATTGATTTTGAAAGATAAATTCTTTATGATATGTTCTCCTTCGTTGTAGAAAAAATTAACATTCTTGAACTCAATTTTGCCCTTAAATTTTTTATTTACATTTTTAGCATTTTCTAGAAAATGTTTTGAGGAAGTAGAGTCCTTAATCTGTATTTCTTCATCCAATAATTCGTTTATTCTTTCTACAGCTGTTAAACCTCCTTGTATCTGAGTAAATCTTTCTGCAAGCTGCCTTAAAGGTTCAAAAAGTCTTTGGGAATATAAAATAAAAGTTGTTAATGTTCCTAAACCAATATTTCCAGAAGTAACAAGATATCCTCCAACTGCCAAAACCAAGGAAACTGCGGCAAGAGAAATCCACTCTATAAATGCCGAAATACTACTGTCATAAAATATTGTTCCATTAACTGCTTTCTTATAAGCAACTCCAGTTTTGGAAAATTTCTTGCTATTAAAAGCCTCTCTTCTGAACATCTGAACGACTTCTAAACCTTGAAGATTCTCTTGAAAATCAGAGTTTAGTTGAGACAATTCTTCCCTTACTTGATAATTGGCTCTTCTATATCGTTTTTGAAGCCAAATAATAAAATATGAAACTGGGATTTGAGTCAAAAGTAATAAAATGGCAAGCCCTCTATCAATTGACAGCATTGTCAAAGAAATTACTATAAGACTGACGAAGTCAGCAATGACTCCAACCGCCCCACTACCAAATACCTCGGCTAAAGCATCAACATCATTTGTTAATCTCGTTAATAATTTCCCTACAGGCATTTTATCGTGATACTTAAGAGATAAAGATATTGAATGATCAAAAAGTTCTCTTCTTATTCTTGCTGTCAAACGTTGTCCCACTGCTTGGATATTATAAGTTTGGTATCCCTGTAGAAGTAATCTGAATAATACAGTTATAAATAAAGTTAGGATTATGGCATTTAATGACTGCCCAAAGAAAGTTTTACTTAGCCAAACATCTGTAGTTTCGTTCTTTAGAATAGTAATTGCTTGACCAACTAATAATGGTTGAATAGCTCCAGAGAAAGAAACAGGTAACAAAACTATCAAGATTAGATATATTGTTTTTTTATCTTTAGTTAAATATTTACCTAACTTTTTAATCCTTCTAAAATCTTTAAAAAACATTTAGCTAATCTTCTATAAAGCATTAGTTGATTCTATTGATAAAATAGTATCTCTGAGATGATTATCATCTAACCTCATAGATAAAGGATTTCCAATTAGTCTTGCAGTCGAGTAATAAAGATCATCTATTTTAATTAAACCATTCTCTTTAAGAGTCTTTCCCGTTGCAACCAAATCAACTATTGCCTCTGCCATACCTGTAATAGGACCAAGTTCAACAGATCCTGTCAAATGAACTATTTCTACAGGAATATTTAATTCTTCAAAATAAGATCTTGCTGTTTTTATAAATTTACTTGCTACTTTACAATTCGCTGGAAGATCAGTTGGTTTTGAATAATTGCTATTTTTCTTAACCGCCAAAGACATATGACAACCACCAAATCTTAAATCTAATAACTTTGCGACTTTTAATTCAGATTCGCATAAAACGTCATACCCAACAATACCCAAATCAGCCTGACCATAACTTACATAAACAGGAACATCTCCATTTCTTACTAATAAAGCTTTTGCCCGTTTGCAATTTGATTCAAATGTTAATGATCTATTATTTTCGTCCAACGCATCAGAGAAATCTAACCCAGCTCTTTTAAAAGTTGAAATTGAATCTTTTAACAGAGCTCCTTTTGGTAAAGCTATAGTAAACATAGATCAATTTCTTCCAAGGATTCTTCATTCTAAGTTAACAATGGAATTTAATAAAGCTCAAAAAATAATCGGACTTAGAGTTTTAAGTGATAACGTCATTTGGTTGTTGGTAAAAGATAAATCCGTTGTGGTTGTAGATCCATCTGTTCACGAACCAGTAATTAGATATATAAATGAAAACAATTTTCACTTAGAAGCTATTTTGCAAACTCATCATCATTCAGACCATATTGGAGGGACGAAGTCTCTTATTGAAAGATGGCCAAATGTAAAGGTGATTGCTTCCTCCAAAGAAAAAAAGCGAATACCTTTTCAAAATGTATCTGTAGAAGATGGAGAAACTTTGAATATTTTAGGTGAAGAAGTAAAAATAATTGAAGTATTAGGACATACAAGCTCACATATTGCCTTCTTTTTGAATGGGGAAATTCCTGTCCTTTTTATTGGTGACACATTATTTTCTGGAGGCTGTGGAAGAATTTTTGAGGGAACTTATCAACAAATGTATTCTTCACTAGAAAGAATCAAATCTTTACCAAAAAATACTCTCATATATTGTGCACATGAATATACAAAGTCAAATATATTGTGGGCATTGAATCTTAAGCCAAAAGATCAAGATATAAAAAATAAACTTTCGGAAATTGAAAAAAAACTTTCTCTTAATGAATTGACAATTCCATTTTTACTTGATGAAGAGATGAAAATAAACCTTTTCTTAAGAGCAAAAAATTTAGAAGAATTTACTTTTTTAAGAGCAAATAAAGATTTATGGGTTTAAATAGATAGGTATCTTCTTAAACAAATGTCCCCTAAACAAGTAATTAAAACGTCAAATGCTCCAGATCCAGTAGGACCTTACAATCAAGCAATAAAAGCTGGGGATTTTATCTATTGTTCTGGTCAAATTGCTATAGACCCAGCTTTAAATGAAATAACATGCTTAGGTGATATAGAGAAGGAAACTATTCAAGTTTTAAAAAATCTTACAGAAGTTCTTAAAGCTGGTGGAGCTAAAATAGAGGATGTAATAAAAACAACTATTTACTTAACGGACTTAAGTAATTTTCAAATTGTCAATAAAATATATAGTGATTTTTTTAATATAGAGAATCCTCCAGCAAGGGCCTGTGTGGAAGTTTCATCTCTACCAAAAGGAGTTTTAGTTGAAATAGATTGCGTCGCATTTCTAGATTAATTTCTAATTATTGAGAAATTTGAAATATGAACCAATTGTGCACCATATTTGTATAGATTATTATTTGATAATTCATCTTTGATCTATGTCAGCAGCAAAGCTTAATATAGATGAACTAGAAGCAGGTTATCCTTTATTTTGCAAAGCTCTTAGACTATTAATTCTAAAAGGAAACTCAGTTAAAGATATAGAAAAGACAGTGTGTTGGAGTCATCTTGAAACTTTAAATAGATGTCTACCTGGTAGATATAAAGCCCCAACATATTTAATGGCTTTAATCAAAAGAGATATTGCAAAGCCAAATAATTATTAAAAAGGACTAGTCTTCTAAATAAAATTTATCAATATCCATTGAAAATTCTTTTTCCTTTTCTGATATTTCTTTATTATCTAAAAATATTGAAAGACTTACAAAATTCTTACCGAAGCTGATATTTGGATAGATATCCCTTTCTTTACATAATTTCTCAATTTCCTCCATAAATTTTCTAATTTTTGAGTATTGATCAAATTCAAATCTTTTTTCAATCCTCAAAGGTGATTCTCTTTTATTCCACATTACATTCTTTATTCAAGACTAACTACACTATACCTTCAACAAAGTTTCTCAATAAATTTTTGAAGTTAAAATTTTTAGTCACTCTCCCAATAATCAATAATACCGCCAATTGTTAAATCGGTTTGAACTTCTGGATTAGGACATGCAAATCTAGCTGCAGAGCCACTAGAAGTAAAAACCCAGTTACCTTCTCTAGCTCCAACAGGATCAACAGCAACTAATTTCTTTCCTTTATTATTTTCTAAAATTCGTAAATTCATATGACCTAAGCCAGCGACTCTTTGAGTGCATACCATCCTTCCTAATACCTTCATAATTTCCACAATTTATAGCCTCCTTTTTTATGACTTGTCAGGATCCCAATGATCAATTATTCCAACAATCGTTAAATCACTTGGATAAGATTTGCTTCCCGCTGCTTCCCTAGCAGCAGAACTTCCAACACAAATAACCCAATCTCCTGGCTTACAGCCAACAGCATCAACTGCAACTTTATTAGAAGAACCATCTAATACAACCTGCAGATGTTTATGTTCAAAACCAGAAATCCTATTGGTAGAAACAAGTGGTTTTACAACCTTGCAAATTAACATAATTAGTGAGCCTCCTCTGTTTTTTTATCTAAAGACATTCCAATAATTTGGGCGGAATGAATTTTGTCCCTATCTCTAATAGTAGAGCAAGTATGTAACAAACCTTGATCAACTAAATTTTTATATCTAATTGATATCGCATTATTAACTCTTTCACAATCTTTTATTGCCCTCTCTTTTGCGCCGGGTACTTTGCCAGAGTAATCAAATCTTATTACTACTGGAATAGGTAGATCTTGAGAAACATTTAATCCAGTAAAAATCTTCACTCCTACATCTAAATCTGGAGCCCCTTCTTCGACTGTATCTAAATGAGCAAAATAAGTTAAATTTCTGAGATGTACTTCTTTAAAACCTATACCTACTCCAATAAACCTCTCTGCATGTCCAATATCTTCATAAGAACCATTATGAAAACTCTTAACATAATCAATTTGAGAAATATTATTAACAATTAATTTATACTTAAATTTTTCCAGTCCACTGAGTTTATCTTTTGAAGATTGCTTAGAAATTGTTTGACAAATTTCTCTCTCTGCATCCTCTTGTGAAAAGTTTATTGTTGAATTATAAATTTCTATAGTAGAAATAGTTTTTTCTAAATCAATACCTCCATCGCTAGTTGGCAAATGTATTTTTAATGAATCAGTGTCTGTATCAAGTCCAATTAACATTAAATCCACAGAAGCACCACAGCAAAAGCTATTCTCTACAGCCTCTTTGAAAGCATATAGTTTACTTCTACCTTCTTCTGCAGCTAACTGGTCATTACTCCCATGAGCTGCGCATCCCTGATGCAAAGGATCTACAGAACTAAAATGATAAGTTACAACTTTTAAGTATCTGGTATCTTTATGCGCTTCATTAGGGATATTCTCTCTATATCTTTTATGTTCAGTTTTTACCCATCTATTTACTGTATTTTCAATATCAAAAAGTGCACCAGCGTGAGATCTTCTTCTTACTGAACTAAAAGGTATTCTCATTACATATGCTACTGAATGAGCTAATCGCCCATCTGAACAAGGAGTTATATCAAGTAAATGTATTCCACAATCTAAAAGAAATTTTTCAAAATCTTCCGCACCTCTACTTCCTGAAGCACCTTCAAGTGGATCATTTTTAAAAAAATTATCACTGAGCTTCTCATGTTGTTTAAAAACACACCATGCATATAGAGCTCTCATATCGAGAGGTTTAACCCAAGATTTATCTAATACATGATGGGGCAAATCTATTCCCAAGTTTTTTCTTGATATTATCTGAGCTTTACTTATAAAATCTTCATGATGTTGTATTCGAGCAATTTCCTTTAGAGTTGGAACAATTTCGTCAAAATCACTTTTTATTTTGCTTTCATACCTAAATAAATTCTCATTTTGGATATTATTGGTTAATTTATGAGATTTTCCAGAATTCCTGAAATTATTTGATTCTTTAGTTTGTATATGAATATTTTCCGTAAAAGTTTTCATTGGAGCTGTAGGCCCCAATGTGAAGTTCTTGGCTTTTGCCAGTCCTCTTAAAGGCATTAATTAACCTCTCGCACCACCTGAAAAGGTAACAAGTTGTCCTTCACGAGTATTACCACTTGATCCAGTTATCAAGAAATCTGGTTTTTCTGTTTCGTCATTTCTTTTAACTTCCATAGGTGGCATTGCACTCATGAATCCTGCTCTTGATGGATTTCTCTTTCTAGAAGAAGCTCCCTCTGTGCCTGTTACCTTATCACCGCGATCCCAATCGTCACCAGTTACGTTTCCTACTGATTGTCCTTCACCAGTAATCCTTGATAAGACTCTTTTTTCTGGTGTCTTTGCAGCACGGTCTGCCTCTTCAATTTCCATTTTTTGTTTATAAGTAATATTTTTATTCGGTTCAAATCTAAATTTTTCAGTACCAGTGACCTTATCAACTGCCATATCAAAAGGTCCTGTTACCTTCGAACCATTTTCATATTCATTACCCGTAACACCTTGAGTATTTTTTTCAGAATATTTATCTCTTGATGGTGATTTAACAGAGAATTCCTTCCAAGAGTTACCTGCTGACTTTTCCGGATTCGCATAAGCCGAATCATGTGGAGGATTATCACAAGCTTGTGATAGCTGATCTCCACCAACATAGGGAGTACCTGTTAGATTTTTACAAGCACCTTTCTTAGCGCCTGTCATTACTCCGCCAATTCCTGGTTGCTGTCCTGTAAGTCTGGCATTTGAATTATTTCCAGAATTAACTGTTGATCGGGATTTCATATCTTCAGAAATCTCAGTACTACAATTTTCATTCATCTGATCTAAGCCTGCGTATGGTGTTCCTGTTAACACTTTGCATGAACCTGGTTCATCTCCAGTTACTATTTCTGATCTTCCTGTCATAGTGCCGCTTATTAAATTTGACTTTGAAGAAAGGCTTAAACCTACTTTTCTAGCTTCTGGTTTTGGTTTTGAACCGCAAAACTTCTCGTATTGTTGAGATCCTATGTACTCATCGCCAGTTACATTTTTACAACTCCCATGTTCATTGCCTGTCATATGTTCTGATCTTCCAACCCCTGTACCAGTTACATTATTCCCATTAAGAGTGTTGTAACTGCCTACTTTTTCAAATGCTTTACCTTTTGGATTTGGCTCTGAGCCAAGATATTGATCTCCAGTTAACTGATGTCCAGAACCTGATTCATCTCCAGTAACTAGGGTTGATCTACCAGGAAGTGATCCAGATACTTTTAATCCATCGGTTGTAGTACTGTGTTTAACCTTTGAAGGATTTGTTGGAACATCACCACAATACTTCTGTGATTGATTAGAAGATACATATTCAGTACCTGTAAGGTTTTTACAAGTCCCTGGCTCATCTCCTGTGACCCTATCAGATCTACCAACTTCATTTCCAGTTACTTTATTACCTGATGTTGTAGAGGTAACAGTAGATCTAAGAGGTTGTTTATAACTTGGTCTATCTTGACAAAATTGATCAATAACTTCTGCTCCCATATATTGGGTACCAGTTACAGTTCTGCATGTACTTGCTTCATTACCTGTAGTTTTTACAGATCTATTAGCTTGTGTTCCAGTAACTATTTGACCTGAATCAGTTTCACTTTTACCAACTTTCCAGCTAGCATCAGCAATATTTTGTTTGGCACCATTTTTATTTGGACCACATGGTCTACATTTACCATTACCTTTTTTGCCAGTAGCACCAGTTTTACTTCTTAGCTCTCTCACTCTCTGAGAAATTTCTCTACTACTTAAATCTGGGTCTCCCCTTCTAGCTAAAGAAGCGGCACTGGTATTTTGTTTAGTTGCTGATTTACCATGCTTAGATTGAGCTTCTCTTCTCGCTAAAACAATGTCTCTACTTGTATTAGTAATAGGCTTTCTCTTCTGATTAATTCTTCTCTTAACGTTGGGTTTTAGGGACTTCGATTCTGTACTAGTTGAATCCTGACTTTCTTGATTTTTATTTATAGTTGATTTAACTATGTTTACAGGACTTTCTTTTTTAACATCAGTACGGGTTCTATCGGATGAAGTTATAGCTGATTTCCCATGGGTAGACATTGCTTTTCTTCTCTCTATTACTAACTCTTTACTAGATAAAGTTGTTGAAGAATTTCTGTTTACCTGAGTTTTTGGAATATGTTTTGTAGCTGGTTTAGAAATATTATGATTATTAGTAGAAGACTGAGACCCAGAAATCTGTATATCTTGAGAAGATCGAACTCTATCTTTGGTGGTTGAAGAATAAGCAGCAGCTTTTTTACCGCTATCACTCATCGCCTTTCTTCTTTCGAGTGCAATCTCTCTACTGGTTTTTTTTGACATAATCTTCAAGTTTGAAATTCTTTAAAAACTTTTTTGAAAATCTTTCTCCAAAAAATTTTTTGGAGAAAGAAATTAACTACGATAAGTAGCTTTAACGTCCTTGGAAAACTACAAAAGCTGTTCCTTGACTTTGAGTGTAAGCATCGTATCCGATGATTCTTACATGATGATCAGGGTATGCTCTATGGCATGCCTCTAATTCGCTCACGATCAAGTTAAGATCTTTTTCCCCAAAGAATGGGAGTTTCCAATAAGACCAATAAGTTTGCATACATCCACTTGGATGAACATGCTCAATAACTGGACTCCAACCTTGAGCAATTATGTACGCAATTTGGTCATATATTTCTTCCTGGGTCATCGGTGGTAAGAAACCGAATGTTTCCAGGGTTGCAACTGTTTGATAGTCGCTTACTGTGCTCTGGAAAGGCATAATTAATCAAAATGTGAATGTAATTACTCGTAAAAACGAGATTTTAATAAGTTTGAGGAGAATAAATCTCCTCAATTTCGAAACTTGAGTTAACCCTGAACATCAAGCTTGTCGACAGTGTCAAACTCAAACTTAATTTCCTTCCAAGTTTCTAGAGCAATAGCTAATTCAGGACTATGCTTAGCAGCTTCCATAAGAATGTCTCTACTCTCTTTTTCGATTTCGCGACCAGCATTACGGGCTTTTACACAAGCTTCTAAAGCAACTCTGTTAGCTGCAGCTCCAGCAGCTGAACCCCATGGATGACCATGTGTTCCTCCACCGAACTGAAGGCAGGAATCATCCCCAAAGATCGCTAGAAGTGCAGGCATATGCCAAACATGGATACCACCTGATGCGACTGCAAATACTCCAGGCATTGAACCCCAATCTTGATCAAAGAAGTTACCTCTTGATCTATCTTCAGGAACAAATGACTCTCTTAAGTTGTCAATATAACCAAGAGTTGTTTGACGATCACCTTCTAGTTTTCCAACCACGGTTCCAGTATGTAATTGGTCTCCTCCAGATAGTCTCAAACATTTTGCAAGAACTCTGAAGTGAATACCATGCTTTGGATGTCTATCAATAACAGCATGCATAGCTCTGTGAATATGCAGAAGCATGCCATTTTTACGACACCAATTAGCTAATCCAGTATTTGCAGTAAAACCACCAGTTATATAATCATGCATGATGATTGGCATATCTAGCTCTTTTGCAAATTCAGCTCTTTCATAGAGTTCTTCAGGAGTGTTAGCAGTACAATTTAGATAGTGACCTTTAACTTCTCCAGTTTCTCGCTGAGCAAGCTTAACTGCTTCTGCAACAAACTCAAATCTTTCTCTCCAACGTTGGAATGGTTGAGAATTAATATTCTCATCATCCTTGGTTAAATCAAGACCGCCTCTAAGACATTCATATACAACTCGACCATAGTTTTTACCAGATAATCCTAATTTAGGTTTGATGGTACAACCAAGTAGAGGTCTTCCGTATTTGTTAAGTCGATCTCTTTCAACTACGATTCCGTTTGGTGGACCACCGCAAGTTTTAATGAATGCAATTGGGAATCTAATATCTTCTAGACGTAGATGTCTTAGAGCTTTAAATCCAAAAACGTTTCCTACAAGAGATGTTAATACGTTTGTAATTGAGCCTTCTTCAAAAAGATCTAAAGGATATGCAATAAAAGCATAGAAAGCTTCAGGATCTCCAGGAACGTCTTCGATTCGATAACAACGTCCTTTATAAAATTCTAAGTCTGTAAGTAACTCGGACCAAACTGTTGACCAAGTACCTGTTGAAGATTCTGCGGCAACAGCTGCTGCAACTTCTTCTCTTGGAACACCTTCTTGACCTGTACATTTGAAACAGGCTAGTAAATCGGTGTCTAGGGGTACATATTCTGGAGTCCAGTAGGTATCTCTGTACTCCTTTACCCCTGCGTCATACTTCTTACTCATAAGGAAAATTTAGGTCTGTTTAGGGAAAATAATTATTGTGCAAAATTTATAAATCTTGCTTTACTTAATTAGTCCTTTTGACCAAGAAATTCACCGTTACCTAGAGCAGGTTCAACTTCTCTATGAGGACGAGCAATAATGTGAGCTGCAACTAAACCGTCTCCAACTCTTTCACAAGCATCAGCACCAGCTCTTACAGCTGCATTAACTGCGCCTGTTTCTCCTCTAACTAATACTGTGACATAACCGCCACCAACAAATTCACGACCAATAAGGCGAACTTCTGCTGCCTTTGTCATTGCGTCTGCTGCTTCGATTGCAGGTACAAGTCCGCGTGTCTCGATCATGCCGAGAGCGATACCCATTGTTTCTGTAGCCATTGTCTACTAAATACTAAATGTGGAATGTTCAATTCGAAGAATGCTTCATTAAGTACTTATAAGTCAAGCGTTTTCGACAAAATCTCCATTAATGTTTTTTCTATCATTCATAAGTTAAACTTATCACCCTTGGTACTATTGATATGTCAATACTTATGCAAATTAGTTAGTGCATCAAAACATACTGTTGTGTTAAGAAAAAATTTACATTATGTTATTTCCGTACGAGACAGGCCCTGTCTACACAGGTGTGGAATGTTCAACCTTTCCTGTCTCCGTATCAAGCTTTGAAGTAAGATAATATTCACAATAAATTTTTATATTATTTTGAACCTTCCAGTTCTAACTATTGCGAGTGGCAATCAAAGAAAGGTATCTGAAATTTCAGAGATGCTGGATGTTTTGTCTTTAAAGGTTGAGAAGCAACCAGAATATTTAAATGTCGAAGAAACTGGGAAAACATATTTTGAGAATGCACTACTTAAAGCCAAGGCAGCTTCTATAGAGACAAAAACTTGGGCATTAGCTGATGACTCGGGTCTTGAAGTAGATGTTTTAGATGGTCGACCAGGAATTTATTCTGCTCGATATGCCAAAAATAATGATGAGAAAATTAAAAAATTAATTAATGAACTTTCTGATAGTCCTTATAGGAGTGCAAGATTTATAAGTTGTATGGTTTTGTGCGATCCCTCAGGAAACTTAGTTAAAGATACAACAGGAATATGCTGGGGAGAAATTCTTAAGAACCCCAAATATCCTAATGGGGAATTCGAATCTATTTTTTGGGTTAAAGAAGCTAATTGTGTTTACGGTGAGCTCTCACAATCACAACTAAATAAATTAGGTAGTAGAGGTAAAGCCGCAAAAATTATGTCACCTTTTTTAAAAAAAGAGATAGGTTTAAGTTAAAAAAAGGTTTAAATAAAAAATTCTCAATAATTTGAAATTTCTTCAATTGCTCTTATAGCAGCAGCTGCAGCCTCTTCTACATCCCCTTCTTTCCCGGCGAGAGTTAATCTACCAAAAGCTCCAACTGCCTTAACATCAACAACAGTTATACTAGATGCCTTTTCAGCTTCATTAGCTGCTTTTAAAACATAACCAGCTGGTTCAGTTTCTAATATAAACATGCTCATTCCAGATTGAATCATTGATCCACTTCTGTTTTGTCTATTTATTAAAACTGCATGATCTGGAGTAATTGCTCGAATAACTTCAGTCCAACTCGTAGCAGGTTTTGTTCTTTTTCTAACTTCACTCCCAATAGCATCTAGAACAACATCTCCAGAATGTAAAACCGTGCTTTGATCTTTATGATAAAGAGCTAGAGATCCAAATGCTCTTTCAACAATCATCTGACCAAGTCTTACATTACTTGCTTTTAGGGCAATATCAGTGACTCTATGAACAGCCATCCCGGGTGAAACTTCCATCCAAAGACATGAATCACCAGGAATAGGTAAAAAACCTCTACTAACAGTTCCCATATATGCGGCTAATTGAGGTTGCAGAGAATCTAAAAAAACATATGTTCTTAACTCAATTTGCTCAACTTGACTTGCTTGTCTGGATACCAAAGACTTTTCTGAATCAGTAGTAATAAAACAGCTAGCACCACTGGCCTGAGATTGCACCTCAGATCCTGTGACTAGAGAACTCCCTTTTTTTCGTTCTCCTCTGTTTAAGCTAGAAGTTGGTTCCATTGAGGCGACTATAACGGATAATGGTTCATTTTTTCTATTAAATTTACTTGCATGCTTACCACAAAACGATAACTTCAAGTAAAAGATATGCATTTTTATGGGAACTTCTCAAAAAAAAGAAACAAATGTTTCTGGTTCTGAAAAAGAATTAACTCCTGATCAAACTCTCGGATTAGTTAGCCTAAGCTTGATGCAAAAACTATCTCAGAAAGACCCATCTTTTAGCTGGTTAGAAGAAGATAAAATTGAGAAAGTAAATCTTAAGAACCTTAGAGATAGATTGGAGTTAACACAATTAGCTATAAATACTGGAGCACCTTTAACCACTTCAGAAGTTACAGCTCTAATTGGAGCTAAGCCAGGAAAATCTAAGTTAGAAAGAGCAGGATTATTAGCTACGAAAATAGCTAGAAATGTATGGAAGCTTTCAAAAACAAGTCAAGGAAATTCCTTCTATAGAAATTAGAATATACCCTAAAAATAATTTTCATAATTCTGATTTAAGTATTTAAACATTCATATAAGTTTTTTAAATGTGTTCATTTTGTAAGAGAACTTATTAATTACTTTCTTAAATTAAAAAGTTTATGCAAGCTTAAATATAAGCTCTTGAAAATTTTTAATGAGTAAAGTTGAATTTAATAAAGAAACTGGACCAAGGGAAGTTTTTTGTGGTTTAACTTCAATAGTTTGGCTCCACAGAAGAATGCCTGATGCTTTTTTTCTGGTAGTAGGCTCAAGGACATGTGCTCATTTAATTCAAAGCGCTGCTGGAGTTATGATTTTTGCTGAGCCAAGATTTGGGACGGCTATTCTTGAAGAAAAAGATCTTGCTGGTCTTGCTGACGCTCATGAAGAATTAGATAGAGTGGTTAATGATCTTATTGCAAGAAGACCAGAAATAAAAACTCTTTTTCTAGTTGGATCTTGTCCAAGTGAAGTAATCAAACTAGATCTTGCAACTGTCGCAGAGAAATTAAATAAAAGATTTTTAGGTCAAGTAAGATTCGTTAATTACTCTGGCAGTGGGATAGAAACAACTTTTACCCAAGGAGAGGATGGCGCCTTAAAAGCTTTAATTCCATTAATGGAGTCATCAAATGAGGAGAAATTATTATTAGTTGGGACTCTTGCTAATAATGTAGAGGATAGGTTTAAAAAGATTTTTAGAAATTTAGGGATTTCAAATATTGAGAGCTTTCCACCAAGGCAATCAACAGAATTACCAAAGATTGGCAAAAATACAAAAGTATTATTAACTCAGCCTTATTTAAGTGATACGGTTCGAGACCTTAAACATCGCGGTTGTGAAATAATTTCGGCTCCATTTCCTCTAGGTATCGAAGGAAGTACTAAATGGTTTTTAGCTGCAGCCAAAGCTTTCAAAATTAGTGAACTTAAAGTTCATGAAATTATTTCGCCTTTAATCAATAGAGCAAAACTTGCACTTGAATCTCACAAGGAAATACTTAAGGGGAAAAGATTATTTCTTCTTCCTGAATCGCAACTGGAAATATCTTTGGCAAGATTTTTGCATAATGAATGCGAAATGGATCTTATAGAGGTAGGAACTCCTTACCTAAATAAGGATTTAATGAAAGAGGAGATTAATTTATTACCTGATAATACAAAAATTGTTGAAGGGCAACATGTAGAAAAACAATTAGATCGAGTAAGGGAATCTAATCCAGACTTAGTAGTTTGTGGTATGGGTTTAGCTAACCCACTTGAGGCGGAAGGAATAAGTACTAAGTGGTCGATAGAAATGGTGTTCAGTCCAATTCATGGTATTGATCAAGCTGCAGATTTGGCAGGTCTCTTCTCCAAACCTTTAAGAAGGAATCAAATACTAACTTCAAAAACTTTAGTAACGCATTAAAAGACTATGGAATTAACTCTATGGACATATGAAGGCCCACCACATGTTGGTGCGATGAGAATTGCCTCTTCAATGAAAGATATACATTATGTGCTTCATGCCCCTCAAGGGGATACATATGCAGATCTTCTCTTTACAATGATTGAGAGGAGGGGGCAAAGGCCTCCAGTGACTTATACAACTTTCCAGGCTAGAGACCTCGGAGGCGATACAGCTGAATTAGTGAAGAAAAATATTAAGGAAGCTGTAGAACGATTTAAACCAAAAACTCTTTTAGTTGGAGAAAGTTGTACAGCAGAACTAATCCAAGACCAACCTGGAGCTCTTGCAAAAGGAATGGGCTTTGATATGCCAATTGTTAATCTTGAATTACCTGCTTATAGCAAGAAAGAAAATTGGGGAGCTTCAGAAACTTTTTATCAATTAACAAGAACTCTTTTAAAAGAGAAAGTTAGTTCTTCAGAAAAAATAAGTCCTCTAAGGTGGAAGAAATTAGGGCGCAGACCAAAAGTCAATATACTTGGCCCTTCATTGCTAGGATTTAGATGTAGAGATGATGTTATCGAAATTCAACGTATACTCTCAGAACAAGGAATAGATACAAACGTTGTTGCTCCATTAGGTGCTAGTCCAGATGATATTGAAAGACTTATTGATGCTGAAATAAATATTTGTCTTTATAAAGAAATTGCGGAAGCATCATGTGAATGGCTTAAACGAAACTTTGGAATGGAATATACAAACACTATTCCAATTGGAATAAAAAATACAATTGAATTTATAAATGAAGTTCATAATAAGTTGGATCTCCCTTTGACTAATAAAGAAGAACTAGAACACAAGTCAAAACTTCCTTGGTACTCAAAATCAGTTGACTCAAATTACTTAACTGGCAAAAGAGTTTTTATTTTTGGTGATGGAACACATGCAATCGCGGCTGCAAAAATTGCCAAAGAAGAACTGGGTTTTGAAGTAGTTGGTCTTGGGACATATAGTAGGGAGATGGCAAGACAAGTAAGAGCAACTGCAAAAGAACTAAATGTAGAAGCTCTAATTACTAATAATTATTTAGAAGTAGAAGATGCAATGAAAAAAGCCGCACCTGAACTAGTTTTAGGGACTCAAATGGAAAGGCATAGTGCCAAGAGACTTGGCATTCCATGTTCAGTAATAAGTACACCAATGCATGTTCAAGATGTTCCTGCAAGATATAGCCCACAGATGGGATGGGAAGGAGCAAATGTGATTTTTGATGATTGGGTACACCCCTTAATGATGGGATTAGAAGAGCATCTTATTGATATGTTTAAACATGACTTTGAGTTTGTCGACGGTCATCAAAGCCATTTAGGACATACAGCGACAAAAACAAAGGATTTTATAAATTCTGATGATAAAAAAAATAATAATCCTAAAGAGGGGATTATCTGGACTGAGTCCGGTAGAGCTGAATTAACAAAAGTTCCATTTTTTGTAAGAGGTAAAGTTAAAACAAATACCGAAAAATATGCAATATTGAGAGGAATTCTAGAAATAAGCGATGAAACACTTTACGACGCTAAAGCATATTTCAGTTAATTCTTACTTATGATTTAAAATTAAGTCATGAGTATTTTCACTCATAATTAAATAGATTTAATTCTAAAAATCCAGTCATAAGAACATATTTAGCACTTTTAATACAAATAAATAAATATTTGTTTAGAAACATATTACATGTGTATTTCTGCTGCAAGAATATAAATATTAATGTGTTTAAAGATTTAAATGACAAGTACTATAAATAAACCTCTTGATGGTGAAGGAAGTGTTCAAGTAAAGCAAGATCCAAAAATAAATATCGAGGAAGGGGCTTTAGTTATTGCCGTATACGGCAAGGGTGGAATAGGGAAATCAACTACATCGTCAAACCTTTCTGCAGCATTCTCAAAATTAGGGAAAAAGGTTCTTCAAATTGGATGTGATCCAAAGCACGATAGCACTTTCACTTTGACGCACCAAATGGTTCCTACAGTTATCGATATTCTTGAGGAGGTAGATTTTCATAGCGAAGAATTGAGACCAAACGATTTCATGTTTGAAGGTTTTAATGGTGTAATGTGCGTAGAAAGTGGAGGCCCACCTGCTGGCACAGGATGCGGGGGATACGTAACTGGTCAGACAGTTAAGCTTTTAAAAGAACATCACTTATTAGAAGATACTGACGTTGTTATTTTTGATGTTCTCGGAGACGTCGTTTGCGGAGGTTTTGCAGCTCCATTGCAACATGCAAATTATTGCCTTATTGTTACTGCCAATGACTTCGATTCAATATTCGCCATGAATAGAATAGTTTCTGCAATTAAAGCAAAAGCAAAAAATTATAAAGTCAGATTAGGTGGAGTGGTAGCAAATAGATCAAAAGACACAGATCAAATTGATAAATTCAATGAACGAACAGGTTTAAAAACCATGGCTCACTTTAAAGATGTTGACGCCATCAGAAGATCGAGACTAAAAAAATGTACCATCTTTGAAATGGAACCAACTGAAGACGTGATTGAAGTTCAAAATGAATATTTATCCCTTGCCAAAAATATGCTTGAAAACGTAGAGCCTTTAGAAGGGAATCCACTTAAAGATAGGGAAATATTTGATTTATTAGGATTTGATTAGTCTTAATTAATTTAATCCAACTAATTGTCTTGTTAGATCATAAGTTTGTTGAGAGGTCTTAGTATCAATTATTCTTTTTGACAATTTTTGAGAAAAAGCTTTTCTGCCAGTTTTTTGACGATTTCCCCAACTCCAATGAACTGATGCTTTGGCATATTCTTTATAGGTAGCCACTTGAGCGACCCTCTCCCCTGCTAATCTTTGTGACACATATCCTCCTGTAATGAATTTTTGAAATATCGGGAAAAGAAATCTAAATAACCAAGGTGTATCCCTAAATAGTTTTGTGTCAGCAACGCATCCAGGATATAGAGAATTAACAATAATTTTCTCTGCAGAATATCTTTTTGATAATTCCTGAACCGTCACCATATTGCAAAGTTTACTATCCTTATAAGCCTTACCGGGTTTGAATTTCTTTCCATTCGCCATGCTTATAGGAGATAAAAAACCATTTTTAAATCCAGATAAGTCTCCTAGATCAGCTGGTGCAGGGATGGGAATCCTACCTCCAAGCTCTGAATAATTAGCAGTGACTGTTCCTAATACGGTGATTCTCGGCTTGAATAAAGTAGATTTACCATTTAAAACAATTTCTCTTTCTGAAGATAAAATATTTTCCATAAGCAGCTGTATCATAAGAAAATGCCCAAAATGATTAACTGCCATAGAATTTTCAAAACCCTGAGGAGATCTTTCAGGTCTTTTTAGTCTCGGCTTATAAACTGCTGCATTACAAATAAGAGAATTTATTGGATTTTTAAAGCTTTCCAATATTTCATCGCAACCTATTCTTACATCATCTAAGTTTGAAAGATCTATCTCTATAAAGTGGACATTTTTAATTTCCTCTTTTGTCAAGAATTTCTCAGCTACTGTTTTCGCTCTTTTATTTGATCGATTAACAGCTATAACTTCCCATCCAAATCTTAAAAGAGGTTTTAGAGTATTTAATCCAACTCCTGAAGTTGTGCCTGTTATTAGGACTAAACCCTTAATGTTCTTACTCACTAGCAAAAAATTTAATAGAAAAAGATAAGTAAATTGATTCTAGATCATTCTTATCAACGCCATATTACTCTGATAATGTCCCTAGAAATTATTTGATCCTGATCCTTCATAAATCTTTGCTCACCTTCAGAAGAAAATAAATCATCAAACCTACTTGTCAAAACATTTAATCGATATTTTTCATATAAAAATGAGTCTTGAATTTCCCTTAATCTGGTTAATCTGACCTTGGAACTATAACCAAGTTTAATTAAGCTTATTATTGCTAAAAGACAAACGCAAAATTTAATGATTAAAAAAACTAAAGAAAAAATTTTTTCCTGCTTCTGTTGCTTTATTTCAAATTCAGTTCCAAGAAATTTTTTGTAAAAAATACTATTTTTATAAAGAGATTTTGACAAATTAAATGCTTGGTATATTTACTGAATAATTCAATTCAGTCTTATTTTATTATTACATTAAAAAAATATATTTTCTAATAAATTTTAATTTCTTCCTAAACTAATTCCAAGCCTTAAGGCTAAAACTCCTGCATGCATAACTACAATTAGACTTAGTGCAATTAAATTTATTGTTTGAGTTGGCTCCATAATAAAAAGGTTATTTCCTATATTCTCCACCTAAAAGAGGGAATTTGACACACTATTACAAAATGATGTTACGTAATTAATAAATTGAAAGAAAAAATTTATTAAAAATTATTATTAATAAACCTACAAAGTTAATTTTGGGAAAAGAAAGTCAAGCTTTAATTTTTTCGACAAATAATTTACCTGGATTTGATCAAATGGCTTTAGATTTAAATTCTTTAGATCAGACAATTTCTAATCCTGAAATAATTTTCACATTGAGGTTCTACTATTGGTCTGGTGATTGGCTTTCAATTGGCCATCATCAAAAGGATATTCCTCCTCATTGGGAAAAATTATTATTTAATAAGGAAATTAAGATAGTAAGGCGTCCATCTGGAGGGGGAGCTGTTTTACATTCAGGGGGCATAACATATGCATTAACATTTAAAAGAACCTACTACGAAATCCTAAGTTATGAAATAGTTAACAAATGGTTAATTAAAAGCTTTAGAGAATTAGGTCTAAAGTTGCAAAATGGCAAATTAAGAAAATCACCCATAAAAACAAATTGTTTTGGGACTTCATTAATTTCTGATTTAATTGATCAGGATGGATTCAAGAGAATAGGAAGTGCACAATATCGTAAAAAAGGGGCATTCCTTCAACATGGAGAGATTCAAACAAATCCTTCAAAAGAATTGTGGTACAAATTATTTAATGAAGAAGCCCCACCTAAAGTCAATCTAAATCTCACAAATAATGAAATAGTTAATCATTTAAGAAATACCTTCTTAGAGAATAAACCAAATATAAGGTTCAAAAATGTTGTCATAAATAATAAAAATATTGGAAATTTTCATGACACGAATTTTTAAAGATCTCCTTTCTTCCTCATTGAATTAACTATTCTTGGTAATTCAATTCCCAATGGATACTGATTTTTATAATTTAATTTATTGACAATCTCTAAAGGCAAATTAAAACCTAATTTATTGAATACAAAGAATCCGATTTTAGATCTATCAATTATCCCCAAAGGGATATCTGCAGCATTGAGTACCAATAAAATACCTTCACTGGTTTCTTCAAGTCTTTCTATAGTTTTCCATAATTTGTCATTACTGTATACACTTGCAAAACTATTTATTGGTTTCTGAAAGTCTCCAACAAAATTCCGCTCCCATTTTTTTATGGAGAAAGTTTTTAAAATATTCACATCAACAAAACCAGTCCACCTACCATTATTTGTAACAAAAAAATATTTATCTACTGCATCCTTTTTATTTTTTATTAATTTATTAAATTCTAAGAAATTTGAATCGAATTCAATTTTTCTCAATGGTTTTAATTTAAGCCCAGAAACTTTACTAAATTTAAGTATGTTTTCAATTTTTAAAAATTGACTTTCTGATTTTGAAGAATTAACTCCAAACAAACCTAAAAAAGAAAGAATAAAACCATAGTAAAAGTTAAATCTAAATAAACAAATTATCCCAAATATTAGAACTAAAAAAGATAAAGATAAATTCACTTTATTGAGGAAATTTCTTCCTTTGTTTTTACTCCCTGAGAAATGCCAAACAATACTTTTTAATAAATTTCCTCCATCTAAAGAACCAATTGGAATTAAATTTAAGAAGCCTAAAAATAAATTTAATATTCCTACTCGAGAAATTATATTGATTGCTATTAGCTCTTGAGATGCACTGTAATTGCTAATCAAAAGTAAAATAAATGCTGTAGCAAAACATAATAGAGGTCTAACAATTGCGATTTTTATATTACCCAAAGAAGTTTGACAATACTTATCTATTTGTAAAATTGCCCCAAGAAAATAAAAAGTAATGTTTTTTATTTTTACACCCTGATTTATGGAAACAAAGGTATGTAAAACCTCATGAGAAATAATTGAAGATAATAAGAAAAAAGAAGTTAAAAATCCTATAATCCAAGCTTCTTTAGTATTGTAAATATCACCTGAGGTTAAATTAACCTGATTACTTATACTCCATGCGAACAAAAAGAGAATCGCAAACCAATAAGGATGAATTTTGAAGGGAATTCCCCATATTTTAAAAATTTGCCAACTTCTCAAAAATAATCTCCGCTATATTTACCAATAATATTAATTTTACATACAGGATAATGATATGCCCAAGACTAATACTTTAGTTAAAATTTGTGGACTTACATCTGAAGAACAAGCTCTTCAAATCGCCAAATTAGGAGCGAATGCTATCGGAATTATTTCTGTTGAAGAGTCACCAAGGTATATATCAGCTATAAAAAAGAAAAAAATCTTTAATACCCTAGAAAGTTTTTATCCAAAAATCGAGAGAGTTTCTGTAGTGCAAAATTGTTCAATAGATTCAATTATTAAAAATTTCTTAGGGAACCCAAGTGAAACAATCATTCAATTACATGGAGATGAAGATATTGATTACTGCAAAGAATTAAGAGAAAAGATTCCAGATATTGGAATATGGAAAGCTTTCAGAATAAAAACGGAAAAGGACTTAGACAATATAAAACCTTTTGAAGATTTCGTAGATGCGATACTACTTGATTCGTGGAATAAAGAAACTTATGGAGGTTCGGGGGAAAAAATAAAATCCGTTTATTTAAAAAATCTAAAATTTAGCAAACCGTGGTGGTTAGCAGGAGGGATATCAATTGAATGGATTAATGAGATTTTAACTGAAATCAAGCCAGATGGACTAGATATTTCTAGCAGTATTGAAATATCTCCAGGTTTAAAAGATCTAAAAAGAACAGCAGATCTTATTAGTTATTTAAAATAAAATTAATAATTATTAGAAGCAGATTGCTGTTTTACAAGCTCAAAGAATTCTTGTTTTAAACTCAAATCATGTCTAAAATCACCTCTTACAACAGAATTAATCATACTTGTATTTGGTTCTTTAACTCCCCTCCATTTCATACAATAATGCTGTGCCTTTACAATAATACCTAAACCTTTAGGTTCACATAACTTTTCAATTTCATCTGCCAGTATCATTACAGCTTCTTCTTGAATATGAGGTCTTGAAAAAACCCAATCAGCAACTCTCGCAAATTTTGAAAGTCCAATGACTTTATTCCCAGGTTTAATACCAATCCAACATTCTCCAAGAATTGGAACTAAATGGTGTGAACATGCAGATCTAACAGAAATAGGGCCAACTGTATAAATCTCATCAAGGTTCTTATCATTTGGGAAACTTGTAACTTTAGGTTGTTCATGATATCTCCCTTTAAAAACCTCATTTAAATACATTTTTGAGACTCTTTCAGCTGTCTCTTGAGTATTATGGTCATTCTCAACATCAATTACTAAGGACTTGAGTAAGTCTTTAACTCTTGAAGCAACTTCTTTTTCTAAAATTTCTAATTCTCCAGGATTTATAAAATCTGCAATATTGTCATTAGCACTAAACCTCATACCAGAATTTTTAATTCTGTCTCTTATAATTTCGGAGATTAGTCTATTAGTAATCTGGTCGTCAAAGTTTCTAATATTATCGTTGGGTAATGTAGAGGTCATAAAATTCTAAACAGAAAATTGTATGCAACTTAATTAACTGTATCTTCCAAAAGCTTAATTGCTTATACACTATATCACATTCTTTTGTTCAATCGGGTTCAAGCAGCCCTAAAAAATATCACTTTTTAAGGATAAAATAGATAAACGAAATCTTTAAAAAACCCCTCCGGAAGGCATTAAAGTTAAGTCTTCAATTAATTGTGATTCTGGTTTTTGAGCTATGTAGAGAATAGTATCTGATACCTCACTTGAGGAGAGCATAGAAGTTCTATCAAAATCAGAATTAATTGATTCTGAGTCCCAAAGAGGAGTATTTACTGAACCTAGAGTCAAGGTGCATGCTCTAATTGAATTAGATCTCTCCTCCTCCCTTAAGCATTTAGTAAACATAGCTAGTGCAGACTTTGAAATACAATATGCTCCCCATTGTGGGAATGCATTATAAGAAGCATGGCTACTAACATTAATAACTAAACCACCATTTTTTCTCATTTGAGGAACAATTGAGCTACAAATTTGAAAAACACTTGTGAGGTTTATTTGCAAAATTTGTTCCCATTTTCTCAAGTCCATTTCAACTAGAGACCCATTAAATGCACAACCAGCATTATTTATCAAGACTGAAGGGCACCCATATTTATCAATTGCTTTTTTAACACAATTCTCTATTTCTAGAGGATTAGATAAATCACATTTAACAAGGCTAATTTTTGATTTGGTATTAAGTAGTTCACTCTTTAGTTTCTCCATTAAATCCATGTTCCTGGAAAGTAAAATTAAATCCCATCCAGCGTTCGCAAAAGTAATTGCGGTAGATCTACCAATACCTTTCGTAGCACCAGTAATAAACGCTAATTTCAATTTATTCTGTTTTTTGAGGAATTTCACTATAAATCTCTTCAATATTATTTGCCTCGATAAATTTACCTAAAACCCTAAACTTTTTATACCTTTCCTCAATTAGTTCGTCTTTAGTCATTTGCAGTAAGTCATTAAGGTGTTTCTCAATAGCCTCCTTTAGTGTATTACCAGCTTCTAAAGGAGCCCAATTATTACCCCCAGAAGGTTCCGGCAATACTTCATCTATTATCCCCAATTTAAGTAAATCTTTACCTGTGATTTTAAGTGCTGATGCAGCTTCTGGCGCCTTTGCAGCATCTCTCCATAAAATTGATGCACATGCTTCTGGACTAGCAACTGTATAAACACTGTGTTCAAACATTAGTAATCGGTCAGCAACGCCTATTCCAAGTGCACCTCCAGAACCTCCTTCTCCAATGACAGTTGCCACTATAGGGACTTTCAATCCAAACATTTCCCTTAAGTTTCTTGCTATCGCTTCTCCTTGGCCCTGTTCTTCAGCAGTTAAACCTGCATAAGCTCCAGGAGTATCAATAAATGTAAGAATTGGCAATGAAAATCTATCAGCATGTTGCATTAATCTAAGAGCTTTTCTGTAACCTCCTGGCTTTGCCATCCCGAAGTTTCTTACTACATTTTCTTTTGTATCTCTTCCCTTCTGATGCCCTAACATTAACACTGGTCTATTATTTATCGAACCTATCCCCCCAATTAATGCCATATCATCGCCGCCATTTCTGTCTCCATGTAATTCGATCCAGTCATCACAAAACATTTGAACAAAGTCCAAAGTGCTTGGCCTTTGAGGGTGTCTAGCTACCTGAATCTTTTGTGCAGGAGTGAGAGATTTAAATATTTCTTCTCTTCTTCGAGCAGCTAAGGTTTCAAGCTGTAGAAGCTGTTGACTAACATCTACTTCTGAATCTCGAGCTAATTCTTTAATTTGCTCAATCTGTTTCTCAAGTTCAACAAGAGGCTTTTCAAAATCAAGGAGGTAACGTTTAGCCATAATTTAGACAGTTAATACTTTAGGCTGCTTATCAAATCCAATCGCAGAAAAACCATGTTTTAAAGAAGCTGCTCCTATAAATTCCATTTTTTCTAGAGAAATGTTGTTTCTTCCCCAACTAAAGTTTGTATGACACTTTTCAAACTCTAAAATCATTGCTTCTGCAAAACAAGCAAACATCTCTCTCTGAGGGTTTTGCATTTCTGCAAGTTCCATCATATTCCAACCAATATCATTGAAAAACTTTACTATACCTCCTTTTAAAATATGAATATTTTCACCCTGAAATTTTTCATCGAGATTTTTGGGGTATCCACCATCAATCATTAAACATGGTTTTTTTAAATTGTCAGTATCTATTTCAATAGTTTTAGGCATACTTGCAACCCATACAACAATATCCGCCTGAGGCAATGCCTCATCTAAACTTGTTATGGTGCCACCATCTAATTCTTTTTGTAATAGAGCTAGTGGTTCTTGTTGTCTTGCTACCATAAGAAGTTCTGAAATCCCAGTTTTATTAATAAGCCATCTACAAACAGCACTCCCTATATCCCCTGTAGCACCAATAACAGCAACAGTAGCTTTTTTAAGGTCTATTCCAATGCGAGGAGCATTTATTTCTAGTTGCTTACAAATGACCCAGGCAGTATGAGTATTACCAGTAGTGAACCTTTCCCACTCCAATGAAGTATTTCTAATTTGTTTATGCTGAAGTAGATTAAAATTTTCAAAAATAATAGAAGTAAATCCTCCTAAAGCGGTTATGTTAATCCCTTTTTTCTGAGCAAGTTCCATAGCATTTAATACTTTTCTTCTTGCTGTTTTAAATCTAGAAAGCATTTCAGGAACAAAGCAAGAATCTATGTAGGAACCTTCAATAGATATTCCAGTAGCACTCTTAACTTCTACATTCTCAACTAACTGAGGAGGAGCTGTACACCAAACATCTAGGTCGCCATCAGCAATATGATCAAATCCTAGTAACGAAGCTTTTCTTTTTGCATCTTCAAAACTAGTTGAGTGGCCTATTAACCCAAACATTTAAGATTTATTAATGGTTTCTATATGATGTTATGAACAATAGCACAGAGGTAACTACTTAAATAGATATAATTAAGTATTAGATTGCTTAAGTAGAAAAATAATTAAACAATTGCTGCCATAGCCATTCTGGCAATTTCTCTATTATCTAAACCAATTTCTAAAAGGGTATCTTGATAAGCAATCATAAATTCTTCCATTAGTTCTTCTCTGTCCATAGCTAAAACTGATGCATCTTCTGCTACTTCATCTAACATCTTTTTGATTAAAGGAAGGTTGACCTTATTAGCTTCCATTAACTCCTCTTTACACGTAGACAAGTTCTCTTTAAGCCACTCTTGACCATAATTCAAATGAAGATATTCGTCTTTAACAACTCCCTCAGTTATTTTCTTTGCAAAAGGATCTGCAACTCGTATGTAGACGTTATAGGCAGAAATTGCAAAAGCTTCGATTAAAATAGCTTGGATTAAAAGACATGTTGTTAAATTTCCTTTTTCTAGAGCAACTTGAAAATTACCATGTAATTTAGAAAAGAATTTTTTTGCAAATTCCATATCAGCTACTACACCTAGATTTCTTCCACATGCAGTAAATCCTTTTTTATGTTTCATTTCCATTCTCGCCAATTTAGTTAACTCTTCTAACTCATTTGGTATTAACGTTGCGATTGAAATGTAATTATCATGAGCCTCTTGCTCTCCCTCTATGACAATTGCATTTATTCTGCTATAAGCATCCTTATAAGAATCAGTAGTAAAGTCTGGCAAATTTAAAGAATTCGTATTAGTTGATTCCTCAATAGTTTTTTTATGTGATTCTAGAGTTTGCATGTCAGTAATCTTTTGCTCATTATGCATGAATATTACATTATTATAGTGAGTTTGTTTAAATATGATGAAAATAGTTTCAATTGTTAAGTCACAATTTTTACTAAAAAATTATTTGAAATTAATTTGGCCAATCAGATTGCATCAGATTCATTATCAATTTGAACCAATGATTAATCAATAATTCCTTTAAATTTTTTCCTAAAAACTCATTTGCTCCTCTGCTATCCCCAATAACGCCTGATTTACTGAAGTCGTCAGTAAGCCAAGCAGTAGGGGCATTCCCCTCTAGACTCCAACCTTCTGGAATTTGTTTTTTAATACCATCATGTGGACGTTCATCGCCAACTAATTCTGGTTTTAAAGCGAGCATCAAACTTGTTTCAGCTAATGAAGCATGAAGCCCATGCTCGATTTCGGTTTTTGTTAACAATTCAGTTAATCCATTGACACCACTCCATAAAAAACAAGGGAAAACTGCCATCCCAGGGGCAAAACTTCGTAGCTCTCTTGCCGCTGTATTTAATAGTGAGATTTGACCGCCATGTCCATTAATCAATATCAATCTTTTAAAACCCATTTCAGATAATTGACCTCCAACTTCCTTAATCATTGATGTTATTAAATTTGACGAAAGGGAAATTGTCCCGGCAAAACCCTTATGTTCTGGAGAAAACCCAATATATTGAGTTGGAAGTTTTTTTAATGGAATATCTGGAGAGAATAATTTAAAAACTTCGCTAATGATTTCATCAACAAAAATACTATCTGTAGCAAGAGGTAAATGCGGACCATGTTGCTCAACAGCGCCAAATGGCCAAATCACTGTTGATCTTTTGTCTTTTGCAATACTCTCAATTTCTTGCCAATTTAAATATTCAAATTTATTAGATATTGGTTTAAAGTTCATTAATTTTAATTTTGAGTACTAACATTTAGAGTATGTTAATAATTAATCATTCTTATTTTACCTACGATGGGAGTCAGTGATAAAAATGCCCAAAATAATATCCAACAAAAGGGCCAAAAAAAAGATTTAAAGAAACCTCTTCAGGTTCTTCACATCAGTAAGAAAGATACTCAAAAAAAGTCTCAAGAAATTCAGAATGAGAAAACCTATTCGCAAGAGGAAACTAAGAATGAAAATATCGTAATCAAACCTCAAGTAATTAAAGATGAATCAGTAAAAGAAATTGAGAACAGCAATGAAAACATTAAAGCTTTTGATAGTTATCAACAAGACTTAAATAAACCCCTCAACTTTTCTGAACAAAACACAGAATTTCAATTAGAAAGAACCGTTGATGAATTCGATTTTGATGAGAGTGCTTTTTTAGAGGCTTTAAATGCAAATGAACCAATAGGGGCCACTGGAGAAACAATTTCAGGGAAGGTTATAGCAATTGAAAGTGATGGTCTATATGTTGACATTGGCGGGAAAGCACCTGGTTATATGCCAAAAAAAGAATGTGGGTTAGGGGTCATAACTAACTTTAAAGAAAAATTTTCTATAGGCCTTGAAATGGAAGTTTTAGTTATCAAAGAACAAAATGCTGATGGAATGGTAACAGTTAGTGCTAGGGCATTAATTCTCAGGAAAAGTTGGGAGAAAGTATCAATTTCTTCAAAGAATGGAGAATTAATTGACGTTTTAATTAATGGATTTAATAGAGGCGGGCTTACGTGCGATGTAGATGGATTGAGAGGATTCATCCCAAGATCCCAACTTGAAGATGGCCAAGATCATACATCTTTTGTTGGCAAAAATTTAAAAGTAGCTTTTCTAGAGGTGAATCCAGAATCCAGAAAATTAGTTCTCTCTGAAAAGAAAGCATTATTAGTATCTAAACTTACAAGTTTAGAATTAGGTCAATTAATTGAAGGAGAAGTTTTAGCAATAAAACCATATGGCTTCTTTATTGATTTAGGTGGAGCTAGTGGACTTCTTCATCAATCCTCACTAACAAATGGATCTATTCGTTCTTTACGAGAAATTTTTAGAGAAGGGGAAATTATAAAAGCTTTAATATCTGAAATTGACCTCGAGAAAGGTCGCATTGGTCTTAATACAGCACTCTTAGAGAACTCTGCTGGAGAATTAATTATTGATAAACAAAAAGTTATGCAAGAAGCCAGAGAAAGAGCATTAAAAACAAAAGCACTCTTCTATAAAAAAGAAAAAGATAAATGAACCTTAATAAAAAAACAGAATCAAGTATTGAACTAAAAACTTCAGATTGGGAATTAGACTTTTATTCAAGACCAATAATTGAAGCAAATGGGAAAAAAAGATGGGAGTTAATTATTTGCTCTACAAGAAGTTATAAGATAAAGGATACTTTTTTATGGAATAAAAAATGTCCTGCTAATGAAGTTAATTCGATATGGCTTACAAAGGCTCTTAATGAAGCAATAAATGAAGCAAAAAAAGAAGGGTGGGCGAAACCTTCTATAGTTCGATTCTGGAGGTCATCAATGAAGTCCATAATTAAAAAATCTCTGGAAGCCACTAAGATTGAGGCTCTTGTCAGTAGAAGAACCTATAATTTGTTCGATAGAATCGAATTTCTTGAAAAAGAGATTTATCCAAAGGAAAATGGTTATGTAAGCGGTGTACTAGCGCCAACTTTTACTTCTACAATAGAAAACTCACCTAAACCTTTACCAGAAGCAGTAAGGGGTGATGCTTTAACAATCTCTGAAATATCAATTGGCGAATTAAAAACAGCAGAAAATTGGCCTATGGAATTTGGAGATATTTTCCCAATACAGCAGCTTTTAGATGATAATAACTTGGTTCCAGGATTAAGACTCTTTAGCAAAGATAGATCCTTAGCACTTTCTGCATGGTTCAGCTGTTTAGAACCTATTAAATTAATTATACGTAAGAACCAACTCATACTTGAAGCTTCAGAAGACGATAAGTGGCTGGTAACAGATTTACCAGAAAAAGATGCAAACATTTTAAGTACAAAGTTTTTAGAGAATAAAAAAAATTCTTTTGGTTATCAATTTATTTCTATACAGTCAACGCCATACATCGAAAAATTTGCAGGATTCTGGATCTTAAGAGATATTGAATTAATTTCATAAATTCAGGTTAGGAGAGGGACTATTAATTACAAAGAAATATATTTCTCAAAAACTGAAATTTTTATTCAAAACAAAAAATTTGAGTACTATTCATCACCTATCCTTAGTCAACATAATTTTCAACATGCATACTTTACAAATTCTAGCTCTAAGAAATTTCTGCAATTATTAGGAAATCACTTTAATGAAAAGTCTGTAAATTGTTTATCTGAGCAGATTCACAGTAATATGTTGGCTTTTGGATCACATTCACAAGAAGGGAATAAGGTTGAAGCAGATGGTCTTGTTGGTGATAAATGCAATCAAAACTTATGGGTTTACACAGCTGATTGCATGCCAATATTTTTTGCAGATAAAAGGACAAGAAATGTAGCAGCCTTGCATTGTGGAAGAAAAGGCTTAGAAAAAAAAATAATCAAAAATCTGGTTACAATTTTCGATAATTTAGAGTCTTCTAGAGATGACTTACTTGTTGCAATAGGGCCAGCGATATCGAAGAAAAATTATCTAGTTGATAAAAGGACACTTAAAGAATTTTATAGAAAGGCCGAAAACAAAAAAATAACATTCAATTTGATCAGAGCTGAAAAAAATCCTTGTTTTAATGATTTAAATCATTTGAAAGAGCAAAACTTAAATCAACTTGATCTTAAAAGATTTGCCTATAGACAACTTTTGAATGAGAACATACCCAATACAAATATTGAAATCTCAAATTTATGCACCTACGAATTAAAAAATCAATTTAATTCATGGAGAAGAAACAAAACAATCTCAAGACAATGGAGTTTTATTTGCTCTTAGAGATAGTTAATTTGGACAATTTTCTCTTGTAAAGTTTTTCGCAACTAATAATTCGGACATTTCCTTAGTACCTTTAATATTAAAAACTTTGGCTAACAATACATTTTCCTTAAAACCAAAAGGTTTTATTTTTACTTTGCTTCCTCTAGGAAATTCACTCTTAAGTAAATTAGTTGCTTCAAGTTCATCATTTGCATTTACATCTACACAAAATAATCGAATTGTTAAATTCCTATTTTGATCTCCCACCAAAATAGTATTTGAACTTTTAATTTGAAGAATTTCAGCCGAGTTAACTATTACAGGATTAAGAAAAATCAAGCAGGCTATTATTAAAAATTTTGATAATTTTTTCAATTCAGAAATTTTTGAATTTTTAAATTTTACTTAAAGTAAATTTTTTAAATGAGGTATTTTAAAAAAATTAGTCTTCACAATTCACATATCCAACCATTTGAGCGTTACTTTTCCCAGGAGGGACCATTGGGTAACAATTTTCACCTCTTCTAACAAGAATATTTATCAAGGCAGGGCCGTCATGATCTAGCGCATGTTGTAATTCATTCTGTAATTGTTTTCTATCAGACATTAAGTATCCTTTGACTCCGAAAGACTCAGCAAGTTTTACAAAATCAGGCTCACCACAACTCATATCAGATGAGGAATACCTTTCATTGTAGAAACTTTCCTGCCATTGCCTTACCATCCCCTGCCAGCGATTATTTATGATTATCAGCTTTACCTTTAACCCATATTGAGATAAAGTTCCTAATTCTTGAATATTCATTAAGACGCTTGCATCACCTGCTATGCAAATAACCTCTGAATTAGGTAAGGCTGCCTTAACTCCAATTGCCGCTGGCAATCCAAAACCCATAGTTCCTAAGCCTGCACTACTTATCCATTTTCTAGGAGAATTCCTAAGATATTGAGCAGCCCACATCTGATGTTGTCCTACATCTGTAGTAATATAAGCTTCCGGTGAAAGTTCCCTAACTTTCAAAAGAACTTCCTGAGGATATATTTCTCCTTCTTTAGGTGGGTTGTACAAAGGATGTTTATTTTTCCACAAAGCAATTTTTTCTAACCAGTTCTTCGTCTGACAAACAAATTTATTATTAAAAGATTTTTCATTAATTTTGCTAACAGCTTTTGATACGTCAGAAACAATTGCAACGTCTACACGCCTATTTTTATTAACTTCCGCCGGGTCAATATCTATATGAATAACCCTTGCATTAGGTGCAAAAGTATCTAATTTCCCAGTCACCCTATCATCGAATCTAGCTCCAATAGCTATTAAAAGATCACATTCTGTAACTGCAAAATTTGCGTATGCAGTTCCATGCATGCCTAACATCCCAACTGATAAATTATCTTTTTCATCAAAAGCACCTTTTCCCATTAAGGTCGTAGTAACCGGTATTTGATAATTCTTTGCCAAGATTCTTATCTCTTCATGCGCCCCCGAAGATATTGCACCACCACCAACGTAAAGAAGGGGTCTTTCAGACTCCTCAATTAATTTAATAGCTTTTTTTATATCACAATCATTAATCTCTCCGTTTCTTTTAAATCCCTTTGGAATAATCTCACCAGGCATAACTCTTTGGTAATGAAAGAATTCTTGGCCTACATCCTTTGGTATATCAATTAAAACAGGGCCGGGTCTTCCAGAAGATGCTATAAAAAAAGCTTCTGAAACTACTTTCGCTATGTCTGAAGGATTTCTTATTACCCATGAATGCTTAACGATTGGAAGAGTAATTCCAAAAATATCAGTTTCTTGAAAAGCATCTGTGCCTATAGCAGGTCTTGGGACTTGACCTGTAACTATTACTAAAGGGACGGAATCCATTTGAGCAGTAGCAATTCCCGTTACCAAATTTGTTGCACCAGGACCTGAGGTCCCGAAACACACTCCTACTTCACCAGTTGATCTTGCATATCCATCAGCTGCATGAGAACCTCCTTGTTCATGTCTCACCATATAATGCTTTAACCAACCATCTTGTTCTGCTTTATGAACAGCATCATATATTGGAAGTATGGCCCCTCCAGGATATCCAAATATAACCTTTACTCCATGAATTTTAAGGGAATCCATTAGTGCATCTGCACCAGTTATCCAAACTGGATTTTCATTTTTTGAACTATCCTTTGACAAGGATCTCGAAGTAAGAGTCACTAAAGAAATTCAATATTTACTATAAATATTAAACTTAATTGAATATTTTTGCCTCGTTTAGAAATGTAATGTCAGAAATGAATTAATAAAAATCTCTCAATAAATTTTATTATCTTAAGAAAATACAAATTGATCTTTATAAAATTCCTAGCCTATGTAAAGGTCCAGAGCCTGAAATAAGTTCAATAAAAAGTAATAGAAAAACAACCATAGCAACTCTTCCATTCCAAACCTCTGAGCTATTATTCCAACCCCATTGCCATTTTTCTTGGGGATAAAGTTTAACTTTTTCAGGCAACTGAGAAGCTTCTTCAATATTAACTAGTGGACCTTCCAAACAAGAAACCACTAGATCACTAAGCCCCTCAATAAAAGTAGGATGAGTATTAAGGGCCTTTACTCTTCGAAAATTTTTAATACCAGCTTTTTCGGCAATTTCTTTATATTCAATATCTATTTCTTGCAATGTTTCAATATGCTCTCCAACAAAACTTATGGGCACAACTATAAGATCTTCAACATTTGACCTTCCAAGATCAGCTAAAACTTCTTCTGTATATGGCTTCAACCATTCAACTGGACCAACTCTACTTTGATAAGAAAGTGTATATGGGTTACTGTACCCTAAATATTTTTCTAGCTCATTTATTATCAATAAAGAACAATCTTCAATTTGTTGCTTATATGGGTCTCCAGCTTCCTCTACATAACTCTTAGGAACTCCATGAGCAGTAAAAAATATATGCGCATTTGTAGGCAATTCACAACGTGAAATTTGTTCGGAAATTAGTTCGACCATTGACTTTAAATAACCTGACTGGCTGAACCAACTTCTTACACATCTCATTGGGATTTTTTTAAAATCATCGTCAGAGTCTCGTAATTTTTTTAATTCTCTAAAGCTTGAACCGCTTGTACTTATTGAAAAATGTGGATATAAAGGTAAGACAACAATATGATCTATCCCATCTGCTTTCATATCAGCAATAGCTGATTCAGTAAAAGGATGCCAATACCTCATAGCGATGTAGGTAGTAGCATTTAACCCTTTATCCCTTAAATTAGATTGCAATTCTCTTGCTTGTTGTTCAGTTATTCTTCTGATGGGAGATCCTCCACCTATAGAAAGGTAGGCTTGTTGTGAAGTAGTACTTCTAAGAGTACTAATTAACCAAGCTAAAGGTTTTTGAAAAGCAGGAAATGGTGTCCTGATTATCTCTGGATCAGAAAAAAGATTATATAAGAATGGGCCTACATCAGTAATGCGTTCAGGCCCTCCTAAATTCATTAGTAAGACGCCTATTTTATCCATTTAAAATTTATGGAGATTGAAAATCAACATTAAAAACGTCATTATATGGTCAATTATAGAATTAAATGAACGTAATTCAGGAAATTAATAATATCAATGATAAATTTGCTACTCAAGGCAGCAAGCTTAGAATCGAAAAAAGAGGAGAAAAATTAAATATTAGAGGTTCATTACCTTCTAAAGAAGATAAAAAAAACTTTAAAATTCAAAGAATATCTCTTGGTATAAAGGCTGATATTTATGGATTGGAAGAGGCTAAAAAAAAATTGCAATTAATCAATTTGCAACTGGAATTAAATCAATTTGAATGGATTAATTGGATAGGCAATCCTAATAAAAAGCAAATAAAAAATGATTTTGAATTTCCAAGTAAATTAAATCAATTTGAGGAATTTTTTTTTAAAGAAGGCAAGAGTGAATATCTAAGCAGCACTAGAAAAACTACTTGGAGAAGTTCTTACAAGCCTTATCTGAAAAGAATTCTCGATATTTATAATGTTTATGAGAATGAATCATTAGATAAAATATTTCAAAAAACACTTGAAAGCTACAAGGAAGGTAGCAGAAGTAGAAAACAATGCGCTACTTCCTTAAATGTTTTGGCTAAGTATTTGGATATTCAACTTCCAGAAGATTGGAAATTAAATTCTAGAGGATATGGTCTGAATAAAGCAGGATTTAGAGATCTACCCAAAGACGAGTTAATAGAGAAGCTTTGGGAGAGGATCCCAAACAAATCTTGGAAATTCGTTTTTGGTTTGATGGCTACATATGGATTAAGAAATCATGAAGTATTTTTTTGTGATTTAAGTTCTCTAACAAATTTTGGAGACAAAATTATTAGAGTTTTACCTACTACTAAAACAGGGGAACATCAAGTTTGGCCATTCCATCCTGAATGGGTAGAAAAGTTCGAATTATCAAAACTTGGTGAAAATCCTGAATTACTGCCAAATATTAATAGAGACCTTAAAATCACAACCTTACAGAATATTGGAAAAAAAATTACAGATCAGTTTAAGCGTTACTCTTTACAAATAAAACCTTATGATCTGAGACATGCTTGGGCAGTAAGGACAATTTTTTATGATTTACCTGATACAGTAGCTGCCAGAATGATGGGACATTCAGTTAGCCTACATACTCAAACTTATCACCATTGGATTACTAAAAGAGATCAACAACAGGCGGTTAATAATGCACTTTTAAAAGTAAAAAGAACTAAAAGTATTTAAAGATTTATAATCACTAAATAAAATTACAGTTATATGAAAGAAGAACCTTTATCTACCGAGAAAATATTCAACCTCGATAATCAAGCAAAAGAACTTGGTATGGGAGGAAAACTATCCCCAGAGAGCAATGAGGGCTCATATAAAAAAAGGATGCAGCGAAGAAAAGATATTCAAGCTGAAAGACTACAAATTAGAAAAACAAAAAAAGGTTTATTGATTGTTTTCACAGGGAATGGCAAAGGTAAAACAACTGCATCTTTAGGGATGGCCTTAAGGACAATAGGGCACGGTTATAAAGTAGCAATTATTCAATTTATTAAGGGGGGCTGGACCACTGGAGAAGAAAAAGCACTTAAATATTTTTCCTCAAATATTTCTTGGCATGCATTAGGAGAAGGATTTACTTGGGAAACACAAGATAGAATTAGAGATGAGAAATTAGTTCAAGAAGCATGGCATCTAGCCAAAAAATATATAAAGAATGAATCTTATAAACTTATAATCCTTGATGAAATTAACATAGCGACAAAACTTGGATATCTTGATTCAGAAGTAATAATCACTTTTTTAAAAAGTCTAAATAATAGAAAAAATCATATTGTTTTAACTGGAAGAGGGGCTTCTGATTCTATTATCAATTACGCAGATTTAGTTACAGAAATGAAACTAATAAAACATCCTTTTAGAGAGCAAGGAATAAAAGCACAAAAGTGTGTTGAGTTTTAGTTTAAGCAAATTATTATTTTAATTCTCTTTAGGCAGGTTTAGAAATGTTTAAAGAAGCAAGCAATATCTGAACAAAAAATAAATTTGATGCATTTACTTGCTAATGTCTTAAAAGTACAATCATTGAATGACTTACAAAAGAGTTCTCTTAAAACTTAGTGGTGAAGCACTCATGGGTGAAAAACCTTATGGTATTGATCCTGCTATAGTTCAGTCCATTGCTGAGGATGTTTCAAAAGTAGTCGAAAATAATGTACAACTTGCAATAGTTGTTGGGGGTGGGAATATTTTTAGGGGGCTCAAAGGGTCTGCAGATGGTATGGATAGAGCTACGGCTGATTATGTCGGGATGTTAGCAACAGTAATGAATGCGATTTCACTCCAAGATGGTTTGGAAAGAGTAGGAGTAGCAACAAGAGTTCAAACTGCAATAGAAATGCAGGAAATTGCAGAACCCTATATCAGAAGAAGAGCCATGAGACACCTAGAAAAAGGTAGAGTTGTAGTCTTCGGAGGTGGATGCGGCAATCCATTTTTTACAACTGACACTACAGCGGCTTTGAGGGCAGCAGAGATAAATGCTGAAGTTGTTATGAAGGCTACCAAAGTTGATGGAGTATATAATTGTGATCCCAATAAATTTAAAGAAGCAAAAAAATATTCTACTCTTAGTTATCAACAAGTTCTTAGTGATGAAATCGCAGTAATGGATAGTACAGCAATTGCTCTATGCAAAGATAACAATATCCCTATTATGGTATTTGATATATTCAAAAAAGGGAACATCTCTAAAGCTGTTTCTGGGGAGCCTATAGGTTCATTAATTAGTTAAAGCTTACTTAAATTTTTTTATTATGAAAGAACAAGAAATTCATGAAAATATGAATAAAAGTATTGAAGCAACGCAAAGAAACTTTAATACAATAAGGACAGGCAGAGCTAATTCTTCATTATTAGACAGAATAAGTGTTGAGTACTACGGCGCAGAAACACCAATTAAGTCACTTGCTGCAATAAGTACTGTTGATTCACAAACAATTTCAATACAACCGTTTGATATTTCATGTTTACAAGCGATAGAGAAATCTATTTCGATGAGCGATTTAGGTATTACTCCAAATAATGATGGGAAAGTAATAAGAATAAATGTTCCTCCTTTAACAGAGGAAAGAAGAAAAGAATTTTGTAAATTAGCCTCTAAATATGCAGAGGAAGGAAAAGTGGCTTTGAGAAATATTAGAAGAGATGCTGTTGATAAAGAAAAAAAAGAAGAAAAAGATGGTCTTATTTCTATTGACGAATCAAGAGATAATCAATCTGCAATTCAGAAAATTACTGATAAATTTATTAATTTAATAGAAACTAAATTGTCTGAAAAAGAGAAGGAAATTCTAAAAGTTTGATAGAATTTGACGTTGTAATAATTGGTGGAGGTTTATCAGGATCTTCCACCGCTCTTAACCTATCAAAGAAAGGATATTCTGTTTTAATTATTGAAAAAGAAAAATTCCAAGATTACAAACCATGTGCAGGTGGGATGGCATCTTCAATGCAAAGATTTCTTCCTTTAGATATAGAAGATTCTATAGAATCAAAAATTAAGAAAGTTGAATTCAGATGGAAGGCTAAAGATAATGTGACTGCTGATCTGACTGGTGAATCGCCTTTTTGGATTATTAAAAGAGAGAAATTTGATCAATTATTACTAGATGATTCCTTAAGAAATGGGGCTCAGATAATAAGACAAGTTTTAGTAGAAACAATCATAAAAAAAAATGATAAATGGGAAATTACTTGCAATAACAAAAGAAAATACATATCTGAATTTCTTGTTGTTGCAGACGGCTCCCAATCCAAATGGTCCGGATATTTCAAATTGGGGCCAAGAAAACCGAAATTTGCAAACACAATCTCATTAAGATTGAAAGGTTTAGGTGAAATTCCTAGAAATACAGTTAGATTTGAATTTGGATTTATAAAATATGGATTTGCATGGGCATTCCCATTAAAAGAAAGCTTAAATATTGGATTAGGTACTTTTATAAATAATGGTCTTCTAGAAAATCAGGCTATAAATAATGAAGTTATTAGAAGCTTCGGATTTGATGATTTTCCTTACAAAACAATTAATAAAAAACTGAGAATCTGGAATGGCATCCATCCAATAAATGGTGATAAAGTTTTAGCGGTTGGAGATGCAGCCTCTCTATGCGATCCATTTTTAGCTGAAGGGATAAGACCGTCCTTAATCAGCAGTTTTTATGCTGCAGAATGCATAGACCAATGCCTATCAGGGAAAGTAGATGATTTAAATCTTTACACGAAAAAAATTAACAACAATTGGGGGAAATCAATGGCTTGGGGTAGGAGAATTGCACAGGTTTTTTACAGATTTCCGAGAACCGGTTATCAGTTAGGTGTTAAACGAAAAACAGCACCTAAACGTATTGCTCAAATATTGTCTGGAGAAATGAATTATGAAGACATAGCAAAAAGAGTCATCAAAAGATTATTAACAAAAAGTAGGATTTAATTTTTTTCAATTAAAACTTGGATTTATTTAGTAGAAATTAATTTATGATTTTTAATTTCTGATAATCTTTTTTTTAAAAGCTCTTCTAATTCTTCTATGGCCTTACTAAATCCTGTTATACCTTCGCTAAGCTTCTCGCTAGCCATTTGATCCTCTAACATACTTAATCTGAAATCTTTTTCTTCAAATTTGTAGTCAATAGAGTTATTTATTTGGGTACTTGCATCTAATTTTCTAATTAAATCTCCTTTTTCATTTTTTAGTTGCTCAAGAAATTTTGGCGCGATTGTTAAAAGATCGCAACCTGCTAATTCTTTTATTTCATCAAGATTTCTAAAACTAGCTCCCATTACTTCTGTCTTGAATCCCTTTTCTTTAAAGTACTTATAAATTTGTGTAACCGAAATAACGCCAGGGTCTTCAGAACCTATAAAACTAGTTTTGCCAGTTTTCGCTTTATGCCAATCCAATATACGACCAACGAACGGAGAGATTAAAGTAATCTTTGCATTTGCACAAGTTACAGCTTGGCAGAAGTTAAAAAGTAAAGTTAAGTTGCATTTAATACCTTCTTTTTCCAAGATTTCAGCTGCTTTAATTCCTTCCCAGGTTGAGGCAATCTTAATTAAGATTCTTTCCTTCTCAATTCCAAAATTTTTATAGAGATTAATTAATTTTCTTGCTTTTTTTACCGTTGCTTCAGTGTCAAAACTCAGTCTTGCGTCAACTTCTGTGGATACACGACCTGAAATAATTTTCAATATTTCTTTTCCAAAAAATACTGAAACTTGGTCAACAGTTTCCTTAATTAATTCTATTTCAGAGAATCCCTCGGGCAATGAATATCCTGAACTTTCTAGAGCTTTATCAATTAATTTTACATAATCAGGATTTTTAGCAGCAGATAGTATTAGTGATGGATTAGTAGTAGCATCCCTTGGTTGAAATTTTTTTATCGAATCTAAATCTCCAGTATCAGCAACAACAACAGTCATTGAAGACAATTGTTCTAAAATTGATTTCATATCCAGATAATCATATATATATATAAACTAGCTTTAATTCCTAATGAAATCATCAAATAATGAACTAAATTTTTATAAAGTTGGAAAATTTTAGGGTTTTTTAACAATCATTTCTTGATCTTTAATCTGAGGAGGCATTTTTTCAATTACTATTAAGCTCTCAATAATCTCTCTAGCAACTGGTACTGCAACAGTTGAACCATATGCATAAGACCCAGATGGTTCATCAATAACCACGAGTATTACGTATTTTGGATTATTTACTGGCAATATAGCTACAAAACTACAAACTCTACTTATATACGAACCATTTAAAGCTTTTTGGGAAGTACCTGTTTTCCCAGCTATTCTATAACCCTCAATTTTAACTTCAGATCCACTGCCTTTATCTACTACGCTCTCCATCCACTCAAGAACAGTTCTAGAGGCCTCATTTGAAAAAAATTGTTTTTTTGAATTTTTGTTTACTCTTTCATTAAAGGTTGAGGTTACATGGGGAGTTACTTCAAAACCGCCATTTGCTAGAGCCGCGTGAAGTTGAACCAACTTAAGGGGCGAGATGGAGAACCCTTGACCAAAAGAAGCCACAGCAGGCTCAATTGATTGATTTACAAATAAATCTTTTCTCTTTAGTTGGCCTGCGGTTGATTCAAATAAGTCAGTCTCTAGATTTTTATTTATGCCTAAATTCTCGAGCAAATCCCAATAAATTGTAGGATCTAAGTTTTGCATTATTTTTACCATCCCAACATTACTTGAAACCTGCAATACTTTTGGATAATCGATATATCCATTACCTTTTTTATTCCAATTAGAAAGTGTCCATCCTCCAACATCAATCTTTCCAATATCTTCAACTAATCCATCTTTTTGGATTACTCCTTCTTCTAAAGCCAAAGCAAGATTAATAGGTTTAAAAGTTGAACCAGGCTCAAATAAATCTTGAGAATACCAACCCCTGAAGAGTTCAGAATCATATTGCCAAAATTTATTTGGATTATATGAAGGGACTGAAACCAAGGAAAGGATCTGGCCATTATTGACATCCATAACTATTGCAAATCCCTTCTTTGCTTTCCATTTGTTTACTTGCCTTAATAAGGCATTAAATGATGCTTTCTGTAACTTTGAGTCTATGGTTAGTCCTAAACTCTTGTAATCTGAAATAAAATCACCGGGTGCTGAATTATCAGGAAGAGGAGTACCATCTCCCCCTCTTTTTATTAAATTACTTTTATTAAGAACTTTAATTTTATTATCTAAATGAAGCTCTAAACCTGCAGAACCTTTATTTTCATCATTCACAAAACCAACAAGATTAGAATATAGTTCCCCTTGTGGATAATATCTTTGAGAATATTTAAACAAATCAAGACCACTTATTTGAAGGTTTTTAATTTTTTCTGCTTTTTCTTCAGAAATTTTATCCAAAAGCTTGATGCCATCGATTTTGTTATTAAACTTTTCTGAGATTATTTCAGCTTTCAAACCCAAAATTGGTGATAATTTTCTTGCAACTTCTTCAATACTGCGAATTTCTCTAATTGAATCACCTTGAAATCTAAAATATTTTGGATGGGCCCATAATTTATAAAGTGGTTTATCATAAGCAACTAATCTATTATTTCTATCAACAATTGATCTCCTTTTCTTTAAGGAGGTAGTTTTAGAAGTTTGTCTTAATCTTGCTATCTCTTGCAAATCTGAAGCATTAAAGACTTGTAATTTAACTAACCTACCAAACAAACAAAGTATTATAAGCAAGATAAAAATATAAAGTACTTTAAATCTCCCTTCATCAAGAGGTAAAATATGAACAATTTTTTTATACTTTTTCATCAGTATCCTTTTTGATATTTGCTGTCAATAGCCCCTTTGATGAAGATTTTGAAATTTCTCTTAAAAAAACTTTCTTTTTTTTCTGCAATTTTATCTAAATAGATTAAATCTTTAGGTTTAGTTTTTCTATAAGTATTGAAAGACTCAAGTTCACTAATATAAAATTCTTCTGTTTTAGAAATATAGTCAATGAGATTATTATTGATTGCTTTTGTTTTAGATAAAGTTTTATATGTTTTGGACCATTTCCCTTGGCTATCCAAAGATAAGAAAAATAATATAAAAGTTAAAACTAAAAGAGAGATATTAATGGTGTCGAATAAATAATGTATTAATTCAAAGTTTAGTTTAGATATTTTTTCTAAATTTTTTTGACTTTCGTAAGAAACTTTTTTTTTTAAATAAAATCGCTGACCATATGTTCTCATCTATTATTTATTTTGGAATATATAGAAGTGTTATAAATTAACTAAACATTTTTTGGTTTGATTCGCAAGTAATAAAATTAAATTCTTTATGTTCTCAATAGGAACAAATTTAAAAAGGTCAATCCATTCCACAAAGAATGCATAATTACAGAAGAAAGCAAACTCCCTGAAGCAATTCTTGTAATTCCTAGTCCTATCCCTAGGACAAATAATGGCGGCATTTCTCCCACGCTTAAATGAGCTAAAGCAAAGATAAAAGCTGAAACTATGATGCCCAAAATTATCCCAAAATCTCTTGAAAGAGTTGGCAGTAAAATACCGCGAAATATAATCTCCTCAAATAGAGGAGCTAATAGAGTTGTTGTGACGAATAAAAAAATAAATGATAAGTAATTTTTATTGTTGAGAACAATTTCCAGCAAAGGGTTACTACCATTCTGATTGTCAATCACACTATTCATAATTAAAGAAACCAATAAAACAAAAGGAACTATGGTTAACCAACCCTTTATTCCCTCAATAGTCGCATCTTTGATTGGCAAAAAATTGAACTGAAAATAATCTTTTTTAAGACTAAATTCACCGTACAAAGATTTAATTTGATAAAAAACTATAAATAATGGGGGGATAGCCATAAAAAGATATCCAAAAAATATTTTTAGAGATTGAGACAACTCCGTTGAGATATTTTTAGAAAAAAGTTGGACTAAACTTATTGATAACAAAGGAGAAAGCACTTCTCCCAAAACAACAAATCCACCTGCAATTAATAAAACCATATCTATTAATTCAAAGTTTAAGGATTTAATTTCTTCCCACCCAAACTTTTTTAAAAATATTGCTCTCCACAATGTTTTTAAAGCCAGAATTGTGCCAAAAAGTATTGTTAAAAGTGGTATTAATCTGATAGCTAATATTTTTAAAAACATTTTGCTTGAAAATGATTTTGTTATTAATGAACTATCGTCAAAATCAAATTTCTTGCTTAAAAGATGATACAAAAATCTATCACCCTCAAACAAATCAAACTTATCAGAATTTGGTTTGTAAGAAATATTATTGGATTTCTTTTTTATCTCATCAATTAGAAAGTTATAGTTTTTATTTTCTAAACCTTTGGATATATTTTTATCAATTAAAGATTCACTTGATTCTGAAGAAATTATACGAATTAATTTATTTCTTTCTGTTAGTTCATTAAATGAGACCTGAGAAAGTAAATTATTTATTTGATCAAGAGGATCATTTGTGACAAAAAATTTTTTAAGATTTGTTGGTATTGATTGGATCGCTAATTCAGTAATTTCCTGTTCTTTTTGACTTATGTCAAATGAAACAGATGGCCTACTTAAACTATCTCTTAAGCCTTGTTGCCATACGAAAAAAGTTATGACTAGAGAAATTAAAGCTAAAGATAGTTTTGTCTTAGAAATATTTTTGAAGATCATAATTTATTATAAAGTTAAAAACAAAACTTAGTTATCATTGAAATTTCAAATATTGATATACCTATTTCTATCACTCCATGAGATGATTAAATTATAATAAATTTCAAATCTATATTAATGACTATAAGATTAGTTTTAGTTAGGCATGGACTTAGCAGTTTCAATGCGAAAGGATTAATTCAAGGCAGGACAGACGATTCATTATTAACTGATGAAGGATACGAACAAGCCCTAAAAGCAGGCAAAGCATTATCAAAAATAAACTTCGATAAAATCTATTCATCTCCTCTTGTGAGAGCAGCAGAGACTGCGAAGACAATTAAAAAAAGTTTCAATAAAAAAAAAGTAATTATATTTGATAAGAATTTATTAGAGGTAGACCTTAGTGAATGGTCTGGTCTAAAAATTGATGAAATAAAAAACAAATTTCCAGAAACTTACCCTATTTGGAAAAATGATCCAGAAAATCTCATTTTAAAAAAAAGTGACGGTAAAACTTATAAACCTATTGAAGAGTTATTTGATCAAGCAAATAATTTTATAGAAGATATTTTGAGAATTTATTTAGACAAAGATGATGTAACCATTTTAGTAGTTGGACATAATGCAATCCTTAGATGTTTAATCCTTTTGTTATTAGATAAGCCTAAGCAAGGTTTTAGAAAAATAAGATTAGAAAATGCTTCTTTCTCAATTTTAAATATTTCAAGTTATGGCAAATCTTTTAAGACACAAATCGAATGTCTAAATCAAACATCTCATCTTAATAAAAATATTCCTAAACAAATTGGAGATTCAAGAATATTTCTAATAAGACATGGTGAAACAAACTGGAACAAACAAGGCAGATTCCAAGGCCAAATTGATATTCCTTTAAACGAAAACGGTAAAGAACAGGCGAGAAAGACTTTTGAATATTTGAGAAATATTTCTTTCAATAGGGCATTTTCAAGTTCAATGCATAGGCCTTACGAAACTGCACAAATAATTATTCAAAATAATAAAGAATTAAAAATAGAAAAAATAGATTCACTTGTAGAAATTAGTCACGGATTATGGGAGGGTAAACTAGAAGCAGAAATCAAAGAAAAGTGGCCTATTTTACTGAAAAATTGGCATGACAAACCTGAAGAGGTAACAATGCCTGAAGGCGAATCCATCAAAGATGTATCAGAAAGATCAATAGAAGCTTTTGACAAAATTTGTTTATCCCAAAAAGATAATGATTTAACCCTTCTAGTTGCTCACGATGCAGTAAATAAAACTCTCATTTGCAAAATCCTTGACATTAATTATTCCAATATCTGGATGATAAAACAGGGGAATGGAGGCATAACTGTAATAGACCTATTTAATGATCCCAGCAAACCACCTGTTATAAGTGCTCTCAACATAACAACACATCTAGGCGGGATAATTGATTTAACTGCTTCTGGAGCGCTATAAAATTTTTTTTGATAAAGAACGGAATTTCTAGCAAAATTAGCGCTAACCATTTAGGTGATGAGAATTGATTTATAAATAACCAATTCTTCTAAAAGGCCAAAATCTATAATAGGCTCTTCCAAAAATTGCATCTTTCGGTAGAAATGTTCCAGGCCAATACCTTGAATCTTCACTACTAGCCCTGTTATCTCCCAAAACAAAAAAATAATCTTCGGGGACTTTTAGATTTTTAATTTCAGAACATGGATAAAAATCGCATTTTAAAAAATCATAAGGTTCATCAATTTTTTTATTATTTATGTAAACCTCACCCTTTTTATTTACAGTTACTACATCTCCTGGAATAGCCACAACTCTTTTGATCCAAGCATCGCAAGCTCTATCTCTTACTCCAGGAATCCAGGTCATTGGAGGCAAACTCATAAAAAAGCAATTCCTCTTAGTTGGTAATGGTCTATCTCTTTCAGCAATATATTTTTCATCAAATGAATAAGGAGAGTTAAAAACAACAATTTCTCCTCTTTTTGGATCCCTCTTTTTTAAAGTAATTTTTTCAATTATTAATCTATCTTTTATCTGTAACCCAGGCAGCATTGAACCTGATGGAATATAGCGTGGTTCTGCCACAAAAGATCTACAAGAAGAAATTAAAAAGGTTAAAAAAATTAGTTGGCCCCATTCTTTTAAAAAACTTTTAACAAAAGCACGCATAAATTTACTCGGGTCTTGATTTTTTAACCCTACAAAAATTGTTTGGCATATTCAATTTCGTTAAATCCTAATATTACTTTTTTTTCATCGTAAACCAAAAATGGTCTTTTTATTAATTTACCGTCTGTTAAAAGTAATTGAATAATCTCTTTCCTTGATAAAGAATCGATATCAACATTAATCGATTTAAAAGCTTTGCCTCTTATATTAAAAATCCTTTTTATGTCTGCAGAGTATATTTCTAAAGCTAGATCTATATACTTGATCAATGGAGGTTCTTGCACAATATCAACTAATTGGTATTCTAAATTTTTTTTATTAAGCCACTTTAGCGCTTTGCCGCAAGTAGAGCATTTTAAATAACTATAAAAAATTATTTTTTTCAATTTCCTTGACTAATGATTGATTTCTTAAGCACTTTAAATTTTTTCTTTTTTGAAGATGTACAATTTATCAATAAATTTTCAACTACATCAAAATCCCTCCAACCATCAATTTGAACTGTTCTTCCGTCAAGTCCTTTACTAGTTCTAAAAAATTCAGCCACATCCTCAAGCTGATTCGGAGCAATTTGATTAATACTTAATATATTAGCCTGTCTAGGATTTGCGATGGGCACACATAATAGTTTTCCATCATATGCACCACAATCACGCATATCCAAAACTCCAATAGGTCTAGCTTTTATTAGACAACCAGCAAAAGTTGGCTCATCCATTATCACCATCGCATCAAGAGGAGCCCCATCTTCTGCAAGGGTATTCGGTATGAAACCATAATCAAAAGGGTACCTTACTGAAGAATGTAATACTCTATCTAATGCCATTATTCCCGCTTCGGAACAATATTCATATTTATTCCTACTGCCTGCAGGTATTTCAACAACTATATTTACTATTCCCTTCATTGGAGATGGAGGTATCGAACTAAGATCCATCTTTTTTAAAATCGTGATTAAAAATTACCTCGTTCCTTTGAGAGAAAGGTCTTCCAATAAAAATACTTATTGAAGGTAATAAAAATGTCAAGAAGGCAAAAATAATACCTAAAGATGTTATTGATAAATTCCTTGCACTTAAGGGGTCTTCATCATCTCTTTCAAAATCACTTTGAACAGAATCAAGAGAAGATTCTTCGCTTGATTTACTTTTTATAAAGTGCTTTGATCGCGTATAACTCAAGAACTCTTAATTGGTAAAGGTTAAGGAGGTAATTGAACATAATTATCCTACATTCTAAATGTCAATAAATCAAAACATTCTTAAATGACTTTTTAATTATTCTTTTTCTAGTAATATCCTAATAGATTTTAATTCGTCTAATATTTGCAAAAGTGTGTTTTGAGCTGCTGAGGAAGGTGTGTTAAATACTTCTACAGTAACTTCTTTTATTCTTAAAATATCTTTGGCAAATCTTGCTACTTCATTAGGATGGAATTTTAATGGATCTTTTTGATCAGTTCTAAATTCGGGATTTAATTTTCTGGGATTAAAACTGGGGTTCAAATTTCTTAAATCAGTATTTGTATACCTATAAACAGAAGCTCTTGATCTGTTTAAGAATTTTTGAACTTCATCAATTCCTACTAATTCTTCTTCGCTAGAAATATTGGAATCTATATTTTCCATAATCTTAAGAAATGTTTTAGAAATAATGAACTTCTAAAAAAGTTTGAACTTCATTACTGAAGAAGCTAGCAGAAAGAATATTCTTAGACTAGCCGCGTTGAGGGACTCAAGACACTTTAAATTTTTTTTTCATCTTAATTGATAAAATTAATTATTATTAAGGATTTTTTTGTATGCGCGTGACCACCTCATTTCCTCTGGGGACTCTTCGTGACACACCTTCTGAAGCTGAGATTATTTCACATCAATTACTTTTAAAAGCTGGCTACATTCGCAGAGTTAACAGCGGTATTTATGCATACATGCCAATAATGCTTAGAGTTATCGAAAAAATATCCGCAATAATAGAAAGAGAACTTAATAGTATTGGTTGCACAAAATTACTTTTACCCCAACTTCATCCGGCAGATTTATGGAAAAAAAGTGAAAGGTGGGAAGGATATACTGCAGGGGAAGGAATAATGTTTAATCTGAAAGATAGGCAAGGGAAAGAATTTGGTTTGGGTCCAACTCACGAAGAAGTGATCACGAGTATTGCATCAGAAATCATTAATTCCTATAAGCAATTGCCTCAATGTTTTTACCAAATTCAAACAAAATTTAGAGATGAAATAAGGCCAAGGTTTGGCTTAATGAGGAGTAGAGAATTTATAATGAAAGATGGTTATTCTTTCCATTATTCAGGAAAGGATTTAGCTTCATTTTATGAAAGGATGGGCGATACTTATGAAAATATTTTTAAATCTTGTGGTCTGCAGACTGTTGGAGTTGAAGCTGATAGTGGAGCTATTGGCGGTGCCGCCTCTAAAGAATTTATGATCACTGCAGATGCTGGGGAAGATTCCATCTTATTTACTCAAAGCGGTTCTTATGCTGCAAATATAGAAAAAGCTATTTCAATACCCTCTCAACCTATTCCATTGAAAGATAGTATTTCAGGGATAATAGAAACACCTCAACAAAAGACAATCCTCGAAGTTTGTAAAAATAATAATTTAGACCCTAGCCAGGTTATTAAAGTTGTAGTATTCCTTGCAAAGTTCGAAGGTAAATCTGAGTGCCCAATTCTTGCATGCATAAGAGGTGACCAACATATTAATGAAGTTAAGCTTTATAACTTAATAAATAAACTTCATACCCCCAATCTCCTTAAACTTCAAAAAATTGAAGATAAAAACATTATCGATAAAAACCTGGTTAATTTTCCTTTAGGTTTTTTAGGGCCAGACCTAGGCAATCAAACTATTAAAGCGAGTTCTAATTGGGATAAAAAATGGATCAGGATAATAGATCATTCTGCAAGTAATCTCCCAAAATTTATAAGCGGTGCAAATAAAGTTGATTTACATAAGGTTTATGAGGAATTTTCTTTTTCTTCAACAGAATATCTAATTGAAGATATAAGGAATGCTAAAAAAGGAGATAAAATAAAAATTGATCATAATGAGGAACTTGAAGAAAAAAAGGGTATAGAAATTGGACATATTTTCCAATTAGGTCAAAAATATAGCGAAAAATTAAATGCTAAATTTTCAGATAAGGATGGTCAATTAAAAAATTTGTGGATGGGTTGTTATGGAATTGGAGTAACAAGAATAGCCCAAGCTGCTATCGAGCAGAATCATGATCAAAAGGGAATTTGTTGGCCAATTCAGATTTCTCCTTTTGAAATTATTATTATTCCCACAAACCTAAAAGATCCAATTCAAAAAGACCTTACTGAGCAAATATATAGTAATTTTTTAATTAATAAAGTTGAAGTTCTTCTTGATGATAGGGACGATAGAGCCGGTGTAAAATTTAAAGATGCAGAATTAATTGGAATTCCTTTTCAGATAATTATTGGTAGAGATTCTGTTAACAAAGAAGTAGAACTTATATGTAGAAAAAATAATACTAAACTTAAAATTAGTGCCGATAAATTGTTGGAAACATTTATTTCTGAATCAGAAATAATGTACAATAAAAATTCACAATGCTAATTTTTCTGGGAGCAAAGTTATGTTACTGAAACTGACATCAGAATTAATTTCAAAAAATCTCGCCAAAGCTATATCTTTTTTACTATCATTAATTGTCGTTTTTACATTCTTCAACTCTCCTTCAATAGCTGCAAAAACCTCAATGACAGGTGACTATACAAAAGATACAATTTCAGTTGTTAAAACATTACAAACGGCTGTTAATACTCCAAAAGATTCTCTAAATAAAGATGAAGTAAGAAGTGAAGCTCTTATCCTAATAACTGACTATATTTCTAGATATAGAAATCGAGGAATGGTTAACAAAACTCAATCATTTACTACTATGCAAACAGCATTAAATGCTATGGCAGGCCATTACAAAAACTTTGCATCTAGACCATTACCAGAAAAACTTAAAGAGCGCCTTACTAAAGAATTTTCTCTCGCTGAAAAAATGGTTCTTAGAGAAAGTTGATACAATTAATTTACTTTTTAAAAATAAACCAAGATTTTTGAATATATTAAATATTCGAACAAAAATAATGCTCTTCTAAAATTGGCCAATGTTGTTGTAATCGGAGCCCAATGGGGTGACGAAGGAAAAGGTAAAATAACTGATTTACTTAGTCGTTCGGCAGATGTTGTCGTACGCTACCAAGGTGGAGTAAATGCAGGGCATACTATAGTTGTAGATAATAAGGTTTTAAAATTACATTTAATTCCTTCAGGGATACTTTACAAAAATACTACTTGTCTAATTGGATCAGGAACAGTTGTAGATCCAAAAATCTTACTAAAAGAGATTGATATGTTAATAGATAATGGAATTGACATCTCAGGATTAAAAATTTCATCAACATCACATGTAACAATGCCTTACCACCGGATATTAGATGAAGCAATGGAGGCTGATCGGGGTTCTAACAAAATAGGGACAACAGGTCGGGGGATAGGTCCCACTTATGCTGATAAGTCGCAAAGAAATGGCATTAGAGTAAGAGATTTGCTTAATAAGGAAAGGCTAAGTGATGTGATCGAAATTCCACTAAGAGAAAAAAATGGCCTATTAGAGAAAATCTATGGTATCGAACCACTCAAATTACAAGACATTGTTGAAGAATATCTTGACTATGGGGAAAGGTTATCCAAGCATGTTGTTGACTGTACAAGGACTATCCATTCAGCCTCAAGAAACAAGAAGAATATTCTATTCGAAGGAGCTCAAGGAACTCTACTTGACTTAGATCATGGGACTTATCCTTTTGTCACCTCGTCAAACCCCATATCAGGAGGGGCATGTATTGGTGCTGGAGTCGGGCCCACTTTAATTGACAGAGTTATAGGGGTCGCAAAAGCATACACCACAAGAGTAGGCGAGGGGCCATTCCCAACGGAATTACAAGGGAGTATTAATGATCAACTCTGCGATAGAGGCAGTGAATTTGGAACAACCACTGGAAGGAGGAGGAGATGTGGGTGGTTTGATGGAGTGATTGGTAAATATGCTGTATCTGTAAATGGTCTTGATTGTTTAGCAGTTACAAAACTAGATGTATTAGATGAATTAGATGAGATTCAAGTTTGCATTGCATATGATCTCGATGGACAAGAAATAGACTACTTCCCTACAAATTCAGATGACTTAAAAAAATGTAAGCCAATCTTCAAGAAATTAAAAGGTTGGCAATGTTCAACTGCAAATTGCAGAAAACTATCTGATCTCCCTGACAATGCTATGAATTATCTAAGATTTTTAGCTGAATTAATGGAGGTTCCAATTGCAATTGTTTCATTGGGGGCTAATAGAGATCAAACCATCGTAATTGAAGATCCAATTCATGGACCCAAAAGAGCACTTCTAAGGTAATTTACTTATAAATTAATGAGGCAATCTTTTAGACATTTTGAACAGAATAAAAGAGTTGACCTCATTGGCTTAGGCAATGCAATAGTTGATATTATCGTAAATATTAAAGATGACTTTCTTGAGATAAATAATCTAAAGAAAGGATCAATGAATATTATTAATTCTGATGAATCTCATTTATTGTTAGAGAATTGCAAAGTGATCAAACAAATATCAGGGGGATCCTCAGCAAATACCGTTGTATGTTTAGCAGAATTAGGAAACCATGTTCAGTTTATCGGAAGGGTGAAAAATGATCAATTTGGAAATTTCTTTTCTTCTGATATAAAAAAAAGTAAAACTGTATTTAATAATCCACCAACAAATGAAGGCGCTGCTACAGCTCATTCAATTATTTTAATTACACCTGATGCTCAAAGAACTATGTGCACTTACTTAGGAGCATCTATAGAGTTTGAACCAAAAGATATTGATTTTAGCGTACTCAAGAAAAGTAAATACTTGTATTTAGAAGGTTATTTATGGGACAGCAAATTAGCTAAAAATGCTTTTCTTAAAGCTGCTCAAATTGCAAAACAATCTAATACAAAAATAATCCTTTCATTGTCTGATTCATTTTGTGTAGATAGACATCGAGAGAGTTTCTTGGAGTTAATTGATAACTATGTAGATATAGTTTTTTGTAATGAATCCGAAGTTTTAAGTCTATTTAAAAAGGAAAAATTAGAAAACTGCCAAAGAGACCTATCTTCCCTATGTGAATTAGTCGTAGTAACTCTTGGTAGCGATGGTTCTTTGGTAATTAACAAAAGTGATATCGAAGTAATTAAGTCAATGAAGAAGGGTAAGGTCATTGATACAACGGGAGCAGGAGATATTTATGCAGGAGGATTTATTCATGGATTAATAAATAATTATTCCCTCAAAAAATGCGGAGAGATAGGTTCAATTTGTGCTGGGCAAATAATTACACAATTAGGATCTAGATCCAATATCGATCTTAAAAAGTTAATTAGATAAATTTTATCAAATATTATTATTCAACCAATCATAATATTTAATATCAGAATGGTATTTTTTGTAAATAATTTGTGGAACATCATATGTGGAAATATTATGTAAGAAATTAATTAATTTATCTTTTATTTCTGGTTTACTTTTTATTGTTATTTCAAACTCTTTAGTTTCTTCGATATCATCGTCCCACGCATAAATTGAAAAAATTTGCTTTATGGAAACACAAACTGCAAGTTTATTTTGTAGGAGTAATTTAGCTACTCGTAAAGCATTTCTTTTGCTTGATTCAGTTGTTATCATAACTAATACTTCCATAATAAATTAAACATTAACATTTTCTCATTATGTGATCTATCAAATTCTCGTATTGATCGAAAGAGTAAGAATAATCATTGTTTAATTTTGGCCTTTTAACCAAAAATAACTTCATTTTACTTCCATAAATAATACTTTCCCAGTTTTTCTGAGAATAACTTCCAGATTCTCTGCATAGAACATAATCTATCTTCCAAAAATCACAGAGTTTTTTTTCTAAAATAGCTTTCCCACTTTTACTCGGTTCAAGTATCGCTATATTTGATTTTTTTACACATGATCCAAAAGCTTTGGTTATGCTCTCATAAGTTGGAAGAATTCTAGTAAATACATTTGCTTTACAATTCAAATAATAATTAGCAGTATCTTTGAGAAATCTTGATCCTATTGCAAGAAGAATGTTCTTATTTTCTAGATCACCTTTATTTATATCTTTCAAATCATCAATATAAATAAAATTATTAGTGTTATTTATTGAAGATTTCCTCTCAAATACTATGAGAGGAGTATTAATCTCTTTACATGCATTATTAAGATTTTTAGAAATTACTATGGCAAAGGGATGAGTAGCATCAACAACACATTTGATTTTATTTTTTTTTATGAAATTAATAATTTCATCTTTATTATTTAATTTTCCCGTAATGATATGTAACTTTGGATTTTTAATATAAGTTTTCCCTGCCTTATAAGTTAAAACACTAGCAAAAACTGAATAGTTAAGTTCAAGAAGCCTACTTGTTATTTCTGGTCCATCCGAAGTTCCTGATAGGATCCAAACATTTTTGTAGCAATTTTTTTGATTCTGCATCAGTATGTCTTTAATTAAATAGAAAGTAATGAATCATTGTTTAATTCAAGCGGTAATTAATAGCGCCCCTCAAATGAGGTATACAAAAGAAAACCAAACTCCAATTGCAGAAATGATTGTTAATTTTAAAGGATTACGTAGTGAAGATCCAAACAGAGAACTAAAGATTATAGGATGGGGCAATATTGCCCAAGAAATGATAGACGAACTAAAGGAGGGGCAAAATATTGTTATTGAGGGACGTCTTAGAATGAATTCTGTCACTAGAAAAGATGGAACAAAAGAAAAACAACCAGAATTAACAGCTTCAAAGATTCATCAAATAGCTCCAGTTGAAGTTATTAAATCTGATCAAAAAGAAAATAATGGGTCATTTGATAAAAATGAAAATGCTAAAAACCCTAGTTGGAATAGCTCACCTTTAGTGCCCGAAGTTGACGAAATACCTTTTTAAATTAGATATCAACATTATTTTCTTGAACACTTATAATTAATTTGCTTATTTTTCTTTCAAGAGCAGCAAGTTCGCATCTAATTTCTGGCCATTTACCCTTATCAAGATTTTCTAAGAGCCAAGCTCTATCTTGATCAAGTTTTAAAATCAAGTCCCCTTGATTTGTAGTATTGGGATCTTGCATAATACTTCTTAGCAAATTCAAAAATCATTATACTAAATAAAAATGAAGAAATACTTATCGCCTGGAAACTTGATAGTAACAACTGGAGGTATATTAGCTTTTGTTGGAATGACAGCCTATTTTACAGACTCAGTAAACTTAAGTGTACCTACTTTTTTTTATGGAGTACCTATTTTTCTAATTGGATTGGGTTTAAAGACTTCAGAGATACCTCCTGCTGAATTGTTTGACAAGACAAATTTTGCGACAGATAGATTTAATAGACCAAAAGAATTAACAGCACTAGTTAAAGATGTTACAAGATGGAGGTATGGGATAAAAGCTCATCTAGAATCGTCATTGGAATCTTTAAATTTATGGGACGAGGATAATCCTCCTAAACTAAAAGAAATAGAAGAAATTACAAAGGAAGATAAAATTGGCCTAAGAATGCGTTTTGAATTAAATGCCGTTCCTCTAGAAAAATGGATAGAGAAACAAGAAAGATTAAACAGGTTTTTCGTAAAAGGTCTTGAATCAGAATTTATTATCGACGATAATAAAAAAGAATTTGATTTTATTCTCTTTTATTAAATATAGGGATATATTTGAAAAAAACTAACTTCTTAATTCAATAAAGTTTTAATGATTTTTAATAATGAATGATTCTCAAAGAGTATCTATATTAAGCGAAGCACTTCCATATATACAAAGTTTCTCAGGTAGAAAAATTGTTATCAAGTATGGTGGTTCTGTCATGGAGGATGATGATTTAAAAAATGCTTTTTTTAGAGATATAGCACTTTTATCAAGCGTGGGGGTTTGTCCGATAGTAATTCATGGAGGAGGGCCCGAGATTAATAATTGGTTAAAGAAATTAGAAATATCTCCTAAATTTGAAAATGGATTAAGAATTACTGATCAAAAAACAATGGAAATTGTCGAGATGGTTCTCATGGGTAGGGTCAACAAACAAATTGTGAGAGGCATTAATGGAACTGGATCTCTAGCTGTGGGGATATCAGGTCTTGATGGGAACTTGATTCAATCTAGGGAATTAGGAGATGGGAGTCATGGTTTAGTGGGAGAGGTCACAAAAATCAATCCTGAAATATTAGATCCTCTTATTTCTAAAGGATATATCCCTATTATTTCTAGTATTGGATCAACTATGAATGGTATTTCGCATAATATTAATGCAGATTTTGTCGCTGGAGAAATTGCGGCTGCAATAAATGCAGAAAAACTTATTCTTCTTACCGATACTCAAGGAATCTTAAAAGAAAAAAATAGCAAAAATAGTCTTGTTGAAAAAATGAATCTCAAAGAAGCAAGAGATTTAATTGATAAAAAAATTGTGACTGAAGGTATGATTCCAAAGACGGAATGCTGCATAAGAGCTTTAGCTCAAGGAGTCAAAGCAGCTCACATAATCGATGGGAGAATAGAACATTCATTACTTCTTGAGATTTTTACAAATTCCGGTGTAGGTACAATGATAGTTGCTTAAACTATGAAAACTTATGAGCAAGTTGTAGAAACAGTAGAACTTGCTTTAGCTAAAGGTGATTACAATTTTTGTATTGAATTTCTTTTGCCTTTAATCGAATCATTCCCTTTGTCAAGCAAAGAGGGAGTGAATTTAAGAACAATTTTAATAACTGCTCTTTGTGGTATCAGCGAAAAGGAGGAGGCAAAAAGATTTTGTAAAGAACTTCTAAAATCTTACGATAATAGGACAAGAGAAAATGCAAAATATTTGATGGAAGTAATAAATTCTCCTGACATTAAAAAACCAGAGAATTGGAACGTTCAGTTTGAAAGCGATACATCACAAAATAATAAATCTCTTAACTCACTGCGCAAAAAAAGAAAAGTATTGGAGAAAAAGAAATTTATCAATGTTACTGATGCACCAACTGGTGAAACAAAACCGTTTAAGAGGGGCTTTTCACTGATCATTTTTTTAATACTTATATTATTGATCCCACTCCTAAGTGGTTGCGTTAAAGTTGAGGATACCCTTGATCTTAGTGAACTTGATTCAATAACTAATAATCTTGTAATAGAAAGTAAATACATTAAAAAATTCCCTTGGCAAATAAAATTTGAAGAAAAAATGAAAGATATTTTTCCTAAAGCAGAAATTGGACATGAAGAATCAACTTTTTCTATGAAAAATAAAAATCTCAATCTAGAGAATACAAAGCAAGTTCTTAAAATAATCCAAAAAACTGCAGGAGAGTTAGCAGGAGGATCAACAAATATGGAAATTAATACAGATCAAAAAAACTTCATTTTTTTTGAAAAATACTTTTACAGGATTGATTTAGATCTTAAATCTATTCAAGGTGTTGATAATTTAGAAATTATTTTCAAAATCATTCACCCTAATAAAGCTAGACTTAATGGGAAAAATAATTCAAATGTAGAAATCACTAGAAATCTAATAATTTGGAATTTAAATCAAGGGCAAATGAATAGTCTCGAATTTTCTTTCTGGAGCTTCAACAAACTTTTGATCGGAATCTCAGTTATTTTGTTAATTATATTTTTAGCTTATGTAATAAGATTCTATAGACTCAAATTAGGTACAGATTTACCTCAACTCCCATCAAAGTAATTACAACTCTGCTGGATTAACATCAATTGTTAAAAAAACATTTTTCGGAATAAGTTTCCATAATTGGAATCTATCAGGCAAAGGAATCTTTGAACCTTCAGGACCATGTATTAATATCTGCCATCTAAATTTTTTCCCAACTTTAGCAATTAAACTAGGAGCAGGGCCAATTAATTTCCAATTCTTTTCCTTACAAAAATTTAGTAGATATTCTGCTAATTTTATTGCAATTGATTCAGTTAATTCATAATTTTCGCCTGATAACTTAAGAAGACAAATCTTGCAAAATGGAAACAAATTAGCGTTTTTTCTCAATTTCGAATTTTCAATTAAAAATCTTTCATAATCTCTTTTCTGAAGATATGAGATTACAGGATGGTTTGGTTTATATGTTTGAAAAATAACTTTTCCTTTTTTTTGAGCTCTTCCTGCTCTACCTGCTAATTGTAAAAATAATTGCAATGATTTTTCTTCTGCGGAAATATCAGGACGATGAAGTAATCCATCTGCCGCAATAACTACTGAAAGAGTAATATTGGGTATATCAATACCTTTTGCCAACATTTGAGTTCCAACAAGAATATCTGCATCGCCTTTCGAAAACTTTGAAAGAATATCTCTATGGCCATCTTTCCCTGAGGTTGTGTCGCGATCAAATCGAAGTACTCTCAAATCAGGGAATTCTTCACTTAAAAACTCTATTACTCTTTGAGTCCCTATCCCGAAAGGTTTGAAGGCACTTGAATTACAATCTGGACAACGATTTATCATTCTCGATTTATGGTCGCACCAATGACAACTTAACCATTTTCTCCCTTGTGAACCAAGATGTACCGATAAAGGAACATCACAGTTTGGGCAATTTATTAAATATCCACAATTTCTACAACTTAAAAACCCACTATGCCCTCTTCTAGGAATCAAAATTATTGCTTGCTCATTCTTTAATGGCAGTTTGGGAAGCAATTCTAATAATTCACTTGATAAAATTTTCATATTTCCTTTCTTAAATTCATCCCGCATATCAATAATCCTTATTTCAGGCACCTCTTTACTCGATATCCTTTGAATCATTCGTACCAATTTAAAATTCTTTTCATAAATGCACTTTTTCCAAGTCTTCATTGATGGAGTTGCACTTCCAAAAATTAGCTTTGCAGAGTTCCTTTTTACTATTTCAATAGCAATCTCTCTTGCGTCATAACAAGGCATTGGGTTATTTTGCTTATATGAAACATCATGCTCTTCATCCATTATTATTGCTCCTATATTTTTAATTGGCAGAAATACTGCGGACCTTGTTCCTATTACTATTAAAGGTTCATCAGTTTCAATAATTTGCTTCCAAACTAAAGTTCTATGACTAGAAGAACAGCTACTATGATATTCGTAAACATTATTATTAAATCGCTCGCTAAATCTATCAATAAGTTGAGGAATTAGGCCAATTTCCGGGGCAAGTATCAAACAACTTTTTTTATTAAGTAATTGATCCTCAGAAATTCTCATATAAACTTCTGTTTTACCTGAACCTGTCTCACCCCATAGAAGTAACGCATCTCCGGGTTTCATTGCTTGAAATTCTTGAAATGCAATTTTTTGCTCATTTGTAAGATTTGGTTTTTTCTTTGCAATATTATTATTATTATTATTTAAAAAGGAATTTAATTTAGCATTAAATAATTTTTTTCTTTTAGATTTAACCAGGTATTTTTTATTAACCATTAAGTTAATTAAAGTGTAATTAAAACCAGACTTTATTAATTCACTTTGCCAATTACCTTTTTCAGACAGATTATTTATTAATAAAAATTCTTTTTTGGTCAACTGATTTTTTTTTATATCAAATTCTTTTTTGGTTGCAATCCATATTTGATCTTTTAAACCTTGTGAAATTTTCTTATGTTTACCAATCCAACCTGGAGGAAATGCCGTTTTAAGCATTTTTAAATTACTAACCATATAAAAACAAGCTAAGGACTCTATCCATTCTCTCCAGGATTCATCAATTATTTTTTTCTGCACAATCCCTTCAACAAAAAAATATTTTATATTTCTCGTGAAATTAATATTTGCTTCATCTTTATTAATTTCTGAAAAGTTTTCTTTAGAAATTACCAACCCGTTCAATAATCTCCCTCTTAATTTCACGATTACAATATCCCCAACTTCTACGCCAAGATTATTGCCATCTAAATAGTAAAAACTATCACTACCAATACCTATATCAAGCATAATTTCCAATTTATATAAGATATTTGATAACTGATTACTTGCCGGCTTCAAAACTTTTTCTTAGTATTGGATTGTTGAACATTCCACAAAGTGTTTTTGCACATTGTAAGTATCCTGATCTTATGGGAGACATGAAGCCTTGATCATTGAGTGAAAATTCAAAAATTGATCTGCCTGTCTGAGAAATCCCAAGACTTTTTACTTTAGGTAATCTATAGCACTATTTAAATTTTTCAACAATTTAAAAAAACTTTTTTTATTCACATTTCGTAAAAAGTTCTTTTAAAAATTAAGGGAAATTTTACTACTAAATGTACAAATTAGCCCTAAATAAAATTTTATCTAGTTAAATTCACCGTAGAAAGGAGCCAATTATGTGTCCAGTAGCAGCAGAATCAAAGAATTCTAAGCCTAGTTCCAAAAAAAAGATTAATAAAAAAATCAATACCAATTTAGAAACACTTGTTTCAGAAGATAGTAATAACAACAATCAAAATTTACAGGCATCTTCTGATTTAAACGACAGCAGCATAGAAAAAAATAATGAATTTAATGATTCTGAAGAAGAAGATAAAGGGCTTGGGAACATAAAGCTTGGTCCAAAAGGTATATATACTGAAGATTCAATAAGAGTTTATCTCCAAGAAATTGGAAGAATTAGACTGTTAAGACCAGATGAAGAAATTGAACTCGCCAGAAAAATTGCTGACTTGCTCCAATTAGAAGAACTCGCAACACAATATGAATCAGAAAAAGGGCATTTCCCATCTGTTAGAGAATGGGCCGAATTGATAGATATGCCTCTACCTAAATTCAGAAGAAGACTTCTCTTGGGACGGAGAGCTAAAGAAAAAATGGTTCAATCAAATTTAAGATTAGTTGTTTCCATTGCAAAGAAATATATGAATAGAGGTTTATCATTTCAAGATTTAATACAAGAAGGAAGTCTAGGTCTGATTAGGGCAGCAGAAAAATTTGATCATGAAAAAGGTTACAAGTTCTCTACTTATGCTACTTGGTGGATTCGTCAAGCTATTACTAGAGCAATCGCAGACCAAAGTAGGACTATTAGATTGCCAGTTCACTTATACGAGACAATCTCTAGAATTAAAAAAACAACAAAAGTTCTAAGCCAAGAATTCGGAAGGAAACCAAGTGAAGAAGAAATAGCTGAGAGCATGGAAATGACAATTGAAAAATTAAGATTTATAGCTAAAAGTGCACAACTACCTATTTCTTTAGAAACGCCAATAGGTAAGGAAGAAGACTCAAGACTTGGAGACTTTATAGAGGCTGACATAGAAAACCCGGAGCAAGATGTTTCTAAAACTTTGTTAAGAGAAGATTTAGAAGGAGTTTTGGCAACTCTAAGTCCAAGGGAAAGAGATGTCCTCAGGTTGAGGTATGGAATTGATGATGGGAGAATGAAAACTCTTGAAGAAATTGGACAGATTTTTGATGTCACAAGAGAAAGAATTAGACAAATAGAAGCAAAAGCCCTTCGAAAACTAAGGCATCCAAATCGAAATGGAGTTTTAAAAGAATATATAAAATAAAAAAAGTTAAATATAATTTTCAGCTTGGAAAAGTTGCTAAAGAATAGCTTAAAATAGTTTCGACTTAATTTTAATCCAAACTCAAAATAATATTTAATGACAAATTTTAAACTGCGAATAGCTAGTAGAAGAAGTAAATTGGCTATGGTTCAAACTTTATGGGTAAAAGATCAACTAGAAAGAAATATTCCCAATATAGAGGTATGCATAGAGGCCATGGCTACTCAAGGAGACAAAATTCTAGATGTAGCCTTAGCAAAAATAGGAGATAAAGGGTTATTTACAAAAGAACTTGAAGCACAAATGCTCGTCGGACATGCAGATATAGCAGTTCATTCTCTAAAAGATTTACCAACAAATTTGCCTAGTGGCCTTATATTAGGATGTATTACAAAAAGAGAAGACCCTGCAGATGCTTTAGTAGTAAGCAAAAAAAATGATTGCTACAAATTAGAAACCTTACCTGCGGGTTCAATTGTGGGAACAAGCTCCCTAAGAAGACTTGCACAACTAAAAAATAAGTACCCACATCTTAACTTCAAAGATATCAGAGGAAATGTTATTACAAGAATAGAAAAATTAGATGCAGGAGAATTTGATTGCATAATTCTTGCTGCCGCTGGTTTAAAGAGATTAGGCTTTGAATCAAGAATTCATCAGATTATTCCAAATGAAATTTCCCTGCATGCAGTTGGTCAAGGAGCACTAGGTATTGAATGCAAATCTGATGATAAAAAAGTTTTGGATATTATAAATGTCTTAGAAGATAAACCTACAAGTCAAAGATGTCTTGCAGAAAGAGCTTTTTTAAGAGAGCTTGAAGGTGGATGCCAAGTTCCAATTGGTGTGAATAGTAGCATTACTAATGAACAACTTTACCTTACTGGCATGGTGGCCTCTTTAGATGGAGAAAGGCTGATTAAAGATCAATATAATGGTGATATTAATGATCCTGAAGAAGTAGGTAAAGAACTAGCTAAAAAACTAAAGCTCCAAGGTGCTGATAAAATACTAAGCGAAATATTTGAACAATTCAGGGAAAACTAAAATTAGTTAATTTACTAATTTAGGATCAATTTCTTTTTTATATCTATCTTCACAATCTTTAATCACTTTAACAGCCTCTTCTATCCCAAAAAAACCATTTACAGTACATGTTCCTGGTTTCTTTAGATCTTTGTAGTGTTCCCAATAATACTTTGTTTCTTTAAGCCAATGCTCTCCAAGGTCTGCGAAACTTGAGATGTGATCCATTCTTTTATCATCTGCTAGAACTGCTATAACCTTATCGTCTACCTCTCCACCATCATCAAATTTCATTACCCCAATAATCCTTGCCTCCACGATAGATCCAGGTATCAATGGTTCAGTAACACCAACAATTTCGACATCAAGTGGATCTCCATCTTCATCCCATGTTCTTGGTATACATCCATAAGCAAAGGGATAAGCAAGAGAGGAATAACCCACCCTATCAAGTTTAAGATGACCCGTTTCTGTAATTAATTCATATTTATTTATTGTATTAGAATTCAATTCAACAATAGTGTTAACTATTGAATTTGAGCTATCAGTAAAAGCATTGAGTACATGCAATAAATTTGGTATGACCCTACTTGGGGGACGATTAAGATTTGCCATCAAAAAATTATTTTTATTTATCTTACATCCTCGCACTAAAGGAAATTCTTCAAAAGTAATGTTTCAGCAAAAATCATTTATTTTAGACCTTAAGTGATCAATAAAATAGTATGGTGACAGTTCTTCATTAGTAACTGTTCTTACTAACTCCATAGAATTAACTGATCTGCCATATTTATGAATATTATTTTTTAACCAAAATATTATTCTTTGATAATCACCATTTTCAATTAAATCATCGATCAATCCAATGTCTCTTTCCATTTGATTAGATATTTGTGCACTTATAAGATGTCCCAACAAATATGAAGGGAAGTATCCAAATGCTCCCTCACTCCAGTGAACATCTTGAAGGCACCCTTCTGAATCATTAGATGGTTTTATTCCTAAAAGTTGCTCATATCTTTTATTCCATTCGTCTGGAATATCCTTAGCTGGCAAACCTCCTTCGATCAAATCTATTTCAAGTTCGGTTCTAATTAAAATGTGCAAACCATAAGTGAATTCATCTGCCTCAACCCTATTTAATCCTGCTTCCAAATAATTAATAGATTTCCAGAGCTCTAAATAATTATTAAGAGAACATCCGGCTGAAACAAATTTTTTAAAAAACCTTTTAGAAAAAGATTTGGATTTAACTATTCTATTTTCCCAAAATAAAGATTGACTTTCATGTATACCCATAGAGGTTGCTTGACCTAAGGGCCAGGCAAACCATTGGTGGCTTTGAGATGGCAAACCCTGCTCATAAATTGAATGACCCCACTCATGTGCAGTTGCCAAAAAACTTGATAATGGTTCACCTTTTACAATTCTTGTAGTAATCCTATAGTCATTAGGCCCTAATGTAATCGAAAAAGGATGAGGAGATTTACCAACGATAAAGAGATCTTTATCTCTCCCAAATTCATCAAGTAATTGCGAACATAAATTGTGTTGAGATTGAGGACTTAAATCCCAATGATTTTTTTTTGACTGGTTCATGTCTCTAATCAATCCTGAGATAGTTTCTTTTAATGGTTGAAACATATTATTCAACCACTTCAAAGTTAATTCAGGCTCAAAGGGTTGGGCTAGAGTCTCCCATGGTGAATATTCGTAAGATATTTGTTTAGCCTCCTCAATACGCAATTTGACTAACTCTTCAAAAAATGGAAGAAAAATTTTAAAATTTGATTTTTTCTTTGCTTCTTGCCAGCTTTCATAACCTTTAGATTTTGCCTTTGCTAAAGACTCAACTAATTTAGGATCTAAATTTCTTTCTCTATTAAATTCCTTCATTAAAAGATTAATATTTCTTTCTTTATCTTTGACAAAAAGTTGATTGTCGGAATTTGCTTCAGTATTTAATAATTCATTTTTAGCAGATTGTATTAAATTACAAAATTCTTCAGAGGAATTTCTTTGATGCAATACTTTTGCAATGTAGGTAAGTTGTTCAGATCTCCAAGAAGCCCCTTTCTTTGGCATCCCAGTATTCTGATCCCAATAAAGAGTATTTTGGATTGAACCTAATATTTGTGTTTCTTTCAGATAAGCCCCAAGCTTATTCCATTGAGTTTCAGACAAAAATTTAGCTTTAACTAGATATATCTTAAGATAAAAATTTTAATGTCTGAAGAAAAACATACATTGTTTATCCATAATAGAATATTGTCTTAATTTATTATTTAAATTATATGGAACAAATATTTTCAAAATTAGAATTTTTAACTCATGGCGAGGGGTTTATTGACATCACTCATGATTTAAATTTATTTATTGAAAAAAATAATTTTCGTTCAGGAATTTTTAATTTAACTTCACTTCATACGAGTTGCAGCCTAACTATTAATGAGAATGCAGATCCTAATGTACTTAGTGACTTAAAAAAATATATACAATCAATAGTTCCATACAATTCCTATTTGACATTATCAAAAAATAGAGAAGAAATTTCCTATAACCATTATCAAGAGGGAGCTGACGATATGCCAGCGCATATTAAAACATCCTTAACAAACACTTCTTTATCTTTGAGTTTTCAAGACGGAAAAATTATGCTTGGAACATGGCAAGCAGTTTATTTATGGGAACATCGATTTGATCAAAAAAAAAGAATATTAAATGTACATATAATTGGTGAGAAAAAGCAAAATATTTATAATGTAAAAAAGTCAGATTAGTTTTTAAATGGAACCTTACCTTTTACAAGATGATGAATTAAAGGAATTAGTGGTCAAAATACCTGGCTGGGAAATTCAGTCCCAACAAATAAAAAGAGAATTTATCTTTACTAATTTCATTGAAGCCTTTTCTTTTATGACTAAAGTTGCTTTGATCTGTGAGAAATACAATCATCATCCAAACTGGGAAAATGTTTATTCAAAAGTAATAATCAGATTAAATACACATGATTTGGGAGGTATTACAAATCTGGATCAAACATTAGCTTCAGAAATTAATGAAATTTTCGATCAATAAAATTACAAATTTAAAATTGTTTATTTAAAAGAATTCTTCAAGATGTCTAAAAAGTTATTACCAGTTACGATTATTAGTGGATTTTTAGGTTCTGGCAAAACTACACTACTTAATCATATTTTAAAAAATCAAGTTGGTATTAAAACAGCTGTTTTAGTAAATGAATTTGGAGAGATAGGGATAGATAATGACTTAATAATAGAAGGCTCAGAAGACATGATCGAATTAAATAATGGCTGCATATGTTGCTCTATCAATGGCGAATTATTAAATACAGTATCCAAAGTTTTAGAAAGATCTGAAAAAATAGACTATTTAATTGTTGAGACAACTGGGCTAGCAGATCCATTACCAGTAGCCATGACCTTTGCTGCTGGTGACCTGAGAGAAAAAGTAAGATTAGATTCGATCATCACTGTTATTGATGGAGAAAATTTTGATTTTGAAATTAATAATAAAAATGTCGCCTATTCTCAAATTTTATACGGAGATATCCTCCTTCTAAATAAATGTGATTTAGTGAATGAAGAACAATTAAAAAAAGTAGAACAGTTTATAAATAAGATAAAAAAAGAAGCAAGAATCTTAAGATCAACTAATAGTGAGGTTGGATTACAAACAATAATGAGCGTAGGTCTATTTGAGACAGATACTTTTCAATTCGATAAAGATAAAAAAAACGGAGAAGTCAATTCCCACGATTACTCTTCTCATTCTCACGATCACTCTTCTCATTCCCACGATCATTCTTCTCATTCTCACGATCATTCTTCTCATTCCCACGATCACTCTTCTCATTCTCACGATTTGATCAATAATATCGAAGGTTTTACATCGGTTTCTTATGAAACATTTGAACCATTTTCATTAAGGAAGTTTCAATATTTCTTAGATAATCAAATATCACAAAATGTATTCAGAGCAAAAGGAATCTTATGGTTTATGGAAAGTGGAAGAAAACACATTTTTCATCTATCTGGAAAACGGTTTTCTCTAGATGATGAAGAATGGACACAGGAAAAGTCTAACAAGATAGTAATAATTGGGAAAAACTTAGATCATCAAAATATTAAAAATCAACTTTCATCATGTAGATTTAATTCAAATCAGATTACATAATAGGACTTGATTGATTTTTGAAAATACTTATTAAAGGATTTAAAAAAGTAGTAACCGAATTAAAAGTATTTAATATTGTTTCGTTTATTGTTGCACTTTTAGTAATCATTCCAATTTCTAATTTTCTTCTTGAAGGAGTTGAATATGTTTTAGGGGGGGATTTTTCATTAGGAATTGCGGGAGGGAGAGAGGTACTAGGCACTTTAAAACTTTTAGTACTGATAAGTTTATTTGGAGGGGGATTAGGAACCTTGAATGGATGGTTACTTTCTAATTGTGATTTTAAGTTCAGGAAAATTCTCCGTATTTGTCAGCTAATACCACTTGCAGCTCCAGCATATCTAATAACAGCTGTTTTGCAGGATTTAGGAAGTATTTTTGGGTATCAAGTAACTGGTTTATGGTGGGCGGTTTTAATACTTTCAATTTCTACTTATCCTTATGTTTACATTCTTGCTAACGAAAGTTTTAATAAATTTGGAGTTAATCAAATAAATGCTAGTAGAGGATTAGGAGCAGGGCCTTGGATGAGCTTCTTTAAAGTCGCTCTTCCAATGGCCCTACCAGCTCTAATAACTGGAATAAGTTTAATGTGTATGGAAGTAATGAATGAGTTAGGTACATTTGAATTATTAAATATTCCGAGTATTTCTACAGGCATAGCGGAAAATTGGATTATTGAGGGTAATCCAAAAAGTGCTATTGGATTATCTTTAATAGCATTATTAATAATTTTCACTTTAATTATTTTTGAAAAATTCTCGAGAAGAAAATCAAAGAGGTGGAGTGAAAATCCTGCTTCACTAGACTCACAAGGATGGCAATTAAAAAAATATAGAGCTTTTTTGGCAATTATATTATCCTTATTTCCTCCAATTTTCTCTTTTGGAATTCCATGTTTTTGGATATTACTAAATATTGATCAAATTCAAAAAAGCTTATCTATAGAATTACTAGCTTTATCTTTAAGGACTATTGGTCTTGGCCTTATTACTGCATTAATAACAATGCTATTTTCTTTAATACTTTCCTTAGCTAGCCGTCCAAATAAATACTTATTACTAAGATTCACAACTAAAGTCGCGGGGATAGGTTACGCAATCCCAGGCACAGTATTAGCTTTATCTTTAATAAGCATTTCTTCTCCAAAATTCAATTTTTTAGCTATTTGCTTACTAATTTGGGGTTATCTTGTTCGATTTCTAACTATTTCAAAAGGGTCTATTGATTCAAGTCTTGAAAGAATTTCTCCAAGTCTTGATGAAGCTGCACTTGGATTAGGAGAGAACTGGCTAGGTATCATCAAAAAGATTCATCTACCTTTACTCCAAGGACCAATATTTGTTGGCTCACTTTTAGTTTTTGTAGACACTATAAAAGAATTACCCTTGACATTTATTTTAAGACCCTTCGATTTCGATACATTATCCGTGAGAATATATCAATATGCTGGAGATGAAAGAATGGTGGAGGCAATATTACCAGCAATTTTTATTATGACTTTAGGCCTTATTGCATCAATTACTTTGATTCCAAGTTTAGAGAAAAAAAACTAACTTCTTTTCAAAAGTTTTCTTATCAAAAAAGGGAAGCCTAAAAACAAATCTGCCAATGTAGATATAATTCTAAAATAAATTAAGCTCACAAGAATTATATTTTGTGGAATATTTTGGCCAACAAGAAAAAGGAGGCAGGCTTCAAAAACGCCAACTCCTCCTGGAGCTGCTGGGACTATTAAACCTAAAGACCATGACAAAGAAAAGATTACTAATAAAAAAATGAAGTTAAGAGTATTATTTGCATAAAAAGTATTCAAGCAAATATAAAACCCAATAAATTTAGAAAAAACAAAACCAATTTCAAGAAAAAAAGCTTTGGAAGGGAAAAAAGAAATTATATTTATTCTTTTTTCAAATTGATCTATTGAATTAGTAAGTCTCAAAACCTCAAATACTTTTCCCTTGAGAGACCCTAAACTTTTTAATATAAGGTATATTAATTTCCTGTTTAAAAATACTAAAGGCAAAATTAAAAAAAAATACAATGGTGAAAAAATCACTCCCATCGATGCCAACAAAAAAGATCCACTCAACATAAAGTAAGGTTCTATAAGTGTCGAATACAAAGCAACCTGAGGATTACTTAATTTTTTTATAAAATTAAACCTTTCAACAAAATGCCAGATTCCTCCAGGAACGTATTTAAGAATATTCGTTAAGACATAAAAGGAAACTAAATTATTTCTTTTAAATTCTTTCCCGAACCATTGAACTATATATTCCCAGGCATAAGCGTTAAGATAAATACTTAAGACACAAAATAAAAATGATAAAATTATATTAATCCCTTTTTTCTCTAGATTGATATCAAAAGAAATTTGGTCAACATTATGAATAAAATATATGCAAAAATATGACAAGCTTGAGATGAAAAAAATACTCTTTAAATAACCAAAATTAATTTTTCTAAAAAATTTCCAATAAGATTGATTACTTATATTAAATCTCATTTCCAGTTTTCAAATGCTTTAAAATTTTTACTTGACTCTTTAATTATTTTTCTTATTTCTTCAGCTGATTTTTTATGATCTATTTTTAATCTCAGAACTTCGTCATTTTCTGGTTTAATAGTTATTGATCCATCTGGTTTCAAAGTCTGTTTAACTTTTATATTTCCAAGAGTCGTTGAACATTGTCCTCTTCTTCTAAGTAATATCCACCTAGATTGTATTCTTTCACGAACTCCAATAGTATTGGAATAATCAAACCATAATCGCCTAAAATATTCTTTTTTCTCAGTTGGCAAGATTACTTGAATAGAAAATCCAATTCTATTTTTTTTCATATTAATAGCTTGGTAAGAAACATCATAAGCTCCCTCAATTCTCAGTTTCTCTACAAAATTAGATATATCTTCAGGTGTTTGGTCATCAATCCATGCTTCTTGAACAGATATCTCTTCACACTTTGGATTAATTTGTTGATTAATAGAAGAAGCCTCAAATGAAGTAATTTTATAAACTCTAACTAAATTGGGAAATGGAAATTTTAAGTTACCAATACCTACTCCATAAGAGTTAATAAAATATTTTGAGGGAGGTTGCAGATAGTCAACCAAATTAGAAAGTAAAGCAATTCCAGTTGGTGTAGATAGTTCTCCCTCTACCTTTTCAAAGGTTGATAAAACCTTAATATTTTTCCTTCTTATTAGTTCTATTACAGCAGGAGCTGGGATAGATAATTTTCCGTGTTCTGTTTGAACAAAACCTTTTCCCAACATTGGTTCATTGCAATAAACCTTTTTAGGATTTAAATAATTTAATGCAGCACATACTCCTATGATATCCACTAATGAATCGATAGCCCCAATCTCATGAAAATGAACATCCTCAGATTTAATACCATGAACTTGTCCTTCAGCAATTGCTAAAGATTCAAATACCTCATAAATTATTTGCTTTAATGTATCTTCTAATTGCCCATTTGAAATAAGTTCTTTAATACTTCTCCAAGTTCTTTTAATAGGTCTGCAATCAATATTCTCAACTTTCGTCTTGACCCCTCTAATTGAAAAACTTCTTGATTCTTTAAACTCTAGATTATATAAGTCCTTTAATCCAAGATCAATAAGTGGTCGTTCAAAAACTTTTTTAGGCACCCCTAAGTCATAAAAAGCTCCTAACAACATATCTCCAGAGATACCAGGAGAACATTCAATTAAAATATCTTCCATAAATTTTAGGTTTCTTGATTGGTAAAAATTGCGATGAAGATCAATTTTTCATTCTAATTATTTGCAGAAAAATTTTTTTCAATAACTTCGTACTTGATTAATTTTAAAGAATTTCCAGCTCTGTTGATATCTAAACTTACAAAACTATTGAGAAGTTCAAGAGAAAGCTCCCCTTTTATGACTAATTTAAAATTTTTATTTTTTAAATTCTTTAATTTTGAACCCGAACATATTTTAATAACAATTTCCTTTTTTTTAGTATTGACAAAAACTAATTCTCCTCTAATAGAAAAATAATTATCTTTTAAATCTAATTCTTTTAATAATTTAGAGAAGTTAGTCTTTGAAGAATCATTTGGAAAATCATTAAGTTGGTAAGGATCCCAAATACCTGCAACCTGCAAATGCAAATTTTGAGTATTTTTATTCTTTGGATAAACAACCCAATAATAATTTTTATTTATATCAATATGCTTTTTTAACAGTGATAATGCTTTACCTAGCACTACTGTTTCTATTTTTTCGCCTTTGCTATCAGTTAAAAAGCCTCTATTTAAATTATCACCATCACGTGGAGTAAATTTACCACTAATAATACCTATTGCTCTATACTGCAATTTATTAGTAACTTGTGGGATAGGGTTTTTTAACATATTAAAGATTTGGAATGGAAATTTATCGCATTATATTTATTATTTTTGCTCCAGATTATTAAAAGACCTTAACGCATCGTCTATAGCATCAGAGGGCTTAGTCGCATCATTCATGCTATTATGTCTCCTAATCATTTCTACAATTTCAAATGGATTAGTTGGGATGACTGAATTATTCTCATCTCTTTTAGTTGAAGTATCGATTTCCAATTCTTTAGATAAATATTCAGCATTTAAGAATTCACCTTTAAAGGAAATTAAGGAAATTAAAAAAATTACCAAAGATGTTGGTTTAGAAAGATTTCTGCAAAAATAATTTTTCATTTTATTTAATTTCAAAATACTTTAACGCCAAAATTTTTTGCTAACTTAATTTTACATAATTTGGTAGAAATTTGTTAATAGCAACTTGGAATGTTAACTCTATAAGAACCAGACTTACACAAACAATAGATTGGATAAATCAAGTAAATCCAGATATTCTATGTTTGCAAGAAACAAAAGTGATAGATGAATGTTTCCCTGTTGAACCTTTCGAAAAATTAGGATACTCAGTAGAGGTATACGGACAAAAGTCATACAACGGAGTTGCTATTATTTCAAAAATAAAAGCCAAAAATGTTAAAAAAGGATTCTACGCTTGTAAGGAATCTGATGAGGATATCGAAATTTTCCTAGATCAAAAAAGAGTAATTTCAGCTGAGATTAATGGTATTAAAATCATAAATGTCTATGTACCTAATGGATCTTCACTAGAATCCGATAAGTTCGTATACAAAATTAATTGGTTAAATTGTTTAGCTTCTTTTTTGGATGAGCAAGAAAAAAAAAGAGAGTTGATTTGTCTTATGGGTGATTTTAATGTTGCTCCATCTAATTTAGACATTCATGATCCAAAGAAATATGAAGGAGAAATAATGGCATCTGAGATAGAGAGAAATGCACTAAATAATGTTCTAAAAGAAAGATTAATAGATTCTTTCAGGATTTTTGAAAAAAATACTGGTCATTGGAGTTGGTGGGATTACCGTAATAACGCATATGAATTAAATAAAGGTTGGAGAATAGACCATATCTACATCAGTAAAGAACTTTCATCAAAACTGAAAAGTTGTGTGATAGACAGCTCACTTAGAGCAAATTCACGCCCAAGTGATCATGCCCCAGTAATGATAGATCTCAACTTAAATGATATAAATGTAGATTTTTTTGGGGATGAGGATAATTTTTTCGAAATATAAATTAAAAAAAAAAAAATTATTTAAATCCTGAAAACGCTTATAAATAAAGAGATATCTTGAAAAATTTTGATTTGTATCATGATTTCCAAAAAATTAATAATTTACAATCCAAACTATCTTAAAAAAAATATCATAATGTAGAATTTCATTCTAATTGACAAAATTTTAACTTATTTCTAATTTAGAACATGAAAAGATTTTTCTCTAAGCTTCATTTAGTTAAATTGTGACTGACATATTAAATTGCACCCAATCAGAAGAAATTTTCTCCGCCGCCCAAGAATTAATGCCCGGAGGAGTTAGTTCTCCAGTTAGAGCATTTAAGTCTGTAGGAGGACAGCCAATTGTTTTTGATAGAGTAAAAGGTCCCTTTGCGTGGGATATAGATGGAAATAGATATATTGACTATATAGGTAGTTGGGGGCCAGCTATATGTGGACATGCGCACCCTGAAGTTACCACTGCATTACAAGAAGCAATTGAGAAAGGTACCAGCTTTGGAGCTCCATGTGTTTTAGAGAACAAACTTGCTGAGATGGTGATAGATGCTGTCCCATCTGTAGAAATGGTCAGATTTGTGAATAGTGGAACTGAAGCCTGTATGGCTGTTTTAAGGCTTATGAGAGCATTCACTGGAAGAGATAAAGTTATTAAATTTGACGGTTGCTATCATGGGCATGCAGATATGTTTTTGGTTAAAGCCGGATCAGGTGTAGCCACTTTGGGACTACCAGATTCTCCAGGGGTTCCACGAACAACAACTGCCAATACACTTACTGCTCCATACAATGATCTTGAAGCTGTAAAAAAATTATTTTCTGAAAATCCAGATGCAATATCGGGGGTCATTCTTGAACCTATTGTTGGAAACGCGGGATTTATTACGCCTGAACCCGGATTCTTAGAAGGATTAAGAGAATTAACCACTGAAAACGGATCGTTATTAGTTTTTGATGAAGTAATGACTGGGTTTAGAATAAGTTATGGAGGTGCTCAAGAAAAATTTGGGGTTACACCTGACTTAACCACACTTGGGAAAGTTATTGGTGGAGGATTACCCGTTGGAGCTTATGGAGGGAAGAAAGAAATAATGTCAATGATAGCTCCTTCTGGACCTGTCTACCAGGCAGGTACTTTGAGTGGAAACCCACTCGCAATGACTGCTGGAATAAAAACTCTTGAGCTACTCAAACAAGAAGGTACTTACGAGAAATTAGAAGCAACAACTTCCAGATTAATTGAAGGAATTATACAGTCTGCAGAAAATAATGGTTTAGCTATTAATGGTGGAAATGTTAGTGCTATGTTTGGATTTTTCTTATGTGATGGGCCGGTTAGGAACTTTGATGAAGCGAAAACAAATGATGCTGCACTTTTTGGTAAGTTGCATAGGGAGATGCTTCAAAGAGGAATTTACCTAGCTCCAAGTCCTTTTGAAGCTGGATTTACATCACTGGCTCACAATGAAGAAGAAATTGATAAAACTATAGAGGCATTCGATCAATCATTTAACGCTATAAAAGGCTGATTTATTAAATTTCTTGAAAGAAAATTACAAATAAATTTTTTGTATTTAGTAAAAATTAAATTTTAATTATTTTCTGCCACCAACTATTACCGGGGGACTGCCTCCTTCAGATCCTGGTAGGCCTGGAACAACCTGTGTACTACCATCCCATTTGTCGAGAAATAATTTGAAAAGTACTTGGTCGTCAAGACTTCTGTTTAATGTTTCATATCTAAGCGCTTCTTGTTCAGCAATTTCCACTTCTGTTTTTGCTCTCAATAATTGCTGGCCCGCTATTTGCTTTTGTTCAATAGCTGCTCTATATTCTTCAGCAATCTCCAATCCAGTTAGATCTAAACTTTTAACATCAACATAGTCGAATGAATTGAGTTCTTTTGCAACAGTATCTCCTACTTTTTCAGAGATAACAGCAAATTCTGTTGCAATTGTCTCAAGCTCATATTGCGAAAAGACTGATTTAAGGGCTTTGAGCAAGGAAGGCTGTACTATTTTTTGATAAACATCGCTATTTCTGCTTGCGATTGTGGCAAAAATTCTTCCAGCTTCATTAGGCTTTACTGAATACTTGACAGTAGCTGTAGCCCTAATAACCTGTAGATCTTTAGTTAAAGTTTCAAATTTTTCAGGTTGAACTTGAGTTTTGATATCGAATGGATATACAGACTGAATAAATGGGAGTTTAAAGTTTAAACCAGCTCTCCTAGAGGGGCCACTTACCTTACCTAACGTTGTTACTACTGCAACCTGTCCAGAGGGAACAACAAAGAGAGCTTGGGTAAGTAAAAGAAAACCAGTAAAAGATAATACAATCAATAAAGTTGTAGTCCCGCCAGGACCAGTTGGAGTGACATTTTTAAAGGATGTTGACATTAATTTTTTTTCTTTTAATTAATCATATTTATTCTAATTAATTAGTGCATTAATAAGGCATTTAATTAAAATATTTTTTTAATAATTGTAAAAAAATATAGATATTATTTACTATATTTTTGATTTAAATTCTTCCAAAAGTTTTAAATAAAGATCCTCATCTATCTCCCTTATATCATATTCAGAGGGCAACACACCATGCTTATGCTGATGCACCGCCATCCAACAGAATTTCTCTATTTCTTCCTTTGAAAAACGAGGATATTCTTTAACTTTTTTTATCAATGATTTAATAAGAGATTCTGAATAATCTGCCATATTTTTAAAAATAGTCTCATAGATTAATTTTATCTAAAGTTATTAGCTTTTAGAGGGATATTCAAAGACTCTTCCAACTCATTAACAAGCCTAATTGCTAATTGAAGATCATTTTTGCTCTTACTCGAGACTCTGAGAGTCTCTCCATTAATGCTGACATTAATTTTTTTTATTTGATCTCTAATATTTTTACTAATTTTTTTTGCTATTTCTTGCTTAATTCCTTGTTTTAATAAAATTGTCTGTTTCACTTTATTACCACTCACTATTTCAATATCTCCATAGTCGAAAATTTTTAAAGATAATTTTCTTTTTATCGCTTTTTGTCTAATTATGTCATTAACAGCATTTAAGGTTAGTTCACTATTAGTAGTTATAAAAATATTTTCTTTATCTAAATCAACTGCTGTATCTGTGCCTTTCAGATCGTAACGCTGAGAAATTTCCCTTTTTACTTGATCCAAAGAGTTGACTAATTCCTGTCTCTCAAAATCAGAAACCACATCAAATGAAAAACTTTCTGCCATTGCAAATTTTAACGCTAAATATTATTAGCATAAATCATCTCTAGAAAAGGAGAAAATCGATTTATTTAATCAAAAAACAATAAACTAACCATTTTCCCCATTTCTTCAGCACATCTACAACTATTTAGTAAGGTTTCACTATCGTGAAAAGCAAAACATATTAATTGATCACACCTATTAATAATTTCTTGATTACAAAGACTACTTGCAAGTGGCAAAGGCAATTCATCATTTTCACTTTTTTCAACCAAATGCATAACTCTCTCAAGTTGGTCTTTTATTTCGGGTATTTGTCTATCAAGGCTTTGTGGTAATAACACAGTCAATAATGATGGATCAATGTCTAACACAGCTCGAATAACAGCTGCATTGACTCCTTGAGATCCAGATGTAAGGATATTATGCCCTTCCTCTGCTAAAGACCTTGCTATCAACTCAATCAAGTGGATGTCCACAACTGGTACATGTCTACTCCCCAAAAAAGCGATCCTTCTTTTTCCATTATCTTGGAGTTTGGCAAGTTCTTGAGCTAGGACATCAACGCCTTCTGTTGCTGGTAAATCTAAAGAGCGACTCAAAATAATATTGTTCCTATATTTGAAATTAGCATTTATCTGAAAAATTGCAGGGAAAATCTATCTTTTCGAGAATTCTTTTTAGATTTACATTCTCCTGAACTAATTGAAAAGCATAAGAAGCTTTAATTGATTCATGTAATCTAACATGACCAAAAGCTTGTTCAATAATTTCTACGGAAGCAAGAGTATCTAATTCTACTTTTAATATTGGCACCTCCAATTCCTCAGCTCTATGAATCAATTGTGATAGAGGTTCTCCCAAACCTGTTAAAATAAGGCATTGAGTCGAAGCTTCTAAAGCCGCAAGTTGAATATCGGTTCTATCAGCTCCAGTAACTACAGCCATATTCCGTCTTCTTCTAAAAAATTCCATTGCAGAATTCACCCCCATTGCACCAATACTTAATGTCTCAACAAGTAATTGATCTTTTTCAGGACAACAAATTACTTGGGCATCTAATCTCCTTACAAGCTCACCTACGGTGACACTTCTCAGCAGTGGTGATTTAGGCATAGCCCCAAAAACTTCAATATTCAGATCTTTAAGAGAAGGTATTATTTCATTTTTAACTTTTTCTACTTCTTGTGGCATAACTGCATTTAATACTACTCCAGCCAAACGGTCTCCTAATTGTTTTTTCGCATAAAGTAATGCATCCACGCTTTTACAATCTTCCCATAAATTAACAATTAAGACTTTCGCATCTAAACTTTCAGCTAATTGTGGAAGACTTAAACCATAAATCATTCCTTCATGCAGACTTCCAGCGGCTTCTAGAATATTTAAACCTTCAAAATCATCATTAACCAATCCCTGAATTTGATCAAAACCTTTTCCTGGAAGTAAATCTTTATTAAATATTCTTTTTTCAGCTGATATATTATCCAATAATCCTACTGAAGAAATTAAATTATCCTCTTCTAAATTTAATGTAGATCCAATAAACTTAACGTCATCATCTATTAATCCTTCATAAGACATTGAAGGGAGATTAGTAAGTTCGATACATGTTGCTAATGGTTTACCAATACGTACTTGTTTCTTATCCTGTAAAAGTCTTTTTGCTATCCCAAGTACCAGTGCAGACTTACCACTAAATGGCTCACAGGAACCAATTAATAATATATCGCTCATAATTAATAAAGTTATTTATCCATAGGTTCAAGATAATATTTTTTTCAGAACTAAACAAATATTTATTTTTGAGCTTTAATCAAATAAACAAATAAATATTTTTTTTGGGCAAATTTATTTTAGTTCTCAGGTATTTCATCAAAATCAAACAAAATGATAAATTCAATCAAAAATGAAAAAACTGTAGGAATTACTGGAGCTTCAGGAGCACTAGGGAAAGAACTAACAAAGTTGTTTCGTCAAAAAGGATATAAAGTAATTGGATTTACTCATAGTAAAACTAATTCTGAGGTAAATCTCGAATCTCCCAATGAATGGATTAAATGGGAATGTGGAAAAGAATCGACCTTAAAAAAGCATTTAAAAAAAATAGATATTTTAATTTTGAACCACGGGATTTATAACTTGAGTAGAGAAAACATCAATTATGAAAATTCAATAGAAATAAATGCATTAAGCAAATTCAAATTTTTAAATTTATTTGAAGATATTGCCCGGAATAATGAGTTATCAATAAAAAAAGAGATTTGGATAAATACATCTGAAGCAGAAATATTGCCAGCGCTTAATCCTTCATATGAGATAAGTAAATCTCTTATTGGTCAATTAGTTTCTTTCAAAAAAAATCTCCTGGACAAAGATATTAAGAAAAAATTTATTATTAAAAAAATCATCTTAGGTCCTTTCAAATCAAAACTGAACCCTATTGGAATTATGGGTCCCAAATTCGTATCTAAAAAGATTTATGATTTAGCAATATCAAAAAGTTATTTAATAATAATTAGTCCAAACCCTTTAACCTATCTACTTTTCCCGCTTAAAGAATTTTTTAATTTTTTATATTGCCAAATTATCTATAAGTACAAGTCATAGTTTCTAGAAATCTCTATCTGTTAATATTTCGATACCATCTTTTAAAACAACTATTGTATGTTCCCATTGCGCTGATAATTTTCCATCTTTTGTTATCACGGTCCATCTATCATTTAGTGTTTTACAAAATTTAGTCCCCTCATTAACAATTGGTTCTACAGCTAATGTCATTCCTTCACGGAGAACGACATTGGGTAATTCATTGTTCCGAAAATTAAATACTGATGGTTCTTCGTGAAGATTTCTTCCAACTCCATGGCCTGTATAATCTTCAACAACACTAAAGCCATTTTTTATAACAATATCTTCAATTTCCCCAGCGACATCAAGAAGTGTATTACCTGCCTTAATTTTCGAAAGCCCCGCATACAATGCTTTATATGCTACATCACTAAGTTTTTGAGCCTTTGAACTAACTTCTCCTACACTAATTGATATGCAACTGTCTCCATGGAAGCCATCTAAATATGCTCCTGTATCAATTTTAACTAAGTCACCATTCTTTATTATTTTATTTTTATTTGGTATCCCGTGGACAACCTCATTATTAATACTAGAACAAATACTAGAAGGGAAACCATGATAGCCCTTAAAGCTTGGCACAGCTCCAAAGCTTTTTATCCTCTTTTCAGCAAAATCATCTAAATCCTTTGTGCTCATTCCAGGTTTAATTAAGTCATTAATTTCCCTTAAGACTGTTGCAACAATCCTGCTAGATTTTTTCATTAAATTAATTTCACGTGCAGACTTTATTTCAATTCCTCTTCTCCTTTGTATAAAAGGAACTTGATCATTACTTTTGGAATTATTTTTATTTAATAAAAGATCTGCAAAATGTTTCATTGGAATAAATAATAGTAATAGGTAAATATCATCAAAATAGCCATTATGGTTTTGGCTATCTTAAATCTATCAATAACAAAAGGAAACAGGAATGAAATTTTTTACTAATTCTAGGCAATTTCATAAAGCTTTGGCGCCTTGGGTTTTTCTTCCATTACTTATATCTTCAATTACTGGACTTCTCTATAGGGTTTCAAAAGATTTATTAGGTTACTCTAGAGATCAAGTGCATTGGTTAATGTCCCTCCATGAGGGCGAATGGCTTGGAGATTACGGAGAATTAATATATGTTTTTTTGAATTCCCTTGGAGTTTTATGGATGCTCATAACAGGATTTCAAATGTTTTCAAAAACAATTTCATTTACTAAAAAGGTTACTAAAGGCGAGTCAAAAGGTTAAAATATAAAACTTGTAGGATATAAAAGACCAAAATGACTAAAGAGAAACAAAAAAATGAATTAGAAACCGCTATTAAAGCTGACGGATCAATAGATGTGGCAGTTGAAAAAGAAGAAAAAAACTTGGTTTCCGAAACTACAAAAACTATTAGTTTTTCTAACCTTATTGAGGAATTTGAAAATGAGCAATTAAAACAAGAATTACCTGAAATTTATGTTGGGGACACTGTTAAAGTTGGAGTAAAAATTACAGAGGGTAACAAAGAAAGAGTTCAACCCTACGAAGGAGTTGTAATAGCAAAAAGACATGGAGGTCTTAACCAAACAATTACAGTTAGAAGAATTTTCCAAGGCATAGGTGTTGAAAGAGTATTTATGCTACATAGTCCACAAGTTGCCTCTCTAAAAGTTGAACGTAGAGGTAAAGTAAGAAGAGCTAAATTATTCTATCTAAGAGATAGAGTAGGAAAAGCTACTCGCGTCAAACAACGCTTTGATCGATAAAGTTGTAAATCAATCAACTTATTGGTCACAAAGGCGCCTATAATCATTTAAATGCGTCGTTAGTTCAGTTGGTAGAACGCAGGTCTCCAAAACCTGATGTCGGGGGTTCAAGTCCTCCACGACGCGTTTAATCAACATTATGTAAATCATTTTTTTCATAAGATGGAGTTAGATCTTCAACCTGGGGACGTAGTTAAAGTCCTGGAATCAGCAGCTTTAGGATGGGTTCGAGCAAGAGTCATCAGAGTTAAGTCTGGTGGAAGAGTTGTCGTACAAAGTGACCAAGGAAGAGAATTTACCGCCAGAGGTAACCAAGTGAGGTTGATAGAGCCTGCTGGCTTTAGACCACAAAAATAATAGTTTTTAATGTTAAGGCATCTCTAAAACGAACAATTTCTTTAAATCCTCAAATTATTAAATTTTTTTTATTACAACAACATTAATTAAGTATTATGATCTGATAATTTTAAGAATGATATTCTAATTAAATTTAGAATAAAACTCTGGGACCGTAGTTCAACTGGTTAGAGCACCGCCCTGTCACGGCGGAAGTTGCGGGTTCGAATCCCGTCGGTCCCGTTTTTTCTAAGAAAAATTTGGAAAAACGTTTAAGATTAGCACCAAGTCCAACGGGTTTATTTCATATTGGTACAGCTCGAACAGCATTATTCAACTGGTTGTATGCACAAAAAATAGAAGGAAAGTTCCTCATAAGAATAGAAGATACAGACTTTCTTAGATCTAAATCTGAATACACAAAAAATATATTAGAGGGTTTGAAATGGCTTGGACTTAAATGGGATGAAGACCCTGTAAACCAAAGTGACCGAATTTCAATTCACAAAAAATACATCAAAAAGCTATTAGAGTCTGGGAATGCATATAGATGCTTTACTACAGAAGATGAGATTTCTGAATTAAGGGAAGAACAAAAAAAGAAAGGTTTACCTCCGAAGCATGATAATAGGAACAGAAATCTTTCGAAAGAAGAAATAGAAAAATTCATATCCCAAGGAAGGACTTCTGTAATAAGGTTCAAAATTGATGAAAAAATACAAATCAACTGGACAGATCAGATAAGAGGTGAAATCAAATGGCAAGGAAAGGACTTAGGTGGCGATTTAGTTTTATCAAGAAGGGCTAAGGGATACGAGATTGGAGATCCTTTGTATAATCTTGCAGTTGTAGTTGATGATCATTTCATGAATATCACGCATGTAGTAAGGGGTGAAGACCATATCTCTAATACTGCAAAACAAATATTGATTTATGAAGCGTTAGATTTCAAACTACCAACTTTTTCACATACACCTTTAATACTAAATAGCGAAGGGAAAAAATTATCCAAGAGAGATTGCGTTACTTCAATCGACGAATTTAGAGAAATGGGATATTTACCTGAAGCCTTAGCGAACTACATGGCCTTTTTAGGATGGTCACCAAAATCTGCCGAGAGTGAAATACTTTCACTTGAAGAGATATCTAAAATTTTTGACTTATCAGATATAAATAAAGCTGGAGCTAAATTCAGTTGGGAAAAACTCAACTGGATCAATTCTCAATACATAAAAAACATGGAATCAGTAAAATTAAGTGGGATAATGATAAAATACTGGGATAATATGGGTTGGGAAACACCATCTCAAGAATGGGCTATTAAATTAGCAATTTTAATTAAAGACTCTTTGACTCTTTTAAAAGACGCCATTGAACAATCAAAACCATTTTTCTTATTGCCTCCAATTGAAAAAGAAGGTCAAGATTTCCTCGTAAACAATGATGGCAAAGTATCTCTAAAACTAATCTTAAATTATTTAATTAAGCAAAATGCTGTAAAACTAGACAAAGAAAAAGCAAAAGAAATAATAAACGAAATCTCAAAAATCCATAATGTTAAAAAAGGGATTTTAATGAAATCATTAAGAGTAGCCTTTTTTGGTTCTCTCAGTGGACCAGATTTAATTCAAAGTTGGGAACTTTTCTCTGAGAGTAAAAGCGATATATCACGAATTGAAAGATGTCTTAAAATAATCTAAATTTTTTTTTGGCCTAATTCAAGCCGATTCACCAAAGGTTTAGCTGTAAGACCTTGTATGCCTACTGTCATTAATATAGTAAGAAATACTAAACCTTGAAGACGTCCAGCCCCAAGGATACCAGCCTGTTCTAATCTAATAGAAAAAAGAGAGGCTACCGCCGCAGTAACAATACCTCTTGGGGCTAACCAGGCTAAAAATACTTTTTCTTTTAAGTTTAATTCTCTTCCCAATGTTGCTAACCATATAGAGATAGGACGAACAATTACCATCAACATAAAAACGCAGATAACCCCTCCCCATCCTAGTGGACTTAATTCACCCCAAGAAACATCAGCTGCCAAAAGGGGGAAAAGAACTGTTATCGCTAATTGAGCTAATTCGCCTATTAGATTATCCAACCTCTCCTTATCTATTACTTCTCTTTTGCCCACAATAAAGCCTGCCGCTACAGAAGCTGGCAAGCCTGATTCTGGCAAAAAATATTCACAAATTCCATACACAAGAAAAATAAATCCAAGGGTAACTTGTAACTCTATACCAAATGAAGCTTCATTTTTTATTTTTTTTAAAATTTCTGATAGCAACCATCCTGAACCTAATCCGATTAGAACTCCGCCTCCTAATCTTTGCATTAATGCAATAAATACATCGTTAATCCCGCGTAGGTCCCCTAAAGTTAGTTCTAAAAGTAATAGTGCTAGTACTGCACCAATTGGTTCAAGTAACAACCCTTCAGCTTTTAAAACTTCAGAAAGCGGGGAAGCTAATTTTATTTGTTCAACTAATGGAGAGACAACTGTTGGCCCTGTAGCTAGAACTATGGCACTATATATTCCTGCAACTTGCCATGAAAGACCTGCCAGCCAATGAGCAATAAAAATTCCAGCAGATAATGAAATAAAAAGTCTTACTAATGAAATTTTCAGAACAGTATTTCGGATATTCCCCTCAGGAAGTTTTAAATTTAGTCCACCTTCAAATAAGACCAAGCAGACTAAAAGCCCTACAATTGTTTCAAGCCCTTGACCTAGATCTAAAGGCTCAACCAGCCCTAAACCTGATCTTCCTACTAATAATCCAGAAAGCAATAAAATGACAACACTGGGGAATCCTGTAAAAGAAGAAAATAATCGAGCACAAGCACCTGCAAATACTGTTATTCCCCAAAGTAATCCAAGCCTTTCAGGCGTCATATATACTTAATTATAATGATAAAAATATTAATTATTTTGATTAAATCAATAATCTTATCGCAAGTCCATTAAATAAAATACTTTTTAATTTAATTAATCAGCTGAACAAAACTAAATTTTATTAAAACTTACAAAATTAATTTTAAATCAAATAAATTTTATCTCTATTAAGAAAATTGGCTTATTAAAGCGATAATGATAAAAATTATCCCTATACCAACAGTTGCCATCCTTCCATTCCATATTTCAGCTTGAGGGGTAAAACCTCTTTTCCATAAGTTCAGTTCTTTTTTATCAACGAAGTTTTTTGTCTCTTTAATCTCAATTTTAGAATGTTTGTTCATTGGAGTTAGAAAGGAGGATTTTCTTCATAAAGGGTATTTGCTTGTTCAATTGATAATCTCCCAGAGACACCTAATTTGAGGGAACTTAAATGTTCCTTAAATTTGATCCTGAACAACGCGGCTGCTCCAATCATCGCCGCATTATCTGTACAAAGATTAAGTGGAGCTAAATGAACTTTAATCGATTTTTTACTAGCTTCACTTATCATCATTTTTCTTAATGTATTATTAGCAGCCACTCCCCCAACTACAACAACATTATCGAGGCTATGATCTTCTGCACATTTTATAGTTCTCTCTACCAAAACCTCAGCCACTACTCTCTCAAAACTTGCGGCAACATCAGGAACAGGAACGGCCTTCCCCTCTAAATTTAATTTCTCAACTAATCTTAATACAGCAGTTTTTAAACCGCTAAAGGAGAAATCATATTTAAGAAAGCCGCCCTTTTTATCAGAAATCCTACATTTTGGTAAATCAAATTTCATAGGGTCTCCATTTTTAGCAATCTTTTCAATTGCCGGTCCTCCTGGATAAGCCAGACCTAATAATCTTCCAACTTTATCAAAGGCTTCTCCAGCTGCATCATCAAAGCTTTTCCCAAGTCTCTGCATTCCCCTTCTATCATCAACCTTTATCAATTCAGTATGTCCGCCGCTAACAAGTAATGTAAGAAAAGATTTCTTTGGATAATTTTCTGAAAATAGAATTGAAGATAAATGTCCCTCCAAATGATGAATTCCCAAAAATGGCTTTGAATGTAACATGCAAAGTGATCTTGCAGTTATAGAGCCAACTCGTAAACACCCAACCAATCCAGGAGCGACAGTTGATGCAATATAATCAATTTCTTCAATTTTGGTTTTTGATTCTATTAAAGCCTTTTCTAAAACAAAAGGTAACAACTCTAGGTGCTTTCTAGCTGCAAGTTCAGGAACCACTCCTCCCCATTTTGCATGATCTTCAATTTGAGATGCAATGATATTTGAATGAATTTTGAAATTATCGCCAATATTAGAAACTATTGAGACAGATGTCTCATCACAACTTGTTTCAATAGCTAAAACTTTGCGCATATTTGATTCAAATTGTTCTATTTTAATATTAATTTCTTACTTAACAAACTATAAGGAATTAAAGATTGCAACTTATGAAATTCTTTTTTTCAATAATAACCTCGGTTTTTCTGTTCCTAGGAATTACTCCAATGGTTCTAGCTGCTAATGGTCCTGCCTTAAACGCAGACAGAGCCAGCACAGAATATACTGCATCAGCTCTCACAAAATGTTCTGAAAACCCTAAATTCATCGAGAGAGCAAATTCTGCAACTACTCAAAAAGACATAGCAAGATTTGAAAGATACGGGAAAGCATCATGCGGAGATGATGGTCTTCCACATTTAATTATTGGACCTCCACTTGAGCCATGGGGAGCTCTATTAAATAGAGGTCATGAGGGAGATTTACTTATTCCAGGAGTATTGTTCATTTACATTGCTGGAATTATAGGCTGGTCCGGAAGAGAATATTTGATTGAATCAAAAAAGACTAAGAATCCAGCAGATCTTGAGATAATTATTGATCTTGACTTGGCTAGAAAATGTCTTGTTAAAGGAGCACAATGGCCTCTTCTTGCTAATAAACAAGGTAGAAATGGAGATTTACGAGAGAAAGATAACAATATTACACTTAATGGTCCTCGCTAAACGTCTTTAAAAACTTTCATAAAAACAAATGTTCAAAATTCTAAACACAAAATTTGTTAGATCTGCCCCAGTAGTTGCAGCAATTTGGCTAAGCCTTACAGCTGGAATAATTATTGAATTTAATAGGTTTTTCCCAGATTTACTATTTCATCCAATGAGCTGACAAAACAGAGAATAGTTAAGTTTGTATTAACTTGATTATTCTCTTCGCTGTTTCATTAACATCAGAATTTGTTAATGCGAAATCAAATTCATTTGATGCTGAAATCTCATAATCTGCCCTTGAGAGTCTTTTTTTAATTGCCTCTTCCTTTTCTGTGCCTCTATTTCTTATTCGTCTCTCTAGTTCTGCGATATCTGGAGGGAGTAAAAATATTGACAACGAATTAGGAAACTTTTCTTTTATTTGCTTAGCACCTTCCACTTCAATTTCAAGAAGTACGGTAAATCCCTGTTTGATTTTTTCATTAACAGAAGATAATGGGGTTCCATAGTAGTTACCAGCAAACTGAGCCCATTCAAGAAAAAGTTTTTTTTCAATCATTTCTTTAAACTTTTCTTGACTCAAAAAGTAATAATTTTCTCCCTCCTTCTCTCCATCTCTAGGTTCTCTAGTAGTTGCAGATATTGAAAGCCAAATATTTTTTTCTTTATCTAATATTTCTTTAACAACAGTTCCTTTACCTACCCCACTAGGTCCAGTAAGGATAATGAGTTTTTTCAGATTTTTCATATTAAATTTTTTACAGTAAAATAAGTGTCTTGCAAATTAAAAAAAAATAATGCAAAAAGGGGTGCCTCAGATAATGGATATTACATCTATTAGAGCTGTCTTGCATTATTTATCAAAGAATATTTTACCTACAAAGTTTGAAACTGCCCAACAACCTGAACCTAATACAATTCAATTATGTTTCAGAGGAGTAGATTCTCAAACTTGGTTAGAAGTTTCATGGAATGGTGAATCTCCCAGAATATTAAAGATAAATAAGCCAGAAAAAATTGGAAGAGAAAGTACACTTTCTAAACAAATAAGATACGGATTAAAATATATGGCTTTAATTTCGATTGATCAAGATGATTTCGAAAGAGTCATAAAATTTGGTTTTGCAAAAAAACCTGGCGATGAAATTAGCAAGTATTTAATTTTTGAGTTAATGGGAAAACATAGCAATATTTTTTATTTGGATAAAAAACATAAAATTATCGCCGTTGGTAAACAAATTAAATCAAGTCAATCTAGTTTTAGAACAATTTCAACAGGATCAATTTATTCTGACCCTCCAGTAAATCTTAAAAAACAACCTAGAGAAGATGAGTCTTTTCAAACATGGAAAGAATCAATTTCAACGGTACCTGAGTCTTTGAAATACTGCTTAATAAATACCTATCAAGGAGTAAGCCCTATTCTTACAAAACAATTAGAAGTATTTAGTAATACTAATAACTCGGAAATAATGGGAAAAAATATCGATTTCATTTGCGATTCTGACTTAAAGGAGATATTTAAAAATTGGAAGATTTGGATAAATAGGTTTAAAAACAATAACTTTAACTTTTCCATATTTAATAAAGATTTTTATTGCGTTTGGTTTTTTGATAAAGAAATTAATTGCAAAAAAAAAATAGATTTATGCACCTGTTTAGAGAATTATTATGATTATCATCTAAAACAAAAAAAACTTGAATTATTGGAAAAGAAAATTCAAGGGATAATTTTTAAACAGACCAATACTGAGAAAAAGAATTTAAATATTCAATATGATCTTCTGAAAAAATCAGAAAACTACGAGGTATATAAAGAAAAAGCTGACAATATATTTTCTGCAAATGAAATTAAAAAACGAGATATTATTAAAGGACAAAAACTATATAAAAAGTCAAAAAAACTAAAGAGATCTAGAGAATTGATAAAAGAAAGATTAAGTATTTACGAAACAAATATAAAAAGATTAGATGAATTCACCACACTTCTAGAAAATCTAGATTCTTTAAATCATGAAAAACTTTTTATAAAAATAAAACTACTAGAAGAAATTATGGAAGAAATTTGTGACGAGTTTAATATCAATATCAAGAGGCAAAGAGAAGATAACAAAAGTACATCTGAGATACAATCTTCACCTATTCAAGTTGACACTCCCACAGGATTGAAGCTTCAGGTAGGGAGAAATATGAGGCAAAATGACTTAATAAGCTTTAAATTCTCAAAAAAAGGCGATTTATGGTTTCATGCACAGGAATCACCAGGTAGTCATGTAGTTTTGAAGTCTTCATCTCAAATAGCATCTGAACAAGATCTTCAAATAGCTGCAGATTTAGCTGCTTTATTTAGTAAGGCAAAAAGAAACATTAAAGTTCCAATTAATTTAGTAAAGATTAAAGATTTGCAAAAAATCAAAAAAGGAGGACCGGGTTGCGTTTCCTTTAAAAATGGAGAAATTATTTGGGGAAATCCTACAAGAGGAGAAGATTACATTAAAAAAAATCTCAAAACAGTAATTTAGTTTATAATAAAAAAAATTTTTAATCTAAATGATTGATTTTCTTTTGGGTACTCATGAATTTTTAGGAAATCATAGTTTTCCAGAATTTATTGTTGGATATCTATTTGGTGCTGCATTAATAATTGGAGCTCCTACTGTTTTCTTACTACTTGCCTTCGTAAGCGCTTTAATGAAAACAAATGGGAAAATGGGTGGATATAGAGAATATGAAACTTATGGTGAATCATCTCTAAATGATGCCCCACCTTTCTTATTACCAGATCCAACCAATCCTAAATTAAGCAAATAATTAAATTTATCGAGAAATAAATTGGACTTTGACAATAGTATTTTAAAACCTTTTTCTTACAAAATCTTTATCAAATCATAATGAGAGGTATAGGTCAAAGTGAAAATAAATTATCAAATTCGATGACTTTTAGTGATCATTTAGAGGAGCTTCGTCAAAGGATACTAAACTCAATTTACTCAATACTTATTTCAATATTCTTTAGTTTTCTCATTATAAAGCCATTAATATCTTTTTTAGAAATCCCAGCTGGTGATATTCATTTACTACAACTAGCTCCAGGAGAGTTTTTATTTGTCGCTATTAAAGTTGCAGGTTACAGTGGATTGATAGTTTCTATGCCTTATATTTTTTATCAAATAATTTTATTCATTTCGCCTGGTTTAACAAAACAAGAAAAAAGCCTTATCTTACCCTCAGTTTTTGGTTCAGGTCTTCTATTTTTTTTAGGATTAATTTTTTCATGGTGGATATTAGTCCCTGCAGCAATAAATTTCTTTATTACTTTCGGTGCTGATATTGTTGAACCAACTTGGTCTATAGAAAGATATTTTGATTTTGTTCTCTTATTAATGTCGAGCACTGCAATAGCTTTTCAATTGCCAGTATTACAATTTATTCTTGGTTCTCTTGGAATAATTACTACAGAAAAAATGATTTCTAATTGGAAGATAGTTGTAATCTCCTCAGCAATCTTATCTGCAGTGATTACCCCTTCAACAGACCCCTTGACAATGTCATTGCTATCTATATCGATTGTGTTTTTATTTTTTGTGGGTACTGGATTAACTTACTTATCAGAAAATCTTAAGTCAAAAACTCTTTCATCTTCTCATTAAGATTTAATTGCAAGCTGACAGCTCTACCCAACCTTGGCTTAACATTGACTTTCTTCAGCCATTCCCTCACTTCTTCTGAATATCCACATCTATTTAAAATCTCGATTTTATCAGCTATCGATTTTTTATATTCATCTTCACTTAAAGGAAATGATTCTTGTCCAAGAAATCCCCACATCATTTGAAAATAAACAAATTTTCCTCTTCTAAAGAGTCTAAAATCATATTTTTTCCCCCAGCGATGAATCAAATAATGGATAACTTCATCTACTAGCAATGGGTTCATTTAAATCAATTAATTAAGTCTTCCTAAACTTTTACTTTAAATTATTAAAAGTCCTATCTATTTGCAACAGAAATTGAACAATTTGCTTCATAATAAATAATAAATAACAGAACCAAGTAGCGAATGACTCAATTAAGTTCCAATGATGTCCCTTCAATGGGTCGAAGGCAATTTATGAATCTTCTTACATTTGGTACTGCAACTGGTGTAGCGTTAGGAGCCCTTTACCCAGTAGCAAATTATTTCATGCCCTTAAGAGCAGGTGGTAGTGGTGGTGGAACTTCTGCTAAAGATGAATTAGGGAATCCAATAACTAAGACAGGTTGGTTAGCTACCCATCAAGCAGGAGACAGAAGTCTAGTGCAGGGTCTAAAGGGAGATCCAACGTATTTAATAATTAATGAGGGTGAGGAAATAAGTGAATTTGGTTTAAATGCAATTTGTACTCATTTAGGTTGCGTTGTTCCATGGGATAGTGGTGCTAATAAATTTATATGTCCTTGTCATGGCAGTCAATACGATACAAATGGGAAGGTAGTCAGAGGGCCTGCTCCTTTATCTTTAGCGCTAGCTCATGTCGATATTGAAGATGATGCTGTACTAGTCAAACAATGGACAGAAACTGACTTTAGAACTAATGAAAATCCATGGTGGGCATAAAAAAAATGAAAGGTCTTAAAAATCAAATCATGAAAAAAACAAGTTTATTTATCTGTACTCTGCTTTTCATTTCGAGCATTGTATTTTATCCAAAGATCACTTTTGCTTATCCATTTTGGGCTCAGCAAAACTACGAATCCCCAAGAGAAGCCACAGGAAAGATAGTCTGTGCAAATTGTCATCTAGCTCAGATGCCCACAATTGCAGAGGTTCCACAATCTGTTGGAGCAGACAGTGTTTTCAAAGCAGTAGTCAAAATACCCTATAAAAATGACTTAAAAGAGATAGGGGCTGATGGTTCTGAAGTTCCATTACAAGTTGGTGCTGTTGTAATGCTGCCTGATGGCTTTAAACTTGCCCCACAAGAAAGATGGACCGAAGAAATTAAGGAGGAGACAGAAGGGGTGTTTTTCACTAATTACAGTGAAGAGAAAGATAATATTATCATTGTAGGACCTTTACCTGGCGATACCAATAAAGAAATCGTTTTTCCTGTACTTTCCCCTGATCCATCCACTAATAAAGAATATCATTATGGAAAATACTCGTTACATATCGGAGGCAATAGAGGTAGAGGTCAGGTATATCCAACTGGAGACAAAAGCAATAATGTAGTTTTCACTTCTTCCACCTCAGGAACTATAAATTCAATAGACACAACCGAAGATGGTAGCTATAAGGTCAATATAGAAAATGAGAATGGTGAGATAACTACTGAAGCAGTACCTGTTGGTCCTCAACTTATCGTAAAAGCACAAGACAAAATTAATGCAGGTGACCCGCTTACTAATGATCCCAATGTTGGCGGCTTTGGGCAATTAGATGCTGAGGTTGTACTTCAGAGTTCTTATAGAGTAATTGGATTGATTGCATTCTTTATTGGTGTAGGTCTAACACAAATACTTTTAGTATTAAAGAAAAAACAAGTAGAAAAAGTGCAAGCAGCAGAGGGAATCTAACTTTCTTTAAATGCTTATATTTCAAGCTTTTATACAATCTCCAGGAGAAACTTTTTTAAATTTAGGATTTATAACTATTAGATGGTATGGATTGCTTATTTCGGTTTCAGTTTTAATAGGCTTATTTGTCTCTAAAAAACTAGCAAAGGCTAGAAATATTAACCCAGAGTACATTAGTGAAATACTTCCATCATTAATAATCTTTTCAATAATTGGAGCTAGAGCTTATTATGTAATTTTTGAGTGGAGGCAATATAGTGGAGAGAACTTTCTTACTTCTTTAGAACTATTCAATAACATGATTCAAATACCTTCTTTTCTTGCAGTTTGGGAAGGAGGCATAGCAATCCATGGAGGTCTAATTGGAGGATTAATATCTATTATCTATTTCTGTAAGTCAAAAAAAATTAATTTAAAAACTTTTATAGATATATTAATACCCTCGATTATTCTTGGACAATCAATAGGAAGGTGGGGAAATTTTTTCAATAATGAAGCATTTGGAGTTCCTACAAATTTGCCTTGGAAATTATTTATACCTATCCAAAATAGGCCCTTAGAGTTTCTTAATTATGAATTTTTTCATCCTACATTTCTCTATGAGTCATTGTGGAATCTTTTAATTTTCATCCTCCTTATTATTACCTTTAATAAACAAAATAAAACAGATTTTTTCAGACCTGGCTTTATTAGCTGTCTTTATTTAATAAGTTATAGCTTTGGAAGATTCTGGATTGAAGGTTTAAGAACTGACCCATTATGCATTGGTGGACTTCCACCTTTCTGTGATGGCGGTATAAGAATGGCTCAATTTATAAGTATTTTCCTATTTTCTTCTGGATTAATTGGAATATTTTTTTTAAGATTGAGAACATATAGTGGGAAAAATAGAAAGAATGGATAATAAAATATCCTTTATTGGTGTTGGTCCAGGCGATCCAGAATTATTAACTTTAAAAGCATTAAAAAAGATAAAAATTGCAGATGTCATTATTTGGACTGATTCTCTAATTCCTGAAAAGATTTTAGATTTTTCTAAAGAAGGTTCTGAAAAAATAAAAACGAGTTCGCTTAACTTAGATCAAATCACCTCAATTATGATAGAAAAATTTCAAGCAGGGAAAACTGTTGTTAGGTTGCATGATGGAGACCCTTGCCTTTTTGGAGCAATTAGAGAGCAAATCGAAATTTTAAAAGACGAAAAAATTGAAATCGAAGTTGTTCCTGGTGTAAGTGCTTTTCAAGTTGCTGCAGCATATCATGAAGCTGAGTTAACCATCCCTGACGTAACGCAAACAATAATTTTAACTAGAGCAGGAGGGAGAACAGGGATGCCCGAAAAAGAATCTCTAAAAGATCTTGCGAAACACAATTCCTCTATATGTCTTTATCTAAGTGCTAGGCATGTAAAAGGGTCTCAAGAGACTCTACTAGAGTTTTACCCTCCAGAAACTAAAGTGATTGTGGGATTCAGAGTATCTTGGGATGATGGTTGGACATCATTAATAGAATTAAAAGATATGGAAAAATTTTCTATTGAGAAAAAACTAATTAGAACAACCATTTACATAATTAGCCCAGCAATTAGTAATTCTCAAAAAAGATCTAATCTTTATGATCCATCTTATAGACATCTTTTTAGGAATAAATAACCTTAAAGTTGATAGAAAAATATTAATTACTATAATTAGTAAAAATTTATTTGCTTTGAAAGAAATAAAATCTGTTTCGGAAAACAACAATAAAGGAGATGATTCCTCTTTAAAGAGAATTGGAAATTTCATTAAAGAGGCTAGGTTAAGTAGAAATCAATCTATTGAAGAATTGGCTTCTAATTTAAAAATCGGAGCTCATCAACTTGAAGCTATAGAAGAAGGAAATGAAGAAAAGCTACCTGAAAAAGTATTTATCAAAGCAATGATTAGAAGGATTTCACAGAAGCTCAAACTTGATACAGAATTTATAATGGATCAATTCAAGACAGAGAGGAAAGAAGTGAAAATTGAAGAAATAGTTGAAGAAGTTTCCAAAAATAATTATAAATCTAGACAAGCTAAGAATCTTAATCCACTAGGGTTTCTAATATTTATTTTAATTTCAGGCTTTCTGGGACTAATCGCCTCTTCCTTAATTTTCAATTTATTTTCAGATTCTTCTCAAAATCAAACTCCAAAACAAGAACTTATTAAAAAAACTAAATAACTTTTAAATCCAAATTCTTTAGTTCTTTTATTACATTACGGCATAATCCTAAGTTCCATTTTTCAAGAAGAAGGTCATAGTTTCTATTTAAAGGTAAAAGTTCAAATGTAAGAATATTTTCCTGCAATTTTATTTGAACTGCGGAGATTACATTGTCAGGTCTTTGATCAAGAGATGCTGCTAGTCTCAGAATTAATGACATTTCAAGAACTAATTTTTTATCTTCTTTGGATATTAAATTTTGCCAAGATTCATGTCTTTTCTTGGGTAGAGTCTTTCTATGGTATCTAGCGATCGAAGCAATAATATTTGTTTCTGCTTCAGAATATCCCAACAACTCACAATTTTTTATTAAGTACCAAGAGTGTTTGTGATATGAACCAACATTTACGTATCTCCCACAATTATAAAGATTAGAAGCTGCCCAAAGAAGTTCTTTAGCTTTAGGGTCATTATCGCTATAAAAGATATTTTTAGTCTGATCATAGATTTGAAAGGCAATATCGACAACTTTCTCAGCTCTTGTATTATCTACTCCAAACTTTCTGGCCTGATGAACTATAGTTGTTTTTCTAATATTGCTTTGAATATTTAACTCGTTTTTTATTATCCCTTTACGAAGCATCCAATCAACAACTAAACCCTCTCGAAGTGCCCTCTCACTTATTATTAATTCATTAAAGTTCAACATCTCCATTGCGGTGTTTAATATCAATGCGCCTGGAATAATTATTTCTGCTCTTCTCTCACTTAATGAAGGTATTTTCTTGATTTCCGAAACTGGCAATTTTATTAGTTTTTCTAATACATTCTTTAAATTTTCCCTTTTAAATTTATAACCATGCAACTTTTGTTTAGATTCTCCTAAATCATCTAAAATCAAATTTCCTAATGAGGTTGCAGTCCCACTTGTTGCAATCATAGATAAAGGCTTATCTCCCTTAGATCTACTCTTTATTTTTCGAACGGATGGCTCTAAAGATCCTTTAATAAAAGTTGTTAGAAAACTCGATCTTTCTGAATTTATAGACTCTTTATTGAAAAAATCATTTTTAAGTCTTACCGCACCAATTCTCGAACTGGTAAGAGCTATTGCATCTTTTTTATCTGCAAGTATTAATTCAGTAGATCCTCCTCCAATATCTATGATTACATAAGACTGATCTTCAAAAGCCATCCCAGAAAGAACACCAAGGTAAATTAATCTGGCTTCCTCAGAACCACTTATCATTTCTATTTGAATATCAGTTTCATCGAGAACTCTTCTAATAAAATCTTGACCGTTTGGAGCTTCCCTAACTGCACTTGTTGCTGCTGTTACTATTTGTTTTACTCCATTACTTTTACAATATTCCTTAAATCGCTTAAGAGTAACTAATGCTCTTTGTATTGATTCTTCAGTAAGGTTTCCCAACTCATCTCTTTCTCCAAGACGAGTGGTTGATTTATCAGTGAATTTTATTGAAAATGATTTTAATTCTAGATTAATTTCTGCTACCAAGAGATGTGTAGAGTTAGTTCCAATATCTATCGAAGCTACTAAAATTTGCTTTTCTTGAAAATATCTTAAATCTTGTTCCTGAATCATTTTTTTTATAAGATGCAGATATCTTTAATCCATTAATAAATATACCCAAGATTGATTATTAAATAATAGAAATCATTTAATCCTAGTAAGATTATTTAAAGTTATGAAATATACAATAGGTTATATGCAAAATAAAAATCAACAAATTAAATTAAGTACTTTTTTTGAATTATTAAGGTGGAATAAGCCGACTGGAAGAATGATCTTACTTATTCCTGCTGGATGGAGTTTATATTTAACCCCAGATGCTAATCCAACATTTTTAATGTTGTTAAGAATAACCCTGGGAGGACTACTAGTAAGTGGATTAGGCTGCGTGGTTAATGATATTTGGGACAAAAAAATTGATCAAAGAGTTTTTAGGACAAAAAATAGACCTCTAGCTGCAAATAAAATCTCTCTTAAAACGGCTTATTCAATTCTTTTCTTTTTAATTTTATGTAGTTTCTTTATAACTTTGTCACTACCTCAACCTGGAAGGATCATTTCCATTTCTCTTGCTTTTTTAGCCTTACCTATTATTTTAATTTATCCTTCTGCCAAAAGATGGTTTAAATATCCTCAATTAATCTTATCCATATGCTGGGGTTTTGCTGTCTTAATTCCCTGGGCCGCTAATGAAGGCAATTTGAATAGTATTGTTTTATTGTTTTGCTGGCTAGCTACCATTTTTTGGACTTTTGGCTTTGATACGATTTATGCTTTAGCAGATAAAAAATATGATGTCAAAATTGGAATAAATAGTTCCGCTGTTAACCTCCAGAAAAATACAAGAATAACTATTCAAATTTGTTATTTTTTAACTTCTAGTTTTCTCGCGTTATGCGGATTTATTAATCAAATGGGTTTTATTTTTTGGCCAATTTGGCTTACAACGTCAATCTTAATGCAGAGAGATATACTAAAGGTATTTCCTGAGGAAAAGCAATCAATAAAAAATATTGGGAATCACTTCAAAAATCAATCAATTTATGGCGGAGTCCTTTTATTAGGAATTATTATTGCCTCATAAATTTTAAAATATGGATTTTAGATTAAAAAAAGGTGATCTAATAGATATTTTAGCCCCAGGCTCCTTTATTGATGAAGAAGAAAATTTCCAAAAAGGCATAGAAATCTTAAAAAACTGGGGCTTGGAAATTAATGAAAATAATTCTCTATCAAAAAAATTTGGTTATTTTGCAGGTGATGATCCAACTAGATTTGAAGAACTGGAAAAGTCACAAAATAGTAAGCTAATCATTTTTGCAAAAGGAGGCTGGGGTTCAGCAAGACTATTAGAAAAAGAACCTTCTTGGCAGAATGGTTTAATGCTTGGATTCTCAGATACATGTTCTTTATTACTATCTAAATATTCTCAAGGATTTATAGGTTCTATTCATGGGCCCATGGTTACAGGCCTCTTCAAAGAGCCAGAGTGGAGTCTTGAGAGATTAAGAAATTTACTTTTTGAGGGATATGTTGAGGACATAAGAGGAATTCCTTTAAGAGGTGGGAAAGCTAAAGGAGAAATTATAGTTTCTAACTTAACTATTGCTACTTTTTTAATTGGTACTAATCACTTTCCAAATTGCAAAGGGAAAATAATAATTTTTGAAGATATTAATGAAGATATTTATAAAATTGATCGTATGTTGACTTACCTCAGGATGACTAAAACACTTACTGAAATTGCGGGTATTGGATTCGGAAGTTTTTCTAATGATTCCTGCGACCTTAAATGGAAAGATTTACTAAAAAACTGCATTATTGAAAGACTCCAAGAGTTTGATTTTCCTATTCTTTTTGACCTCCCCATAGGCCACATATCAGGGAATGCATGCATCCCGTTAGGGCATGAAGCAACCTTAAATGGTAATAACGGCATTCTTAGTATCGATAAACCTTTTTAACTAGGAGTTCTTCAAGAAAAGTTTTGCCATTTTCAAATCTATAGGGGATGTAATTTTTATATTTGAATAAGTTCCTTCAATAATCTTTACTTTCCAATTAAGCATTTCGAATAGTGAGGCATCATCTGTGACTTTCCAGTTTTTATCAATTGCCATGGTATGAGCTTTTTTTAATCTAGTTACTAAAAAGCCCTGAGGAGTTTGCGCTGCCCACAAATAATTTCTATCTGGTGTTTCTTTAATAAAACCTTCACTATCAACAATCTTTATTGTGTCAGTTACCTTAGTAGCCAAAATAACAGCTTCATTTTCATCTAATTGCCTTGCGCATTGGTCTATCAATTCAGGATTAATTAGACATCTAGCACCATCATGTATTAAGACTTTTTCAGAATCTTTTGGCAGCGCTTTTAAACCATTAAAAACTGACTGTTGCCTGGTTTCACCACCATTAATCCAATGAACTTTATCGGCAAAATCCTTTGCTGAGTTTAATAATAATTCTTTATCTTTCGGTTGCCCAATTATTCCAACCCAATTTATTGAGCTTGCAGAAAATACAGATTTAAGTGTCCAATAAATCAAAGACTCTCCCTCTAAATCAATAAGTAATTTATTTTTTCCAGCTTTCATTCTGCTACCACTCCCTGCAGCTGGTATTAAAAAGTGCACGATAAAAGGTCTTAATACTTTCTAGACAATTATAAATAAAAGTAATATCTTTACACAAATAGTACTACGATTGAAAATTATAAAATTTCATAATGTCCAATAAAGATTCATTATCAGGCAAAGTTGCTTTAATCACTGGAGCTAGCAGAGGAATTGGTAAAGAAATTGCTTTAGAACTAAGTCGATTAGGTGCAGAAGTTTTTATTAATTACTCTTCATCCGATAAAAAAGCTGAAGAAGTTGTACATTCAATAAAAAATTCGGGAGGTAAAGCTCATAAATTAAAATTTGATGTATCAAAAGAGGATTCTGTCAGTTCAGCTTTTGAAGAAATCATAAAAATTAATGGCTCTATTGATATCCTTATTAATAATGCTGGTATCACTAGAGATGGACTATTGATGAGAATGAAATCGGAACAATGGGATGACGTATTAAATACAAACTTAAAAGGTGTTTTTCTCTGTACAAAATATGCTTCAAAATTTATGATGAAAAAAAGAAGTGGTAGTATCGTAAATATTTCATCTGTTGTTGGATTAATTGGTAATCCCGGTCAAGCAAATTATTCTGCAGCCAAAGCTGGAGTTATTGGATTAACCAAAACTTGCGCTAAAGAATTTGCTTCAAGAGGTATAAACGTAAATGCAATAGCTCCAGGCTTTATAGAAACAGAGATGACTGAAAAACTTAATACTGAAGATATTCTTAAAGTTATTCCTTTAGGGAAATTAGGAAGTTGTTCTCAAATTGCAAACTTAGTTTCATTCTTAGTTTCAAGTAATGCTGGAAGTTACATTACAGGACAAACAATAAGTATTGACGGTGGTATGAGTATTTAATTATCTACCTTCGTAAGGTTGGCCCAATTCATCTCTCAACCTTCTAATTTTTTGTAAGAGTTTTAGTCTTCGACCTCTAGCAGTTAAAGTCAAGAAAAACCTTAAAGGAAAATATATTAGTGTCATAGCAATCGCGAGGATTGCGGTAAGAGTAAAAATAAGATTATTTGTTTCATCCATATCTTAAAGATACTCTTATTTGAATTAATTTGTATGTCTCATTAAAAGAAATTCGGCTTTCCCCACTTAATTAAATATCCCTTAAAAATAATTCTATGGGAGATTAGAATAAGATAAATGATCCGGCAAACATGGCAAAACAGTTAAGTTTTTCTAATGAATCAAGAGAAGCGCTAGAAAAAGGTGTAAATTTCGTAGCTAATGCAGTAAAGGTTACTATTGGGCCGAAGGCAAAAAACGTAGTAATAGAAAGAAAATTTGGTTCGCCAGATATAGTAAGAGATGGATCAACTGTTGCTAAAGAGATTGAGATTGAAAACCCTATTTCTAATTTAGGTGCGAAATTAATAGAACAAGTTGCATCAAAGACAAAAGAGAGTGCTGGTGATGGAACAACAACAGCAACTATTTTGACTCAGAAGATGGTTCAGGAGGGATTAAAAAATATTGCTTCTGGTGCAAGTCCTATGGAGTTAAAAAAAGGTATGGAGGTAGGCCTAGATTTTGTTTTAGAAAAATTAAGTTCCAAAAGTATTTCATTAAGTGATTCTGATATCCAAAAAGTTGCAACAGTTAGTGCTGGAGGTGATGAAGAAATTGGATCTATAATTTCGAAAGCAATGGATATTGTTACTTCTGATGGTGTAATAACTGTTGAAGAATCTCAATCACTAGAAACAGAATTAGATATAACTGAAGGAATGTCTTTTGATAGAGGTTATAGTTCTCCATATTTCGTAACAGACCAAGAAAGACAAGTTTGTGAACTTGAAAACCCTACAATATTAATAACTGATCAAAAAATCTCAACTTTAGTTGATCTGGTTCCAATACTTGAAGAAATTCAGAAGTCAGGCTCACCTTTGCTAATTCTTGCTGAAGATATCGAAGGAGAGGCTTTAACCACTCTGGTTTTGAATAAGAATAGTGGGGTTTTAAATGTAGCTTCCGTAAGAGCTCCGTTATTTGGTGAGAGAAGAAAAGCTGCCCTTGAAGATATTGCAATTCTTACAGGGGCTAATTTAATTAGCGAAGATAAATCAATGACACTTGATAAAGTATCGATAAATGATTTAGGAAAAGCAAAAAAAATAACTATCACAAAGGATAAAACTACAATTGTTGCCTTCGAAGACACTAAAGATTTGGTTAAAGCGCGAGTAGAGAAATTAAAGAGAGAAGTTAATATAACTGAATCAGAGTATGATCAGGATAAAATCAATGAAAGGATAGCCAAACTAGCCGGAGGAGTAGCTCTTATCAAAGTAGGAGCTGCTACAGAAACAGAGATGAAGTATAAAAAGTTGAGAATCGAAGATTCCCTTAATGCTACGAAAGCTGCTATTGAAGAGGGTATTGTTTCTGGAGGAGGACAAACTTTAATTGAAATATCAAATGACCTTTTAAATTTAAGTCAAACATCTTCCGATGATTTAAGAACAGGGATAAATATAGTTAAAGAAGCCCTTATGGAACCTACCAAACAAATAGCAAAAAATGCTGGTTTTAATGGTGATGTAGTTGTCGCTGAAATTAAAAAACTCAACAAAGGCTTTAATGCTAATTCAGGAAAATATGAGGATTTAAAAGATTCAGGAATATTAGATCCAACCAAAGTAATAAGATTAGCTCTCCAAGATTCAGTATCTATTGCAGCTATGCTCCTCACAACAGAAGTTGCGATGGCTGACATTCCAGAGCCTGAAGCCGCAGTCCCTGGAGGACCAGGTGGAGATCCAATGGGAGGAATGGGTGGCATGGGTATGCCAGGAATGGGTGGTATGGGTATGCCAGGAATGGGTGGTATGGGTATGCCAGGAATGGGTGGCATGGGTATGCCAGGAATGATGTAAAAATTTAACTTGCTTTTTTATCGTTGTTAATCCACTTTCTTAAATTTTTAATATTAGGCAATGGTAATTTCTGGGTATCAGTAAGTTTTATATTATTAGAATTTTGATCTTTGCTAAATATTTCATTACTTTTAGAAGTTTCTAAACGATTTGATTCCCATT
>QCIP01000004.1 GCA_003216615.1 Prochlorococcus sp. AG-402-M15 | reverse complement strand
GGAACTTAGAAGACAGATAGAAAATCCCTTAGCTGCAAAACTTTTAGAGGATAATTTTAAAAACAAAAAAAATATCATGATTAAACTTAATCCCGCAAAAAAGGATGAGATTGTTTTTAAACCTAGCTGAGGAGTAAATCGATAAGCTAAAATAATAATTAAAGCTTAAAGATTAATTCCAAAAATTTTGTGACAAGTCCAACTACTAACCAAGAACCTCTTAAAAAAGATTCCCCTCAAATTGAAGAGCCTAAAAAAAAGAATAATTTTTTTAGATCTACCTACGATGAGCTTAAACTTGTCGTGTGGCCAAACAAACAACAACTTTTTAGCGAATCGGTTGCGGTTATAATTATGGTATCTTTTTCTGCTGCAGCAATAGCATCTGTCAGCAGATTCTATGGATGGGCAGCTTCGCAAATTTTTCGTTGAATTATCCCTGAATATCCATTTTTATAATGATCTTAATTAAGCTTCCAGAAAAAAAATGAGTAATGAATTGACTACAAACCTTCCTTCTTCCAAAGCAAATACTAGCATCGCAAGATGGTATGCAGTTCAAGTAGCCTCAAGCTGTGAAAAAAAAGTAAAAGCGACTCTTGAGCAGAGATCAGTAACTTTAGGAGTTAATAATCGAATCATTGAAATTGAAATTCCCCAAACTCCTGGAATTAAATTAAAAAAAGATGGAAGTAGACAAACTACTGAAGAAAAAGTTTTCCCAGGTTATGTTCTTGTAAGAATGATTTTGGATGAAGATACAATGATGGCTGTAAAAAGCACTCCAAACGTAATTAACTTTGTTGGTGCTGAAGACGGTAGAGGTAGCGGGCGATCACGAGGTCATATCAAACCTCGACCATTATCCAAACAAGAAGTTAATAGAATATTTAAGCGCACATCAGAGAAAAAAGCTGTCATCAAGTTAGATATTGAAGAAAAAGATAGAATCATTGTAACTAGTGGTCCATTCAAGGATTTCCAAGGAGAAGTCATAGAAGTTTCTGGGGAAAGAAATAAATTAAAAGCATTACTTTCTATATTTGGGCGCGAGACTCCTGTAGAATTAGAATTCTCTCAAATCAATAAACAAAACTAATTGCTAATTATTTATGTTTATCGAGTAAAATTATGATTTTCTACCTCAGCTTAAATTCTCTAATCTAATGGCAAAAAAAATTGTTGCAGTTATTAAGCTTGCTCTGCAAGCAGGCAAAGCAAATCCTGCTCCTCCTGTAGGCCCAGCTTTAGGACAACATGGTGTCAACATAATGGCATTTTGTAAAGAATACAATGCAAGGACACAAGATAAAGCAGGTTTTGTTATTCCAGTTGAGATTTCCGTTTTTGAAGATAGAAGCTTTACTTTTATTACAAAAACACCACCTGCCTCTGTCTTAATAACAAAAGCAGCGGGTATTGAGAAAGGATCAGGTGAATCTGCAAAAGGTTCCGTTGGTAATATAAGTAAAACTCAATTAGAAGAAATAGCCAAAACTAAGCTTCCTGATTTAAACTGTTCTAGTATTGAATCCGCAATGAAAGTAATTGAAGGTACTGCTCGTAATATGGGCGTTTCTATTACTGATTGAGCTCAAAACAAAATTACTCACCATTTAGGGGAGGTTAGTTAATAACCGTTTGTACCCAAAATTATTATGAAAAAACTATCAAAAAGAATGGCGGCTCTATCAACAAAGGTAGAAGATCGCATTTACGCTCCACTTGAAGCTCTTAGTGTTATCAAAGAAAATGCCAACGCTAAATTTGATGAAACCATTGAAGCACATATACGTTTAGGAATTGATCCAAAATATACTGATCAACAATTAAGGACCACAGTAGCTTTACCAAATGGTACGGGCCAAAGCATCAAAATTGCAGTAATCACAAGTGGTGAGAACGTATCGAAAGCTAAGTCTGCTGGTGCGGATTTATTTGGAGAAGAAGATCTTGTTGAAAGCATCAACAAAGGCAATATGGAATTTGATTTACTTATTGCAACTCCAGATATGATGCCAAAAGTTGCAAAATTAGGACGAGTTTTAGGACCTAGAGGTTTGATGCCTAATCCTAAAGCTGGTACAGTAACTAATGATATTGCAAATGCAATAAAAGAATTCAAGGCTGGTAAACTCGAATTTAGAGCAGATAAAGCAGGTATTGTGCATGTTCGCTTTGGAAAAGCAAGTTTTTCAGAGGAAGCGCTATTAGATAATTTAAAAACCTTACAAGAATCAATCGATAAAAATAAACCTAGTGGAGCCAAAGGAAAGTATTGGAAAAGTTTTTATATAACTTCAACTATGGGACCTTCCGTTCAACTAGACATAAATGCCGTGCAAGATTATCAACCTGAAAGTTAACCCTTTGTAGTATAATTTAAATTGCAATAATACGGCCAAAGAAAGTAGGTTAATTTAGGTTTTCTAAATTTTTAATTCCTACCGAGGACTCGTCTTAAATTATTTCTTTTTGGATCTAATAAAAGCGGCCTCTTTCAAAAGGACTTTGCCGCATTTCCTGCTCTCCCTAAATTACGATCCAAACAAACAAAAATGGGCCGAACACTAGAGAATAAGCAACTAATCGTTACTGAGATTAAATCCCTCTTAAACGACTCGGAAATGGCTATAGTTCTTGACTATAAAGGTTTAACTATCAAAGAGATGTCAGATTTGCGATCTAGATTGCAAACAACTAACGGCATTTGCAAAGTTACTAAAAATTCATTAATGCGCAAAGCTATTGATGGAGATAGTAATTGGAATGATCTTGAATCTTTACTGACTGGAACAAATGCTTTTGTCTTAATCAAAGAAGATGTCGGTGGTGCTGTAAAAGCGATCCAATCTTTTCAACAAGATACCAAAAAATCCGAAACCAAAGGAGCTTTATTTGAAGGCAGACTTCTTAGCGATTCTGAAATAAAAGAAATTGCAAGTCTTCCATCTAAAGAAGTATTGATGGCGAAAATTGCTGGCGCTCTAAATGGCATAGCAACAAAAATTGCGATCTCTATTAATGAAGTGCCTTCTGGACTTGCTAGATCACTTAAACAACATTCTGAAAAATCAGAATCTTAAATTCAAAACCTAATTAACTTTTAAGAAAATGTCCGCAAAAACTGAAGAAATTCTTGAATCATTAAAATCTCTCTCACTTTTAGAAGCATCTGAGCTTGTGAAGCAAATTGAAGAGGCTTTTGGCGTATCTGCCGCAGCTTCTGCAGGTGTAGTCATGGCAGCTCCAGGAGCAGCTAGCGGTGAGGGAGATGGTGGCGCCGCTGAAGAAAAAACTGAATTTGATGTAGTTCTCGAAAGCTTTGATGCAGCTGCAAAAATAAAAGTCCTTAAGGTTGTAAGAAATGCAACTGGTCTTGGTCTTGGTGATGCCAAAGCACTTGTTGAATCAGCACCAAAAACAGTAAAGGAAGGGATTGCTAAAGCAGACGCTGAATCTTTAAAGAAAGAGATTGAAGAAGCTGGCGGTAAAGTTACACTTAAGTAAAAGAACATTTTTTCAAGCCGATAAGCTTAAATATCGGCTTTAAAAATTATGAATAGTGATAGTATTGCAATTGAAGCTGCAACAGATGGAGCTTGCAGTGGTAATCCAGGCCCAGGTGGTTGGGGTGCTTTAATTATTTTTGAAGATAAGAGTGAATTAGAGATAGGTGGTTCGGAGCAAAATACCACTAATAACAGAATGGAACTGACTGCAGCAATAAAAACTCTTGAGAAATTAAAAACCTATAAATTAAAGGAGAACTTTAAATTAAGAACTGATAGTAAATATGTTATTGAGGGGTATACAAAATGGATTATTAATTGGAAGAGAAATGGATGGAAAACAAGCGCAGGAAAGTCAGTTCAAAATCTTGATTTATGGCAAAAAATTGATCAATTAAGAATTCATGGCCTAATAATGGAATATGTTAAGGGTCATAGTGGGGATAAACAAAATGATAGGGTCGATAAAATCGCAACTAATTACAGCAAAGGTATATCCATAGTAAATAACTTAAAAGAATCAGAATCCTCATTTGACTTTTTTGAAAAAAGTGCACCAGCAGAAATTCAAGAATTATTTACAAGAAATGAACTAATCCAAAAATTTGCAGAAAAAAAGTACTTGTTAAGTTCACAAGAACTAAGAAACTTATTAGGTGAAGAAAACTACTTAAAAATAAAAAAATATTTATTTTTTGAATGGCGTAATTGGAAATTGATTCCTAAAGATACAAAATATTGGATAATAGAAAAAAAAGAATCCTAATTTTTTTATGAATGAACAGAAGGGGGGATTTAAAAATCTTTATAAAAACTTGATAACCCCTATACTAAAAAAAGACTCTGGTATAGATGCAGAATATTTAACTAATTTATCTATTGGCCTTCTATCATTCAGTTCCAGGAAACATAATTGGCCTGTAGTTTCATCAATCCTAAAAAATCTAAATGAAGAATTTTCTATAGTTGATAAAAGGTTAAGTCAGAATATATGTGGAATCAATTTTTGTAATCCAATTGGTTTAGCTGCGGGTTTTGACAAAAATGGAAATGCTGCAAATATATGGAAAGATTTTGGTTTTGGATTTGCTGAACTTGGCACAATAACTAAATTTGCTCAAAAAGGTAACCCTAAGCCTAGATTATTTAGATTAGCAGAAGAAGAGGCAGCATTAAATAGGATGGGTTTCAACAACAATGGTGCTGAAAATCTAGTTAAAAACTTTCTTGAACAAGGCATTGAGTTTAAAAAAAACAGGAAGAATATTTGTTTGGGAATCAATTTTGGCAAATCTAAAATTACAGGTTTATCTCAAGCAAAAGATGATTATTTAACTTCTCTAAAATTACTAATTCCATATTGTGATTACGCAGCAATTAATGTAAGTTCTCCAAATACTGAAGGACTAAGAAAGTTGCAAGATCCAATTCTTCTAAAAGAACTTATTAAAGAAATTAAAACTTTACCTAATTGTCCACCCTTATTTATAAAAATTGCGCCAGATTTAGGCTTCAAAGATATTGATGATATTTGTCAATTAATAATCGCGGAAAAAATTGATGGAATAATTGCTACTAACACTAGCATTGATAGATTAGGTCTTGAAAATAGAAAGATCAAGCAAACAGGACTATTACTATCAGAAGAGAATGGAGGATTAAGTGGAAGGCCTCTTCAAAAAAAAGCGAATCAAATAATAAAGCATATTCATAATATTGATAAAAAAATTATTTTAATTGGCGTTGGTGGAATTGATAGTCCTGAGTCAGCATGGGAAAGAATTTGTTCTGGAGCATCATTAATTCAAATTTATACAGGTTGGATATATAAGGGCCCACAATTAGTCCCCGATATACTTGCAGGAATTATAAAGCAACTTAATAAACATCAATTATCTAATATAAAAGAGGCCATTGGATCAGATTTAAAATGGATTGAATAAAATTAGAAAATAAATAATGCATAACTCCAAGCCTAATAATTGCTCAACAGAAGCGATACAAATATCAAACTTAAAACATGGAGGGGATGTATATACAAATGCAAAAAAATTAAATTTATTACCCTCTGAGATCATTGACGCAAGTGCCTCATTAGTACCCTTCAATCCTCCTCAAATATTAATAGATTCTTTAAATGAGGAAATTAAGAATCTCGGGTTTAGATATTACCCTGAGAGAAACTTGAGTGATTTGAAAGAAATAATCGCTAAATTTCATGGGATAAATCCAGACAATATATTGCCGGGAAATGGAGCTTCTGAACTAATAACCTGGGTAGGTTATGAAGCATCCAAATTTGGAATAAGTTGTATTCCTTCTCCGTGCTTTGTTGATTATGAAAGAGCTTTAAATTGTTGGAATAGCAATTTCATTCATTGCGAATTACCAAAAAACTGGAATAATATTTTTCCTCAATCATTTCCACTTCATCCTAAAGGTGATGTTGTATGGATAACAAATCCACATAACCCCACAGGCCAATTATGGAGGAAAAATTCATTAGAGGAAATTGTAAAAGAATATAAATTAGTTATCTGTGATGAGGCTTTCTTATCAATTACACCTAATGGAGACAAAGAATCTTTAATACCATTAACCCAAAAATATGATAATTTATTAGTTTTGAGAAGCTTGACCAAAATCTTCAATATTCCTGGTCTTAGATTAGGCTACGTTATTGGCTCGGCGAAAAAACTAAAACAATGGAAAATCAATAGAGATCCTTGGCCGCTAAATTCCTTTGCTATTAAAGCTGGAATTGACTTACTAAGTAATGAGAAATTCTATGCACAATGGAAAAAGCAGATTCACAGCTGGATAAATGTTGAAAAAGAGAGAGTATTTGAAAAATTATCAAAAATAGAAAAACTAAAAGTTCATAACTCTTCAACCAACTTTTTTTTAATAGAAAGTAAAACATCTTTGTCGCCGAATATAAAATACTTAGCAAATAAGGGGATATTAATTAGAGAATGCACTTCATTTAGATTCCTTGACGAAAAGTGGGCAAGAATAAGTTTGCAGAATAAGAAAAATAATAGTCTTTTATGTAAAGAAATTCAAAATTCTTTTAAAAAATAATTAATTAATTTTTTAATCTCAATTTTAGATTTGATTTTATTATTATTTTCCATATTCTTCTTCATAAGATCTAATATTTGATAGTGATTTTTTCCGTTTTTTGATTTTATTTTAAAAATTCTGCCTAGAGTTTCTTCAAAAACTTCTTTAGAAATTTTATTTTGATTAATTAAAACTGAGCCTCCGCTTTCAGCAAGAATCATTGCATTTTTCTCCTGGTGATTATTTTTAGAATAAGGATATGGAATTAAAATTGAAGGTTTTTTAGTCTCTATTAGTTCATTTATTGTTCCCGCACCAGATCTCGATATTACAAGATCACAGTTTTGAATTAAAGCTGCCATTTCATTAGTAAATTTCTTTTGAACATAATTTTTGGTATTTTTTAAATGAAAGGATTGTTGATTACATTCGCCAATAATATGAACTATCCGAAACTGTTTTTTCATTAAAAATTCTAGAGATTCGTAGAGAATTTGATTTATAGCTTTTGCTCCTTGACTACCTCCCATAACAATCAAAAGAGGGCCCTTTCCTTTTGGAACCCATTCTGGCAAGAGATTAGATTTATAGAATTGCTCTCTTAAAGGTGTACCAGTGAAAATAGTTTTACAATTTTTTAAATAGGTATTTGTTTTCTTAAATCCTAAAAGAACATAGTTACATAAAAAACCAAAATATTTGGTGACCATTCCTGGAATTAAATTTGATTCATGAATAATGACAGGTATCCTGAGAAGTTTTGAAGCAACAATAGTTGGTGCTGATATATATCCTCCAGTCGTAAAAACTAAGTTAATTTTTTTTTCTTTTAAAATCCTAATTATTTGGAAAGTTGACATTAAAATTTCTATATATTGATAAAACAAAAAAATATTTTTTCTTGGCGTCTTTATATTCAAAGTCTTCAAATTATATTTTTTGGGAATTAAATTTGCATCAAGTCTTTGATGAATACCCAACCAATGAATATTCCATTCATCTCCAACCTCTTTAGAAACTGCTAAAGCCGGGAAAATATGTCCGCCTGTGCCACTAGCTGCAACTAATAAATTATTTTTTTTAGACATAAAATATTAAATTAGTAGAATGACAATAACAAATCATAAATATGTTTAATTTAAACTTATTCAAAAATATAGGGGTTCCTCTCTACTTATTTATTTATCTCATTATTCCCTATTCAGCAATAACGCAAACTTTAAAAGTTGATTTTATAAGAAATCTAGAAGATTCTTTAAATGCACGAGATTTAGATTTTATTAGAAAAAATTTTAGAAATGATGAAAGCCAAAATATAACAAAACAATTTTCAAAGATTATTAATGATTTCCCTGGCAGCAAATGGAAGATCAAAATATTAAAATCTAAAATTCCAAATAAAGATATTTTGAGAATAAAAGTTTCTGGGGAAAAAATAGTTAATGGAGAAATATATAAACTAGAGTCCAATTTTGATTATTTATTTACAATTTTAAATGGGAAAATAGATGAAGGAATTATCAAAAATTTATTCACCACAATAAGGAATGATGATAAGAAGATAGATATTAGTTTTAAAATTCCTGATAAAGTTCTTACTGGTTCAAAATATGATATTGATATTATTTTAAATGAACCTCTTGAAGAAGTGATTATTGCGGGAGCTATAAAACCTCATCAAGTAAATTCATTTTTTGAGCAAGAAATATCATTGGAACCATTAGCCTCTGGTGGAATTTTTAAAATGACAAGAGCACCCTCTAAACCAGGTATACAAATATGGTCAGGAATTATAGCTCATCCTAAAGGGATGATTACTTTCACAAAGAGTATTGATATTGTTGATGAGATATAGCCTAGGCATCGTTTAAAGCAGCTACACCAGGTAATGTTTTACCTTCTAAAAGTTCCAAACTAGCTCCACCACCAGTAGATATATGAGACATTTTCTCAGCTAATCCTGCTTTCTCCACTGCTGCAACTGAATCTCCCCCTCCAATTATTGTACATACTTCAGAAAAAGCACTTAAGTCTGAAAGTGTTGTGGCAATTGCATTTGTACCCCCTGCAAATTTATCGAATTCGAAAACACCCATTGGACCATTCCAAATTATTGTCTTACATTCTGCAAGCGCATTTTGAAAAACTTTAATGGAATCTGGACCAATATCAAGACCCATCCAATTTCCACTAATTGAATCAATTTGAGATATTTTACTTTCGGCTTCAGGAGAAAATTCATTAGCTAAAACAACATCAGTGGGTAATAATAATTCTACTCCTTTAGCTTTTGCTTTTGCTTCTAAATCTTTTGCGAGGTCAAGTTTATCTTCTTCTACAAGACTCTTTCCAACATCAAGACCTCTAGCTTTATAAAAAGTAAAAATCATACCTCCTCCAATCATTATTTTGTCACACTTATCTAGTAAAGAATCAAGCACTCCTATTTTGCTACTTACTTTAGAACCTCCAACTATTGCTGCCAACGGACGCTTGGGAGCATCTATAGCGCCTTGTAAGTATTTCAATTCTTTTTCTAAAAGAAATCCAGCGACTGATGGACTTAAAAAATTTGTAACTCCCTGAGTTGAAGCATGAGCTCTGTGGGCAGCACCAAAAGCATCATTTACATACATGTCTGCATGTGATGCTAACTTTTTAGCAAAATCCAAATTGTTTTTTTCCTCTTCACCAAAAAAACGAACATTTTCAAGTAAAAGAACATCTCCATTATTTAAGATATTTGATGCTGCAAAAGATTCTTCACCTATACAACTTTTAGTAAGAACAACATTTTTACCCAACAATTCACTTAATCTGGCTGCTACTGGAGTTAGTCTCATCTTTTCATTTATCTGACCCTTGGGTCGCCCAAAATGGGCAGCTAAGATCACTTTGGCAGAGTGATTAATAAGATATTCAATAGTTGGGATCGCTGCTCTAATTCGCGTGTCGTCAGTTATCTGACCCCCTTCATTTAATGGAACATTGAAATCTACCCTTACAAGAACTTTTTTCCCTTCTAAATGTGTCTTATCAAGACTGGAAAGAGATAATTTTGACATTAAACAATCTGATTTTAATCTTAAGACCCTAACGATAATTTCAGCTTATTGGGTTAAAAAGTAGTAACTGTTACCTATGCCTTAATAAATTTTAAGAATTAACTATTATAAAAATTCTTCAGTTTTTCAATTTATACTAAAATTTAAAGGTAAATACTTTTGAGAATAATAAAAATTAAAAGTAATACAAAAATTTTATTTGATTTATTGAAGTGGACATACCCAAAATTCAATGGTATCCAGGCCATATCGCTAAAGCAGAAAAAAAATTATCTGATGTTATTACTAAAGTAGACTTAGTTATAGAAGTTAGAGATGCAAGAATTCCTTTGTCAACGGGGCATCCACATTTAAACAAATGGATTAGTAATAAAAAACATATTCTCGTAATAAATAAATCAGATATGATCTCTTCAAAAACCATTACTAGTTGGAATAAATGGTTTAATGCTAAAGACCAATATCCGCATTGGTGTGATGCTAAAAGAGGTATAGGTGTTAAAGAAATTTGTAAATCAGCCAAAGAATCCAGGTCATCAATTGACGAAAGAAGGCTTTCGAGAGGAATGCGAATTAGACCAATTAGAGCCCTTACACTTGGTTTCCCAAACGTAGGTAAGTCTGCTTTAATAAATAGGATTGCAAAAAAAAGAGTTGTCGATAGCGCTAGGAAAGCTGGCGTGACTCGCAATTTAAGGTGGATAAAATTAGATAGTGGTATAGATCTGCTAGATGCACCAGGTGTAATACCTCCTAATTTAGAAGATCAAAAGTCAGCACTTAATCTCGCACTATGTGACGATATTGGTGAAGCTGCTTATGAAATTGAGAGTGTCGCAATTGAATTTATCAAAATAATATACAATCTCAACAAAAATAAGGATGCGAATATCTCAGTAAAACGAATATCTAATAGATACGGAGTTGATATTACCAAAGCCTTTGATAGTCCTTCCGATTGGATAAATGAAGCAGCTTCAAAACATACCTCGGGCGATAAAAGAAGAATGTCTTTTAAATTACTAGAGGATTATAGAAATCAAATGCTTGGTAAAATAGCTTTAGAAGTCCCACAATGGAATTAAATAATACAAATTCTTTCGGCATTGGAGATGGAGAACTTATAGAAATTATTTATGAGCTTCCTCTCCCTATGAGACTAGACAGATGGTTGGTAAGTAAAAGACCAGAACAAAGTAGAGCAAGAATTCAACATTTCATCACTTCAGGTTTAGTTCTAGTAAACTATAAAATTGCTAAAGCAAAGACCCCATTAAAAAATGGCGACAGGGTTCAAATTTGGATGCCTCCTCCAGAGCCACTTGTATATTTGAAACCTGAAAAAATGGATTTAAAAATACTTTTTGAAGACGAGCACATCATAGTAATTAATAAACAATCAGGATTAATAGTTCATCCAGCCCCAGGACACAAATCAGGAACTTTAGTCAATGGATTACTTTTTCACTGTAAAAATCTACCTGGAATTAATGGAAAACTAAGACCAGGCATCGTGCATAGATTAGATAAAGATACATCTGGGTGTATGGTGGTAGCAAAAAGCCAAGAGGCACTAGTAAATCTCCAAAAACAAATAAAAGAAAAAATAGCTTCCCGTGAATATGTTGCAGTAATTCACGGTGCCCCTAATTCTGAAGAAGGCCAAATAGTTGGGCACATTGGCAGAGATAGATTAAATAGATTGAAATATAAAGTAGTTGAAGAAAATTCAGGAAGGTATGCCTGTACCTACTGGAAACTAAAAGAAAGATTGGGAAATTATTCATTAATGAGTTTCAAATTAGATACAGGGCGAACGCATCAAATAAGAGTTCATTGCGCTCATATTAATCACCCTATTGTAGGTGATCCTTTATATGGAAGATGTAAAAAACTTCCATGTAAATTGGAAGGCCAAGCTTTACACGCTATTAAGCTTGGGCTTATACATCCAATAAATGGTAAAGAAATGATATTTGAAGCAGAGTTACCATTAGATTTTCAAAAATTACTAAATGTCCTTAAAGTTAAATAAGATTTAAAGAGGAATTTATAAGAGATTTTGTATAAGTATTTTTAGTTTTAGTGAATATAGTAGAACTTTCTCCTTCATCAACTATCTTTCCGTGATTCATTACTAGCAACCTATCACAAAATCTTTTAGCAATGCCTAAATCATGAGTGATAAAGATAATCGTTAAATTCATTTTTTCTTGCAATACTCGAAGTAATTCAAGAATCTCTATTTTTACTGAAGCATCCAACATGTTTACGCTCTCATCACAAATCAAAATTTTTGGTTTCAACAATAATGCCCTGGCTAATGAAATTCTCTGCAATTGACCACCAGATAATTGGCTAGGATAAGAATTTAAAAAATCATTATTTAAGGGAAGATTTAAATTTCTAAACATTAGTTTTATTTCCTTTTCAATTCTTCTTTTATTTGAAATTTTTTGAATAAAAAATATATCTTCCAAAATATTTTTAATTGTCATTTTTGGATTCAAACTTGAAAAAGGATCTTGAAAAATAATTTGCATATTATTGTGCTTTTTATAAGATTTATTTTTTTTAGGTAAATGATTTTTATCATAAATTTTTATTTCACCACCTCTTACTTTCAGAAGTCCAATTAAAGCCCTACATAATGTACTTTTACCGCTCCCTGAAGAACCAACTATTCCAAGAGTCTCATTTTTATATAATTTGAAACTTACTTCATTCAAAGCCTTATTCCATTTATTCCCAAAAATTGAAGAATTTAATTTATACCAATGTCTTAAGTTATTAACCTCTAGAACAACCTCATCTTGAAAATTATTTTTAGTATTTGGTTCTAAAACTATTTTTGAAGCATTTACTAAATTTATCCCGATATCTGATTTTGGTGATTTAAAAATATCTAATATATTTCCTTTTTCAACAATTGATCCTTTTTCAATTATTGCCACTTTTTTGCACCACTTTGCTGCAAGATTAATATCGTGACTAATTAAAATTAAAGTAGTATCAAATTCATCACATAGCTGAATTATTTCTTGCATAATTTCAAAACTTGTCTTGGTATCTAAGCTTGTTGTAGGTTCATCAGCTATTAATAATTTAGGTTTTAAAGCAAGAGCCATGGCTATAGAAACTCTCTGTCTCATTCCACCGCTAAATTGATGTGGGAAAGAATCTAGTTTGTTTTCTTCAATTCCTACTTTCTGAAAAACTTCTTTTACTAATTTTTTAATAAGTAAAGATGATTTAGTTTGATCATGAGTTTTAAATAATTCATATAAATGATCCCCAACTCTCATTAGTGGATTAAGTTTTTTTATGGAATCTTGATAGATAAATCCAAAATTTTTTCTTCTAAATAATTGTGCTTCTTTGTTATTTATTTTTCTAGGATCAACATTAGAAATCGATAAATAACCTTTAGAAGTTGCCTTTTCAGGCAAAATATTAACTAATGTTTTTGCAAAAGTAGTCTTTCCACATCCTGAGGGTCCTATTATTGCGAAATGATCCCCTCTATCTATTTCAAGATTAAGATTTTTGATAATAGGTTGCTGTTTTAATGCATATTTAACAGTAAGATTGTTAACTACAAGAATTTTTTCTTTATTTATTTCCATGATTTTATAGCAAATTTCTCTAGACCTAAATAAAATACATTCAAAGCAATATAAAATGTCAGAGGCAGCTGCAAATTCAAAAGAAAAAAACGAAATTGAAGTTTCCAAAACTATTTTGCCTGAAAATAAAAAATATGAAAGTGAATTTTTGAATTATCAAATAAAAATTCCCAATTGGCTCCTAAAAGATATTAATAATTTTGAAAAATCAAATAAAGTAAATGATGATAATCAAAACCTTATAGTAAGGGCTTTTAAACTTGCTTATAAAGCACACGATGGACAATTCCGCGCGAGTGGCGAGCCATACATTATCCACCCAGTTGCAGTTGCAAATCTCCTCAAAGAAATAGGTGCTAGTTCATCTGTTATTGCTGCAGGACTTTTACATGATGTTGTTGAAGATACTGGCATCGATTTATCAGAAATAGAAACAAATTTTGGATTAGAAGTAAAAATACTTGTCGAAGGTGTAACAAAATTAGGAGGGATTCACTTTAACAACAGGACTGAAGCACAAGCTGAAAATCTTAGGAAAATGTTTTTGGCTATGGCCAGCGATATCAGAGTTGTTTTAGTAAAACTTGCAGATAGACTTCATAATATGAGAACAATTGAATGGCTAAATGATGAGAGAAAACAAAGAATAGCTAGAGAAACAAGAGAGATTTATGCACCATTAGCTAATCGACTAGGAATAAATAGATTTAAATGGGAATTAGAAGATTTAGCTTTTAAATTCCTGGAGCCCAAAGAATATCAAGATCTTAAAGATCAAATAGCTGTTAAAAGAAGTGATAGAGAAAAAAGATTAAAAGTAACTTTAGATCTTATGAAGGAAAACTTAGTTTCAGCAGGTTTGAAAAATTTTGAAATAACTGGCAGGCCAAAACATCTTTATGGCATCTGGAGCAAAATGGAAAGACAACAAAAGCATTTTCACGAGATTTATGATGTTGCTGCCCTAAGAATTATCGTAGACGATTCAGATAGTTGTTACAGAGCTTTAGCAGTAGTTCATGATACTTTCAAACCAATTCCAGGTAGATTTAAAGACTATATAGGATTACCAAAACCTAATGGATATCAGTCCTTACACACGTCTGTGATTGGAAGACATCGACCTATTGAAGTTCAAATTAGAACTACTTCTATGCATCAAATTGCTGAATATGGTATCGCTGCTCATTGGCAATACAAAGAGGGCGGTTCTCCTGCTAAAAGTAATGCCGAGAGATTTAATTGGCTTAGACAATTAGTCGAATGGCAACAAGAAGGTAGTGAAGGGGATCATAATGATTATTTAGCTTCAATTAAAGAAGATCTATTTGATGAAGAAGTATTCGTGATCACTCCAAAAGGAGATGTTGTTGGTTTAAGAAAAGGATCTACCGCGATAGATTTTGCCTACAGAATTCATTCTGAAGTTGGAAATCACTGTAATGGAATAAGAATTAATGAAAAGCTTTCTCCATTGTCTACTGCACTTCAGAATGGTGACTTCATAGAAATTATGACAAATAATAATGCCAATCCAAGCTTGGATTGGCTGAACTTTGTAGTTACCCCAACTGCTAAAAATAGAATCCGCCAATGGTATAAGAAAAGCCATCGTGATGAAACGATTAAAAGAGGTAGAGATTTACTCGAAAAAGAATTAGGTCGAAACGGTTTTGAAACATTACTTTCTAGTGATGCTATGAAAAAAGTTGCAAATCGATGCAATTTAAAAACTACTGAAGACCTTCTTGCATCACTTGGTTTTGGTGGTTTAACTTTACATCAAGTATTAAACAGGTTCAGAGAAGAAATAAAATTACAGACAGAAGATTTAAAAATTGATTCTGACTCTGAAATAGCAAAATCTCTTAAAAGTAGCAGTAATTTATCCTCTAAGAAATCAGACGCAGCAACTAAATCACCAATTTCTGGGATTGAAGGACTTGATTATAGGTTAGGTAAATGCTGTTCCCCACTCCCAGGCGAAGATATAGTCGGCACCGTATCGCTTGGTAACCATGGAATAACCATTCATAGGGTAGATTGCGAAAATGTAACTCCAATTCCAATAGAGAGAAGATTACCTGTTGGATGGAATCAAGATAATAGAACTAGCGATAATAAGTTTCCAATTCAACTGCGAATAGAAGTAATTGATAGGGTTGGAGTTCTTAAAGATATTCTTATGCGGCTATCTGATAAAGGTATAAACGTAAGCGATGCCAATGTTAAAACTGCTTATGGCAAACCAGCTATTATCAATCTCTGCGTAGGGCTAGAAAGTTATAATCAACTTCACAAAACAATTGACCAAATTAAATCAATGGCAGATGTTTTAGATATTGCCAGAGTTGGTCAAAGTTAATTTTAAAAATCAGATAAATCTATCTTTTATGTTTTATCTTATAGATAAAGAAAACAATACTGCCGGAAATCAAAGCTAATAAAAATCCAACTAAAGATGAACCTAAAAGTAATCTTAGTGAAAAAATACTACCTTGTTTCCATAAGTCTTCAATAACTAAATTTTTTTCAATGATTTTATTAGGAGAATTATTTAAAAAAATCGAACCGACTTTATAGTTAAAATAATAAAGTGGAATATAAGTAAAAGGGTTGCTTATCCAAGTACCAATTGCAGCTAAAACAATATTTCCCTTAGCTAGTTTGGCAAAAAATACCCCTATTAAAGTCTGAAACCCAAAAAAAGGAAAGCAGCCACTAAATACCCCTATAGCTAAACCTTTGGCATTAAAAAAAGGACTTCCATTCTGATTCCTAAATAATGATAGAATTTTCTTATAGGTAATATATCTTTTAGATCTCATTCAGAAAGAAAAATTCAAAATTAAATTCTTGATAATCTTACTTAATTATCAATAACAAAGCGAGAGATGGATTCGATAGTTACTACAGAAGATACGATAGCTGCAATTGCTTCAGCTATAAGTATAGGTAAAGGAGGAGTTGCGATAATAAGAGTATCAGGGAAAGACTCAATAAATTCTTGCAAAAAGATTGTTAAAACTAAATCTAAATATGCATGGGAATCACATAGAGTCTTTCATGGTTTTATTAAGGAAAATCAACAAAATAAGTTAATAGATGAGGTTTTAATTTTAGTGATGAAATCACCAAATAGCTTAACAGGAGAGGATATTGTTGAAATACATTGTCATGGAGGAATTATCTTAGTAAATAAAGTTCTTAAGATATTATTATCTAGTAATTCTAGAGTTAGACTTGCAAACCCAGGAGAATTTAGTCAAAGAGCTTTTCTTAATGGGAAAATAGACCTTACTCAAGCCGAGTCGATCAATCAATTAATTAACGCAAGCAACATCAGATCAGCAGAGTTAGCTTTTAGCGGGGTTCAAGGAGAAATAAAGAAAAAAATTGATGATATTAAAAATGACCTTATAAATGAACTTTGCGAGATAGAAGCAAGAGTTGATTTTGAAGAAGACTTCACAGATTTTGATTACACCAAATATCTAAACAACATTAAAAAAGTAAAAGAAAAAATAGAATTACTAATAGAAAATGCAAAAAGAAATTCATACATTCACAATGGAATATCCATTGCGCTTATAGGCAAGACAAATGTTGGTAAAAGCTCTTTACTAAATTTGCTTGCAAAAAAAGAGAAAGCAATCGTAACTAATATTCCTGGAACAACTAGAGATGTTATTGAAGTTAATTTAAATATCAATGACATTCCAATAAAAATAATTGATACTGCTGGGATAAGAGAAACTCATGAACAAATTGAAAGTATTGGAATTAAAAAAAGTTTTGGGAAAATTAAAGAGTCAGATTTTATAATTTATATTTATAGTCTTGAAGAGGGATTTAATGAAGAAGACAAAAAAATAATAAAAGAAATCCCCAAAGAAAAATTAATTACTATATTAGGCAATAAAAAAGATTTAATTGCTTCTAAAAATATTAATTCAAATGAGTTAAAAAACACAATTCTTATGAGCATTAAGAATAATGATGGTGAAAGATTATTAATCGACACAATCATAAAAAAATGCGGATTAAAACAAGTAGAAAATATCAATATATTTTTAAACGAAAGACATCTAACGAATTTGTCTGCTTGCCTATCTAATTTAAATGATACTGATGAAATAATTAAAAATAAATTGCCATTTGATTTGTTATCAATAGAACTGAGAGATGGAATTCAAAACTTATCTCAAATAACTGGTCAAGAATTAACAGAGGAAATTCTAAATAATATTTTTTCTAAGTTTTGTATTGGTAAATAAATTTGAGTTAAATTACATAGTGATATATAGTTGATTCTCTAACTTCATTTGAATTTCTATTAATTAATTATTTTTTAGTTTAGTGGATTTAAATACTTCAATAATAAGTAAGATCATTGATAATTGGATCGATGAAGATATAGGTAGGGGAGATCTAACAAGTCCTGCTATTACAGAAGAGAATGGTAATGCATATTGGATTGCAAAAGAAGATGGAATATTTTGTGGTGTTGAAATTATAAAAGAAATTTTTAAAAAAATTGATTCAAAAATCAGTTCAAAATTTAATATCTCTGATGGAGATAAATTTGTTAAAGATCAAAAACTCCTGGAAATATATGGACCTTCAAAAAGTTTGCTAGCTAGTGAAAGGATAGGCTTAAATATAGCAATGCATTTATCTGGAATATCAACATATACAAAGAATCTTGTAAATAAGTTAGAAGGCACAAATATAAAATTAGCAGATACTAGAAAAACGACTCCTGGCTTAAGAATATTTGAAAAATATGCATTCAAATGTGGAGGTGGAGTGAATCATAGAATAGGATTATACGATGCAGCTATGATAAAAGAAAATCACATTGCATGGACAGACAATCTTAATAATGCAGTAAAAAAAATTCGGCTAAATTCGCCTTTTACAACTCATATCATAATTGAAGCTGAGAATATCAAACAGGCAAAAGAAGCAGTATTAGCAGGAGCAGATAGTGTCTTATTAGATGAAATTAGCCCTGAAATAATCAAAAAAAACGTTCAAGAATTAAGAGATTTATCAATGAATAGCTTAAAAAAAGAAGTCAATAAAAATTTGATAATAGAAGTTTCTGGAATTAACCCTAAAGAAATTAGTAAATATCTAATAAAAGGTATTGATTTGATTTCAACTAGTTCTTCAATTACCAAAAGTAATTGGATTGATTTAAGTATGCGTTATATTAATTAACTATATAGATAAATAATTGAATAATTAATGCTAATCATTTTTAAAGAATTAACAAAACACTTTGAAAAATCTCTTTTAGATAGTCTTGAAAAAAATGATAAAAAAGGAGAATTCGAAAATCTTAGAAAAAATTTAATTACACAATCATCAAAAGAAGAGTATGGTGATTATCAATCTAATGTTTGTCTAAGTTTATCTAAAATATATAAAAAGAAACCAAGAGAGATCTCTGATGGTTTTGTTAATCTTTTAAATAAAAATAAAAGCATATCAAAATTATGCAAGAGTCTAGAAATAGCAGGACCTGGATTTATAAATATAAAATTAAAAGATGAAGTTCTAATAAATGAAATCAAATCAAATATTAAATGCCAAAGGGCTGGCATACCTCTAATTAAAAAAGATTTAGATAGTGGTTTATCAAATAAAGTTATTGTAGATTTTTCTAGTCCTAATATTGCCAAAGAAATGCATGTGGGGCATTTAAGATCAACAATAATAGGTGACTCAATATCCAGAATTTTCGAGTTAAGAGGTTATGAAGTATTAAGACTCAATCATGTTGGTGATTGGGGAACACAATTTGGAATGCTTATTACACAGCTCAAAGATTTATATTCAAATGATCTAGAAGAAATAGGAAAGATCAAGATAAGTGATTTAGTTGAATTTTATAAAGTATCAAAAAAAAGATTTGATAATGAATCTGAATTTCAAAAAAGATCTAGGGAGGAAGTAGTAAAGTTACAAAGTGGAGATATTAAATCGATTCAAGCATGGAAATTGTTATGTGATCAATCGAGAAAGGAATTTGGTGAAATCTATAAAAATTTAAAAATAAAAATAAAAGAAAGAGGTGAATCTTTTTATAATCCATTCTTAAAGTCAGTTATTGAGGATTTGAATTTTAAAAAAATACTCATAGAAGATCAAGGAGCAAAATGTGTATTTTTAGATGGGATGACTAATAAACAAGGCAAACCTTTTCCGCTAATTATTCAAAAAAAAGATGGCGGTTTTAATTATGCCACCACAGATCTTGCTGCTATAAGATATAGATTTAATAAAGCCCCAAATGGGGATAATGCTTCAAGAATTATTTATGTAACTGATCATGGACAAGCAAATCATTTTGCTGGAGTTTTTCAAGTTGCAAAAAAAGCAAAATGGATCCCAGATAAGTGTCAAGTAGACCATGTCCCTTTTGGGTTAGTTCAAGGAATTGATGGCAAAAAACTAAAGACAAGAGAAGGTGAAACAATACGTCTAAAAGATTTATTAAAAGAAGCGGTTAAAAGAGCAAAAGAAGATTTATTGAAAAGATTAGAAGATGAAGATCGTTACGAGACCGAAGAATTTATTTCAAATACTTCAAGAATTATTGGATTAGGAGCTGTTAAGTATGCAGATTTAAGTCAAAATAGGATTACTAATTATCAATTTAGTTTTGATAAAATGCTTTCACTAAATGGAAATACTGCTCCTTATTTGTTATATACACTTGTAAGAATTTCAGGAATTAAAAGAAAAAATGATTTTGTTTATGACTCTAAAGATTTTCAATACATAAATTATGAACATAAATCTGAGTGGAAACTTATCAGAAAATTACTTAAGTTCGATGAAGTCATAATCTCTATTGAAAAAGACTTAATGCCAAATAGATTATGCAATTATCTTTTCGAGCTATGTCAAACTTTTAATAGATTCTACGATCAAGTTCCAATCCTCAAAGAAGAAAAAAATATAAAAATTTCTAGACTTAATTTATGTGACCTAACTGCAAAAATACTAAAATTAAGCTTAGAGCTTCTAGGAATTGAAACTTTAGAAAGAATGTAATGAATGATTTTGATCCATTAAATAATCTTTTCCCAAAACCAAGAGAAGAAATAATAAATATGCAATCTTACTCTGCGCCTTTAGAAAATAGAAGAAATTTACTCCGCTTAGACTTTAATGAAAATACATTAGGTCCAAGTCCTAAAGTTTTAGAGGCATTACAGGCGATAAAATTAGATGAGATTTCAATTTATCCAGAATATAATTTTTTAAAAAAATTTTTATGTGATAAATATCTTGATTCAAGAAAATTTGGTAATGATGAAATCGGAATTTTCAATGGAGCAGACGCAGCAATAAATGCAATTTTCAATTGCTTTGGAGAAAAAGATAAAATATTTCTAACCACAAATCCAACTTTTGGTTACTACTCTCCTTGTGCAGAAATGCGAGGAATGAAAAAAATAAGTTGTTCTTACATTGGAGAACATTTTCTATTCCCCATAGACGAATTTAGAGAAAAAATAATAAAGCATAATCCAAAGTTAATATTTATTTGCAACCCAAATAATCCAACAGGAACCGTTTTAAGCTCTCAAGAAATTATTAACTTAGCAAAAATCAAAAAAGATTCATTAATAGTTGTTGATGAACTATATGAAAAATTTAATGGAGATAGTCTTCTTGAATCGATAGATTTTGAAAGAAATAACAATATACTAATAATCCAATCTCTTTCAAAAACTGCAGGTTTAGCTAGTTTAAGAATAGGTTTTACTTTTGGCAATAAAAGTTTAATTCAGTACATTAATAAAGTTACAGGACCATATGATATAAATAGCTTTGCTATAACAGCAGCAATAGCAGCACTTAAAGACAAATCATATATTGATAATTATGTTTTAGAAGTAAAAAAAGCGAGAGAATGGATTTTAAATAAATTTAAATCAACAACAATAAGAACCAACTTTAGTGGAGGTAATTATTTCTTAATTTGGCCAAAAAAAGATTCTAAAATCTTAATACAACAGATGAGAGAAAAAGGTATTCTTATTAGAAGTATGGAAAACAAAAAAGATATTGGTAAGTCAATAAGGGTTAGTATTGGAACTAAAGAACAAATGATTTTTTTCTGGGAAAATTACAAGGTCTTAGATTTAATAAATTAATTACTAAAAATATAAATTGTATTTTGATCGATTCTTTTAGGTTTTATTTGAAAATCTTTTCCAGCGTATTTTACTTTAAAATCTTTCATATTTTTGATAAATAAATCAGCATTTGAGAAATCACATTCTTTGTTAATTTGTTTGCCACGTTCAAAGTGAACAGGAATAACTATATTAGGTTTTAAGATCTTAACTATTCTAGATGCTTCTTCCCCATTGTAAGATTTTATTCCTCCTCCAATTGAAATAAATAAGATATCTGGGCGAGACAAAATAATTTGACTTTTAATATCAATATCACCAGCAGCTCCTCCCATATGAACAATTTTAAGATCATTCTGCTCCCAACTCCAAACAGTTGCCATCCCAAATCTTCTTCCATCTACTCTGTCATGTGGTACAGAAATTCCATTTAATAAAATATCATCAAATTGATAGATTCCTGGCTCAACAAACATTAATTGATCATTAGGGTTATATCCTTCATCTGGAAGCCTAGAACTAGCCAAAATAAAATCTACATTGACTTCTTTTGGCTCCTTTAAATTACTTGCACAACCTACTGCCTTAAAGGGATTTATAAGAATAGATTTTTCTGCACTATTAATTAAAAAACTACTATGTCCCAAACTTTTTATTACTAAATTCCTTGCCAATAATGAGGTAGGTAAAAAAGTGCTAAATAATATAAAGAAGAAAATGTTTTTAATTTGAGAAATCATAATATTAATTTTTTTATATTTTACTTTTGTTCAGCCATTTTTAGAAAATTACTAATTAATTTATGACCAAATTGTGTCAATACACTTTCAGGATGGAACTGTACCCCATGTAAATGTTTAAATTCTTTGTGAGAGATAGCCATAATAGTTGAGTCTTCTAAAGTCGCAGTTATCTCGAAACAAGATGGCAAAGAACTGGAATCAACTATAAGACTATGATATCTAGTCGCCACAAATGGAGTCTCGATATCCTGAAACAATCCTTTTTGATTATGAAATATTTTGGATGTCTTACCATGCATAAGTTCTTTCCCAACTACAACCTTACCTCCAAAAGCTTGGGCCAAAGCTTGATGACCTAAACAAACTCCCAATGTAGGAATATTTTTAGATAATTTTTTTAGTATTGGCAGACAAATGCCAGATTGATCTGGATTGCCAGGACCTGGAGATAATAGGATGCCGCTAGGGTTTAGTTTGATAATTTCTTCTAAAGTAATTTCATCATTTCTTTTAACTATTAATTTTTTAGTTATTTCATGCTCAACTGCAAGTTCTCCTAAATATTGAACAAGGTTATAAGTAAAACTATCGTAATTATCAATAACAAGAAACATATTTATATGGATTTAAAATAAAAACTTTATTTTAGGAACAAAGATATATAAAGCAATAATAACAGAATTAATAGAAGCTAATAATACTGCTCCTGCAGAAGTATCTTTGGAAATTTTAGCTAAACTACTAAATTTTTTTTTCACTACTAAATCAACTATTGATTCAATAGATGTATTTAATATTTCTAATATTAAAACAGAAATAATTGTGGCAATCAAAATTACATAATTACTTAGACTAATTTGTAATAAAAAACCAATCATTAAACTTGTAACTGCAAAAAATAATTGAATTTTAAAATTTCTTGAAGTTTTTAATACGTAACTAATTCCACTGAAAGCATACTTAAAACTTATTAATACATTCCTAGAAGTTTTGTATGATTCTTTTCTAGATTCTAAAGATTTTATTTTTTTTTCCATAGATTTTTAATCTAATCGAGTAATTAAATATTCCTGAAAATTTAACATATTTTCTAAATCAAGATCATTATTATGTTCCCATCCCAAAAGATGCAAAAATCCATGACTAGCCAACCAGAGCATCTCTCTATAGATTGAATGTTTATATTCATAAGATTGCTCAAGTGCCATCTCTAATGATATAAATATATCTCCCAACTCTATGTGATCTAAATTATTTAGAGATTCATCAGAAGTAATTGGAAAAGATAGAACGTCAGTTGGGCCATTTTTTTGCATCCACTTCTTGTTCATAGAAGCAATTTCTTTATTAGATATTATCTGTAAGCCTAATGAAAAAGATTTTTTTTCAAAAATAAAATTTGGCAATTCATAATCATCTTTTTTTAATATTGTATTTATCCAAGATAAAAAAACTTTCTCCCAAAAAATAGATTCATAAATAAGTTTAGTTTTAGTATCTTTTAACTTATTTGAAAATTGAGAAAAATCATTACATTGAAAAACCAAATCTAAATTTATTTCAGAAATAATTTTTTCTTTCATAAATTCTTACACAGGAATATTGGGCTTACCTATTGTGGCGACAAGTATTAATATCCCAATTAAGACTAGAAAGGTTATTGAAAAATGAGAAATACTTTTTGAACCCTTCCTTACCATATTTCTCATAGCAAGCTTTATAAAGCTTGGAGGAGCAACTTTTTTTTCTAAATTTTCGTTTTTATTTTCCATTAGTTATTCAATAGATTCGTTAGAAGAAATATTCATGCGTAATAATTCATGAATAAATGGTTCAAGTCCACCATCTAAGACACTATCTAAGTCGTTAGTCTCCTGCATAGTCCTAAGATCTTTTACCATTTGATAGGGATGGAAAACATAATTTCTTATTTGATTGCCCCATGCAGCTTCCACAATATCACCTTTAATATCAGCGACTTCTGCAGCTCGTTGTTCTTTAGCAATCACTAATAGTTTAGACTTAAGAAGTAACATAGCTTTTTCTTTATTTTGTAATTGAGATCTTTCTTGGGTGCATCTTACTGAAATCCCTGAAGGCAAATGAACAATTCTTACTGCTGTTTCTACTTTATTAACATTTTGTCCTCCAGCTCCACCGGATCTACTCGTCGTAATTTCTAAATCTTTTTCAGGTATATCAAGTGTAATATTATTCTCTAATTTTGGCATAACCTCAACCCCAGCAAAGCTAGTTTGTCTTTTGCCATTAGCATTGAAAGGAGAAATTCTTACTAATCTATGAGTGCCTTTTTCATATTGCAGATAGCCGTATGCATATTTTCCATCAATTTCAAACGTTACACTTTTAATACCTGCTTCTTCGCCTTGAGATAATTCATTGATGATAAGGCTCATTTGATTATTATCGGCCCATCTTGAATACATTCTCAATAATATCTCTACCCAATCCTGTGCATCTGTTCCACCCGCACCTGCGTTAATAGAAACTACTGCTCCTTCCTCATCGTATTCACCACATAACAATCTTTCAAATTCCCATTTATCTAAATTTTCTCTTAATTTCTTTAAGCCCTGTTGGGATTCCAAAATCATTTCCTCTTCAGGTTCTAAAGAATAAAGTTCAAGTGATGCATTAGCATCAGAAATAAAAGTTTTCCATTTATCTAACAATTCGAGTTGTGCTTTGACATCATCAAGAATTAACATTTGTTTTTTAGCTTCTTCTTGATTCTCCCAAAATTCAGGCTGAGCAGAAATTTGCTCTAACTCTCTCTTTTTCGCTTTTAATCTTGGAACGTCAAAGACAATCCTGAGCATTACCCAGGCGCTCAGTTAGTTCCGAAAGATCTTTTTTGAAATCTGTAATATCTATCAAAATAAAATTTATTCGTTATTTATAATCTAACAAGCACTTTTGTTTAATAGTATAAACTAAGTATTATTTTAAAAATGTCCAAAGTTGAAATTTATACTTGGCAATATTGCCCATTCTGTATTCGAGCAAAATCTCTACTCAAGAAAAAAAATATAAATTTTACAGAATATAAAATAGATGGCGATGAAGATGCCAGAGCATTGATGACTGAAAGAGCAGATGGTAGAAGAACATTACCACAAATATTTATAGATAATGCGGGTATCGGAGGCTGCGACGATCTGTACAAATTAGAAAATGAAAATAAATTAGACGCATTATTAAACTAAATTTTATGAAATTTCTATTCGTAATAGATCCAATAAAAAATATAAATCCCTTAAAAGATTCTTCTGCAGCTTTAATGCAAGCATCATCCAAAAAAAATATTGAAATCTGGACTTGTACTCCTCAAGACCTTGAAGCTAGAGGTGATGAAGTATGGGCATCTTCATTAAAAGTTGAAGTGAATCCATGGATTTCTTATAAAGAGAATGATTGCATACCTCTTGCCGAATTTAACTGCATTTGGATGAGAAAAGATCCTCCTGTAAATGAGGCATATTTATATGCCACCCATCTATTAGAAGTTGCCGAAAGAAAAGGAGTAAAAGTAATTAACAAACCTTCATCATTAAGGGCATGGAACGAAAAGTTAGGTGCTTTAAGATACAGCCACTTAATGGCTCCAACAATAGTTGCGAGTAAGGTAAAAGATCTTATTAATTTTGCAAATATAAATAATGAAGTAGTCATAAAACCTCTTGGAGGAAAAGGTGGTCAAGGCGTTATCAGAATAAATAAGAATTCCCCAGGAATTAAATCAATCATTGAATTAATAACTTCTCAAGAAGAATTACCCGTCATGATGCAAAAATTTATTCCTGAAGTCATAGAAGGTGATAAACGAATAATTATCGTAAATGGTGAAGCAATTGGATCTATAAATAGAATTCCTCAAGGAGGTGATTTTAGGAGTAATTTAGCGATGGGAGGGAAGGCTGAATCAACAAAATTAACAGAAAAAGAAAAAAGTATATGCTCAGACTTATCTCAAAACCTCAAAGATGAAGGTTTGTTTTTTGTTGGTATTGATGTAATAAATGGAATGCTTAGCGAGATTAATGTAACCAGTCCAACAGGCTTAAGAGAAATAGAAAATTTATCTAACAAGAATGTTTCAGAGGAAGTTATTGAAAAATTATTGGAAATTATCTAGGATTTTTAGAGAAAAATATTTGTTTTATAATAGATTCAAATTTTAACTTAATCTCATCTATTTCTTTCTCTAAAACAGAACCTGAAACAATACCTGAACCGGCAGTAAATTCAATATTATCTTCAAGATATCTTGCACCTCTTATTGTTAAAAGAAATGAAGAATTTCCTGATCCATCAACCCAACCCATTGGGGAAGCATAATTTCCTCTAGGAAAAGACTCAAGAGTGTTTATCCAATCCAGTGCTTCATTTTTAGGGTATCCACAAACAGCTGGAGATGGGTGCAAATTTTTAAGCAATTCAAAGGGAAATATGTTTTCAACCTTAGAGAAAATGAGTGTTTGCAAATGAGAAATATCTCCAAATGAATTCACCTTAATATCACTTTTTTTAAAGTTTGTTATTTTTGAAACTTCTAAACATTTAATTAAATACTCTATTACATAATTATGTTCCTTTAAGTCTTTAGAACTTCTAAGGAGTTTATTAGGATTTGAATTAGTTGAGATAGTTCCAGCAAGAGCTTCCAAAGTTAAATTAGGTTTAGTAAAAGAAAATAATTTTTCTGGAGATGCTCCAAACAAAATATCCTTACTATTCCTTTTCCAAACGTATCTGCATGTATTTGGTTGATTCTTTTTTAATCTCTTTAAAATTTCTACTAAATCTAATTTATTTTTAAGTTTTATTTTAATCCTGTTAGCTAAAACTATCTTATCGAGAATACCTTTCTCTACTAATTGAATCCCTCTTTTTATTACCTGTTTAAAATTTATATTAGAAGTTTCTAAGGAATTTAAGAAATCATCAATAATAGGAAAATCAATATTATTTTTTAAGTTAGATAATTTTTTTAATTCTGATTCAGAATTAATAACTTGATTTCTAATTAACCATATTTCTTCTATTAATGTTCTTAATGATGACTTACCTTCAACATGGCCATTTATTCTTAACCAAAAATTATTATCGCTTTTAATAATTAATATTTTTGGTAAGATAGCCTCTAAACTAGGAACATCTGAAGAAAAATTCTTATTATTCAAATTTTCAGAAAAAGAAAATAAATAAATTATTCTTGACAGTGAGGCAATGTGTGATTCATTTGTTAAGTTAATTAAATTTTTAAAATTCTCAGAATTAAACTCTTTTGCTACCTCAAATCTTCTTGGACCATCCAAAGTAACATATTTACATTTCTCGAGAGCAATATATGAAATGCCATCAGATTCTTCCCAAAATGAAGAAAACTGATATTTATTGATAAACAATTCATATATTTGAAATAGATCAATACAAGGAATCTCAACACAAATACTTACTAATCCAGTATTTTTCACTTTCTTATCGAAAGTAGAAAATACATCCTTTAAAAAATCTGTAAATTTTAAATCATTTTTCATTACTTATTGAAAATAACTAAAAATCATGCAATAAAGTAAAAAATGTAACTCAATTTATAAACTACGTTTAATAAAGATGGAATTTTATGTGTTAATTAAAAATGGATGAAAATAAAAAAAAATTATGGAAACAAGCAATAAAATGGCCTCTTTATTCTGTTGCAATACTTCCGGTATTTATTACAGGGGCTTATTTACTAAATCAATATGAAAAAGTAAAAATATATAATTTGATTGCATTTACGTTAGCTGCAATATTGATATTACTTTGGGAAAATCTAACTAATGATTTATTCGACGCAGAAACAGGAATCGATGAATTTAAATTCCATTCCATTGTAAATCTTATAAAAGATAAAAAAATAATTTCATTTATTGCATATACATCTTTAATTTTAGGTTTATTAATAATTTCAATTATTTCAGTATCAACAAGCGTAAATATTTTGATTTTGGTGGCAGCTTGCTGCTTCTTAGGATATTTATATCAAGGACCTCCTTTTAGATTTGGCTATCAAGGGTTAGGAGAACCATTATGCTGGATTGCATTTGGACCTTTTGCGTACTCTGCAATCTTAATTGCATTAAATCCTCATAATATTTATTTCGAAGATATTCCTTGGAAAGTTTCTTTATTACTTGGTTCAGGGCCTTCATTGGCAACAACTCTAGTATTATTTTGTTCTCATTTTCATCAAATTATTGAAGATAAAAAGCATGGTAAAAATTCACCTTTAGTTCGCATAGGAGCTAAAAAAGGTTCTCAATTTGTGCCTTGGATAATTTTTATAATTTATATTTTCCAACTTTTCACTATATTTAATGGATTTATTCCAGTTTTTTGTATCTTTTATTTGATTAGTTTTCCTCAAGCAATAAGACTAATAAATTTATTACAATCTTCATATAATAAACCTTCAGCAATAAAAAATTGCAAATTCATAGCTATAAAATTTCAAACTCTTAATGGAGTTGGCTTAATCACAGGATTAATTTTTAATTACTTGATTAATCAATGAACTTAATATTTAAAAAAAAATCTTATTGCTTTAATCTATCCACAAAAGTAGAAAATTCTAAAACCACTTACCTTGCAAAATCGGGTTGGATAATTAAATTAACTAGTAATAATAAAAAAATTGGGTTTGGAGAAGTTTCACCGCTGCATAAAGAAGACTTAAAAAAATGTGCAAAACAACTAAATATGATCCCTGAGTATGTACAAGTATTTAATTTATCTGAACAAATAAATATTTTTCACCCATGTATTCAATCTGCAATAAATTCTGCATTAGCTGAGATAAATGGAAAAATAATTTTTAAAGAAAACTATTACTTTGATGAAATTGATAAAACAGCCATACTTTTAAATCCTGAAAATGTAATTTCAGATCTAAATGAAATTAAAAAAAGACAATCTAATATTAAAAAATCAGTAACCATAAAATGGAAAGTAGCATTAAAAAATAACCATGAGGAAGAAGCAATTTTAGAAGAAATTTTAAGCCAAATAGATAATAATATTAAGCTAAGGATAGATGCTAATGGTTCTTGGGGAAGAGAAATAGCTAATAGATGGGCTGATATTTTGAAAGATAACAAAAATATAGATTGGTTAGAACAACCTCTCTGTGTTGATGATATTGATGGACTGAAAGAACTCAACAAAAAAATTCCAATAGCCTTAGACGAATCACTTTTAAAATTTCCAAATTTGATTGATGAGTGGAAGGGTTGGCAAATTCGAAGGCCTTCTCAAGAAAATAATCCAGTTAAGCTTTTAAGAGAATTAGAAAATAAGAAAGCTTTAATATCTATAAGTACCTCATTTGAAACAGGAATAGGAAAGAGATGGCTTTATCATTTATCGTCTCTACAATTACAAGGACCAACTCCAAAAGTTCCTGGTTTAGCAATGAATAAATTCCCTCATTCATTTCTATTTTTAAATGAACCAAAAACAATATGGGATCAACTATGAAAAATAAAATTCATACTATTGAAGTTGAAAATAATGAAGCTCAATCTGTAGAGAAAATTATTGAAGAAATTAAAGAGAATAAAATTATTTATATAAAAAACAAATTTTATGAAGACGAAGATGTATTAGATTCAATTACTGAAAATGGGCCAGCAATCATCTTAAACAGTAGTGGGAGTTCTGGAAAACCGAGACGATGTTTTCACCATTTAGATAATCTTAAATTATCTGCAACTACATCAGGTCAATGGCTAATAGAGCAGGGATTTGAATTGCAAAACTGCTTAATTTTAAATACTTTACCCCTTAACCATATAAGTGGATTAATGGCAATTTTTAGAAGTCAAACTTGGGGATGTGATTGTATTAATATTTCTCCGAACTTAATAAAAAAAACTCGAGAACTTTTACTTTTTACAATTAAATCTAAAAAAAACAAAAAACACTTGATTACGTCATTAGTACCTACCCAATTACAAAGACTTTTAGCTATAAAAGATGGTATTAGTTGGCTTAAAATTTTTGATCTAATTTGGGTAGGTGGAGCTTCAATTTCAGGCGAAACTGCGGAACATTGTATACAAGAAAAAATAAAATTAGCACCTTGTTACGGCTCAACTGAGACAGCAGCAATGGTTACGAGTTTAAAACCAAAAGAATTCTTAATGGGTTTTGAAAATGTTGGAGAAATACTACCTGATACAAAAATAAGAATTAACGCAAAAGGATTAATCGAGATAAAATCAGCCAGAATTGGAATCGAAATAATAGACTCTTCAAAAACTGAAAATTTCAAAAATAAAAATGGGTGGTGGCAAACAGGTGATTTAGGTGAAATTAATCAAATCAATAATTCTTTATATTTAAACTTTCTTGGAAGAAGTGATAATGCTTTTAATTCAGGAGGAGAAATCGTTTTTCCAGAAGTAATTGAATCTCGATTAAATGATTTCATTATTAAAGAAAACATCCCAATTAATAAATTCAATATTTCAAAAGTATCCGACAAATTATGGGGAAATAAAATTACAATAATTATTGAATTTAGAGAACTTACAAATCATAAAAATATTAAAAATTCATTAAATTTATTAAAAAAATTTTCTCAAAATTGGCCTAAACATGAAAAACCTGAAAAGTGGATTGTTAAAAACAAAAATGCCAGTACAGAAAAAATAAACTATAAATTTAAAAAATAATAATTTAGCATTCTTTTAAATTTGTACTTACATTTGAAGCCTCTATCCATCTTTCTAACTGATCGGGAAGTTCTATTTTATTTCTTGAATCAACATCTAAAGAGCAATGTATTATTTTTCCTTCTGCTACTTTATTTCCATTTTTTATAAAAAAGCTATTTACTTGGAACAAATGTGTATTAATTTTATGAGGGGCAATTTTTACTTTTAAGAAATCTCCAATTTTTATAGGCGCAAAAAAGTTTGCTTCGCAATTTACTATGGGAAAAATAATTTGACTTTTACGTATAGAAAAATCTGGGAAAATATCTTGATAAGGAATCCCATAAATTTCAATACTCTCTTCCCAAGCTTCGTGCGACCATTTTAATAAGTTATGAAAATGAATTACACCTGCAGAATCACAATCACCAAATCTTACCTTCTTCTGCAATATTAACCAATCAGCGGGTTTCATTTAAAGAACTTATCTATCAACAGATCCCATAATGACATCTATTGAGCCAAGGATTGCCATAATATCGGCGATTTTGGCACCTTTAAGGATATGAGGCAATATTTGCAGATTATTTAAATCAGCTGCTCTAATTTTAAATCTCCATGGGGTAACTTCATTATTTCCTTGAATAAATACACCTATTTCTCCTTTACCTGACTCTAATCTTGTATACAATTCTCCGTTAGGAATTTTAAAAGTTGGAGCAACCTTCTTAGCTACATATTGATAGTCAATCCCAAATATTTCACTTTTCTTATCTTCAGTCGCCATTCTTTGAGCTTCTAAATTTTCTGTTGGACCACCTGGAATCATTTTGCAGGCTTGGCGAATGATGCTTAGTGATTGTCTCATTTCTTCAACTCTTACTCGATATCTCGCATAACAATCTCCTTCTTTTTGTGAAGCAATCTGCCAATCAAAATCTTCATAACATTCATAACTATCCACTTTCCTTAAATCCCAGGAAACTCCAGAAGCTCTAAGCATTGGCCCAGACAAAGACCAATTAATTGCCTGGTCTCTTTGTATTGTTCCGAGACCTTCAATTCTTTTTCTAAAAATTGGATTATTTGTGATTAATTTTTCATATTCATCTATCTTAGGACCGAACCAATCGCAAAAGTCTATACATTTTTCTATCCATCCGTATGGGAGATCACATGCGACACCACCAATCCTAAAGAAATTGTTATTTATAAGCCTTTGTCCAGTAGCAGCTTCCCAAAGATCATAAATCATTTCTCTTTCTCTAAAAATATAGAAAAATGGAGTTTGAGCTCCTACGTCTGCTAAAAAGGGGCCAAGCCATAAAAGATGATTAGCAATACGATTAAGTTCCAGCATAAGAACTCTGATGTAACTAGCTCTTTTAGGAACAGGAATATTAGCTAATCTTTCAGGAGCATTTACTACAATAGCTTCATAAAACATTCCTGCTGCATAATCCATTCTGCTTACATAAGGGACATACATTACATTTGTCCTATTTTCAGCTATCTTTTCCATTCCTCTATGTAAATATCCAATTACAGGCTCACAATCAATGACATTCTCTCCATCAAGAGTTACAACTAACCTTAAAACCCCATGCATTGAGGGATGGTGAGGGCCAAAATTGACCACCATTGGTTCTGTTCTAGTCTCTAGCTGAGCCATTCGAAATTTAACTTCTAAATAAATCTTAGTCGAAAGTTATGCAAACTGAACTATCTGATTCATCTTTTTTCAATCATAAATCAGTTATGACAGATGAGATTATGGCCTCAATAGAGCATTACCCACTAATAAAAAACAACCAACTTAAAGGAATAGACGCAACTTTAGGCGGAGGCGGACACTCTTATCATTTATTGAGAAAATATTCGGATTTAAATATAATTGGACTTGATCAAGATCCATTCGCAAGAAAATCAGCATCAAAAAAACTTGATGAATTTAAAAATAGGATTGATATAAGGGCTTCAAATTTTGCGGATTTTGTACCAAAAGAAAAAGTTTCTTTTGTGATTGCAGATCTTGGAGTAAATAGTAATCAAATTAATGACCCAAAAAGAGGATTTAGTTTCCGAAAAGATGGTCCACTTGATATGCGCATGAATCCTTTTCTTGAGGTTGATGCAGAAAAATTAATTGAGAATTTAAGTGAAAAAGATCTAGCTAACCTAATTTTTAAATATGGAGATGAGAGATTATCAAGAAAGATTGCTAGGAAAATAAAAATTGATTTGAAGGAAAATGGGAAATATTCTGGTACAAAAGAGTTAGCTTATTCTATTGCCGGCTGCTTCCCACCAAAACAAAGATATAAAAAAATACACCCAGCGACAAGAACATTTCAAGCACTAAGAATTGCCGTTAATAAAGAAATTGAAGTATTAGAAAAATTTTTGCAAGTTGTTCCTGAATGGCTTCTGCCGGGCGGAATTATTTCTATTATTAGTTTTCATTCCCTGGAGGATAGGTTAGTTAAAAGTTCTTTTAAGAATGATCAAAGACTAAAAAACCTGACAAAAAAGCCAATAACTCCCTCCGAAAAAGAAGTCGAACTAAATAAAAGAGCTAGAAGTGGAAAATTAAGAATTGCTCAAATAAATTAAGGAGAAAATGCATGTTAAAGAGCAAATAATTTCTAACGTAATGATTTGATCGCATTTGTAAGAATATGAATTGCTTGTTCTATATCTTTTGAATTAGTGCTTAATCCAATACTTAACCTAATTGAAGATTCTGCTTCTTTAAAAGATCTACCTAAGGCGAGTAAAACATGAGATGGTTCACCATTACTGCATGCCGATCCACTAGAACAAATTATTTTAGATTTTAAAAGTTTATGAAACTTTGCTCCGTTTAAATTCAATACAGTCAGATTTAAATTGTGAGGTAATCTTTTTTTAATCGAGCCATTAATTAATAAACCAGAATTATTTTCTAACAAACCTTTTAAAAGGTTATTCCTATACAAAATTAATTTCTCAGCGTTATTTTTTTGATTAAAAACCGCGATCTCTATTGCTTTAGCAAAGCCAACTACTAAAGGGAGAGGTAAAGTACCAGATCTAAGACCATATTCCTGCCCTCCTCCAACAATTAAAGGCTCAAGAGTAATATCTTGATCAATCAAAAGAAGTCCTATCCCCTTGGGACCATAAATTTTATGAGAACTCATCGTTATCATATTTACATCTGATAGAAGATTATCTAACTGGACATAACCTAAACATTGCGCAAAATCAGAGTGAAAAGTTATTCCTCTCAATTTACATATCTTTGAGATATTCTCTATAGGCTGAATAACTCCTATTTCGTTATTTGCCATCATGACACTAACCATAAATGTATCTTCTCTAATATTCTTTTTGAACTGTTCTTCTGAAATTATGCCATCTCTTTCAGGAGTAATTTCTGTAACCATAAATCCCTCTTTTTTTAGTTGGTTTAGGGGCTCTAGTACAGCTTTATGCTCCGTTTTTAAGGTAATTATATGTCCATAATTCCCTGTTTTTTTGTGGTAATTTCTTGCAAAACCTAATAAAGCTAGATTATTAGATTCTGTTGCCCCACTGGTAAAAATAACCTTTTTATTATTAAGAAATAAATTTTGTTCTATTTTTTCTCTTGAGGCTTCCAATATAGCGCTTGCGTTGATACCAGCCAAATTAGATTTGCTTGAAGGATTAGAAAATATCTCACTCCAAAAAGGTTTCATAGAATCAACAACATCTTTAGAGCAAGGAGTTGAAGATTGAAAGTCTAGTAGTATAGGAGTTGATAGCATTGTATTTAGTATATAAAATTCTCATTATTACTAAAAAATCAAATTAAAGAATTTAAAAAATGAATGAAATCAATCAAATAAATAATGAAACTGTAAGAAAATCAAGAATTTTATTGGTTGATGATGAGCCTGGTTTAAGAACAGCTGTTAAAACATTTCTAGAAGATGAAGGCTTTGAAATATTTACTGCAGTTGATGGAGAGGATGGTTGGGAAAAAGCTCAAACAATTTTTCCCGATTTGATAATAAGCGACATTATGATGCCCCGAGCTAACGGTTATGCTTTATTAGAAAAAATTAGAGAGGATGAAAAATTAGGAGGAACTCCAGTTATTTTTCTAACTGCAAAAGGAATGACCCTAGACAGAACAGAAGGTTATCTTGCAGGAGTTGATGATTATATTTCCAAACCTTTTGACCCGGATGAATTAGCTGCAAGAGTTAAAAATGTAATCAATAGACAAGAACGTTTACTAAAAGAAGCAGCACGATTCGCAGATATTGACGTAAGCAAAATGGCGAAGCAAATTACTGAAATAAAATCTATGCTCACAGACCAAAATCCAAATAATTCAGAAAGTAAGATAAATCTTCCTAGTTTTACTCCAAGAGAAGCAAGTGTACTTCAACTGGTAGCAGAGGGACTGATGAACAAGGAAATTGCAAGACAGCTTGAAACATCTATTAGAAATGTTGAAAAATATGTAAGTAGACTTTTTATCAAAACAGGTACATCTAGCCGAACCGAATTAGTCCGTTATGCACTTGAAAATCATTTAGTAAAATAAATTATTTAATTTTTTCGAATTCAATTAGTTTTGAAAAATAAAAAGGAGCTTGATTTAATTTCTTGTGAACCACGTTAAATCCTTTTTCTTTAGCAGCATTAATAATTCCCCTCTCTTTCAATGTATAGGCTCTTGTAGTTTTACTTGGCCCAGGAAATAACTTCCCAATATTTTTTAGTACAGCAAGAACTGGAGTATATGGAGCAAAGCTTACGATAAGTTTTTCTTTGCTTAAGTCACATAGATGTTGGACCATTTCCTCAGCAACTGGTTGAGGATAATGAATAAACACATCCAAACAAACTACAACATCAAATAACCCTTTTAATTTTTCCAAATCACAGACTTCATATTTGATCATACCTTGATTCAAACCTAATTCATTAATGCGTTTCTTTGTTTCTTTAATCATTTCAACAGAAATATCGCTTACCTGTAATTCTTTTATACCTAGTCTAAGTAATGGTATTGATAGACTTCCAACACCACATCCTGCATCACAATAACTTTTTTTTGTTAATTCAGGATAATTTTTGATATATGAGACTACATCATCTACAGTTTTTTGATGTCCTTTTCTAATATTTTTCTGAACTGTATTAATTTCATCAGATTTGCTATAAATTTTGTTCCATCTTTCAAAGCCAGTACCATTAAAATATTCCCGAACTTCACTTTTCTCGATAATCTTATTTGTCGTCATAATATTCTATGAAAATCTCTTCTTTTTATACTAACTAACTGGCGTCAAATTAATTGCACGCCATTATAGGAAAGAATTGATTTGTTATTTTGTCAGAATTGAATTCTAAAGATATTTATAAAATCGCTGTCGTAATGGGTAGTGATTCAGATCTAAAAACATTGAAACCTGCAATTGACATTTTAAGAGAATTTGGAATAAAAACTGAAGTTTGTATACTTTCTGCCCATCGAACACCTATTGAAATGATGGATTATGCAAAAAATGCAGAATCAGAAAACATAAAAGTAATAATTGCCGGAGCTGGTGGTGCTGCTCATCTTCCAGGAATGCTGGCATCCATAACGTGCATTCCTGTAATTGGAGTACCAGTAGAGAGTAAGACACTTAAGGGAATTGACTCTCTTTTATCAATTGTTCAAATGCCAGCTGGGATACCAGTAGCAACAGTTGCTATTAATGGAGGTCAGAATGCTGGATTATTGGCAATAGAGATAATTAGTTTATTTGATGAATCTATAAAGAAAAATTTAAAAGAATTCAGAGACAATCTTCATAAACAGGTAAGAACTAAAAATAATAAGTTATCAACTATTGGAGTTAACAATTATCTTCAAAAAAAATGAACTAATATTTTTCTATTAGGCCTTTTTAAGAAAGTTTTCTTTTTTAAGATAGTTAATAACTTTTTCAACAGAATCATTTAAATCTAACGAACCTGTATCAACAACAATTTCTGGATTATGAGGAGCTTCATATGGACTAGAAATCCCTGTAAAATCCTTAATTTCACCCAAACGAGCTTTCTTATAAAGACCTTTGGTATCCCTATTTTCGCAAACTTTGATATCTGCAGCACAATAAACTTCAATAAAATCCTTAGATCCAATAATTTTTCTCACCTTATCTCTATCGCTAATAAATGGTGAAACGAATGCTGTAATAGTTATTATCCCAGCATTCATAAATAAATTTGCAACTTCTCCAATTCTTCTTATATTTTCTTCTCTATCTTCATCCGAAAACCCAAGATCTTTACATAAACCATGTCTAATATTATCTCCATCCAACACGTAAGTCGAAAAACCATCTAAGTGTAAAACTTCATTTAAAGCATTTGCCAAAGTACTTTTACCAGAGCCAGATAAACCTGTAAACCAGATAACCATACCTTTATGACCTCTCATTTTCTCTAACTTTTCTCTATCAATAGTCAAATTGTGCCACTTTATATTGGTTGACTTTTTTTGATCTTGTTCTTTCATTTTTTGCATCATCAAAATTAAAAACCTATCCTAACCCTTGCTTCATAAATTATAAAATCCCTCTTTACGAAGAAACTCAATTGATTTCGATACCATATCACCCTGTAACTGGATATTACTATCAATTAATGTTCCTCCAGTACCACAAAAAACTTTAATTTTTTTTAGTAATTCTTTTAATAAGATTTCATCCTCAGTTCCTAAATTTCTAATTAAAGTGATAGTCTTGCCCTTTTTACCTTTTTTTTGTTTTGAGATATTTATTTTCGCTCTTTTATTAAAAGTATCTACCTTAGCTGTTTCTTCAGATTTTTTTTCTTGATTATCAAATTCAATCCAATTCTTTTTTCCCATTATTTTCAATATAATCTATAGTTAGTTAATACTTATTCTATAAAATAAAGTGGTAAGTACATTTTCTCGCAAAGATCAGAATTATAAAAATGACGATTTAAATCAACCCTCCAAAGAGGGAAGATTTGGAAAATATGGTGGTCAATATGTTCCTGAAACGCTAATGCCTGCTCTTTTTGAGCTTGAAACAGCTGCATCAAATGCATGGAAAGATAAACTTTTCGTAAAAGAATTAAATCATCTACTTAAGACTTATGTAGGAAGAGAAACACCACTGTATGAAGCCAAAAGACTTACTGAACATTACAAAACTAAACAAGCAACTCCAAGAATATGGCTTAAAAGAGAAGATTTAAATCATACTGGTGCTCACAAAATTAATAATGCCCTTGGACAAGCTTTATTAGCAATAAGAATGGGCAAAAAAAGAATAATTGCAGAAACTGGAGCAGGTCAGCATGGAGTTGCTACCGCTACTGTTTGTGCGAGATTTGGCTTGAAATGTATTATCTATATGGGTGCTGAAGACATAAAAAGACAATCCCTTAACGTCTTCAGAATGAAACTTCTAGGAGCTGAAGTTAAAGTTGTAAATTCTGGAACTGCAACACTTAAGGATGCTACTAGTGAAGCAATTAGAGATTGGGTTTCTAATGTCGAAACCACACACTACATTTTAGGTTCTGTTGCCGGCCCACACCCTTTCCCAAAAATTGTGCGGGATTTTCATGCCGTTATAGGAGAAGAAACTAAAAAACAATGTTTGGAATCATTTGGATCTTTACCCGATATTTTGCTTGCTTGTGTAGGTGGGGGATCAAATGCAATGGGCCTTTTCCACCCTTTTGTTAAAGAAACTTCTGTACGACTTATTGGAATTGAAGCCGCAGGAAGCGGAGTTGATACTAACAAACATGCTGCAACTATCACTAAAGGGTCAGTTGGAATTTTGCATGGATCAATGAGTCTTCTCTTACAAGATGATAATGGTCAAGTACAAGAAGCTCACTCAATAAGTGCGGGTTTAGATTACCCTGGAGTAGGACCTGAACATAGCCATTTAAAAGATATAGGTAGAGCAGAATATGGATCAGTGACAGATCAAGAAGCCTTAGATGCTTTGAGACTTGTTAGTGAACTTGAGGGAATTATACCAGCACTTGAAACTTCCCATGCTTTTGCTTGGTTAGATAAATTATGTCCTACTCTTGAAAAAGATACTCATATAGTTATCAATTGCTCTGGGAGAGGCGACAAAGATGTTAATACTGTTGCATCTTCATTAGATATTTAATCAATACCTTGGAATTGATGGGTCAATATATCTACTCCATCCATCAATACCCTCCTCCAAATTCCATATTTCGCTCACAATATTATTATCTAAGCACCATTGACAAAAATTATAACTTCTTATTCCTGCATGACAGGTAACAACAATTTCTCTGTCTAATAAACCAGCAAATATTTCTTCAACGTATTCAGATGTAACTTTACTAATTGGTATATGTAAAAATTCTTTTGAGAAACGAGCTATTTCAAGCTCTGAATGTTCTCTTACATCAATCAAGACTGGATCTTCTTTCTCAGAATTAAACCAATCATTGAGACTAGAAGCATTTATAGATTTTGGATAATTTCCCAATTGATAGGATAAATTATATGTTATTTACAATTTAATAAATTAAGTTGCAGTAGGAAATTTATTGTTAAAAATAAAAATAAACATTGATAATGAAATTTAGAGTAGTAGCAATAATAATATTATTATCTTTATTACTCTTTTTTGGTTTTAAAAAAGTTTCTGCTAATAAAAATAAGGAGCAGAGTACAAATATTGAGCAACTAAATATCTTAAAATATATACCTGAAAACAATAAATTATTATTTATTTCAAATTTAGATAGTTTTAATATTGTTAACAATAATGAAAAAGAAAAAAATATAAAAAGTCAAGATAACTTTATTTTAATAAAAGATTCTATTTTAGATTACTTAGGTATAGATCTAGGCAACAATAAATTAGAAGATATTTATAATAATGAACTTATAATATCAACTTTTGAGAATGATAAAAATCTTAAAGATGATATTTTAATCGTATTTAAAATTAAGCCAGAAAAAAACCTAGATGATATATTAAATCTATCCAAAAAAATTGATCAGACTAATGAAATAATACCTATTTTTAGAGAAAATAAATTAAATTTCCTTAACTTTATATATCGGACCGAAGATAATTATATAATTGCTTCATCAGATAAAAAATTAATCAAAAATAGTATTAACTCTATTAATGATTTTAAAGAAAACAAATTTCAATATGAGGGAGAACTTCTTGGACTAAAAAACGAAAAAAATATATTATTTACAAATAAATTTGGGGAAAGTGTATTTTTTAATAATGAAATTTTTCACGAGAAAAATTACGATGTTATAGCTACAACTTTTGATCTAAATAATAAATATTTAATTTTAAAATCATATTTACTAAATCATAAAAAAAATCTTGATATTCTTGCTTATGATAATTTAATAAATAAAGAGAGCACGAATAAAGATAATCCTCAAGTTTCTATTTTTAGTGAAAAAAAAATTTTTGAGGAATATCTAAAACCTTTAATAAATGATTTTGAAAACAGTTTTTTTGAAGAGTTTAATCAGAAAGCAAATCAAAATATTTTAATTCTCAATTCAAATAAGGAATGGCTCATAATATTTGAAAAAAATACTGAAGATCAAATTGATTTAAGTGATATGAAAAAGTTAAAAGATTTCAACAAATATACTTTGAAAAAAAATGAAAATATCTACTCGATGTATTCCAAAAATATTCTTGAAGAAAAAGACGATGTAATCAAACAATTAACTTTTGAAAATATCTATTCAACAGAATCAGGTGGTTTGCAAATCATAAGTAATTTTTTAATTAACGGTAAAAAATTAGAAACAATTTCAAAGAAATTTTTTAGCCTAAAAGGTAATAAAGATAAATCTGCTTTTCTTTATGCAAAAGTTGATATAAGTGGTGCAAATTCTAATAAAATTGAATATTTTTATAATTTGGAAGATCTTAATTTCCTGATTAGAAATATTTTAAAAATATCAAATGAAGAATCTCTAGAAATCATAAAACAATCTATTCCTGAAAAAACTCCAATTCTTTATACAGAAACAATATTTAAAATACTTTAAAAAGTTTTTCAAACAAACTCACAAATAAAACCAATTTAAATTTTCTTTAAGTTGATAACTTGTGGTTAATTAAAAATTATTTGACTATCTTTAATCTATAAGTATTTGATATTGAATCAAGAAATTGGAGAACAAAAAACTAATTTTAAAACCAGGATTAGAAGGAGTCCCAGTTACTAATTCATCTATCTGTGATATTGACGGCAATAAGGGTAAATTATTATACAGAGGCTACTCAATTGAGGAACTATCGCAAAAAAGTAGTTTTTTAGAAACTGCTTATCTATTGATTTGGGGTGAATTGCCAACAGCTATTCAGCTAAGAGATTTTGAACAAGAAGTTCAGATGCATCGTAGGTTAAGTTTTAGAGTTAGAGATATGATGAAATGTTTCCCTGCGACAGGTCATCCTATGGACGCTCTTCAATCTAGTGCAGCTTCTTTGGGTCTTTTCTATTCACGTAGAGCAATAGATGATCCCAATTACATTTATAACGCAGTGATAAGACTAATAGCAAAAATACCTACTATGATCGCTGCGTTTCAACTTATTAGAAAGGGACAAGACCCTATTCAACCGCGAGACGATTTAACTTACTCATCAAATTTTCTTTACATGCTAACTGAAAAAGAACAAGATCCCATAGCTGCAAAAGTCTTTGATAGATGTTTAATTCTACATGCAGAACATAGTTTAAACGCCAGTACATTCAGCGCCAGAGTGACCGCAAGCACTCTTACAGACCCGTATGCTGTCATCGCCTCTGCAGTAGGGACCTTAGCTGGCCCGCTTCATGGAGGAGCAAATGAAGATGTGATTGCAATGTTAGAAGAAATCAAAACCCCAGAAAATGCAGCTTCATTTTTGGATAACGCGATTAAAAACAAAAGTAAGATAATGGGCTTCGGTCATAGAGAATACAAAGTCAAAGATCCAAGAGCAATTATTCTTCAAAAACTGGCAGAAGAGCTATTTATTAGGTTTGGAGCAGATGAAATGTATGAAGTTGCTAAATCAATTGAGGCAGAGGCAATACCAAGACTTGGACCTAAGGGTATATTCCCCAACGTGGACTTTTATTCTGGTCTTGTTTATAGAAAACTTGGTATTCCTCGTGATTTATTTACTCCAATTTTTGCCATATCTAGAGTTGCTGGTTGGTTAGCTCATTGGAGAGAGCAACTTGGAGCAAATAGAATTTTCAGACCATCTCAAATCTATACTGGTTCAGTGCCAAGAGATTGGATCAGCCTAGAAAATAGGGAATAATATTTGTAGCTTTTCATAAAAAACACACATATTGTTTGTGAAGAGTTAATGTATTAAGTAAATAACGTAAAAATTTTGGAATACGGATTAGATCTCGAATATAGTTTTAATGAATTCTTAAAAGGTTTTGGCCTTTCTAGTGAAATTGCTCATATAATTTGGCTCCCTCTTCCTATGCTATTAGTTTTAGTAGCTGCAGTTGTTGGTGTTTTAGTGACAGTTTGGCTTGAAAGAAAAATATCTGCGGCTGCTCAACAAAGAATAGGACCCGAATATGCAGGAGCGCTTGGCATCCTCCAACCAATTGCAGATGGTCTTAAGTTACTTGTTAAAGAGGATATTATCCCTGCTAAAGCGGATGCAATTCTCTTCACCGCAGGACCTATATTAGTTCTTGTCCCAGTGATCCTCTCCTGGTTAATTGTTCCTTTTGGACAAAATCTTTTAATAAGTAATATTGGTATTGGAATTTTCCTATGGATCGCTTTAAGTAGTATCCAACCAATTGGACTTCTTATGAGCGGATATGCATCAAACAATAAATATTCATTATTAGGAGGATTAAGAGCAGCCGCTCAATCAATAAGTTACGAAATACCTTTAGCTTTATCTGTACTGGCTATCGTACTAATGACAAATTCTCTAAGTACTATTGATATTGTTAACCAACAAAGTGGCGCTGGAATCCTAAGTTGGAATATTTGGAGACAACCAGTTGGTTTTATAGTCTTTTGGATTTGTGCTCTTGCAGAATGTGAAAGACTTCCATTTGACTTACCTGAAGCTGAAGAAGAATTAGTTGCAGGATATCAAACTGAATATGCAGGGATGAAATTCGCATTGTTCTACCTTGGCAGTTACATTAATTTGATTCTTTCAGCATTATTGGTATCAATACTTTATTTGGGAGGATGGGGTTTTCCTATTCCAGTTGAATTAATAGCTAAGTTTCTTAATTTGCCAATTAATGCACCCTTCATACAGGTTTTCACTGCATCAATAGGCATTGTAATGACTGTTTTAAAAGCATATCTTTTAGTGTTCATTGCAATATTATTACGTTGGACAACTCCTAGAGTAAGAATTGATCAACTTTTAGATCTAGGATGGAAGTTTCTTCTTCCAATTTCTCTTGCTAATCTTTTGATAACTGCAGGATTAAAACTTGCTTTTCCACAATTTTTTGGAGGTTAAATTTAAGTAAAAATACTTAAATTTCAAATTATTCCACTAAAATAAAATAACTAAGTAAATTCTTCAAAATGAACAATTTCCTTCAACAAATTAATAGCTATATCAAAGAAGCATTTAATGCTGGCAAATATTTATACAATGGTATATCGGTAACTTTTGATCATCTTCGAAGAAGACCTGTTACTGTCCAATATCCATATGAAAAATTAATACCTTCAGAAAGATATAGAGGAAGGATACATTATGAATTTGACAAATGTATTGCTTGTGAAGTTTGTGTGAGAGTATGTCCCATAAATCTCCCAGTAGTTGATTGGGTAATGAATAAAGAAACCAAAAAAAAGGAACTTAGAAATTATTCAATCGATTTTGGAGTTTGTATATTTTGCGGAAATTGCGTTGAATATTGTCCAACTAATTGTCTATCAATGACCGAAGAATATGAATTAGCTACTTTCGACAGACACAATCTAAATTTCGACAATGTCGCACTTGGTAGACTACCTACAAATGTGACAACGGATCCATCGGTTAAAGCTCTAAGAGAACTTGCTTATCTTCCTAAAGGTGTCATGGACCCTCATGAAATCCCAGACTCAGATACTAGAGTTGGTAAATTACCTGAAGAAGTCTATGATTGGATGAGGCCTGAATCCAATGAAAATAAAGATAAAGTTTCTAATCAAACTAATTAATTTCCATTAATTTATGTCAATCGCAATAACAACACAATTTATTTGTTTTACAGTTTTATCTTTAGTTGTCCTTATTGGAGCATTGGGCGTTGTATTGCTCGAAAGTATTGTTTATTCAGCCTTTCTCCTTGGAGGTGTCTTCATGAGTGTGGCAGGATTATATCTTCTTTTAAATGCAAGTTTTGTTGCTGCAGCACAAGTTTTAGTTTATGTAGGTGCAGTTAATGTATTAATAATTTTTGCAATAATGCTAGTTAATAAAAAAGAAGATTTAAAGCCTATCAATGATATTAAATCGAGAAGAATTATATCAACATCGATATGTTTAACCCTACTCAGTCTCTTAATAAGAGTTGACTTAACCAGTGTATGGAGTCTATCAAATCCTCAAAACTCAATTGGAGAAGAATCAACTATTAGGATTGGTGAGCATCTATTTAGTGATTATTTACTCCCATTTGAAGTAGCTTCAGTTTTACTTTTAATGGCAATGATTGGGGCTATTGTTTTAGCTAGAAGAGATGTAATGAGCAAAGATATTTCGACAGGACTACCTGTTGATCAAGAGTTGATTGAGAAATCATCAGAACCATTACTTACAAATAAAAATTAACCTTACGACTTTCTTATTATGAATTTAGAATCAATTCCTCTTCAAGCCTTTTTGATAGTATCTTCAGCACTATTTTGCATTGGTATTTGGGGATTATTAAATAGCAGAAATGCTGTCAGAGTTCTTATGAGCATTGAATTAATGCTCAATGCGGTAAATATAAACTTGATGGCGTTTTCTTCTTATATTGATAATAATTTAATTCAAGGACAAGTTTTTGCGATTTTTGTGATTACTGTTGCTGCCGCAGAAGCAGCCGTTGGATTAGCTATATTGTTATCTCTTTATAGAAATAGGGTGACTGTAGATATGGAAAGTTTTAATTTATTAAAATGGTAAAAACATTAAATGAAACTTTCATTAGTGCTCATTGTATATCGTTCAGATAGTTCTATAGCTCTAGAGGCTTCAAAATTCTGTGAAGAAGTTCTTAAAGCTAAAAATATTAAATCAAAAAGGATTGAAAGTGATTTTCATGAAGATGAAATTGAAAAATATCTTTGTAATTCAGAATCACAACCAGACATTGGAATAGTGCTTGGTGGAGATGGAACCTTCCTTAAATGTGCAAATGCATTAGCGGATTATGATATTCCTTTATTGAGCATTAATATTGGTGGTAATTTGGGGTTTCTTACTCAAGAAAAAGAATTTTTATTTGACAAATCTTTTATTGAAATCCTTGAAAATGAAGAATACATAATTGACTTTCGTAATAGATTAAATTGTAATGTTTGTATTAGTGGGACAAGTCCTGAAAAAAAAATTATAAAAAGTTACGATGCATTAAATGATTTTTATTTTAAATCTGTTGAAGAGGATATTTCTCCTACCAACCAAATACAAATTGAAATAGATAACGAGAAGGTGAATGAATATAAAGGTGATGGATTGATTATTTCTACATCTACTGGTTCGACAGCATACTCAATGGCTGCAGGTGGTCCAATTGTGCATCCTCATATAGATGCAATGCTAATAAACCCTATATGCCCAATGAGTTTAGCTAGTAGACCAATCGTTATACCTAATACTAGTAGGGTAATTATTAAACCAGTAAAAAAAAGTAAAGGGGCAATTAAATTATGGAGAGACGGTTCAAAATGTATGACCATTAAAGAAAATTATTATTGTGAGATTAAGAAAGGGAAATCACCCTGCAAAATAATAAAATTTAAAAAGAGCATTAACTATTACAATACCTTAATAAAAAAACTAGATTGGAAAGGAGATTTATCTCTAAAAAATCCAAAAAATTAAATGGCCTTAGAAATAGAAAGACGATTTCTTATAAAAAATGATCATTGGAAAAAATTCATCACAAAAAAGATTTTCATTGAACAAGGATATTTAACAAAAACTTTAGATGATTGGATTATAAGAATAAGGTTTACGGGCAAAGACTTTAAAATTGCTCTTAAAAAACATATCGAAAGCTTTACCAACTTTGAATTTGAATACTCAATTCCACGAAAAGATGGTGAAACAATAATGTCAAATCTATCTAATACTATAAAAAAAGAAAGATTTTTTTTAGAAGTTGAAAAAAAATCTTGGATTATAGATTGCTTTAAAGAAAATAATTATCCACTTGAAATTGCTGAAATTGAACTCTCAAGAGAAGAGGAAGATTTAAATCTCCCTTCATTTATATCAAGAGAAATAACTGGAATGAAACATTACTCTAACTTTAGTCTTCTTAACAAACCTTTTTCAAAATGGAAGTAGAAATATTTGACAACTTTCAAAAATAACTAGTCAAAGGAACCATCTATCCTTTATATTTTCTTTATATTTTAGTAATAAATTTTCTCTTCTTTAAATGTATGGTCTTTACGACAAGGAAGGAATCTTAAGATTTGTTGATTCGGACAAAGATGCCTGCATAGCATATGCTGAACTCTTCGAATTAAGTTCGACAAATTATTGTTTAATGGATTTAGCTAACTATACAAAAAAAGGAAGGGGTACTAATCTTGATCAGAGTCCGGAAGGGAACAACAATTAAATCCGTCTCTGCAAATCTTTCCATTATCCATTGCCCAATTTAAAAGTGCTACTCTATTTTTGGAACCTGTTTTTGTAAACATATTACTTACATGATTATCAACAGTTCTTTTACTGATAGTTAATTTTACTGCAATTTCTTGATTAGTAAGACCATCAGCTACTAGATCAATGATTTCCATCTCTCTTGTTGAGAGACCCATCATATCAATGTTGTTTACTTCTTCTTCAACCATTTGCATTTAAACAGTTCCTTTTTTATATTAATTAAGTTTAGCAATCCCATTACACTTGTTAACCGATTAGGAAAAAAAGCAATTGAAATCAAAACTTCAGCAGACTTTAGAAAAAAAATCCAAAGTAATAACGGCAGAGTTAATGCCCCCTAGAGGTGGAGACCCCATAAGATCTATTAAGATAGCACAACTTTTGAAAGAAAATGTACATGCTGTTAACATTACCGACGGAAGCAGGGCTGTAATGAGAATGTGCAGCTTGGCAATGTCCAAACTATTACTGGAAAATGAGATAGAACCAGTAATGCAAATATCTTGCAGAGATCGTAATAAAATTGCTTTACAATCAGACATTCTGGGAGCAAATGCTTTAGGAATTAAAAACATCTTATGTATTACAGGTGATTCAGTAAAAGCTGGGGATCAACAAGATGCTAAAGCGGTACATCAGTTTGAGTCAGTAAGATTGCTACAACAAATTCAGGCCTTTAATAAAGGAATTGATCCTACTTTTGGGGAACTTCCCGATAAAAAAACATTTATATATGCAGGAGCTGCTGCAGATCCAAGTTGTAAAAATCAAAGAAGTTTAGAAAATAGAATAAGAAAAAAGAAAGAGGCTGGAGCTCAATTCATTCAAACTCAAATGGTTATGGAAAGAGACAATTTAATAAATTTTTGCGAAAAAATAGCGGAACCCCTTGAGATTCCTGTAATTGCAGGTGTATTCCTATTAAAGTCTTACAAAAATGCCCTTTTTATAAATAAATACGTCCCTGGTGCAAACATACCTGAAAATATATTAAATCGTCTTAAAGATGCCAAAAACCCCTTAGAAGAGGGTATTCAAATTGCTGCTGAACAAGCTCAAGACTTTTATAACATAGCGAATGGGATTCATCTAATGGCAGTTAAGATGGAACACTTAATCCCTGAGATTCTTGAAAAAGCTTGTCTTAATCTGGAATATTAATCAAATCAGTACCTAATAATTCTGCCATTGCTTTCTGCTGAGGAGATGGTTCGGTCATATCAGATCTTCTAGAATCTGTTATCAACCAATCCAAAGATGCATCTTGCAAATCGAAGTGATCTCCATTTTTGCCTACGCAATAACGTCCAAATACTAATTTATCTACAAGTCGAACACCATTGCCAATTTTGGAATAATCAAAAATAATTGAATTATCAATTGTTGCACCTTCGCAAATACAACAGCTTGGGCCAATCATTGCAGGGCCAATAATTGTTGCACCATCTTCTATTCTTGTCATTCCACCTATATATACTGGACCAGTAATATCAACTTTGTCCCAATTAGCAGCAACATTTAATCCGGTAAAAACTCCAGGTTTAATTTCTTTGCCAGGTATATCTACTTGTCTTACCTTGCCTTGTAATACATTGCGAATAGCACTCCAATAATCAGGAACTTTTCCAATATCTACCCATTCGAAATCCATTGGTAGTGCAAAAAATGGCAAATTCATTTCAACAAGTTTTGGAAAGAGATCCGCACCAATATCAAATTTTTCACCTGATGGGATGTAATTAAAAATTTCAGGTTCAAACAGATAAATACCTGTATTAATAGAGTCACCTAAAGCTTCATCTACAGATGGCTTTTCTTGAAAAGCCTTTATACGTCCATTATCATCTGAAACTACTACGCCATAACTTGATACTTGATCTCTAGTTACTTTTTTAGTTATTAAACTTGCTATCGCTCCTTTTTCCTTATGTTTTTTAACCGCTTGAGTTAAATCTAAGTCAACTAAAGCATCGCCACATAGTACAACAAAAGTTTCATCAAAGAATTTTTGAAAATCTTGAATTTTTTTTAATCCTCCTGCAGAACCTAAAGCATCTCCTATTAATTCACCATCTTCAATTCTGCCTTCAAAACTATATGCTATCTCCACACCAAATCTTTGACCATCCCTAAAGTAATTTTCAATTTCTTCAGCGAGGTGAGAAACATTAACCATTATCTCTTTAAAGCCATGCTCTTTTAAAAGTTCTAATAAAAACTCCATTACAGGTTTTTGTAAAATAGGTATCATTGGTTTTGGAATAATATGAGTTATTGGCTGAACACGTGTACCTTTACCTGCCGCAAGTATCATTGCCTTCATGAATTCAAAATCCCTTTTTAAAGATTATACGTTATTACTATTAAGCTACTAAAAAGCAGAGCTATAGTTTTTTTTTATCTCAAGATTATCTATAGGCAATTGAGCTAAGCCTCCTTCAGGTATTATTCTTTTAATTTGAATTGGTCCATATAAGGAATTAATTTGTTTAATCTCAATTTTGTTTTCAGATGATAAAAATAATAAAGCCCAAAAGACCCCAAGACGATCTTTATCTAAATCATTTTTTACAACCGTTTGCCAAATTTCAACTAAGTATTCAAAGTCTGTCCACTGTAATGCTTTTTCCCAACCATCAATAAATTTCCCTAATTCTTTTGTAGTTTCAGGTAGTTTTTCTCGATGCGCTAAAGATTTAACTTGAGAAATTAAAGCCCTATCAGAATATTTTTTATTTCTTTTTCTCTTCATTAATAAAAGATCTTGAGTTTCTATAACTTCAGCAATAGACTCTAATTGACTTACCAATTCTCCCAATGTTGTTGTGCGTTTAAGAATTGGTTGTGCTATCGATCTTCTCCTTAGGTATTTTTCAGGGTATTTTGGAATATCAAATTCTTGATCAATCCAATCTTGATCATCTAAATCAAAATCATCTTCAAAATCTGATGATTTTTCTTTGAAAACATCAGACTCCAAAACTTGAGCCTTCAAATTAACGAGTACAGAAGCCGCAAAAAATGCCTCGCTTGTCTCAGATAAATCTTTATGATATGAATTCTGACTATATAAAGTTTTCTTAAAATTATTTGAATATTGGTCTAAAAAGCTATCAATTACACTTATTACATCAATATCCCATGGATCAAGATCACCCTTCCCTGCGGCGTCTTGAAGAAATTTGATCAACAATCTAGGCCCTAATTGTTGCCTATCAATAGAATTTAAATAAGTTACCTTAAATTAATTAATAACTACTCATAAGATATCTTCTTATTTATTTAACGCAAAACAATATTGCATTAATTTTAAAAACTATATTGAAGGAGCCTTTAAAATCTCACTTTTTTTTGTTCCCGAGAAGATATTTGTTTTAACAGAACTTTTAACTGCACTTAAATCTCTATCAACTAAATTATTAATAGATGCAAGATAACTTTCAGTAACTAATCTTGGATATAAACCAATTCCAATTATTGGTAAAAGTAAACAAGCAATAATATAAACTTCTCTAGGTTCAGCATCAATAAGTTTTCTTTCTTCGGTTAATTTTGGATTTTCTTTACCAAAGAAAATTTCTCGTAACATTGAAAGTAAATAAATAGGAGTAAGTATCACACCTATAGCAGCTAAAGAAGCCATAATTATTCTAAATGGAAGTGTATAAACCTCATCGGTAACAAATCCTGTGAATACCATTAATTCGGACACAAATCCACTCATACCTGGCAAAGCAAGTGAAGCAAGAGAGCAAGCAGTCCATAAGGCAAACATGATTCTCATTTTTTGCCCTACACCACTCATTTCATCAAGTTTAAGAGTCTTTGTTCTATCATAAGTAGCTCCTACAAGAAAAAATAAACTAGCACCAATTAATCCATGACTAACCATTTGTAGCATTGCTCCACTTGTTCCGAGGCTACTAAAACTTCCTATTCCAATAAGGACAAAACCCATATGGCTAATAGAACTGTATGCAATTTTTCTTTTGAGATTTCTTTGCGCAAAAGAAGTTAATGCAGCATAAATTATATTTACTACTCCAAGGACTATTAATAAAGGGGCAAATTGTGCATGTGCAACTGGTAATAATTGTGCATTAAATCTTAAAAGAGCGTATCCTCCCATCTTCAATAAAATTCCAGCTAAAAGCATATGAACAGGAGCTGTAGCCTCTCCATGAGCATCTGGAAGCCAAGTATGAAGAGGAACTATTGGGAGTTTTACTCCAAATGCAATTAAGAGACCGACATAACAGAGAATTTGGAATTTTTGACTAAAATCTTGAGCTGCTAAGTGAGAAAACTCAAAATTTGGAATTTCTGTTCCATAGAAACCCATTGCTAATGCTGCCAAGAGGATAAATATCGAACTCCCAGCTGTATAAATAATGAATTTCGTTGCTGCATATTGTCTATTTTTGCCACCCCATATAGCCAGTAATAAGTATACGGGAATCAATTCAAGTTCCCAAGTTAAAAAGAATAAAAGCATATCTTGAACTGCAAATACTGCGATTTGCCCACCATCCATCACCAAGATTAAAAAGAAAAATAATTTTGGTTTGAACTTAACTGGCCATGCTGCTAAAACTGCTAAGGCAGTTATAAAACTAGTTAATAATATTAAAGGCATCGAAATACCGTCAGCGCCGACAGACCAAGTAAGACCTAAATCAGGGAGCCAACTAATATTTTCTTTAAGTTGAACATTTTCATTTTTAATATCAAAGCCATTTATATATGAACCTACAGTTATTAAAAAAGTTATTAATGCAATAGACAAAGCAAACCATCTAACCTCTTTACCATCTCCTTTATCTGGGAAAAAAGGTATAACAAAAGCACTACCAATTGGGAACAAAATTGAAGCCGACAGCCAAGGGAAAGTAGATAATCCAGCTCCTAAAGTTCCTAACATTTGTATCGCAAAATGTGTAAAAAAATAAGTACTCAATTTAATAAGAAATTTATCTTAAACAAAGTCTAGAAATTATCTGTATTTTTTCACCCAATGGACAGTGAAGACACACAATTGAAATTAAGTTACTTGAGGAGATTGAAAGCCAAATATGGCAACTAATAAAATTACTCCTCCAAATACAATAAGAGCATAAAATTGGGCTCTACCGGTCTCGAAATATTTTAGACCTTCTCCACTACCTAAAGTTACAAGTCCTGTGAGATTCACGACGCCATCTACAACTTTAGAATCAACTTCCAAAACTTCTTTAGCTAGTTTTCTACTACCTTTTACGAAAAGTTTTTCATTAAGGTCATCAAGATACCACTTATTCGATAAAAACTTGTTGATAGTAGGAAACTTTTCTGCAAATAAAATTGACAAATTAATTTTTTTAACAAAATATGCCTGATAAGCAATAAAGATACCACTTGATGCGATCAGAACTGAGGCTATCGCCAAAGGCAAAAATTCTTTTAATTCGAAAGCTTTTGTAGCAATCTCTGCCTCTTCAGGATCTAGTAAATTTGCAAATTTACTATCCCATGGAAGTCCCATAAAGCCAATAATTACTGATGGCACAGCTAGAAATACCAAGGGGAATGTCATTGACCAAGGAGACTCATGTATATGGCCATGTTCTGCATGCTCTTCTTCATTTTCTTCATCTGGATTAACTTTGGAAGCTATTAAAAGCTCTTTTTGTAATTCTTTATTATCCCCTCTAAAATCACCCTCAAATGTCAAGAAATAAAGCCTAAACATATAAAAAGCAGTCATACCAGCTGTTAAGAGGCCTATAAACCAAAAAGCTGGGAATGATATAAATGCATTTCCAAGTATCTCATCTTTACTCCAAAAACCTGCCAACGGAGGAATACCACTAATTGCCACACAACCTATTAAAAAGGTTGCAGATGTATATGGCATTTTTTTTCTTAAACCACCCATTAATCTCATGTCTTGAGCCAAAACCGGTTGATGTCCTACTACTTCTTCCATAGCATGTATCACAGAACCAGATCCTAAAAACAGCATTGCTTTAAAGCAAGCATGAGTAACCAAATGGAAAATTCCTGCTATTGGAGCTCCACAACCCATGGCGAGCATCATATAGCCAAGCTGAGAAACGGTGCTGTATGCTAATCCCTTTTTTAAATCCATTTGGGTCAAAGCTATAGAAGCGCCTAAAAAACAAGTAATGGTACCAACTAAAGCAATAATGAACTGGATAGAGGGAAATATTGAATATAGAGGTTGTAGCCTAGCTACTAGAAATATTCCTGCAGCCACCATTGTAGCTGCATGTATAAGTGCAGAAATTGGTGTCGGTCCCTCCATAGCATCTGGCAACCATACATGAAGAGGAAACTGCGCAGATTTTGCCATTGGTCCTAAAAAAACTAAAAAACAAAGGCTTAAAGCAGCCCAAATAGGTATTGAATTATCAGATATAGATTGAGAAATTCCAGTAGCTATTTCATTAAAATCAAAACTATTAGTTGCCCAAAATAAACCCAGAATACCTAGTAATAATCCAAAGTCTCCTACCCTGTTAACAACAAATGCTTTTTGCGCAGCATGGGCAGCACCATCTCTGTCGTACCAAAAACCTACCAGTAGGTAAGAACACATTCCAACTAATTCCCAAAAAACGTAAATTTCTAACAAATTTGGACTAATTATTAATCCCATCATTGAACTACTAAAAAGGGCTAAATATGTAAAAAATCTTACATAACCCTTGTCATGGGCCATATAACCATGAGAGTAAATCATTACCAACAGTGTTATTGTGGTTACTAAAGCAAGCATTACACTACCCAAAGGATCAAGGACAAAGCCCATAGGGATTGTGAAATCGCCAGCATTAGCCCATACAAATAATTTTTCTACTGATTGATAACCATTAACTTGTTCAAATAGAGCTTTGTAGCTAATTACCGCAGATATACCAACAAAAGAAATCAGACCTAAAGAAACAATTCCCCTAGAATTATTAATTTTCTTGTTAAAACTTATCAACCCTAAACCAGAAAGCACTGCTCCAATAAGTGGAAAAACAGGAATTAACCAGGCAATTTCTGAAGCTTGAGGCATGTTTTAAAAAACTTATATCTTGATTTTAAACTGTTAATTGAAAAATTCCGACAAAAATGATGAATTAAATGTTCTAACAGCAATATTTATGTACTTATGGGACCACCAAAGTACAGCTATTGCAATCAATATGCCCAGTTGAGATAACCTAAAAAATTCTTTAATTTTAAATTCTTGCCTTCCTTCAAGTATTGCCATAAAGGGGATTATGGAAGTATTTTTTTTAAATTTTTCAAATTCCTCTCCAAATCTATTAGCTAATCTCTTATCTCCATGCCAGATTGCAAAAAGATGATGCAAAATTAAGCCAATGGAAGTTATTAATGTAAATGATGAACCAATCCATAAAGTATGTGCAAAACACCAAATTATCTGACCAAATGCTTGAGGATGCCTTGTGATTCTCATTATCCCAGTTCCATAAATTCGCACTTTAGGTTTAAAAACAGACGGAATTTCAAGCAAATTGTAAGTGGCAGGATATAAAAATAAAAAACTTATTGCAGTTAAAAACCAAACCATTATAAAAACGAAATGATTGCCTTGAAAATTCCATAATCTGATTCCGTCGTATCTATGAGCCAAAAAGTAACTAATCAAGATAATTGCAGATGGCAAACTTAAGAAAACAAAACATAACCTCCATAATCTTGGTCCCATTATAGATTCTGCTTTGATTCTTAAAGCAGCTCCACCACTATGAATTAATGCAAAAATCAAAATCAAAAACAAAATTACCAGAGAAGTTTTATGAGTATCCATAAATTTAAATTATTCAAATAATTTTTGTTCTTAACAAGAATGCTTCTAAGCATTAGAATTATAAATAATTGTAGGCATAATAAATGCCAGAATTACCATTTACTCTTGACCAATTAAGAATACTAAAAGCTATAGCAGCTGAAGGAAGTTTTAAAAAGGCTGCAGATCTCTTATATGTAACCCAACCTGCTGTTAGTTTGCAAATTCAAAATCTAGAAAAACAACTTGAAATCACAATTTTCGATAGAGGTGGCAGAAAAGCTCTGTTAACAGAAGCAGGAAGACTACTCCTTGAATATTGCGAACGAATTTTGAATCAATGCGATGAAGCTTGTAAAGCAATAGAGGATTTAAATAGCTTAAAAGGTGGGACACTTGTTATTGGAGCCAGTCAAACAACAGGAACTTATTTAATGCCAAGGATGATAGGACTATTCAGACAAAAATATCCTGAAGTATCTGTTCAACTTCAAGTACACAGTACTAGAAGAACTGGCTGGAGTGTTGCAAATGGACAAATTGACCTAGCCATAATTGGAGGACAATTACCAAGCGATTTAGAAAATTTATTACAAGTAATTCCATATGCAACCGATGAATTAGCATTAGTCTTACCCCCTAAACACCAACTTTCTAGTAAAAAAGAACTTTTAAAGGAAGACTTATATAAATTAAATTTTGTAACATTAGACTCTCAATCTACAACAAGAAAAGTTGTTGATAAACTCCTTAAAGATTCTGGACTTGACATTCAAAGATTAAAAATTGAGATGGAACTCAACTCTCTTGAAGCAATCAAGAATGCAGTTCAATCAGGTCTTGGGGCTTCGTTTTTACCAGTTGTTTCTATTGAAAGAGAATTAGCGGCCGGAACAATCCACAAAGCATTCGTTGCTGACTTAGAAGTTGAAAGAGAACTTAAATTGATTACTAATCCATCAAGATATACTTCAAGAGCATCTGAAGTCTTTAAAAAAAATATTCTTCCTCAATTTGCTAGTTTAGAAAGCCCATTAAGACAAACATAAAAATTAATCAGAACTGAATTGCTTCTTTATTAATTCCTACTCCCCCATCTTCTGCTTGTCCATCGCCCTTGATTATAAATTTATTTTCATTGACATCAGTTTGATAAACGCATTTAACAATTGGTTTATCTCGTATAGACCCAATATAAGCAAAGGTATTCATTCTTTGCTTACATTCTCTTACATCTTCGTTACTAATTGCTCCTTGTTTTTGTAAAACTGTCCAATTCTCTCTTCTAATAACACAACCTGGCTGGAGAGCTGGTTGGGTTACGAAACTCGTAGAAGGATTGAGAGTCGTATACATTTCAACATCGATAACAAAGGCGCTTGCACCCCATTGTCTGCAAAATTCAGGATCTGGAACAGCCATATCTAATTGTTGTTGACTAGCTATATTTCCCTGACCTCCATCTGTCGTACTGGTAATCGCGCTCCCTATACCAACTCCTAGAATTAATACTCCCGCAAGAACAGCAATGGTTCCTGTACTGAAGTTAATCTTTTGTTCAGATGAAGAGGTAGGCAATCGAGTATTTCTTTGTTCATAAGGATCGCCATCTCTTAGATTTGAAGAGTAATAACTTCTATTTGAGCCTCTCCTAGGCCTTCTATTTGAGGGTGGTCTATTCACAATACTTCATTTGTCTTTGGTAAACCCATTGAATAGTTCATTACTCTACAATCAGGGTTATAGCTTAATTGCCCATTTTGAAGCAAAAATTTAATTAGACCTTCGATTTCTGAACCTATTTTCCGAAGTTCATAATCATCTAAATCCTTGCCTGCTCTCTCTTTTATTAATTCATTAAATTTTTCATTTATTTTGTTCAAAGAATTTTCGTTCCAAATAAACTCGTTATCGGGATCTAAATCAAGAGTCAGTTTGTTGGGATGAAACTGTAATTGATCATCAACTACTTCAGCAGTAAAAATTCTTACGTGTCGAGTTGTCGATTTTAAAAGCATTTTTTCCATAATTTTGCGAAATAATCAACGAAAAAAATTATTATGTCCTAACTTTAATGTAGCTTATTATTAAGTGTTAATTTATTTCTTGATTTAATAATGCGTGTTGTAATTGCTGGTGCAGGTTTAGCTGGTTTATCTTGTGCTAAATATCTAGTTGATAATGGTCACATTCCAATCGTTCTTGAAGCTAGGGATGTTTTAGGGGGAAAAGTTGCTGCATGGAAAGATGAGGATGGAGATTGGTATGAAACTGGTTTGCATATATTCTTTGGAGCTTACCCTAATATGTTGCAACTTTTTAAGGAATTAGAAATTGAAGATAGACTCCAATGGAAAAGTCATTCAATGATCTTTAATCAGCCATCAGAGCCAGGCACTTACAGCAGATTTGATTTCCCAGATATACCAGCTCCTGTAAATGGAGTTTCAGCAATACTAAGCAATAATGATATGCTTTCATGGAATGAAAAGATCCTTTTTGGATTAGGTTTAGTGCCTGCAATGCTGAGAGGCCAAAAGTACCTAGATAAATGTGATTCGAAATCTTGGACAGATTGGCTAAAAGAACACAATATTCCAGAAAGAGTTAATGATGAAGTTTTTATAGCCATGAGTAAGGCGTTAAATTTCATAGGCCCTGATGAGATTTCATCTACAGTTTTATTAACAGCACTAAACAGATTTTTACAAGAAAAAAATGGCTCAAAAATGGCATTTCTTGACGGCGCTCCTCCAGAAAGACTTTGCCAACCAATGGTGGAATATATCACTACTAGAGGTGGAGAAGTTCACATGAATAGTCCATTAAGGCAAATCAACCTCAATGATGACAGCACTGTTAAAAGTTTTACTATTGCCTCTCTAAATCAAAAGAAAGAGTTAACTGCCGACGCTTATGTTAGTGCAATGCCTGTAGACCTTTTTAAATTAATGATTCCAAAACAATGGAAGGGGATTGAAGCTTTTTCTAAATTAGATGGTTTAAATGGTGTGCCAGTAATTAATATTCATCTATGGTTTGACAAAAAATTAACAGATATTGACCATTTACTATTCAGCAGATCACCACTTCTAAGTGTTTATGCAGATATGAGCATCACATGCAAAGAATATGAAGACCCAAATAGATCAATGCTTGAATTGGTTTTTGCCCCAGCAAAAGATTGGATAAATAGAAGTGATCAAGACATAGTCGATGCAACTATGAAAGAACTAGAAAAATTATTCCCAACACATTTTATGGGAGATAATAAAACGAAATTAAGAAAATATAAAGTTGTAAAAACTCCAAGATCTGTTTATAAAGCGGTTACTGGATGCCAAGAGCTTAGACCTAGTCAAAGATCTCCCATAAAAAACTTCTTTTTAGCTGGTGATTATACAATGCAAAAATACTTAGCATCTATGGAAGGAGCTGTTTTAAGTGGTAAATTGTGCGCGGAATCAATTAATAAGGAATATTCCAAAACCCCTCAAAATGTTTCTTAAACATTTCAAGAAAATTCCTAAATTCTTCTAAAACTTTTTGAAAAATTCAATTTCTCAACTAGATAAAGCATACGAGACATGCCGTAAAGAAACTCAGCAATGGGCTAAAACTTTTTACTTGGGAACTCTTCTATTACCACTAGAAAAGAGAAAAGCTATTTGGGCTATTTACGTTTGGTGTAGAAGAACGGATGAAATAATGGATAGCTTAGAAGCTTCCACTAAATCTCAAGATGAGCTTTCAAATAATTTAGATGAATGGGAAGAAAATACAAAGGCTGTATTTAAAGGGAATATTAAATCGGAATTAGATGCCGTTTTATTAGATACAATTGAAAAATATCCACAAAGTATTCAACCTTACTTAGATATGATTAAGGGTCAAAGGATGGATCTTAATAAATTTAGATACAAAGATTTTGATGAATTAAAACTCTATTGTTATAGAGTCGCAGGGACTGTCGGTTTAATGACTCAGAATGTAATGGGAATTGATAGCGCTTATACATCAGCTCCCTGGAGTGACAAGCCTGACCCTTCAGAAGCAGCAATAGCTTTAGGAATAGCAAATCAATTAACAAATATATTGAGAGATGTAGGTGAAGATAGGCAAAGAGGTAGAATTTATCTTCCTCAGGCAGATATTAAAAAATTTAATTATTCTGAAGAGGAACTTTTAAAAGGTGAAATAAATTATCAATGGAAGGCACTAATGAAATTTCAATTAACAAGAGCCCGCGATTGGTTCCAAAAGTCTGAAGATGGGATTAAGTGGTTATCTTCTGACGCAAGATGGCCAGTTTGGACATCATTACGTCTCTACAGAGGAATATTAGATTCTATTGAAAGGTTAGATTATGACGTTTTTAACAACAGAGCTTTTGTAAAAAATTCAGTAAAAGCTTTTGAGATACCTATATCTTTTTTAATTTCTCGAATCAAATAATCAAACAGGTGTCTTCTGATTGGCCAACAAATCTTTTAATTTAGATAATTCCCCCGCCCATCTTGGGTCAGGTGCTTCAAGATTAGGAGCGTCACTATGGACAATTTTCTTAAAATCTTTCCTCTTTTTATTCTTATTTAAGTTTCCATTATTTCTTTTTTTTGAAGCAGAATCTTTCTTATCTGAAAGCTCTACTCTTAATTTGGAACCATTAAATTCAAAACCATTTAATTTCTGAATTAGTAAATTAGCATTCTCTTCATTATTTGTTGTCGCGAAGCCAAATCCCCTACATTCCTTAGTTTCCTTATCTAAAACCGCTTTAAATCGAATCGATTCAGAAACTGATTTTAAAAGCGTATCAAATTCTTTAGGATTAAATCCTTGTTTTAAGTTGCCAATGTAAATGCGAATGCTCATAAATTTTTAAAAATAATTTTGAAGTCTGAACTTCTAAACAAAACTAAGCTATGTGTATTTAATCACATTTTGGCGCATTTTGTTCAATCCATTGCTTTGCTTCATAAATAGCTTCATCAAAATTATTCAATCTTTTGTATGCAAGCTCCTTTGAAAGATACTGTAAAAGCTCTCCTAAAATAGGTCCGTCCATTATTTTCAAATTTTTTTTGATTACTTCACCATTAAGTAAATTTGAGGGATGAAATAATTTATCATCCTTGTCACGCCATCTATTTAGCCAATCAAAGCGTAAATTTTCAGGCAAATAAAAAATAAAAGATGGAAGAAACATCTCTAATTCTTTATGTAATTCAAATCTATCTAATTCATTTAACTGATCAATCTTTTTATTCTTTAACAAATAGTGCCATTTTCTCAATAACTTAGTTTTTCTAATTTCAGCTTTACTAAATTTAAATTTTTTCAGAGATACTTCATCTAAAATTTGGGTAATATAAAAAAATGGTAAAAATGTCTCCTTTTCATTCTGATTAAGTTCTGCATAATTAATATTCTTTAAATCCAAAAAAAAAGAATCTTTATATAAATTATCAGATCCAAATATATTAAATTTTTTTAACAAAAATACAGCTTCAAGAGCATTTTTCCCATTTACTATTTTCCTTATTTCATAGTTAATCCTCTCTTTGGCAACAAGATATAATGTATCTTTATTTTTTTTTATAAAAGTAAGTAGCTTGAGATCAATTTTAAAATTCAATTCTGAAACAAATCGAAAACACCTTAATATGCGTAGGGGATCATTCAGCAAATTTGTTTCTGAATATGTACTCAACAAAGACAATTCTAGATCTTTTATGCCATTTAATGGATCGAACAAACACCTTTTATCAAATAAAAAAGCAACTGAATTAATAGAAAAGTCTCTTTTACTCAAATCTCCTTTAATTGTAGAGGAAATCTGATTAGCAATATCAATTGAAATATGACTAATAATAATTCTTACGACTTCTCTTTTCTTATCTAAGATTATAAATTTAGACCCAATATCATCTGAAATTTTTTTTCCAATTTCGATAGCATCACAAGGTACCACAATATCAACATCCACATCTTCAATTACTCTTTCCAAAATAATATCCCTAATATAACCACCAACTAAATATGATCCTTTAGGTAAAAAAGATAAGATAGAATTCCAATTATAAAATTTTATGCTTTTTTCTAATTTATCAACAATTAGTGTATGATCAGTGAGAATATCCTTACGTTTCATTTTTTTTTAATTATGTGCATTTGCATCAACTGTAAATGGGTTGATAGATGTATCACTTATCATGAAGTTGAAAATAATCACGGTGTTGATAATATTTGTGATTTACCTGATTTTAAAGCAAAAAAACCATTCATTCATGTAAGTATAGTTAAAGATAATGATGGTGCTTACAAAACTGATTGGGATGTTCAATCTTGTGAAAGTTTCAAGAGTGAATTTGGTAAATGGTCTAAGTTGAATCCAGGTTTGGAATTGCCCGTTTAAATGTAATAGATGAAACATAATCTCAAACCAAGACCAAAATTCCCTACATTAGTTATACATAGTACAGACAATTCTTTTAGTTTTGGATATAGAAAAAACAATAATCCTGAAACTGATGAATTATTTATAAAAAAATTTGATAAAGACTTATGTAACAATTTAATTGTCGATTTTAACAAATTTATTTCCAAAAAAAATTTACAAAAAGTAAATAAGATATCTGTCAGTATAGGACCAGGAAATTTTAATGCCTCAAGACTTATTGTAGTTTTAGCAAGAACTATTTCACAACAAATAATTTGTCCTTTAGACAGTTTTAGTTCATTTGAAATAATGGCAAAAAGAATTGCATCAAGAAATAATATTTCTACAAACAAAGAATCATTCTGGATTTACAAAAAATTAAAACATAAAGGATTTATTGCAGGTAAATATGAGATCTGTAACAACGAAGCAAACAATTCAGATCTAAGGATTCGAGAAATAGTTTTACCAAAAGTTATGAAAGAATTAAAGAGTAAAGAACTTTTTTTTAAGGCTAATTATGTAGATGAAGAAGATTTAAGAGAATTACTTAATTTATCAAATAAAAATTTATTAAAAACGACTATAAGGTCATGGCAAAAAGTTTTACCCCTTTACCCTATGTCTCCAATTAACTAAGTATTCATCCAATCAAATTATTAATATTCTCTTGAAGGTGCATAGTTACAGAATTCAGTTCACCTCTTAAAGAGCTTTGTGGAGGTTGAATTGGCTTTCCTACTTTAATAACTATTTTTGAAAATAAAGGAATGCAGAATTTAAATTTTATTAGTTTATGTGAATTAATTATTGCAACAGGCAATAATAATTTTTGATTTTTAAAGGCTAATAATGCAGCTCCTTGTTTTGGCTTATTAACCCTCCCATTTTTTTGTCTAGTGCCATCAATAAAAATTCCAATAGAATTATTATCTGATAATTTTTTACATGCTGTTTTAATAGTATTTTTATCAGCAATTCCCCTTTTTACAGGATATGCACCACAAGACTTTATAACAAAGCCAAGAAAAGGTATTTTAAAAAGCTCTGCCTTTGCCATAAACGATATATTCCGTCCAATAGCATGTCCTAATAAAGGAGGATCAAGTAAAGAGCCATGATTAGAAACCATTATAAAAGAATCTTTTTGCGGAATATTTTCTCTACCTATTAAATGACCTTGAAATACGAGTTTATAAATAGGAAATACAAACAGTTTGCTAACTAATTGATAAATTAATTTTTGAAAAATAGCATTTTTCATAAGACTTAATAAGTTATTTGATCAGGAGATGAAACTTGAGAAATTTTTACATTCTTAAGATGTCTTTTTGCTAAACCACTAAGTACGCTTGAGGGGCCAATTTCAACAATATGAAGATCATTATCTTTTGCCATTAAATCCATAGTTTCTCGCCACCTAACCCCATTACACATTTGATTTTCTAGTCTAATTTTTAGCTCATTTGGATCGCTACACAGTGAAGGATCATAATTACTTATTACTGGGATAGAAGGATTTTTAAATTTAATCTGCTTTAAATACTCAGAAAATTTTGATGCAGCCTTATCCATGAATGGTGAATGAAATGCACCTGAAACATTTAATTTCAAGAATCTTTTACAAGAAATTTCTTTAGATAAATTATCTAACGCTTCATTAGATCCTGATAAGACAACTTGGGAGGAGCTATTATCATTAGCAATTACAATATCTTCAATTTTTTTTACTTTTAAATCAAGTTGATCTCTATCAAAACCAATTACTGCTGCCATAGATCCTTTCCCAGAATCTACCATTAATTGAGATCTCACTTTTATTAGTGATACACAATCTTCGAATGAAAAAACATCCGCACAATATAGTGCCGTAATTTCTCCTAGACTGTGCCCAGCAACATAAGTTGGTTTAAAACCATTAGCCTTTAAGGAATCTAATAAAATCGATTCAACTAAAAAAAGACAAATTTGCGTATTTCTTGTGTTATTCAAATCACTAAGAGGATTTGTTAGTTCAGAATTTAACTCACAAATTTCAAATAAATTCCTCTCAAATATCTCAGAAGCATAACTAAACCTATATTTTGTTGTAGGCAAATTTTCAATTTGTTTTGCCATCCCAATTTTTTGCGAACCCTGTCCAGGGAATACCCATGCAACTGTCATAATGTTCCTATTTGTTGTTAACCCCATTTAATGAGGGCTGCACCCCAACTTAGCCCAGCACCAAAACCACTTGTGGCAATAATATCATTTTGTTTAATTCTATTATTCCTAATAGCCTCATCCATCATGAGAGGGATTGTTGCTGCTGAAGTATTGCCATATTTATCTAAATTGCTTAGGATTTTTTCTCTAGGAATTTTTAACCTGTCTCCTACAGAATCTAATATTCTTTGATTAGCTTGATGCAATACAAGCCAATCAATTTCAGCAGAACTATAGTTATTTCTTATAAACAACTTTTCAAGAATTATCGGAACTTCTCTAACTGCAAATTTATACACTTCCTGACCATTCATCTTAATTGAAGCAAAACCTCCACTTAAAAAATCAATGTTTTCAATTATTGAATCCTCATTATTTTTTGATGGAAGATTAAGAAAAGAACCTCTTTGCCCATCAGTTCTCATATCAAAACCAATTAAATTATCAAATTCACTTGTCGCTTCAATTGCTAATGCACCCGCACCATCTCCAAAGAGAATACAACTTCTTCTATCATTCCAATCAACAAAGCTTGATAATTGATCAGCTCCTATAACAATTGCCCTTTTAAAACTACCCCCTTTTAAAAATTGTGAGGCTGTTATTAAGGCAAATAAAAAACCACTACATGCAGCAGTTAAATCGAAAGCCACAGCATTATTAGCTCCCAATTTAGCTTGAATAGATGGCGCTGAACCAAATAAATCATTCGGAGTAGAAGTAGCTAAAACAATCAAATCAATAGTTTTGATATCCCAATTAGCCATTTTAATCGCAGTTAGTGCAGCTTTATAACCCATCTCAGAGACGTTATCTCCAAAGCCAGCAATTCTTCTCTCAGAAATGCCAGTTCTAGATTTTATCCATTCATCACTAGTATCTACCTTTTGACTAATTTTCTGATTGGTTAGTATTTGATCGGGTACATAACTTCCACTCCCTTTAAACGCGATTCCAACTTGATTAAACTTTATTCCTTCCAAAAGAATTTTTTAATTACTTATATAAGTCAAACATAAATTTGACTAAATATGTTTTAAGAATTTAAAACTTGAAGCTTTTGAAGTTGATTTAAATTTTCCATCACGTTATGATTCACAGCGGAGTGAGCCAAGCGAAGAGCACTAACAACTGATAAAGACTTACTACTACCATGACCGATCACACAAATACCGTTTACCCCAAGTAATAAAGCACCACCATGTTCAGCATGATCTAACCTTTTTTTTATTCTGAGTAAATTACTTTTTAAAAAAGCTGAACCAACTTTTCCCCTCCTCCCTCTTGGCAGCTCAGATCTCAAAATATCTAATAAAACACCACCCACAGACTCAAGAAATTTTAATAATATATTTCCGGTAAACCCATCACAGACGACCACATCAAAATCACCTGACAATACGTCTCTACCCTCGCAATTCCCTCTAAAATAAAAGCTTTTTTCAGTAGAAAGTAGTTCATATGTTTTGAGGGATAAATCATTACCTTTGCATTCTTCTTCTCCGATATTTAAAAGGCCAATTCTTGGTTTTTTTACTTGCAAGACATCTTTTGCATAAATATTACCTAGAAGAGCAAACTGATGAAGATAAGAGGGTTTACAATCTGTATTTGCGCCAACATCTAAAACTAATACAGGGCGAGATTGGTCCTTTGTCGGAAATAATGCTCCTATAGCGGGTCTATCAATCCCTTTCAATCTACCAATTCTAAATATGGCAGAAGCCATCATTGCGCCTGAATTACCAGCTGAGTAAACAGCTTGCGCTTTATTATTCCTGACTAAATCCATTGCAACATTAATACTTGCTTTTTTCTTTTTTCTGACTGCAGTAGCCTCTTCATTCATTCCAATAGGGTCTCCACTATCAATTAATTCAAGACGGTTATTTGCTATTTCTTTTTCAAGTATTTCAAATAAACCAGTTGTTTCTGCTGAATTTTTAACTTTTTCAATATTGCCAACAAACTTAATATTTATTGGAAATCTGTTTATTGCTTCAAGACAACCCTCAAGAATTGGCCCAGGAGCATAATCTCCGCCCATGCCATCAACTGCAATCCAAATTCTATTAGATTGCGACTCCTCCACCTTATCTAAAGTATTATCGTTATTTTGTAATCTTTTTAAAGGGTCAAAAACTAATGGCTGTAAAGTGTTTTTAGCCAATGAACTAGCATTTGAAACTACACTGCTAGCAGTGTTCACGACAGATCCAGCGCTTGAAACCACATTCCCTGCAACATTACCTGCCATATTACTAGCAACATTACTAGCTGTGCTAACGACAGAACCTGCACCAGATACTACGTTACCTGCCATATTACTAGCTGTTACTGCAGAACTCGCAGCACCATCTACTATTGAAGTTACAGCAGAGTTTCTTTTGTACCAAATAACTAATCTTCTGATAGCTCTGGACTTGTTTATTTTATGTGCAATTTCTTTCCCCATTTATTTACTATCAAAAGGAGAAATATCGACAATCCTTTGAAAAAGATATCCTGTGCCTCTTGCTGTTAATATCAATTCAGGATTTGCCGGATCAGCCTCAAGTTTTGATCTTAATCTTGATATGTGAACATCTACTACTCTTGTATCGACATGTCTCTCGGGTGTATATCCCCAAACTTCTTTTAGAATTTCTCCTCTACTAAATGGCTCTCCTGACCTACTTACCAAAAGTTCTAAGAGACTAAATTCCATTCCAGTTAATCTAATTCTCTCATCATTTTTAAAAACTTGTCTTCGATTTGTATCAATTTTTATATCAGTAACCAAAATTAATCCTGAATTAGGCATTCCAGGAATTTGTTCTTTGTCAATTCTTCTAAGAACGCACCTAATTCTAGCCTCTAATTCCTTAGGACTAAATGGTTTCACTACATAATCATCAGCTCCTAATTCTAATCCTGTTATCCTATCTGCAACATCTCCTAATGCAGTTAACATAACAATTGGAACATCAGAATCTTTCCTTAATTCTTGACAAACTCCATAACCATCTAACTTTGGCATCATAACGTCTAGTACTACTAAGTCAGGCTCATAATCTTTAAATAACTTTAGTGCTTCTTTACCATCACTTGCAGTTACAACTTTGTAGCCAATCATGGAGAGACGCGTCTCCAGAATTCTTCTAATACTTGCCTCGTCATCTGCGACAAGGATTGTTTCTTTAGTTTGACTAGATAGAGCCATTTGTTTCTATTAGCTAATCAGTAAGAGAATTTATTATTAACCTAATCTAACTTGTAGAGGGGCAATATCCCAAACATTCTAGTTCCATTACTTTATTCAAAAACTTAATGTCTAGCAAATTGTCGACTTTTATTTGTCAAAATTGTGGAACTGAAACTTCTCAATACTTTGGGAAATGCCTTAATTGCAACTCATGGAATTCCATTGTTGAAGAAATCAAAAGCAAGAGATCAAAATATCAAGATATAAAAAATAGTAAAAAAGCTATACCATTTAATGAAATTTCATCTAAAAAAATATCAAGATTTACCAGTGGATTTAAAGAGTTTGATCGAGTTCTTGGAGGTGGGATAGTCCCTGGTTCTGTAGTCTTAATTGGAGGAGAACCAGGAATAGGCAAAAGCACAATAGTTCTTCAATCAGCAGGAAAAATATCTCTCAGTGAAAAAGTTTTATACGTTACTGCAGAAGAATCTCTTGAACAAGTAAAAATAAGATGGGAAAGATTGAAACAAGACAGTTTTGATCTAAAAATTTTAGCAGAAACTAATTTATCCCAAATAATTGAAGAGATCAAACGTATAAATCCAAGTTTCGCAATTATTGATAGTATTCAAGCTATCCATAATCATGAGATGGAAAGTTCGCCAGGATCAGTTTCACAAGTAAGAGCATGTTCGTCTGAATTGCAAAATCTAGCTAAAGACAACAATATTGCACTTCTAATTATTGGTCATGTTACGAAAGATGGTGCCTTAGCGGGTCCAAAAACTCTAGAACATTTAGTTGATGTAGTAATAAACTTTGAAGGAGATAAGATTTCTTCACATAGATTACTAAGAAGTATAAAAAATCGATTTGGATCGACTTTTGAAATTGGAATTTTTGAAATGCTCGAAGCAGGCTTACGAGAGATAAAAAACCCAAGTTCAATCTTTACAAATAAAGAAAACATTTCCGGTGTAGCAACTACAATAACTAATGAAGGCACTCGACCCTTAGCAGTAGATATTCAAGCACTTGTAAGTAAGACTTTTTATAGTAACCCAAGACGAACTACTACTGGAATTAATATAAACAGATTACATCAAATTCTAGCTGTTATTGAAAAACATGTAGATATTAAATTATCAGAATTTGATTGTTATGTAGCTACAGGAGGAGGTTTTGCAATAAACGATCCTTCTTCTGACTTAGGTGTAGCAATATCAATTTTATCAAGTTTGAAAAATATTCCTCCTTTGGCGAGTAGCTCATTTATTGGAGAATTGGGTTTAAGTGGTCAAGTTAGAAAAACAAATAACCTTCGAACAAAGATAGAAGAGGCTGCAAGACTAGGAATCAAAAATATTGTGGTACCAAAATTAGAAGAGGATCTAAATAATAATTTTAAAAATATAATCAATATCAAAGAGATTTCTAATATTAAAGAAGCACTAGTTTATTCTTTTCGACAGTAAAAAAAATATTAGAGGTACATATCTATTGAACTTCTTCCTGAGTTTTTTAGCCAATTCTCAATATCAAGATAACCACCAGGATATAATCTCACTGCTTTAGACCATACTTCAGCAGCTTTATCAAACCAAATATCTCTCTGATCTAAATCACCATTTTGTTCAGCGTATCTTCCCCTTTTTTCATAAATTAAACCTATATTTTTAAGACATGATGGTTGTTTAGGATTTTCAATTAATGCCTTTTCATAAGTTTCAATAGACAAATCCTCTTCACCGTTACTCATGTATATTATTGCCATATTTTTTAGGGTCTCACCCCTATCTATTTTATTTTCTTCAAGTAACAAACTCTCTTTGTAATACTCCAATGCTTCCGAATAATCGCCATTATTTTGAGCCGCTAGGCCATCTCTATAGTAGATATAAGCTTTTTTTTCCTTCTCTGCAATAGGCATTATTTTGACTATAGATTCTGCAATTACAGTAAAAGCTTTATCAATAAAATTGTCTCTGTTTTGATTACTGGGCACTGCTTTAAATCTAATAAAATAAGTATAGTAATTTTTAAAAATAACTATTTAAAAAGTCTATAACATTTATTATTATAGTAAAAGAAAGTTAAGCATTAATATGCTTTTATAGTGAAAATATGGAGAGCATTCAATTAAGCATCACAGGAATGAAGTGCGGAGGTTGTGTTAGTACTGTTGAAAAAATATTGAATAATTCTGAAGGTATTGAAAATGTTTCTGTTAATTTACTCACTGAAAGTGCATATTTTGAAATTACCCAGAAACATATAGAAATAGAAACAGTTCTCGAAAACCTAAAAGAAAATGGTTTCCCATCAAAGATTTACATAAATGATTTTTCAAAAAAAATAAATAAAGCAGAATTAGAAAAAAAAAAGAAGTGGAATAATCAATGGGAAAAACTAACTTTTGCCCTCCTACTTTTATTATTTTCAGGTTTAGGTCATCTGGCAGAAGGAAGATATATAAATTTTCCAATAATAGGTAATATATTTTTTCACGCTTCATTAGCAACATTAGCTTTATTATTTCCTGGCAGAGGAATAATTATGAATGGATTTAAATCATTTATTAATAACCTTCCGGATATGGATTCTTTAGTAGCTCTTGGAGTAACTAGCGCATATACAACAAGTCTTCTCTCCTTAATATTCCCTACCACTGGTTTTCCTTGTTTTTTTAATGAACCAGTTATGCTATTAGGTTTTATACTGATTGGGCGTTTCTTAGAAGAAAGAGCTAGATACCAAACTGGTTCATCCATTGGCGAGTTATTAGATCTTCAACCTGAAATGGCAAATATCTACACAAAAGATAATCAAATCAAGTCAATAAGGGTAAACTCTTTAAGACCTGATCAGGAGATTCAAGTTTTAGCAGGAGACAGAGTACCTGCAGACTGCATTGTTATTCAAGGTAATTCATATGTTGATGTTTCACATATTACTGGAGAATCCAAACCTATCGAAATAAAAGAAGGCGATAATTTATCTAGTGGATCTTTAAACCTTAATTCAACTCTTAGACTTAAAGTTCAAAAGGTAGGTGGGGATTCTTCTCTTGCAAAACTAGTAAGTCTTATTGAATCTGTAAACGCTAAAAAACCTCGAATTCAAAGAATTGCTGATAAAGTTGCAGGAAAATTTACTTACTTTGTACTTATTTTTGCTACTTTAACCTTCTTCTTTTGGTGGAAGGTGGCAATAAACTTTTGGCCTGATTTATTAAGTCATAATAATCAATTCATAACTCACTCAAGCCACACACTTCATAGTTCGCTTGGTAGTAATGCTGAGAATTTCTTGAGTTTAGCAATTCAACTGTCAATTGCTGTTTTAGTAATAGCTTGTCCTTGTGCATTGGGTTTAGCCACACCAACTGTAATAACTGTCGCATCAGGTAAAGCAGCAAAAAAAGGGATTTTATTCAAAGGAGGGGATAAAATAGAAATAGCCTCAAAAATTAATCACATTATTTTTGATAAAACAGGCACTCTAACAAAAGGTGAGCCTTTCATAGTTGATTATAAAAATAATAATGATCATTTATTTTTGTTAAAAATAGCTGCCAGTTTAGAAAAGGAAAGCAGACATCCAATCGCTAAAGCATTAATTCAAGAGGCAAAAAAACAAAATTTAAGTTTATTTCCAATAAAAAAAATTTTCACCCATACAGGTAGAGGTATTTCTGGAGAACTTGATTCAATTAATGGACTTATCAATATTGGAAATGTTGAATGGCTATTAAGTAAAGGAATAATTATTGATGGTGATGCAAAAAAAGTCATTACAAATGAAGAGACAAAAACGAATACAATCATTGGAGTAAGTGTCGATGAGAAGTTGCTAGGCTTTATCTTGTTAGGAGATTTACTGAGAAATGATTCAATCAAAACAGTTCAAAATTTAAGAGAAAACAAATTTAAAATTAATATTTTAAGTGGAGATAGAAAACAAACAGTTTTAGCTTTAGCAAAAAAAATTGGTTGTAAAGAAACAGAAGTAAAATGGGATCTTCTTCCTCAAATGAAACTCAAGACTATAGAAAATTTAAAAATCAATAATAAAGTTGCAATGATTGGTGATGGTATTAATGATGCCCCAGCCTTAGCATCCTCAGACTTAGGAATTGCGGTAGGATCAGGGACTCAAATAGCCAAGGCGAATGCAGATGTAGTATTAATGGGAGATCAACTAAATGGATTACCCTATGCATTAAATCTTGCAAAAAAAACTATAAGAAAAATAAAGCAAAATCTTATATGGGCTTTTGGTTACAACTTACTAGCTATACCCTTAGCAGCCGGGATTTTATTCCCTAAATACGGTATTCTTCTTACTCCCTCAATAGCAGCATTATTGATGGCTACTAGCTCTATTACAGTTGTAATTAATGCTTTATCTTTGGATTAAATGAAAGGAAAATTTATCGTTATTGAGGGTATTGATGGATGTGGTAAGACTACCCAAATAGATGAACTCTCTAAATGGCTACCTTATAGTGGTCTAATTAAGAAAGGGTCTCAATTAATCACAACAAGAGAGCCGGGAGGCAGTCTTTTAGGAAAAAAACTTAGAGGACTGATCCTTGATAATAATGAAAATAACAAGCCTTCATCGCTTGCGGAATTATTACTTTATTCAGCTGATAGAGCTGAACACGTTTCAAAAATTATTTCACCTGCTTTAAATAACAATGATTGGGTAATAAGTGATAGATTCTCCGATTCCACCCTGGCTTATCAAGGTTATGGAAGAAATATAAATTTAGAAATAATTAAAAATATTGAATCTATTGTGTGTCAAGGAGAATCTCCTGATCTAACTTTTTTATTAGAAATTTCTCCAGAAGAGAGTATATTCCGAAGAAAAAATAAAATTCCAGATAGAATAGAGTCAGAAGGGATTAAGTTTTTAGAAAAAGTAAATGAAGGATTCAAACTAATTGCCAAAGAAAAAAACTGGAAAGTAATATCTGCCTCTCAAAATATTAAAACTATTGCTGATCAAATTAAAGAGACTGTACTAAACAATTTTTCCAATAAAAAATGATTGAGGTTAAAAAAAATAATTTTTTATTTAATGAAGAAATCAATACCTATCTTAAATGCATAATTAAAAACAAATCATTTGCTAATGGTTATATATTTTATGGTGCTGAAGGAGTAGGGAAAAAGCAAACTGCTCTTCGATTTATAAAAGAGATATTCAAACAATCTTCACCAAGAGAGAATGTTGAAGAGAGAATTAACAACAATAACCATCCTGATTTTTTAATTATCGAACCTGATTCTCTTTTGAAAACTAAAAGTTCAAGAAGTTCCGATATTGAAAAAACAATAAAAAGTGGATCTGAGATTATTAAAATTGCTCAAATACGTAATATCAAAACTTTTCTTGGTCAGAAATCAATAGACTCAGAAAAAAAAATTGTTTTAATTATTGATGCACACCTCTTAAACGAAGCAGCATCAAATTGTCTCTTAAAAACATTAGAAGAACCTAGTAATGGCATTTTTATTTTACTAACATCTAAATTGAACCTTCTCCTAGATACGGTCATCTCAAGATGTCAAATAGTCAGATTTCGATCCTTTTCTAGTAAACAAATAGAGTCAATTTTGGAAAACTATTTAGATACTTCTAAATTAAACATTAATACAAAATTAAAATCTGAAGATTTAATAAACTCTGCAAATGGATCTCCAAATCAATTATTGAAAAATATTGAAATTTGGAACGATATTTCAGATGAAATTATAAGTAAATTAGATTCTCCAATAAAAAATAGTCTGGAAATATTAGAAGTATCTCAATTAATATCTGAAAAATTAGAAATTTATCAACAGATTTGTTTAGTCAATTTAATTCAAACTATGTGGTGGAGAAATACAAAAAGTATTGGTTTAGTTAAAAAACTTGAAAATTTAAAATATCTCTTAAGAAAAAACATTCAACCAAGGTTGGCATGGGAAATTACTTTTTTAAAAATTTCAATAGAAGAAATAAGAGATTAATCTACGGCAGAATTTATCAAATTAGGATTTCTTGCTTGAATAAACTCTTGCCTAGCAACTTCAACTTTAGAACCAATAGGTAACTCAAGACAATATCCAGCACCATATACAGTTTTTATATATATAGGCTTACGTGGATCAGGTTCTAATTTAGTGCGTAAGTGTCTAATATGAACTCTTATGGTCTCAATATCATCATCAGGTTCATATCCCCAAACTTCTTTAAGAATTAATGCTGGCGATACAGTTTGACCATGTCTCTGCAAGAGACAGTGAAGCAATTCAAATTCAAGATGGGTTAATCTAACAGGAGATTCAAACCAGATAGCTTCAAATCTTTCCGGAACAAGAGTTAAAGGGCCATAATTTAGTATTTCTTGCTGGTTACTAGAATTCAATTGTGCTCTGTTGGTTCTTCTTAATAATGCTTTTATACGTACATGTAATTCTTCTAGATCGAAGGGTTTAGTAATGTAATCATCTGCTCCAGAATTAAACCCAGTCACTTTATCTTTAAGGCCACCTAATGCAGTTATCATCAAAATTGGGATATTTGAAGTTCTTTCATCTCTTCTAAGACGCTGGCATAAAGTTAATCCATCAACACTTGGAAGCATTAAATCTAAGAGTATTAAATCTGGTGAGTATTGAAGGGCTAATGCTTGTCCTTTAATGCCATCTTCAGCTTTTTGTACATCGAACCCAGAATGTTCTAAATGCCTAGCCACCAAATCTCGCATATCACGATCATCTTCAATTAAAAGGATTGAAATTTTCATATTTATAGACTATTAAATTAAAATTAAGTTTTTGTACTATGATTCTCTCAAGAATTTATAAAGATTGCTGAATTAGTGTAAACAATTTTATCAATTAGATTTATGAATTAACTTAATAATAGCAAGGTATTAGAGAGAAATTGCATATTTTTTAAAAGTATAAATTTTACAATTTCTTTCGATTCTATTTACTTTTTCTTAATAATCAGACACTAAAAATAATGATTTAATTTAAAAAATATCTAATTCAGACAGTCATAATAATGTATCTGAAAATCAAATTAAATGTTGATTCTTAGTTTTCAAAGAGAATTTAACTGAGTTTAAAGTTTTTGATTTCTTCTGAGTGTTTAAACTAATAATTTTGTCTATATTAAAAAAAATTTAAGTATTTATGAAAAAAAAATCATTTATCTATTCTGATTTATCAAAAAAACAACTAGAAAAAATTAAAGAATTTTATATTCAAAAAAAAGTTGAATCTATGAGTCATCAAGAGCTTAGACAATATGTACAAGAAATTATTTCTCATCAAATAAACGATACTATTGACAAAGAAGAAGAAATGGAAGCATGGAGAGAAATGTCAGATTTTTTTGGAGAGCAATTTGAGATAATTATCCTAGAAATAAAAACAAATTACATTGACGAGAAAAACGGTTTTGAAACAGAATTAGATTCTCAGAAACAAAGAATAGAATTAATTGAAAGAAATAATTTAGATCAAGAGAAAAAGGATATGTGGAATGACTAGAATTTCCTGAAAGGCGTAATTCAGACTGTAAAAACATAAAATATATCTTGATTATATGGAACGTACAAATAAATTAAAGATCTTATTTTTTTGTTTATTTAAAGAATTTTATAAATGTTCTAAATACTGTTATTAAAACATGTAATTATAGTTACTAAAATAATATTTTCATAAGATTATTAAATTAATTTTGATGTTCTATTTACTGATTTTAATAATACATTAAATTTACCCACATATATATATTCGACTAACCACTTTTTAACAAAAAAGAAACTCACAAAATATATGAATTAAAAAAGAACATAATTAAATATCAATATCAATGCTGATTTATTAAAAAATTTAAAAGTTCAATCGACAAAAGAAGGTAAAGCACTTGGAGAATACATATCGAGTATTCTTCAGCAATATGTAAGTCCAATGAGTAAAGACGGTATGAAGACTATTGAAGAAAAGCTCTTAGAAATTGAAAAAATAATTACCAAACTTGAAAAAAACAACAATAAACAAATATATTATCTAGATATTTATTTATCTAGTTATCTATTTATCTAGATTAATAGTAAGATAGTTTTAATTCTGTTTATTTTTGCAATCTTTTGAGTTTACAAAATATACTTGAGAATAAATTTAAAAGATTATTTTCCTTTAAATGGAATTCAAAAACCTTTTTAATTGGTTTTTTTTTAATTTCTTTTTTTATTTTTGATTTATCCAAAGCAGAAAGTAATAATTCAAACCCTAAGGATAAAAACGACATTCCAATTGACTATTTGAAGTCTAAAGAAGAGTTACAAGATTACATAATTGATACGGGTGATGTTTTATCAATTGATTTTCAATTGGAAATGTTTAATGGAAATTATGAAGTTAACCCAGAGGGCGAAATATTGCTTCCAGAAATATATGAAACTTATGTTCGAGGTTTAACACTATCTGAATTATCTAAATTATTAAATAAAAAATATTTTGAATTCATTAGATATCCCAATATAACAGTAAGAATTGCAACTTTTAAGCCTTTGACAGTATCAATTAAAGGTGAAGTTAGAAATCCAGGATTATATAAATTCCCTTCTTACACATCAAGCTTTTTCTTAGAATCACAAATTGATGCTGATTCTAATGTGAATCAGCTTAAGAAACCTACTGCTAAGAGCAAGATTGAATCAAGTAATCAATCATCAGATAATTCTTTCAATATCAAAAGAACTAGTGAAAATATAACTACTATTTCTGACGTTATTCTGAAAGCAGGTGGTATAACTTCCTTAACTGATTTATCTAGGATAGAAATTATCCGAGATGTACCTCTTGGTAAAGGTGGAGGCAAAAAAAGAGCTTTTATTAACCTAAATTCTTTTTTGAATGAATTAGATGATAGTAATGATTTACGTATATTTGACGGAGATAGTATATTTCTTCCAAAATTAAGTCAGTCTTCCACAAATCAAATTCCAAAATCTGTTTTAAGTGGTATTTCTCCAAAATTCATAACAGTAGATATTTTTGGTCGAGTCGAAAATCCTGGAAATATAAAATTACCCTTAGAAGCTACATTATCAGATGTGATTGATTTGACTGGACCAATAAAACCTTTATCAGGAAAGATAGTTTTAATTAGATACGAAGCAGATGGGACAGTTGTAAAGAAAACAATTTCATATTATGCAAAAGCAAAAAGAGGTTCCAAAAGAAATCCTTTTGTAAAAGAAGGAGATTTAATAACTGTTAAAAATAGTATGTTAGGAAAAACTACAGGCGTGCTTAAAGAAATTACAGCACCATTTGTTGGGATTTATTCAACCAAAGAATTAATTGAAAGTTTTTAATAATTGATTTCAGATAATTTTTATGTATAAAATACCAGAAATTAACTCATATTTTAGCAACTTTTATTTGCATTTTTTGTTTAATTGTTATTCTTGCAATCGCTGCAAAAATTGAAGATTCTGGTATCCATTTCAAACAAGAACTAGCAATAATCTCATTTATTTATTTAATTGAATTCTGGAAACGTTCTTTTGATTTTAGAGGTACTACAACAAGAAGAACCTTTTGGATTACTCAGGCATGGTTATTAATTAAAATCATTATTCTAGTCTTATTAGGGATTTGTCTATTTTTAGACATCAATAACAGTACTTATGTTTTCTACGGTTTAAAACGCACATTATTTAACAATGATGTAAATGTAATGCCGTATATTTTCTTACCTATTTATGCGTATTCCATAGTTACTTTAATACCGATTATTTCTCTTCAAGTACGTCGTTTGAGAGATGCCGCCAAAAACCCGTGGTGGATTCTTATCAGTTTTGTTCCGTTTATTGGAGGAATTGTATTATTAATTTTCTATCTGAGTCCATCAAGAAAAAAAATATTACCTATGACATTGCAAGACAGACTTTCTGAAGTAGAAGATTTACTAACTAAAGGCACTATTGATGAAGAGGAATATAAATACATGAGAAAACAAATACTTCTTAAATTTTTAGATTAAAAAAGACCCCAAGTAGCATGACATCACATACAGTTAATTGAAGTCTCTTGACGTTTATTGAACTCCCCGGGCGAGAGTCGGTTGAAGTGAATTTGAAGCACTCTGACTGCGGTTGAAGTAAAGAAATCGGAAAAATCCAATCAATGCCACATAAATGCCACACATTTTATTCGCATTATGGACTATCAAAAACGACATTTTTTGAGCATCAAAGAAGTATCAAATCTAATTGGACTTTCGGTTTCAACTATCAATCGCGGAGTAGAAAAAGGAACCTTTCCACCAAAACATCAACTATCTCCCAAAAGAATCGGGTTTCTTAAATATCAAATTGAGCAGTGGATAGATGGGAAAAGAAGTGATTGGTGAAGTTTGGTTCATTTTTGTTTTTAAATTAATTCTGATGTGTAAAATATTAATTACTTAAATCAGAGAATTGATTACCTTCACTTTTCTATTATGTTGTTTTGCTGTTTATGCTGGATTTGAAGTAGGGACGTCCGGAGACAAAATTGGTGGCACGCCACCAGATGGCAGATTAGCAAAGTTCTGGAAATATTCTTTTAATTTCAACGGCAAAATAAAAAGAAGAGATTTCTGGATTACTCAAGTATTGATTTTTTTACTATATTTATTTTCAGTCCTAATTAGTATTACCCTCTTTTTAGATATAAATTATGGATTAGGTTATGATTTTACTTACTATCAATGGACTGGTATAAGAGCATATATTTTAGTATCTATTTATGGTTTTTCTGCAGTTTCTTTAATCCCGAGTATTTCTCTTCAAGTTCGTCGTTTGAGAGATGCTGCCAAAAATCCTTGGTGGATACTGATAAGTTTAATTCCTTTTCTTGGTGGCATTATATTATTAATTTTCTATTTGAGTCCATCAAGAGAAAAAAGGTTACCTATGACATTGCAAGACAGACTTTCTGAAGTAGAAGATTTATTAACTAAAGGCACTATTGATGAAGAGGAATATAAATACATGAGGAAACAAATCCTAAGCAAACATATAGATTAAAAAAGACCTCAAGTAATATGACATCGCATGAAGTTACTTGAAGTCTCTTGACGTTTATTGAACTCCCCGGGCGGGATTCGAACCTGCGACCAATCGATTAACAGTCGATCGCTCTACCGCTGAGCTACCGAGGAATATAAAATGAATTTAGCTCTTTAAAGTGCCTTATGACAAGTCAAAAAATTAATTATATTGAAATTTTGATGGTTCTATCCAGCTAGATAAAAAACCATTTTTCAACTCTGCTACTGAATCTGCGTAAGTTAATTCTTCATAACGATGAGTAATCCATAAAGCAGATAAAGGTTTTTTATGGTTACTTGTAAGATTTTTAATAGTTTTTAAAACTTTTAATTGGCTGGTTTGATCAAGTAAAGCTGTAGGCTCATCCAAAAGAATAAAATTTCTATTACTTATAAGAGCGCATGCAATAGTTAGGCGTTGTTTTTGACCACCGCTTAAAGTGTGTACTGGCCTTTTTTCAAAACCAGTCAATCCCACCTGATCAAGCACATATTCAATTCTTTTATTAAGTTCATAATCACTTATATTTTGATTAATGTTAATTAGGAGTTCACTCCTGCAATTTGGCATCAATATTTGATGATCAGGGTTTTGAAATACCATCCCTATATTTGCTTTAGAATTAATAATTCCATTTTTGGGTTTAATTATTCCATTAATTAATTTTAAAAGGGTACTTTTTCCACTTCCGTTTTTACCGACGACCATCCAAAATCCAGGTTTATTTATTGAGAAATTGCATTTAAAAATTAAATTTTCATTTTTTCCAGGATATGAAAAAGAGACATCTTTGAAATAAATATGAGGAACTTGATTTTCAAGAGAATCTTGCATTAATTCTATGAATCTATGTTGAGAGAAAATCCTGGTCTTTTAGCTCCTCCTGCGACTGATGATTTTTCATATATCTGAATAGAAATGATTTCTTTAACTCTTACAGCAATTAATTTATCTTTCACTTTGTCACACATTAATTCAATCAATTTGGAGGATTCTGAAGTTTCATGCATTAAACTTTTTATTTCATCATAAATTCTTTTAACATCTTCAAATTCTTTCTTCTGAATTGAAAGTGGGAAAGGTGAATATCTCAGACTTAGTTCAAGCGAATACATAATCATTACAAAAAACTACCTTTTATAATAATAAATATTTTTGCGTAGAAAGTTATTTTAAATAAATTATTTTGAGAAAATTATATATACGATCTTTAAATACAATTATCATGTAAATATGAGATTTAATTTTGCAATTTAAATAATCTTTCATGGAAATAGCAAATGATATAACTTCTCTAGTTGGAAATACCCCTTTAGTTAAATTAAATCGAATAAGAAAGTATTTTAATTGTTATCCAGAAATAATAGCCAAACTAGAAAGTTTCAATCCATCAGCGTCCGTTAAAGATCGCATCGCTTATTCAATGTTATGCAAAGCTGAAGAAGAAGGATTGATAACACCAGATAAAACAACGTTAATTGAAGCAACAAGTGGAAATACTGGCATAGCATTAGCAATGGTTGCGGCAGCAAAAGGCTACAAATTGATCTTAACTATGCCAGATACGATGAGTATTGAAAGAAGGGCAATGTTGAGAGCATATGGAGCTGAATTACAGCTAACGCCAGGTAAAGAAGGAATGAAAGGAGCTTTAGATTTAGCTAATGAGTTGTCTTCAAGCATTGCAAATAGCTATCAATTTAATCAATTTGAAAATTTTGCTAATCCAGATATTCATGAAAGAACAACGGCTCAAGAAATATGGGCCCAATGCAACAATAAGTTAGATGGACTAGTTACAGGAGTAGGCACAGGAGGAACAATTACTGGTTGCGCACGTTTTTTGAAAAAAGTTAATCCAAATTGCAAAATTTATGCTGTAGAGCCCAAAAAAAGTGCTGTCATTTCCGGAGAAGAAGCAGGATCTCATTCTATTCAAGGAATAGGAGCAGGTTTCGTACCAAAAGTCCTGAATACTAAATTAATTGACGAAATTATAAAAATAGATGATGATGAAGCATTTTATTATGGACGTTTATTGGCTCGATTGGAAGGTCTTTTATCAGGAATCAGCAGCGGTGCAGCTCTAGCAGCAACAATAAAAATTGGTGAAAGCAAAGAACTAATGAATAAAAGATTGATAGTAATTCTTCCAAGTTTTGGTGAAAGATATTTATCAACAGCAATGTTTGAATCGAATCACTCAATTCAAGCCAGAAAAGATGGTTATCTTTAATCCCTAATTAATAAAATGAAAAAAAATTTATATGAAGAATTAGGCCTCAAAAAAAATGCAACCAAAAGTGAAATTAAATCTTCATATCGTTCTTTAGTTAAGCAACATCATCCAGATGCAGGCGGAGAAAAAGAACGTTTTCTTGCAATACAAAATGCCTGGGAGACTCTAAATGACCCTATAAAAAAAGAACGATATGATAGAAATTTTTTCTCTTCCAATTCATCATTGGATTCATTTAATGAAAATTGGGAAGAGAAATTTAATTCCAAAAAATATAATTCTGCAATTAAAGATAAAGAAGTTGAAACATGGATTAAAGAAATTTACACTCCAATCAATAGATTAATTAGCCGAATAATTAAACCTTTGAATAACGAAATCAAAGAACTTTCTGCCGATCCATATGATGACCAACTAATAGAAAATTTTTGCATTTATATTAGTCTTTCACAAAAGAAAATTGAAAAAGTTGAAAAAATTTATAACAAAAAAGTAGTTCCAAAGTCTATTACAGCTTTAGGCCTAGATCTGTATCATTGTTTTTCAAAAGTTAAAGATGCACTATCAGAATTTGATAGATATACACAAGGATACGTAGATGATTACTTATTTGATGGTAAAGAAATGATTAAAGAAGCAAAAAGAATTCAATCAAGGATGTCTGCAGAGAAAAAAAATAAAAACTTTTAGATATAAAAATTTATTGAATATATTCTTTAAGTTGATCCAATTTCAACCAAACATCTGGAACAGGCCTGCGCCATCGAACTTGAGCATATTCGTCTTTGACTGAAAGAATCTCTCCAGGTCCTTCAAAGACATAATTAGGAAAGTCATTATCGCTAGCTAGCGCCTCAATACTTTTTATATAATTTTCTCTATCGACAAAAACTAAACTTCCTTTCTTGAGAGGTTGCTTTGGAATAGAATCTGTCATAATAAATTCAAAAAAGTTATTTGAGATTTATTATACAAAAACTTGTTTGATAAATATTTAAAAAAATTGATAACTGAATAATAATTACAAACTTCTAAAAAATTTAATAACCTTAAATGATAAATATCTATAAAATATGCGTCTTTTACTTCTCGGCTGCACTGGATTTGTTGGTAAAGAATTAGTACCAACACTGCTCAATGAAAATCACGAAATATTGATTGTAAGTAGAAAACCCATAAGTAAATTAAAGCTTGATTTAAATTTCAATAAATTTAAATTTTTTCAAATAGATTTAACAAAAGAAAAAAACTGGAATAACGAAAATCTTCTAAATATTTTAAGAGAGACAGATGGAATTATTAACTTAATGGGAGAACCCATAGCAGAAAAGAAATGGACTTCTGCACAAAAACAGGAGATTGAAAATAGTCGTATTAACACTACGAAATTTATGATGAAGACTCTTAAAAACTGCAAAATCAACCCAAAAGTCATTATAAATGGATCAGCAATAGGTTATTACGGTACAAGTTTGTATGGAGAATTCACTGAAAATAGTATTGGAGGAAAAGACTTTTTAGCTAATCTTTGCAAACAATGGGAAGATGTCGCTGCAGAAAAACCATTTTTCTCAAGATTAGTTATTTTTAGAATTGGAATTGTTCTAGAAGCAGATGGAGGAGCATTAGGGAAAATGCTCCCTATATTTAAAGTTGGATTAGGAGGACCAATTGGAGATGGTAAGCAATGGATGAGTTGGATTCATAGAAGTGATTTATGTTCGTTAATTACTCAAGCATTAGTTGATAAAAAGTATTCAGGAGTATTTAATGCTGTAGCACCAAATCCAGTATTAATGAGAGACTTTTCTCAGACTTTAGGAAAATGTTTGCATAGACCTAATTTACTTCCAGTGCCTGGAGCGGTTTTAAAAATATTATTAGGAGATGGAGCAAAAGTTGTATTAGAAGGACAAAAAGTAATAAGCAGCAAACTCAAAAACTATGATTTTAAATATCCTCTTCTTGAGAAAGCAATTTACGCCTCCACCAAGAATTAATACCGTTTACTAAAGCACCAATAATAAGAATCGTTATTAATGGGACTATAAGAGGATTCCAAACTCTCTGAATAAAATTTATAAAAATAAATATCCCATTTAATTGCATGATGATTGCAAAAATAAAAAATATTGCAAAAAAAATTACTGTAAATAAATTTATTAATAACAAATTATCGATAATTTGTTTTAAGTTATTTTGATTATTTTCCTTGGTCATTTTTTATAACAATATTCATATCATCCACCATTTTAAGACAAGCTTTGTTTTCACCCAGTCTTTTTTTGGCATTTTCATTACATGAGATCATAAACTTCTTATTTAGTTTTATTAGATATATTACTTTTATGATCAATTTTATTGTCTGGTTTATTTGATCATTCTTATTTTTATAATTACTGGCACAAAAAACATATTTTCCAAGTAAACGTCTTTGAGCTTCAGCAAAAGATTTTGTAAATTGTGGACCTTTACCTTCAATCTGAATTACAGGTTTTCCTAATCCGATCGCTTGCTCTGCTGCCGTTCCTGCCATACTGATACAGCATATACTTTTCAATAATATTTTTTCAAAATTATTCCAATATATATTCACTTCTAATGATTTATATTGGAATTTCAAGAGATACTTCTCTTTTACTTGTTCTAGTTTTAACCATCCTCTATTTTGAAATATATCCTTTATTTTTGATGAAGATAAAGCATTAACTATTGCAAAATTAAACTCAATTTTTTGAAAATATCTTAAATCTGACAATGCCTCTAATACTTCTAAAATCAAAACAAAATTATCTAAAATCTCGGGGAATCTACTTCCTGGAAATAATCCAATACTAAATTCAGATTTCTTTAATTCTTTATTTCTAGAAATAAACTTATCCATAAATGGATTGCCTAAAAAAGATACTTTCCTTTTTAATTGCAAAGTTAAATCATTAGCTGTAAGAGAATCTCTGGTATATATTGTTTTTGCCTTTTGTGAGAGCAAGAAAAATTTAGAAGGCCATGGTAATTTTAACTTACCTTCATAATGACTGGAATAAGCAACTAGATATGTAAAAAAATCTTTCTTACAAAACCATGCAAAAAAAACTGGAACAATATCTCCAACTACCAAAAAATAATCATATTTTTTTCTTATTTGAAAAGTTAAATATAATTTTTTTAGAAGATAAAATATTTCTCCTCCAAATATCTCAGTTAATCTTCCCTTAAAAGAATTATAGCCAATTCCTCCAGTACTAAATTCTTTATTTTTTCCAATAATCTTAATTTTTTCTTTTTCATAATAGTTTCCTTTACCAACAATTGGCAAAGCATTAACAGAATAACCACTTTTTACGAATTGCTTAGCTATTAAACTCCCAGATAGATCTTCTCCATGCCCATTACTTAATATTAAAATTTTTAACAATTTAAAATTCCAACCATTTTTTAACTTTGGTCAACTCAGGCCAATCTGGATATCTACTTAAACCGTCTTCAACAGATTCTTTCAACTCACTTTTCACATCAGGAATCATAATAGACATTTTTTTTATTAACTCAATATGATCCCTAACACCTTTATTATTGGTAGCTAAAAGAGCCAAAGACAAATTCATTCTTGCTTGTGGATCTTGCTGATTTAATCGAACAGCTTGTCTGGCAGCAGCCAAAGCTTCTTCATTATTTTTCAGAAGTAATTGAAGCCATGATAGACAAGTCCAAGCAGCAAAATGATTTGGTATTTGCTGTATAATTTTTTGAAAATCTTGAACGATAGGAATTAAATCCTGACCAGCTTTATATCTTGAAAGAGCTTCATTAAAATCCTCTTCAATGGGATTAATTTCCATATTCATTATTAATTAAACTGCAAAAGAGCTTCCACAACCGCAAGTTTGAGAAGCATTAGGATTTACAAAATTAAAGCCACCGCCAATTAATTCCTTACTAAAATCTAATTGCATTCCGTAAATATATAATAAACTTTTAGGATCACAAACAACTTGAAAGCTTTGATCAGCTTTTAATGAATAATCATAAACTTTATCATCGGGATTTATTTCATTACTTCCTATAAAATCCATCGTATAACTCATCCCACTACAACCCCCTGATCTTACTCCTACCCTTAGTGCTTTTTTATCACTTTGGCCATTTAATAAATTTGAAATTTGCTCTATGGCATCATTCGTAATTAAGATACCTTTGCCATCATCAGAATTCTTAATTTCCTGTTTAACTTCTACATTTTCCATAAACAAAGGATTACTACTATTCATAATATAAAAACTTAATCAATAGGATGCATAGAACAAACAATATCCAAACTTGATTTGTTATAATTTTAAGAAAAAGTGAAAATCGCAATAGTTGGTTCTGGATTAGCTGGTCTTACAGCGGCAGTCAATTTAGTTGATGAAGGTCACGAAGTTGAAATTTTCGAGAGCAGGTCATTTTGGGGAGGTAAAGTAGGAAGTTGGGAAGATAAGGATGGCAACCACATAGAAATGGGTTTACATGTATTTTTTTACAATTATGCAAATCTGTTTAAACTAATGAAAAAAGTGGGAGCTTTAGATAATTTACTCCCGAAAGATCATACTCATCTATTCATCAATAATGGTGGAAATTTAAAATCTTTAGATTTCAAATTTCCCTTGGGTGCTCCATTTAATGGATTAAAAGCTTTTTTTACCACTGAACAACTTAGTTGGGTAGATAAGTTCAGAAATGCCTTAGCTTTAGGAACAAGCCCAATAGTTAGAGGATTGATAGACTATGAAGGCGCAATGAAAATAATTAGAGATCTAGATAGAATTAGTTTTAAAGAATGGTTTTTAAACCATGGTGGAAGTGAAAAAAGCTTAGAAAGAATGTGGGATCCTATCGCATATGCTTTAGGTTTTATTAATTGCAAAGATATTTCAGCAAGATGCATGCTAACTATCTTCATGATGTTTGCTTCAAAAACAGAAGCCTCAAAACTGAATCTTTTAAAAGGTTCTCCACATAAGTGGTTAACTCAACCTATTGTCGACTACATCAAAAACAAAGGGGCAAAAATCCATCTTAACCATAAGGTAGAAGAAATCATTTATGAAAAGGAATCTTCCTCTTACTCAGTTAATCAGTTAAAAATATCTTCTCCTGAAGGAATTAAGGCAGTATTTGCAGATAAATTCCTAGCTGCCTGTGATGTTCCTGGAATAAAAAAAATAATTCCAAAAGAATGGTATCAATTTAAAGAATTTGAAGGTTTAAAAAAACTTAGAGCTGTTGCTGTTGCCACAATCCAATTAAGATACGACGGTTGGGTTACCGAATTACAAAAAGATAATACTGGAAACTCACCAATTGGACTAGATAACCTTCTTTATTCTGCTGATGCCTCTTTCAGTTGTTTTGCTGATTTAGCACTAGCAAGTCCTGTAGATTACAGAAAAAAAGATATGGGATCACTCCTCCAATGTGTTTTAACTCCCGGCGATAGATGGATGGGAAGATCTACAGAAAGAATTACAAAAGAAATAGATAAAGAGGTTCGTCGTCTATTTCCATCCTCAAAAAACCTTAAATTACTTTGGAGTAATGTAGTACAAATTCCACAATCACTCTATAGAGAATCGCCTGGTATGGAACCATTCAGGCCCGATCAAAAAACATCTATATCTAATTTCTTCATGGCTGGTAGTTACACAAAACAAGATTACATAGACTCTATGGAGGGAGCTACAATGAGTGGTCATTTAGCTGCTGCTGCAATTTTAGAGAAACAAGCAGAATTAGCAAAAAATCTTGCAGTAAGTTAATTGATGGGTACTTGGCTAAAACATGACGTAATAACAGTTGTTAATGCGCCTATTGAAAATGTTTGGAATACATGGAGCGATTTAGACTCCATGTCACTTTGGATGAGCTGGATTGAATCTGTAAAAACAGTTGATGAAGAAACTAATACTTTACCAGATTTAACAGAATGGACTTTGGCTGCAAATGGGTTTAGGTTTAAATGGAAAGCTCAAATTACAGAAAGGGTCGAAAACAGCAAACTTAAATGGAAATCTATAGGAGGTTTACCAACTGAGGGATCAGTAGTTTTCGAAAGTAAAACTGATCAAATCACAACGGTAAATTTAGCCATAACTTATGAGCTACCTAAAATGATTGCCCGGTTTATGGAAGAAAACATTTTAGGCAAAATGGTTACAAACGAATTACAGGCCAATATTGATAGGTTCAAAGATTTAGTTGAAAAGAACTATACAAAAAATTTTTCTAACTAAAAATATTAATTGCTACATCTAGTAGTCCCTCAAAAGTATATTTTTGTGCCTGACTATCAACTCTTCCAAAAATCTTGTTACATATTTTTGTTGTCTGAGGTCCAATAGTTAACAACTTAATTTGATCAAAATATTCTAACCATTGTTGACCAAGTTTTTTTTCTAGTAAAAAAGCAGAATTTGATACGGTTTTACCGCTTGAGAAAATAATTGCATCGACTTTTCGATTAGAAATAATATCAATTGTTTCTTCCGGAATTGATTCAGGACATCTTGTTTCATATGCAGCAACCTCAAAAACACGTGAACCAGACTTTCTAAATTGATCTGCAATTAGATCCCTACCACCTGTTTGAACTCTTGGTACAAAGACTCGAAGTCCATAACCAGATACTGGGAAATTATCAATTAAACTTTCAGCAACAAATTCTGGAGGTATGAAATCAGCCTTGATCCCAAAATCATCAAGAGTTTTTGAGGTTTTTTCTCCGACTACAGCGATTTTTGTTTTTTTAGAACTCTCTTTTAATGAACTATTAAAGTATCTCAGTCTTTTATCCACAAATTTGATCCCATTACTACTGGAAAAAATAATCCAATGAAAATCATTTATTTGATTTAATGCTTCGTCAAGAGGATTCAAATCATCAGGATCTCCAATGCTTATTGCAGGCAAATCAAATACATTAGCGCCCTTGCTTGTGAATATCTTTCTTATATCTAATATCCCTTCTTTTGATCGCGTAATAATTATATTTCTTTGATCAAGGGGTAGATCAACTATTGGCATCCGTGTCCTCAACATTATTTTTTTGATTTTTATTTTTTAATTCATCGAGAAGTTTCAAGACTGATAATCCTTTATCAAGAACAACATCGTCTTTAAAAATTATCTCTGGAACTCTTCTCATCTCTATTCTTTTTCCTAAACTGTGCCTTATGGAGCTTTTAGCAGTATTCAAATTTGCCACAATCTCTTTCCTCACTTTATCTTGAGCAGTTGAAGTTATGTAAATTTTACAGTGTTGCAAATCACCTGATAAATCAATCTTAGAAATATTGACGAAATAATCTCTAATAAGATCATTATCCAAATCATTTTGTAAAATAAGGGTTATTTCTTTCATCAAAAGAGAAGAAACTTTTGCAAGACGGTAATTTTTTGGCATTATAATTATAAATTCATTGGGTTTGTCATTGCTTGCAATACAAAATAAAGAGTTATGAAAGCACTTAAGACAGAAGATATCAAACCTACTATGGTGAGTGGATTTGATCTATTCTTGAATAAAGGTTCAAGCAATGCTACAAGTCCCCCAACAATGATGGATAGTAAATACTTGGGATATCTTGCAACATTAGAGAAAAATTCGCCCATCAGCTCCACAAATAGATTACTTTTTTAGCTAAGTTTTAACAAACATTAAACAGCATGATTACATTATATCAATTTAGGCATAGTGCTTTTTGTTTAAAAACAAGAATGGCTCTTCATGCAAAAAAACTACAATATCGAGTTGAAGAAGTCACACCTGGTATAGGTCAATTTGAAATCTTTAAATTATCAGGTCAAAAACAAGTCCCTGTAATAGTCGATAGTAATGATCAAATTGTTAATGACTCTTCAACTATTTGCGAATATATAGATAAAAAAAATGATAACAATCCACTTTTTCCTGAGGACCCAATATTATTTGCACAATGCAAACTCATTGAAGACTGGGCAGATACAACAATGGCTAAAACTTGTAGAAAAGCTTTAATAAAATCTGCAATAGAAAATCCACAGCTAAGAACTGCATTACTTCCAGATGAAATACCTTCTTCAGTTAAAAGTATTGTTGATAAATTACCTTTTGAAAATCTTAGCAAAATCTCTAATGTAGTTTTGTCTTCTAAAGATAATTTAGAACTCCAAAAATTACTGGAATCTTTATCAAAAGCCTTGATAAACAAAAAATATTTAGTTGGAGATAGTTTATCAATTGCAGATATTTCAATTGCAGCTCAATTATCCCTTCTTAAATTTCCCAAGTCTGCAGGGCCAATTCTTTCAGGAGAGGGGAGTCAAGAATACATAAATAACCCTTATCTAGAAAATCTTTTCATGTGGAGGAACAACCTAGAAGAATATCTTTTTAGTGCTAACTCTCAATAAATTCAAAAGTCAATTTATATTTTTTTGTTTTAATAGCATGAATAGAATGATCACCAACTTTTGAACCATAAGAAGCGACATATTGCACTCCACAAATTGATGGTTTGATTGAATTATTAACTTCCAATATTTCTTCGGAACATTTTTGAAATTGACTAATTGTCTCTACCTGATTAATCCTTGAAGCACCTGGCTTATGCGCTGTTTGTATAACTAGCTCATCTGCGAAAAAAATATCATCATCTTGTATCTGATTTCTCCCTGTAATTCTTGAATCAATATAAAAATCATCTTTTAAATAAATAATTTGATTATTAATTGATTGAGGATCATTTACAACCTTGATTAAGGTGTCACCAAATATTGCTTTTCCAATAGATTCAGAATTTTTTGCACGATTACCAACAATTAAATCTGAATCATTCTTAAAGAAATTTACTTTATAAATAACTGGCTCTTCCGAATCATTAATTATATCTTGAGAGGTAACAAGCCAATTCCCCTCGAACCATTTAGGATAAATTAAATCTTTAGAAGTTTCAGATAATTGAAAATTTGGCAAATATAATTCTGGCCATTGATTTACACGATTTTCCAAAAACTCTCGTACGTTAGAATCTACTAGAGCGAAAGAACTTTCTAAAAAAATTCCTTGAAAAGTCAAGCAAAGAATTAATCCAAGAAGAATTTTCATTATGTCAAATCCACTAATAAGAGCATCAGATCATTATGTATTACTAGAGCCAGATTCAAAAGAAAAAATTGTATCAAAGCAAGAAGCAATTTTATGGTTAAAGAATTGGCTTAGTAAGACAGAAACACAAACAATATATCAAAATATAGAAGATCCTGATCAGGAATTTTTTGAAGAATTGTTGGAAAGCACTTATGAATTAGAAATAAAATTAGGATACGTTATCAAATGGTTTGCAGTAAGAATTGAACCAGATTAACTAATTATTTCTTTATGAATTGCATTGATTATTTTCATAGCAACTTCTTCAATATTTTCCCTTTTTACCTGAATTCTTAAATCTGCTTGAGAATACAAATTTTCTCTAGTTTGAAAAATGCTCATATATAAATCATTTAAATTCTTTCCCTTAAGTAGTGGCCTGTTTTCAATTTCATTTTTCAATCTTTCAATTGCTATATCTTTATCGAGATCTATCCAAGCAATTATTCCCTGTCTTAAGATTCCCCAGTTTTCCGATTTGGTAACTATTCCTCCCCCAGTTGAGATTACTAATGAAGGAATTTTGATAGTTTCTTTGAGGCAGTTTGCTTCTAATTCACGGAAATTTTCTTCTCCTTCATCATTAAAAATTTGATTGATAGATTTTTTTGCCAACTTCTCTATTAATGAATCTAAATCAATGTATTTATACTTCAATAATTCAGCCAACTTCAAACCAGTTTGTGACTTACCAGAACCCATCATTCCTATTAAAAATATGCTTCTGCCCTTGATAGTATGAACTGTTTTTTCGATAATGGATTGTTCCATAAAGACAAAAGCGTATTTAAAACCTTAAGATAGTATTATCGCAGACAGGTATGACTTCTACACAATCCAAACCATTACATGGAAAAGGACGTGAATGCGTCATAACTCGACGTGCCTGCTTTAGTTCTAGTCACCGTTATTGGCTTCCTGAAAAAAGTCCAGAAGAAAATTTATCTCTTTTTGGAAAGTGCAGTATTGCACCAGGTCATGGTCATAATTATGAACTTATTGTTTCAATGGGTGGAGAACTAGACTCTGATGGAATGGTACTAAATCTCTCTGATGTAAAACATTCTATTAAAGATAAAGTCACTGAACAATTAGATTTTCGTTTTTTAAATGAAGTCTGGCCTGAATTTAATGTTCATAATCAAGAGGGTATACTACCCACAACTGAGGCATTAGTGAAGGTCATTTGGAATCGTCTTAAGGATGATTTACCTCTTACAAGTCTAAGGCTTTATGAAAACCCAAATTTATGGGCAGATTATTTTGGAAAAAACATGGAAGCATTTTTAACAGTACAAACTCATTTTGCAGCTGCTCATAGACTTGCAAAAGAAGAGATATCCTTTGATGAAAATAAAAAAATCTATGGGAAATGTGCCAGAGTTAATGGACATGGTCATAACTATCTTGTCGATATAACTGTAAAAGGAGAAATTGATAAGAGAACTGGAATGGTTTGCGACTTATCTGCCCTCCAAGAAATAATTAATGATTTAGTTGTTGAACAACTAGATCATACTTTTCTAAACAAAGATATCGAATTTTTCCAAAGTTGTGTTCCAACTGCTGAAAATATAGCTTTATATATTTCTGATATTCTTAAAAAACCAATACATGAACTTGGTGCAAAATTATACAAAATAAGACTTCAAGAGAGCCCAAATAATGCTGCAGAAATTTTTGTTGATCAAAAGTTATCTAATTCATTGAAGTTGAAATTTGAAAATAGTTTAGTCACACAAACTTGAGTATTCCAAGAGTAATAATATTTATAGCATCTAGTCTTGATGGGAGAATTGCATTTCCTTCAGGTGGAGAATCGCATCTTGGAAGCGAAGAAGATAAAAAAATATTAAATCAAAACTTATCAATGGTTGATGCTACCATTTTTGGTTTAGGTACTTTAAGAGCTCATCAATCAACTTACCTAATTAAAAATCTCTATGATAATGACGAAGTAAAGATATCAAAAAACCAACCAATTTCTATAATTGCTTCAAATAGCAAAAAATTTAACCATAATTGGAAATATTTTCGTCAACCAATTAGAAGATGGTTAATAAGCTCAAGTAAAATTGATGATTCATTGAATAATGACTTCGAGAAAAAACTCCTTTACGAAAATTCATGGGGAGAAACTTTAATTTCACTCAAAAAACAAGGGATAAATGATCTAGCTCTTTTGGGAGGTGCAAAACTTATAAATTCATTTATGAAAGAGGATCTAATAACAGATATAAAAATTACAATAATTCCACGAATTCTTGGAGGTATATATACATGGATCCCTCCAAAACAAACAAATGAGATTTTTAATCTCAAAAGACTATGGGAAATAAAATCAATTAAAAATTTAATGAATAATGAAATCCACATTCATTACAAAAAAATTTGAAATAAATTAAATAATATATGAACCAAAAAATACATAAAGTTGAAGTCAAATTTTCAATTAAGGAAATCTCCAAGGGAATATGGAATGAATTAGCAAATGAAATCAACAATCCATTTTATGAATGGAATTGGCTTAAAAACCTTGAAATATCAAAAAGTGTTTCAAGAGAAACTGGTTGGCAGCCCTTATATTTTGTTGCTTATAAAAATGAAGAAATATTAGGAATTGCTCCACTTTTTTTAAAAAATCATAGTTATGGAGAATTTATTTTTGATCAATCATTTGCAAGATTGGCTCAAGAGCTGAATTTAAATTATTACCCTAAATTAATTGGAATGAGTCCTTATAGTCCTGTAAATGGGTATCAATTTCTTTATAAAAACAATAAAGATAAGAAAGAAATTACAAATTTACTGATAAACCATATCGAAAACTTTGCGATTACAAACAAAATTTTAAGTTGCAATTTTTTATATGTTAATGAAAGCTGGGGCAACCATCTTAAATCTTTTGGATACCATGAATGGATAAATTCCAGCAGTGAATGGAAGAGTAATGGAGAAAAAACCTTTGATGATTTTCTTTCTAGATTTAACTCTAATCAACGAAAAAATATAAAAAAAGAGAGGAAATCAATTACTAAAAAAGGTATTAAATTAGAAATTTTTAATGAAGATGATATCAACCAAGAAATCCTCAAAAAAATGCATAATTTTTATGAGCAGCACTGTTTAAGGTGGGGAGTCTGGGGCAGTAAATATCTAACATCTACATTTTTCGAAAAAATTGTTGATAGTAAAAAAAATCTTTTGCTCTTTAGTGCATCAAAAAAAAATTCTGACGATATTTTTGCGATGTCGATGTGCGTTAAAAATAAAAACAACTTATGGGGTAGGTACTGGGGTAGTCAAGAAGAAATATCTAATTTACATTTTGAATTATGCTACTACCAGCCAATTGAATGGGCAATAAAAAATAGTATCCATTTTTTTGATCCTGGAGCAGGTGGAAAACATAAAAGAAGGAGGGGGTTTTTTGCAAAAAGCTCCATAAGCTTACATAAGTGGTTTGACAAAAATATGGAAAATATAGTTAAAACTTGGCTAAATGAAGTGAATAAACAAACCGAGATGGAAATTTATTTTGAAAATAAATCTATACCCTTTAAATAAAAAATTATTTGGCTTTACCAAAGATTATATTAGTAATATAGTTTGTTATTAACTTCTAAGGATGGATTCTACCAAAAGTTTCGATGAAAAAGTAAAGATTGATAATAATCTATCCAACCGATATATAGACTTAGATCCAAACGGTTATTTTATTATAAAAGTAGATTTAGAAGAAAATAAAATAATTTTAGAGCACTTTTTAAATAATATTGATGATGACGGATATGCGCTTGACCCAGAAACAAATGAACCAATTAAATGCGACTCTCAAAATAAAAGAGTTAGTAATGAAGTTTTTGAAGGTATTAGTGCAAAACAACTTGGAATATTGATAACTGAAGAAAGAAATGACTTAATAACCAGATTCGATCATGCTCTATATTTAGGCCGGGAACTACAAAAAGCAGAAGAATGTTTATACAAAAAATTACCATATATCCAAGATTAAGAAATTAAACGAAAAAATCTAATCTTTTCATCTGATGTTAAATTAAATAAAAATAAAAAAATTAATGAACATCATTTTCTTTTTTGCATTTATTGGTTTTGGTTTTGGAGCTGCTTTCGCATTGGATAAGCTATTAAGAGCAGTTAAATTAATTTAAAAACACTACAAAATTTTTATAGTCTCTCCATACAAATCATATTCATCCGCAAAAGAAATATTTGCTTCAACAAATTTACCAATAAAATTTTTCAAATCATTATTAGCATTAATAGATAAAATCACATTCCCGTCAATTTCGGGCGCGAAATTGTAGGACCGACCTATTAATTCGTTATTATCTGATATTTTTTCTACCAAAATCTTCATTTTTGAACCAACATATGACTGATTTTTATTTTTAGAGATATTTTGTTGAACTGAAATAACGTTATCTTTTCTTGCCTCTGCCACCTCTGGGATTACTCTATTTGGTAAATCAAAAGCTGAAGTTCCTTCCTCAGGAGAAAAAATAAAAACACCTACATGATCAAACTTGTGCCTATTCAAAAATTTAAGAAGGTGTTCAAAATGTTCTTTTTTTTCTCCTGGGAAACCAACAATGAGACTGGTTCTTAATACAGCAGATGGAATTTCTTCTCTAATTTTGCCCAAAATGGATTCATTCAAAGAAGCCTGCCAAGGTCTATTCATGCTCTTCAAAACATCTGGATGACTATGCTGAAGTGGTAAATCAAAATAAGGTACTATATTTTTTGAATCTTTAAAAGCTCTAATAACTTCATCATTTAAACCAGTTGGATAAGCATAATGTATCCTTATCCAAGGAATTGAAACTTTTGAAAGCTCATTCAAAAGTTTGGCTAATGAGGGTTTTCCATAAATATCTTGTCCATAATTAGTTGTTATTTGACTAATTAGTATGATTTCTTGAATACCCTGTTTTGCAAGACTTTTAGCTTCCAAAACTATAGATTCTATTGTTCTACTTCTTTGAGGACCTCTCAACTTTGGAATAATACAAAAAGCACATTTATAATCACAACCTTCAGCAATCCGAAGATAAGCAACAAATTTTTTTTTATCTAAATAACGAGGTATTACCTCATCAGCAATAAATTCAGGAATTTTTGAAACTTCATTAACAATTTGTCCTTTTTCTACTCTATTCAAAACCTTGGCTATCTTTTGATAATCTCCTGTTCCAACCAAAGCTTTTATTTCAGGTATTTCTTTTAAAAGTTCATCTTTAAAATGCTGAGCCATACAGCCTGCAACAATTACTTCCTTTCCTTGATTTATATATTCTAGAATTTTTCTAATAGATTCTTCTCTAGCAGTTTCAATAAAACTGCAAGTATTTACAACGACAATATTTGCATCATTTATATCGCTGTCAACTTCATAACCCTCTTTATCTAATAAGCCTTGCATATGTTCAGTATCAACAAGATTTTTCTCACAACCAACATGACTGAATGCAATCTTAGATATTTTTTTATCTTTAACTTTGAGACTATTTTGTTTCACAAACTTGAAAAAATTAAGAATTTAAAGATTTAAACAGCATTTCGTACACAACTATCATGCCAAGATAATATTAAGATAGAAAATGCAAATAACAAACTTTCAATTTGTATGGCCCTTAAAACTTTAAGCAGTAGAAATAAAAAAGACTTGAAATGGCCGAAAATCATAATCGCAATTCTTAGCACTATAGGCATAGTTGACACAGGTTCGATTACTTTAAAAAACTGGGGATTATTTACTTCTCTTTCATGCCCAGGCATACAAAATGGTTGTAAAACAGTTTTAAATAGTCCTTGGGGTACTTTATTTGAAAATAATCAATTTAATATACCTCTCTCATTAGCTGGTTTTATAACGTATTTATCAATATTAGTTATCTCACTAATACTTTCACTTAATTTAATTTCCCCGAAAGAAAAACTAAATAAGTTTTTATGGTGGCTAATATTTCTAATATCTTGTGCCTCATCAACATTTAGCTTTTTATTGATCAATATAATGTTTTTTAAGATTCAAGCATATTGCTTTTTTTGTATACTTTCAGCAATTTTATCGTTTTCTATCTTTATAATTTCTATGATTGGAGCAAAGTTTGAAAGTAGAGAACCTATGATTTTTAGAGGTTTCATAGTAGCAATTAGTGTTCTGCTGGGGGGGCTAATTTGGTCAACTAACGTTGACCCCTCTAATGCTATTGATGTTACAAGCAACACTGAAAATGTATCGCCAATAATTACCACTTCAAGCTCTCCCGAGAAGGTAAAATTTGCAAAATTTTTAAGTGAAAACAATATTGTTATGTATAGTGCATACTGGTGCCCGCATTGCCACGATCAGAAACAATTATTTGGTAGAGAAGCAGTTAAAGAATTAAAAGTAGTTGAATGTGCTAAAGATGGTAAAGATAATCAGCATGAGTTATGCCAAACGAAAGGAATTAGTGGATTTCCTTCTTGGGAAATAAATGGAGAAATCATTAGTGGTACTCGTGACTTGAATGAATTAGCCATAAAGACAGGCTATCAAGGAGATTCTAATTTTTAATAAATCTTTTTTGTATTTTTTGATCTACCTGTTGTCTAGTATGGCATTCCCAATTTTTATCTTTATCTGGAAAATCATCTCTATAATGCCCTCCTCTACTCTCTTCTCTAAATAGACAAGCTTTAAGTAAAGTTATAGTTGTTATTTGTCTATTCTTTAAATCAAGTAAAAGATTTAATGCTCTCCTATTGCGTTCAGTAAGTTTGATTTTTTGATCAAATTTAATTTTTTCAAGACTAGTTAGTAAAGCATTTTTATGTAATTTTTCGATATCATCTTGAATAAAATTAAGAAATTTAATCATATTTACCTTATTTCGAGATACACCTAAATTTAACCAACATAGTTTTCTTAGTTCATCGATTTTTTCAGCAATTCTAGAAATCTGATCCTCTTTAGGATCTTCAATATCAAACTCTTGCAATGATCTATCAAATTTTGCAAATTTAGGAAGATCGTTCAAAACAATTGAAGACATTTTTCTTGCAAAAACAAGACACTCCATTAGTGAATTACTTGCCAGTCTATTAGCACCATGAACTCCGGTGGAAGCAACTTCTCCAACAGCATATAATCCTTTTCTCGTAGAAGATGCATTTAGATCAGTTTTGACACCTCCCATCCAATAGTGAGCTGCAGGAGCTACAGGTATAACTTCATTTAAAGGGTTAACTCCATAATCCTGACATCGACTTAAGATCGTGGGGAAGCGCTCTACAATTTTTTCTGGGTCAATATAACGAAGATCTAAGCCAACATGATCTACATTATTAACGTGCATATTTTTCATAATTGCTCTACTTACCTGATCTCTAGATGCTAAATCACGATTTTCAAGATTTTTAACTGGACTATCACCATTTTTATCAACTAAAATAGCTCCTTCTCCTCTAAGTGCCTCAGATATTAAAAAGCAAGGTGCACCATAAAATTTTAAAGCGGTTGGATGAAATTGAACGAACTCTAAATCTTCGATAGCAGCGCCTGCTTTCCATGCAAGAGCAATCCCTTCACCAGAGGATTGAGCAGGATTTGTTGTATTAGTAAATAAATGACCACCCCCACCTGTAGCCAAAACAACAGCTCTAGATTGAATCCAATATAAATTTGCTCCATCAAGAACCTGAACTCCTCTACATTCTTTATTTTCAATGAGAAGTTCTGTTACTCTTACACCCCTGCAGTGAAGAATATTTTTTTGATTCTCAATATGATCTTCTAGAACTTCAACTAATGCTCTTCCAGTACGATCTTTAACATGTAAGACCCTTCTCCGTGAATGAGCTGCTTCTAAAGTAGTAGCTAATTGATCCGAACTTTGATCAAAAGTCATCCCTAAATTCTGCAACCTGTCTACACAACCTGGAGCTTCTTTAACCAGCATTTCTACAGCTTGAAAATCACATAGTCCATCTCCTGCTTTTAAAGTATCTTCAGCATGAAGATCAAATGAATCATCTTGTCTAACAACAGATGCAATTCCTCCTTGAGCCCATCTACTGGAAGATACCTTACTAGTATTTCTATTTAAAAGAAGTACTTTTAAATTGGCGGGTAATTCAAGACAAGTCATAAGGCCAGCAGCACCAGCACCTACAACGATTACATCCCAAGTATTTATTGGTATCGGTTCTTGTGAAAATGGAGGCCTTAACATTAAACCAATCCACTAAAAGTTGGTTGCAGAATTGCTAAAACAACAAAAATACCATCAACAATTAATGTCGTTTGAATCACATAACTAGAAACTAAGAGTGCTTTACCATTAGTCGTATTGATCGTCGCAGAATCAAAAATTTCTTTTGAAATAAACCAAATTATAAGAGCAACAAAAACAATAATAGATAATGATTTTATTTGGATAAGGTTTTCTGAAGTTTTTTGAAGAATTTTGGCTGCAGTTTCAGAATCTGCTGTAATTACCTGCTTCCATTGATCCATAATTCCGATTAAAAATATTGTAATGTCAGTAACTGCAGTTCCAAATAAAGAAGAGATATAAAAACTTGAACCTATTTTCCAATTAGTACCAAGTCCAATTAAAGCTAATGGGAGAACTACAGCTTCAACAGGTATATGTAGAATAGGGTATGGGCTTAACCACCCCCAGAACAAACATCCACCAAGCCAACTGCCTGATACACCAAGCAATAATGAACTGATAATAAACCACTTATTTGATTCTTTCTGATTCAAAACAAATGCCACTAAGATAATAACAAAAGTAAAACAAAGAGCACTAATTGGTTCTAATCTAACCCAGGGGGCTTGAACAAAAATAGGTAAAATTACAAGAAAAGAAGACCAAAATCTTAAAGATATATGATTTGATAAAAAACTATTTTCGTATGAATCAACTGTCTTATGGAATTCATAGTTCAATTTATCTTTCACTTCTAAATTTTTTTTGATTAATTCTTTCAATGAATAAAGTCTATTAGTTATTTTAATTAATTTAAATCGTGTTTTAGAAAACTGCGAATGCCATATTTTAATAAATTAAAGGCACTTAATTGCACACCTAAATTTAGCATTTTAAAAGTATTTAATATACTTTGAATCAAATATAAGTTTAGAATAAATACAAAGAAGAATATTTGGCCTTAAATTGTGTGGCAAGAAATTAATTACAAAGAAGATCCCAATGATCTTTTGGTTCCTAATATTACTTATAAAATAAAACCTGCAGAAATTGAAAGTATTGAAGCTAATTCCATTGCTCAAGAAATAGGATTTGAATCAGGTGATTCAATTATTAGTATTAATGGGAAAAAACCAAGAGATTTAATTGATTATCAAATTCTCATTAGTGAAGAAATTTTAGAAATATCAGTTTTAGATAAAAATCATGAAATTCACAATATAAGTATTGAAAAAGATCAAGACGTTAATTTAGGTATTAATTTTAAAGATGCATTATTTGATTCAATCAAGCAATGCAATAATAGATGTTCATTTTGTTTTATAGATCAACAGCCAAGTGGTAAAAGAAAAAGTCTTTACATAAAAGATGATGATTATAGATTAAGTTTCCTTTATGGCTCTTATCTAACTCTTACGAATTTAAAAGAAGAAGACTGGGAAAGAATTGCTATGCAAAAACTTTCCCCACTTTTTATTTCAGTTCATGCAACTGATCCAGCAACAAGAGAAAAATTATTAAAAAATAAAAAAGCAGGAGTGATCCTTGATCAAATTTCTTGGTTTAAAAAAAACTCTGTACAAATACATGCTCAAATTGTTGTTTGTCCAGATATAAATGATGGAGATATTCTTGAGAAATCAATTTTGGAACTTGCTGAATTCTATACAAAAACTTCTCAGACAGTTCTCTCAGTTGCAATAGTTCCTGTAGGACTTACAAAATTTAGGCCTGAAAATGATGGATTGCAATCAATAAGCCCAGAATATGCAATAAAAACGATTAAACAGATAGAGAGAATTCAAGCCTCTCTACAAATTACTCTTGGAACACGTTTTTGTTGGCTAGCAGACGAATGGTATTTAATAGCTGGTATGAATTTACCTAGTTATAAAACCTACGAAAATATGCCACAAGAATCTAATGGAGTAGGATCAATTAGAAACTTTCTAAAGGTATTAAGTGAGAAGTCTATCAACCTACCAAAGAAAATAAAAAAGCCAAAAAAAGTCAGTTGGATTGTTGGTAAATTAGTTTATGAAGCCCTAGTTCCTACAGTTATGAAATTAAACTTAATTGATGGTTTGAAAATTAACTTATATGGTTTACCAAGTATTTATTGGGGTCAAGATCAAGTTGTTACAGGTCTTCTTACTGGAGAAGATCTAATTTACGGGCTGAAAAATAAGGATTTAGGAGAAGCTATTTACCTACCATCTATTATGTTAAAACTTAATACTGATTTATTTTTAGATGATAAAAATATTAAAGAAGTTGAAAATCAATTAAAGACCAAAATTCACGTTCTTGATGATTCAAATGATATTATAAGTACTTTGATTGGTTAATCGAATATCTTCGATACTATAAAACATGCTTAGAAGAGTAATAAATCCTATCTTATTCTTACCCCTTGCTCTAAGTATTAACTCTATTAATGTACTATCGAGCGAAACAAAAAGCATTATAGATAACGTTTTAGAAGAAAAATCAAATATCACTTTTGTTGATTATCAAGAAATAGAAAAAATTATATTAAACAATCAAGAATTAAAATCATTAAACAAATTAGTAACCTCTGCAAGCTTAAATCTTGCCAGTCGAATTGCTCAAAGATATCCATCCTTAGATTTTCAAGCAAATGGTTTACCAAAATATGTCTCAGGTAAAAAGTACAGTAGCAAATCACCGACTCTAAAAACATCACAATTTACGGCTAATCCTTCTTTAAACATTAAATGGGATTTAATTGCCCCCCTTAGAGGATCCGAAATTGAAATTGCTAAAGCAAATTACAAAATTGCAAAAAATAATTATGAGATTAAGAAAAAAGATTTAATTCAAGAAGCAAGAATGAGGTATCACAAATACCAAAAATCATATCAAGATATTCAAAATAAAAAATTTGCACTTGATTTATCAATGACAAGTTTAGACAATGCTAAAGCAAAGTTAGATGCTGGAGTTGGCACAAAATTTGAAGTTCTTGAAGCAGAAGCTCAATTATCTCGAGATAAACAATCTCTTAACGAAAAGAAAATAGAACATGAAATTAATAAAATTTCCCTAAAAGAGATTCTAAATATTAAGGGAGATTTAGGAAGTAATAAAGAGCAAAATTTAATAGGGTTCTGGAATCATAGATTAAATAAAAATATAGATGAAGGTTTAGATAAAAATCTTTCTTTAAAAAACCTTCTTCTTCAAAAATCAATCAAAAAAAGCCAAGCAAATAGTTTTTTAGATCAAAATAAGCCAAACATTTACATTAGCAATACATTATCTAGTACATTTAGCAAGGGTGACTCACTATCCGAGGTTATTGACTCTGAAGAATCTGGATCTAATTATACAAATACCATAAGTCTAAATTTTGCATGGAGTATTTTTGATGGCGGACAAAATAAGAACTCTTACAAATCAAAAATAGCAGATGCTGAAGCTGAAAAATATGCTTATGAGAATCTAAAAAATGTTTTGACCACAAATATTAGTAAAGCCTACTTAAATCTTAAATTAAATGAAGAGAAAATAATTGCTTCTCTTAAAGAAATTGAATCTAGTAAAGAGTCTGTAAGGCTTTCCAGACTTAGATATGATGTTGGGATATCAACTCTAAAAGATGTTCTTATTAGGCAAAGTGAATTAAGTAATGCGAAATCAAAAAATATTAATGCAATATATAATTACAATTTGAATTTAGATGAATTAGAAAGATTAACTTTTATTGATATAAGTAAAAATTGTTTGGTTATTAATAATACTAAACTTAAAGATAAAGAGTCTATTTGTAATATAAAAAGATGAATCCACCAAATTTAACTAATAAGCAACTAAGTGAATTAGATTCTTTATTTGAATTAGTTAGTCAACGTCAGAAAAAAGATTTTGGAAATATTAGCGCCAGCAATAAAGCAGACGGATCATTATTAACAAGTTGTGATTTGTGGAGTGACAAAACAATCGTAAATGGCTTAGCTTCAATAGCTCCAGGTGAGGGGGTCCTTAGTGAAGAAGGCAAAAAGTTAATTCCAAACTCAAAAGCTTATTGGGTGGTAGATCCACTAGATGGGACAACAAATTTTGCCGCGGGCATTCCTTACTGGTCTATATCAGTGGCAAGGTTTGTTGATGGTAAACCACAATCTTCTTTTCTAATAATTCCTACATTGAAAAAAAAGTTTGTATCCATTAAAGGTAAAGGGGTTTGGTTAAATAACCAGAAAATAGATCCCAGCCAAAATAATCGTCAAAGTGAATGCATTTCTTTGTGTAGTAGATCTATAAAAATTTTACAAAAAAAACCGAACTCAGTATTTCCTGGCAAAATTAGACTCTTAGGTGTATCAAGTTTAAATCTAACAAGTGTAGCTATGGGACAAACTTTCGGAGCAATAGAATCAACCCCCAAGATATGGGATATTGCAGCAGCCTGGCTATTATTAGAAGAACTTAATTGTTCTATAGAGTGGTTAGAAAAAGATCCATTGAATTTAGTTGCAGGAGAAAACTTGAGCGATGTTAATTTTCCATTAATTGCCTCTAGATCATTAGAAAAAATTGAAATCTTAAAGCCATGGGGTAATTTATTATTAGAAAAATAGTTGCATTATAAATAAATAACTTCTTGAAAAATTTCTCAATTAGATACAATAAAACAATTAAGATAAATATTTGAAGAAAATTAATATGCAGCGAAGTTCAACTTGGCTACTTAAAAGTTTATGGGGAGCTTGTGAGAGATGGAACAAATCTGATTGCATAGATTTAAGTGCCGCATTTGCTTACTACACCTTACAATCATTTTTTCCAATTCTTTTAATTTCTCTTTCTGTAGCATCATGGTTCCTAGGAAAACAAGAAGGCTTAGATCAAGAAATAATCTCTATTGCAGCTCAGATTTTACCTCCTTCAGTAGTTGAATTAGTAGAAACAACATTATTTAAATTAATTGATCAAGGTTTTGGGGCAGGTATATTAGGAGCCATGTTTTTGCTTTTTACAGCAGGAAATGCATATTTATCTCTCCAAAGAGGCGCGGATAGGCTTTGGGAGGACGAACTTCCATCTAAAAAAGCAAATTCTGCGTGGAGAGAGCAAGCTTCGAGGTTTCTCCGTAATAGAGTTGAAGCTTTTCTAATAGTATTCTTTATAGGATTTTTAATGGTAATAGATCAGATTAGTGCGAATCTTAGAATGATACCAAGTTATGTTTTAGAAAATCTATCAAAATCTAATAATCTAATTTCTGGTTTCTTGCAAAAATTACCTCTTTTACAAGTTGGTCAATTTGCAATTCCACTAATTGGCTTTTCTTTAATGGCACTTTTATTACAAGCCCTATTGCCTAGTAGAAAAGTTCCCTTAAAGCCACTTTTACCTGGTTCTATTCTTATTGGCATTGGCTTAACTACTTTGAATCTGGCAGTAAGTAAAAGTATTCTTTCACTTGGAGTGAGATTTCAAGCATATGGTTTTATTGGAGGTTTTCTTGTACTTACTTTATGGGTCTGGCTTTTAGGAGTGATTTTATATTTTGGACAGTGCTGGAGTGTTGTTATTGCTAGTATGTCCTTGATAAATAAAAAAAGACATAAGAGATAAAAATAAATATCATGAATACCTTTCTTAAAGCTAATAAAAGTTTGCTTTATACATTAATTATTCTTATAGTTATTCCTATTTTTGGAATTAAATTTTTCATAAGCCTTCTCGGTAACATTATATTACTTATAATTCTAATTCCTATTTTATTATTACTCTTAGCGTTTATAGGTATTAACACTTACAAATCAAGAATAAATATGTGTAGCAATTGTGGCTCAATAAACTTAGGTTTAAATGGTAACTGTATGAATTGTGGTGAAGCTTTCGAAGATATTAACAAAAGAAATCAAATAAATAAAAACCCTAGCGAAAGTACCATTGAAGTTAAAGCAGAAGAAATAAAATAAAATCTAACCAATTCCTATTTGGCGAAGTATACTTTGTCCAGTAATCAATTCAGTCCCAAGACCAATCAAAATACCCATCATTGCCATTCGGCCATTCCAGGTTTCAGCAAAATTAACGAATCCAAATCTTGGTTGATTTTCATCATTCATAATTAACAAGTTTATACATATATTATTTTAACGTTTGGAGGAAGGATTTATGGTATTTAAACAAATTATTTAACGTGTCTTACACCGTCAACAGGTCGATACTCATCTCCAGTTAATTCCTCGTAAACAATTGCTGGCAATCCCGTATCAAACATTGTTTGCAAAGCTTCCTTTAGCATAGGATTCCATCCTCCAGTACTGACTTTTCCATGCCTTACGGTCCAATCCCAAGTTCCTTGCAAATCTCTAGGTAATCTACCTTCTCTATCTCTACGAGCAACTAAGTCTAAAGACTCAACTAAACCAACAATAATTGGGGTTTTACCATAAGAAGGAGTTAGACTAAGTTCTAACCTAATAGGATCTTCTTTAACCATTTTTAATCTAAACCTTGGCGGCAGCTTGAGTGATCTTATGACTGCTGATACAATTTTTGTTCTTAATTCCAACTTTTTGACCTGTAATTTTAAATTCTATTAATCAGTTTTTGAACCCTTTTCTTCTAAGCTTGAATCATTATCATTTGAAAATCTTACAGTTAACAATTCCTCTTCAGTTATGTTTCCTGATTTATCTAAAAGTTCTGGATGTATTGTATATTTTTTTTGTTGGAAATTAGAGTTATTAAAACGTTTTTTTTCTGTTCCAGATAAACCCCAACCATTTGACATAACTTTAAAAGCTTTCCAAACAAGATAGGTTAAAGCTGCAGAATATATTATTGGGAATAAAATAGTCATCAAAGCTATTAATTAATTATATTTATGATTACCATCATAGCCCGAAAAAAAGTAAATTTGCTAATTTAATTAATAAGTAATTCTCTTAACAAAAAAAAATTTATTAGTAGTTATATTTAAAGTACATTAATACTTTGTATTTAATGTATACGTAAATCATAAGCAAATTACAATTGAAAAGATACAACCACAAGCAAATATTACTCTCATCAGCAATTACAGCGATCGTTTTATATCCATCAAATGTAATGTCGCAACCATTAGCTAAACCAAATTTTAATGAAATTGATTTATATACAAAAAAATCTTTTATAACTAAAGCTGTAGAGAAAACTGGTTCTTCTGTAGTAACAATTGAAACTCAAAGATATATTAAAAAAAGAAAATTTCCAAGAAATTCTCAACTGTTTTTTGACCCATATTTTGAAAAATTTTTTGGATTAGATTTACCTAACGAAAATCAGCCAAGAATAGAACAAAACCAAGGAAGTGGATTTATATTTGCAGACGGACTTATAATGACTAATGCTCATGTTGTAAATGGATCAGATAAGGTAATTGTTGGGTTAACCAATGGCAAAAAATTAAAAGCAAAACTAATTGGTCAAGACTTTTTTACCGATATAGCTGTGCTTAAGATTGAAGGGAAAGGACCTTGGCCAAAGGCACAATTGGGCGATTCATCAAAAATTAAAGTTGGCGATTGGGCAATAGCAGTTGGAAATCCATTCGGACTAGAAAATACAGTTACGCTTGGTATAATTAGTAATCTAAAAAGAAACGTCACGGAATTAGGAATATACGATAAAAAACTTGAACTTATTCAAACAGACGCAGCTATTAATCCTGGAAATTCTGGTGGTCCATTGCTAAATAGTGATGGAGAAGTAATTGGTATTAACACATTAATTAGATCTGGTCCTGGAGCGGGTTTAAGTTTCGCAATTCCAATAAATAAAGCCAAGAAAATTACTTATCAACTAATAAATAACGGGAAAGTAATACATCCTATGATTGGGATAAGACTAATAGATGAAAGTAATTTTGGGACAAATAATAATCCCGTAAAAGTTGGTTATGTAGTTCCGAATAGTCCAGCTGAACAAAGTGGAATTAAAGTAAATGACATAATCATCAAAGTAGGGGGGGAAGATATTAAAACAACCTCAGACGTCATAAGGGAAATAAATAAAAATGGTACTAAAAAGCAAATAAGTATATTGTTAAAGCGGAGAAATAGGTTAATCAGATTAAAAGTAACACCAACTGATATTACTAATTTACAAAATAATTAAATTTTCAATTATCATTTTGTTTTAGTATTTCTACACACCTAGAAATGCAAGTACCATCATTTGTATCACAGCTAGAAATGCATTCAAAATAATTATCAATAGGATCAGAAATTTGAAACTTTTTTTCTATGAAATAGTAATTTTTCATGAGTAGTATTGAAAATTTTTTCTTGTATTTTTAACACTAAACAAAAAGTGTAAAATATGTAAAGGTAAATGAGTGATCATGCCTAGCTCAATGTAAATTTATTTAAAAGCAAAAATAAAGCCATCAAAAAAGGATAATTTTGCATTTGATTAATTTTTTCATTTTATTTCTTTTCTAAAAAATATTCGTAATTACCATTATAAGAAAGTAACTTTGAATCTTTAATTTCTACAATTCTATTTGCAACTTTTGAGATAAAATATCGATCATGAGAAATGATTAATAATGTACCTTTATAATTCTTAATTGCTAATTCTAAATTTTCTTTAGATTCTATATCCAAATGATTGGTTGGCTCGTCTAACAAAAGAAAATTACTTGGATTCATAATTATAAGAGCCAATGCTAATCTTGCCTTTTCTCCCCCACTTAGTTGTTTAATAAATTTAAAAACAGTTTCCTTTTGAAAACCAAAACTTCCTAAAAATGTTCTTACTTTTTTTTGTTGCCATTCTGGACATTTATTATAGATTAAATCAATAACCTTTTCTTCAGGAGGAAGTGCTTCAGCTTGATTCTGTTCGTAATAGCTTGTAAATATATTATGTTTACCAAACTTAACTTCTCCTATTTCAGGAGATATTCTTTTCATTATAATCTTAAGTAATGAAGATTTACCACTGCCATTAGGTCCTAATATTGCTATTTTATCCCCCGAAGAAATCTTCAAATTGACATCTAAAAAAAGAATTTTATCCTCATAACTATGGGATAAATTTTTGATAGTTAGAACTGATTTACCAGAGCGAGGACACTCTGGAAAATGAAAAGCAGGACTTTTTGATTTTGTTGCAGGAGCTTCTATTTTAGAAATCTTTTTTAATTGTTTTTCTCGACTTTTTGCTTGTGTACTTCTTGTTGCACTAGCTCTAAATCTATCTATGTACTTCTTCTGAATAGCAATTTCTTTTTCTTGTAATTCATATGCTTTATTTTTTGATTGCTCAATTATAGATTTCTGCTCCAGAAAAAAAGAGTAGTTACCATTATATGTTTCAGATATTCCTCTATCTATAAAAATTATTTTTTTACATAATTTATCCAAAAAATATCTATCATGACTAATAATGATAATTGCAATTTTAAGAGAAGATAGATATTCTTCCAACCAAAAAATAGTGTCCAGATCTAAATGATTGGTAGGTTCATCTAGTAAAAGTAAATCAGGTTTTTGTAAGATTATTTTTCCAAGTGCTACTTTCATTTGCCAGCCACCTGAAAAATTTCCAACTAATCTATCAGCATCTTCTATAGAAAAGCCTAGTTTTGGTAGTATTTTGTCTACATCGGCTCGCATTTTATAACCACCTAAAGCTTCAAATTTTGCTTGATATTTTGCAAGTTGATTTACTAATGTTTCAAATTCATCAGAATATTTTTTTATATCTAATGATTTCATTTTATTCTCAATTTCTAAAAGTTTATTATCAACAATTTGTATATCTTCGAAAGAACTTTCTAGTTCCTCTCTGACTGATCGATTTAAGTTACAGTCTAACTCTTGTTTTAAATGGGCAATTTTAGGATTTCCCTCTTTAATGATGGTTCCACTTGTTTGATCTTCATCTCCAATTAAAATCTTAAATTGGGTTGATTTACCAGCACCATTAGAACCAACTAATCCGACTTTCTCTCCATTCTTAATTTCCCAATTAATATTTTTTAAAACAAAATCTGTCAGATAAATTTTGCTTACACCTTCAAATCTAATCACTTTTTTAAAATAGAATTTACAAAATCTTAGACATACTTACTAAAAAATATTTTGTGGAATAAAATTGAATTATGAAAAGACTAGAACAAATTATAGTAATTTTCATAGCTGCAGCTCTAGCAATTCCAAGTTATTGGTTTTTTTGGACTTTAGCTGGTGGAGGTGGTTACAACAAAAGAATAAAACCGATGACTAATCAAAACAATAATTATTTGAAACCTGCTCCTAGAGACCTCCTCGAGCCTTAACCAACCACATTTTAGTTGCTTCATCATCAATGGTACTCAAATATTCAATAACCTCTTCTTTAGTAACAGAAATATTTAGCTCGTTGCCAATATCGCATATTTTATCTAAGGCTTTTTTGGGATTAGTTAAAGCTATCAAAAACAAACTTTGTTTCTTTTTGGAGTCTTTTGCTATTAACTTATAAAGCTTTTCAGCATTATTAGACATGTTTCTAAAAATCTATTTATTATATAGATTATTACTTCAAGCTACTTTTTGTTCATTATATTTATCAATAGTTAAATCATTATCAGCATCTTTTATTTCTTTTGCTGATGCATCTGCCATACTTCTTGCATCTAAACATAAAACCTTTCTCAATTTAGCAAAGTTAGCTGCATGAGATTTTCTACCATCCTTTTGCGCGTAATACTCTGACTGTTGAAGAATATGGTGAAGGTGAGTTAATAAATAAGGGCTTATTACAGCTGATACCAAAACATCACTGTTTTCAGTATCGCAAGAATCAGAATTAACTAATCTTTTTTTCTTTTTATCAATTATCGACCTTTTAGACGAATCAAGTTTTCTTGAATTTTTCATGGGGCAATAAACACAATTAATTGATAAGGGTATATATTTCCTTACTAATAATATACACAAAGATAGTATCCTTGACTAACTGTGTATACTAATAAGTAACAGTTATCCACATTGCCTCATGGCTACCCGTCAAAATTCAACAAATGGGAAGCCTAAATCCCCTAGAATTCAAGTGGTTCTTCCGGAATTAATTTGTGAGCAACTGACTATTTTAGCTAACAATGAGTCTAGGACAGTAAGTAATATGGCAAAAGTATTAATACAACAAGGTATAAAAAAATTCTTTGAGAAAGAGAGCGAATCACTTGTCTCAGAAAATAATTTTAATACAGATAAATTTAGAGATGAACTTGAAAAGCAAAGCGTCAGAAAATTAAAAAGAGCTCCTCAAAGAATTAGATACTATAAAAAATCTGATTAAAATAATTAATTTTGAGGTAATTTCTGTAGATCAATAGTTTTTCCCATAACTACCAAAATATTTCCTCTTTCCAAAATATATTTTGCAGGCGGATTAACTGTTAACTCTTCCGCAGGTCCTGCTGCAAGAACATTTACTAAATAATTTTTCCTCAAATTTAAATCTCTCAAAGATCTTCCAATAAATTCCTCTGGAACAGTAATTTCATCTATACCAGTTTGGTTATCTAGTTCCAATCGTTCGATTAGATTTGGTCTAACTAACTCTAAACCTAATCTTTCTCCTTGCATTCTAGAAGGGAAGACAACTTTATCTGCACCTACCCTTTTTAACATTTTCTCGTGTAAGTCACTGGTAGCTCTGGCTATTACCCTTTTTACTTTGCTACCTTCACTATCCTTAGCAATAAGTGTTGTGGTTATACTTGCTTCAATCGGTTCACTTATACCTACTACGACAGTATTCATTTCAAGTATTCCAGATTCCTTCATAGACTCTTCATCAGTACAATCTACAACTCTAGCTTCTATCGAAGGTTCTAATTGTCTCAAATCATCAATAGCTTTTTCTGAATAATCTGCAGCCAGAACATCTGCACCATTACTTATAAGCTCTCTACAAACAGCGGTTCCAAATCTTCCAACACCGACAACTGCGAAATTGAGAGCTTCTTTTTCTCTTTTTTGAGACCATTGCCACCAATCAGCCATAATAAAATCAGTTAATTCTAAACATAAAGATCAGCCCTAGGATAGCCAATTCTCTTTTGTCTATCTATTTTACTCTTGTAAAGAGCCTGCCAAAGTGCACTTAATAACAAAAGAATACCAAGTCTGCCCACAAACATACCGACAATAAGAATAAATTGGCCAAAATGATTTAATTTTACAGTTAAACCAATATCAAAACCAACTGTTGCAAATGCAGATATACAAGTGAAAAGAATTTCAAGAAATGTGAAAGATTCTTTTTTAATAAACGTATTAGATGTACTTAGCAACATTGCCATTAAGATAACGAAGAGCAATGAGCCAACTGTAATTCCAACTGCTTTTAGAATAACTTTATCCGAAATTAATCTATTGCTAATAATTACATCTTTCTGACCTCTTAAAGTTGATCTAGTTGCAGCCATTAAAGCAATAAATGTAGTTGTTTTTATACCTCCACCAGTCCCTCCAGTACTTGCTCCAATAAACATCAATGTCATTAATAACAAGAGACCTGTATCTGAAACAGAGTTCAATGAGATCGGGTAGTTTGTAAAGCCTGCAGTTCTTGCACTAACTGTTTCAAAGATTGATGATAATAACCGTTCAAACAAATTCAAATCTTTAAAAAATTGGCTATTTAGCAATGATTCAGTGATAAATAATCCAATTGATCCGAATAGTATTAGTGACAAACTTGTCCTAATAACTAATCTGGAATGAAGGCTCAGTTTTTTATATGAAAGATTTTTTTTATTACTCCAAATATCATCAATAACCCTCCATCCCAAGCCACCCATGAAAATTAGAAAAACAAATACAATATTAACCAAAATATTGGTCCTATAGTCTTGGAGACTATTTGACCATAAAGAAAAACCTGCATTGTTATATGCAGATATGCTATGAAAAATTGATGACCAAAGTCTTTCCCATTTATTTTGAATATCTACAAATCCAAAAGAATATAAAATAATTGCGCCAAAAGATATGATACAAGTTGCGGTAATAGCAATACTTTGAAAAGTTCTACCAATACCTCCAACTCCAAATTCATCAAGAGTCTTTCCTTTGTCTAATCTAGTTCTTAGCTTTGTACCCTTTACAACGAAACCTTGTAAGAATGTCGTAATAGCCATTAATCCTAGGCCACCTGATAAAAGCATAAAAGCCAAGAAAACTTGGCCAAAGAAATTTAAATCAACACCAATATCTATTATTGTCAAGCCAGTAACTGTTATAGCAGAAGTAGATGTAAAAAATGCTTCCCACAAACCAACCTTCGAAGATGAACATAATGGGGAGCTCAACATTAAAGTTCCAAAGAAAATAATAAACAATCCTGTTACAATTGTAAATTGAGGTACAGATAGCTTTTTGTAAGCATCTTTTAACTTATAAACCTTACTTGTGAATTTCACGATATTACCCGTAATTTAAAATTATCAATGCTGGCACCGTAAATGACATTATAAGTGTTAATCCAGCTCCGTATTTTGCGATATCAAAAAATCTATACCTTCCAGGACCGTAAACCATTAAATTTGTTTGATAACCCATTGGAGTCAAGAAAGATTGACTTGCACCAAATAAAACGAGCATTATTAAAGCGCTTGGTGAAATGCCTAAAACATTTGAAAATTCAATAGCAACAGGCAAAATCAAAGCAACCGAAGCAGCATTACTTATAAATTGTGTAAGAATAACTGTCGATACAAAAATTACGACTAGTGCAAAATACAGAGGCATTCCATTAAGAGCAAAATTGAGATTTACCGCTATTAAATCTGCTAATCCTGTTACTTGCATAGCAACACTAAAACATGATAGGGATCCCAACAATAAAATGACGTCTAACCTAATTGATTTTTGTATCTCTGCAGGTCTTAAACATCCACAAGCAACCATGGCAATGACTGCTAAAAGGACTGAACCTACTAATGGAATATTAGTAACAGAAGGTAAAACCACCATTCCTATTGCGATTGCAATCGATATAGGTTTTTTTATCAAAACAGGTAAATCATCTTCGAATTGATCTAAAATAAGCAAATCATTACTGGCCTGCAAACCCCTTATTGAATCTAACGGCGCTTGCAACAATAAAACATCACCAGCTCTTAAAACAGCTTGGCCTAATCTCTCCTGAACAGTTTGCTGACCTCTTCTCAGTGCCAAAACTGTTGCATTGTGACGTTGCCTGAATCTTAATTCTCTCAAACTTGCACCAGCTAGAGTTGAGCCTGCTGGCAATAAGGCTTCAAAGGTTTTAGTGCCTTCATCATCTGAGAAAACATTAGCTCCATCGAAAGATGTTTTATTTTCGCCTAATAGAATGGTATGTTCCTGTTGCAGCCTAAATAAGTCTGCCCTTGTAACGCGGATTATTAATCTATCATCCGGTTCAATCTTTCTATCAGCCAAAGGAGGAAGAATAACTTTTCCATTTCGTTGCAATTCCAGAACATCAACGTCAAATCGTCTTTGCAATCTACTATTTCTGACAGATTGTCCAACCAATTCTGAATTAGGAGGAATAGTAACTTCAGTAAAGTATATATTCATATCACCAATTTTAATAAATTCCTTATCTCTCCCTCTATCTGGCAAAAGCATGTCAGAAACTAGAATCATATAGGTTGTACCTATAAGCCATACAGGGATTCCGATTGAAGTCAAACTAAATAATTCCAAAGCTCCATAACCTAATTGTTGACTAATATCACTTACGAGAAGATTTACTGAGCTACCTAATAATGTTAGAGTTCCACCTAGTAAAGTAGCAAAAGAAAGAGGTAATAAAACTTTTGATGGAGATATATTTCTCCGCTCGCACCAACCTTCAATTAAAGGTAACAAAGATGCCACTACTGGAGTATTAGGTACAATTCCAGATATTGGAGCAATCAAAAAAGCTATTAAAGAAATTAATTTCCTTGGCGTTCTAATACTTTCTGAAGAAATCAATTCTCTTACTCTGTCTAAAGCACCACTTTTAAATAATGCCGAAGAAACTGCAAATAACCCCATAAGGGTAATTAAGGATGGGCTACCAAATCCAGCTAAAGCTTTTTCAGGAGAAAGAACCCCTGTAGCTATAAATATTCCAACACATAACAAACCAGTCAATTCTGGCGCAATAGTATTTTTAATAAACAAAATTATTGACATTATTAAAACAACTACCGTTATAAACGAATCAAAATTATTACTAACTACTGCAATTAAATTCATACTAAACTTATTTAACTCAATATACCCAAAAACAATATTTCAAAAAAGTTTAATTGGATTTATCTTTTTTAAGAAACTTTTTAAAAATGGATTTTTTTTGGAATATCCATGAAGATGCAGATTTTAAGCTTTCAGTAATATCAGGTAACTTGGAAGCATATATAAGTCTTCTTGCCTCAAAAGCCAATTTCCCAGATAAAGTAACCCCAAGCCCAGAAATTGAAGCTTCTCCTATTCCTAAGCTAATCATTTCACCATTGTCTTTAAATTCAAAGGGTAAAGTATCCTTTCCTTGAATTAAAAGTTCTAAAGTATTAGCTAGATGATTTCCTTCCTGCATAGCGACCTGCGCAGTGATGGGTAAATCCTCCATCCCTTCAATAACTGAAATATCGCCAATAGCAAAACAGTTTTTATGGTTTTCTATTTGCAAATTATTATTAACTAAAATTCTTCCAAATTTTTTTGTTATTTCATCAGTTTGTAAATAAGACAAATTAGCTTTAACACCTGCAGTATAAATAACAATGTCTTTATCTAAAGAAGTTATTCCAACCTCACTAGAAATACTAATTTTAGTTTCTGAGACTTCTTTAACTGTGGAATTCAAAAGAACGTTGATTTTTCTTTTTTCTAATGCCTTCTCTGCTTGTTCTCTATTAAAAATTTTGTTTTTATTAAGGATCTCATTTGATTTTTCTATTACATTAATTTCAAATTGGTCTGTAAATATATCTTTAATTTTGCATGCCAACTCGATGCCGGAGGGACCACCCCCAATTATGAATAACTTTTTATTTAAAACAGTTTCTTGTGATTTTTTTAAAAAAGAGTTTAATTTATTTAGATCGTGAAAATCATTAAAAAAATAACAATTTTCATCTACACCTTTTATTGAAAAACTATTTGGAATAGATCCTGTACAGATAACAAGATACTGATAACTTAATTTTAAATCGTCACTAAATTCAAGAATATTTTCTTTGAAGTAAATATTGGTTAAACAATTTCTTAAAAAAGTTATACTCGCATCAGAAAAAATATTTGCAAATTTTGGGGTGGCTTCCCAACTTCTTATTTCTTTACTTAAAACTTCGTACATTAAAGGTTTAAATATAAAGTTGGTTTCAGAATCAACTATAAGAATCGGTAAAGAAGGATTAAGTCTCTTTAAATTTAAAGCAAATGTCATACCCGCAAAACCTGCTCCAACTATTACTATTGGTTTTTGTATTGATTTCATTTGAGAAATATTGTTATTCGTAAATGTATTATTAAACTATACGAATAATTTTTAAATTGAGCGAAATAAAATTGAACTCATCACCAAATTGAAGAATGATTGAAAACCTCCAGAAAGATATTAAAACTAACTTAAGGAAATATAATCAAGAGCTTGTACATATTAAGCCTCAAGAAATGCTTACATGGGGTTATGAAAAGTTTGATAATCAATTTGCCATTACAACAAGTTTTGGGATACAGTCATCAGTCCTTTTAAATATGGTCAGTAAATTATGTTTACAAAAAAAAATCAAAATATTTTGGATAGATACAGGTTACCTACCTCCAGAAACATACTATTACGCTGAAAATCTTATTGAAGATTTATCCTTAGAAGTAGAAGTTCTACAAAGTGAATTATCTCCAGCAAGAATGGAGGCTAAATACGGAAAACTTTGGGAAACAAATAAAGAGAGTGATTTAGATAAGTATCATGACTTAAGAAAGATAAAACCTTTAGAAAATGGTCTAGAAAAACATAATATTTCCTGCTGGGCAAGCGGTGTTAGATCAAGTCAAACAGAAAATAGAAACAAAATGAAATTCCTAGACGTAATTCGTCAAAGACTTTCTCTGAGACCTTTATTAAATTGGACAAATAAAGATATTTTTTATTATATGGAAGAGAATAATTTACCTGCCCATCCACTATTTATTAAAGGATATTCTTCTGTAGGCGATTGGCATTCAAGCGGTCCCGATGGTATCGAAACAAAAGGCAGAGATACAAGATTTGGAGGCATAAAACAAGAATGTGGAATACACACGAATAATTAAATTGATCATAGAACAATGGTCTCAGATATAAATTTTTTATTGGTAGGCAATAGTAGGCTTCATTGGGCAAAATATTCTAAAAATCAATCTAAATTCTTCCATACCAAAAAAGAGCAAAAAGTTCCCGAAAATATAGATCTTGATCAATTAATTTGGGCTTCAGTAGGAAAACTACCAAATTTTTTACTGAAAAAAGAAAATGAAATACAAACTATAGATATTCAGTTATCAAATCTTCCTTATTATTTTGGAGTTGATAGAGCTCTTGCATGTATTGCAGCTTTAAAAATTATTGAAAACCCTTTAAAAAAAGATTTGCTAATTGCAGATTTTGGAACAATATTATCAATCACAAAATTGAATTCAAATGGATCAATCATAGGAGGGCAACTTATTCCAGGTTTTCTGACACAATTAAAATCAATGGAACAAAATACAAAAAATCTTAAAGTTCCCAAAAAATATAATATTCCGATCCAAGATTTTTTAATTAATACAGAAGAAGCAATTTTAAAAGGAGTAATCAACTCGCTTACTGGAGTAATTAATAGTTTATTTAATCCCGCAAATGATATTTTAATAATCTGTGGAGGAGATTCTGAATTCCTTACAAAATCTCTAAAGACTCCAAAAGAAAATATTATCAATGCTCCTAATTTAGTTATGGAAGGGATGATTATTCACTACCTGTCTGTAAAAAAATTACTTTAACCCAAGGTCTGCAATTATATGATCAGCCATTATTGCTGCTTTTATCTTTAAGTAAATTTTTTCGATGTTACCATCAGTATCAATCAAAAAAGTATTTCTCATCATTCCCATATATTCTTTTCCCATGAATTTCTTAAGTCCATAGCTTTCGTAATCTGAAGAAACTTTAAAAGGTTCAGGATCAGTTAAAAGAATAAAAGGTAATTTAAATTTTTCTATAAACTTCTGATGAGAGGAGGCATTATCTTTACTAATACCAAGCACAATAATATTATTTTTTTTGAGTAAATCCCAATTCTCTTTAAAATTACAGGCTTCTTTAGTACATCCTGGAGTATTATCTTTTGGATAAAAATATAGTATTATTCTTTTACCTTTAAAATCACTAAGAGAAACTTCTTTCTCAAAAGAATCTTTTAATTTAAATTCTGGTGCTTTGTCGCCAACCTTAAGAGCCATTGAAATTTTTAAATGAGTATGAACATAAAATACCAAAAATTTGGTTTTATGAGATTAAAGGTGTACAAGATGTCGCAACGGTAGAAGAAATTAAAACTGCAAAAAATCTATCAAGTTCAAGATCAAAGATTTTTTTAGAAACAAGAGCTTATTTACGACAATCACTTTCAACACTTTTTGATTTAGATCCCCTTGAAATTTCGATTAATGCTCATCCTGGACAACCTCCAAGTTTACCCTCTGGCATGGGAAATATAAGTTTAAGTCATTGTAAAGATGCAATTACTATAGTCTGGCATAAAAGCAAAATAGGGATTGATATTGAGAGAACAGATAGAGATTTTAACCATATAAAATTTGCAGAAAAATATTTTTTTCATACCAATAAATCAATCCATAATAATTATTTGACAAAAAATATGATATTAAATCAATGGTGCGCTGTTGAAGCGGCTATAAAATGGAATCATGGAAAATTAGCTAAAGACATAAACCATTGGCAATATTTTGAAAAGCCAAAAGAGTTAATTCATAAGAAGAAAAACATACATTTAAATTATTCACATATTAACTTTTATAATTGGACTATTGCTTTAGCCTACGAAGAAAAAACTTCTTTTAATCCTGAGATTATTTGTTGTTCGAAAAATTTTTAGTTTTCTTTTCTTCTAAGTAGTTCTTCATATTTAGTTTTCTCCCATCCATTATTATTTGGTTCCCATATTTTTAAATCTCTTAAAGATTTAGGGAGATATTCTTGTGCGACCCAATTGCCTGGATAATTATGAGGATTGACATAACTATTAGAATTATTTTTTAAATGAAGTGGAACATCAAAAGCATTGGTAAATTTGATTGTTTCAATTGCTTTAAAAATACTTTTCGTACTATTACTTTTTGGAGACATAGCTAAATATAAAGAAGCCTGAGTTAAAAAATATAATCCTTCTGGAAAACCAACTCTATCAAAAGCATCACAGCAGGATTTTACAACTACTATGGCATTAGGATCAGCCATTCCAATATCTTCACTGGCAGATATAAGTAGTCTTCGAAAAATAAAATTAGGATCTTCACCAGCCTCCAGCATATTAGCAAGCCATAATAAAGTTGCATCTGGATCAGAACCTCTTATGGATTTGATAAAGGCACTTATTACATCGTAATGATTTTGACCATTTTTATCGTAAACAATATTTTTCTTTTGAATTGCATCCTCTGCTATTGAGAGATTAATATTGATTTCTTTAGCATCATTTTTAGCAGTTGTTTCTATGGCCATCTCTAAGGCATTGATTAATGTTCTTGCATCACCGCCAGAAAATTTAATTAAATGACTTATTGCATCCTGGGTTAAATAAACCTTTTTTGAATCTTTTTGTTTTGAATAGTAAGTTATGACTTTTTGTATTATTTTCTGCAAATCATTTTGAGCCAAAGGAAGTAATGTAAAAATACGAGACCTACTAACAAGCGCTTTATTAACAGCAAAGAAAGGGTTTTCAGTTGTAGCACCAATAAAAGTTATAGTTCCATTTTCTATTGAAGGTAATAGAGCATCTTGCTGAACTGATGTAAATCTATGAACCTCATCGATAAATAAAATTGTTTTTCTTTTTGAATTTATTAATCTATCTTTTGCATTAGCGATTTCATTTCTTAATTCTTTAACACTTGATAATACTGCATTTAACTTAATTAATTTTGAACGCGTATTAAAAGAGATAATTTCAATTAAGGTAGTTTTTCCTACCCCAGGAGGGCCAGAAAAAATAAAATTACTAATCTTATCGTTTAATATCGCACTTCTTAAAAGGGAATTCTCATTCAAGATTGTTTGTTGACCAAAAAAATCTTGCAAATTCTTTGGTCTTAATTTATCTGCCAAAGGAGCATTATTTTCTACTTGAGAATAATTAGTAAATAAATTTTCTGAATGCATGTAAATTAAATCAAAAAATAATTACTTTAAAGTCTATGTAATTACTGTAGGGGTTTCCATTTGAGTAAGTTTCGAAATGTTTAACAAATCATCTAAATCATCTATTAAAGGTTTCAAAGCGACTTGAGGATTTAACGAAAGATTCTGTTCAGGATTGAAAAATTTCTCAAAGTAAAGTCTTAATGTTGCACCCTTAGTTCCAGTTCCAGAAAGACGCATAATTACTCGAGAATTGTCATCCAGAATCAATCTTAAGCCTTGATTTTTACTTATAGAATCATCAACAGGGTCTAAATATGAAAAGTTATCTGCAACTTGAACTAAATGGCCAGCAAAATTATTCCCTTTTAAATTTTTGAGCATAGAAGTTAGATTGCTAAAGATTTGATCAGCAATATTAGAGGGAATTGCCTCATAATCATGTCTTGAATAATAATTCCTACCAAATTGTCTCCAATGATTCTGCATCAAATCTCCTACCGAGCAATTTTTTTCAGCTAAAACTTGTAACCAATACAAAACTGCCCATAATCCATCTTTTTCCCTTACGTGGTTACTACCTGTTCCAAAACTTTCTTCTCCACATAAAGTAATTAAATCAGAATCTAAAAGATTTCCAAAAAATTTCCAACCTGTAGGTGTCTCGAAACAAGGTATTTTTAATGCATGCGCAACGTTATCAACCGCTGAGCTGGTTGGCATGGATCGTGCTACACCTGTAATACCATCTTTATACCCAGGGACACATTTGGTGTTAGCAGTTATAACTGCAAGACTATCACTAGGATTTACAAAACATCCTCTTCCTAAAATCATATTCCTATCTCCATCTCCATCGCAAGCAGCACCAAAACTATAAGATTTTTTATTTAATAACAAATCAGCTAAGTGGGATGCGTAAGTAAGATTAGGATCAGGATGTAAACCTCCAAAATCTTTTAACGGATTACTATTCATAACACAATCATGTGCAAGACCCATTTTTTCAACAAAAATATTTTTTGCATATGGTCCGGTAACCGCATTCATTGCATCAAAGATTAACGAGAAATCTTTTTTTAGAAAATCACTAATTTGATCAAAATCAAAAATTTTCTCCATCAAATTAGAATAATCTTTCAATCCATCAATAATTTCTAAGGTAGTTTCCTCGTAAGAATAAGTTCCATATTCACTAAAATCAGGTAATTGAATTTTACAAATTTTATAATTAGTTAGTAATTGTGAAGCCTTAAAAATCTTATTAGTAATTATCTCAGGAGCTGGGCCACCATTAGAGATATTCAATTTCACTCCAAAGTCGCCATCAATCCCACCAGGATTATGGCTTGCAGAAAGAATAATTCCACCAATAGCGTTTTCTTTTCTAATTAAATGTGATGTTGCAGGAGTAGATAATAAACCGAATTTTGGAACAATAACCTTTTGAACTTTATGAGCAATGCAAATTTGAACAATTTTTTCTATTGCTTCAATATTGCCATATCTGCCATCACCACCAACTACTAATGTTGAGCCTTGTAAATCTTCCAATGATTGTAAGATTGCTTCAATAAAAATTTCTAGATAATGTTCTTCCTGAAACTTTAAAGTACTTTTTCTTAAACCAGAAGTTCCTGGTTTTTGATCTAAAAAAGGAGAATTTATATTAATTACTTTAACTTGAGACATATTTTTAAGAAACTTCCAAAAATCTAACTAAATTAATGAGGCATTTCGGAAGTTCTTAACATAGCGATAAACCATAATGAAGAAATTAATAATGCACTCAGAATTCCATAATTAACCCCAAATTTAGAAATTGTAATTGGAACTACTAGTGGAAATGTTAATGCTCCAAACAAAGGAGTAAAAGCTACAATTTTTTTCAGCATTAATTTAATTAATTAAAACCATTCTGTCTCAGCTTTATCTTTTTCATTAGTATCGTCAAGTGGTGTTGTTCTATCAAATTTCATTGATATGTTTTTTTCTTGCTCACCAGATACATCAACAGCTTTAACATCATATTTTTGAGTCCCGTCTCTAAATGGAACTTGAATTCTAAAGGTACCATCTGCAGCAAGGGGTACCTCTTCTCCACCTATTGTCAATTTTGCAGAAGGCTCTGTAGCTCCATAAACGATTAATTCAGCATCAGCAACGAGCCAAAAAGATCTATTTTTAACAATTCCACTTCCAGAGTCATTTAAACCAGATGACCATTTACCAACCCCTGAATCTGTAAGATTATCATTGAGGTTTGTTGAATTTACATTTTCCATAAATTCTTCTGAACCAACTTTCCTTCTAAGAGGAATGTTTGTTGCAGCTTGATATAACCTTTCATGCATACCATTTTGTTCTGAAGCAACAGGGTTTGAAATATCTGGGATTGACTCAGAAGTTGAATCCAAATTAAAAGGTACGAATTTATCAAGAATTTGCTCAGATGGATGAGATGCAGGCACATGACTTATAGAAGAAAAAGCCAAGGACATCCAGTTAAAACCATATTTGTAACCTAACTCAACCTTATAATCTTTATCTGCAAGTGGGATTGGTAAGTACCACTCAGTACTATAACTATCAACTGCTATCTCCCTTAGTGTTCCTTGATTCAAATTACTTCCATCAGAACCAGATGCATCAAATAAACGTAAACATAATTTATTTGCTCCCAAAGATTGTGCTTTTTCTCGATCAGCATCAGAAATTTGCCAGAAAACATAAGCCCAATCTGGATCTCTAGGTAAGAAGACTACACTTGTTTTAACTTCTTCACTGCTATTGAAGGTATTGGTCTCAAAAGTAACTTCAGGGTTTGTCTTAGGTGAAGTGATATTAGTTTTATTAGAAGATTTTTCATGGTATTTAAGTATTAGGTCAACTAAAACAGCCTTTGTTTTACGACTGTATAAAGGTACTGATAATTTACTGGCTTCTTGACGTAATTGTCTGAGGGTTAGTGAGAGTAATTGATCTTTATTCATGATCACTTCAGCCACTTTAAATCTCCGTTTTTGTTTGGGATCAGTATGTTCTTTTTTTTTAGAATTTGTGTGCCTTTTGGACCTGTCGTCAGGATCCTCTGACTACTCAATAATTTACAAATTTTGTATTTCTGGTCAAAACAGTTGGTAATAAAGGAATTAGTTAATTTGCAGAGTTTGTTTAAATGTAAATTGATTTTCTTTTTTTTTAAATTTTATTACCCAAATTTGTTAACGACTCAACAAAAATATATTTTTTCTTCGGGATCAATTTGGTGAGATTTCTAACTTTTTTCAACTAAAAGTACTAAATCCTCAATCTCTAAATCCTCAATATTTTTACCTATTCTTTGTGAAAAAGTATTTAACTTTTTTGCAGTAGAATCTAATTGGGCATAAAAAAGGTCACTAAATTTTTTATCTTCAAATTTTCTGGACTGATTATCACACCATTTTCTAAGAGCATTTTTATCGTAAAATTCAGAATACTCATCCGCGTTTATGATTTTTAAAATCTGGAGGCAATGAGCAAGTATTCTTACATGATGTTTCTGCATTATTGGTAAATCTAGATTGTCAATCTCTTTAATAGTTAAGATGTTTAAAGGGTTTGAAAAAGGATCAAGATTATTAGACATTAATTTTTAGTTTTAATAAAGGGAAAAAACTCAATATTGGGGGTATCTTTCGTTAGAGTATATAAAGCTAATTGTAATTGGTTATTTTTAGATAACATGGTTAACGAAAATTTAGTTAAAGAAGTAGTAAAGGAGCCTTATAAGTATGGTTTCGTTACAGATATTGAAACTGAAAAAATTGCAAAGGGATTAAATGAAGAGATAATTAGGCTTATTTCACAAAAAAAAGAAGAACCAAAATATCTCCTTGATTTTAGATTAAAAGCTTTTAAAAAATGGCAAAAAATGAATGAACCTGATTGGGCCGGATTGGGATACAAACAAATCGATTATCAAGATATAATTTATTACTCTGCTCCCAAACAAAAAGAGAAAATTTCTAGTTTAGATGAAGTTGATCCCAAACTTCTTGAGACTTTTGACAAATTGGGAATACCTCTTACTGAGCAAAAAAAACTCACAAATGTAGCAGTAGATGCAGTCTTTGATAGTGTTTCTATAGCTACAACATTTAGAGAGGAACTGGCTGAACATGGAGTTATATTTTGCTCAATCAGTGAAGCAGTAAAAAATCACTCGGAATTGATTGAAAAATATTTAGGTACAGTAGTTCCAGCTAGTGATAATTATTTTGCAGCACTAAATTCTGCTGTTTTTAGTGATGGTTCTTTTGTTTATATTCCAAAAGGTGTTACTTGTCCTATGGACTTATCTTCTTACTTCAGAATTAATAGTGGAGATTCTGGACAATTTGAGAGAACACTAATCATTGCTGAAGAATCAAGTTCTGTAAGTTATCTAGAAGGTTGTACAGCTCCTATGTTTGATACAAATACACTACATGCTGCAGTTGTGGAACTCATAGCCTTAGACGATGCCTCAATAAAATATTCTACAGTACAAAATTGGTATGCAGGTGATGAAGAAGGTGTTGGCGGAATTTTTAATTTTGTCACCAAAAGAGGAAAATGTTTAGGTAAGAGAAGTAAAATTAGCTGGTCTCAAGTTGAAACCGGGTCAGCAATTACATGGAAGTATCCTAGCTGTCTCCTTTTAGGGGAAGAATCTGTAGGAGAATTTTATTCAGTAGCACTCACAAATAATCTTCAGCAAGCAGATACCGGAACAAAAATGATCCATATTGGTCCCAAAACCAAATCAACTATTGTTAGCAAAGGTATAAGCGCAGGTAATTCAAAAAATAGCTATAGAGGCCTTGTCAAAATCGGGACAAAAGCTAAAGGATCCAGAAATTACAGTCAATGTGATTCAATGTTAATAGGGGATCAAGCTTCTGCAAATACATTCCCTTATATCAAATCTCAACAACCCAATTCTGAAATTGAGCATGAAGCAAGCACATGTAGAATCTCCGAAGATCAACTTTTTTATCTCCAAAGCAGAGGTATAGAATTTGAAGAGGCAATATCTATGATGGTCAGTGGTTTCTGCAGAGATGTATTTAATCAATTACCTATGGAGTTTGCTGCTGAAGCAGATAAGTTACTGGCACTTAAACTCGAGGGGTCAGTAGGTTAATTAATCAATTTCAACTGAAATGCAAAGTAAAATGAAAGAATCAGATCCAATATTAGAAGTTGAAAATCTCTTTGCATCTACTGATAATCTTCCAATATTGAAGGGAGTTTCACTTACTGTCTATCCTGGAGAAATCCATGCCATTATGGGAAGAAATGGATGTGGCAAAAGTACTCTTTCGAAAATCATTGCAGGGCATCCCTCGTATAATATTACAAATGGCAACATAATATTTTCAGGTGAAAATATCAACTCTCTAGAACCTGAAGAAAGAGCACAATCAGGAATTTTTCTTGGTTTCCAATATCCAATAGAAATTCCAGGCGTTAGTAATCTTGAGTTTCTTAGAGTTTCAACTAATTCTAGAAGAAAATTCCTTAACAAAGAAGAATTAGATACTTTTGATTTTGAAGAATTAGTTAAAGAAAAGTTAGAACTTGTGAAAATGGATCATGCATTCCTATCAAGAAGTGTAAATCAAGGATTTTCCGGAGGTGAAAAGAAAAGAAATGAAATTCTACAAATGGCTTTACTTGAGCCCAAGATAGCAATATTAGATGAGACCGATTCTGGTCTAGATATTGATGCTCTTAGAATAGTAGCTACAGGAATCAAAAAAATATCTAATGCACAGACTGGAATTATATTAATTACTCACTACCAAAGATTACTAGATGAAATTGAACCAAATTATGTTCATGTTATGTCAGACGGACAAATAATAAGAACTGGAGGAAGTGATCTTGCATTAGAACTTGAAAAAAAAGGTTATGAATGGACTGATAACTTTGTAAAAGAGACTTAAACAAATGGAAATTATTGAAAAAATAAAAACTAATAAATTAATTGACAATCAAACAGAAATACAAAAAATCTGTCTTCATAAATTACAATCAAGTCCCCTCCCTAATCCTAAAAGTGAATTATGGAGACTTTCAAATAAATCAAAATTTTCAAACTTTTTAGACTACTCAGTTAATGAAGAAAATCCAAAACTTGATATCCCCTATCCGAAAAATTCTCAAAATGCTATTAGATTAATAATTGGTGAGAATTGCCAAATTAAATTAATAGATGAAAATTATTCAATACAGCAATTAAGTGATGGTGAATTAAATAAATATATAAAGGATCAGATATCTTGTTTTGATCAAAACGAAAATTGGAGTGAACTACTAAATCTGTCTTTAAGTTGTACAAAAAATATCTTGGGATTAAAAATAAATGGCTCAAAAATCCCTCCTATTGAAATCTTTAGTCATGCATCAAGTAATTCTTTAAACGCCAAAACCCTAGTAATATTTTTAGAAAAGAATTGTGATATTGAATTATTACAAGTAAATCTTGGTAAAGAAAACTCTTCATTATCTCAATCAACGTTCTTTTGTTTAGAAGAAAATAGTTCCCTAAATCATGGTGTTGTTTCTTACGGTGAAAAAAGATCAAATCTAGTAAATTCTCTGAATGTAATTCAACAAAAAAATAGCGAATACAACTTAGGATCTTTGCATTTCAAATTCAATTATGCAAGATTTGAAATTCGTATTAAACAATCTGCCGGAAAAGCTAAAACCAATATCAAAGGTATGCAAATAACAAAAAAAGATGAACAAATTTCTACTTATACAAAAATAGACTTTAATGGGCCAAATGGATTTCTAGATCAAATCAACAAATCACTTGCAGACGATAAATCGCATGCAATATTTGAAGGTTCAATAATAGTTCCAAAAATTGCCCAGAAAACTGATGCTTCTCAATTAAGCAGAAATTTACTTTTATCAAATCTCGCTCAGATAGATACCAAACCTCAATTAAAAATAATTGCTGATGATGTCAAATGCAAACATGGAGCTACAATTTCGCAATTAAATGAAGAAGAACTTTTTTATATGCGAACAAGGGGAATCACGTTGCAAGAAGCAAGTAAACTACAATTAAGTTCTTACTTTCAAGAAATAATTTCATTTATTCCTGTTTCAAAAGATAGATGGGATTTGCTTGATAAACTTTTAAATGAGAATTAATGGAAACGATTCACAATTTTCCTGAAATAACCAAGAAAGACTTTCCTCTTTTTAATAAGAAATTAGAAAGTAATGAGCAAATCATTTATTTAGACCATGCTGCAACCACTCAAAAACCAATACAAGTCTTAAAAAAAATTGATGAATATTATAGAAATTTTAATGCCAATGTACATAGAGGTGCGCATCAATTAAGTGCTAAAGCAACAGAAGAATTTGAAAATGCTAGATATTTAATTAGTAAATATATAAAAGCGAATTCAACAAAAGAAATAATTTTTACAAGAAATGCTACTGAAGCAATCAATCTCGCGGCTAGATCCTGGGGTGAATCTTCATTAAAAGAAAACGATGAAATTCTCTTATCAATAATGGAGCATCATAGCAATATTGTTCCTTGGCAAATGGTTGCAGCAAAAAATAAATGCAAATTAAAATTTATAGGTATAGATAAAAATGGAAAATTAGATATAAACGATTTCAAATCAAAACTAACATCTAGAACAAAGCTTGTTAGCCTCGTACATGTTAGTAATACACTAGGTTGCTGCAATCCAATCAAAGAGATAACTAAATTAGCTAAACAAAAAGGTTCTTTAGTGTTAATAGATGCATGTCAAAGTTTGGCGCATCAAAAAATGGATATAATTGATCTTGATATAGATTTTTTAGCGGGATCAGGTCATAAACTTTGCGGTCCTACAGGGATTGGTTTCCTCTGGTCAAGAAAAGAAATCCTAGAAAAAATTCCTCCTCTCTTTGGAGGTGGCGAAATGATTCAAGATGTTTTTGAAGAGACAAGTACTTGGGCAGAACTCCCACATAAATTTGAAGCTGGAACTCCAGCTATAGCAGAAGCAATAGGTCTTGCGGAAGCAATTAAATATATAAACAATATTGGATTGAATGAAATTCATGAATATGAAAAGACAATTACTAAATATTTATTTGAAAAATTAAATCAAATAGAAAATGTTGAAATTATAGGTCCATCACCGGAGATAGATCCAGATAGAGCATCACTTGCAACCTTTTATATAAAAAATATACATTCAAACGATATTGCTGAAATTCTTGATTCAAAAGGAATTTGCATCAGAAGTGGGCATCATTGCTGTCAACCTCTTCACAGATACATTGGAATTAAATCAACGGCTAGAATTAGCATGAATTTCACTACCAATAAGGAAGAAATTGATATATTTGTAGAAAAATTAAAAGATACTATTGATTTCCTAAAAATCAATTCTTAAATATTAAAAGCATTTTTTAAAAATTCCTTAGATTTTTGAATTACTACTTCCTTATTTTCAATATTTTTAAACCCATGCCCTTCATTTTCAAAAAAAATAACTTCTGAATATTTATTATTCTGAATCAAAATTTCTTTAATTTTTAAAGTTTGTTTATACGAAATAACTGTATCTTTTTTTCCATGAAACAATAAGATAGGTTTCTTTATTTTTTTGATTTGATTTATTGGAGATCTATTTATATAAGCATCATGATTTTTTGCATAATTTCCTATCAAAGAATTTAAATAATCTTTTTCAAACCTATGAGTGTTGTAATACATATCCTTCAAATCCATAACAGGATATTTACAAATTGCAGCTTTAAAAATAGACCCATATAATAGACAATTCAGAGCAGTTAACCCACCAGCACTATTTCCGAAAATTACTACTTTATTACTATCAACTAGGTTTAATTTAATTAATTCAAGAGCTAGTGCTCTGCAATCATAAGAATCAACAATACCCCACTTATAATGCAACCTCTCTCTATATGCTTTGCCAAATCCTGATGATCCTCCATAATTAACTTCAGCAACAAAAAATCCCTTCGACGTCCAATATTGAACTTCTGAATTATATGATCCATCAAAAAATGAAGTTGGTCCGCTATGAGCTCTAACAAGGAGAGGTGGCTTTTTAGAATTTTCAACAAGCGGCCTATAAAGAAAAGAATGAGTAGATTGATTTTCAAAACCTTTAAACCAAAATGTTTCAGGTTTTGAACAATCCTTTATATGATCAACATAGATCTGTTCAGTTAAATTTGATAAAACTTTTTCTGCAAAATCAATTTCAAGAACAATTCCATAAAAATCAGATCCATTACCTTTTAAAAGAACTTTCTTACCAAAAACACTGAAATCACTTATTGAGGTAAAGGGAGTAGAAAATTCTTTAACGCATACAAGATCTTTATATTGTTCCACTATTAAACTATTTTCTTTTTTTGCTAAACAAAATAAATTTTTTATAGTCCCTGAAAAAAATGTTATTCCAGATAACCATTGCGGTGCTCCATATTCAATCAAATTTCTTTCTACTCTTTTATTTATAAAAATATTCCCAATATCACTCACATCTAAAAACAATAAGTTCCACCATCCAGAACTATCTTCAGAACATACTAAAAGTGTTTCACTTATCCAATAGGGTTGAAAAAAAGAAACATTTTTTTTGGCATTGATCAGCTTATTTGAAAATTTTTTTATTTTTTGTATCTCTCCATCTAAGCTAATTTGAGCAAAAAACAAATCATTTTTCTCCCAGGCCATATATGGAGAATCCCACTCGATCCAAGAAAGTAAACTAGCAGAAGAATTAGAAGATAAATCTCCTGCGAAATTTCTAAATTTTTTTATTCGATGAATATCTTGTTTAGTTTTTTTTAAGTTTAAAGAAAATAAATAATCTCTTTTATTTATTTCGCAAATTCCATACAAAAAAAAATTTTCAGAAATAAAAAATGAAGAATCGTAATTCGCCTCAATTGATTTAGATAGTTGTCTAGGTTCTTGAATTGAATCAAGATATTTATTTTGACTTCTATAATTTGATGCTACCTCTCTAAAAATTTGAAACCATACTGCCTTTGTTAACTGATCTATCCAAATCAAATAAAAATTATTTTTAAAATCTATACATTTATAAGATTTACCACCATATCCATGAAAATTATTTTTAATATTATATTTTTTACTTGTTAATTTTTGAGGAAATGCATCTTTATCATTAAATGGCCTTGCAAAAATGGCATTTTCATTTTTACTTTCACCAACAACATCAATCCAAAAAATAGTATCCCCAATAATAGTTAATTCCTTAAAAAGTTTTTTTTTAGATGCATTTTGCCTAACTTTTAGCTTATCTTCATTACTCATTTAAGAAACTATAAAGAAAGTAAATTAAAGTGCTAGTATTTTTATAGCTAAACTCTTTAATAAAAACTTTTTTTTTAACGTGGCAAACCAATTTTCACAACTTGCAAAAAAATCAAGAACAAATGGGAACTTGGAAAAAATTGCAAAAGAACAAACAGGTAAGCCATCTCTAGACATTTATAAACTTGGTGATGATGTATTAAGACAAAATTCCAAAAGAATAACTAAGGTTGATGAATCGATTAGAAAACTTGCTAGAGAAATGCTTCAAAGCATGTATGCAGCTAAAGGAATTGGACTTGCTGCGCCGCAAATTGGAATTAATAAAGAGCTTCTTGTAATAGATGTAAATTTTGAAGATTCAGCAGCAGAACCTTTAATATTAATTAATCCAGAAATTACAGACTATGGAACAACCCTTAATTCATATGAAGAAGGCTGCTTGAGTATACCTGGTGTCTATTTAAATGTAGTGAGACCTTCAACTATTAAATTAAAATTTAGAGATGAAATGGGGAGACCACGTAAAATTAAAGCAGATGGACTTCTCGCAAGGTGTATTCAACACGAAATGGATCACTTAAATGGAATATTATTTGTTGACAGAGTTACATCAAAAGATGATTTAAACAAAGAACTTATAAAAGAAGGGTTTAACGAAAAAGACGTTATTTCTATTAATTAATTTAATGACTGAAACTACAATATTTCAAAAAATAATTAATGAAGAAATTCCCTGCAATAAGCTTTATGAAGATGAGTTTTGTATCGCATTTGAAGATATCCAGGCTCAGGCTCCAATTCATTATTTAGTGATCCCCAAAAAACCAATAGTCAGTTTATATGAATGCCTAGAAAGTGATGCAGACTTATTAGGGCATTTATTGTGTGTAGGCAGCAAAATAGCTAAATCAAAAAATTTAAATAATTGGAGAACTGTAATTAATACTGGTGAAGAATCTGGACAAACAGTTTTTCATTTACATATTCATTTTTTATCAGGAAGAAAAATGCAATGGCCTCCAGGCTAAAACTCTCGAAAAAGCTTTTTCTAAGCTATAAGTAAGAAAAAATAAAAAATGAATACTCCTGAATCATTAAATTCAAACTCAAAGAATTTATTTAATTTAATTTCCAGAAATTGGGAAAATTTAGATAAAACTCACAAAACTACACTTACGAAAATTTGGAAAGTTCTAACTTATAAATGGCAATTACAAATTTTATTTAATTTACCTTTTTTAGTTTGGTGGGGGCTGGATAAATCCATAACAAAAGTTCATGAATTTGACGTATACATTTTGAGTTACCTGCATCTTCCAGACTGGGCACTTTCATTTATTGGCTTTGGTAAATAGGCTTAATAATAGATATAATTGATTCTATAAATATTAGATTAGTAATGAATACAACTGTTAATAATAAATCAAAAATTATATTGCAATTACAAAAGTTAAGACGATTATCTCAACCTTTCTTCTTACCAATTGATCAAAATAATGGCATACAATTCATTTGGCTTTTAATTTCTCTTTTATTCTGCGTCGGAGGAATAGTTCTTGTATTACTAACAGGTCTTATAAATTTATTAGAAAATTTTCAACCAGAATTATTAGCAAAATATTTTGGGGGTGTTGTTGGCACTCTTAGTACAATTTGGTCTGGCAAATGGGGGTTAATCTTCTCAACATTATTCGTAATTGGTTCTTCAAGTTTCTTTAGTTTTAGGCATCAATTAAAAGCAAAAAGATGGATTCACTGGATTTTACTAGGAGTAATTGTACTAATGCTTTTAGCAATCAACGGTATAAATGCAGGTATTGGTTTTATTGCTAGAGATTTAACAAATGCCTTAGTTCAAAAAGAACAAGATGGTTTCTATAGAATCTTAGCAATATACGCCTCATGCTTTATTTTTGCATTACCAATAAGAGCTCTACAAATTTTCTTTACTCTAAAATTGAGCATTATTTGGAGAGAATGGTTATCAAAGAGTCTGATCAGCCAGTATCTAACTAATAGAGCCTACTTCAAGCTTAATCCAAATGATGAGCAAGCAACCGATGTTGACAACCCAGACCAGCGAATTTCTGAAGATACAAAATCATTTACTGAACAAAGCTTAACTTTCACGATTGGTATATTTGACGCAATTTTGACTTTTTCTCTGAATATTCTGATCCTTTACACTATAAGTAGAACATTAACCTTTTCACTATTTACATTCGCTGCAATAGCCTCTTCCCTTCTAATATATGCAGGAAAAAGATTAGTTAAAATTAATTTTGATCAATTAAGATATGAAGCTGATTTTAGATATGGCTTAGTTCACATAAGAAATAACTCCGAAGCAATTGCGTTTTATTCAGGAGAATACCCAGAAAATGTTGAAAATCAAAGAAGACTTGGAGTCTTAGTAAAAAATTTCAATCTACTCATTATCTGGAAAACGATAATATTTACTATGAAGAGATCGACTAATTACGCTGGAGTATTTTTTCCCTATTTAATTATGGCTATTCCATATTTCAATGGAACGATTGATTACGGCAAATTTGTACAAGCAAATTTTGCATTTAATATGGTCGAAGGATCGCTATTTTTTATAGTTAATCAGATAGATGAGCTAGCAAAGTTTACTGCAGGCATTAGCAGACTAGAGGGTTTTCAATCTGAAGTTGAGTTAATAAGCAAAGAAAAACCATCAAAAAATAATATCTCTATTACTAACAAACCTGAAATACTGATAAAAAATGCTGATTTGTACACTCCTGGCTCTAATAATCCCATTATTAGGGATTTAAGTATCAATATTAATAATAGAGATACTCTTTTGATCACTGGTCCTTCAGGATGTGGTAAAACCTCACTTTTAAGAATGATTAGTGGTTTGTGGCAACCTGATAAAGGGTTAATACAAAAGCCAAAAACAGGAGATTTACTTTTTATTCCCCAAAAGCCATACATGATTTTAGGTTCACTGAGAGAGCAACTTTGTTACCCAACTGAAGTCAACAAATTTAGCGACGATCACTTATTCTCTGTTCTTAAAGAAGTTAATCTTAATTCTATTCTTACTAGATATCCGGATCTTGATATCAAGCAAGATTGGCCAAGAATATTATCTCTAGGGGAACAACAAAGACTCGCTTTTGCAAGGCTTTTACTGAATTCCCCTCAATTTGCAGTACTTGATGAAGCTACTAGTGCATTAGATATTGAAACAGAAAAATATCTATATAGTTTGCTAATTAAAAGAGAACTTTCTCTGATAAGCGTTGGGCATCGTCCAACTCTTAAAGAATTTCATAATAATGTTTTAGCTCTAAATGGTAAAGGTAATTGGCAATTGTTACCTACAAAAAACTATAATTTTGATAACTAAATTATTTTTTATGAAAACTGGTGAAGAAGGAGATGAGTTAGAGAACATTTCCATTGATAATGATTTAGAAGAAGATATCAAGATTGTTGCTAAAGAAAATATTGATGATGATACAGATATGTACAAGTTTGGATGGAGTAACTATTCAGAAATAACTAACGGTAGATTCGCAATGCTTGGATTTCTAGCGATAATATTAATTGAACTATTGAGCCAACAATCATTTCTAAAATGGGCCGGAATCTTATAATTAATCATCAAATCTAGAACTATTATCTCTAGGTTTATTTTTATTGGTCCCAACTGTATATCTACCAGATTGATTTTTGGAAGTGGAACTTCTTGGAGAGCTAGCTCTTCTAGTCTGACGAGGTTTTTTTGCTGAACTAGCATCTTTAAATGAAGCATCTTCAACTTGCTCTTTTGAAGTTTGCTGCCTAATAGAAGATCTGTTGGATTTCTTTCTTAATGGAGAAGAATTATCAGTAGCAGCAATATTTTCTTGTCTAGATACTGTCCTATTCATTCTAGGTCTTGATCCTGTTTTCACTTCATTCCGAGATAAGTTTCTCCTCTCACCGAAGTTATTTTTTACTGATTCATTAATACTTCTATCTTCAGAAGTCTTTCTTCTTCTCGTAGGTTCGTCATTGTCAAACTGATTAACCAATCTTGAAGATGTCCTGCTTCTACTTTCAGCAGAAGCAGGTATAGCTCTTGAAACATTCCTCCTACGAGATCTCACCTGCATATCATCTTCTTCAAACTCATCTTCTTGAGGTTTAAATCTTCTTGATAATCTTTCAGTTTCTTCAAACCGATCGTAATCTTCATTAAATCGACCTCTAGAATTTCTGGGCACGTCAGAAATGGGATCATCATCAAAATAAGATGACCTTCTAGCTTGATCAGTAGCAACTCCCCTTAATCGCACACTTTCATATCCGAAAAAAACTGTAGTTCCAGCTAACAAAAATTGACCAAACTGAAGGATAGGATCTAATCTCCAGCCTTGAAAAAATAATATTCCTCCGCACAAAAGGCCTATAGCTGCAAAGAAAACATCATAATCTCTTGCTAATGCAGGTTTAAAAGACCTTAAAAAGTAAAGGCCGCCTCCACATACCGCGAGAACTATTCCAACAATACTGGCCCAATTGAGACTAGCATTGACCACATTCTTTCTCCAAAATTTATTTTTAAAAGGGTCTTAAATAACCCTATATATATAGTGTACTTAAAACTTCTACAAAAACTAGCGTCTTCCAGTAGAAGTACGTTCAAGAGAATCTTTCTGACTAACAAAAATCAAAAATGCAGTCGCTGGAATAACGATAAGTAAAGCAGCTGCGATAAAACTACCTATCATTCCAACTGCGGAATTATTTGCAACTTCAGCAGAAATATCTGCAGCTAGTAATAAATTTGAGATTTGAAACACTGTTTAAAGATTAAATTCTCAATTTATAATACGAATTAAATACGTTTCAATGGGTTATTTATTAAGATGAATTAAATAATTGTGATTTCCTTGCTTGTAAACTCTCTCCAAATTTTAGATGTTAGTTTAGGAATCTCTCTATCTTATCTAACTATAGTTTTTTTAATAAGATTAATTCTTACTTGGTACCCTAAAATTGATTTAAGTAAAGGTTTATGGTTTTTAATTTCAATACCATCAAGCTCTATTCTGAATTTAACAAGAAAAATAATTCCCCCTATAGGCGGAGTTGATGTGGGACCCGTAATTTGGATTGGAGTTATAAGTTTTTTAAGAGAGATTTTAGTTGGTCAACAAGGACTTATAAAACTTGCACTAAATACACATATTTCATAGAGATTACTTAATTATTCCTCAGTAATTTGGCAATAATTCTTCTTCTACATATTTAGTATGTATCTTACCTTCCTTAAATTTAGATTTATTCAATAAAGTTAGATGAAAGTTAATTGTTGTAGGAATACCAGTTACTGCACATTCATTTAAAGCCCTATTCATACGTTTAATTGCAGTATTACGGTCTTTCCCCCAGACTATTAATTTACCAATTAATGAGTCATAGAATGGAGGTATTTCATAACCGGTATAAACATGACTATCAACCCTTACACCAGGACCGCCAGGAGGAAGCCAACCAGTTATTTTTCCAGGTGATGGTCGGAAATTATGAGAAGGATCTTCGGCGTTAATCCTACATTCAATGGCATGACCATTTAAATGAATATCATCCTGATTAAATTCCAAGTTCACTCCGCTTGCGATTTTAATTTGCTCAGCTATTAAATCAACTCCTGTAACCATTTCAGTGACAGGATGTTCGACTTGAATCCTAGTATTCATCTCCATAAAATAAAAATTCTCATCATCATCAACTAAAAATTCAACCGTACCAGCTCCTTCGTAACCGATACTTTTTGCAGCAGCAATAGCTGCGTTTCCCATTTTTTTTCTTAGTTCAGTGTTAATTGCAGGGCTAGGAGACTCTTCCAATAACTTCTGATGTCTTCTTTGAACTGAACAATCTCGCTCTCCTAAATGAACAACGTTACCCGACCTATCCGCCAAAATTTGAATTTCTACATGTCTTGGCTTCTTTATAAATTTCTCCATATATAAACCATCATTACCAAAAGCTGCTTCTGCCTCACCCTGAGCTGCTTTAAACATTTTTTCAAGATTATCAGCGTTTTCAACCAACCTCATGCCTCTTCCACCTCCTCCAGCTGTCGCTTTAATAATTACCGGATAACCAATATCATCTGCCAATTTATAAGCCTCATCAACATTTGATAACAAGCCTTTACTACCAGGTACTGTTGGAACTCCCACTGCCTCCATAGTTTCTTTAGCTGTAGATTTATCTCCCATAGATCTAATAGCTTTAGGAGATGGACCAATAAAAACTATGCCATGATCATTACACATCTCAGCAAATTTATCATTTTCAGCAAGAAATCCATAACCAGGATGAATAGCATCAACTCCTCTCGATGTAGCAGCAGCAAGTATATTTGGAATGTTTAAATAGCTCTTATTACTTAACGAGTCTCCAACGCAAACCGCTTCATCAGCAAGCTGAACATGCAATGCTTTTTTATCTATAGTGCTAAAAACTGCAACTGTTGCAATACCTAATTCTCTACAACTTCTGACAATTCGTAAAGCTATTTCTCCACGATTAGCAATTAAAACTTTTTCAACCATTATAAAAATTAAATTAAAGAAATGAAAATGACTTAAAATAAATATTCTTTACCAAAGTATTTAACAAAATTTTTTAGTGATCAGAGGACATTTTTTACAATACAACCTAGAACGTTAAATAAGTATAAATATTTGTTTTATGCAATAGAAAAATAATACATCACATTCAAAAATTATCTTTTAGAACTACATTCTTATTTCAGTCAATAATGTATGATATTTTTAAGGTTTAGTCACCCGCCGGTGCTCGACAACCCTTTGCGGACGTGGCGGAATTGGTAGACGCGCACGTCTAAGGAGCGTGTGGCTTAGGCCTTGCGAGTTCAAGTCTCGCCGTCCGCATTTAATGAATTCTGGTTTAACTGCAATGCAAAAAAAATCAGTTGCAGTAGTTATAGTTTCTAATGGTCCTGGGGAATTAGCTACGTGGGTAAATCCTGTAGTGGATGAGCTTCACAAAATAAATAAATCTCTACGTGATGACGATAAACTTTATTTCACTCTTAGGTTAGTCCTTGTTCCTTGCCCAAATGCTACTGGTAAAGAATTTATTGTTGCAGATTCATGGAATAAATTCGAATTAATTACAAAAGCCAAAAGTTTTTGGAAATTATTAATAAAGCCACATTCTTTTGCCAATTGGCCAAAAAAAGGGGTAGTTATTTTCCTTGGGGGGGATCAATTTTGGAGCATTTTAATAGCTAAAAGATTAGGTTATTTAAATATCACATATGCCGAATGGATTGCGCGATGGCCTCAATGGACTAACCAAATAGCTGCTATGAATATAAAAGTAAAAGAGTTAATTCCTGAAAGATATAAATATAAATGTCAAATCATTGGCGATTTGATGGCAGATATCAAACTTAGTAGTCAAATATCATTAAAAAATAAAGAAAAACACTATATTGCTTTATTGCCTGGTTCTAAAAAAGCCAAGCTCTCTGTCGGAATTCCTTTCTTCTTAGAAATTGCAGATCATATAGCTAAAGAAAATCAAAATATAAATTTCATAATTCCCATTGCCCCAACTACTAATAAAAGTGAATATTTATTTTTTCAAAGCGAGAGAAATCCAATTACAAAATATTATTCATCAAAAATCAAAACAATCAAAAACATCAATGACTTCTATTTTGATTATGTAATTGAAACATCAAAAAATACAAAAATTTATCTAATTAAGAAACATCCTTGCTATGAAATATTAAAAGAATGTGACCTTGCGATTACAACTGTAGGAGCAAATACTGCAGAATTAGCTGCAATTGCTCTTCCGATGTTAGTTGTTCTACCAACTCAACATTTAAATAAAATGAATGCCTGGGATGGTATTTATGGAATAATTGGGAAAATTCCATTTATAAATAGATTCATAACTTTTATAATTAAATATTTCTATTTTAAAAAAAAGAAGTTTTTTGCTTGGCCAAATATTAATGCTAAAAGAATGATTGTACCTGAAAAAATAGGAAATATTTCTCCTAAGAAAATTGCAAGAGAAGTATTATTCCTTATTAAAAATAGGGATCAATTAAAAAGTATTAGTGATAATTTAAAAAAAGAGAGAGGTGACAAAGGTGCTGCAGAAAAACTTGCTTCTATAATTATTAATTCAATAAAGAAACTTTAACAATTACCAAGGATCATCAATTTCAAACTTTTCTGATTTTTTATTGTCTTTAACTAAATTTTGTTCATCTAGGGGTTCAATATCTAAAGTTTCTGTTGCATTTTGAATTGGTCTTTTCGAAGCGAAATTAGAAGTTGATTGTTTCTTTTGCTTAAAATCAATATTCCTTTCTTCATCTATTTGATTGACACTATTTTGATTATCGATCTGATCTGAATAATCATTATCCATATATAGCTTTTTTCTATTTTTTATTTCCTCTGAAGAGCCCTTGATTTCAACATATTCAAGTTCATCTTCATAATCATCTTCATAATCATCTTGGTCGACAACTTCTTCATATTCCTCAACCAAATTGTTTTGCTGTTCTGATTCTGAACCTGACAGTAACTGATTCTCAACTGGTACAAGATTTGCTGAGTATCTATTTGATTCCCTCTCATCCCACGAAGAACTTCCTACTCCAAATTTCTCAAGAAGTCCACTACTTAATTGGTTCAATTTCTCTTCAGCACCTTCATAAACAATAATCCTATCCGTGCCACTACTTACAATTTCCTCAACAGGAATTTCCCAAGTACTTAAAACTCCTTCGCCTAAAAGTGGAACACCAACTGCACCCATTACAAGAGAAATTAAATTCCCAGTCTCGATATCAAACGAAAACCCAAGAACTCTACCTAATAGCTGCCCAGATTCTGTAATCACCTGACAATTAATTACCTTTCCATATCTTTCCGGAGAAAAACTTTCACTCAAAGAATCTAGAGAGTCGACTAATATGACATCTCCAACTTGCTTTATACTTTCTAAGGGCATCCATTTTGGCAAACCTGGTAAAAATCTTGTGAATGGATTATCTCGTAGTCCCAAAGCGACCACCTCTCTTCTGTCAATATCAACAACAACTTCACCAACTACGCCTAGACGCCTCCCAGTATCAGTAGTTATAACTTGAGTTCCCATTAATTCTGACCTTAACCATAAACGTTCGCTAGGAACAGAATTAGCGCGATTCTTATTTGCAGATGTGTTAGACAAACTCATAAATACCTTTTCATCATTCTGACGTATAAATTTAAAAAAGTGTGTTTATGCAGCATTTGGTAACCCAACAACTTGAGTATTAGCACCTCTTGCTTGCGCAACACCAATTGTTCTTTCAGACGCACTAATCATAGGCCTTCTATGACTTACGACTATAAATTGAGCATTTGATGACTGATTAGATATTAATTTTGACAACCTTTCAACATTTATACCATCTAAAAAACTATCAACCTCATCTAATGCATAAAAAGGGGAAGGTTTATACTTTTGCAAAGCAAATAAAAAACTTAAAGCAGTTAATGATTTTTCACCACCTGACATAGAGGCTAATCTTCTGACATTTTTCCCCTTAGGATGAGCTACTAAAGTTAATCCTCCTTCCAAGGGAGAATTAGGATTTTCAAGTTGAAGGAAACCATCTCCATCAGATAAATTTGCAAAAATTTCTCTAAAGTGTTTATCAACTTCTACAAATGCTTGCATAAAAGCCTCCTGACGCATTGTCGATACAGTTTCTATTCTCAGCAATAATTCAGATCTTTCATTAGATAAAATTTCTAATTTTTCTCTTAAACTATTTAATCTCTCAATTAATTCTTCTAATTCATCAAGAGCCAACATATTAACAGGCTCTAAGCTTTGTAATTTTGCATTTATGATCGAGATTTCTGATTGCAACAATTCAAGACTCTTCCCTTCATATTCTCGAAAGTTCGGTAAAGGATTAGGTAGATCTTTTTTATAATTTTCTAATTTTATTTTCTCGCTCCTCATCTCTTCTTTAAGAGAATGCATATCCCTTTCAAGATATTCAAGCTTCAAAAGATAGTTATTATATTCTTGCCTTTTATTTGAAATTGAAGAGTTTAATTCATCTCTTTTCCTTCTCAATAAACCTAAATCCTTCTCTAGGGAATTTTTTTGATTATCGAGCGCTAAAAGTTCTTTTTTAAATTTATCTCTTTTTTCTATCCATTCACTATGAGCAATTGCAAGTTCTTTGATAGATTCCTGCAAGTTTTTTTCTTTTAATAATGTAATTTTAAATGAATTATTGATGCGCTCTTGATTTAAAGCAAATTCATTCTTCTTTTCTAGCAATGTATCTCTCTCCTTAATAAGTAATTCAAGTTTCTTATCAAGATTATTAAAATCGTTATTAAAAGCTATTAATGCTGATTTCTGATTTTTTTCGTAATTCTTCTTAAGAATAATTTGCAATTGATCAAACTTATCATGATGAGGCTTCAATTCATTTTGTAAACGATCAAAATCCTCAACTAATAAATTATTAGCACTATCAATTTTATTTAAACTCGATTTAAAATCCTCAATTCTTTTCATGACAACTTCAAAAGATTTTTTATTTACTTCAATTTCTTTGTTGAATGAAGCACAAGCCTCAATTATTTGACTGCGGTTAGAATTTAATTGATTGAGTCTATTATTTTTTATGAATAAATCATTATTTGACTCTTTTAAAGCTTCTTCAATGACCATTAATCTTTTTTTTAAAGGGCTAGAATCGTCAAATTCATTATTTATTCCAAATCTATAAGCTAAATCTTTTTTTAACATGCTACCGCCTGTAATTGCACCACTTGCTTCTAATAATTCACCACTTAAAGTCACCAACCTATTTTTTTGTTTAGATAACCTAGCTGAGGCTAAGTCTGAAAAAACCAACGTATCTCCAAAAACATATCTAAAAACATCTGAATAAACTTCATCAAAAGTAATTAAATCAATGGCTTTATCAATAAATCCATGCTCTCTATTATTTTCAAATTTTAAAATTGCATAATTCTTCTTTTGACTTCTAATTCTATTTAAAGGTAAAAAAGTTAATCTCCCCGCCTTTTTCTTTTTAAGAATTTCAATTGCTTGAGCTGCAATCTGATCATTGTCAACAACAATTTGTCCGAGTCTATTTCCAGCGGCAATTTCTAATGCGTATCTATTTTTCTCATTTACCTCTCCAAGCTGAGCTACATAACCATGTATACCCTCTAAACCTGCTTCTAAAAGAATTCTGAGAGCATATGAACCTCTAGATTCATTTAATGCTTCCTTTCTACTTTCAAATCTGGATAAATCCTTTTCAAGCCTTAATTGCTCATAGTTTAACCTTATTTTAGTTTTATTTAATAAATCAATTTCATTTTTTAATGAATCAATTTCCGAGCTATTACTTGTCAAGTTATTTTTATTTATATCAGATGTCTCTTTTTTTCTTTGATTTCCCTCTAAAAATTTCTGCTTTTCTAAAACTAAAGCTTTGATCTGAGAAGATATTGACTCTTTTTGAATATTATTTTGAATCATTTCTTCTTCAACTTTCCTTTTTTTTGTTTCCAAAGGGTTAATTTTATTTTTTATACTTTCAAGCTCAGCATTTAATGTGATATTTTGTTTTGAGAATTCTCCAGATTCTCCCGCTGCATCAGAAAGTTTTTTTCTGGATAATTTATGTTTTGATGTAAGATCGTCAATTTGCAAGTTCAATTTCTTTAAAAAATTATCATCGAAATTTACTTTATTCATCTTTTCTAACTCAATATTCCTCTTAGATATTGCAATTTCATCTCTCTGCTTTTGTAATTTAATGCCCTCCTCTTTATTCAAACTTGATATCCTATCAAGTTCTCTCAAGCTAGAATTAATGCTTCCAATTTCAGAATTCACTTTTATCAAAGTATCCTCTCCTTTCTCCTTAAGCTCAGCAACGAGAATTTTCAAAGCACCTTCTAAAACTGATATTTCTTTATTAATAGATTCTTTTTGTTGATTAAATAATATTTTATTTTTTTCAATTTCAGTTTCTTTTTTCTCTATAGATTCAACATGCTTAACTTGTTTATCAAAAATAAGAACTTTCTCTAATTTCATTATTTGAAGCAGTTTTGCCTTTAACTCTTTATATCGCTTTGCTTTTTCACATTCTTTTTCAAGCTTATTTTTACTAGATTGCAATTCATTTTCTAAAATCTCACATCTTTCTTGTCTTTCGAAAACATCATTTAATTTTGCATTAGTTTGTTCTATTCTTGTATCAAAAAGTGCAACTCCTGCTAATTCATCAATAAGATTTCTCCTTTCCTTATTATTCATTGATACTATTCTTGTTACATCACCCTGCATAACAACATTGCTACCCTCAGGATCAACACTAATATCCCTTAATATTCTCTGAATTTGTTGCAAGGTACATTGTTTTCCATCAGAAGTATAAGTCGAAGCATAAGAACCGCCTGGCATAAGCCTTAATTTTCTAGAAACTACCCATTCTTTTTGACTCTTATTAAGAACAATTTCTTCATCTTCTAGTTCCAAGGGCGGAAGTTCTTCTCTGGGAGACCAATCTTGAATATTAAATTTTACCGAAACAAATGTTTCGGATGACTTACCCTCTTTAACTTTGGAGTTATTTATTAGATCTGGTAATCTTTCTGCCCTCATACCTCTACTATTAGTTAAACCTAAACAGAATAAAATTCCATCTAAAATATTACTTTTCCCAGAACCGTTAGGCCCCGTAACCACTGTAAAACCTTCTTCAAGAGGAATTTTTACACTTCCTCCAAAAGATTTAAAATTTTCAAACTCGACCTGATTGATATGTACCAATCTCAAGTTTCAATAGCTAAATAAGAATAACTAATTTGCAAAGATTCTCAATAGAAATATTACGATTATTTATAAATGAATATTAATTATTTTTACTCAATCTACAAGAATTACCCGAAATTTCAACTAAACCATAAAGAAGATTACCGTCCAAAATTAATCGAAAACATTCAGAGTCAAATTTATCAGAAACGTTTTTAAATATTCCATGATCAATTCTTTTTACGAAACCTCGATTTTCAGAAAGTTCATGTTCAACCCTGGATAGCCATACAAGTCTATGATTTGCCTGTTTAACAATTTCTACAGAATCTTGATTTAATAATGGTAGTTTTAAAAATTTCCAAGTTAAACAATCTATTCCATTTTCAACAAGAAAATCATAATGAATTTCTATAGAGTTAGCAGAGTAAACTTTATGTTCAAGCAAAACCCATTTATTCATTATCTAGTTGATAAAAAATCAAATCTACTTTCAAAACAAAGTTGAGGTAAAAATATATTTTATTTAAGATGGTTCCTTTTATTTAATTACTTGCATCAGGGACAAATCTTAAAGCAATGAATAGCAAACTTCCAGCTCCAGCGATAGCTGCTGCTACTAATCCAAAGTCTGTAGGGATTGTGCGAGATGCAAAAATTAATGATGCAAATGTGATATCCATGATGAAATTTAAACTCATTTAATAAATTCAGTAATAGCTTAACAAAACCTTCTTGCAGAACAGAGTAGATAAAGAAAATGTAAATAAACTTTTATATGTTTTTATTCTATATAAATCGCACAAATCTTTAGATAAGGGTTCCAAATTAAGAAAATAGGGTCTAATCTTAAAGTAAATAAGATTAAATAATGGAGACTTACCATCCTCCCAAAGAAGTAGAAGAAAAAGAAGGTAACTCTGAACTTCCTGAACAAGAAGTTATCTTGGAAAAATGGTTACTTGAAAAAATTGATAGTTTAATACCTTTAATAAAAGAAAAATGGCCTACCATTGCTCAACAAACCCTTGAAGCCACAAAGGGGAGTATCGATGATTTAGTTAAAGTAATAGCGAGCCATAGTGGAACCTCTGCAATTGGAATTAAACGCCAACTATTTGAAATCATTGATTCAATCCGAGAAAACAATTGGGAAATATCAGAAAAAATTGAACCTATTGAAAGTCAATTAGAAGAGTTACTAGAGGAACTTAACAATACACTTAGACCAAAAATAGAAAATCCAATAAGAAAAAAACCAATATTATCTATTGCTATTGCCGCTGGTATTGGTTTACTAATAGGAACTCTCCTCAACAGTGGCAGAAAATAATATGGAAAAACCAAAAAATAAAAACTTTGCTAATACCGCTTCAAGAATTTCAGCTATTGCAAGTTCAGTGATGGATTTGCATGTAAAAATAGCTCTTCAAGAAGTTGATAGAGAAAAAAGAAGATTAATTAGTGGTGGAATATTTTTGGCCATTGGAAGCACTTTACTATTATTAGTTTTAATTTGCATTCATATTATTTTTTATCTCTTTATAACAAAATATAATAACTGGAATATCGAATATAATTTATTACTCATAATATTTATCGATTTATTTCTTGCAGGCTTAAGTTTGAAACTTGGAGGCAAATTAGCCAAAGGACCTTATCTTCCTCAAACATTGGAGGGTTTAGGCAAGACAACAAAAGCCGTTTTAGGCAAAAAATAAATTACCTTATTAAGTACTTTATCCATCTGCAATCAATCCCCCCATTGCTCACAGGAATTTTCAATGAAGATTTCATTTTCAAATATTTTGTTAGTTTTGGATTTCCGCTTAGCAGCCAAAATTCCCAACCTGAAAAGTTATTCTTTAGGAAGATCCCAATTCTCTCATATAAACATATTAATTCATTTTCATCTCCCAATTTTTTGCCATATGGAGGATTACATATAATAAGCCCAGGCGTAAGTTTTAATTGAAGTTCTAAAAAATCAATATTTATAAGTTCAATATAATTTTCGAGTCCTGCCAATGATGAGTTTAATGTCGCATGCTCAAAAACCTTTGTATTAATTTCGCAGCCTATAATTTTTGGTAATTTTTCATAATTAATAATTTTATTTTTTGCCTTATTTTTTTCATTAAGGTAAATATTTTTCCTAAAGTCCAACCAATTCTCAAAAAGATATACTTTATCAGTATTTGTAGGAACTTCAAGAAATTGGTTCACTGCTTCAATTAAAAAAGTTGCTGAGCCGCACATAATATCAATTAAAGGGACTTTGCCATTCCATTGAGTCATCTTTATCAATCCAGAAGCTAAATTTTCTTTTAATGGAGCATTTCCAACTGCTGGTCTATAGCCTCTTTTGTGTAAACTTTCCACACTACTTTGAAGACTGATAATTGCTTTATTATTATTTAAATGCAAATGAATTATAAAATCAGGGTTATCTAAAGAAATATTTGATCTTTTATTCCAAACTGCCTTTTGCAAATCAGTTATAGAATTTTTAACTTCAAGAGCAGTAAAATGTGTATGACTTAAATAAGATGTTTTACCAGTTACTTGGACATTAAACGTTTTTTCATAGTGTAACCAATCTAACCAGTCAAATGAATCTCTAACGCCCTCATATAGAGATTGTTTATCGTAGCAATTAAAACTCGCAATTTCTCTATAAAAACGAAATGCTAATTTGGAATAGAAATGAACTCTATAAAAAGTTTCAAAATCACATTCAAAATTAATAAATCTTTTATAAGTATTAATATTAAACCCACCTAAATTTGAAATTTCTTCAGCTAAATATTTCTCAAGTCCCTCTGGAGCTGATGCAACTACATTCATATACGATAAAAACTTAATAAAAAAACTATTCAATACTCATTTTGCCTGTCAGAATATAAATGTCCAATTGGACTAGGTGATCTCAACCAATGTTTCGGACAGCGGTTCGATTCCGCTCAACTCCACTTTTTGGGGTTGTAATGGTTTCGACGGGGCATAAGGAAGATGACTGAAGCCGGCTCGGTTAGAGCAAAAACACAAACGCTAACAAAATCGTTAGTTTCTCCCGTCAAACAGCACCAGTTGCTGCTTGATCCTTAAGGAGATGGGGTCATATCAGCCTTATCAACCAAATGATGCGCGGAGTCTGGAAGGACTCCACTTTTTTAAATAACTTAGAAGTTGTAGTAGATAATTTGTTATTTTGTAAATATTGCTGCAATTGCTTGTATTAAAAAGAATTTTTTTAACTTTATAGGTATAAATACTGAGAAGATTAGTTTTAAATTAATTTATCTTATTAAAAACTCCAACCCTGCAAAATGAAAACCAATAAAAACATAAATGACTTTTTAATAAATCTTCAACCTAGAGTTATTAGATTCACAGGTGAAAAATTTCCTACTGAACTATGGAATAATAGTTGTCAAATAAAAAAAAATAAAAAGATATCTTCCTAAAAATTGAATTAAATACTTGAAAAAAGATTTTTAGGGATTTTTTTTAAACAATTTTTTGAAACCTCCTGAAGTAATTTAAATTCATTTTTATTTAAATTCCACCTGAATACATTGGATATATCTATAACTTGGGATCTTTTTCTCATTCCCACAAGTGGAATAGTTCCTTGATAACAACACCAATTAATTGCTACTTGAGCTTGGGAAACTGATCTTTGATTCGCAATACTTTTAAGACACTTTCGCAATTCATATGTTGGTTTTTTATAGTTTTCAAATAAAGCATTACGTATAAAACTTTTTTCTTTATTTTCTTCTTTATCTGGATCAATACAAAGTATTCCAAAGGACAAAGGACTATAAGCAAAGAAATCAATATTATTTTCTGCGCAAATTTTTTTTACCTGATATTGTTTTCCTAAATCGGGAGCAAGCAAAGAAAACTGAATCTGAACACTGTTTAGGCTCTGATGTCTTTTTGCCAAGAAATTAATTAATTTCGTCAATCTTTTAGGGCCTATATTTGATAAGCCGATTTGAAAATCAAAGCCTTGATCTTTTAAATCGCAAAGATTATTCAACAGCCCTAATTCCTGCCAAGGATTGTATTTTGCAGTTGACCAATGTAATTGCACTATATCTAATTTGTTATTAAGTCTTTCTAAACTTTTCAAAAAAGGTTTATTAAAACCTCTCTCACCGATTCTCCAGGGATAAGGTGCAAGTTTGGTTGCTACTTGAATTCTGTTTTTCTTTGCGGAAGAAGTATTTAGTAAAAATTTGCCTATCAATAATTCACTTCTACCCTGCAGATTCCCAGTTCCGTAAGAATCTGCAGTATCAATTAGATCAAAACCTCTTCTTAACGCTTCATTATATGTCTCACGTAAATCATCGTCATTTGTAGTTTTGTAATTCCAAAAAAGCTTATTCCCCCAAGACCAAGTACCTAATCCAATTCTTTTCTTCACTAGCCTATTTAAATTAAGGAACTTTATAAGGTTATCTAAAAATATTAACCTCTTTAAAATATTTCAAAAAATAAGTTTTAATGCATTCAAAATCAATTTCTCTTGACATTAAGAAATTATTCTCCAAAGTAAGAGAAATAAAAATAAAAAATTGTTCATTACCGTTTGCGGACAAAAAGGGGGGGTGGCCAAGACCTGCACAAGTATTCACCTTGCAAGTGTTTGGCATTCTGAAAATAAAAAAGTTTGCATAGTCGATGCCGACAAGAATAGATCTGCATTAGCATACGCATCAAGAGGCAATCTTCCATTTCCAGTTTTCCCCGTTAGTTCAGCTGCTAAAGCATCAAGATCATCAGAAATTGTAATAACTGATGGCCAGGCTAGCAGTGATCAAGAAGAACTTAAACACTTAGCGTATGGTTCAGATTTAGTTATCTTACCTACAACTGCAAAAGCAAGATCAGTGGAATTAACTGTCGAACTAGCTAATTTATTAAGTAACTTAAAAGTTAACCATGCAGTAGTAATAGTAAAAGTTGATTTTAGACAGCAAAAAGCAGCGCAACAAGCCAAAGCAGCTCTAGAAAATTTTGGTTTATATGTTTTTGATACATTTATCCCCTTACTTTCAGCATTTGATAAAGCAGAAGCCTCTGGTAATGCAGTATTTGAAGCTGTAGACGATTTAGGCAGATCAGATCCTCGTCGAATGACGGGCTGGTCTGCTTATTGTTCAATTGCCTCACAAATTCCATGCCTGATTTCGAAGCCCTCATCCGACACCAACAAATCAAACAACCAACAACCAATCAGCGCTTAAAAGTAGTTGATTCTCCTAATTTCGAAGAAGAAAAAAATGAAGAAGCAAAAATTAGACAATCTGGATTATTAGTTAATTTTTTTGGAGGTTTGATAGGTTCTGTTATTGGCACTTTAACAATACTGTTTCTTTATATAAATGAATATCTACCAATAGATTTACTAAAACTTAAGTAATATATTCGCTATTGATAAAAACATACAGGATAAAAGTTTGTCATACCAATGGTTCTGAAGGATTGAGTTAGTGTTTTATTAGTGTTTTATTTTTATTCTTCTCACTAAGATTAACTGCTACCACTAAAGCACTGTTTTATTAGTGTTTTATTATTCTTGTGAATTTGCATCAAAAGAAGGTTGGCACATTAAGTAAATAAAATATATCGATCCTAAAATTGGAATTATTTGAATAAAAATCCATGCCCACTTTTTCGATATATCATTTAATCGTCTAACTGAAATTGATAAACCCACGATAAAATTACCCAAAATATAAAAGAAAGAAACAAGGGAGATTGTTTGACCAATAACTGCAAATATTGTGCTAAGAAGAGAGTAATCACTGGTAAGAAAAACATACTGCAAATTCACCAGCAAATTTTGAGCAATATTCAATATTAGAAATAAAATAAAACTTGCTAATTGAAAAAACCAGAAATCTTTTCTTGATGTTTTCCCTTTGAAAACAAAAGCATTTTTCCATGCTAATAAGAATGATTGAATCATAAATTTCTCTTATTAAAAGCATTATAAATTGCAAATGTTTAGGAACAAATTCAATACTAAAAAGAGACTTTGGAGTGAGATTAAATACTATAACTTTATTACTGTTTTATTAGTGTTTTAATAAAAATTATATTCGCCAAGATCGACTGCAGCACAATGGATTTGAGCTAAGTAGTATACTCGCTATTGATTTCAACATACTTTTTAGAAAGATCGCACCCCCAAGCTGTGCCTTTCGATTCGCCAGAATTTAGATTAATCATAATTTGTACAATATCATCAACTAAATATCTACCTTTCATTCTGGACTTAATGTAGTCTGTGACTTTTTGTGGATCATATTTATTTAACTTGCCGTGTTCCAAAATCTGAGCATTACCTATAAACAAATCAACGTAATTTAAATTAAATTTAACTCCAGAATTGCCTGCAGCAGAAATGATTCGACCCCAATTCGGATCACAACCATGTATCGCAGTTTTTACCAAGGCAGAATTACAAATAGATTTTGCGAGCATAATTGCATCATCAGTATTTTTTGCTCCTTGAACCAAAACTTCTAATAAACAATTTGCTCCCTCTCCATCCCTTGCAATGTTTTTTGCCAAGTTTTGACATACAATATCAATCCCTTTTTGGATAATTGGAAAAAAACTTTTTTCAATTTTCTCTCCTGCATTTATTCCAACAAAAGAATCATTTGTGCTTGTCTCTCCATCAACTGATATTGCATTAAAAGATTTTTTAACCGCAATAGCAATCATTCTGTCCCATTCTTCTTTTTGAATACCCGCATCACAGGTTAGAAAAGCAAGCATTGTAGCCATGTTGGGGTAAATCATTCCTGAACCTTTTGCAAAACCTGCTATTTTTATTTTTCTACCTTGAATAATCGTCTCTATTAAAACTTTTTTCAAAGTCAAATCAGTAGTTAAAATTGCTTCTGCTGCATTTTGAAAGTTATTACCCTTTAAATCACTAACTAAATTCGGTAAATTTTTTACTAAATCATTTATTTGTATTGGAACACCAATTACACCAGTTGAGCACATTAAAACTTCTTCTTCTTTTATTCCTAAAAGTTCCGCAATCTTTCCTGTAGCAATTTGAAAATGTTGAATTCCAAGATTTCCTGTACATGCATTTGCTTGACCAGAATTAATTAGTATTGCTCGTACAAAACCTGAAGTCGTTTTAATCCTTTCCTCACAAATATCCACACAAGAAGCGCGAACTATTGATTGGGTAAACATTCCACTAAAAATACTTCCTTCTGGAGCTAGTATTAGTGCTAAATCTTTTTTATTAGAAGCTTTTAATCCAGCAGATATCCCAGCAAAAAGAAACCCCTTAGGTGTCGTTACCTTACTGTCATCAACAAACGACCAATTGGAATCTAACTGGCTCAAACTTTTTGGTATTTTAATTCATACTAACTACTCTTTAATACTAAAGAAACAGGTAATTAGATTATTATTAATTATATGGATATTCTTCAAAAATCAAAAAACAACCAAAGAAGAATTGGTTTAACAGGAGGTATTGCCAGTGGGAAGACAACCATAACTAATTACATCAGAAAACATAAAAATATTCCAATATTAGATGCAGATAATTTATCAAGAGAATTAATCAAACCAAACACATATGGATATAAGAAAATTTTAGATTATTTTGGGAATAAAATTATTGATAATAAAAACAATTCAGAAAGGGCAATAAACAGAAAACTTTTAAGGAACATTATTTTTAAACATTCAGAAAGCAAAGAATGGATTGAAAAACTACTTCACCCATTAATTAAAGAAAAAATGATAGAAGAATGCAGTCAATACAAAAATAATCAAACTATAGTATTGGTTATTCCATTATTATTTGAAGCAAAATTTGAAGATATTTGCACTGAAATCTGGTTAGTTAAATGTCCTAAAGAACTTCAACAAAAAAGACTTATCAAAAGAGATAAAATTAGCGAAAAACAAGCATATGACTCAATAAATCTTCAATTAAGTTTTGAAGAAAAAAGAAAATTTTCAGACATTATTTTAGATAATTCAGATGATCAAAATAAATGGATTAAGACAATAAGAGAGCTTCTTTAAAACTTTAGCTATTTAATTTTTCTGCAAGAAGTTTATTTGCAAGTTTAGGGTCAGCCTTACCTTTTGTTCTTTTCATTAGTTGACCAACAAAAAAACCAAGTAATTTAGTTTTACCATTTCTAAATGCTTGAACCTCATCTGGATGTTCAGTTATAAGTTCATCAATTATTGGTAAAATACTTGAAGAATCAGATATCATAGCTAACCCTTTTTCTTCAACTAATTTTTTCGGAGAAGTATTTTTTTGAATTAGTTCAGGTAAAATTTCTTTTGCAATTTTTCCACTGATAGTGTTATTTGAAATCATGCTAATCATTTCAGCAAGATTTGCAGGACTAAGTTTTAAGTCATTAAAACTAAGTTTATTTGCTTTTAAATAACCCACAATATCACTTGTTACCCAATTTGAAGCTAATTTGGCCTCAGCACCATTAACTACTGTTTCTTCAAAAAAGTTTGCCATGTTAATTTCATCAGAAATTACCCTTGCATCATATGCAGATAACCCAAATTCACTTACGTATTTATTTCTTTTCTTTGAAGGTAATTCTGGAAGTTCTTTTAACCATATTTCTTTTTGGGCTTTTGTTATTTCAATTGGGCCTAAATCAGGATCAGGAAAATATCTATAGTCACTGCTGCCTTCTTTCATTCTCATACTTTTTGTTAATTGCTTAGCTTCATCCCATAACCTTGTTTCTTGGAAAATTTTTCCTCCATTTTCATAAACTTCTATTTGTCTGGCTATTTCATAATCACAAGCCTTTTGAATTGCAGAAAATGAATTCATATTCTTTATTTCCACTTTGGTACCAAAAGGAGCATTAGGACCTTTTCTAACTGAAATATTGACATCACAGCGCAATGAACCCTCTTGCATATTTCCGTCTGATACTCCTAGATATCTAACTGTTCTTCTAATCTCTGAAGCATATTCAGATGCCTCTTTACCTGATCTAATATCTGGTTTACTCACAATCTCACAAAGTGCTATTCCAGCACGATTGTAATCAACTAAAGAATACTTAGAGCCAGCTAATCTGTCACTACCTGAATGGACTAGTTTTCCGGCATCTTCTTCCATATGTAGCCTTTCTATACCAATTTTTTTAATATAAGGTTCTTTGTCCTTTTCAATTATTTCAACCTCTAACCAACCATTTTCAGCTAGTGGCTCATCAAATTGTGAAATTTGATAATTTTTAGGCAAATCAGGATAAAAATATTGTTTTCTATCAAATTTACAATGTTCTGCAACATTTAAATTTAATGCTAAAGAAGTTTTTACAGCATACTCAAGAACAGTCTCATTCAAAACTGGAAGAGTTCCTGGTAACCCACAAACTACAGGATCTATATGCGTATTAGGTGCATCACCAAAAGCTGTTGACGCAGATGTGAATATTTTACTTTTCGTATTAAGCTGTACATGAGTTTCCAAACCAATCACAGCTTCCCAAGATTCCAAATTGTTCATTACCAAAAGTCTCTTTATTAATAATATTGGATATAAAGGAAAAGAGGACCAAAACACAAATAAAAATATTAATTATTAAATGACACAAGAAACAAAAAATTCAATATTAATTATTGGCGGTGGACTTTTAGGTTTATCTATTGCTTATGAATTTTCTAGAAATAACTTCAAAGTTTTAGTTTTAAGCAAAAACAGAAATGAATCAGCTGGATTTGTTGCTGCAGGAATGTTAGCTACTCATGCCGAAGGGCTCGTAGATGAATTACTAAAATTTGGCCAAGAAAGTCAAAGTCTAATTCCAAAGTGGATTAAAAGTATTGAACAAGATAGTAATATTAGATGCGGTTTAAAAAAATGTGGCATACTAGTTCCTTTTAAAGATAAAGAAGATCTTGAAAAGTTTCCCACTTATGAATATGGAAAATATTTAAATCACAAAGATCTTCATACAGAAATTAATGGAATGAATTCTATTTGGAAACATGGTTTACTTTTTGAACAAGATGGTCAAATAGATAATCGAAGAAGACTGATGCGTGCTCTTGAGAGAGCATGCGCATTGCATGGAGTCGAATTTCAAGAAGGATCAGAAGTAGAGGATTTGACATTAGAAAAAAACAAAATTACAGGTGCAACGGTTTTATGTGCTACTGGGGAACTAAAAAAAATTAACTGCGAAAAAGCAATTATATGCAGTGGTGCTTGGAGTAAAAAAATTTTTAATAAGATTCCAGTCTTTCCTGTAAAAGGACAAATGCTATCAATACAAGGGCCAACAAATTTTTTGAAAAGAGTTATTTTTGGGCCAAAAACTTATCTAGTTCCTCGTGATGATGGACTTATTATCGTTGGAGCGACAGTTGAAAAAGATTCAAAATTTAATAAGGGTAATACTCCTAATGGAATAAAACAACTGCAAGAAGGAATTCGCTCCTTATTACCAGAAGCTATCAATTGGCCACAAATGGAACATTGGTGGGGATTTAGACCCTGCACTCCAGATCTTAAACCAATAATTGGAAAATCAAAAATTGAAAACCTTTTTATAGCTACAGGACATTACAGAAATGGAGTTTTATTTTCTGCAATAACAAGTGATCTTCTTTTGAAAATAGTTCAAAATAAAAGTCTCAAAGAAATAGAAAAAAGCTTTTTAGAAAAATTTAGTTTAGATAGATTTGAGATTTAAATTTTAATTTTCAGATCGCCATTTCGAATCAGAAGTTTCCCACTCACATAATTCCTCTTCGTTAAACCATAGATCAATTTCAAATTTTGCTGTATCTTCTCCATCAGAACCATGAATAATATTCCTCCCAATATCAATAGCTAAATCACCTCTAATAGTTCCAGGCTCTGCTTCAAGAGGTTTTGTTGCACCTATTAATTTTCTAGCACTCAAAATAACTCCTTCGCCTTCCCAAACCATTGCTACAACAGGGCCACTTGAAATAAAGTCTACTAAATCACCAAAAAAGGGTCTTTCTTTATGTACTCCATAATGAGTTTGAGCAAGATCTTTTGAGGGGATTAACTGCTTTAATCCAACTAATTTAAATCCTTTTTTTTCAAATCTGCCAATAATCTCAGCAACATATCCTCTTTGAACTCCATCTGGTTTAATTGCAATAAAAGTTCTCTCTTTGGTCATTTAGTTAATAATCACTCTATGTATATTCAACTTTTGGGTGGTAACTTGGCAAGTAATCATTAAAATAAAAGATATTGTTTTGAGTTATTTTCAAAAACATTTATTAATTACTAAGACATAAATTGACCAATTTTGAGCCGAAAAAATTAAAGAATATTTGGACTATTGAAGATAGTATTTCAACTTACAACATAGACAAATGGGGAGATAAGTATTTTTCTATAAATTCCAAAGGAAATATATCAGTAACTAAAGATATAAAATCTGAAAATAAGATTGATCTTTTTAAGCTTGTTAAAGAACTTAAAAGTAGAGAAATAAATCCTCCATTAATTATTAGATTTAATGATATCTTGAAAGATCGAATAAACGCATTACATGACTCTTTTTTTAAAGCAATAAAAACTTATAAATATAAGAACATTTATCAAGGCGTTTTTCCTGTCAAATGTAATCAACAGAAAAATGTCCTAGAAAAGATAATAGAGTTTGGTAGCCAATGGAATTTTGGTTTAGAAGTAGGAAGTAAATCAGAACTATTAATTGGCCTTGCACTTCTTGAAAACCAAAATTCATTATTGATATGCAACGGATATAAAGATAAAAAATATATTGAGATGGCTACCTTGGCCAGAAAGCTCGGCAAAAATCCGATAATAGTTATTGAACAACGAGATGAGGTAAAAAGAATTATTCAAGTAGTTCAAGAACTTAACTCGACTCCATTGATAGGAATTAGAGCAAAGTTATCAAGTAAAAGTAGTGGTAGGTGGGGCAAATCTATTGGAGATAATTCCAAATTTGGATTATCAATCCCAGAAATTATGTCGACAATGAAAGAACTTAAAGAAGCAAATCTTATAAACGAAATGAAATTGCTCCATTTTCATATAGGAAGTCAAATAAGTGATATTGCTGTGATCAAAGACGCATTACAAGAAGCGAGTCAAATATATGTTGAACTATGCAAACTAGGAGCCCCAATGCAATATATCGACGTTGGGGGAGGATTAGGCATAGATTTTGATGGAACTAAAACCTCCTCCAACACCTCAACTAATTATTCTCTTCAAAATTATGCTAACGATGTAATTGCAACTATTAAAGATTCATGTGAATTAAATAATATCAAGCATCCAACCATAATCTCAGAAAGTGGAAGAGCAATAATTAGTCATTGTTCAGTTTTAATTTTTAATGTCTTAGGAACAAGCCATGTCAGTTCCAAACTACAAATTTTTGATAAAAAAAATCAACAATTAATTATTTCAAATTTACTTGAAACTTTCTATGAATTAAAAAAAATTAAAAATAAAAAAATAAATTTATCTCAAATAATTGAATTATGGAATGATGCAAAAAAGTTTAAAGAAGATTGCTTAGTTGCCTTTAGATTAGGATTCTTAAGTTTAGCAGAACGAGCTTATGCCGAAGAACTAACCTGGGCTTGCGCAAAAGAAATTTCTAATAAACTGAATAATGATGAAATCAATCACCCTGATTTATCTGAAATTACAGAAACTCTTGCATCAACTTATTATGCAAATTTATCTATCTTTAAATCTATTCCCGATAGCTGGGCAATCAATCAGATTTTTCCAATAGTACCAATTCATAGGCATTTAGAAGAGCCTTTCTGCAAAGGCAACTTTGCAGATTTAACTTGTGATTCGGATGGAAAACTAAATAATTTTATTGATGATGGAAAAATTAAATCATTACTAAATTTACATAAGCCAGAGCAAGATAAAGATTATCTAATTGGAATTTTTATGACTGGAGCCTATCAAGAAGCATTAGGAAACTTGCATAATTTATTTGGCAATACAAACGTTGTTTATATAGATATAAATCAAGATAATTCATATAAGATCAAAAATATTATTAAAGAGGACAGTAAATCTGAAATTTTGCAATTATTGGATTACAGTTCATCTTCTTTAGTTGAATCTATAAGAATTAATACTGAATCAGCAATTGATCAAAAAAAATTAAGTATTGAAGAAGCAAGGAAACTAATTGATCAAATCGAAATGAGTCTAAGAAAAAGTAGTTATTTATCAGAATAACTTTCTAATGTTTTTTGCAAATGATTTTTAGCATAATCTAAAGCAACCCTTAACTTTTCAATATCTTTAGCACCTGCTTGAGCAAAGTTAGGCTTTCCTCCTCCACCTCCAGAACAAATTCTTGCAATCTCATTAATTAATTTACCTGCATGCAATCCTATTTTTACTGCATCATCACCTAATGAAACTACAAATAACAACTTTCTGTTTTCTGGATTTGGTATTCCCCCAAGAATCACTATTGCTTTATTTCCTAAATGAGAAGTTAAATTAAGTGCTGCAGATTGCAAAGAATTTCCATCTAAGCCATCAATCTGATTTACTAAAATTGAAAAAGAATTTAATATTTCTGTGGATGATTTTATAGAAGAGTATTTAAAATATGCAATTTCATCTTTCATTTTTTGTATCTCTTTATTCTTATTAATAAGCTCTGCTTGCAAATTATTAACCCTTTCAAAAAGTTGATTAGGATTTGCTTTTAACAAATCACTAAGTTGATTTACTAAAGCATTTCTATCACTGAAATAGTCGAATGCTGATTGGCCTGATAATGCTTCGATTCTTCTTACTCCCGCTGAGATTCCTTCCTCGCTGATTATTTTGAAAGAACCTAGTTCAGATGTAGTTTTAACATGTGTGCCACCACAAAGTTCCATTGAAACTCCTGGAACATTAACAACGCGCACTTCATCATCATATTTTTCTCCAAACATGGCCACTGCACCCATTTCAAGAGCCTCAGTCTTAGACATATTTTTGATTTCTAGGATATGATTTTCCATAATCCAAGAGTTAACTAGAGTCTCAATCTTGGAAATTTGATCTTTAGAAATAGGATTAGAAGAATTAAAGTCAAATCTTAATTTATTAAAGGCTACTAATGAACCTTTTTGTCCAACACTTTCATTAACAATTGATTTGAGAGCAGATTGCAATAAATGGGTAGCTGTATGATTTGCAGCAGCCTTTGCTCTATAAGAGGATTTAACATTAGTCTTAACTTTTTGTCCAATAATTAATATTCCTTTTTTGATCGTTCCATAATGTAAAAAAACATTTTTCTTTCGAATAACATTATCAACTAAGACCTCTACATCTTTTGAAAATATCGTTCCAATATCACCAACTTGACCACCAGATTCTCCATAAAAAGTTGTCTGATCAAGAACAATTAAAACTTTCTGACCTTCACTTGCTTGCTTAACTAATGTTGAATCCAAGAATATACCCTTTATTTCAGCTTCCGAAAGAAGTGAATTATAACCATTAAAAACAGTTTTGTTAAAAAGATCTATTTCTCGCTCTAATGATCCCTCTAATGTCAAATCAATATCACTTGAGGCAGCTTTAGCTCTCTCTTTTTGTGCATTCATTTCTTCTTCAAAACCCTTTACATCTACACTGATACTATTTTCTTCAGCAATTTCTACAGTAAGTTCTAGAGGAAATCCATAAGTATCATAAAGTTCAAAAGCCTTAAAACCAGAAATTAATTTCTGCCCTGAAGAAATTAACTCATCTAGCAATTTCTCTCCCCTTTCAAGAGTTTCTCTAAACCTTACTTCTTCAATTTTTATCTCATTCAAAATTAATTGATTATTATTTTTTAAATCAGGATAATTATTTTGCATTAAATTGATCCCGACAGTAGCAATATGCTGTAAAAATTCATTTGTTATGCCTAATAATCTCCCATGTCTGACCATTCTTCTAATAAGCCTTCTTAATATATACCCCCTGCCGAGATTACTTGCTGCTACTCCATCAGAAATTAAATGAATAACAGCTCTAGTATGATCTCCAATAATTTTTAAAGAAATTTTGTTTTTATCATCTGAAGAAAAATAATCAATATTTGCAATCTCACAAGTTTTTTGAATAATAGGAAAAATTAAATCTGTCTCATAATTATTTTGCTTGTTTTGCAATATTTGAGCCATTCTTTCAAGACCCATTCCTGTATCAATATTTTTAAATTTTAAATCTGTCAATTTTCCATTAGGATCGCGATTATATTGCATAAAAACAAGATTATAAAATTCAATAAAACGATCTCCATTTTCTAAATCAATATTCTGCAGACCTTTTTCAGGATAAAAATCATAATAAAGTTCTGAACAAGGTCCACATGGACCTGTTTTTCCAGAAGACCAAAAATTATCTTTCTCACTTAGTTTCACTATTCTATCTGGATGAATACCAATTTCATCTCTCCAAATTTTTGCAGACTCTTCGTCTTCATGAAAAACGCTCACAATTATATTGTCAGCAGAAAGTTGATAAATATTAGTAACTAATTCCCAAGCCCACTGAATTGCCTCTCTTTTAAAATAATCTCCAAAAGAAAAATTACCAAGCATTTCAAAAAAAGTATGGTGTCTAGCTGTAACTCCTACATTTTCTATATCGTTTGTTCTAATGCACTTTTGACTAGATGTAGCCCTTTTTGAGGGTCTTTCTTTTAAACCTAAAAAAACTGGTTTAAAAGGTAGCATTCCAGCGATTGTGAGCATAACAGTAGGATCATCCGGAACTAAAGATGCACTTGGCATGATTTTATGTAATTTTTCACTGTAAAAATTTAAAAAAGCATTTCTTATCTCATCTCCAGTAATT
>QCIP01000003.1 GCA_003216615.1 Prochlorococcus sp. AG-402-M15 | reverse complement strand
TCTCAAATTTTTCAAAATTCTTTGTAGTTTCCTCTAGTAATTTTTGTTCTCTAAGTTTTTCTTTTCTTTCTCTATTTGGTTTAAAAAATAAATGATCTATTAATGCCCAAGTAAAATAGGCTCCAACTAAAAAAGGAGTAATTACTAAAATTGCAGGGACTTGCACAACAGCTAATACAAAGAAAACAACAATAAAATACAAAATTGTATTTTTATATTTCTTTAGCTCTGAAAGTCTTATACGTTTCATTTTTTTTCTGGGCAGAACTTATAACTAATTTCCTTTAAAGAAGACTTATTTGATTTTGGTTTCCAAGGTGAAATAATTCTAATTTCTCCTTCGTAACATTTAAATTCATCATCAATCCATTGATACCTTATTTGATTCACGATAAATAGATCTACAGGTTTTTTCTTTGCAGTATCAACTTCATTTGCAGTTACTAATACACACCAACCATTTTTATGACTCCCTTTGACCTCCACAAACTTTGTTGAGCCTGGCTTCTCACACTCAATGTCATACCCTTTATTTTTTTTATAAGAAACGTCAGATGTCTTATAACCCTGAGATTTATAATGCTCAAAAGCTTTTTCCATCGCATAATTTTCTATAGCTTTTTTAAGTTGTTGGTTATTTATTATTCCCTGACCTTCAGATTCATTTTCATCTGCCTCACTATCTACTACATGTGTACTTGCAAGGTTCTCAGCTTCAACCAGAGAGGAATTATTTTCAGGTTTCCAATTTATTAAATCTGATAAATCTAAAGGAATTTCTTTTGGTATTTCCTTAGTTATGAATTTCACTCCAAATGGTCTTAAGTCATTTGCACCATTATCAAAACTCTCTACATCTAATTCTCCGCAATAAATAAATTTGTTAGTTTTCCCTTTAGACTTACCAACTATTCTTGCAAACAATATTGAAGGTTTTTGATTACTTAATAAGCAAATCATGTGTGATGAATTTGGTGATCCAAATTTATTTTTTCTACCTCCTATACTTTTTGGTTGCTGACTTTCCCAGAAAAATTCTTTTCTGTTTTTGAAAAAATCTTTGTACTTTTGATTTTTTGGTTTATCTGTTTTTTCAAGAGTTACAACTAAAGCAAAACAATTTAAAAATTCAGTTATACCTTCCCATCCATCTATAGTAACTTTTTCTAATCTCTGATTAATATCATTTCTACTGTATTTGTTACCCACCGCAAATAATTCTGTTGGAAAAAAATATTCAGCTCTTTTATTTTTTTCACTCATCAAAAATGACATTTCTCCTCATTTTAAATCTAATGTCAATTCTTATTCATAAGAAATCTGCGATCTAGTGCTCATAGGGCACTAGGTCGTAAGTGAGCGAGATTTGAGCGAGATTTTGCTTATTTATGCACCACCTTGCTATATCTTTCTACTTTTTAAGACTCATAAATTTTCTTTTAATACCAATTAACTAGCTATAGCCTCACTTGTTTCTCATGGGGGCTGTCGCATTTTGCGTAGCGGGTGCTTTGGGAGCACTAGGTCGCAGGTTCGAATCCTGTCGCCCCGACTCTTAAAAACCAAGTTATACTAGCGAGTCTCTCAACTCGCTTTTTTATTATCTATCAGTCTCATAAGCCAAAAGGGATCTGTAGGGGGATCTAGGATCTTCGAAGATCCCCAAATAATGATTAATTCATAGCGGTATTTGACCGTTTTAACCCAATTAGGAAATATTTTCTTTCTTTGTATCTTTGAATATCAACATTTAGCATTTCTGAAAGAACTAATTGCTTCTTTATTGCCTAATTTTTTCGATTTTTCCCAATCTTCGCATGCTTTATTTTGGTCACTAGAAGAATTAGATAATTGATATGCGTTCCCTCTCCATAAATAAATATCACTTATGTTAGTGTGCACAATTCCTCCTTTATCTTTTGTGTCTAAGGCATATTTATCGGTTTCTTTCTTAGTTGGAGAACTTATGATTGCATTTGAATAATGATTTATTGCATCAATAAGACTTTTCTTTGCTTCATCACCCCCACCTTCTCCTTTCTTTTCTATTCCCCTGTAAGAGCTAAAAAGTAGATCCAACTGTGTATCACCTAGAGCAGTATGTATGTAATAAGTTAAACCAAAAGGGAAAAACCTTTTCATTATCAAATTTTGGTTATCTGGTTTATGGTTTTTAAGGGCTGTTTCAAAACTATCTTGTGCTTCTCTACCATTATATATAGCTAGTTCATACTTCTTTTTTTCTAAAAATTCAAGACCAATACTCTTATAAATATGACCTCTGAGATGATTTGTATGAGGGTGATTTGGAGCTAAATCAATTGCTTTTTCGATATCTCTTTTAGCTTGATTTGTATTTCCTATATAGAAATGATTGTCTGCCCTTATTGCATAAGCATAAGAGTAATTGTCATCTATTTCTATTGCTTTATCTAAATCACGTATTGCTTTTTTTATGAAGGTTGTTTTACCATCAAAAGTTAAGTCATAACTGTAAATTATACTTCTTACGAGGTAAGCTTCTTTAGACATTGGGTTGTCCTTAATAAATAAATTAATAGACTTCATTGCAGAAGAAGTATCAAGGGATGCAAGATGAACTAAGGCATTATCGTATTCAGATTTAGGAGATGGATTATTTTTTTTCGTTCCAGACATACTTTCAACGCAACCATTAAAGTCCGCGGCCTTCAAACAAAACTCAGCAACTTTGGAATCAACATTTGCATGAATAGTTGTTGGTAATGCAATACAAGCCAAAAAAGGAAAGATTATTTTTTTCACTAATTTAAAACTGTTTTTAAACATTCTACATAAGGTGGGAAAATATTATTTCAATATAAATTCAAACTTTATCTATTTTTATTGAATTTTGAACAGATTTAAACTTAACGCATCCTATGTAATCCTTTACGAGAGAAAATTTTTATGAACTTCTGGATCTACATTTGCATTAACAGAAGTGGGTAATGAGATAGCAGCAAAAAAAGGTATTAAAAATCTTTACGCAAAAAAGAAGCTAGTTATCCCTTGTGTTAGATCGACTTCCTAAAAAAACTATCAAATTTCCGATATATTTAACGGAGAGTACTTTGTCGTAGAGAGGGGGGATCTGTAGGGGGATCTAGGATCTATAAATACCTTATAAAATCTTCGAAGATATACTTATATTTAGTCTCAAACTAGTTCCACTATCTTTAGACAATTAAGACTATAACTAGGCTTACAAGTAAATCTCATTTGATAGATCGAGTCCTTTGGGAGCACTAGGTCGCAGGTTCGAATCCTGTCGCCCCGACCATTTAAAAACCAATTCATACAAGAGAGTTTCCCAGACTCTCTTTTTTATTGCCAACTATAAGAAAAATAAGACTTAGCGATTATATAGCGATTATTCGCTATACCTTGCATAACCTTGCTGCATTAATCGCTCATAACGTGGTAAGTATTAAGCGTTCATTTAATCAACCACATCAACAAACCAATCAAAGCCAATCCTCTCACAAAACTTATATGATGCTTCTTGCCCATGCAGAGTTGCATTTATATTTAGCTCTTTGTATATCTTTTGCAAATAATAGTTTGATTTTGCTACTGCTTTACTAAATTCTTCTTCTTTTTCTGTATTGCCACTTTGATACCAGTCTGCTAACAACCTAGATTCGTTCCACCAAGCATTGTAGTCTCTACATAAGTTAAACAAATAGGCTTGTCTAGAAATAGGCACTAGTTCAACAGCCATTATTGAAGTGCCTATTGCAATAACAAATAAAAGTGCCTTTATTATTGAATTGTTCATTTCTTTAACTAAAGAGGTGATTCGTTTACTGAATAAAATATTGACCAGACACCAAGATCAGGTCGTCTAATTCTTATTATTTTGCCTTCAGATATCCATCCATAATATATTTTGTCATCATTGAATAGAGACGGAACTTGGACAATTTCTCCATATTTAGCAGAGAGTATTTTCTTTGCATTTTCAATACTTTTAGAAATTCTTCTTTCTAATGCTATAAAACAAGGATTATTTTGATCACCATATCTTATGGTTTCATTGTTTTCTAGACATTTACTTTGTAAATTAAATGTTATCCAAATTTCATTAACAATATTATTTTTTATAGATACCCCTACCTCGCCTTTTTCATTACCAACTGAGACCTCAGGATATTTTCTCCAGCAAATAAACTCACCATCAATAGGTTTATCAAACCAATCTGTTACTTGATTGCAAGAGGTGTCTCCACCCAAAACTTTTTTTAATTCTTCAATGTTTATTCCAGCTTTAATACCATTCCAAAGCTCAACTCTTTGAGATAGATCCTTTTCTGCAAAAGAGCAACTAGTTAATAACAGAATTGGTATTAGAAGTAAGCGTTTCATTTACCCAAACAAAGAAATAATTAGGGTCAATATCTTTGCAGCGATAAATCTTTTATCCATTAAAAAAGAGGGTTTTATCCCTCTATGTTAGATCGACTGTCAATCAGAACCACTATAAATTGATTAGACCAGGTGCCTACGGAGCACTAGGTTGTAGCTTAGCGATTATTTAGCGATTATTTGCATATCTGTGCCATACCTTGCTGTATATGGGTCAATATTGAGACTCATATTAATTCTAGTCATACCAACTCATAAGCTATAGCCTCACTTGTTTCTTGTGGGTACTGTCGCAAATTGCGTACTGGGTGCTTTGGGAGCACTAGGTCGCATGTTCGAATCCTGTCGCCCCGACTCTTAAAAACAAAGTGATACTAGAGACTTTCTTATAGTCTCTTTTTTAATGTTTACAGTCTCACATAAGAAAAGGTAGCCAGAAGGGTAGCTAGGGAGTAACTACAAGTATTTTTAAGAGATTAATGAGATTTAACTTTTACTCAATTTCTCTGATTTACATAAGTCATCTAAAAGAGCCATATTTTTCCCTTCCTCAGAATCAAAGCTTCTCCAAGGTCTACCATCTTTTTCGCCATCAAACGTCCGATCTATGCAGTCAATTTTGACTTTCTGAAGATAGTTAGTTCTAATCCCTGATTGCTCTCTATAAAAAGGCCAAAGAACATTCAAATATCTTTTCCCATCATTTTTAATTTGGAACTTTTGGGTAAATCTTTTACACCAATCAAGTCTGGTCATTCCCATCTCAGCTAAAGAATTAGTATCTTCCCATTTTTGCAATAGAGATATTAATTCAGGACTTTCTCTTAGGACTGAACATTGAGAAAAGGTATGTTTATTGATGCCATTTATTGCAAAATAAGAATTATCGATGAAAACCTTGTCAGCTCCTTTTTTTATTCGTTCCTCATGAAAAGATAAAATACTTGATTTTCTATTTTCAAGAATGTTTTTTGTATGTTCTTCAGTAAAAGGATCGTTTTTGGAATAAAAACTTACTCGAACATTAGTTCTTTTACCGTTTCTTATTATTGGGTAAAATTTTGTCTCTCCAGGACATCCATTGATTGGAATAGTAACGATATCACCTTCTTTTAAACTACCGTCAATTGATTCCCCAAAAACATATATTCCATCTGGCGTATATGCTGTAAGGATTCCAACTCTACCAGTATTCATTTTGCACTTTTCATAAGGATTTCTATTTGTAATTTGAGTATCACTTTTTGATGCGTTGGCTTTAATACATCCTTTATAATCTTTTGCTTGCAGACATGATTTATGAACTTCAGGAGATACTGTATTTGCCTGGATTTGCTTATTAAAAAAGAAAAGATCTGTTAATAAAGAAAGGATAATCAATAATTTAATTTTTCTCATCTAATTATTCAATGTTTTTTAAATGATGGCCAAGGGTTTCAACCTGAACTGAAGCCTTTGTCATTAACTGATTAACAATATAAGTAACCTCAGATGATCTGCCTACATAATCAGCCAAAAAAGAAATTATTTCTGGATTCCTTACTTGAAATTCATAGCTCAAGCAATAACGTGTCATAAGAGATGCATATTGAGTTTTAAAAATGCAGTTCCAGAACTCTTGAATATCTTTATATTTATGATAAGTATCTTGCAGAATTAGCTTTGTCTTGCCTGATCTCTTTTTTATTTCCTCTTCAAGGTAAAAAGCATTTTTTCCCCATAAATTTGAAAATTGCTCCTTATTTAAACCTACCCCAGTTCTTGAACTTAATTTCCTCAATCTTTCGTAAGTTTCAGATAAGCTTTCAAAATTATTATTTGTAGTACCTGACATTGCTTCAACGCAACCAAGATAATCAACTGCACTAATACAAAGATTGTGAATATCTTTTCTTACAGATGCTTTTGTTGGATTAAAAGGAAGTATTAATAATGACAAGAAAATTAATCCTTTCATGTAATTCCGCAAATTTATTCAATCTTAATTTTATAAAGATTATTTTAATTAGCCTAGATTAATTTTCTTCTTTCCTCTGATTTCTCTCGATTGAAAAAATAACACTAGAAATTGAAGAAGAAGCAATTACGCCTAGTCCAGATAGAATTACAAATGGTGATGCAATTGCTCGACTTCTTTTAAGATCATTTCTAGAAGCCACTAGAGTTAAATAATCCTCGTACTTATTATTTTGATTTTCTCTCTCAAAGATTAGATCATTTAGTTTTTTCTCAAAAGGCTCTTTATATTTTAAATATTCAGAATAATTATCGACAGCAATATTTTGTTGATTCTTCCACTGTTCATATGTCAAAAGATCGCTTGTAGACTCTTCTAACTTCTTGTCAGTAATTAACTGTTTTTTACCAATAAATATCTCTTTGGTCTTTGCCTGTTCCATAATGTTACCTTCAGCAAAAAGAATTACTCCCGTTAAAAAAGCAATAAATCCAGATACGCCTGCTATGTTCCATAGATGTCTTCCTAATGAGAATAGAAGCTTCTTCTCGAAAAAATTAACAAATGACATTTTGATTTTTATTTAATTCTGACATTATTTTTTTAATAGCTTTGGTTTATTAACTTTTAGAAGTCTAAAGACTTCATATGGGGTAGCTAGGGGGGTAGCTAAAGAGTAAATACACGTAATTACAAGCAGGAATTATGAGACTGATTTTATTTGAAAATCAAAAATATCATTATATTTATTCAATATATAACTGAAGTCTCAAGTATTTCTCAAAAAATAATTCCAGTGCTTTGGGAGCACTAGGTCGCAGGTTCGAATCCTGTCGCCCCGATCAGTTATAGCAGTAAGTCTCAGCTAATAATATAAAACACGCAAAAAAGTGAGCACGCAAATGGCACGCAAATAGCTGCATTAGGTGGGCTAGTTCCCCATCAATGGCCTAAAGATTAAAAATAACTTCTAAAAATACTGGCTTTTTCCTTATTTATTCGTAAGTATGCATATAGGCTCTAATTTGCATTATGGAAATTCCAGACGAAATGTTGAAAGAAATTAGAGAAAGTGGATACGATAAAGAGCTTGTATATAATTACATAAGAGAGCTATTAGATAGCCAGAAAAGAAAATTTCCTAAAGAAAATAACAATCTAGAGCTTATAGACAATTACTTATTAGACAAAGATCTACAAGAACCTGCTGCTGAGATACAGATGGCAGCAGAGCTTATAGACAATTACTTATTAGATAAAAGATTTATGAGAGAGCTTGAAGATAGGGATGAATATGATGCTGCTTAAAAATAACTATTAAATAAGATTGACAGTCGATCTAAAATTGGAGGGATAAAACCCTCTTTTTTTAACTTTTTCTTCCCATTATTCTGCTTCTTCTTTAAATTCACTTACGTTTAACTCTTCCGATTTTAATTCCTCTTCTTTTACTTCAACTACTTTTAACTTTGGCTTTTCCGTTTTAACTTCAACTACTTTTGATGCAATGGATTCAAACTTTCCTTTAATAAAATTTACTATGAAAATTAATATTGGAACATGGGCTAGACCACCCATTATGACTTTAGTTTCTGAATAATACATTTGTAAGTTAATGAGAACTGAAATATTTAAGCATAAATTTAATTTGATAATCACTTATATTAAGTTGATATAAGGAAAAATAATTAATAAGAATTAATTACTGACAAACGCTCTAAACTAATAAAAAAAAGAACTCTTAAATAAATTAAGGAGACGCAAAGCTAGTTGAATTAGAAAAGATAAGAGCAATGATAATTAAAATCTTCCGCATAAAAAATATTATTAAATCATTATTAGATTTTTTAATTAATTTTAATTCAAAATATTCAAACTTCTATCCATTCATTGTTATCAAATTTATAGTTCTTTTTAATTTGTTCTAAGTCACTAATCCATAAGTATCCAAGCTCTAGGGTTATAGGATTTATTTTGAATAAAAATTCTCTCTGCCAGGAAACTTGGAGATCAATAATTTTCATATTCATATATCTTTCTTTGCGACATACTTGATTTATGTAATCAAATAAATTTTGATATTCAACAAACTCTCCAAATTGAGGAGTAAATTTAAAATTCTCACTAAGATTTTTAATATCCTTACCTATATGGACCTCCCATTTGATTTGAACAATAGCTCCTTTATTTTTATGAAAGCTCAACTCTTTCCTTTTGGTATTTAATTTTGAGCACGCATAATATCTAAGTCCATCTCCATCTTGATTTGTATGGTATTCAATATTACGAAAATCTTTTGCCATAAATTTATAAATTAAGATAATTTATTTTTCACTTATAAATTAATTTTATTTCTTTCCGTTTCTAACATTCTCATTAGGTATTCATATGCTTCATTAACTAGCTTAAATTCCTCTTCTGCATTTTTATCATTTTTATTTAGATCAGGATGCCATTTTCTAGCTTCTTTGCGATAAGCCTTCTTAAGCTCAGATTCATCAAAATCTTGTGAAAGGTCAAAGAAGGAAATATAATCTAAGTCTTCGAGACTTCTTTGAGGCCTATTTCTAATTTTATCTTGTTCATCCTTTTTCTCTTTAACCTCCTTTTTTTTAAATTTACTTTCATCTACAACATAATTTTCTTGTATAGTGATTTTTAGTTTTTTTATTGACTCTCTTAATTTTATATTCTCATAACCAACAAAAAATATTACGCCTGCAAGTAAAAATTGCCCAATTTGAAGGATTGGATCTAATCTCCAGCCTTGAAAAAAAAGAATTGAACCGCATAGCCAAAAAATTGGAACAAGAAATGGGTCATATTTAGTAGATATTGATTGCTTAAAGAAAGGAACAAAACCTGCCAATATCAAGGCGATACCGACTATACTGGCCCAATTTAATGAAGCGTTAACCATATAGATAACTCTCTAGAGAATAAGTTAAAAGTAATTTAATTAAGGATAAATATAGAACTTATAGAAATCAATGTTTCTAATATTAAGGATTATGGGCAAATTTTGGGCACTGAATATAAAATTCTTGAAAAAGACTAATTTATGAAAAAATTTTTTATACCAATACTGTTCTTATTTGGAATCAATACTACTGTTATTGCTGAATGTTATACGGAAAGATGTGATCCTTATGGTAAATATCAAGATCCTTATGGTAAATATCAAGATCCTTACAGTAAATATCAAGACCCGTATAGTAAATATCAAGATCCTTATAGCGAATATTATATTCCGAGTTGCGAAAAAACAGGTGCTTGCTAGTTAATTTCTAAATTTAGATTAATTATGGGCACATTTTGGGCACTCTACTTTTAGGGTTAAATATATTATTAGCTGAGACTTACTGCTATAACTGATCGGGGCGACAGGATTCGAACCTGCGACCTAGTGCTCCCAAAGCACTTAACAACCCTAGTAGGGCACTATGTCTACAAGCCATGACTAAATAGTTGCGGGGTATTGCTTAATTTGACATGACAAAGAATGAATCATTTGACGGCCATTTGACGGCCATTTGACGGCATAGATCTAAAAAATTAATTAAATTCCTGAAATTCTTCAACCCAATTAATATCGGCATTCTCATATGCAAAGTTTTTTGAATTTTTTCTTATAAGCTCAATTCTTGATGATCCGAGAGGATTTGGATATAGAGGAATTGGGATTATGTGCGAGATATTTTCAAAGGCAAACCACTTATTATTTATTTCACAAACTGAATAAAATGCGCCTCTTCCTGACCCCATAATTACGCCAAAATTTAGACCCGCATTAGAAGCTAAACACAATTTACAAAGTTCTCTTTCAAATTTAGTGGCAACTCCTGATTTTAAAACTGAGGTCATACTTCTAAAACTAAATTCATCATCATTATCTAAACTTGGCTTTAGTCTGATAATTTTATTTATTTCTGTATTAATGTTCATACATTTGTCTACTGGTGAAACGTAATCCTGATTAATTAAGTCAACCAATTCAACAAAATATTGCTTTTTTGCTAGGACCCATTCTTTTAATTCACTTTCATCGAAATCACCAATATTTAACTTCTTCTTTATTTTTCCAAGTAGTCCCTTTTTTTTAGATATCTTTTGAATATCTGGAAGATCAGTTATTTTTGTAATTATGTTTTGGTAAAAGGCTTCAGCTTGGTTTTTATTATCAGTAGAAGTTATTGATTTTTCAAAAGCAAGCAGGTCTCTATCTGTTCGCGTTTCGATACTTATAAGGATCTTATATGTATTCGTTGGATTTGATCCAAAAGGTACTGAAATAAGAAATTCTCTCCCATCGGTGATGTATGTAATAAGACCTTTAACTGAGTTTGGTTTAAAAACTTCTGCAAAGACTGTTCTAGTATCTGTAGGTAGACCACTTATTCTAATTTGTTTAATTTTGTCATCATATTTTAATTTGACATCAGATTTTCTAATTAAGGATGAAAGTCTTCTTTGAATTGCATCAGCATTTTTTGAACAACTAAGCTCTTTCGTCTCTCTATCTAATTTTGTTGGAGAGGTGAATCTTTTATTTATTGCAGCCTGCCAGGTTTTAGGTAGTTCATTGTTAACTTCCTCTGGATTTATTAATTGCTCTAAAAAACTTATTAGTTTGCTTGAACCCTTGTAATTATTTGGAGAGAGCTTATGCCATTTCAATCTTTTGGATAAATCAAATGTGCAAAAAACTACCCATGGAGATCTTGTATATTTCCCTATTCTTGATAACCAGCCAAAATATCTTGGACATTGATCCTCCAATAGAAGTTGGAAAAAACTTCTTAATTCTTTGTTTTTAGCTGAAATCTTACTAATTTCTTCTGGGTCATTTAAAGCTAAATGAATTGCAAATAGAGAAATATAATCAATTGCTTGATCTTCCTTAATAGAAATTCCGATATTGTTTAGTACTTCTGTTATGTATTTTTCAAGATCATAATCAATGTCATAAATAGTTGCCTTAGGTAATGCATCAGCAAGAATTTTAATAAGTTGTTTCTCTGCTTCTTTATAACTATTTGGAAAAACAATCTTTGAACATGAATTTATCAAAGAGACAGCAATATTAGTATCAACCATAAATTGAATAGAGGCTTTACCTACTTCAGTAGGTATGAGTCGATCATCATCTTTCCCCCTTTCTAAGAAGTCATTACTTAAAAGAAAATCAATTGAATTAGAAACCTCTTTTAAAATGGTTGTTTCATCTTTTTTCGATTGGTAGGTTCTAAATGATCTCTTATAAAAGTCAAAGGCATCTCTTTCACAATTTATATTCTCTAGAAAAAATTCTGCTAATAAAACATCTGGTAAATGTTTATCAATAACACTATTTACATTAGATGTTTTAACTCCTATATCATCTTTCCATTTATTGTATTCATATGAAGGACAAACTAAATATCCCCATCCTTCACTGTCATGTGTTCTACCTGCTCTCCCAAGCATTTGTTCTGCTTGATTTAGATCCAAGTTTGAATCTTTACCGAGAATAGTATCTAAAATAATTACATGTTTTGCGGGGAGATTTACTCCTTGAGCTAAACCTGTAGTTGCGAAAAGAACATCAATTTCTTTTTTTAAATACAAATTTTTAAATTCATTGGCAAATTGAAAATTACTATAGTGAATCCCAACTCTATGGTCCTTTAGATATACAAAATCTTCTTCATTAAATGTAGATTTAAAATCATATGATGATTCTGCATTATCTTTACCGGAGATAATATGGAATGCGCGATTTCTACATTTATTTTTTGAACCGCAAAAGATAATTATTGGGCCAGACTTATTCTTATCATTTTTAATACTCCGAATGATTTTTGTAAGAATCTCATTTTTCTTTTTAGTGATATATTTTGGAGACTCATTTTCAGTCGCTTCGAAGGTAATAACTTCCTTATGAACTGTATTTGGAACCCATTTACTTTTTAATAGTCGAGCATTTAACCATCCTGAAAATTCCTCAGCGTTTTCCAATGTCGCGGATAATCCGACAATTCTTTTTGTATTAATGCGATCTTTATATCGTGCAATAATTGACTCTAAAATCTGCCCTCTTCCTTGATCTCCAAGAAGATGAATCTCGTCAACTATTACTGACTCTATTTCATAAGTTATTCCATCAATGGATTTCTTTCTAAGGAGGGATTCAAATTTTTCAATAGTGCAAATCCATATATTATTGTCTCTTAAAGAGCTATTACTAACTTCATCATTGCCTAAGCATTTTAAAGGCCTAATTTCTGGAGATCTAACTCTATAAAGTGACTGCGTTATTTCGTCAGCTAGAGCTCTTGATGGAACGATCCAAACGGCTCTTTTCCCCTCTAATAAAATTGATCTATAAAGCGCTAACTCACCAATTAAGGTTTTCCCTGAAGCAGTAGGAGCAATAACTAATAAATTTTCATCTCCATATAAAACATGTCTGCAAACCTTGCTTTGTAATGGATTAAGTTTTTCCCACTTTAATAAATCGCATATATTTTTCTCCTTAATTAATTTTGATTTTTGTGTATATAGTTCAGGCCCATCGAATTGGATTGTTTTATTAAATGATCTTTCAAGAAATTCTTTTTTGTGATCATTAATTTTTTCTTGGTCCTTCTCTACTGCTGAAAAATTTATATTTCTCAGCATATCTTTTTCAAAATAATTTCCATTCATTATTAAGAGACTTTTTTCATTGCAAATTGCTTTTGCGTGAAATTCGACTATTTCAGTGACTTTTATATTTAGTTGTGATAACTTTCTTTCTATTTGTTGATTCTTAGGATCAGGACGCATTTCGACTCTTATATCAATATTCCTTTTATGAGCTTTTTCTACTTCTTTAAATAATTCTCTGCCTACATAGTCATCCCACCACCATGCCATAGAAATATAGAGAAACTCATTTGATTCCCTGATGTATTGTTTTGACTCTTCTAACTTTTTATAAGTATCTTCCATTATTAAATCTTTATTTAGAAATTGTACTTTATCCCTATAAAAAGTCTTTAAAACATAAATCTATTTTTAAATACTAGAAATCATATTTGACGGCATTTTGACGGCTTTCTCTGCCGTCAGATTTTCCAATAAAAAAGCGAGTCTGGGAAACTCGCTACTATAACTTGGTTTTTAAGAGTCGGGGCGACAGGATTCGAACCTGCGACCTAGTGCTCCCAAAGCACTCGTGACTATTTTTCTAATATTCTTGAGACTTTAGTTATAGCTTAATTAAATTGTAGTTATAATAACCAACTAGAGAGAGAGTATTGCAAACTGCTATTGCATGATATTAGTCAGGAGGGGCTCTTGGAGGGGCTCTTTATCAACCTAGTGTCACATGAAAGCATCATAATCCCAACGTTTTATTTCTTAGGCTTTGAAATTCTTCTTCCGATATTAAATTTTTATCTCTCATTTCTTTTATTTTCTCCAGTTCTACTTCGATTTTATCAACATTACCTCCTAATTCTTTCTTGACCTCTACCTCTTCAATTTTAGAGATGTCATTCTTTTTCTTTGCTACAGGAAGAGCAACACCCATTACGAAATAAATAACTATTGGGAAGAAAAGGAAAAGAGAACTTACTGCGAAAACTATTCTCCATGTAGTAACTGATGCACCACCAGTGGCTCCAAGGCCAGTACAAACACCAAAGAGCATCTTGCCTTCGTTTACTTTGTAGAGTTTTGCCATTTCAATGTTAATTTTATTGAGATATTACACCATAAATTTTTCAATGAAAAGTTAATTATTTATTATTCAATATATGTAAGGAAGTGGAATTATTGATAGAGAGAATAAGGTTGAACTAAGAAAATTAAGAGAAATAATTGAAAGTCTTGAACAAGGTAGATCTTCAGATCTGATAGATATTTGATTTTTTATTCAAAATTCGTTTCTATATGTATAGAGGTTTTCAAAGGGGTTGACGATTATGGAAATTCCAGACGAAATGTTGAAGGAAATTAGAGAAAGTGGATATGATCAAGAGCTTGTATATAACTTCATAAGAGAACTATTAAACAGCGATAAACCAATTAAAGAAAACGAGTACAATCTAGAGCTTATGGATAATTACTTATTAAACAAAGATCTACAAGAACCTGCAGCTGAGATAGTGATGGCAGCAGAGCTTATAGACAATTACTTATTAGATAAAAGATTTATAAGAGAGCTTGAAGATGAAGAATATGATGCTGCTTAAAAATAACTATTAAATGATGCAAGATCGAAAAACTATAGCTATCTCCGAGATAGTAAAAATAATTGAAGAGTGCAGATATAATGATGAGCTTGCTGAGGGTTATAAGAGGGAGATATTAGACCAGGATAAAGTATATGACTAGAGGGGCAAAAGGAGCACCAATAGGTGCAAGTAATAGCAAGCTATAGCTCAGGAGGGGCTACTAGAGGGGCAAATCTTATATTAAGACGATTAGTCAATATCTCAAACCTACTGCTATAACTGATCGGGGCGACAGGATTCGAACCTGCGACCTAGTGCTCCCAAAGCACCCGCCCTCCAATTTGAGACAGTGGGTTAAATAAACAAGTCAGGCTATAGCTTGTTAGTTGCTATATCTACAAAATTACGAGTCTTAAAAATAGGCCAAAGTTATACAAAATTATCCTTAGATATACAATTAATCGCTAAATAATCGCTAACCAAAGACCTAGTGCTTTAGGGGCTGTAAAATATCATTGATTGACAGTCGATCCAACATAGAGGGATAAACCCCTCTTTTTTATGCAAGTAATAAGCGTTTAAAAAGAGCGAACAGGTCGTATATATCAATAATTATTGATTATATCAAAATATTTTGATGTATTTCTTAATCTTTGTATTTCGCTTTTTGTTTGATGCTATAAATAAATTGTCTTCAATCTAAGTGGCTGATGAGTATTTTCAAAAAAACTCTCATTTTATCTTCTGCAATTTCATTGATACTTTCTCCATCTGCGATGGCATCAAAGAGATTGAGTGGAGCTGGTGCATCATTTCCTTCGAAAATTTATACCAGGTGGTTTTTTGACTTAGCTAAATCTGGAGGCCCTAGAGTTAATTATCAAGCAGTAGGTTCTGGATCTGGAAGAAAAGCTTTCATAGATGAAACTGTGAATTTTGGTGCATCAGATGATCCTATGAAAGATTCTGATATAGAAAAAGTTAAAAGAGGACTTGTTCAAATACCTATGGTAGGTGGCACAATTGCCTTTGGATATAACTACGATTGCGATTTAAAACTTACTCAAGAGCAAGCAGTACGAGTCGCTATGGGTATGGTTAAAAACTGGAAAGAATTAGGCTGTAAGTCAGGTAAATTAACTTGGGCACATCGTTCTGATGGTTCAGGCACGACTAAAGCTTTTACAAATTCTATGGAGGCTTTCTCTAAAACCTGGAATCTAGGTACTGGTAAATCTGTTAAATGGCCTTCGGGAGTTGGAGCAAAAGGCAATTCTGGTGTTGCAGGTGTTATTCAAAACACTCCTGGCGCAATTGGTTATGTAAACCAGTCATACATTAAAGGTAATGTTAAGGCTGCTGCACTTCAAAACCTATCTGGTGAATTCGTTACCCCTAATACTGAATCAGGGGCGATAGCTTTAAATGGAATAACTCTTGATAAGAACTTGGCTGGTAAAAATCCAAACCCTACTGCTAAAGGAGCTTATCCAATAGCAACCTTAACTTGGATACTTGCTTATGAAACAGGTAATGGAAGGAATACTAAGGCAATTCAAGATACATTCTATAAATTGCTCAGCGATGAATACCAAGATAAAGCTCCTGCCTTGGGTTTCGTTCCCTTGAAAGGTGAAATTTTAAAAAAATCAATTGAAGCTGTTGGAAGAATAGGAAGGTAATTTAGAACTAGTAAGCCAAGCGATAAAAATCAAAATAGATGAAGTATATAAACAATACTGCATACCAATAGTGGCATTTTTACCGAGCATAAATAATAAGCCCGATAGCAGGGTTCCAAATAATCTTCCCGCTGCATTAGCCATATAGTAATAACCAACATTTAAACTTACTTTCTCATTATCTGAATAAGCCAAAATCAAGTAGGAATGAGTAGATGAATTCATAGCAAAAACAAAGCCGAATATTATTAATCCAATAACAATTACAGGACCTAATGATTTGTCACCGTTTAATGCTCCTGCAATAAATAAAGGAATAACCGTCAAGATAAGTCCCCAAAATTGAACGGTAGTTTTTGTTGGGCTATTATTTTTTCCCCATACTTTTCTAAGTAATGGAGCTAATACTTGAAAGAAACCATAGATTATTATCCATCCACCCAAGAACAGCCCTATTTTTAAATAATCCCATCCAAAAGAAATGTCTAAAAATACTGGAAGAGCTACTACAAACCAGACATCTCTTGCTCCAAATAAGAAAAACCTTGCACTTGAAAGAATATTAATACCTTTAGACTTTGAATAAAGGTCTTTAAAAATTGGCTTTCTTTTCATTTTCCCTGAATCTTTAGGAAGACATAAAGTTAAAAAGAATGAGAAGCATAGACCTAAACCCATTATTCCAACTGCATTATTAAAGCCCAATAGCTTGTATAAGAGACCCCCTAGGAAGAAACCAACACCCTTAAGTGCATTTTTAGATCCTGTTAAAATTGAAACCCACTTAAATAATTGTTTTTGAATATTTTGATTATTCTCTTCTGAATCTGGAACTATTGATTTAACTGCACTTTTTGCACTCATTTTATTTAAATCTTTTGCTACCCCACTAAGTGCTTGGGCTAACATAACGTATGAGACGCTAAAGATTATTGACCAATTCTCTTTGACTGGAATCAGCATGAAGAGAGCAAGAATTTGCAGAATCGTTCCTATCCATAAAGTAAGTCTCAACCCATATCTTGCTCCTATCCATCCTCCAAAAAGATTTGTAATTATTCCAAAAAATTCATAGAAAAGAAAAAGTAAAGCAATTTGCAGAGTTGAATAACCAAGTTCATGAAAATGACCAACAACTAGTATTCTCAATGCACCGTCAGTAAGAGTAAATGCCCAATAGTTTGCGGTAACGACACTATATTGTTGAAGGCTAGATAACTTCATAAAAACTAAAATTTATTTTCTTTCTCAATTACATAAGAAGTAAGATCTGCAAGCCTGCAACTATAACCCCACTCATTGTCATACCAGGCATAAATCTTTAATAAATTAGAATTTACAACCATCGTTGAAAGTCCATCAATTATTGAACTTCTACAGTCATTTAAGTAATCAGCGGATACTAAGGGTCTCTCCTCGTATCCAAGAATACCTTTTAAGTATGTTTCAGATGCTTTTTTAAATTCATTATTTACTTGCTCTTCAGTTACTTCCTTATTTAATTCAAAAACTACGTCGGTTAATGAGGCGTTTAGAAGTGGAACCCTTACTGCATGACCATTTAGTTTTCCTTCTAATTCAGGGAAAATTTCAGCAATCGCATTAGCTGATCCAGTGGTAGTAGGTATTAAGCTTTGCATGCATCCTCTTGCTCTTCTTAAGTCACTTTTGTAAAAATCTACTGGAGATTGTGTATTTGTTACGTCATGAATAGTTGTTATAACCCCATGTTTAATTGAGAAATTTTCATTAACAACTTTTACGATGGGAGCCAAGCAATTTGTAGTACAGGATGCTGCTGTAATTAATTTATGTTTTTCAGGTTTATAAAGGGCTTGATTAATTCCATAAACAATATTAAGTGCTTGGTCCCCTCCCACAATTCCTTTCACAGGACAAGCAACTATTACTTTTTTTATTCCAAGAGAATCAAAGTATGGATTTAATTCTTTAGGAGCTTTGTTTTTACCTGTACATTCCAAAACAAGATCAACCGAAGATTTATTCCATGGAACATCAAGATAGTTCTTTATTGATGTAAAGGAAATTTTTTTATCTTCAATTAATATTTCGTTGTCATTCGAAGCTATTTTTTTATTCCATTTACCATGAACAGAATCAAACTCTAGTAAATGAGATGCAGTTAAAGAATCCCCATTAATTTCATTTATATGAGTTATTTCAATATCTTTTCTTTCCCATAAAATTCTTAAAACTAACCTACCAATTCTTCCAAATCCGTTAATTCCAATTTTCATAGAAATATCAAAACCTAATATAATATATATCAAAAATAATTGATATATCAATAATTCTTGATATGTGTAATTAAATTTTTTAGGTTAGTATTTAAAAAGTTAATGATCTTTTGATTTTGTTAGAACAACTTAAAAAGATTGATAGTGATCAATTTATTGGGATAATGGAGTCCCTCTCAGATCCGATTAGAATAAATATTCTTGAATTAATGATGGGTGGAGAGATATGTGTTTGCGACATAGTTAAAGTGACTGGATTATCTCAATCTAAAATTTCCTATCATATAAAAATCCTTAAGGATTCAGGTCTTATCTCTGATAGACAAGAAGGTAGATGGGTTTATTACAAATTAGATTTGGAAGTATTATCAGATATTAAAAATTGGATGGGTAATTTAATTCAGTCATCATCAAGTAAAAGGTCGTGTGAATAAATGGTTTTTAACCTATTTAGGTTTTTTACTCATTACATATAAATAATTTTTAAATTGAAAATTAATTCTCAGGGTTGGAGTTTAATTTTCAGTATTGGTACTTTATTGATTATTTTATTTATTTAGAGGTTTAATGAACCTAGTGATGGTTAGCGATTAACTGGACAAAGTTATACAAGGCTATACAAATAATCGCTATTTAATCGCTATTTCAATTTTTAAGACAAATGAGAAATAAAAAAGCGAGTTGGGAGACTCGCTAGTATGACTTGGTTTTTAAATGGTCGGGGCGACAGGATTCGAACCTGCGACCTAGTGCTCCCAAAGCACCCGCAAGATTAAAGCCATAACTGAGACTTATAGCTATATCAGGAATTTTAGAGAATAAAGTATGGACTAATTAGGATTAATATTGTTGGATTATGGGCACTTTATGGGCACATAATCTATGTAGTTATTAATTGACAGTCGATCTAAACTTGAAGGAATAAAACCCTCTTTTTTATAGTTTATTTTTTGACTAATGGGAAAAGAAACTTCTCAACTAACAGAAAAGGAAGCTTTGAGTATCTATGCGAGGATGATGCACACTCTTGATTCTTCTCAGTTTGAATCGTTTTTGTCAGACGACTTCTCATACTCCTCACAAAAAGTCCTAACCGATATGAACTCAAAAGATGAGTTCATCGAATATATCAGACCAAAACTTGAAGTAATAAAAAAAACTAAGAGTTCTGTTTATGCCGAATTAGGCGTCTGCCCAGCCTATGGTCATACTGATTGCCTTATAATGGCTCAAGGCAATAAGTCTAATCTACTTGGAGTTGCATATGCTTCCGTAAAGGAGGGAAAAATATCTGGCCTTTCCTTGTGTATTGTTCCAACTCCTGATTCGGCTATAAGGAGTGGAATTTATCCAGGTCTTTAATTTATAAAATAAGAAAAATAAATGAAACGCTTACTACTTGCACCGCTTTTAATATCTATCTCATTATTAAATATGGGATTTTTGGGAAAGCCAAAGTTACAAGGCTTATATTGCTCTGAAACGAAAAATCTATTGAATAAATCATTTGAGGATAAGTGGAAAGATTACCCTTGGATTTACGATGTTAAAACAGGTAAGCTCTATGATTATGATGAATTTTTAAATGAAATAAATCCTTTGGAATATGACAAAGTTGGAGAATATTCATTTTCCTATAGATCTAGAATGATAGATAACATTTTAAAAATAAGAGAAACCGAAACAAGTCCATTTAGTGAAGAAGTTATTGGTATGTACTCCATAGATTTAGAGAAGAACAAATCTTCATACAACACTGAAGAAAATCTTAAAGATATAACTACTACTCGTTGCGAGAAAATAGATCTACCAAAGGGAGTAAAAATAAATTATTAAATGAAACGCTTACTTCTAATGAAGATTTCAAGTAAAAAAAATTAATTTTGGGCACTTTTTGGGCACTCTACTTTTTAGGTTAAATATATTATTAGCTGAGACTTACTGCTATAACTGATCGGGGCGACAGGATTCGAACCTGCGACCTAGTGCTCCCAAAGCACTTTTGAAATAAAAGAAGCACTTGGTCTAAAGTGGTAGCAATAGTTTTAGTTGGAACTAATAAAAAAAAGAATTTTTGAATATATTGTTGACGGCAATTTGACGGCTAAATATTAATTAGAAAATCATTGTATATTAATAACTTTCTTCACTCGATTTATAAAATTGACAAAAACGGTCAACATCCCTATATCCTCCATTTACCAATCCTAATTTATTAGCTAATTTCTCATATTCTATACCCCTCGCTGAAGGAGACTCTGTTTGACTAATGCGTGCAATATTGAAAGCACAAATGTTTTTGATCCTAGATTCTTTAATAATAGGGTTTAGGTACCAAGAAAAAAAGAGAATAGAAAGTATATAAAAAAGAAATTTATTGTTATTTTGTATCAATTTAAAAATAGGTTTTAAATTATCTATGATTTCTAAAATCTCATTTTTGTCATCAGAATTTTCCATATAAGATTTCTAAAATTAATAAAGACACAATAATATCCTAAGTTCTAATTTTATATTTGACGGCATTTTGACGGCAATTGTTGCCGTCAGATTATCCAATAAAAAAGCGAGTCTGGGTAACTTGCTAGTATGACTTGGTTTTTAAGAGTCGGGGCGACAGGATTCGAACCTGCGACCTAGTGCTCCCAAAGCACTCGGAGCGTTTAAGATATAACTGAGACTTATGGTGCTAACAGGACTTTATTAAAAAAAAAGTATGGACTAGATCGGTCTAATTTGGTGTGATATGCGTGTCATTTGCGTGCCTCATGGTTTACCTTTCAAGAGGTTTTCTGTCGCCTCTTTTTTTTTACCTTACCCAACCATCTTTAGTACATTTGCCATATCCATGATCCCAAGTTGAGTATCGAATATATGTAGGTTTAGGGTTGGCTTTATTTACAGCTTGAATATGCTCTTCTGAACAGAAATATCTTTCAGTCCCATATCTATTAACTTTGATAATGTCTTTATTTATAATTTCTGCTTTTTCATTAGTCTTGATCCAACACCCTTGAGAAAGAATATCGCACTTATGTTTTAGGGCAGGAGGATAAGCATTAGTGAACCAATAAAAATATCCTTCAGAATCGATTATTCCTGACCATGAACTAGGAGGTCTTTCGGTTGTATAAATCGTATATTTTTCTGCAAAGACAGGACTAGAAAATAATAGAAGTGCAAGTAGTAAGCGCAAAGTCGATTTAATAGCAAAGTACACTATCCGCTTTAATCGACTCTTCAATTAGTACATTGGGCATTGCAAACTCTGCCTTATATCCATTAAGAATCGTGTTATTGTAACCCCTCGATTTAGCCGACATTTCTGATACATATATTATAATGTTTGAATTTTTTAAATTTTCAAGGTGTTCGTATAAATCTCCAGTACCCTTACCAACTATTTCACCAGCTTTTTTGCAATTTAAAATGTTTACTCCATTTCCCTCTAAAAAAAGAGTTACTTGATGTCCTTCGTTTTCTGCAGTAAGAGCAGCCAATAAACCTAAAGTTACTTTATTTTTGGATTTTAAACCGCTGCAAATATTAACTAGTACTTTATTGTCAGTAATGATAGACATTTAATTCTGCTTAAAATTTACTAATGTAATCTAGGTTTTTATTTTAAATTTATCAACCACATGACTACTTGTAATAATGAAAGTTAAATTCATATGGTACTTAATAACAATTCCACTACCTGAACCTTTTAGTGTTTTTGCAACTACAACTCCATTTTTGTTTCGCTCATTTATTTGATTTGTTGTTTAGCTAAGAGGGTTCTTAATGCAATCTTGAAACAACTCTAATGATAGAAAATATAAGTTTGAGTATAATTACTTAGTCTAATACACTCTACAAGCTGAGCTTATTAAAGCTATCTTCCCGCCTTTACTTATTCGAAATTAAACAAATACTTTTCGCCATCATCATCATTATCATCGTCATCATCACCGAAAGAGGTAATTAATACATAAACCCCTCCAAGTCCCAGGATCATTGATAAGTAGAGAATGGGATCTGTCATTATTTAATTTTGGTCAATCAAAAATAAATCTGAGGAAGCTTTTCCATATCTCCATGATCTTTTAATTATTAGGTCAAACCTTAAAATTAATCTCTTTGATACGTTTATGTATCAAAGCTGTAAATATAGTACTGAAATTCGAATATTTATGACTTTTTCTTTACATTTGTTAATAAAAATGTTACGTTTGTTAACAATTACATAATTTAAATGGCTAATTTAAACGTTACTACTGAATCAGGTGGTAGACAGAATATGTTTCCCACTGAGACACGTCCTTACATAGATGAGTCTGTTTCATACGAAAGCTATCCACAAAATGCAGAAAAAGTTAATGGTCGTTGGGCAATGATCGGGCTTGTTGCTTTAGTCGGTGCTTACGTTTCAACTGGACAAATTATTCCTGGCATTTTTTAATGAGTCCTCTTTCAGGTTTTTTAGCCTTAATTGTATTACTTACAGTCGTCCTCGTTGCTTATCTAACCAAGCAATTTCAGAACGAAAACTCAAACTATTTATCTTCAAATCAAATGAAAAACACAAAAGCAAAAGTTAAAACAATCGAAAAAGAAAAAGTCGTTGCAGAAACTCTTAACGGCAGATTTGCAATGCTTGGATTAATTGCAGCTGTTGGAGCATATCTAACTACAGGTCAAATAATTCCTGGTTTCGTTTAAAACATACTAACTAATTAATTTCAACCCAACAAAATGGAAAACTCAAAACCAACTTATTGGCAAAACGCCGAGAGAACTAATGGAAGAATGGCAATGATGGGCTTATTCGCATTAGTTGTAAATTATGGCTTATTTGGCTGGATAATCCCTGGAATTTTTTAAATGCTTTTACTCTCTGTACCATTTTACGATTTTCCATCTTCGCCCATACTAATAATTGGTGCGATAGGTATTGTTGTAGCTCTGGCTGTATTTTTTCTCGCATACCAAAAGTACTTTAATTCCCCATTTAACAAAGAACTTCAATCAAAGAAAAAAGTTCTATTGAATGAGAAAAAAGAACTTATTAAAAAACTTGAGAAAATAGAGCAGGATTTAAAAAATTTATAGTTGAATCAATCAATATAGACATTTTCTTATTCTCTTTCTTTACTTATCTCTTAGTACCATTAGTAATGGTAGCTAAAAGAAAAAAAAGCAACTAACTAAAAACGGTTAAGACATCCAAAAATAATGACTATTAAATATAAAATATATGTAAAAAAGTAACATTAACTTAATATTAAATAAACTAATACTACGTGGTTGAAGTCAATTATGTATTATTAAGTCTTATTATTTTTTTTATTATATGACATTTGACAAAAAAATATTAGATGATTTTTTTAACAAAAATAAAGTTTTGCAAGATAACAAACATTGTATTTATCAAGGCGAATCTTTGAAAGATTCTGAAGAGTCTGCTTTCAGAAAGAAATATCTTTCTATCCATGAAGGTGAAGAAATTTATTGCCACATTGGAATGTTTACAAAAAATCCTCTTTTTAAGTTTAGTAATTTATCTAATTATGGATTAGTAATTACAAATTTTGGAATACATTTTAATTGTGGCAAAGATCACTTCTTGGCAGGAATGTTAATGTTTCCAAGAGGTGGTAATGGTTTTATAAATTATGATGATTTAACCTCTGTAGAATTTGATGAATCAATGGTGGGGACATTTGGCTCATCATACGATGGTCACCAGCTTTATATAAATAAAGAATCTATGGGCATAATTAGAATGGGAAACGGAATAGAAGAAGATACTCCTGTTCTCGAATTTACAAAAAAACTTTTTAAAATAATCAACAAAAAATAGAAGTCTTTACACTTTTCACAATGACAAATTATCCAAAATCAAATTACAGCAAGCAGTCAAGATCAAGTACAGACAATACTTTATTGACCGTTACTGGTTTTGCTGGAATCTCCTTATCTTCCTTTTTCCTTGTTGGAAGTGCTAATTCACTATTAGATCTTCTTATATGGGGCGCTATAGGTTACTACAGTTACGATTATCTTAAACAAAAAAATTTAACTAAAAAAGCCAACTATGTATTGTTAGGAGTTGCTGCTCTAAGTGCTATTATTTATGGCGGTTTATTCTAGTTATATTGACAAATTTAAAGAACGAAATTTAATCAAGAAACATAAATTGCTTAATATCTATAATTCTCAATTTAAGCTTTGTTTTATCTGGTTACTTGGGAGCACTTGATATTAGGTTAGAATCCTATAGCTCCGAGTCTTAAAACCAATTCATAATAAAGAGTTTCCAAGAATATCTTTAAAAAATGAAACGCTTACTATTTATATGTATAGAGTAATTTCATATAAATTCCCATCAATACTAATATTTCTAGACCTATACCAATAACAATATTTGGTTGATAAATCCAAAACTCCTTAAAAAATTCCATAAAAAAATCATAACCAAAAAATAGGCATGAAGCTGCACTCAGTGGTTTAGTTTAGTTCCTCATCAATGGCCAAAAGAATAAATAGCTTTTTAACATATTTATCTTTTTTATTTTTTAAAATGTATAAAATTAAAATTTAATTACATGCGTAAATTTAAAGATAATTTTTCGAGCGAAAGCTTTTACCCAGATAGTAATTATTATCTTGATCAGGACAATTCTCCTAAAAAGAATACAATATCCGAAGTTCAAATATCCAATATGGGGGGTGATTTTGAATGGCCAAATACATATTGGTTCATTGCAGAAAGAACAAATGGAAGGCTTGCCATGATAGGTTTCATGGCTGTCATAATTAACTACACCTTATTTGGATGGATAGCTTATCCAATTCTTTAAATATATAATTCTAATTTTGATAAAAATGATGTAGATAAGTCTGGAACGCATTGGCTTATATATGTTGCGTTTGATGAAACATCATTAGCTATTTATTTTGGCTGGGCATTTTTCAATGATGCTAATTCCCACCATTTCGCTGTAAAAATATTTAAATTCTAGAATTGCAATGGATATAAACCACTAGGTTATTGCGTGATGCGTTGAAAAATAGACTTTTATCCTTAAAAATAAATGTATAGGTCTTATTGGTTGGACAACTCAAATAGATCAAGGGTTAAAAGGTTTATTGAAAAAAAATAACAATAAAGACAAGTTCACATTAGAGAGTTTCCCAGACTCTCTTTTTTTTTATTAATAACTATAAGAAATATAAAACTTAACTATTAAATAGCGATTATCTACTGTTGTTTTATTATTTTATAGACTTAATTTATTTTACAAATTTGGTCTACTATAGTGATAGATCTTAAAAAAAAATGATAAAAAAGTTTTTTTTGTTTTCATCAATAGCATTCCTAACTCCTTTTATTGATATGCAAAGGGCAAAAGCTTTCGATTTAGGAGCATATTGGCTTGGTGTAGGTATAGGAGTAACAGAAACACTTTGTGTTTCTTCATTAGATGGTTATATGACAAATAGTTCTGCGAGGACCATCTTGAGAACCTATCGAAACAACTTTGCAAAAATGTCACAATTTGATAGTAAAAGCTTTGAGAATGGTGTTCAAGGGGCATTGGATACTTATCCCTCTTGTAGATTATGAAGTTATTTTTAAATAATTTTTCATAGACAAAAGGATTTAAATCCTATACGAAGATCTACAACCCTAAAAAAAGCATACATAAATAAAGTCTTTTAATAAATCCCCCAGGAAATCTTTCCTTTATATTTCCCTCAAAAAAGTGAACTTATCTTTTAGCTAAATAAATTATTACTGTCATTGTGCTCATAGCAACAATGCCAAAATTCCATATGGTTGAACTATTTTTATCTAAATTTTGAATCCAAACTGGAATTCCATCTAACATAAAAACAAAGGTCAATACAACTAATAAAACTATTGGCAATCCTAAAGCTATAAATAATTCCATCTTTTAATTAAATGCTCCTTGATAAAAAATACCGATAACAATCCAACTACTTCCACATAAAGTACCAATCCTTATCCAGCTCCATAAATTAGTACTTCTGCTGAAACCAATTAAAGGAAATCCAAATCCACCTGCGATCATTCCACAAAGCATTGCAAGAATAAGTAACCCATAGTTATACGAACTTTCAACTGTCTTTTTCGTCCAAGAATCCATTTGATCCTGATCTATAAAAGTAAACCCAGAATCTTTTAACTTATTTACTCTTGTACGATATATAAATTGCGCTACTTTTGGCCCAAGAAGATTTGCCATTAACTGCCACCCTAAACTTGCTACTAAAAAACCAATTAATAAAGAAACAGAGTTCATATCTAATGAAAATCTTATTTATTATTGTCTTATAAATAAATTTATTCAATAAAAATGTATTCTGCTTAATAAACACCAAACAATTTTTAGTCTTTTCTTAAGTCAAGCTATATATAGTCTATAAAAGTTTTCCTAGCCTGTTTTTCCTTGGGTAAATTATGTAGTAAGCAAGAGACGACAAAATCACCTACAAATTCAGAGTTATCCTAACTTTTATTCTGGATATAAATCTTTACATGTTTTATACATTGGCTTATCTTTTTCATACATTTTTTTTGTAATTATTTTGAATATTTCTTTATTTTTTAATTCTTTAGAACTTTCATAATACGAATTAAACAACTTTTTTGATTTCTCTTTAGGAAATTTTAGTACATTGAAACCAAGACAACTTGCAGACATCCCTCCCCAAGTATTTCCATAGTGGTACATATCATTGCCTTCTAAGGCAATGGCAGTATTTGAGAAGGAAATGAGTAAAGGGAGAAATAATAATTTACTCATATTAATGCAAAGATAGTTATTTTTTATTCTAGATTTGAATTTAATCAATATTTATAATGCAAATAAAATATTTAATTTTATTGCATTAAATATAATTTTATTCATTGAAAATAATTCTTCATAAAATCTCCATCTCATATGTGCATCTTTGAATAAGTCTGGAAAGTTTATTGCCGGCTTTAGTTAAAAAAAGTGATTTTTGATTACTTATTTGTTTTAGAAGAGTTTTTGAGTAATCCATTTAATTCTGAAAGTTCTTCTTTGGTTAATTCGCGATATTTTCCTATTGGTAAGTCTAAATTAATATTCATAATTCTCACGCGCTTTAATGATCTTACTCTGTAGCCTAAAGAATTACACATTCTCCTAATCTGACGGTTAAGTCCTTGAGTGAGTATGATTCTAAATTCTTTTGGACCCAACTGTTCTACGAAACAATTCGTTGTTATGGTGCCTAAAATTTCAACTCCATTACTCATCCTTTCAATGAAGTCTCTATTAATCGGCCGATTAACACTTACGATATATTCTTTTTCATGATTATTTCTTGCTCTGAGTATTTTATTTACTATATCTCCATCATTAGTTAAAAAAATTAATCCCTCACTATGCTTATCGAGTCTTCCAACAGGAAAAATTCTTTTAGGATATTTAATAAAATCTATGACATTATCTGGTTCTACTCTTCTATTAGTTGTACAAACAATTCCAACAGGTTTATTAAAGGCTAGATATATGTTTTTTTGTTTCGTTGGTTTTTCTATTCTTTGACCTTTAACTTCTACTTGATCACCTTCTTGTACCTTAGTACCAACTTCCGGAATTTTACCATTAATGGTTACCTTCCCTTCTTCAATTAATTTATCCGCTGCTCTTCTAGAACAATAACCGACTTCGCTTAAATATTTATTTATTCTGATAGGCATTTTGTATATGTCTTTTATATATCCGCAATAATTAACTGATTTCAACTTATTTTAGATCTACTGTCAATTAATTATTTTAATACCTCAAAAAGAAATAAATCACAGGCTCGAATCTTTCGCACCACCTCTTAAAAACCAATTAATTTTGAATTTCACTTTCTCTAATTTTTTTCTTGTTTCTTATATTGCGAAAGGGTACTTAGAGGTAAATCATTTAAAATTTTTAAAGATTACTTTTTTAAATTAAAGAGAAAAAGATCAAAATTCTTTAAAAACCAAAATCAATTAATGCCTTTTCAAATTCCCTACCAGCTTTTTTGTTAGAAAAAATAATTTTTCCCGAAGAAACTTTTGAATTTTCATCTTTATAAACGATATTAAAAACATATGTAGTTGATGAAAAAATAGATCCTTTATTAATTTCTCTATAAATTTCTAAAACTTGATTTTTATTTATAAATCTACCATTGCCAACCTGAATAGTTTTGATGTCTTCAGGATAAGTTCTTAAGGTAATAACAGAATCATTATATTTATCTTCCCACCAAATATTAAAGGAAACTTTTTCTATTAAATTTTTATCCTCTGCATTTTCCTTAGACATCAAAGGATCAAAAATAAATATATTCGATGCGAGAAGTAAAGTAATTATTAAACTTTTTTTCATAAACAATAAATCCTATTCTAGAAATTCATCAATATTTATACCAGTTGAGCCAGTTTGTTCTAAACCTATAAATTTCGGATCCTTCTCAATATCAGATATTACAAGACTATCTGAATCTTTATCGTAACTCCAATCTCTCATATTATCTTTTAATCTATTTTTCTTACCGTTAGCTCTAAACTCTTCAAATAAATTCTTGTTTTCTATATGCTCTGAAATATTTTTAGCTCTCATTTCATCACTTGGATGAGTTCTAAGTAATTCTAGAGTTTGTTCACTTATTTGCTCTCTCTCTTTTGCTTTTCTATTTCTAGCAATCAATTTACATTTTTTCTGAAGTTTTCTATCCTTTTTTACTCTAATTTTATTTTTACAATTATCATCCTCAAGTATTTCAGATTTTTTCTTATTTATAAATACTTCAGGTTTTTTATTACCTGGATCAGGTACTCCTTGCGGTAACAATCTTGCAACTATTTTATCTGTATCATGAGGCATAGTTTCAGTCCATAATTTTAAGCAAGCTTTTTCACTAAATCCTGCAGTTGCTGCATATTGTGTACCTAATAAGTCAGCTTCGTATTCTTGGCCTCTGTTAAAAGCGGCGAGAGAAAGTGCTGCATCTCTCAGATAATTATCAACAGAACTAAATGCTTGCTTCATATATGAAGGGCTTAATCCTTTCATTTCATTAATTGCATCACCAATTACTGGTGAGTATTCCATAGCCATTTCAGTTACTTGCGGAGCCAACATTTGAGAGGCAAGATTATTTAAAGCTATTTGTGTAGATAATTGATTTAATGACGTATTAGTACCAGAGTAGCTATCAGACATCGCTCCCATAATACCTAACATGACATAGGCTCCCGCTTGATTATTCTTTAATTGCTTCACTCTTTCTGAAATTCTTGATGCTGCAACAGCATCATATTTTCTACTTGCCTTTCTTTCTTCCTCAGAATGATTTTGAGTTATATGAGCTAATTCATGAGATATAACGCAAGCTAATTGTTCAGGTCTCCCCATCAATTCTTTTAGTAATCCTTTGTTGACTATTAATGTTCCATTATCACTCATAGCAAAAGCATTGGCTTGACCCGCCATAGTATTAATTACTTGTGATGCCCAAATATCAAAATTTGTAGATTTATCTATATCTGGAAGTAGTGCATTTGCGCTACATTGCATTTTAGCTAATCCAGAAGTTCCTGAACAATTAACGCCTTTCCTAACAGCTATTCTTATTGGTCTTTTAATATTATTTGCTTCTAAAATTCTTTCAGTAATTCTATAAATTAAGTAAAGGTCAGGTTTCAATAATTTCTTTGTTCTTTTATATGCAACCTCTTTAGGATTACCAATATTTCTTGTTATTAGAACAGCACTGGGTACAGAAATAACTGCTAATATTAATACAAAGGCAATTGTTAAATTTTTACTTATTTTCAATTTTAAGAAATGTTTTAATAAACTTAACTGATATTTATTCTTTTGGGAATGTTTGATTTAAATAGAAAATAAATTGAAATCTGTTAAAAATAAATTTTTTAGAAAGTAAGTAAGACTCTTTTTTTATTGCCTAATTCTGACAGAATAATTTTCGTAAAAATCTAACAATAAAGATTTGACGATCAAATGTTTCTAAATCTTAAAAATTTTTTCCCCTGACTTTTCTTTCGCAATTTGTTGTATTCCAAGATTAACCAAAGATAGTGCCACCACCCATGAAGTTATTCCGCAAATTATCTGTATCAACATAAAAGGCGAAGGCAAACCAGAGTTCCAGATAAAGTGACAAGCAACAATCAAACCAAAAGGTTTAAAGAATCTTTTATCTTTGAGTAACTTCAGAGAGAAATAACCTCCTTTTTTGACTCTCCATAATGCTGCCCCTGAGACGGCAGTCCAAACAATATGTCCAAAAGGCGATGAAATCCCTCTTAACTGAATACTTTCTATCATTTTGTCTGGAGAAGAAAATAATCCAGATTCAAGTGCATACCCAGCCGATTCAAATGCAGCAAATCCACAGCCAACAGAAGCTCCTAAGAGTAATCCATTTAATATATATGGATATTTTTTAATATTTTGGCCTCTCATTAGAAATATAAGCGCCCCTAATTTTGCGGGTTCTTCAATTAATCCAGCTGATGAAGCTCCAAAAACGTTAGAAAGAGATTCTGTATTCTGAAAAAGTATTAGTGTTATAACCATTGAAAGTATTCCTCCATAAAACACTAATCTTATTACTTGCCACAAAGGAACATTTTTTCTTATATTTAACTCAAAGAAAAGAAATAATGTCGAAATCGGAACTGCAAATGAACCACAGAAAATTAATCCAGGTACTAATCTAGTATTCTCGAAATATTTGTAAGCGAATAAAAATGCATAGAATAAGAATATAGAGGCTGATACTAAACGAAAAAATAACCAAGGTTGTGGATAGTCAAGAATAATCTCATTAATTTCTGGAGTTGTTGTTTTTGTTCCTACGATGAGACTTTGTTCAATCTCATCAACTGTATATTTTTTAAAAATACCTCCAAAAAATCTTTGAAATTTAAATTCCCCTATCCCTTCTGCATCTCCAATTTTTCCTATTCTTTGAAACAGATTATCTGAATTTTTATTATTCTTACTTTCATTCTTTAAATGAATTATATTATCTTTAAATTTTGATTTAACTTCCTTTCCGCATTCACCACAAAACTTTTCTGATTCATTTAACCTATTTCCACAGTATCCACAAAAAATCATATTAAATTATAAAAAATTTACGTTTTTTCTCATAATTACTTATCTCATAATATATTTAAATTTTAATACCTTATCGAGCTAAATTAGAAAAAATAAAATTTATAAAAGATGTTTTGTTCTCAATGTGGCACAAAAATAAATAAAAATCAAAAATTCTGCACTAATTGTGGTTATCAATTAAAAATTAATGAGTTATCTAGAAGTAAAGAATATTCAACAACTTATGAAAATAAAAATTTAATTGACGCTTTCAAACGTAGGCAAAAAGACAAAAGTTGGGGCTATGCTTTTGCACACTTAATACCTTTCGTTTCAATTTTTTATGCCTTCTCAAGGAGAACCATCACTCCTATATTAATAGCTATCGCAGTAAACTTTTCTATGGGCTTTTGCGTTGGTTTCTTGTTTTATTTAGAAGATGATGAGACTATAACTAATATTGTTACCATTTTATCTTTTATCACTACTCCTCTAGCCGTTAAATATGGCATTTCAAAGGCTAGAAATTATGCGAAGAAACGTTTAGATGAAATTATTTAATTAATTCAAGTTGGATTAATATTATGTTTGCCGCCGAATATATCCTTTTTGTAGAGCCAAAGTAAATAATATTAAGCTACTAATCAGTCATATCTTCTAGAAATAGTCTCCTATTAAAGTTTTTAAGTGCTTTGGGAGCACTAGGTCGTAGGTTCGAATCCTGTCACCCCGACTTTTAAAACCAATTTATACTAGCGAGTCTTTCAACTCGCTTTTTTATTGTTTACTGTCTCAAATTGAGAAAGGGGAGCTTTAGGGGGAGCTCATAGAATTTACTTTGATGTATTTAGTGCCTAGAAATAGCTCCTGAACATACTTGTTTTCTTCCAACCTTCTTCCAGAAGTTTTTTTATTCTTTCATTGCATTTTCTATAATCTCAACCCTGCTGACTTTCATAACTGGTTTAATACTTCTCTTATAAACACATCCATAGGAGATCATAATTGCATCAATACTAGAACTAGGCTTAGATACATCTTCAAATGGTGCAAAAACTTTTATACTACTTCTTTTCTTATTTAGTAAGAGTAAATTTCTCCATTACTTACCTTTGGATAAAAGATAATTTAAAAAGATACCTCCAGAAACTAATAAACCACCCATAGCTACAAATCCAAGTAAATCTAATATTGATTTATTAGTATTTATTTTCAGAAAAGTTAAAGCAAAAGCTATTGGAGGGAATAATAATATTGCTTTTGGAATAAGTGCTTGATTCCATTTCTTTATATTAGTATCTTCTTCATTTAGTTCTTGATACAACTTTTCAAACTTTTTTCTTTCTTCTTCTTCCATTAAATAATCAATAAGCAAATAATAGTTCCAATACTAAAAATTAAGCTCCAACCCTGAGAGTTAATAACCATTCAATTTATTCTTTTAGTAATGCCAAAGTAACCAAAATAATCCACAGCCATAAATAATCCCTATCGTTACTATTGCCGGCATTAGAATTCTTTTCATCTTATTAAAAATCTATCCATATCATTCATAAAAAACCAAATTGTTATTGAAAGATTTAATAGTACTGTGACAGTGAGAGATATTATTAGGAACTTTTTTCCAACTCTTGATTGATTTGAATCTTTACCCGCAACTGAAATCAACTTAAGTTTCATAACAAAAAGCTTCTAATTGCCCCTTATTGTAGAACGACTATCAATCATTAATAATTACAGGGTCGAGGGCAATATGCTGATGAGAAGGAATGATTGAGCTTTCAGATGACCCACATTGAGAGCGATTAAAGAGACCAATTACTAATTTAGTATACAAACTTCTTGAAGTAATTTTTCTGCTTTAATATCAAATCCAGATGAGCTTTTAAAAAAAAAAGTTGTTTATCTACTGTTAGCTTATTTGAATCAAAAGGCAAATGCTACAAAACAAAAGCCAAAAGTATTATTTTTCTAAATGAAAGTTAATGTCTAAAATTTTAAATAGTTATTTAATAATGGAAAATGGATTTAGAAGAATTATTTTGTATTTTTGCTGGCTTTTTTACTTTGTTAGCCGCTAGAAGTGATTGAAATTAGTTTTGGAACCATCCTAAAGCTAGAGGAGTTTTATCTATGTGTAAGGGTAAAAAAGGAGCAAGAATTTTTTATTCTATTTTTGGTATCCTATTAATAGCTTTAAGCATTAATGGATTCTAAATCATAATTTAAAAATGAGACAAACACCTACGGAGAGAAGAGAAAAATGCAACCCAACCCTAATAGGTATATTTGTTGGAGTTGTTTCTCCACTATCATCTTTAATTTGGGGAATTAGGCAAAGATCATTGAAACTTGCTCTATTTCCTTATTTGTTCGTATTTGTAGCTGGATACATAATTCTGTCCTTGGCTGGAGAAACACAATTCAAACCAGAGTTTAAGATTCCACTTCAACTTGTTGCTGGATATTATTCTTTTGATTTGGCCAAAAAAATGAAGGGAGAAGCGCTTAAGAATAAAAATAAACGCTTTGATGCTGAAATTTTAAAAGACTAATTTCTCTGAGGCAATAGATAGATAAAGAGCCCCTCCTGACTAATATCATACTATTTCAAGCAATATCAATACTACCTTTTATGTCTCAAAAACAATTAAAAATCTCATAAATATGTTGTAATAGCAATAGTTCTCATATATCTCTATAAATTAAACTATTGTGCTTTGGGAGCACTATGTAGCAGGTTAGAATGCTGTCTACCCAATTTTTAAAAATTAATTCATGGAAAGAGTCTTTAGAAGTACCGGGTTGATCTAAATATCATCTTCATCTTAATTCACCACGAAATTATATAAATTTATAAATTTAATTGTTGGTCCTCTATCCGTATATGTTTGTACTTTAAACCGTACTTTTATGTAAGTCGGTTACTTGGCGTGCCTAGTTAGAACATAGATATTGCAGTTATAAGTTTAATGTCTTCAACTCCGATCAAATCTTGTAATAAATATTTGTTGAGTTATAAAGATTCATCAAATAATACACATCAGTTAGGCTTCTATGCCCGAGATGCATATGATTGCCTGTTGCTCGCAAGAGAATTTAACTCTTACGTACATTCCCATCCAGGTTCTGTAATCAGAATCCAACAAAAATTTTGAGGTAATTAATCATGAATTTTAAAAGATCACCATTCGCAATTCAAGATAAAAATACAAAAGATCTTGATAATACAAAAGATTATCCGACTATTGCAGATTTAATGAGAGAACAGAGGGGCTCAAATGATGATGTGAATACAGTTCACCATAGAAGAGATTTAGATTCTCTTGGTTAGTTTACTAATAACGATAAAGTTATAATTTTAAAAAATCACCATTCTCAATCCTATATAAAGAAAAAAAAAGATTGACTATATCAAAGGAGTGTATAAGAAAAGAATAAAATCTGAAATTCAATCTTATGAAGATTCTGAGGATGAATATAAGAGAGATACATTGCAAGCTCAAGATATATGGATGCTTGATAGATTTTCAATTTAGTGAAAATTTAATGATTTGCAAAATAATATTTTTGATCATTATTTATATAAAGATTAATTTATTGATTCAGTTGAAGTTTATTAAATACTTTTTTTTATTCTCAAATAGTATTTCAGCATATCTTACTTATTTATATATGAGCTTAAACAAGAAACCCTTCCAGAAATTCCAACTACTGAAAGGGTTATTAAATTGACTCTTACTATATAAAGTCAATCTATGTCCTGAAGTAAACGTAGAGCATACTCAATGAGGTTTGGCCTCAATTTATTTATAGCAAAATAATAATAAACTAACGAAAATTGCTTATGCAGTTAGCTTTTCATTCATAAGGTAATATTTTCTTCCTCTAGTTTTTTTTTAAGTTCTATGGGCACATAAGCAATATTTTTCTTAATTACATCAATTGCGTCTTTGTACTTTTCAGGTTCATCTAAAAGCATTTTTATCAATTTGTATTGATTTTCAATTTCTTGAGAAGAGAATTTTCCCATGAAAAGAGGGGTTTATTCATCTATGTTAGATTGTCTGTCAATCTTTAAAAGATTAACAACTATTTCGAGGCTTCTGCAATTTCTTTATGGACGGTGAGAAATTCTTGATCTGTTAAGACTGGTGTTACTTCAATTTCTACTCCAAAATTATCTACCCAAATATTACTCCATTTCCAGATGTTCTGATGGTTTGAAGATTCAACTATTGCCCAACCATTAGCCCCCTCAGGATTTACTACACGATTAACAACTTTAAACCCATCAAATTCATCACCTTCGCATCCTCCTTCCACAAAACCCGAAAAAGCCTCTGCACCTTGCATATGACTTTCTTGATCTGGAAATTGCCAGTGAACAATATAAGTTTGCATAACTAAAATAATTTTTTTTATTATTAATTATCGAATCAAAAAATTAAATAGAAAATCTTTAAATACTAATTTTAAAAAACTAATTAGTATAAATGGCAAAAAAAAAGACTCTTGCGAGCCTAGGTGATGGGGATTTCTATCATGACAAATTAAACAGAAACAAACAACCCCATCTATAGGTAATTTTTGTTACTTACAAACACCATATGTAGTGCTAGGATTTTACAAAGGCCGGGTGATGGGGATTATCCCGCTTTTTGAATAGGGCAAAGCTAATGCCCTTTTTTTTATAGAAAAATTTACTTTAATCAATTAAGGCAGATCGATTATTAAAGTATTTGAAATTTTTGAAGATAATTCTAAGCCCTCTTCCATGATTAATAAAATTTTGATTTCATATGGTAGTGTTTATAAGCGATCAAGTAAAACAGTTACGAAAGGAGCTAGGGTGGAATTTATCAAAGAAGCTAGAAAAGAATAAGAAAATAATTATAAGAAGGATGGGGAAAACATTATAGATTCAATTTTTTTTTAAATAGTGACTTAGGTACTTTACCTAAAATTTGACATTATTAAAAAATAATTGCTAGATAAGCTTCAGAGTAGAGGACCAATCATGAAAAAAAGACTTTTGTCCAAACATTAAAGATTTAGATGCTTTGAAAAGTTTTTTTGAATGTATAACTTCTTGTAGTATTAATAGTGAAGGAGTGGATTGCACTACAGCATGTTATGTAAGACATTTAAAACCAAAAAATATTGATTAACCTATAAAATTTTTATAAGCAAATCTGATAGATAATTGTTAGATTGCATTTATGATATTTCCACCTTATAAAGTTATTTTTGGTCTATTGCTTTTATCTATAGCAGTAGTTCTCATTTGGGATATTAGATACAATCCTTTTGGAGAAGACGAAGACGGAATTTAATATTTAACTAGGAAGCTGATTTGTAGGTGGTGCATGAAACCTCCTTTTCTTTCTTTTGCTTCTTTTGTAAGCAACTAAACAACCTAATACTAATATCGTAATAACTATTGAATTAATCATACTTAAATACTTTTAAATATATAAAAACAAATTTTTACTAAATATCAATGACTAAAATTATTTTTTTTTTAAAAGTTCATAGTTATGGACTAATTTTTAATATTTAGCTTTGACATTAGGAATCCAAAACCAACAAGGGGAAATGCTTATCTAACCAAAAGTAATTGCCATGCAATAAGAATTGATCACTTTTTCTTATTTCTCATTTGATACTGCAGAATAGCTTTTAGGTGTTGTACTTCTTTTTCTAAAGTCTCAATTCTTTTTTCTAGTTCTTCATTAGTTGCCATATTTTTGGGAGATAAATTCCTTGATATTTATACTATTAAAAAAAGTAACTTGTTACCCATGGCAAATGATAAATAAGTATTAGAGCCTATTGATGGGCATAATTTATCTAGATAAATTATGCAGAGTATAAATTTAGAGGAAATTTATGAGTGGAGATTATGAGACACTAGAAATCAATCAACCAAATATCACATATTTTCAGAAAAAATCCGAAAATAATACAGAATGGTTAGATGAATTAATCAACCAAATTGAAGATATGAAAAATAATATATCCAAATCTGATTAATGACAGAAAAAGAGTTGAAAGAATTTGAGAAATTTGCAAAAGAAAATGGGTATAATGACGAGCTAAAAGATATATATTTAAGGGAAATTATAGACATAAATAAAGAATACGAATGAGATCAAATTTTCGACAAACATTCGACTAGCTACAAACATTCTTTTAGTTATTGGTACTTTTGCTATTGCTTTAAAGATTGCTCCAATAGCAAAGGTATATCAGGAAAAGAATCTATGTATTAAATATTTAAAACATCAAATAGATCGAAACAAAATTATCAAAAGACTAAAAATAGTTAAACAAGCAAATCCATCTAGTATTTGTGACTCTATCCTTAGAAGTTTAAAATGAAGATCAATTCATTAATCCCCTTAATTGCAGTATTTGGTACTTCATTTCTAATAACTATTACATTGCTTAAAAGTTTCCAAATTTTTATGGGGATATCAATTTGTCTTTTAGCGATGCTAAAGCTTATGGATATTGAAGCTTTTGGAACAATTTATAAGAAATATGATTTAATATCTTGACAATTTGAAAGCTGGATATATATTTATCCTTTTTGCGAATTATTAATTGGAATGAGTTTTATTAATTCTTATCCCCACACTTTAATTATTTTTATTGCCCTAATTTTAGGAATTTCTGGAATGATTTCAGTATTTAAGGCTGTTTATTTGGATAAATTAAAATTAAATTGTGCATGTATCGGTGAATATGCAAAAACTCCTTTGGGTATTATTAGTTTTATCGAAAATCATTTAATGTCAATTATGAGTTTCTTGATTTTGATTAAATAGCGATTTAATAAATTTTCAATTATTGTTTGTTTAAATATTCAAAATTAATGGTCGTAATTACTATGGCATTTAATAAAATATTTGATGAAATCTCCCCTTAATACAAATACTAAATTTAAAATAATGCGTATTGTTCTTAGAAATTTTAAATTTTTAATTTTTTTATTTTTCTTATCTATAAATTTCAATACTTATTCGCATGCACATATGAGGGGTACATTTCTTTTTGAAGAAGATGCTAAAAATAGATCTTTAGAACTTGGTTGCGTAGGAATACATAAGAATAAAGATAAATGGATGCCATGCAAAAACGAAAAAGAATTACATATTTATTTGAGGAAATAGATGGAAAAATTAAAAACCAACAAAAGAAAAATTCACAGAAAAATAACTGCAATTTCAGCAATCCCTTTACTAATTACTATTGTATCTGGGACTATTTATAGCATTCTTCAACCATTAGGAGTAGATGCTTTTTGGTTAATCAAATTGCATACAGGTAATTTTGGAATTATTAATATGCAACCTTTATACTCGATATTTCTTGGTATAGCATCAATAATCTCTGTAATATCTGGCATTAGACTGTTACAAAAAAACCCTTAAATATATTATAAGCCAGGCCAAAAATCCACTCAATTAATACTATTTACTCCGCCACTGACTAAGAAAATTATCGCTCCCAGGGCCATTGTTGCTACACCCATATAAGGATATTTCTTAATTCTTGATTTGGTAATTGGAAGCCATGAAAGATATCTATAAGATTTATTTGATTCAACTATTTTTTGTCTAGATGGCAATCCTAATTCCTCTCTTCTTTTAGCTTCACCCATAATCTTAAATTTATTTATATATCAATATTAAAAATTAAGTTCTAAACATGCGAGTTAATTTTATTTACAAAATAGATCTCTTAATAATGATAAATTTTTAAAAATTTATTTAGCCTTCTTTAAATATAGATTCTTTGTATTTGCCTGATCTGATGTAAATAACAAAATTAATATAGTTCCAACTAGAAATGAAAAAATCATTGTTAAACCAACAACTTCAACCATCTCACTAGGCAGATAATTTAGAAACATAATGAATAGATCTCTTATTTTAAACTTAGCAATTGTATTTTTTATGTAAAGTAAGTAGTCCTACTTAAATTCAGAAAAAAAATAAGTAAAATTTACTAATCTGCATCAAATTATTATTAGGTGTAAAAATTCTTAAGCTAGTCTCTCAAAATTTTCTTATTTAGCTATTCCTATTTTCTTAAGCAATTTCAGGTAAGGTAAGGCCCAATTACCAAAGGTAAAAGATAATGTCATATCTTTTTTGGCTGGGAATAATGTTTTAGAACGTTGAGAAGCTAATTTTGAGAATTGTTTAATAGTTTCAAGCTCTATATTATTAATAAATACTTTTTTTCGAACACCTCTATCTTTCTTTTGGGGCAAATAATTTTCTATAAACCATAAGATTTTATCTAACTTTGATTTATTAGGTGAAACTTTAAATTGTTTAGATTTCTCTTTAAACAATGTTATTTACCTTTTAATTTCTTAATTAAATTTGCCATTTATATATTTTAATGCAATAGTAAAAAGCATCAAAATTGTGTTTTTTAATAATCGAGGATCAGGGAAATAAATTACCTAAAAATTGCGTGAAAGTAATTTCTAATAATTCTTTTGCAAACAATAAATACTCAATAAATTTGAAAAAGAATTTTTATTATTGATTATCTTATGATAAGAAAATTGTTTGAGAACCATCATTATTATCCTGAATCAATATTTTTTTATCTGGAAAAATTTCTGATAATATCTTTTTCAAGTTTGAATTCTCTGATGGAATTTTATTATTCATATTTTTTGAACTAATTTTCCAATTTTCATCTACAAATAGTTCCTTATCATCAATTTTCTTGATTTCAATAAAGGTCTTATTTAGAATTTTAAGTAACAATTCGGAATCATAATCTATAAATTCTTCACGGTTATCTTTGAAATTTTCAATCATTATTGAGAAATCTAATGTTTCTAAATCTTGCTTGAAAAATTTGCAGAATACAAGGTATTAATTACTTAAAAATTTATTTCAGACAAGAAATTAGGATTAAATTAAAAACCGTCTATTTATAAAACTTATTTTTTTAAAACTGCTTTATGCTTATTTTAGAAAGATGAATCGATCATTTACAACTTTTATTATCTTGATAAGTTTTAAATAAGAGATATGTAAAACTTTGCCAAGAGTAGTTAATAAAAAAATAAGATTTTTAAGATGGTTAAGCTCAGGAATGATATTGAAATTTATTTTCATGGCTACGTGTTCCTCTATTATTCTTTATGGTGTTTTATATATTCTAATAAAATAGTTTTCTAATTTAAGCAGCTAAGTTTTCATCTGATTTTGACATGATCATTGCAGCTTTTTTTAATAAACTGACTACTTCTTTTCTTCCAACTGCATTATCAGCTTGACGCATTACTTCAGAATATTTTTTATTTATTTTTTTCATAAAAAATTTTAAGTTGATCTAAAATTACAACAATATAAGATGATGTCAATCGTAAATAATTCTTATATATTTTTTGTTAATCATTCATTGAATACTTGTTTTTGTGCATTTTATTATCCTTTAAAATTTATTAATAAATGATTCCAAAGAACCATAAATAATTTAAATCAATAAAAAAATTATTATTAAAATAAGCAATCCTTATAATTATGCAATCTTAAAGGATTTAAAAACAAAAAATAACCCTCCTATAAGGATCACTATGGCAGCTCCATAAAAAAGAAAAGGTATTACTGGATATTTATATAGTATAGACCTAACTTTTTGTTGTATTGCTTTTTTATCGAGTTGAGGTAAATTTATATCTTCTGTTTTTTCTCTAGGAGGTATTCCTAAATTTTTTCTTCTCTTTGCTTCTCCCATAATTAATACTGAGGTATACCCATGCATTTTAAATAATTATTATCAGCTAAATCTAAAATTAGAACCCATTCTTCACGAGGAGTTTCTAAAGGGATTTTAAAATCTTTCTCAAATTTAAGCATACATCTTTTTTCTATATTTTCTGGAGAATTATAATTTCGCAAAAAAGTTACGCATAAGTACGATAATGATGAAAAAATTATAATAGTTTTAGCAATCCTAAAATAATTCATATCCAAGATGATTCTTGCATGGTTGAGAAATCAACTTTGTGACTTTTAATCCATTCACTATTTGCTTGAACAAACTTTTGAATATTTGCCTCTGGAGCCTGATGTATGAAAATAACTTTTTTAGGATAATCTTTACTGAATCCTCTAAAAAGTGGCTTAATATTAAATTCAGAATGTCTTATATCTGCTTCTTTACTATAAAAAATTTTTCCCCATTCTTCAAATGTACTTTCAATCTTTAAAGAAATTACTTTTTTTATTTTGCTAGACATAAAAAATTAGTAATATTTTTTATTCTAAAAGGCATGTCAAACATTCTCAATTATTAAAATCATCTAATTTTGAAACCACAATAACTTTATGATACTAAATTTAATCTCGATCTTTTAAGTAAGTTTCAATGGAACTTTTAAAGAAATAGCAATATAATTTTAGGTCTCCAAAAAAATCAAAGAATAGATTTTAGAAACACTTAATTAATTAAAAGGTGAAGTGTTGTTAGTAGGAGCTATTAGTAGGATTTCAAAAACTATCCCAGTTAAGGCAATTGGCAAAACCCAAATACCAATAAATCTATGATCAAAAAATCTTAAATGATCCTTACCATTAAACACGTCCTGCAAAGAGGTAAATAAAGTTTCTGGTTTCTTATAAGATGGTCCATTTTCAGAAGTCACATATGGTTTAACAAAGGAGGATGAGTTATAAAAACTTGCAATTTTTCTTAAAAAGTAAATAGGTAAGACCCATAAAGCAACAAATCTCCCTCCTAACCATTGCCTTGCATTAGGCAGGGCATACTCTTTTATAGATTTATTCTCAGGCATTCCAGATTCTAAATCTTTATAAATATTTTCTAAAGAATATTTTTTTTCTTGTTTATTAATCATTCTTTTTAACCAAAAAGTAAAACTATAAAAATTTAAATTTAAATAAAAATAAAAATATTCCTAACTACTAAAATAACTAAAAGGTAGTTAAGAATATTTTCGTTGGCTAGGTTCATAAAGACGGATTGTAAACCGTTGCAGATTCGCCAAACATCTACATATTCTTTATAAATAAAAAACTATTTTTTTAAAAGTAAATAATATACAAAAGCATGGATAATTTTTTAATTAAAAGAGTTAATTTTTAATACCGAATTTTAACTTTATATTTTTTTTCTAAAATGTTTAAACCTCATTTTCTAAGATTGCGAAAAAGAAAATGAGGTTAAAGGGAGGTTCTCATTACAAACCGTACTTATCAAAGCTAGCGGCTAGTAGATTGCCCTAATATCTACTTCTATATTTATATAATGATTTTCTTGATTTAGAAAGATTAATTTTATACAAATAAGTGTTTAATATTTTATTTAATTATTATTTATTAAAAGCTAATTATTGCACTTACTAAGCTTATTGAGAGATGGAAAAAAGCATAAAGAGAAACTGCAAAAAATAAATACTGTTCTATTGGAATCATGGCAATTAAGTAAATAAAATAGATAAATTTAAATTAATTTTTTGTTATAAAGATATTTTCTAAAATATAACTCTGATTTATTGATTCATTTTTCAAAGTCATTTTTTTTGGCAAATTATCATTAGATAAGTTAAAAGCACCCCATTTTCTGAGCCAAAATAAGGTATAGAAAAAGGCAATGAAGAAGGGGGCTCCTACAATAAAGAATCTTATATCCATCAAATTAACTAATTAATAAGACTTGAACTGCATTGCCAAAATAGCTCCTAGGAAGAAAACAGTCGGAATTCCTAAAGCGTTTACAGCTGCCGTTCTTACAGTAAATACTGGGTAACCTTCTGATGGTCTACCAGTATCAGGAATTAGTGCAGAATCTTCCCATACTTGATAGTTTTTGAAAGGAGCAACTCCCTTCTTGGGTAGTCCTAGAGGTGTTAATCTAAATACATCCCATCTGCCTAACCAAAAAACTGTAAATATCCATGAAAATATTATTGGTGTAATAACAAGTAAGACTCTAAAATCCATTTCTAAAAAGTAATAATAAATTTGCTAATTATTGTGCACCTTTTAAATTGATATTTTATTAAAGCATTAACTTATATTTATACAAAAACAGTAAATAACATTATCTTTAATCATTAATCACAATTAATTATGATTAATTGATTTTTTTAAAGTATATTTTTTAAATGAAAATATTTTAATATTTAGTTTGATGTAGATTTAATTATAATTAAAATTAAAAAAAATATGGAAACTTTCAAATTTTTAATTTTTGGAATTGCAGGAGTAAGCGTTGTTTTTTGGGTGGCAGTAATAGCATTGTGGCATACTTATATGTTCCCAAAATTCTTCAATGAAGATAAAGGTTTAAATTCATTTATCAATCAAGAAATAAATATCTCAACAGAACCTATTTTAGGCAGCTTGGTTAACAGTAAAAATTTCAAAAGTAGGGATAAATATTCAATTAAAAATTTAGTTCTGGCCGATTTTTCATCAAGTAATAATTTCACATTAAATAAACTCTATACAACAGTAATGATTGGGGTAACATTTGCAAGTTTTATATTTCTCACTTATGGATTAAGTAGTTCTATTACAACGATTAGTTAAATGGAATCTATATATGTAATTATTTTCTTAAGTTGCTTCCTTTATTTAATTTTCGACTTTTAAAAAAATACATGTATCAAATAAATTACTAATGCTTTTCACCCTTCAATAACATTTTTCTTCTAATATAAAAGAAAATTAATGTAGTTATTATCATCACTGGTGGATGAAATGAAATTGAATTCAGATATTCATAATAACTAAAGTTTTCCAATTACTTCAAAAGAAACTTTAGAAACTATATCCTTTTTTCGAATCTCTAAATGATATAAATTAACCATTCTCATGTATAAAATGTTTTTAATTCCAAAATAATCAGAAATTTTTAGTTGGTACATATTAAATAATTTAATGCATATCAACATCTTATTTTAAAATTTTGCATAGATAGCAAAAACCAATAAGTAAATATCACACAATTTGGTTTTATAATTTTTTTATATTTAATATACAATTATCAAATGATAAGTTCAATTAATATAAACCATTTACCTATTAAGGATTTGGTTGTTTCAGGGTTAATAATATTTATTATGTCTACAATTATCGCGAATATTTAAAACCCATTATTAGGAATACTTTATTTATTTGAGAATATACTTACTCTTACTTTTTTGAGTTGGTTATGCAAATAGACTTGGAGTGATGCAAGTAAATAAATCAAGTTCAGACAAACATTAAAAATCTATTTCTGTATTTTTAATTTTGAAGAATACTTTAAATTAACAATGTAAGTTGCAAAAAGAGATAGTATCAAAAAAAATAATAAGCTTTCCAAGGTAGATTGGGGCATGACCATGATTAGTACCAAAAGTAATATATCTTTAGAGAAACGAATTCTGAAAAAAAATCAACCCTTTAATTATTTTTTGTTCTCAAACTTATAAATTTAATTAATCTTAAATAATCTCTTAGATGAAAATTTATTTATTATTGACTATTAACCAATTCCAAAAAATAAATTTGCAATAAACAATGAGTCAAATAAAGTTAAGAAAATTAATCCTATCCAAAATATTGTTTTCAGAAACAATCCCTATATATTTTTAATTGGCAATAATTTGCTATTTTAAAAAATCCTATTTTAAATTACATATAATATCTTCTTCAAATATTCTCTTATCAGATATTTATTTTGTATTCAACCTCCTTTCTCCATAATATCTTCAAAAACCTATCTAAAATATCTAATTTTTTTTTATCAACCTTTTTGAGTTTTTTATTGTTTTGTTTTTGCATAAATTATTACTTAAGTATTTCAATTTTAAACTGAGCTAAAAAAAACACAATAAGCAAATCTTCTTAAAATTCACGGTAGTTTAGATTTTTTTAATTTGATATATATTTTTCTGCCCTTCTTAAGGCTTTTATTGCTCCTCTATAATCAAGATTTTTTAATTTTTCCTCACTTTTACGTTCCAACATTTTTACTATTTCATTTATCTTAATTTCATCAATTTTCAGCTTATGATCAAATATAAGATCGAATTTTGAGGAATACAAACTAGATAATTCTTCTCTATATTTTTCAATAATTTTTTCATCACAAGATTTAGATTTCAATATTGCATTAGCCTTCATTTTATCGTCTAAAGCTCCTTTAAAATTTCCTTGCTTAAATTTCTTTTCACTTGATCTGATTAACTTAATTAGATTTTCCAATATGAAACCACCATAATCTTCCATTTTTTTATCAAATTTTAAAATAATCCTATCAGCATAAAGAAAAAACGACTCAGTTTTTAAAACTCATTTAACTAAATAATTAACCAATAACAAGCCCTTTTTCAAGAAGTAAATCAAAAACCTCAACACTTTTTGTTTTTCCTATTTTTGTTGGCTTATGCAAATCTAATATTTCAGCAAGACACATTATCCAATAAGTGTTTTTTTTTAAATTTAGGCCTTCACAAATATGAGGAGGAGCAGATTTAAAACAACCAAATTCAGTAGATATATTTATGTTCATAATTTGAGTCTCAAGTTCTAGACTTAAGAGTGCTATTTCCTGCTCAGAAAGGTCTGTCCCAAAAGCATATGATTCAATTAAAAGTTGATAATTCATAAAAAATTCAATTTCTCAAGAAATCCAGCGCGTAATTTTTGTACCTGAATAAATGTGTCCTGAAGCTTCGACAATAGGTTTTGTTTCAGGATTCATAAAAATGTCATATAAAACATTTTCTGGTCCTTGAAAAATTACAGTTGCCCTACAAGGATCATCTAATGATTTACCAATATAAAATGTTTTAACCCCCATTTCTTCAAACATCCTCTGCTGTTCTTTTGCATTCATATATGATTCATATTGTTCAAAAGTATTACTTAGTTGAAAATCTAGAATAGTTGTTTCAATAGCCATAAGAATTAATGAGTTTTTTAGATTCTAAATCTTTTTTTTTAAAATATAGTTGAACAATGATTAGTTTTTATTAAGTGACCTATTAACTAATTTTTATTTATGAGTTATAAATCAACTATAAAAAATAGGTTTTAATTTTGGACTCAAAAATTTCTCAAAGAGAACAATGGACTAGTAAGTTAGGATTCATTTTTGCAGCTGCCGGCAGCGCAGTGGGTCTAGGTAACCTTTGGGGTTTCGCCTATAGAGCCTCTCAAGGCGGAGGGGCTGCTTTTGTTCTTTTATATGTTCTGATCGTTTTAATTATATGCCTTCCGGTATTTGTTGCTGAATTAGCTTTAGGAAAGAATGCAATGGTAAGTTCATTACTTGCACCTGTCAAGTTAGGAGGAACTAGTTGGTCCCCTCTAGGAATACTATTCTTTATAGCTCCTATAGGAATTCTCTCTTATTACTCAGTGATAATGGGTTGGGCTGCTGATACTTTTTTTCATTCTTTATTATTTGGATTACCAAAGAATGTCAGTGAAGCAGAAAAATTTTTTGGATCAGTAAGTTCTGGTAGCAGTGTTCTATTAGGACATTCGTTAAGTCTTGTTCTAACAGCTTTAATAGTTTCATCAGGAATAAAAAGAGGAATAGAAAAAATAACTAAAAACTTTATGCCTCTACTTTTCATAATTCTTTTTGTACTTGCTATTTGGGCAGCTTCTCTTTCAGGCGCATGGGAAGGTTATCAAACATTTTTATTTAAATTTGATTTTGATCAATTAAAAAATCCTCAAACAATAAGAAATGCATTTAGCCAAGCCTTCTTCTCATTAAGTTTAGGTATCGGAATAATGGTGGCTTATGGTTCTTACTTAAGTAAAAACAGTAATTTACCTAAACTAAGTTTTGGAGTTGCTTCTTTAGATACTCTAGTAGGATTAATGTCGGGACTTATTACTTTCCCAATATTTCTAACTTTTGGTTTAAGTGATTCAATATCAGAATCATCAATTGGAGCCTTATTTATATCAATCCCTACTGGGCTAGGTACCGCAGGAATATTAGGCAGAATTGTAGCTATTGCATTTTTTGGATTAGTTTATATCGCAGCGATTACCTCCTCCGTTTCCTTATTAGAAGTCCCGGTTTCATCTTTGATGGACAAATTTAGATTTGATAGAAACAAATCAGTTTGGCTAGTAGCTATTATTGTTTTTATATTAGGAATTCCATCAGCCTTAGATAAGAACACTCTTGGAACATTTGATTCTGTATGTAATGTCTTACTGATTTTTGGTGGATTCTTAGTTACATTTTTTATGGGCTGGGTTGTCCCAAGGAAATTAGACTCAGAAATTGACGTTTCAAAAGTTGGAGTTAAAACAACTCGATATTTGAAATTTATGACTAAATGGATATGCCCGCCTCTCATTGCCTTTGGTTTACTTATTAGTATATTTGACTTATTAAAAGGCTGGGTTAGTTAAAAAAATAAAAAGGATTGATATTTTTACATAGATATATTCTGGAAATAAAGGGAAGGATAAGTCAATAAAGAAATAAAATTGTTGATTTTTTCACATTATTTTTAAGCAAACTTAACTGAATACTAGTCAATAATTAGGTATTTAAAATGATTTTTATTTAGAAAATTGACATCTTGAAGAACTTTTCTTTGATTTCTAAAAATCTAAAAATTTTTTCCAAATAAATGTTTTAAGGAATCTTAGTTAATTAAATATTAAATTTTTAATACTATTTAATCTCAAAAGTATCAGCAAAAAAAATCCTTAATAGAATCTATATAAGATACATTTAGGTGTTTAATTTAAAGAAATTAAAACGCAATCAAGAATAAATAACAAAATTGATGGCTAGCAACTCTGATTCATTAAAAATAAAGCTTACAGAAAATTTTTCTGAATTTTCTCAACTATCTGACTATTCTTTTATGAATTCTCTTAAAGCAGATCCTCAATCAACAATTGATGGAAATGATCATAAGTCACGTTCAGTACATTCAGGCCATTACGTTCCAGTTGTTCCAACACCGATTCCACAACCAGAATATATTTCCCATAGCAACAAACTTTTTAAAGAACTTGGACTAAGTTCAGATCTTACACAAGACCAGAATTTTTGTCGTTTTTTCTCAGGTGATATTTCTGTTGCCGATTATCCAATGAGTCCTTTTGGTTGGGCAACAGGTTATGCATTATCAATTTACGGGACTGAATATACGCAACAGTGTCCCTTTGGCACTGGCAATGGGTATGGTGATGGCAGAGCAATTTCTGTTTTTGAAGGTTTATTCAATGGTAAAAGAATGGAGATGCAACTTAAAGGAGGAGGTCCAACTCCTTACTGTCGTGGAGCGGACGGTAGGGCTATCTTACGGTCTAGCGTGCGAGAATTTCTTGCACAGGAATTAATGGATGCCTTGGGAATCCCTACCTCAAGATCTTTAACACTTTATGTCTCACGATCAGAAATAGTTAGAAGGCCATGGTATTCCAAAGGGTCCAAGTATTTTGAACCTGACATCATGATTGATAATCAAGCTGCAATTACTACTAGAGTCGCTCCATCTTTTTTACGTGTTGGCCAGCTTGAACTTTTTGCAAGACGAGTTCGCAATAATGCTCATGATGAGGCTCTTAATGAACTAAAGATGATAGTTCAACATCTTATAGATAGAAACTATAAAGATGAAATTGAATATGAGACTTCACTTGAAAGTAAGGTCTTAAAATTGGCTTCTTTATATAGATCGAGACTTATATCTCTTGTAGTCAACTGGATGCGAGTTGGTTATTGCCAGGGCAACTTCAATAGTGATAATTGTGCTGCTGGTGGCTTCACCCTGGACTATGGACCTTTTGGATTTTGCGAATTATTTGATCCAAGATTTCAACCATGGACAGGTGGAGGTGAGCATTTTTCATTTTTTAACCAACCTTCTGCTGCGGAAATCAACTTTAAAACATTTTGTTCTACTCTTAGTCCCTTACTCTCAGAAAATAAACAAGATCTTGAAAAACTAGAACAAATCGAAAATGATTTTTCAGAATTAATGAATAAAGAGTTGATGAAAATGTGGGCAAACAAACTTGGTTTAGAACAGTACAACGAAACTCTTATAAATGAATTTTTTAATCTCATGGTCATTTCAAAAGCAGACTATACAATTTTATTTCGTAAACTTTCTGACATACCTAATAACATGGCTTTTATAAGAGACAGTTTCTATTTACCAATTAATAATGAGCTCAACAATAGGTGGGAAGTTTGGCTTGAAAACTGGCAATCATTCTTAAATAAAGAAGCAAATATTAAAGCAAAATCGTCATCAATGAAATCTATTAACCCAATCTATACATGGCGCGAGTGGATGGTCGTCCCTGCATATGAAGAGGCTGAAAAAGGTAATTATGACAAAATAAAGGAGTTACAGTTTGTTTTTAGCAATCCATACAAAGAACAGCCCAGAGAAATAGATCAAAAATATAATCGATTAAAGCCAAGCCAGTATTTTAACTATGGAGGAGTATCTCACTACAGCTGTTCATCATAAAACTTTAACACTCAAAAAAAGAATTGAAGAACTTTAATAACAATATTATTTATTTATGGCCGTTGGCATCCCAATTACCGTTATAACACCTACATGTAAGATAACTGGCTTCTTCCCAATGTTTTGCACATAGTGAGCACCGCCTTTGTTACTCTCTACGAATGCATCACCTGCCTTAAAGAAATTAATTTCTTCACCCCTAACATGCTTTAATTTCCCTCTTGTGACATAAATCAACATCGGGGAGGGATGAGTATGAATTGGGGTTTTCAATCCTATAGGAATCTTCACTTTTAAGAGTCTTAATTCAGGCTTACCTTCGAGATAATTAAAGTTTTTGCCATTTAATCCTTTTGAAGTTTGAATAATAGGAGTCACCTCAATCTTTTCTTCTGCGAAGGAAAATTGTGGCATTACTGAAGTCCCAATAAAAAGGAAGCAAAATGGAATAAATCTTTTTAAATTCATTAGAAATTCGAAATGAACTAATGATAGTTAGTTTCCAAAAAATAATTAATTAATTTATTTTTTATATAACTTTTCTAATTGCTTAATTTCCTCTTTTAAATCATTGCCTCTTTTATTTAATTTATTATTCTTATTAATTATTGGGATAATCCACCAAGCCTGAAGACCCAAAAAAATAAATACAAGAATTAATAAATCAAAAATACCTGGCTGCATTAGATAAATAAATTCATTTTTATTTGTAATTTTATTCTAAAAGTTTTTAAATTTTCATTAGATGTTCAAATATTTCTAGGCTGCCTCTAATTCAATACTAAGTTAAACACCTTGTGAAATAATTGCTTCTTTAAATTCAATAAGTTTGCAAATTACTCTTTGCTTCTCATGATCAGTTTTATAGATATCCTCTAGGAGCTCCTTCATTGCAAGTGTTACTTTTTGTAGTTAGATATCTAAATATTCCTTTTAATTCATAAGCTTAACGAAATTATTATTTTTATTAAAAACAAAATAATTATTAGTAAATAAGTATTTATATTAAAAGGATTGACAGCAAAAAGATAAGAATATATTTTTAGTACAATTGTACTCTTAATAAATGAGCTTAGAAAGTCATAGAATGAAAGGTAACTATTCTTTTGGATGCAGTACATACATGCCAATTGGCTGCCTTCTTAACCCTGAAGGCAGCAGACTGATCTTTTTCGAAGAATGCAAAAATTCTACTAAAAATAATTTTAAAATTCATACTCATCTCTTCTATACGAATCACCTTGGAGAACCTGCAGGGTATAAATCCACTGAAAAATTAAATATTGATTCTGCTTGGGAAAAGTGGAACCAACTAAACCAAAAAGGTTGGACAGAAGTCTCTCACGCTTACGGATAAGGATTCTTAACAAAAAATGCTCGTAACTTTAGCTATTTAGCTTCAATGAAACAGTAATGCTACATATATGTAATAGATATCTTGAATTTAAGTTAATTTTGGCCTATTACTTTACATTTGTTAATATTAGTGTTACATTAATTAACAATTACATAATTTAAATGGCTAATTCAAACGTTACTACTGAATCAGGTGGTAGACAGAATATGTTTCCCACTGAGACACGTCCTTACATAGATGAGTCTGTTTCATACGAAAGCTATCCACAAAATGCAGAAAAAGTTAATGGTCGTTGGGCAATGATCGGGCTTGTTGCTTTAGTCGGTGCTTACGTTTCAACTGGACAAATTATTCCTGGCATTTTTTAATGAGTCCTCTTTCAGGTTTTTTAGCCTTAATTGTATTACTTACAGTCGTCCTCGTTGCTTATCTAACCAAGCAATTTCAGAACGAAAACTCAAACTATTTATCTTCAAATCAAATGAAAAACACAAAAGCAAAAGTTAAAACAATCGAAAAAGAAAAAGTCGTTGCAGAAACTCTTAACGGCAGATTTGCAATGCTTGGATTAATTGCAGCTGTTGGAGCATATCTAACTACAGGTCAAATAATTCCTGGTTTCGTTTAAAACATACTAACTAATTAATTTCAACCCAACAAAATGGAAAACTCAAAACCAACTTATTGGCAAAACGCCGAGAGAACTAATGGAAGAATGGCAATGATGGGCTTATTCGCATTAGTTGTAAATTATGGCTTATTTGGCTGGATAATCCCTGGAATTTTTTAAAATGAATTTAGGCTTACTTTTTCTTAAGGTAAATACTTTAGGAGTTATAACTCTTTCTGAACTTGATTGGATAACTAACCATCAATCTGAATTTTCAAGACTAGATATGGCTTTAGTTATTAAAATCGGCCGTCTTATGGATTCTGGCGTGGTTGAAATTGATAATAGATTACCTGTTTAACTTGAAAAAATTGATCGTCATGAGTGTTGGTCAATAGGGATACTAACAAACGCTTTTTTATTAGAAAAAATATTTGTAAAAAAAAGAGATTGTTTCTTAGCTAAAAACAATCTCTTAACTACCTAATTCTTACATGAAAATTTCAAGTAAGCTCACAGATTTTAACTGATTTATTTTTATAGTAAATACGCAAAAATACTTTTTTATTTATCTTTTTAAACCACTTCTTTTTATCCATAAGAACCATGTAACCCACATAGGAGGGAGAAATCTGATTAAAAAAGAAATTATATATATAAAAAATGGAGCATTTTCAGTTTGAGATACATTCATCAAAAAAGAAGATATAGTTAACCAGAGTAAAATTATTAAAATATTTGCTCCCAACAAAGCGAACTTATTTTGTTTGAATATTTTTGGCATAAGGTAATTTTTTGATATTCTTAATTTTAAATAATCTTGGGAAATTAATTATACATTTTCAAAAAAACTTTAAATTTAAAATCCATATCCAAATAAAAAAAATACTAAATTTTAATCCCTCTCCAAATAACATTCCAAAAGCAATAGGAGGCGAAAATATTAAAAAAAGAATAGAGAATAAACTAAATAAAGCAAATGATCCTCTTAGAAATAAATTCTTTCTTTTTGTTCTTCTTAGATTTTTTAAGGTATTCCACTCCCATTCTATAAACCTGTAGAACTTTTCTGATAATAAAAAAAAATACTTCATTAATATTCTTAATTTCTATCGGTTTTTCCTATTTATAAAATTAATTTCTCCTTTTAGCAATAAACTTTATCCCCTTCTTCAGAAAGATAGTAAATTCTATTTTCTGAACTTACAAAGAACGTTAATCCCTTATATTGTGATCTTCTAAATATATCTAATCTAAGTTTGTGTAAATCCCAATTATCTGTACTTATATCAGGATTAAATTCTTGTTCTTTTAGAAAAGATACATAAGTTGGACTAATTGTTGTTTTTTTGGCTAACCTTTTATTTCGTTTTGAATAAAAAAATAATAGAAATAAAAGTGCAAAAATAACAATCAGCAATAAAAGAATTAATAACGTATTTGTCATTGTCACTTTTTCTAATTTGAAAAAACTTTATTTTGGATAATCAAGAACTTTTCACAATAAATTTTTTAGTAAGTAAAAAATCCTATTTTTATATTCTTGTATTTTTGAATACTTATCAAGGGTCTACTTAAATCAGATTATAAATTCAGTCGCATTTTCAACATGACTCAAAATTCCATGAATACTCCTTATGCAAAAAGAGTAGCTGAAAAATTTAGAGAAGCTCAAAACTATTTAAAAACTAACGGTTTTAGTAGATCAACTAAACATTTACTGGAAGATATTGAAAATTCTGTTGAAAAATAATAATGCATATTCCCCCTCACTTACCACAATTACAATATGGCTACGATAATGGCTACACAACCATTGTTTTTGGGTTAATAGGAAGTTGCTTAGGATGTATCTTAATTTTATTAATTTCATTTTTTGAATTTAAATTCAAAAAACAAAATAGTAAGCCTTAATAGGCAATCTAAACATTAAACAAAAACTCCATTACATCTCCTTCTTTTACTACATATTCCTTACCTTCACTTCTTAGTAAACCTTTAGTTTTTGCATTTGCAATTGAACCTGAATCTATTAAGTTTTGATATGAAATGGTTTGAGCTCTAATAAATCCTTTTTCAAAATCAGTATGAATGACGCCTGCTGCTTGTGGCGCAGTCATACCATCTTTTATAGTCCATGCTTTTGTCTCCTTTTCTCCGGTAGTGAAATAAGTTTTTAATCCCAATAATTTATATGTTGATCTAATTAAAGAACTTAATCCCCCTTCCTCTACTCCTAAACCCATAAGGTAGTCTTTTTTATCTTCTGGTTCTAACTCTATTAATTCAGATTCAACTTGTGCTGATATTTTTATACATTCTGTATTTTCACTGCTTGCAAAACTCTGCACTTTCGATGAGAAATCGTTACCTGCAGCTAAATCATTTTCATTCAAATTTGTTGCGTAAATAATTGGTTTTGCGGTAAGGAAGCCTAATTGCTTAATCATTAAATTTTCTTCTTCACTCAAAGATATTGATCTAACTGAAAATCCTTTCTGTAGCTCTTCTTCAATTTTTTCTAGTAAGGTATTTTCTTTTGCTGCCTCTTTACTAGTTCTAACCTGTTTCTTAATTCTTTCTCTTCTTTTTTGGAGTTGGGATAAATCAGCTAAATTCAATTCCAGATTAATTATCTCAATGTCATCCAAGGGATCTACCTTTCCGGAAACATGAATTACATCACTATCTTCAAAGCACCTTACAACATGAACTATTGCATCAACCTCCCTAATATTTGATAAAAATTTATTTCCCAAACCTTCGCCTTTACTTGCTCCTTTTACTAGTCCTGCGATATCTACAAATTCAATTTTTGTTGGGATAATATTTTGGCTAGAACTTAAATCACCTAACTCTTGCAACCTTTGATCTGGGACTGAAACTATACCTTTATTAGGTTCTATAGTACAAAAGGGAAAATTAGCCGCTTGTGCTTTAGCATTTTCTACAAGTGCATTAAATAAAGTTGATTTTCCAACATTTGGTAATCCAATAATACCTGCTTTTAACATTTGAAAAAATTTATGGGAAATTATCAAGAAAACATCTTCTAGTAATATAGTATTTACTTAACCAATCTTGGATAAGTTAATTATAATCGTTTTGATTATTTAGTTCCTAAATATTATCTACTGCTGTTTTTCAAAAGAAATGCTTGATTTAATAAAAAAAAATATAAATCTAAGGAGTGGAATTATATTGCTTTCTCTAGCTATATTTTTCGTTTTTATAACCAATTCCTTCAAGAAAAATAAGTCAAAAGATATTTCTGATTTTGTAGTTCAAGTTGAAAGAGGAATTCTATCTGATTCAATTAATACAAGTGGTGAAGTAAAAGCCATCAGAACAAGCAATATTGGACCTAGAAAGCAAGGTGTAATAAAAGAAATCAAAGTAGAGGAGGGTGATCTTGTGAAAAAAGATCAGGTTTTAGCTTCTCTTGATGATGAAGACTTAATCTATAAAATTGAAGAACTTGAATTAAATTTAGAAAAACAAAAATCTGAATTTTTAAGAAGGGAATATTTATATCAAGAAGGTGCAGTAAGCAAAGAAGATTATGAAAGTTATAAAAATAACTACAACATTAGTAGCGCCAAACTTAATGATGCAAAAGCTGAAAAAAGTTTCTATTTAATTAAAGCTCCTTATGGAGGAAAGATAACTGCGAAATATGCGGAGATAGGATCTTATGTCACCCCAAGTACAAATTTAAGTTCAGACCCTAAAACCAAAAACTTTATTTTTGAACTGTCAGAGGGTCTCGAAATTGTTGCCAAAGTTCCTGAGAGTGACATTGGTAGAATAAAAATAGGTCAAGAAGCTTCTATAAGAATTGAGGCTTATCCATCAAAAAAATATAGTGCCATAGTTAAAAAAATAGCTACAAGAGCTGTAAAAGATAATAATGTAACTTCATTTGAAGTAACTTTAAATTTTAAAGAAATTTCTGAAGAAATTAAAATTGGAATGACTGCTGATCTTGAATTTAGAGTTGAAGGTAATGAAGAAAAAATCTTAGTACCAACAGTTTCTATTGTCACTGAAAAGGGTGAAAAGGGAATCTTGAAAGTTGATAAAAACAATTCTCCCAAATTTGAAAAAATCGAAATTGGTATTAGTAGTGGAAATAAAACTTCTGTAATTGATGGATTAGAACCTGGAGAGCAAATCTTTATTGATATTCCTCCTTGGGCTAAGAAGAGAAAATGAGTTTACAATCAGAAAACTCTAAGAAACCAATTTTACTTTTAGTCGATGGTCACTCTCTAGCTTTTAGAAGTTATTACGCATATAGTAGAAGTTTTGAAATTCTTGTGACAGCGAATTTAAAATTAAAAAGTGAAATCCAGGAAGCTCTTGTGGGAGAATTAATAATTGAGAATCCGGATGAAAAGAAATTCAATGTTCAAATAAATAAAATATACTCAAGAGTTTTAAATTATGAAGATATAAGTTATTTCTATCCAGAAAATTCAAGTGAGCAAGATAAATTCTTTCAATTTACCCTTAAGTTTTCACCCTCCTTATCAAAAGATGATGAAAAGGAATTAAGAAAAGCAATAACTATAAGGTTAGATTTACCAAATAATAATTTTGAATTTTATGCTGAACTTGTTCCTGCCAATAGATTAACCACCGATTCTGGGATCCCTACAAATATTACATACGGGTTCCTGAAAAGCCTTTTAGAGAATTGCAAAAAACATTCTCCTCAAGGTGTTTGTATAGCATTTGATACTAAAGAACTTACATTCAGACAGGAGCTTGACCCATCATATAAAGCAAATAGGGGAGCACCTCCAAGTATTTTTTTAGAGGATATAAAGAGATTAGAAAATATTCTTAAAAGTCAATTAAACCTGCCTATATTTAAACTTCCAGGTTTTGAAGCTGATGATATTCTTGGAACAATATCTCAAAAAGCATCAAAAGATGACTGGTACATCAAAATTCTTTCAGGAGATAAAGATCTATTTCAATTGGTTAATTCAAAAAAAGATATTTATGTCTTATACATGGGAAGTGGTGGTCCATTTGCAAAAAGTTCTGAGCCAATTCTTATGAATGAAGACGGTGTTTTAGATAAATTAGGAGTTGTACCTGAGAAAGTAGTTGATCTAAAAGCATTAATGGGAGATAGTTCAGATAATATTCCAGGAGTTAAGGGAATTGGTCCAAAAACAGCCATTAATTTATTAAGTGAAAATAATGATTTGGAGTGTATATTTGAAACTCTAGATGAAATAAATTCAGGTATAAAAACTAATTATAATGGTTACATAAAAGGTTCAGTCTTAAAGAAATTGGAGAATGGTAGAGATTCTGCCTATAAATCTCAGTTACTAGCGACTATCAAAACTAACTTGCAAATAGAAAATGATAATTATTTTTTATCTAAAGTAGATTCCAATAATTTGTTAGCAAAACTTAAGGAATTAGAACTTAATTCTCTTGTAAAACAAATTGATATATTCAATTCAACCTTTAGTGAAGGTGGTTTTCAAAAAAATGATCAAAGTAAAGAAAAGGAAAAAGAATCAAAAATCTCAAAACAAATAGAATTAGAAAATATTGAAAATAAAATCCCTAAAATCAAAGTAAATATTATTAATGATCATAAATTACTTGATAAATTAGTTCAAAGACTAGACAAGACGTATGGGATAGTTTCTTTAGATACAGAGACCAATAGTTTAAATCCAATCGATGCGGAACTTGTTGGGATAGGATTATGTCTTGGAGAAGAAACTGATGATTTATTTTATATACCTCTTGGTCATCAAACAAAAAAAGAGACTCCTAATCAGTTATCAATTGAAGATGTATTCTCAAAACTAAGAACTTGGATAGAAGATCCAAAAAAAGAAAAGGCACTCCAGAATTCTAAATTTGACAGGCAAATATTTTTAAATCATGGACTTGATCTTAAAGGCGTAACCTTTGATACCCTTCTAGCAGACTACCTTCTAAATAATCAGGAGAAGCATGGGTTAAGTGAAATTAGTTTTAGATTATTTGGATTTAAGCCCCCTTCATTTAAGGAAACAGTTGGAAAAAATAAAGACTTTTCATTTGTTGATATTGATGAAGCAAGTATTTACTGCGGTTATGATGTATTCCTAACTTTTAAGATTGTCAAAATTCTCAAAGAAAGATTTTCAACGGAAAAAGATAAATTAATCAAATTGTTCGAAGAAATCGAGCTACCTTTAGAGCCGGTATTGTCCCGAATGGAGATGAATGGGATCATAATTGATGTCTCTTATTTAGAGGAACTTTCAAAAGAGTTGAAAAGCACATTAGAAAATATTGAAGCTAAAGTTTATGCACTGGCAGAAGAAAATTTTAATTTGTCGTCACCAAAACAACTTGGTGAAATTTTATTTGAGAAGTTATGTCTAGACAAAAGGAAATCAAGAAAAACAAAGACGGGATGGAGTACAGATGCGGTCGTTCTTGAAAAATTAGTCGACGAACACGAAATAATCCAACATTTAATAAAACATAGAACTCTTAGCAAATTACTTAGTACCTATATTGATGCACTTCCAAATCTTATTAATGAAAAGACGGGAAGAGTTCATACAAACTTTAATCAGGCAGCTACTGCTACTGGAAGACTAAGCAGTAGCAATCCTAATCTTCAAAATATCCCAGTCAGAACTGAGTTTAGTAGGAGGATAAGGAAAGCCTTCTTGCCTGAAAAAGGCTGGAAACTATTATCAGCTGATTATTCTCAAATAGAATTAAGAATACTTGCTCACTTAGCAAATGAAGATATATTAATTAATGCATTTCAACAAAATGATGATATTCATTCTTTAACTGCAAGATTAATTTTTGAGAAAGAAGAAATATCCCCTGACGAGAGGAGAGTTGGTAAAACAATAAATTTCGGAATTATTTATGGAATGGGGCCTAGAAAACTTGCTCGTTCAACAGGAGTAAGTACGGAAGAAGCAAAAGATTTCCTAATAAAATATAAAAAAAGATACTCAAAAGTTTTTACATTTTTAGAACTTCAACAGCGTCTTTCTCTTTCCAAAGGTTATGTAGAAACTATTTTTGGTAGGAAAAGAGAATTCAAATTTGATAAAAATGGATTAGGTAGATTATTAGGGAAGGATCCATATGAAATTGATTTACAAAGTGCTAGGAAAGCTGGAATGGAAGCCTTATCATTATTAGCTGCCGCAAATGCACCTATTCAAGGTTCAAGTGCAGACATTATTAAAGTAGCCATGGTTCAACTTAATAGAAAATTTGTAGAAATGAACGTCCCAGCAAAAATGCTATTACAAGTACATGATGAATTATTATTTGAAGCTGAACCAAATTCTTTAGAAGAAACAACCAAATTAATAAAAGAAACAATGGAAGGTTGTGTAAAATTGAGTGTGCCTCTTTTAGTTGATATTGGAATTGGAGACAATTGGATGGAGACAAAATAAACCTTATGAAATACTTTTTGTAAGATGATCAAACTTTTTAATACTTTAAGCAAAAGAGTTGAGGTTTTTAAGCCTATAGATGATGTAGTAAAAATTTATTGTTGTGGAGTAACTGTTTATGATTTATGTCATCTTGGTCATGCCAGAAGTTATATAGCTTGGGATATCTTGAGAAGATTTTTAATTTACAGTGATTTCAAAGTAAAGTATGTTCAAAATTTTACAGATATTGATGACAAGATCTTAAAAAGGGCGAAAGAAGAAAGAAGTTCAATGAATGAAGTATCTGAAAAGAATATTATTGAATTTCATAAAGATATGGATTCTTTAGGGATAATGCGTCCGGATAGTATGCCAAGAGCAACGAATCATATATGCAATATCTGCTCGTTCATAACAATCCTTGAGGATAAAGGTTATGCATACTCTAATGATGGAGATGTATATTATTCTGTTTCTAAAAATGAAAATTATGGAAAGCTAAGTAATCAAAATATTGAAGATCAAAATATAAATCAGCAAGGAAGAATGGATAATGAGGAAAATAATAAAAAACTTAATCCTCAAGATTTTGCACTATGGAAAAAAGCCAAAGATGATGAACCATATTTTGATTCGCCATGGGGTAAAGGTAGGCCAGGATGGCATATTGAATGTTCGGCGATGGTTAAAGATGAATTAGGAGATACTATTGATATCCATTTAGGTGGTTCTGATTTAATTTTTCCACATCATGAAAATGAAATCGCCCAATCAGAAGCAGCCAATGGCAAAAAGCTAGCAAATTATTGGTTACACAATGGGATGGTAAATGTAAATGGACAGAAGATGAGTAAATCCCTGAAAAATTTCAAAACTATCAGAGAGCTAATAAAGTCAGGCATAAGCCCTATGACTTTGCGATATTTTGTTATGACTGTGAATTATAGAAAACCACTTGATTTTACTGAAGAAGCTTTAAGGAGTGCTTCAGAAGCATGGAAAAACATTAATATAGCCCTCTCTTTCATGGACCTCACAAAAGGTACTTTTAGATCTATTGATAAAAATGAATCTATCGAAGAAGAATATAAAGAGAAAATAAGTTTTGAATTATCTCAAAAAAAGCTTAAATTTTCTGATGCTCTGGGTAATGACCTTAATACGGCAGGTGCTATAGCAATTATTTATGATTTAGCGAAACCATTAAAAAACTTTTTAAACCAGTTTCAAAGGGTTGAAGGTTTTGAAATAGATCTAAATAAAAAATTTTTTCTACTTGAGAATTTTAAAACTCTTGAAAAGTTGACTGAGGTACTTGGTCTTAAAAAAGAGGATTCAGTAAAAGATAACAAAATAAGAGAAGAAGAAATATCATTACTTATTAATGAAAGATTGAAAGCAAAAAAAGGAAAGAATTATGCAAAAGCAGATGAAATTAGGAATTTGTTAAAAGAAAAAGGTATTGAACTTATTGATCAATCAAAGGAAATAACAACATGGATTAGAGTCTAAATTTTAAGAAAAAAACCAATTTGAAATTTTTGTTTTTTAAATACACCTTTAAATGGGAAGATATTAGAAATATCAGAGAAAATTGAAATACATTACTTTGCTCGGTTCTACTGGTTCAATAGGGACTCAAACTCTCGAAATAGCTAGTGAGCTTCCAGAACAATTTAAAGCCGTAGCTCTCTCTGCTGGAAGAAATATTAATTTATTAACTGAACAAGTTAAAACACATAAACCAGAAGTTGTTGCAATTGAGGATGAAAATCTCATAGAAGATTTAAAAGATAATATTAATAACTTAAATTTGGATAGTGCTCCCTTGATTTTGGGTGGGAAGGAAGGGATTAACGCAGTTGCAGCTTGGGATAAGGCTGATACTGTGGTAACAGGGATAGTTGGCTGTGCAGGCTTAATTCCAACGATGTCAGCAATTAATGCGGGGAAAAATATTGCACTTGCTAATAAAGAAACCTTAATTGCGGCAGGGCCAATTGTTATTCCTGCATTAAAGAAAAATAATAGTAGGCTTTTACCTGCTGATTCAGAACACTCTGCTATCTTTCAATGTTTACAAGGATTACCTAATTATGAAAATGCAGATTTTTCAACAGGAGAGATGCCTAAGGGTTTAAAAGCCATACATTTAACAGCTTCTGGTGGTGCTTTCAGAGATTGGGCCGTTGAGGATTTAAAGCATGTCACAGTAGAAGATGCTACTTCACATCCTAATTGGGATATGGGGAAAAAAATAACTGTAGATTCTGCAACTCTTATGAATAAAGGATTAGAAGTTATAGAAGCTCATTATTTATTTGGGACGTCCTACGAAAATATTGAAATAGTTATCCATCCTCAAAGTATTATTCATTCAATGATTGAGATGGAAGATTCTTCAGTATTAGCTCAATTAGGTTGGCCAGATATGAAGCTACCTATTTTGTATGCGATGAGTTGGCCTGAAAGATTTAAAACAAATTGGAAAAGATTAAACCTAAGTGAAATTGGACAATTAACCTTTAAAGAGCCAGACAAGTTTAAATATCCATGCATGGGATTAGCATATGCCGCAGGAAAATCTTCTGGAACTATGCCTGCAGTCTTAAACGCAGCCAATGAAATGGCTGTTGAACAATTCCTTAAAGAAAAAATTTCTTTTCAAGAAATTCCAATATTTATAAGTAAAGCTTGTGAATCACATATGGAAAATTTGAATTTGAGTCCTGCATTGGAGGATATTCTTGAAGTGGATAATTGGGCCAGACTTTTTGTTAAGCAAGAAATTAAAAAAGGGAAAAAATACGTAAGTATTAGATAAAAGTGAATATTAAAAAGCACCTTCTACTATGCGCAACACCCACTAAACAGAAATGCTTTAAAGGCAATGAAGGGCAAAAAACATGGGAATGTTTGAAAAAGACTTTAAAAAGATTTGAGAATAATCCCTCCACAAAAAACGTATATATTTTAAGATCAAAAGCTGACTGTTTAAGGGTATGTAAGAACGGCCCAATTCTTCTTGTTTGGCCTGATGGTATTTGGTACGAAAAAGTTTCTCCAGAAAAAATTTCAGAAATTTTTACCTCACATATTATTAATGGTAAGCCGATAGAAAAATGGATTTTTAAAAAAACACCATTTTTTAATAGTCCTAGATACTGATAAACCAATTCTTTACAACTTCGTCTGACCAGCAGCCATTAATAGAGTGAAAACCATTATGCCCTCCTTTTTTAGTTATTAAAAAAGTAAATTTATCAATAGATTCTTTTCTTAAATTCAAAGTAGTCTTATATGGAACCCAAGGATCATCCTTGGCATGAATAAAAAGCATTGGTGGTAATTTTTTTATTGATTTCTGGATTCTAAATATTGGAGAGGCTTTAACATAATAGTCTTCTAAAGAATTAAATCCCCAACTAGGAGCTGTAAATTTTTGATCAAATTCCCTTATACTTTTTAGATTTCTAATTTTTTTTCTTAATTTCTTGTTATTAAGAATTTCACCTTCATCATTAAATCCCTCCCATAACTGATTTTTTAGACGGTGAAGTAACCATTTTTGGTAAATATAATTTCTGGGTTTTTCGATACAGAAACTGCATGATGATAAATCTAAAGGGCTACTCACGCAGGCTAGGCCATCTAAAAGTTTTTCTCCATTTTTTTCATCGTAATCTAAGCAAGCATTTAAAAGGATTGTTCCACCTAAAGATAATCCAACTCCGTAAATTGGAAGATTATTATTCCTTTTCAAAAGATCTTTGAACTCTAAATTAATTAATTTTTTAAAATATTTAATTGCTGAAATAACATCACTGGAGCATCTAGCACAATAATTTCCTTTAGCCAAATATCTTGCAGACCCAGATCCTCTTAGATTTAATTTAAGAACTCCTAAACCATTGTTTGCTAATTTCCTGGAGATTCTTCTTAAACCAAACCTTTTAGTTGAGCCCCCTAACCCATGTGTAACGATAACAAAACCATTAAGGGAGCTCAATTTTTCAGGTAATTCTAAAAATCCCAGAAGATAATCATGTTCAAATTTTTCAGAAAGAATTTTATTAATCGGAAAGAATATTTTTTTATTTTTTTTTGATTTACCAAAATCAATAACAAAAGTATCTCTCAAAGTTTGTAAGTCGCCACCTATCCAAGGTAAGACTTCTCGAAATGGCTTATTTTTTAAGTAATCTGAAAAACAAGAAGATATACTATTATTTCTCCCCAACTCCAAGATCCTTTAATTCTCCAATCAAATCATTCAATACCTTTTTTGCATCACCAAAGACCATAGAGGTATTTGGCATATCAAATAAATCATTTTTTATTCCAGAATAACCAGCACTCATACCTCGTTTAATTACAAATACCGTTCTTGCTTCCTGCACATCAAGAACTGGCATGCCATATAAAGGAGAAGAGGTATCATTTTTAGCTTGAGGATTAACCACATCATTTGCTCCTAAAACTAAAACAACATCCGTTGCTGGAAAATCAGGATTTACAAGGTCCATCTCTTTAAGTTGTTCGTAAGGAACATCTGCTTCTGCTAAAAGTACATTCATATGCCCAGGCATCCTCCCTGCTACAGGATGTATTGCATAAACAACTTCAATACCATTTTGCTCTAGTTTTTTTGTCACTTCCCTTAAAGTATGTTGGGCTTGAGCTACTGCTAGACCATAACCAGGAACAATTATTACCTTATTAGCCGCCTCTAAAGTCAATGCACATTCTTCAACACTGCAAGAAGTTATATTTGTATACTCTCCTGAACCAGAAGAGGCTGTACTTTGTGCAGATAAAGATCCTCCAAAAAGAACTGAAACCAATGATCTATTCATACCCTTACACATTACTTGAGTAAGAATTAGACCTGCCGCTCCAACCATTGCGCCTGCCACTATCAAAAGCTGACTATCAACAACGAAACCTGCTGCTGCTGCTGCAATCCCTGAATAGCTATTTAATAAAGATATAACAACTGGCATATCGGCGCCACCAATTGGCAAAGTAACTCCGATGCCCAATAAAGAGGAAACTATAACTAAAAGCCAAATTGAACTTGTATTGCCGTTTATCAAATCAAAAAAGGCTATCAAGGAAGCAACTGCAAAAACAATATTTACAAAATGTCTAACTTTGCTCTGAGTCCATCCTGGAGTTGACAACCAACCCTGTAACTTTGCCATTGCTACAATTGAACCTGTGAAAGTTATGGCACCTACAAATATAGAAACAGATATAGAGACATCGTTAATCAGTGACTTAAAAAAATCAAGATTTTCTAAGCTACTAGATATAGGGAAAATAGCTACTCCCAAGGCCACTAAAAGTGATGACATTCCTCCACAACCATTGAACAATGCGACTGTCTCAGGCATGGCGGTCATAGGTACTTTTTTTGCAAGTATTGCCCCGAAACAACTACCTATGATTGATCCAATTATTATCCAAATCCAAGACTGAATAGCAATTCCAGATGTACCCAAATAATAAGAAAGTAATCCTAATACTGATAGCAACATTGCAAATGCAGCTAATCTATTAGCATCCCTTGCTGATTTTACTTTTGACAATCCTTTTATTCCCAAAGCTAGTAAAAGTACAGCTAGGAGGTCAATAACGAAATTAATGATTTCAGGTAGATTCATGTTGAAAATTACTTCTTATTTGATGGTTTACGGCTAAACATCGCGAGCATTCGATCAGTTACAAAGAAACCACCTACAACGTTGAAAAGAGCAAATCCAAGAGAAACTGAACCAATAATTAAAAGTGTCAGATTTTCTCCTGCTTTTACAATTAAAGTCAATGCTGCCAGCATTGTTATTCCTGAAATTGCATTTGCTCCACTCATTAGAGGTGTGTGAAGAGTAGGTGGAACTTTCCCAATTAACTCGAGGCCTAATAAACTACCAAGTAAAAGAACCCAAAGAAGACTTATAAAAGACATAATTTTAAAACCTCAATTTTCAAAAACTTTATTTTGAAGAACAACTCCTTCATCGCTTAATAAACATCCAGAAATGAGTTCATCCTCTTTATCTAATTTAATTACACCATCTTTTATAAATGGTGTAATCAAAGATGTTAAGTTCTTAGCATAAAGTGAACTTGCATCATAAGGAACTGATGAGGGTAATTCGCCAGCTCCTATAAGTTTTACTCCATCTTTGATAATAGTTTCATTTGATTTTGTTCCTTCGCAGTTCCCTCCCTGAGAAACTGCTAAATCAATAACTACTGCACCAGATCTCATTTTTTCAATCATGGGAGAGTCTATTAAAACAGGAGCTTTTTTACCTAGAACTTGCGCAGTACATATAGCAACATCAGCTTCAGATAGATATTTAGTTAAAGTAGCCTTCTGTTTTGAAAGGAATTCGGGTGTTACAGCTTTTGCATAACCTCCATCTTCTCCTGGTTTTTCGTCCACTTCAGGAAGTTCTATAAATCTTGCTCCAAGGGACTCTACTTGTTCTTTAACAGCAGGTCTAATATCAGATACAAATACTATTGCTCCAAGTCTTTTTGCTGTCGCAACTGCCTGCAATCCTGCAACGCCTCCACCAAGGACGACTACTTTGGCAGGTTGAACTGTGCCTGCTGCAGTCATAAGCATTGGGAAATATCTATCTAACTCACTTGCAGCTAAAAGAACTGCTTTATATCCAGCGATATTAGCCTGTGAAGAAAGAACATCAGAAGATTGAGCTCTACTAATCCTAGGAAGCAATTCTAGTGATAAAGCTGAAATCTTATTACTATTTATGATCCTGAGAAGCTCCTTATTACCATATGGGTTAAGAAGACCAAGAAGAACAGCGCCTTTCTTTAATTTAATTAAATTATCCTCTGATGGAGTTTGAACGCAAAATATTAGGTCAGCTTCACTCCAAATTTTTTGATCTAATTTACTTATTATTTTTCCGCCCGATTCTTCATATGATAAGTCACTGAATCCTGATAATTTTCCTGCTGAACTTTCAATATAAACATCACAATCAAGGCTTTTTAATTTCTTTACCGCTTCTGGTGTAGCTGAAACTCTCCTTTCGCCAGAGCTTGTTTCGGAAGGAATAAGTATCTTTGTCAATTTATTTATTTTTTTAACATACTAAATATAAATTGAAGAAAGTCAAAAGTCTTGGATTTTTGTTAAAAATATATTTTCTTTTCTACAAAAAATAGCTATTAAAAATATATAGGCACTTAATAATCCAATGAGTATAAAAGCAATCGAATGTCCTGATGGAGTATGTCACAGTCATCATGGTGGTCATGCTGTTCCAAGGCAAGCTATGCAGAAAAATCTAGAAAAGCATGGTAAAGACTGGTGCGAGAAATTAGCAGAGAGAATTTATGAAATGTCAGTTGATACTTATTCACAGACTGTCATGCCTAGTCTCCACTCGGCAGGTTGGCAAAGAAGACATTTAGATTGGGAATTTAAGCTGGCAGAAAATGATTCTGAACCTGATGAAGCTCTTGTTGAAGGAATTATTAATGCCACAGAAAGCTTTCTAAGGAGCAGTGAGGTGCATCGATTATTTATTCAGGAATTAGTCCAGGGCACATTTGAGGAAGCAAATGACAAGAAAATAATTTCTAAAGCAATAAAATCTATCATTGAAGAAGAAATTGTTAGTTCACTTAGAGAAAAAAAAGAAACTCTTTTAAAGAAAATATCCGCAAAATTAATATCAGAAGAAAAAGTTAGCGAGGAACTTGCAATAAATTCAGCTAAAGAGGGTTTTGAGGAAGTTGAAAGGCTACTTGCAAATCATAGCGAGGCAGTTTGACCCTATTTCTTTATATTTTCTTTATAATTTATTCAAAAATTGGGTCAAATATAAATTAAAGATTAAATTATTGTTTGGAAGTACAAAGTTGTAACTTATTAGACAATACATATACCTTCTTTTGTGTTTATGTATATACAACCTTTAAGTTTCAATGGACAATTTCATTAGAAAAAGGATCGACATTGCGACCTGTTGGGCTACCAACAGAATTTCTGCAATGGATACTCTAGAAAAATATGAAGACAGTTATGCTATCGCAGAAGAATTTAGAGAGTGGATATTACATATTGGAGAAAAAAATGAAAATTTAAAAGATTCTGTTTTGAATTTCCCAAATGAATTAAAAAAATTATTAGATCAAAAAGTCAACGATTAAAATAATAAGTCTATCCAGTGAAATCCGCCCTACACTATTTGGGTTTGTTTATTATTATTAGTAGTGAAATTAGCAAATAAATGGAAAATAAAGAGAAGACTTCAAACGTAGAAAATGTTGTAATTATAGGCTCTGGACCTGCAGGTTATACAGCTGCAATATATGCAGCAAGAGCAAATCTTCAACCTTTGCTCGTAACAGGATTTAATTCTGGTGGAATTCCTGGTGGGCAATTAATGACTACAACATTTGTTGAAAATTTTCCAGGTTTCCCAGATGGAGTACTAGGTCCTGAATTGATGGATCTAATGAAAGCTCAAGCGGAAAGATGGGGTACTAATTTATACGAAAGTGATGTTGTTTCAATAAATACTGATTCACATCCCTTTGAATTAAAAACTTTAGAAGGAACTATAAAAGCTAACTCAATTATTATTGCAACTGGAGCAAGTGCAAATAGATTAGGCGTTATAAATGAAGATAAATTCTGGAGTAAAGGAATAAGTGCTTGTGCAATTTGTGATGGAGCAACTCCACAATTCAGAGATGAAGAATTAGCTGTTATTGGAGGCGGCGACTCTGCATGTGAAGAAGCAGCATACCTCACAAAGTATGGCAGCAAAGTGCATTTGATTGTTAGATCAGAAAAATTAAGGGCTAGCGCAGCAATGGTTGATAGAGTAAAAGCTAATCCAAAGATAGAAATCCATTGGAACACAAAAGTTGATAAAGCTGATGGTTCTAAATGGCTTGAGAGAATAGAAACTATTCACTCTCAACAAGGTAAAGGGGAAATTAATATAAAGGGTCTTTTTTACGCGATAGGGCATACACCAAATACGAAGTTCTTAAGCAACAAAATTGATTTAGATAATAAAGGATATATTGCTTGCAAATCAGGAAGGCCAGAAACATCTATTGAAGGCATTTTTGCAGCAGGTGATGTTGTTGATTCTGAGTGGAGACAAGGAGTTACCGCTGCAGGAACTGGATGCATGGCAGCATTAGCTACCGAAAGATGGCTTGCCGAGAAAAACTTAGCAAAAACTATAGTCCGAGAAACACCCGAACCAGAAAAAAAACTTAATTCATCAGATTTTAATGAGGAAGAAGTTAATGAAGATACTTTCGATTCAAATTCTGAATGGCAAAAAGGCAGTTATGCATTAAGGAAACTTTATCACGAGAGTAAAAAACCTATCTTAGTAATTTTTAGTTCCCCAAGCTGCGGCCCATGTCATGTTTTAAAACCTCAGTTAAAAAGGGTAATCAAAGAACTTGATGGTGCAGTGCTTGGCGTTGAAATAGATATTGATAAAGATCAAGATATTGCAAAACAAGCTGGTATTAACGGCACACCAACAGTTCAACTTTTTAAAGAAAAATTATTAAAAAAACAATGGCAAGGTGTTAAACAAAGAAGTGAGTTTAAAGAAGCGATAAAAAATATTATCTAAAATAACTTTTTACTTATTATTCCTCTTAGGGTTATTTTTATTAGTTGAAGGTTTAGCACCCCCTATATTTCTTTCTCTATAAGTTATCCTTCCTCTAGAAAGGTCATAAGGACTTATCTCAACTAACACTTTGTCTCCAGCTAATAATTTAATTCTAAATTTAGTCAATTTACCTGCAGCTCTACATAAACATTGATGTCCTTCAGGTTGTTCTAGGGTAACCAAATAAAATCCATTTCCCTGCTCTTTTTCTATTACACCTGAAGTTTCAATCATTAATTAATCTTTTACTAAGTTCATATTATCAGAAAAAGATTAGCCAAAATTGATTTAAGAAAAATTACATACGAAAAATATGAAATTGAATTCAAATTGAAAATTTAATTTCATTAATTATTTGAAGTTGACCATAGTAAAAATTTGCTTTCGCAATTTTTTCAGAATCTTCTAATTGATCAAAAAAAACAAAGCCAAGGCTTTCCCATAATGAAGATCCGCAAACATTATTCAATTCATTTTTTGCTTCTTTTGCAAAATTATCTAGTTTTCGTTCAAGATTTTTAGATTTAGAAACAGACATAGGTCAATAATATTTATATAGTACAAATATACTATCTAAATTTAAAATTGCAATATTAAAAAGGTAATCTCTTTTTTTCTTCAATATTTAGATCTGCTTCCATTTCCCTTAATCTCTTAAGAATTTGTTGGTAGTAATCCTTTATATAACTTTCTAGTGATGTCATATCTTCTTTTTTAAGTTCCAATATTTCGTAAGTTTTGCTCATGTCAGCATCTAATGATTCTCCACTACTAGTTACTTCAGCAAAAGCCAATCTTTCAGCAACATTTAAAGAATCTTGGAAAAAGGAAACTACTTTTTGAGTGACACTAATTAGGAAGGGGGAAACTCTAAAAATTTTAGCCTTCTTTTCGCTAAATTTTTCACATAGTGAAATGACTTCGTTTGAATCCCATGCTTTGGGGCCAACCAATGGCAATGATGTTCTATGAGTTTTTGAATTATTAACTGCTGCGACAATAACTTTTGCCATGTCTTGAGTATTCATGTATGCGATCTTAGTTGGAGTTCCACTCATCCATACTGCTTGACTATCTAAAATTGGAATAGCAAATTGACCAATAACTCCTTGCATAAAAGCTGCACATTTGAAGATTGTATAATCTAGACCAGATTTCTCAAGAAGTTTTTCAGTACAATATTTAATGTCCATTAATGGAACATTTCTAAATTTCTCTGTTAAAAGGATTGAAAGGAATATCACTCTTTTAACATTTAAAGATTCACAAGCATTAAATAAGTTGAGTTTTCCATCCCAATCTATTTCATAAATACTTCTAGGATCATCTGGTTTACTAGTAGCAGCATCAATAACAACTTCAATATCTTGTAATGCATATTCAATATCAGAAGAATTCAACAAGTTACCTTTTGTCAATTCACAACCCCACTCTTGTAGAAAAGAAGCTTTTCTTGGGTTTCTTACAAAGCATCTAACTTCATATCCATCTTCTATAGCTTGCTTAGCTATTTGCCTCCCAAGTGTCCCCGTAGCTCCTACTAAAAGAATCTTCATATTTAAGATTTACTTAATTTGTAGACAATAACTAAATTTGTTATGTTTTCGTGAGAATCAATCTCCCTGAAACTTTAATAATAATGCACCACCAACCAATCCTATTGGTATCAGTACCCAAAAAACTGCCGCAATACTAAAAATTTCTTTAGCCATAGTAAAATTTAATCATTACTATAATTTACATTCAATATACATTTATTTGTTAAAAAAGTAGATAATGCAAATATCTTGAAAATTTTGAATATATGAATAATAATTTTAAAGAAAAAAATATTAATTTTCCTAATTATTGGAATTGGAACGGTATTAAAGTTTGTTGGAGTGTTTCAGGCGAAGACAATGAAATTCCAATTATCTTTCTACATGGATTTGGCGCCAGTCGAAAACATTGGAGAAACAATCTAGAATATTTTGCGAAAAGGAATTGCGCCTCATATTCTTTAGATTTGATAGGATTTGGAGATTCTGATCAACCTGGGATAAGACAAATTGGAAAATTAAATAATGAGATTTGGTGTAATCAAGTGAAAGACTTTATTGCACAGGTTATAAGACCAAAGAATTCTGGGAAAGTAATTCTTATTGGCAATTCCCTAGGATCATTAGTCGCTTTAACATGTGCTGTTTTATTAGAGGATCAGATTGCAACAGTTATTGCATCTCCTCTGCCAGATCAAATTCAAGAAAATAAAAAGTCGATAAAAAAAAAATCATCATTTAAAAAATTTCAAGATAGATTCATAAGAATATTTTTTATATTTTTCCCTTTGGAGATTATTTTATTTTTAATAACCAAATTAGGGGTTATAAAACTGGGACTAAATTCTGCCTATTTTAAAAAAGATAATATTGATCGCGAACTAATAGATTTGGTAACAAAACCAGTTTTAAGGAGAACTTCAGCTAGATCATTAAGAGCAATGTGTATTGGAATGTCTTCAAGAGATGATAAATTTCAATCTTCCTACCTTTTAAGCAAACTAAGCGCCTCAAAAAAAGTTCCTTTTTTATTAATTTGGGGAGAGAAAGATAATTTCATACCTTTGTTTATTGGTAAAAAGATTGCAAATTTCCATAGATGGGTAAAATTAAAAATAGTATCCAATTCAGGTCATTGTATCCATGATGAAGATCCCTCAGTATTTAATAGGATCTCTTATGAATGGATTAGAGATTTAAACACCTTTTAAAATATGAAACATACATTATCAGTTCTTGTTGAAGACGAATCTGGAGCTTTGAGTAGAATCTCAGGTCTTTTTGCTAGAAGGGGATTCAACATAGATAGCCTCGCAGTGGGCCCTGCAGAATCCAAAGGGATTTCAAGGTTAACAATGGTAGTAGAAGGTGACGATGAAACTCTTCAACAAATGACTAAGCAACTTAATAAGTTATTTAATGTTCTTGGAGTTGTAGATTTTACTAATCTAGCTGCTGTTGAGAGGGAATTGATGTTACTAAAAGTTTCATCAAAAGAAGATACTAGGAGTAATATTTTAGATATAGTACAAATATTCCGTGCAAAAGTTGTTGACGTTTCAGATATAGCCTTAACACTCGAAGTAGTTGGAGACCCTGGCAAGTTAGTTGCTTTAGAGAAATTACTAGAGCCTTATGGCATTCTTGAGATAGCAAGAACTGGCAAAGTGGCACTAAAACGCTCTTCAGGAGTTAATACAGAAATGTTGAAAATCAACAAATATTCTTTAGAAATTTAATTAGATATCTTTACTTCCTTAATAAAGTCTTGTTTATTAATTTTTTTTAGTACATCTAATCCTTTAATAATTTTTCCAAAAATTGAATATCTTCCATCTAGTTCTGGAATCTTATTAGTTACAAAAAAAAATTCAGTAGAGGAAGAGTTGTTCTTACCACTTTTAACCATAGCGATTGAACCACTCTCAAAAATATTAACTAAATTCTTAGTTTCAGAAGGATTTTTTATTGGAGATTTGTATCTTGGTTTGATTTCTTTTTGGAATTTTATTTCTAAAGGAATTAAAGGACTTGTTTTATTTAAGGTTTGATTTCGTTCAATAAAAAATGAATTTTCTGGATTAACACCTGCGTGTACAAATTTTAGTTGAGAATAATTCATTATTTTATAAAATTTTTGATTCTCATAAATATTATTGTTTATGTTTTCTATAAAGTTTGATACTGTTACTGGGTTATCCTCACCAAATAATTCAACCTCAAAATCACCTTTTGAAGTTTTAAAAAGAGCTATTTTATTCTCCTTGATACAACTGAATTTAAGTTTTTGACAGTAATAATTTGAATCTATCTCATTTTTGAAACTACAAGCTTGCACAAAAAATAAAACCTGAATGAAAGATAATATTTTTAAAAAATTTTTTTTTATTTTAAGCCCTCCAAATTAACATTCAAAAATTTAGCCAAACGAGCTCCCTCTTCTTCAACTTGCAAGAGTGGTTTAAGTTCACCTGCCCCGCTGAGAGGCAGAGGCTTTTTTCTACCTTTGAGAACTAAAGCAATTCTTCTTCTAGGATTAAATCCCTCACTTATATCCAGCTTAACTGATTTTATTTCTTCAAAGTTCAATTTAACTTCAATATCTTTGAATAACCCTTTCCTTTTTATTTCAACAGATTTTGATGACTTATCAAAATAATTACTTCCTGAACCAAAGTTAATATAAACCAAATACCATAAATAAAAATTTAATAAATTGGCTATTACTCCATATGCTCCCATTATTATTCCTTGAGGTATAAATAATAAAGTTGAGGGATTCCCCAGAGGTAATAAATCCCTTCCTGTATAGCTAGATATAGATGCCAAAAGAAAACCAATACCCCCAATCGTCAGCATCCCACCAATAATGTAGTTTGAAATTTTTCTTGATCCACCAATTTTTTGTTCGATTTTATCGAAAGACGTGAGGTCTGAATCCATTTTTATCTTTTTTTAGAACCTAGTTCAGATAATTTAACAAATTAAGGGAGTATTCTTACCTATTTTTTAATAAAAAAGTCAGGAAAGCTTTACAAGGCATTTCAGATATACATATATTTCCCCACATTACTCTCAATCTTTGTTACAGTCACTGCGTATCCCGAAGCTAAAAAACGATTTCTCATGACGATCGCAGTTGGTAGCGCCCCACAAAGAGGATGGTTTGATATCCTCGATGATTGGCTGAAGCGCGACCGCTTTGTATTTATTGGTTGGTCCGGATTACTTTTACTTCCTTGTGCATATCTTGCTATAGGTGGTTGGTTCGTAGGAACAACATTTGTTACCTCTTGGTACACACATGGAGTTGCAAGCTCATACCTCGAAGGTTGTAACTTTTTAACAGCAGCTGTAAGTACCCCTGGCGATGCCATGGGACACAGTCTTCTATTTTTATGGGGTCCTGAAGCCCAAGGTAGTTTCGTAAGATGGCTACAACTTGGTGGTCTTTGGAACTTCGTTGCATTACATGGAGTGTTTGGCCTCATTGGTTTTATGCTTCGTCAGTTTGAAATTGCTGGCCTTGTTGGAATTAGACCATACAACGCATTGGCTTTCTCAGCAGTAATTGCAGTTTTCACAAGTATCTTCCTTATTTATCCTTTAGGACAGCATAGTTGGTTCTTTGCACCTTCATTTGGTGTAGCAGCAATCTTCCGTTATATCCTATTCATTCAAGGTTTCCACAATATAACTCTAAATCCATTCCACATGATGGGAGTAGCTGGAATCCTTGGTGGTGCTCTACTCTGTGCTATTCATGGAGCTACAGTACAAAACACTTTGTATGAAGATACAAGTATCTATACAGAAGGTAAGGTACAAAGTTCAACATTTAGAGCTTTTGACCCAACACAAGAAGAAGAAACCTATTCAATGATCACAGCGAATAGATTCTGGAGTCAAATCTTCGGTATTGCTTTCTCAAACAAGCGTTTCTTACACTTTTTGATGCTTTTTGTACCTGTTATGGGTATGTGGACATCTTCAATTGGTATTGTAGGCTTAGCACTAAACTTAAGAGCTTATGATTTCGTTAGCCAAGAAATCCGTGCAGCAGAAGATCCAGAATTTGAAACTTTCTATACAAAAAATATACTTTTGAACGAAGGTATGCGAGCATGGATGTCTTCTGTGGATCAACCACACGAAAACTTTGTATTCCCTGAGGAGGTTCTTCCACGTGGAAACGCCCTTTAATAATTTATTAAGAGCTCCAAACCAAAGTATTGAAGAAACTGGCTATGCCTGGTATGTAGGTAACGCTAGACTAATCAATTTATCTGGACGTTTATTAGGAGCTCACATTGCTCACTCTGGACTTATAGTCTTTTGGGCGGGAGCAATGATGCTCTTTGAGGTTAATCATTTTACTTTTGATAAGCCGATGTGGGAGCAAGGTTTAATCTGTATGCCACACGTAGCAATGTTTGGTTATGGGATAGGCCCTGGTGGTGAAGTCACTGATATCATGCCTTTCTTCCAAGCAGGTGTGGTTCACTTAATAGCTTCTGCCGTACTTGGCTTTGGTGGTATTTATCATTCATTAGCAGGTCCAGAAAAGCTTGAAGAAGATTTCCCATTTTTCTCTACTGATTGGAGAGATAAGAATCAAATGACAAACATCCTTGGATATCATTTGATTGTTCTAGGTGTAGGTGCATTGGCATGGTCAGTAAACTGGTGTTTTATTGGAGGAGCTTATGACACATGGGCACCTGGTGGTGGTGAAGTTAGACTTGTTAATCCAACTTTAGATCCAAGAGTAATTCTTGGTTATCTATTTAGATCTCCATGGGGAGGAGCTGGTTCAATAATCGGTGTAAACTCTATCGAAGATATCGTTGGTGGACATGTCTATGTGGGTATTACTGCAATCATTGGAGGAATATTCCATATCTTTACTAAACCATTTGGATGGGCTAGAAGAGCATTCATCTGGAACGGTGAGGGACTCTTAAGTTATGCTCTTGGTGGAATTTGTGTAGCAAGTTTTATTGCTTCAACATTCATCTGGTTCAACAACACTGCTTACCCATCTGAGTTTTATGGCCCTACAAACGCTGAAGCTTCACAGGCTCAAAGCTTTACTTTCCTTGTGAGAGATCAAAGAATTGGAGCTAACGTAGGTTCAACAATGGGACCAACTGGTCTAGGTAAGTATCTCATGAGATCTCCTACAGGTGAAATTATATTTGGTGGTGAAACAATGAGATTTTGGGATTTCAGAGGTCCATGGTTAGAGCCTTTAAGAGGGCCTAACGGATTGAGCCTTGAAAAAATCCAAAATGATATTCAGCCTTGGCAAGTAAGAAGAGCTGCTGAATATATGACACATGCTCCTAACGCTTCTATCAACTCCGTTGGTGGAATCATTACAGAGCCTAATGCTGTTAACTTTGTTAACTTAAGACAATGGTTAGCTGCAGCTCAATTCTTCCTAGGATGGTTTACATTCATCGGTCACCTTTGGCATGCTGGACGTGCTAGGGCAGCTGCTGCTGGTTTCGAAAAAGGAATTGACAGAAAGAGTGAACCAGCTCTAGAAATGCCAGATTTAGATTAATTTCTATTTCATATTAAAAAAGCCCTATCTCTTGATAGGGTTTTTTTTTACTCAATTTTTCTTATTTATTTAAATTTTTTCTGAGCCATGGCAAACTCAACCCCATCACATTACTGAAACAACCCTCTATTTTTTCTATATATTTACCGCCTATACCTTCTAAAGCAAATCCTCCCGCACAATATAAAGGTTCATTTGTATCAACATAACTATTGATTTCCCAATCTTCCAACTTAGAAAAATAAACAGTTGAACTTACTGTTTTTTTAATTGTTTCAGAGATCTCAAACCTATTTGAAGTTGCATCAAAATTTCCAATTATTAGAGTATGACCAGTATGTAAAAATCCAAATTCTCCAGACATTTTTTTCCATCTTATAAATGCCTCATCTCTATTAGATGGTTTTCCATAAGGTTGTCCTTTAAATTCAAAAATTGAATCACACCCAAGTATTTCCAAAGGACCATAATTAAATTCATCGGGCAAATATATTTTTTGAAAATTTTCAGATAAACTATTAGCCTTTTGAAAAGACAATTCCAACGCTAAATTAAATATATTTGTTTCTTTTATTGAAGTTTCATCGAAGTTACTTGATATTTGAATAAATTCAATTTGAGAGTTTTCAAGTAATTTCTTTCGAGATTGAGAAGCAGAGGCTAGAATTAACACAAATTTTTTTTCAAATTATAATTCAATTTACTAATTAATTAATTTCAAAATTAATATAAATCACGTATGAAGTTAGAAGCCAAATTAAATGCAAAAAAGAAACCAATAATGGTTTTAGGTACTTCTAGTGGTGCAGGAAAATCATTAACAGTTACAGCAATTTGCAGGATTCTAAAAAATTTAGGGGAAGAACCAATACCATTTAAAGGACAAAATATGAGTAATAACGCTTGGGTTGATTGGGAAGGGGGAGAGATGGCATATTCACAAGCTCTTCAAGCTTTCGCTTGTGGTATTAATCCTTCTTCAGAAATGAATCCCATATTATTAAAACCTCAAGGCAATTCAACAAGTGAGGTCATTCATCTTGGTAAAAGTATAGGAATCACAACTGCCAAAAATTACTACAAAGATTGGTTTGCACCAGGTTGGGAAGTAATTAAAAAAAGTTTAAAGTCTATTTATAAAAGGGATCCAAATTGTCGTTTAATTATCGAAGGGGCTGGCAGTCCAGTAGAAATGAACTTGATTCATAGAGACCTTACTAATTTAAAAATTGCAAAGTATTTAAACGCAAATTGCATTTTAGTTACTGATATTGAAAGGGGAGGTGTTTTTGCGCAAATAATCGGGACACTTGAATTAATGAAACCCGAAGAGAAGAAACTTATTAAAGGAATCATTATAAATAGATTCAGAGGAGACCTTTCATTATTTGAAGAAGGGAAAAAATGGATAGAGGATAAAACTCAAATTCCTGTAATCGGAGTAATTCCATGGTTAAATGAATCATTTCCTCCAGAAGATTCTCTAGATTTATTAGAAAAAAAATCTCGTTTTACAAACCCTGATATTAAAGTTGCAATCATAAAATTGCCATCTATAAGCAACTTCTCAGATTTTGATCCATTGGAAAACGAAGATTCAATATTAATTGAATGGATTAAAGAATCCCAGAACTTAAGGAAGTATGACTTTATTATTCTTCCTGGTAGTAAACAAACTATTAAAGATCAAATATTTCTTGAAAAGACTGGTTTGTCAGAGGACTTAAGGGAATATTCAAAAAATCAAGGAAATATTATTGGGATTTGTGGAGGATTACAAATGTTAGGCACAACACTTGAAGATCCTTACCTTAAAGAAGGTTCCGAAAATTATTCTGAACAAAAAATTAAAGGCATTGGATTACTACCATTAAAAACGACTTTCTTTAATAAAAAATTAACACGTCAAATAAACTCTGAATCCTTATGGCCATGCCAATCAAAAATTAATGGATTTGAAATTCATAATGGCCAAACTGAATTAGATACACTAAAAGGCTCTTTAAAGATTAAAAATATTTTCAAAGACTTAGATCTTGGTTGGTATAGAGAAAATAAAGAAGGTGGAACTATTGTCGGTACATATATTCATGGGATCTTTGAAAACGATAAGTGGAGAGATCAATATATAAATTTGATAAGACAGAGAAAAAAATTGCCGCCATTAAAGAAAAAAACAAGATCTTATAAAGTTAAGAGAGAATCAATAATTGAAAATCTAGCAAATGAATTTGAAAAGCATTTAAATCTCTCATCAGTATTAAATTGAAAAACTCAAAAATTAAAATTCGATGGCCAAATAATAATGAGACCTATGCTTCAGAGGGAGATAATTGGTTCTCATCTGCAGAAAAAGCTGGTTTAGAAATACCAACTGGCTGTCTTACAGGGAGTTGCGGTGCATGTGAAATAGATGTAAATGGTGAAACCATAAGAGCTTGTATAAGTGATATTAAAACTAATAAAAAAGGCTTTTTAAAAGTTTCATTAACTACGGATCCTTTTTGGGAAAACTAAATTTTTTAATATAAAAAATTCAAATTAATTCCTAATCTATATTCTTTATCTTTAAGAATTTGTCCAATGTCTTGAACCCCTGCAGCATTAGAAAAATATAAATCTAATGACTTTTCAGATGAAAGAGAATATCTCAATGCAATAGTAGTATTAAAATCCGAATCGTTTTTAATTGAAGTATTTATTTCTGGAATAAGCATTAAACTATCTGATAAACTTATATAACTTGAAAAGCCGATCCCACCAAAACTTTCCACTCCACTAAAAAAATATTTAGGACTAATATTAAAGGTTAACCAATTGTTTAATCTAAAAGTATTAATAAATTCTGAGAATAAATACCCTTGATTAGTATTATCATTTCTACCAACCGATGATCTTAATGTAGCCCAATAAAGGTCATCTTTTTGGGGACTAAATATTAAAAGTTTCCCGCCTAACCTAAAATTAAGATTATTTTCACCTAAGTAGGTTGAATATAAATTCGAATTTGTACTTCCACTAAGGTTTAAATCATTAAAACTACCAATATTTAGAAGCTCTAATTGGAATATATTTGATAAAGAATAACCATAAGAACCGAACAAATTTCCTCTACTATCATAGTTGAAGTTAAATTGAGAAGTTCCAGCTCTTGGTATTAAGGCATTATTTACAGTAATTCCACCATTACTGATCAATTTGTCTCTTTCATTTAGAGGATTAAGGTATGTATCCTCTCCGTAGGGTCTATAAGTTATGCTGGCTGAATAAAGTGGCAGATTATCTGAAGGGATAGTAAGCAATCCCGTAGAGGGCGAAGCCCCATATGAGTTGGTTATTTTTCCTTCAATTCCAATCTTAGGATTAACATCCCATCCCAAACCAAAACTATATATAGACTTTCTAGAGTAATTTAAATCACTGTCAAAATAATTATTACCTGGGCCTAAAGGGGTGGTATATGAGAAAAGAAGATTAAAATCATCAGTCACATCATAGACAAGGCCACTTCCAATATAAAAATTATTCCCATATGCATTTTTACCAATACCTTTAGATCCTAATTTCTCAGGTAAAAATGTAATGCCGGGGACAATTAAAGCAGTAAAATTTTCATTTAAATTTTTTGATATTGGAAAAGATAAAGCCCCAACTAATTGTTCAAATTTGTCTTTACCAAATGAACTATCTTTTTGATTATAGATGCTTTTTGCCGTTTCAGATCCACTAGCATGCCTCCAATATTCAACAGTGGATACCCATGACAATCCAAAATCAAAATCTTTCTCGTCTATTAATCTTTTCTTAAATGAAAGTGCGTAACTTTGCCAATAATAGTTAATTTTCTGACCACCTACTAAGTTATAAAGTTCATCATCAGCTCCAGTAATATAAATAGAAAGAAGGGAGAAATCTGAGATTCCATAATCCAAAACAAATGAAGGGTTTTGTTGCCCTGTTCCACCCGATAAACCTCCGTCAAAAGATGATTTCCACCTAACAGAGGTTTGAAAATTGCCATAGTCAAGGAAATTATTGAGTGGTAAAAAAGGTTCAATTTCAGTAATAGAAAAAACTGAGTTTTTTGTGGATTTATATATTCTTTGTTCACTTGATGAGTTGATCCTATTGGTAATCGAACCTTGATCTTTTTTATTTTCAAAATAAATTTCGTCATTCTTGTAAGATTTCCAGATAACCTTATTCAAAGGTTCAGATTCGTTTTCGTCATTCTTGTAAGATTTCCAGATAACCTTATTCAAAGGTTCAGATTCGTTTTCGTCATTCTTGTAAGATTTCCAGATAACCTTATTCAAAGGTTCAGATTTGTTTTCGTCTTTATTTTCAAAATTAATTATATTTAATTCAGACGATTCATCTTTTAATTTTTCTGCAAAAACGCCTAGATAATTTAATATTTGAATAGAAAAAAAAATATATGCAATCAATCTCATAATTTTACTTCTAAGACTTTTTTGTTTTCTAAATCTTACTCCAAAAAAACTTCATAGATCAATCTTAGTTTTTATTAAGATAATAGTTTATATAAAGCCAAGGTAAATCATAATTTGGTATTTAAAAAACTGTAAATTAAATATTATTTTCTTCTTTTTTTAAAATGAGTAAGGTAAAGATTAGAGTAATTAGCCAGAACTAAAAGTACTAATAAGAAAGAATTTAAATAGTTCAAATTAATTTTGAAATTTTGTTGCTCTTTAATCTATCGTCAAATATTTAGAAACGGAACTCTCTGGTTTATCCTTTATGAGTAAACTGCAAAAATATTTTAATTTAAATAGATCCTAATTTGACTTATAGCTATTATCTTCGGGGAATTTTTAAAAATTTTTCTTCCTTTAAATGTAACTACTTAAAAGCATACCTAGAGTCCAGATATTGAATTAAAGACCAATGTTCATTTATGGGAAGGATAAATCAATTCATAGTTGATAAGTCCCCAATAAATCCTGCAACAAAAATATTTTTTTGTATTTTTACCAACTTCTCACAATTCATAGTTCATTAATTTTCTTATTCAAAACTAAAAGACAGTATGAATCAAGCTATGCAATTATTAATATAAACTTAGTTGATATGCTATTATAATTTGCAATTTTCAGTAAAAGAAACGGATGAAGAATTTTTTAATCATATTTTCAATTTTAGTACTGGGAATTTCTATTTCAAGTTGTACAAAAGCTGAAATTGAAAATAATGCAAATGAAGCAGGGAATGTTGTAGGCAAAACTATAAAAGGTATAAGTAGTGGTTTTATTGATGGATTAAAAGGCAAAGGTGAATAGATGATTTAATTGTTTAGTTTAATACAGAATACATGCAAGTTTTTTAAAAATATTTGTTTCTATCCAAAATTCTTTTATATCTTATGGCTTCACATATATTTATTCATTTGACAGAACCAAAAACTTTATGGAAATATTTTTCGTTCAGAAAAGAATTAAATAGATTATTTTCTCCAATACTTCTCTAGTTTTTTATACGTGTTTTTATACGTGTTTAATTTCTTCTCAAAGAAAATTCTTAGTGCTATCTATTGGGAAATCATTTAATTCTAATGGACAAAAAAACACTCATCCGTCTCGCACAACCTGTCGCTACGACTTTATTGGCATTAAGTATCATTTCCATTCCTTTAATTGTTAAAGCAAGCACTTATCTAGAAGGTGGGAATATATTGCCTATAAAGATTAAACATGTAAATTCCTGTGCTTAATAACCAATAAAAACGGAGAGGGTGGGATTCGAACCCACGAACAGTTTCCCGTTAAACGATTTCGAGTCGTTCGCTTTCGACCACTCAGCCACCTCTCCCTAATAAAAATAATAATGGGAGAAATTAATTTATGAATTGAAATTAAATTTTTAATCCCAACCAGCTTCTTTCATCATTTTAATAGCCATTGAATTATTCTCGCCAAGTTGATCTACTGTCACTTTATCAGGAGTAAATTCCCCAAAGTTTTTAACAATCTGATTTTGATTTACTTCTTTTAAAGGGTGTTCAAAAGTAGGGGCTGCCAATCCTTCACTACCTCTTGGAGAAGCTAAAAATTCGAGAAGCTGAATAGCTTCTGATTTATTTTTGGCATACTTAGCTAATCCACCAGCACTGATATTCACATGAGCTGGATCAGGAATTAAAACAACTGTTTTCTTCGCGTATAAAGAATCTCTTCTTCCGTTAACTCCAGCCAGCATCCTAGCCACATAGTAATGATTTACAATTCCTACTCCACATTTTCTCTTTGATACAGCACGAACGATAGAAATATCACCTGGGAAAAAAGGCTGGGAAACATTTGAAATCATCCCATTTAGCCAAGTTTTGGTAGCTTCTGGGCCCTTATTTACAATCTGATTAGCTACCAAAGATTGGTTATAAGGACTTTTTCTATTCCTCAAACAAACCTTGCCTTTTAATGATGGGTCAGCTAAATCTGTATAATCATTTATTTTATTTATATCTACAACCTTAGGATTGGCAACCATTACTCTTACTCTTCTTGTTAAAGCATACCATTCCTTATTTGGGTCTTTCAGACCAACGGGCACATCTTTTTCAAGATTTGTTGATTCAATTTTTTGAAGTAAACCTAATTTTGCAGCATTTGTTATTCTTGCCGCATCAACTAGCAAAATTAAATCTGCTTGAGAATTATTTCCTTCTCTTTTCAGTCTCTCAATTAAAGAAATACCAGCTGCTTCAATTAGTCTAACTTTTATGCCAGTTTCTTCTGCAAATTTCTTATAAATATCTCTATCAGTATTGTAATGTCTGCCAGAATAAACTTTTACTTCTCTCTCTGTAGAATAAGTAGGAAGACTTACATTAAAAAGAAATGAAGACGCTAAGGCTGAATAAAATAGTTTTTTAAACTTTTGCATTTTTTCAAATTAGTATCTATGGTTACTTTATCTCCAACTACCTATGAAGGGTTCTAAAAGACATTTTCTATACCTCACTTTGTATCATTTTTAATATAAGCAATGAATTATTTAACTCATCAATTACTAAATCCTAAAGAAATAAATTCTTCTTTAAAAGATTTATTTCTTAAAGATTTACCATGGGAAAATGGCAAAAAAACTGCAGGTAATCACGCATCAAAAGTTAAAGATAATCTTCAGCTCGATAGAAGTTCTAATATTTCAAAAAAATATACTGAATTGATTGAAAAAAAAATTCTCAGCAATATTCTAATAAAAAGCTTTGCCCTACCTAAAAGAATTCATGGAACAATGTTTACCAAATCATTGCAAGGAATGAAATATGGAAGACATATAGATAATGCCTTTATGTCTACAGGCAGAGCAGATTTATCATTTACACTTTTTCTTACTGAAAAAGATAAATATTCAGGAGGTGAATTATTAATTGAAGGTCTTAATTCAGAAGATAAATTTAAGCTTGATTCTGGAGAAATAATTATATATCCCAGTACATATTTACATTCAGTTCAAGAAGTAATTAGTGGTGAAAGAATAGTTGTTGTTGGATGGATAGAAAGTTATATAAAAAGTATAGAGGAAAGAGAATATTTATTTGATCTAGATGCAGGAGCAAGGACTTTGCTTGCTAAGCATGGTAGATCTGATGAACTTGATCTAATCTTCAAATCGTATTCAAACCTGCTTCGTACATTAGGAGATTGATAAGAAACATTTTATACATTGAATAGAATATAAAAATAAAATTTATTAAAATAAAAGAACAACAAAAATAAAATGCCTAAAAAAAGTTCTATCGCAATTTTTTTAGCTGCAACTAGTGCACTAACAATTGCAACAACAGAAACAAATACTTTGAATGCTAGTGAAAATGATCTAGGCGGATTAAAAGAATGGAATACTGATATGCCTTTAGATGCTGACTTTGTATTAGATGCAGAAGCTCAAAAGATTGCAGATGAAGCAGCTAAGTCAAGTATGTGTATTCCCATTGGAGAAGGTGAAAACTGCTGGTAAAGTAAACCTCCAAAGATAAAAATCAAATTAAGCCTTTAAACAAAAAAAAACGCCCTTAATAGGGCGCTTTTTTTAATTTCAACTTCTATTACTAGAATTTGAATGTTGTTTCGACAACTACACCAGTTAAATCTGCACCAGCTGTTCCGTTTCTATCGGAACCACCGAATACAGCTGGAGTTACAGAAACTGAATCATTAACTTGGAATTGATAATATACTTCCCAAGCAAAAGGATCAGTTGTCTCATCTTCACGCTTTTGTGGCTGACCGAAAGCTAGTCCTATACGATCTTCTGCTGAGAACATATCTTGCCATTGAAGACCAACAAAGTACATATCTGTACTACTGTTTGCGTTCGCATCTGTTTCAGAAGTGTCATAACCTACAGAAATTGAAGGTACTGCAGTTCCTGTCTCTTCTGGTCTCCACCAAGCTCTTAGACCAATGTTAGTACTACTTGCATCGTTGTAAGTTCTTTGCTTACCATTAGCGGTAGAGAAGTAACTATCCTCCCAATCATTATACTTTTGATTAAGAATTGCTGAAACTGAATAGCGTGGTTGTGTATAACCAACTTGAGTAGCCCAACTAGTTGCTCCTTCGTTAGTTAATAAACCTGTAGAATTACCTGATTTAGTAGTGAAGTTTGTGCTAATTGCTATTCCATTATCTGAAGTCCATGTCAAACCAGCACCAGGGCTAGTACTTGCACCATAAGCTGAAGCATTACCACCAAGAGTAAACTGTTTTAAAACAGGTTTATAGATTGAAGGCGTTGTACCATGCATGTAGTAGTTTTCAATCTTAGGTCCAGCAGTAAACGTTAAATTGTCACCTAATGGCATTGTGTACCACATCTTATCAACCTTTAGCACATCTCCATTTTGGTTAGTGGAGGAAAGATATGTACCGTAATTAGTTTCGCCAAAAGTATGTTTTACCTTATCACCATTGGCATCTTTTGAAGTGTAATTGTTTCCAGATTTAATCCTTACATAAAGATTGTCATCACCAGTAAAACTTGTATTCAAGTTCATGACGTACATGTACTGGAACAAAGTCGAGTCAGTAAGAGTAGCTACACCATCAGGAGCATCAAGAGCACCAACAGTAAAAACTGCTTTACCGTCTAATGTTGTTGTGTCAGAGAATCCACCAGCTTCAAAGTTGTTCTGCCTAGATTCTAATACGTCTACACGGTTATTAATATTTGCAAGACCATCTTTAATATCATTAATGAAGGTTTTGCTATCTAATCTTGAAGATGATTTTACGCTACGAACATAGCTATTCATCTCCTCTAGATTGACTGTGTCGGAAGCTTGAGAAGCAACTGGAGCTAATAAGCTCAAAGCAGTTCCTGCAACCAACAACTTTTGGAAGAGTTTCATTTTACCTCACACGGAAAAAACCCACAAAAATGGGTAACTATACTGTATCGGCTGTAACAAAAAAAGGAAGAAAGAAAAGCTTCAAGACCTTGTATCTTTTGTTACATCCATTTTTAATTGGAAATTATCTCTGTTTTTTAATTATTTAATAGAGGAAATTTTAAAGATTCTCTTTCCTCAATCCAAGATGATGCAACTTCTCTTGCTAATTTACGAATCTTTTCAATATATTGAGCACGATCTGTTACTGATATCACGCCCCTCGCATCAAGCAAATTAAAAGTATGACTACACTTTAGGACAAAATCAAGAGCAGGGTAAGTTATTTTTTTCTCAACAAGAGTATTTGCCTCAACTTGATAAATTTCAAATAGTTTTCTGAGATTATCAGGATTAGATTCAGTAAAATTATATGTGCATTGACTTTTTTCAAATTGAAGCCAAATATCACTATATTTCAGATTTTTATTCCAATTTAAGTTCCAAATACTTTCTTTATCCTGCAAAAACATTGCAATCCTCTCTAATCCATAGGTAATTTCAATAGGTATTGGATTACAATCTATCCCCCCGCATTGTTGGAAATAGGTAAACTGAGTAACTTCCATTCCGTCCAGCCAAACTTCCCAACCAACTCCCCAAGCTCCAAGAGTAGGGGACTCCCAATTATCTTCTACAAATCTTATGTCATGATTTCTAGGATTAATTCCTAGGGATTCTAAAGATGTTAAATATTTTTCCTGTATTCCCTCTGGAGAAGGTTTAATTATTACTTGATATTGAAAGTAATGTTGAGCTCTATTAGGATTATCACCAAATCTTCCATCTGTTGGTCTTCTACATGGCTCTGAATATGCAACACTCCACGGCTCTGGGCCAATAGCTCTTAAAAAAGTATGCGGATTCATTGTCCCAGCACCCTTCTCAGTATCATATGGCTGCATTATCAAACAACCTTCTTCTGACCAAAAATTATTTAAATTTTGAATTATATCCTGAAAAAACATCAAATTAAAATAGTAGTAAAATTTAGATAAATACCATTAAACATAATAACAAAGCTTAAAAATAAAAAAAATTTTTAACTCCAAGTTTTGAAAAATTTCATTTGTTCAAAAGCATTAATTAAATTAGATTTAGGATAAATAAATAGCTTAGGAATTAATTATGCGAAAAAATCTAATGGCAATGGTCCAAAAGTATTAGATTCTTTAGAATCTTTGTAGTACTGACATGTTATTAGAATTCCTTCTCCAAGACCATTTTCAGATCTAATAAAAACATTACCAGTTTTTTGATTACCTTTTAAAAAAACACTTCCATCAGCATTAATAGAATTTAAATTCTCAAATTTAATTGAAGAATATTTCTTAGAAATTGATTTTAATGCTTCAATAGCCCTACTATCACTAGGTGCCATTATTCCTATAGTTATCCAATCGGTATTTAAAATATTTACTTCTAGTTCTTGTAATAGTTTTTTTACTTGTATATTACTTAATTCAGGAGCAGTTCTAAGATTATTTAAATCGACTAATTTATTTATTTCCATTAGATTTATTCCTAAAAAAATAATTCTTAACCAAATGTTCTTCCATTCCAAGCCCACAATGAAGCAGGCACATCCTCAAAAGAAATATAAATCTTATCAATTGGAATTCCCATTTTCTTACATACAAAATCGGATATAGGCTTTACCATTTCTGAAGGATTTAAAGAACCTATTGACTTAATTTCTAAAAAGCAAGAAGGGCCGCAATCATCAAAATACATTTGGCAATTATCATCTAATTTAGCCATAACAAAGCGTTTGGATTTATTAGTTAAAGATGAAATTAGAATTGAAATTTCCTCGAGAAATTTTTTCTTATCATCTACTTTTGATGAAGTCGAAACATTAATATAAGGCATCTCTATGCAACGAAATAATCTTTTTCATAATCACTTTTTAGATAAATAGTTTTATTTTTTAAACTTCTTTTTGATGAAAGATATGCCATATCGTATGAACTTATTCCATTTTTATAGGGATTGAAAAGTGTATTTTTAGACCTGTTTTTTTTGCTCCTTTTAAATTCAATCATTATAAATCTAACAATTAATTAATAATTTAACTTTTTTTGAATAGATGTCTAGTTTTTTTGAGAATTTTTAATTTATTAAATAAAAACAAATTTCTAAAACACACTTGGAATTTCTATTTACTAAATTTGATATACAAATACTAAATTATCTTGTTTTGGAAGTTTTAAATAATTATCAAAGAAAAAAACTCGATGAAAGTAATGATGAAGAATTTTATTCTGATCCAAAATTTGTCTATCATCTAGATGCGAACTTCAGGCAAAATCTATCAAATCTTTATGAGAGTGAAATTGATAATAATTCAACCATCCTTGATTTAATGTCTAGTTGGGATAGTTATTTACCTAAAGGGAAAAAATATAAAAAAGTTATTGGGCATGGATTAAACAAACAAGAACTTGAAAAAAACAAGATTTTTGATTCTTATTGGATACAAAATTTCAATCTAAATCAAGAAATTCAACTAGAAAAAGGAAGTGTTGATTATTGCTTAATGGTTGCCGCATGGCAATATTTACAATATCCAGAAAATTTAACCAAAGAAATTGCAAGAATTTTGAGTAGTCAGGGCAAATTTATTATTGCTTTTTCAAACAGAGCATTTTGGCATAAAGCTCCAAACATTTGGACTTCATCTACAGAAGAAGAGAGAGTAAAATATGTAAGAAAAGTATTAATTTCAAATGGATTTAATGAGCCTAAAATTATAAAAAAGTTTAATGAACCAGCGCTTAATATCTTTAACTTCTTTAATAAAGACCCATTTTATTGTTTAATCGGGACTAAAGAGTAAAAATGATTACAAATATTACACTAAACATGAAATCTATTAAAAAATTACCAACTATAATTCATAGCCATACTTTTAAATTTTTACTAATATTGGATAGATAAAATTAATCATATGGGTTCTAAAAGAGAAAAATATCCTGAAAAATGTCCTTGGGATCTCGGACCTAATCAACATTTAGCCAAAGAAGAGAACTGGACTTTAAGATTAGGAGAAGCAAATGTATGTTTTAGCAAAAATAAATTAGATAATAATTATTTTCATGTAATTAGCAATGAAAATGAAGAACAAATCTTAGCTTTTAGAGCAAGGCTCCTTTATCAGAAACTACTTGATAAAGGGTTTAGACTAGTTGAATAAAACCTAATTTAATAAACTTAGATCCTCGAAAACAAACTTTTGCGTTTCTTCTTCTTGATTTTGGTTTAAGTATTTTATTGTCCTCGAATTTAATATCCAACAATCCTCTTTACCTATATTTACAAATTCATCTTCATATTCTAATTTTTGAGAATTTGCCTCAAGTGTATTTGGATCAAATTGTTGACTACTGTATTTTTTACTAAGGGTACCTATTCGAGTATCTAAGAATTCTTCAACAAAAATCTCAATTATAGTTCCATGAATTTTTCTGTAGACCATATTAATACAGTCATTCTTAACTCTATATTTATCACCTTGATTCTTACCTGAAACAATCATTTCAACACCACTTTCACAATTTTTGAGTAAATTAAAAATATTTTCTGAATGAACAGATTCGAATTTTCTCTTTACCCTATGTATACATACTTCAAATAACTGTGAGGCAATACTTTTAACGATTTTCTCATCTTCTATTTTTTGAATATTTGGTTTAAAGTCTTTACCTAATACGAAGTTACCTTTATGAAAATGTTTATTATTAATCAAAAAAATACATTTACCTTGGTAACCATTAAAATCATTATTCCATGTATACCTATTTTCATAAGCCTTTCTGAAAATCTCCTTACAATTAATTTCTCTTAAATTCTCCATTAATTTATTGAATATTTGAGATAATTCTACAAAAAAAAACCCCCCTACTAGAGGAGGGTTTTTAATAGTCTAAACTAGTTTTGAGTAATTTTTGTATTTTCAATGTTGTCAAAAGCTTGACCAATTTTCTTAAAGTCAAACCCCATTGCTCTTAGTGCATGCCAAAGATGACCTTGTAAGAAAAAGAAACCCAAATAGAAATGAGTATTTGCAAGCCAAGCTCTTGAGCTATATGCACCTGATCCTAAATCCACTGTATCAGTAAAATAAGGGGCGAATTCAAATTGGAGCTTTAAAGGCTCTCCATATAGATCAACTGGATATATGGTTGTATTTGAAGCACACCAAAAAGCTGCAACAAAAGCCATATAAGAAACACCAACAACTGAATATGACAAAATAGCCTCAGCGCCAAGTAATCCTTTTCCTTTAAATTCTGTATATTCTCCAAATTGTTTAGTACAAATATGGAAAACTCCGCCAACTATTTCGAGAAAAGCTAGGAAAGCATGTCCTCCCATAACATCTTCAAGACTATCTATTTTTAGAAAATCAAATTGATGATTCCAGATAGCGGCAATATCTAAATTGTAGACAACTTGTCTTGTAGATCCTATCGCTGGGTCGTAAATTCCATGAATACGAGCCCATTCGACGAACATTATTGCTCCAAGCCCTAGAAAAATTAGATGATGACCAAGAATAAAAGTTAATTTATCTGGATCATCCCATTCAAAATCAAATTTTTGTGGCTTACTATTTTCTGGATAGTCTCCAAGATCACCTGCAAATTTATTTGAGTGTAATAATCCCCCAGCACCTAATACTGCAGAGAAAATTAGATGTAATGTGCAAATTACAACAATTCCATATGGTTCTGTAATTACACCATTTTCAACGCCACCAATTCCAATACCCGCTAGGTGAGGCAAAACAATTGCTTTCTGTGCACCCATTGGAATACTGGCGTCGTAACGAGCTAATTCGAATAATCCAAAAGCTCCTGCCCAAAACATCATTAAGCCTGCATGGGCAGCATGAGCTGCTATGAATTTACCTGAACGGCCAACAACACCAGAATTCCCTGCGTACCAGTCATAGGTGACATCAGATTTTCCGTAAGTTTGTAACACTTGATTTAAATAAACAGCAAGTTGAGCATATTGCTAATCAGTATTGTTTTTTACATGTTCTTTACAGATTTAATTATTTATGTAAAAAAAACATATTTTGAAAGAACAAATGTTACAAATTGGGAAAGTAATATCTTTGAAAGCTTACGCCAATGAGGGGATTTCGCCTTTTAGCTGAGAAGCCCATGTTTCAAGACGTGAATCAGTCAAATCAGATTCACTATCCTCATCAAGGGGTAACCCACAAAAACTTTCTCCAATGACACTTTTAGACTCATCAAATGTATAAGAAGATTTATCTACATAGCCGACCATTTCGGCCCCTGCTTTTGAGAAGTAGCTATGAAGTTCTTCCATGGCATCACAATAGTTCTCTGTGTAGGTAGAAGAATCTCCTAAACCAAAAATTGCAACCTTTTTTCCTGATAAGCTTAGTTCACCAATATCCTCTAAGATTGAATCCCAGGCAGTTCCTGATCTTTCTTCATCTGCTCCGGTATTCCATGTAGGTATCCCGCAGATAATTCCATCAAGCCCTTCGAATTCCGAAAGATCATCTACATCAGATACATCTTTAGGGGCTTCTGCTGAAGAAATAAAGTTGTGAAGACGATCCGCTACGTCCTCAGTTTTTCCAGTTGTAGTTGCGTAATAAATTCCTACAGTCATAACTTCAAAATGTTTACCTTAAAATAATAAAATCTAAAAACATTAAATTAATTTCTTTAAAAACTTTTTCATGTAAAATTTTATACTAATTAAAGTAAGAAAAATTTTTTAAGAATAATTTATAAAAAATATTCAAACCATCGTGACTGACAAATTTCAAAATGATATTAATTATCTTGTAGAAGAACTTAACTTTAAAGGAGAGAAAAAATTTAAATTAATTGTTTTATTTGGTTTGTTGGGAGATTTTGACAGCTTTGAATATGCAATAAATTTAAAAAATTTTGTTGATAGTAACAAAGATAAATTTTTTGATATTTTTGCCATTGCTATTGGCAACCAAAATGGGAAACAAAAATTCTGTAAATTTACTGGCTTTCGTGAAGAAAATTTAATAGTTGTTTCTGATAATCAAATCCATAATAATCTTAAAGTCTCAAGAGGGTTAGATATAGGTTTAGGGGGTTGGATCAATATGCTTTTGATGCTATCTGGGATAAATTCTTTAAAAACAATTAGAGAAGTAATCAGAGGATATACTGGTGACCGTAAAGCAAAACAAATATATTCAGAATTTGACAAAATTGACGCTTTAAAATTTCTAAAATTTTCAGGTAATTCTTTTAGACAGGTTTTCGGGGATGGTTATCTGAGACCATTTGAGCTGGCAACATTTAGATTAAATAATATGAGTGAAATAATCCAAAATTGGAATGATTATATTCTTGATGAAAAATATCTTCCTCAAAGAGGAGCCTCCTTTTTATTAAATGATAAAAATCAAGTTATTTATAAATTTTTTTCAAGTGATGTTCTTGGATATTCATCAAATATGAGAGATCCTTTAGGATTTCTATCTGATTTAATTAAAGAATAGTTTTTAAAACTTTTATGAATAATGCAGACATATTTGGATATTTTGCCGCGATCTTAACAACAGCTGCATTTCTACCTCAATTGATAAAGACTCTAAAAACAAAGAGGGCCGATGATGTTTCTTTGACAACTTTAATAATGTTTATTATTGGAGTCTTGTCTTGGATTATTTACGGTTATAAAATTTCTTCTACACCAATATTGATTGCTAATTCGATTACCTTAATTTTAAATCTATTGATATTAATCTCAAAAATATATTTTTCAAAAACCTTAATTCAGCGATAATTATCTCATTTGTATCAAATTATAGAGATATTATTTAAATTTTATTTATCATGGAGCTAAATTATTGCTAATCTTGAAAACTTCAAAATGCTGGGTTTGGTTTAAAGGTAGCCTTAATAATGGTGGATTTTGGAAAGAAGGATTTACTTGTACTTTTGATGAGAAACCAGGAGTCTTAATAGAAAGTCCTGCTTACGTAACTTGCAGAGTCCCAACTTGGAGAGTTTTAACAAAAGAACCAGAAGATTTTTATAAATCTCCCCTAATTCCTGATAAGGCAATATGGAAAATACTTTAAATTTTCCTTACATAAAAACTTTTGGACTGCTCTAGTGCAAGTTAATATTGCTTTATTGAATATTTAATAAATACCATCTACTCTCTTTTTATAAATATTATCCCTTTCTTAATTTTTGGCTTTTTTCTTGGAAAAAAGAAGCCAAAGATATCTGAATATATAGCAAGACCTCTAATAAGATTTGGTATTCCATTAAGTGTAATGGGTCTTTTATTGAAAGAAGGTATAGATATAAATTTAATTAAAAGTGCATTATTGGCATTTTCTATAATTGGATTTTTAATAGTTCTAATAAATGTTGTACCAAAGTTTAAAAGTAGGCTTCCAAATTACACCTTGCAGTTAGCAGGCCTAATAGGTAATACATCATTTCTTGGGATACCAATTGCAAAAGCTCTTTTCCCAGATGCAGAGACTATAAACTTTACTATCGGTTTTGATTTAGGAACAACACTATTTGCTTGGATATTTGGACCTTTTTTTCTTCAAGAAAAACCCACAGTCAAGCACATCCCAAATATTAAAGGTTTATTAAATGCATTAATAAATAGCCCAGCATCAAGAGGAATCATAGGTGTACTTTTAGCATACCTATTTCAAATAGATAGGATATTAGGAAATTATCTTTTAATACCTACAAATATAGTTATTTCTTTGGCAATAATAATTGTAGGGACAAGACTTGGATTAATAACAAATCAAAATGGTAAATTTTTTGACTTGAATGAAGAAATTAAGTTCTCAATTATATTAAAATTATTTATTCTTCCATTAATTATTTTTTTAATAAGTAAATTGTTAAATTTTGACTTCTATCAGTCATCAGCAGTAATTCTTCAGGCAGGGACACCAACGGCAATATCCACAATTTTGATGGCAGAAGCTTATGGAGTAAAACAAAAGATTGCTTCAAAGATTCTTTTTACAACAACTTTAATTTCAATAGGGACAATTCCGCTCTTAGCAAATTTTATGAATTCATTTAATTAATCGGAACTAAAGAACATTTGAGAACCTACTAAAAGCATGATTAATGAATATTGTAAAGATAATATCCGGATAACTAAATAATGTCTTAAGATTTAGGTTATGAAGTCAGCAAGCCCTGAAAATGAATATATTCCTTTAGATCTCAGGATTTCTGTGAGGAGAGACACTCTAAGGCTTATCTCAGAGATGGCTCAAGATATGGGAATAAGCATTAATGAAGTTTTTAGTTTTTTAGCAGAAGATTCTGTTGTGGATCTAGAATTACTAGAAGAAATAAATGAAATTGAAATCCCCAATAAGTGCAGCTTTGATGATCTTAAAAACGCTTTTCTTAGGAAAAAGCTTTGTTAAAATTTTTCAACTTTTCTATTTTTCCAGTCAGATTTATAACCGCTATTAACTAAAGATTCGGAATACTTAATCAAATCACTTTTCTGAATTCGCCATAAATTATAAATCCCATATTCGCCCAATTTTTGATAATAAATATTTGACCAGTGCTGTTCGCGCGAAGAGTATTTATCTATTACAACCAAGAAGGATTTGTATTCATAATCAGGTTGATCCTCATAATTCTCTCTCCTATCATTATCTAGCCTTTCTGAAAGATTAATTAATCCTTCTTTAGTATTTGGTTCATAAAAAACTATTTGTCTCGAATAATAATGTAAAGAGGGTTTTCTTATCCCAATCATTGCTAAAGTTTCATTCCCCTCACGAATATCTAAAATTAATTTTGAGATATTCCTCAAAGGTAATTGCCTAGCAGTATCTGCTAATTTTCTAATTGGCGACATCAAAAAAGATTGCCCTATTAAAAGTAAAATTTGAAGATAAAGAAAGATATTTTTAGATTTCAGAGAAAATAAAAATATTGCAAGCAGCGTAAATGAAGAGAAGAATAATTTTGCCTTAAAAATTATTCCAGAACTTATTAGTTCAGATACAAGATTGGGCATTTCAGGATCATTTATTGAACTTAACCAAATATTTGAAAAAAAGAATGCTATTGAGAAACCAAACAAAATTAAAATATTAAAAATCCATAAATATAAATAACTTTTATTTGAATTTTTTAAGTTTATGAAGCTATAACTTGTGAGGATTGCGGCTGCTGGAATTGCTGGCAACCAATAACTTGCTAGTTTCGTAGAAGAAATACTAAAGAATATTAAAACTGATGTTAACCAACATAGAGAATATGTATAGAGGGTTTCAGTGACATTGCAATCTTCTTTTGAACTTTTCAAGAAATCCTCAAAGGCTTTAAATATACCGTGATACAAAAAAGGAGTGAATGGTAATGAAGCCAATATCATTATGTAAAGAAAAAACCAGGATGGTTCTGCATGATTATTTACAACTGAGGTAAATCTTTGAAAATTATGATAACCAAAAAAATTGTCCCAAAAAGCCTTTCCCTCTTTTATGAGTTCTAAGATGTACCATGGAACACTAATTAATATTGTTATTAAAAAACCTTTCTTAGGGTTTATCTTGTAGAGTAATGTTTTCCAATCCCTCTGAATAAATAAGAAAGATGTAATAGTCAATGTTGCCAAAACAAGTGCAACAGGTCCCTTAGTTAAAATTGCAAGCCCTAAAAATAACCACGCTGAAATGCATTGATCATTATTTTGACTTGCCATTCTTCTCCAAAACAACAACAGGCTAATTCCTAAGGTTGCAGTTAAAAGAGCATCACTCACAGCAGTTCTACTCCAGATAATTATTAATGGAGAAAGAGCAAAGCCCAATGATGCAACTATTGGAACGAGAAATTGCCTATCACCCTTATGTGGCCAACAGAACAACGTATCGCCAATCATCAACATTAAAAATAATGATCCCAAAGCTGAAGGGAGCCTTGCCGAGAGTGAACCGAAACTATCCCAAATCTCGTTTTTCGGTAATGAGTAAAAAAAACCCATTAGCCAATATATAAGTGGAGGCTTATCAAAACGAAAAATTCCATTGACTTTTGGAGTTAACCAATCACCAGATTCACTCATTGCCCGCGCAGAAGCAGCAAATAAAGGGGGAGTTTCATCCACCAGACCTGAACTTCCCAAACCTATAAAAAATATTATGATCCCACAAACTAAAACTATCAGTAAGGTTATAAGCCTTTTTTTTGATTTAAGAAGAATCATTTAATATTAATTATTTTGTTTATATTCGTTCATTAGCTCATTAAGCCAGTTCACTACCTTGTTAGCAAATATATCTGTGGAGGCATTTTTTTCTACCCATTCTCTACATTTCTTACGATTTATTTTTTCAATTATTTCTACATAGTAAAGCATATTTTTTTTATCATCGGGATCAACAAGATATCCCGTTTGCCCATGCTGAATAATTTCACCAGGTCCTCCCCTTTTATAAGCAATGACTGGAACACCACAGGCTAAAGCTTCAACAACTACATTCCCATATGCCTCATTCCATTTCGGTGTATTTAGCAACACCCTACATTTACCAAGTTCTTTTTGTAATTCATGGGTTGAGAAAAAACCCATCCAATCTATAGTTCCTTGAGGGAAAGACTGTTCTACCTCTGAGGCATATTTCTCATCCTCTTTAACTCCCCAGACTTTTAGTTTTTCGCCAAGTTCATTTGCGACATAAACAGCATCCTCTAAACCTTTCTCCGGTGCCACTCTCCCAACCCACGCCAAGGGTCCCTTTACTGAATCTTGAAAAGTATAATTATCTAATTTAAAACCATTACCAATAATTATTGGTTTTTCTATAAATGGATAATCATCAGCTTGTATTTTTGAATGAAAAGCAAAATTATATGGATATTTACTATATACCTTTGAGATTAAATTACTAATTATTGAACTCTCAGAGCCCATGCTAATAATATGCGCAATAGGTATCTCTACATTTATTGTCATCCAAATAGGCAACCAATCATAAGACATGTTTAATAATACATCTCCATTTTTAGCCATCTCTAATCCCTTTTCTAGCATCCCTGCTATAAGGGAATTATCTGGGATACTTACTGGAGAATTGTAATTTTGATGCTGCCAACTAATTTGATCTTCACCTTCTACAAAATGTAATTTTACTTTTTCATTACTATCATATAATTTAGAATTTTTAGGAGCTATTACCTCAACAGAGTGTCCTAAAGAAAGCAATCCCGAAACTAAGGAGTTTAAAGTTAATTCAACTCCTCCACCTTTGCCGCTCCCAAGGAAACCAATTGGAGTACTAATCAAAACTATTCGCATTATTTAGACTTTTTGCACTAAGAAACTAACTAAATAGTATTATCAGTAAATTTATCTTCCCATAGAGACCTCCTCTGGCTAACAAAAAATACCGAAATAAGAACAAAAACTACCCCTATCCATTGAACAATAGTAAGTCTTTCATCTAACCAAACACCTCCACTGAGAAGAGCAAATACCGGAGTTAGAAATGCAAGAGTACTAAATCCAGTTATTTCTTTATTATTGGCAAAGTAGAAAAACAATCCATAAGCTATAGCTCCTCCGAAAATACTTGCAAATGACATTAGTCCCCAATCCAATATTGACCAATCTGGGATTATTCGAAAATTTGATTGTAAGCAGTGCTTAGTAATCAAGGGTATACTTCCCAATACCATATGCCATCCCGTTACTGCAACTGGATCACTTTTAGTACAGGTGAATCTAATTAAAATTGTTCCTAGTGCCATAGCTAGCGAAGCTGCAAGCATCCAGAGCTCTCCAAAGTTAAAAGATACATCATTTATTGCCTTATCAGACATTAACCACCAATTTCCCAGAAATTCTTGGGGAACACCTAAGAATACTATTCCTCCTAAGCCAAAAAGCAACCCTAACCATCCTATTGGATTAATTAAATTTCCAAAAATTGCCCTTGCTAAAATAGCCACCAAAAGAGGCTGAGAATCAATCAATACAGAGCCTAGACCTGCTCCAGTTTTTTCAATGCCATAAGTTAAAAACAACTGAAAAAAAGTTGCGTCTATAAGTGTAAAAGCCAAAAACCACTTCAGATCGCACCTATAAATTTTCAGATCTCTTTTAAATAAATATGTTGTAATTAGAACAAGAATTCCTGCAGGGAGTAACCTTAGAGATGCCACAAACTCTGGTCCAGCACTAGTTACTAAGGGAGTCATGGCTGCCATTGAAGTTCCCCAAAGTGCAAAAGGGAGTATCATTAAAAACCAATTTAGGATTGAATTCATTAGGTCTGCTGATAATCTTTTTAAAGTAGTTTTATGTATTTACCTTAAAAGAATGATTTGGCCTTTTAGACGAAAGTCAAAAAAAAGAATGGCTCGTATCGTAATTGATGAGCCAATTACAAGTTCAACAAGAGTTTCAGTTCTTAAAGCTCTTAAACAAATTGAGGATAGAGAATTTCCTGCTTTAATCGTGAGAATTGATTCGCCAGGAGGTACCGTTGGAGACAGCCAAGAAATATTCTCTGCTATTAAAAGACTAAAAGATAGTGGATGTAAAGTCATTGCTAGTTTTGGGAATATATCAGCATCTGGAGGTGTTTACATTGGTGTTGCATCTGACAAAATAGTTGCGAATCCAGGCACAATTACAGGATCCATTGGTGTAATTATAAGGGGAAATAATTTATCTGAATTGTTAGATAAAATTGGAATAAAATTCGAAACTGTCAAAAGCGGCATATTTAAAGATATTCTTTCTCCTGATAAACCTTTAAGTGATGAAGGGAGACAACTACTTCAAGGACTTATAGATGAAAGCTATAAACAATTTACTGAAGCAGTTGCTGAAGGAAGAAATTTACCTGTTGAAGAAGTAAGAAAATTTGCCGATGGAAGAATTTTCACTGGAAGTCAAGCAAAAGAATTAGGACTTGTTGATGAAGTTGGTGATGAATTTGTAGCAAGGCAACTTGCCGCAGAAATGGTTAACATTGATCCTAAAGTTCAACCCTTAACATTTGGGAAGAAAAAAAAGAAAATACTTGGACTAATTCCAGGAAGTAAAATAATTGAAAGAGTTATGAATAATATCTTTTTTGAGATTGATTCATCTAATAAAATACTTTGGTTATATAAGCCCTAAAAAATTAGATAAAAAAAATGAAAGATGATTATAAAATTAAATTTATTCGAGGAGCTACAACAGCATCTGGAAATTCTGTTGAGGAAATAGAAGATGCGGTAGTAGAGTTAATTGATGAATTAATTTCACGCAATAATCTTAATAAGACGAACTTACTGTCCATTACATTTACCACAACAAAAGATTTGGATGCATGTTTCCCTGCTTCAATTGCGAGAAAATGTAATGGACTTGATTCAGTAGCATTTTTAGACTGCCAACAAATGCATGTATCTAATGATGTTAATTTTTGTATAAGAATAATGGCTCAAGTTTTATTATCGCCCAATAATCCCATAAGGCATCCTTATTTAAGAGGCGCTGCAAAATTAAGGACAGATAGATGTTAATCTTAAAAAAAACAATTTTTTACTTTAAATTTGAATCGCCCGAATTAATTCTTTAAAAATTTATTTCCTCTATGTTAAAAACAACAAAGAAACTTGCTTTTAATTTTAAAATTTTAAGATTATTTCTCATCCCAACGATTTTAGTTTCAACTCCATTTATTAATAATTTCCAAGATGTTAAAGCAGGATTAGAATTTCAATGGGATCAAAATTCTGGTTTCAGAAGATTAAAGTGGTTTCAGAAAGAAAATAAGAGAAGATTTAGAAATAAAATTTATTTATTCTTAAGACCTGCTGATAGAAATTCTGAACTCTTAAAAATAAAACTTGCCATCCCTAAAAGCTTTAAATCAACTCTAAATAATGAAAAAATAAGTTTTTGTAAGGTAAAAATTGGCGGTTTTCAAACTCGAACTAAATGTCTAGAGGATATTCCAGCTGATATTGAAATTAAGACCGATGAATCATCCTTGCGTTCTTTAAACATATACCCCTATAGCCCCATTCCCACAAATAAAGAGAGTTATGCAATTGTCTTAAAAGTCAATAACCCAAATAGATCAGGGCTATATCAATTCCATTCATATGGGCAACCTAAAGGGAAATCAGTTTCAAGTTATTTAGGAAGCTGGACTATTGTGATCGATTAAATGATAAATTAACTATGGGTAATTAAAAAAATGACTAAAAGAACTTTTGGCGGAACTTCCAGAAAAAGAAAACGTGTATCTGGTTTTAGAGTGAGAATGCGTTCTCATACTGGTAGAAGGGTTATTAAAAGCAGAAGACAAAAAGGTAGAGAGAGAATAGCTGTATAACGCAAAATTTAAAATGGCCTTACCAAAAAATATGCGTTTACAAGGTCATAGAACTTTTGAATATATTCATAAAAATTCTGTAAAGTATCATGGCAATCTAATGACTTTAAAGGTTGCAAGGTCAAATCCAGAACTTCTTCTATCCCATAAACTCTCAAATACTTCAGACAATTTTAGGGTTGCAATTTCAATTAGCAAAAAAGTCTCAAAGAAAGCTGTAGAAAGAAATAAAATAAGAAGAATTCTGCAAGAGTGGTTATTAACAAACATTCAAAAAATTAATAGCCACAAACCTTATTGGTTACTTGTTAACCTTAGAATTGGGAATTTCTGCAATGATAAAAAAGGACTTTTGGAGGAATTTCAAAACTTAATGTCTAAATCTAGTTTAATTAAATGATTAACATGAATGAAGAAATCTTTTACGAAGGTGGTCCTGCAAAAAGTGATTTAATAATAAATCTAATAGCAGGCATAACAATTCTTGGTTTGCCATTTACCTTTGCCGCCGTAGTAAGAGCTTTGTGGTTGAGATATAAAATCTCAAACAAAAAAATCACAATAGATGGTGGTTGGTTTGGCAAAAATAAAACACAAGTTTCATTGAATAATATTGAAGAAATTAGATCTATTCCAAGAGGATTTGGATCATATGGTGACATGGTTCTTATTCTTAATGACGGATCAAAGGTTGAAATGAAATCATTACCTCTTTTCAGAGAAAAACAAAAATTTATAGAAGAAAATATAAATAAAAGATCACAAATTCCAGATTTGAACGAAGTAAAAGGATTTGCTACTAAATCCTAAATAAATTAATTACAAAAACCTTTTTTTCCTGTAAAATAAAATGTCTAGTAAAATCTCACTCTTTTTAATATCGTGATAGGGTTCATTTCTGAAAAACTACTTATCCCGATTCTAGATTTTTTCTACGGTTTGGTACCTAGTTATGGTTTAGCAATTGTTGCATTAACGGTGGTGATTAGAATTGCGCTTTTCCCATTAAGCGCCGGTTCTATTAGAAGTGCAAGAAGGATGAAGATTGCCCAACCAGTAATGCAAAAAAGGCAAGCAGAAATAAAATCTAAGTTTTCTGGCGATCCAAAGAAACAGCAAGAAGAATTAGGAAAATTAATGAATGAATTTGGCAGTCCTCTCGCTGGTTGCCTTCCATTGATTGTACAAATGCCCGTTTTATTTGCATTATTTGCAACCTTAAGAGGTTCTCCATTTGCTGATGTTCCTTATAATATAAATCTCAAGGTCGTACCCCAAGATCAAATTGCAGCTATTGATCCAAAACCTTTTAAATCGCCAAGACATTCCATATTCATTACAGAAAAATCACATTTTCCTGTAATTGCTACCATCCCAAATGGAACAAAATTAGGAACAGAAGAATCAATCAAAATAAATTTGCAAACAACAAATGGCAATAGCTATTCTGAAGTTTTATCAAAATATGATAATGGATCCAAATTTCTTCCTACTTGGTCTGTTTCAAAAGGGGGCGAAAATCTAAAAGTTTCCCAAGACGGTACAGTAACTGCAATTAAACCAGGGGATGCAACAATTGAAGCAAAAATACCTGGTTTAGCTGCTAAAAGTGGTTTTCTTTTTATTAAAGCTCTTGGTCAAGTTGGTTTTTATGTAGATGGGGCTATTAATTGGGATATTGCTGCACTAGTTGGTGCCTTCGGATTAACCTTACTTCTCTCTCAAGTTTTGTCTAGCCAGGGGATGCCTGCAAATCCACAGCAATCAACAGCTAACAAAATTACACCAGTCATGATAACTGGTATGTTTTTGTTTTTCCCACTACCAGCAGGAGTCTTACTTTACATGGTGGTTGCCAATATATTCCAGGCATTTCAGACTTTTCTTCTTAACAAAGAAGCACTTCCTGAGAATCTGCAGAAAATTTTGGATCAACAATTATTGGACAAAAATGAAGTAATTACAACCTCTGCTACAACGATTTCAGATAAAAGATTACCTTTTGAACCAAATAGTAAAAAATAACCCTTATTAAAAAGAATGAATTCTTGGTGTAAAAATTTAGAATTACTTATTAAATCAAGAACTACATTAATTTGGATCAGGACTAAAGAAGAGGAAAGATTAGAAAAAATACTTAAAATTACATGTGAAAGATTAAATACTAAAAGATATGTTTGCTGGGATTGTGTATCAGGTATTAAAGGATTAGTGAATGAAAATGGAAAATTTTCTAACAACCCCTTAGGAGTACTTAATTGGCTTAAAGAACAAAGTTCTGAGGCGTCGACAATATTATTAGTTAAAGATTTTCATAAATTTTATGATGATCCATCAATTAATAGAACTATTAAAGAACTATCATCTGCTCTTAAGGAAACTAGTCATAATTTAATTATTAGTTCTCATCTATTTCCTTCATCTGAAGAGCTTGATGAATTAATGGCAATATTAAACTTACCTTTGCCTGATCAAAAAGAATTAAAAAATCTAATAAAAAAAATTTCTATTAACACTAATTCAAATCTTGATGAAAAAGACTTAAATGAACTTTCTATTGCTTCAAGTGGATTAAGTGAAATAAAAGTAAAGCAAGTTACTGCAAAAGCACTTGCTCAAAGAGGGAGAATAAGTAAAGAAGATATTAAAGATATTATTAAAGAGAAAAAACAAGTAATCGCTAGAAGTGAAATATTAGAATTTTTTGAAACTAAATCAAGTCAAGATGATATTGGAGGTTTAAATGTTTTAAAAGTTTGGCTTAATCAAAGATATAGAGCATTCTCAAAAAAAGCTAGAGACTACGGACTACCTATCCCAAAAGGAGTCTTACTTGTAGGTGCTCAAGGAACAGGGAAATCACTTACTGCAAAATCAATTTCTAAAAGTTGGTCGATGCCGCTTCTTAGATTAGATGTGGGAAGACTATTTTCTAGCCTTGTTGGTTCAAGTGAGGCAAGAACAAGAGAAACAATATCGAGAGCTGAGGCAATGTCACCTTGTATTCTTTGGATAGATGAAATTGATAAAGGCTTTGGGGGCGATGCTAGAAGTGATGGAGGCACTAGTCAAAGGGTTTTAGCAAGTTTGCTTACTTGGATGGCTGAAAAAGAATCCGCCGTATTTGTAATTGCCACCGCTAACGCAATAGATAAGCTTCCTCCAGAATTATTAAGGAAAGGCAGATTTGATGAGATATTTTTTCTTGATTTGCCTAATTCTAATGAAAGATTAAGCATTCTTGATTTGCACCTAAAAAAAAGAAGACCTAACTTCAATTTCCCTCTTTCCACCATAATTGACAGAACAGATGGATTCTCTGGCGCAGAACTGGAACAAGCTGTAATAGAAGGAATGCATATCTCATTCTCTGAAAATAGAGAATTGATGGAGAAAGATTTAATTAAGGCTGTTTCTGAATTAGTACCTCTATCAAGAACGGCTAAAGAGCAAATTGATTTATTAAAAGAATGGTCATCTACAGGTAGAGCTCGCTCTGCATCCTAATTATTATTCAAGAAATTAAAATGGTTTCAATAGTTAGGAATCATTAATTAAATTAATTTTTCATCAAAAAAACCTAAATAATTAATTAAGATTAACTATCTTATTAAAGTATTTAAAAAAAAAAGAGTGTTAGATCAAAAATTAATAAGAGAAAATCCAACATCCGTTGAAAAAAGTTTATCCCTGAGAGGAAAAGTTTTTAATATTGATCCTATTCATAAATTAACTATTGAGAAAAAAGATATTGATATAAAAATATCAAGCCTCCAATCTGAAAGTAAAAAATTAAGTAAATTAATTGGTCAAGAAATTAACAAATCTCAAAACCATAAGTCTGTAGAACTAAATGAATTAAAGAATAAAGGTAACAAATATAGAACTCAAATTTCTGAATTTGAAGAGAAAAAAAGAACATTAGATAACCAAATACATAATGAGATATCAAGTCTCCCTAATCCCCCTAGTAAAGATACGCCTATAGGGAAAGACGAAAATGATAATGTGCAAATCAAAACTTGGGGAGATCCTGTAAAAAAAGATAATCTTAAATCTCATTGGGAATTAGGAGAAAGTCTCAATCTTTTTGACTCTTTAAAATCAACAAAAATATCAAAAAGTCGTTTTATTACCCTTATTGGAAATGGAGCCAGATTAGAAAGAGCCTTGATTAATTTTATGCTCGACGTACATACAAAAAATGGTTATTTGGAGTTAATTCCTCCAGCTCTAGTTAATTCTGAGAGCCTTCAAGGATCTGGTCAATTGCCTAAATTTTCTAATGAAAGTTTTAAGTGTTCCAATGATGATTTATGGCTTTCCCCAACAGCTGAAGTTCCACTAACTGCTTTTCATAGAAATCAGATAATTGATTTTGAGCTATTACCTATTAAGTATGTTGCATATAGCCCATGTTTTAGAAGAGAAGCTGGAAGTTATGGAAGAGACACTAAAGGTTTAATAAGACTTCATCAATTTAATAAAGTAGAGCTTTATTGGTTTAGTGATCCAAATAAGTCCTTAGAAGCACATAAAAATATTACTGCTGATGCAGAAAGCATTCTAAAAAAGCTCAACCTTCCTTATAGGTTAGTAGATATTTGTACCGGAGATTTAGGATTCTCTTCTAGCAGAACTTTTGATCTTGAAGTCTGGCTACCTAGTAGTAAAAGTTATAGAGAAATTTCAAGCTGCAGCAATTGTTTAGACTTTCAGGCACGCAGATCATCAATAAGAACAAAAATTGATAAAAAAAATAAATATTTACACACCCTAAACGGGAGTGGTTTAGCGATAGGAAGAACAATGGCTGCAATTATTGAAAATGGTCAACAAGCAGATGGGAGCGTTAAAATTCCAGATGCTTTAGTTCCATATTTTGGGTCAGATTTCATAAAAACTTCTTAGTATAAAAGAATGAATGTTTTAACCTCAATAACAGTTCTTGGATTTCTCATTTTTTTTCATGAGATGGGACATTTTCTCGCGGCAATTTTGCAAGGTATTTATGTGGATGGTTTTTCAATAGGTTTTGGGCCTTCAATAATTCAGAAAAAATATAAAAATATCACGTATTCATTTAGAGCCTTCCCTTTAGGAGGATTTGTTTCTTTCCCAGATGAAGAACTTAATAAAATCAATCCTAAAGATCCAAACCTTTTAAAAAATAGGCCAATATTTCAAAGAGTTATTGTCATCTCTGCAGGAGTATTTGCTAATTTAATTCTTGCATATACTATTTTAATTCTAAATGTAACTACAGTTGGAATTCCTTTTGATCCTGAACCAGGGATATTAGTTTTGGCAACACAGCCCGAAAAGGCTGCTGATCTCGCAGGCCTAGATGCAGGAGATAAAATTATAAAAATTGAAAACAGTCCTCTAGGTGCTGGAGATCATGCTGTTTCAACTTTAGTAAAAAAGATTCAAACATCATCAGAAAAACCAATATCAATAAAAATCGATAGAGATGGGGTTCTTATAGATATTACTTTGATACCCAAAAATGTTGATGGGAAAGGCACTATAGGTGCTCAATTACAACCCAATATTAGGAAAGAAACTAAAAAAACAAAAAATATTTTCGAGCTTTTTAAATACTCTAACAATGAGTTCCTATCGCTTTTAGTAAAAACAATTCAAGGTTATAAAGGTTTAATAACAAATTTCTCCTCAACAGCACAACAATTAAGTGGACCAGTCAAAATTGTTGAGATTGGTGCTCAACTCTCAGAACAAGGAGGAACAGGAATATTGTTATTCGCTGCTTTAATTTCTATTAATTTAGCAGTTCTTAATTCATTACCTCTACCACTATTAGATGGAGGTCAACTTGTTTTTACATTAATTGAGGGGTTGAGAGGGAAACCTGTACCAGTTAAATTACAAATGGCCGTTACACAATCCAGTTTTTTCCTTTTAGTTGGACTTAGTGTGCTGCTCATTATTAGAGATACTAGTCAACTTTTAATCGTTCAAAGATTATTAAACCAATAAATAAATTTTATAATTGTTAGCTGAGATGTTATTGTAGAGGATATTTTTTAAATTTTATTAAATGGCTAAAAAGTCCATGATTGCGAGAGAAGTCAAACGCAAAAAGCTTGTCAAAAAATATGCTGCAAAAAGAAAATCATTATTAAAGGAATTCAATGCAGCAAAAGATCCAATGGAAAGATTAGAAATACATAGAAAGATTCAAGGGCTTCCAAGAAACTCTGCTCCAAACCGAGTTAGAAATAGATGTTGGGCTACTGGTAAACCTAGAGGAGTATATAGAGATTTTGGTTTATGTAGAAATCAATTAAGACAAAGAGCTCATAATGGTGAACTTCCTGGAGTCGTAAAATCGAGTTGGTAAGATTTTTTCCCTCATAGAAACCACAACTTTTTACAAATTTCTTATAAAAAATTATCTATTGAAGAATTACAATTAATTTTTTACTCTTTTTTTTTTATAATATTTACAGTTTATTTAAATAATTTACTCAATATGTCCCTATAAAATGTAAGAATAAACCTTGTATAGAATTATAATTTAAAAAGTGGAAGGACAAAATAAGTCGATCACGTTTGACGGACGAGAGATACGACTAACTACAGGACTATATGCTCCTCAAGCAAGTGGATCAGTAATGATTGAGTGTGGAGACACCTCTTTATTAGTTACAGCAACTAAAACTACCAAAAAAGACTCGGACTTTCTCCCTCTGATATGTGACTATGAAGAGAAACTATACGCTGCAGGGAGAATTCCGGGTGGTTTTATGAGGAGAGAGGGTCGCCCTCCGGAAAGAGCGACATTAATTTCAAGATTGATAGATAGGCCAATGAGGCCACTTTTCCCCTCGTGGATGAGAGATGAGATTCAAATAGTTGCCACTTGTCTATCATTAGATGAAAGAGTTCCAGCAGATGTTTTAGCTGTTACTGGGGCTTCAATAGCAACATTACTTGGAGAGATACCATTTTATGGGCCAATGGCTGCAGTTAGAGTTGGTCTCATAGGGGATGATTTTATATTAAATCCAAGCTATAGAGAGATTGAAAAAGGAGATTTAGACATCGTTGTAGCGGGATCACCTGAAGGAATAGTAATGATTGAAGCAGGTGCTAACCAATTATCAGAGCAAGATACTATCGAAGCTATAGATTTTGGTTATGAGGCGGTTACAGAACTGATAAAGTCTCAAGAAGATTTACTCAAAGATTTAGGCATAAAACAAATTAAGCCATCTGAGCCTGATGAAGATAAAACATTACCCTCATATCTAGAGAAAAACTGCACTAAGCCAATCGACCTAGTTTTAAAGAAATTTGATCATTCGAAAGAAGAAAGAGATCTTGAACTCGAAAAAATAAAAGTTGAGACTCAAGGTAAAATTGAATCTTTGAAAGATGATAATGAGTTAAAGGTTCTTCTATCGGAGAATGATAAGTTATTAAATTCTGACTTTAAAAAACTTACAAAGAAATTAATGAGGTCTCAAATTATTAATGATGGCAAAAGAGTTGATGGGAGAGATCTTGATGAAGTCAGAAAGATATCCGCCTCTGCAGGAATACTACCTAAAAGAGTTCATGGATCTGCATTGTTTCAAAGAGGTTTAACTCAAGTTTTATCTACAACAACACTAGGGACTCCAAGTGATGCGCAAGAAATGGATGATTTGAATCCAAGTACTGAGAAAACATACTTGCACCACTACAATTTTCCTCCTTTTTCTGTGGGAGAGACTAGACCAATGAGAACTCCAGGCAGAAGGGAAATTGGACATGGAGCTTTGGCAGAAAGAGCGCTCATTCCAGTTCTTCCTGGTAAAGAAACTTTTCCTTATGTGCTAAGAGTTGTTAGTGAAGTACTTAGTTCAAATGGCTCAACTTCAATGGGATCTGTTTGCGGAAGTACACTTTCATTATTAGATGCGGGGGTACCTTTAAAAGCACTTGTTAGCGGGACCGCTATGGGTTTAATTAAAGAAGGTAAAGAAATTCGAATTCTTACTGATATTCAAGGGATTGAAGATTTTCTTGGTGATATGGATTTCAAAGTCGCTGGAACTGAAAAAGGAATTACAGCTTTGCAAATGGACATGAAAATAACAGGATTACCAGTTTCTGTTATTTCTGATGCGATAAAAAAAGCCCGTCCAGCAAGATTGCATATCCTAGAGAAAATGAAAGAAGCAATAGATAAACCAGAAGAAACTTTATCGCCCCATGCCCCAAGACTTTTAAGCTTTAGGATTGATCCTGAGCTAATTGGAACTGTTATAGGACCAGGAGGAAGAACTATCAAAGGAATAACTGAAAGAACCAATACTAAAATCGATATAGAAGATGGAGGGATTGTCACTATTGCCTCTCATGACGGAGCTGCTGCTGAAGAAGCTCAAAAAATAATAGAGGGACTAACGAGAAAAGTTCACGAAGGTGAAATATTTTCAGGTGTAGTAACTAGAATAATACCAATTGGTGCTTTTGTAGAAATACTTCCTGGGAAAGAGGGTATGGTTCATATCTCTCAGTTATCGGAAGCAAGAGTTGAAAGGGTTGAAGATGTTGTTAGACAGGGTGATGAAGTGACTGTCAGGGTTCGAGAGATAGATAGTAGGGGAAGAATTAACTTAACATTAAGAGGAGTTGCACAAAATGGAGGATTGTCTTATCCAGAACCTACTCCCACTCCTGTAGCTCCTCTTAATTAAAATTAAAGAGGATACAAATCGTATTTTTTAATTATTTCTTTTATCTGGGAGCAAATCTTTCCATGATTTAGTCTATTATTTGAGGCAACGATTATTCCGCGTTGTTCGAAATCTGACTTGCCATACAATAATTCTTCATTTTCTATATTTGTTATTGCACCTCCAGCAGCTTTCAATATAACTTCAGGAGCAGATAAGTCCCAATCCTTAGGTGAGCTATTCCCAGGCAAACTTAAACAAATATATATATCGCTTTCACCTCTCAAAATAGAGGCCAACTTGCAACCGATACTTCCCATAACTATTACATTCTTAAAATCAATTTTATCTATCAGACTTTCTAATTCAGGGTTCCTATGATTTTTACTTGTAACTAAAACCATATCCTTGAGGCTTTTCATACTAGAATTACCAGGGAAAATTCTGGATCTATCTTTTCTCTCGCACCAAATATTTTTACCATTAGCAATCCATAATTCATCCTTTTCAGGAATCAAAACAATTCCTAAATATGGACTTTGCTTATAATTTAAAGCTAAATGCATAGCATAATTACTTGATCCTTGAATAAAGTCCTTAGTACCATCAAGAGGATCAAGAACCCATACCCAATCTGTACTTGGATAAACATTTAAAGCTATTTTTGAATTTTCTTCGCTCAGGATTTCCCAATTAATTAAACTATATTTTTCATTAATTTTTCTAATAACAAATTCATTTACTTCCAAATCAGCTACTGTTACGGGGTCTTGGTTTTTATCAGTTTTCACAATATTGCTTTTATCTTTCGAATCTTTTAGTATTTGAGAGTATTTAATTAAGATTTCAGAAGCTCCCCAACTTAAGTCTCTTAAATCCTCAATGAGAATATCGATATCTACTCCTTCAGGTAATTTAATCACTAAATGAATACTAAATCTTTATCTTCTCATAAAAGTAAAGAACCTCAAAGCGGTTTTTTATATATTGTTGGTACTCCAATAGGCAACTTAAATGATATGTCTTTTAGGGCCATAAATATTCTTAAAAACGTCTCTCATATTGCCTGCGAGGATACTAGACAAACAAAAAAAATATTGAGTAAATTTGAATTCACAAATTACCTTATAAGTTTTAATCAACATAACTATCTAAAAAAAATGCCAAAAATAATTGACGATCTCAAGTCAGGGAAGTCAATTGCTCTAGTAAGTGATGCCGGGATGCCAAGCATTTGCGATCCAGGCGAAGACCTTGTCAAAGAAGTAAAGTCAAATGGAATAAATATAATTTGTATTCCAGGACCATGCGCAGCTTTGACTGCTCTTGTCTCAAGTGGTCTTCCAAGTTCAAAATTTATTTTTGAAGGCTTTCCTCCTAAAAAAAAGAGTGAAAGAGAAAAACTTCTTTTAGAAGTTAGTAAAAATGATAAGACCACAATTTTTTTTGAATCTCCAAATCGTCTTAAAAAGTTATTATTTCAGTTAAAAGAATATTGTGGTGGGGGGCGAGAAATTCAAGTTTTTCGCGAATTAACAAAAAGGTACGAGGAGCATCTAGGTAATAATATAGATGAGGTTTTACATCATATTAAAGACAAAGAAATCCTGGGTGAAATTACAGTTGTTATAAAAGGGGTCACCAAAGCAAAACAAGATAATGAATTCAATAAAGATGAATTAAAGAAAGAACTTAATGAATTAATTAGTGAAGGTTTAAGCTTATCAAGAGCCTCGAAATACTTAGCAAAAAAAAATAATCTTAGAAAAAACTTAATTTATAATTTGTATTAGAATCAATATAAATACAGTTAATAAATGGGCTTTATTGTTAAAAAAAGTATTTTTTCAAGTTTATTTAATTTATCTTTGTTTGTACTTTTAATGATAGGAATACAAAATAGCTCAAATAAGAGCAAAGTTAATCTCATAATAAATGAAACAGTTGATTTGCCCATTAGTTTCATAATTGGAGTTAGTTTTATAACTGGCTCAATTACTGCAAGTCTTTTAAATATAAATCTAAAAGGAGAAAAATAAAACAATTTTTAAAGTGCTATCAATTTCTCTGGACTAACAATTCTTGAGATTCCTCTTGAGAGCAGAAGAGGTGCAACAATTTTAAATACTTCAGTATTAGGAACCTTAAGAACCTTTTGTTCTTTATTACAAAGTCGTTTTGCACTTTTCAAATCTAAATGTATTTGAATTGTTTTTCTATTTAATTCATCCTGTGAAAGGAAATGCCATTCTGGAAAATCTTTGAGATATTTTATTTCTAATTCAATTTTTTTATCAACAACCATGTAAACAATTTTAGGGAATTCAACTTCTGAAATAGGTATTGATGACAAATCTTTCTGAGAAGAATTATCAAACTCAAAATTCAAAGGTGTTATCTCAGTAAATTTTGAGACGGGAAAATGTTGTTCTTCAAAAATTTCCTCATCATTTTTTAAATTAAATTCATTTGTATTAGGATGAGAGATCTTTTGATTATCATTCTGAATTAATAACTTATTACTCTCAAAAAGCTCTTTAAATTTTTTTTCGCCAAGTTTTTTTTTGAGATTTCTAGAAATTGTGAATTTTGTACATTTAAAATTTAAAGATAGTTCATCTATACTCTTACCATTAGTAAAGTCACTAACAATTTGGTTCTTTTCATTTTCTGTTAGCCTTTTAGCCAAAATAAAAAATTGATTATAATATCATTGTATAAGGTTAAATATTAAAAATATAGTTTATCAATACTTTCATTAGCATAAGAAATATAATGATAAAATTTCCTTAGTTGTTACGTCTATAACTGTCAGATATAATAATTAGGTGCTTCCTTAGCTCAGCTGGATAGAGCAACTGCCTTCTAAGCAGTGGGCCGCAGGTTCGAATCCTGCAGGAAGCGTATATTTTCATCAAAAACCATGTAGTTTTAAAAAATTTGTTTAATTCGCAGAAGAAAATAAATATAAGTCTATTTAACTATAAAGTATATCAACAGCTCAAAAACAACATCCATAAATTAGTCCTTTGTTTTGGTGTATAATTTGTTTCATTAAGCATAAAAATAAATAATTAGAAAAGTTTCAAAACGAATTAATTTATTTTTCTGCCTATAAAAATATTTATAATTTTATGGCAATTTTAGTAACAGGTGCTGCAGGTTTTATTGGGTTTCATTTATGTGAAAGACTTTTAATTGAAGGGCATAAAGTTGTCGGGATAGATAATTTAAATGCATATTATGATGTAGATCTTAAAAATTCCAGATTAAAAGAATTATCAAAAGTTTCGAATAACAGCTTTCACTTCTTCAAAAAAAATATTGAAGATAAGGATTCTTTAAGTAACATATTCAATAACTTTAAGATTGACGTTGTTTTACATCTTGCAGCACAAGCGGGTGTAAGGTATTCGATAGAAAATCCCTCTGTTTATATAAGTTCAAATCTGGTAGGTTTTGCGAATATATTGGAAAATTGTAGGTCTAATAATATTAACCATCTAATTTATGCTAGTAGTAGCTCAGTATATGGAGGCAATAAAAAGTATCCGTTTAATGAAGATCAAAGTGTAGATCACCCTGTAAGTCTTTATGCTGCAACAAAGAAAGCAAATGAACTAATGGCTCATACCTATAGTCATCTATACAATATACCAACAACTGGACTTAGATTTTTTACTGTATACGGTCCATGGGGTCGTCCAGATATGGCACTTTTCCTTTTTACCAAATCTATACTAGAAAATTCTCCGATTAAAGTTTTTAATCATGGTAAAATGATTAGAGACTTTACTTATATTGACGATATTGTGGAGAGTTTAATTAGACTTATAAAAAAACCAGCCACACCAGATAAAGATTTTAAAAAGACAGAACCAATATCATCAAAGAGTTGGGCACCATATAGAATTTTCAATATAGGTAATTCTAATCCGACTCCACTCATGGATTTTATAAAGGCTATTGAAGAAAATTTAGGAATTAACGCGCGAAAAGAATTTATTGAAATGCAGCCAGGTGATGTTCCTATGACATCTTCAGATACATCTTCTTTAGAAGATTGGATTGGATTTAAACCAAATACAACGGTTAATGAAGGCATAGCAAAATTTATAGGATGGTATAAAAATTACTATAAAAACTAAATAATGAATGATATAGATTTTGAAGACCTTCCTCCAATAAACTCTTGTTCCATAGGAATTATTGGACTTGGCTATGTGGGTTTACCTCTATCTATTGAATTTGCAAAGACAAGGAAGTGTTTAAGGACTAAAGAGGCAATAAATAGAAAAGTTATTGGTTTTGACTTAAATCCAAACAGAATTAATGAACTAAAAAATGGAATAGATTCAACAAAAGAAACTGAAGAAAGTGAATTAAAAAACTTAAAAGATATAGATTTCACTTCTGATATAAGTAATCTTATTTCTGCTGATATATTTATCATTTCCGTACCCACACCTATAAATAAACAAAAAGATCCTGATTTATCATATTTAAAAAAAGCGTCTGAATCAGTTGGTCATATTCTTAAAAAAAGAATTTCAAAATTTAAACCAATAATCATTTATGAAAGTACAGTTTATCCTGGCACTACTGAAGATTTTTGTATTTCATTAATTCAAAACAAATCTAAACTAATTCTCAATGAAGATTTTTATTGTGGCTATAGTCCTGAGAGAATAAATCCTGGAGATCAGAATCATCGTCTAACCTCAATTGTAAAAATTACTAGTGGGAGCAATGAAACATCTTCTTTTTATATAGATCAACTTTATGGATCAATAATTAAAGCTGGCACTTATAAAGCTGAAAGCATCAAAATTGCAGAAACTGCAAAAGTTATTGAAAATACTCAAAGAGATTTGAATATAGCCTTAGTTAATGAAGTAGCGAAAATTTGTAAGACATTAAATATTGATACCTTGGATGTTCTAAGTGCCGCCGAAAGCAAATGGAATTTTTTACCATTTCGCCCTGGTTTAGTAGGAGGACATTGTATAAGTGTTGACCCCTATTACTTGACTTACATAGCAAAAAAAAAGGGCTTCAAGCCCAATGTCGTACTAGCTGGAAGAGACATTAATGATGGGATGAGTAAGTGGGTTTTTGATCAACTTTTAATTTATGCAAAAGAATGTAATTTAAACTTTAAAAATTCAAAGATTTTAATTTTAGGATTAACGTTTAAAGAAAATACTCCTGATACAAGAAATTCTAAAGTTTTTGAAATTATCAAGCTTTGCAATAAGAAGAAAGTTATACCAGTCGTATATGATCCATTTATAAAAAATCCAAACATTTCAAAAAATTCTAATTATAAAATTCTTGAAAAGTTGCCATTAGATAAAAAGATAAAATTTGATATTGTTATTCTTGCAGTAAGTCACAATGAATTTAGAAATTTAAAAAGAAAAGATTGGGAAATTTTATGTAAAAAAAATAGCATCATATATGATTTAAAAGGGATTGTACCAAGAGAACTTAATCCATTAAGAATATAATTCTAAAATGAGTATTTTTATAATTTATCTATTAAATTTTTTCAATTTAATTTAAATAAAATTTTTAATTAAAAAAAAATTTTTACCTTACCAATATTGTATTATTAATACAATTGTCAGATAAAATTTGAAGAATCTTGTAACCGGAGGTGCCGGTTTTCTTGGGTCCCATTTAATTGAGAAGCTTATAAGTTCGGGAGAAGAAGTTATCTGTCTGGATAATTATTTTACAGGAAGTAAAAATAATATTGAAATGCATTTTTCAAATCCTTTATTTAAGTTTGTTGAACATGATGTAATTCAGCCTATCTGCTTGGAAGTTAATAGAATATGGCATTTGGCTTGCCCAGCATCTCCAGTTCATTATCAACTTAATCCAATCAAAACTACTCAAACTAGTTTTTTAGGAACATATAATATGTTGAATTTAGCTAAAGAAAATAAAGCAAGAATCCTAATAGCGAGCACAAGTGAAGTTTATGGAGATCCTGAAATACATCCTCAACCAGAAGACTATAGAGGATCAGTGAATACTTTTGGAATAAGGGCTTGTTACGATGAGGGTAAAAGAGTTGCAGAAACTTTGAGTTTTGATTTTAATAGAATGCATAATGTTGATATTCGTATTGCTCGAATCTTTAATACTTACGGTCCAAACATGCTTCCAAATGATGGGCGAGTTATAAGCAACTTTATAGTACAAGCATTAAATGCTAAACCAATTACTATTTATGGTGACGGCATGCAAACTAGATCGTTTTGTTACGTTAGTGATTTAATCAAAGGTCTTTCTTCGCTTATGGAGAGTAATTATAAAAAGCCTCTAAATATTGGCAATCCTGAAGAATTTAAGATAATTGAATTAGCAGAAATGATTAAAGAAAGGATCAATTCAAAATCATCTATTATCAAAAAAAATCTTCCTGAAGATGATCCATTACAGAGAAAACCAAATATAAGTCTTGCCAATCGAATTCTTAATTGGGAACCAAAAATCTCACTTCATGATGGCTTGAATAAAACAATATCTTATTTTAAAGAAAATTTAAAAATATAAATCTTATGAGAGTGCTTGTTACTGGAGGAGCGGGTTATATTGGAAGTCATACCGTTAGAGCTTTAATTATTGCGGGACATGATCCTATTGTTGTTGATAATTTGATATGTGGTCATGCTGATGTAATTACTAAAATTTTTAGAATACCATTAATTGTAAGCAATATAGGTAATAAAAAATTATTAGAAGAAGTTATTAATGGTAAACATGATTTATTAAAAGGAACAGTTCATGAAAATAAGATAATAGAAGCTGTTTTACATTTCGCAGCATTTGCTTATGTAGGAGAATCTATAAAAAATCCAATTAAATATTACTCAAACAATGTTCAGGAATCGATATCCCTTTTGGAATCAATATGTAGTCCAGAAATAAGATCACAAAGGGTCAATAATAGTTCAATTCCAATTGTATTCTCAAGTTCTTGTGCAACTTATGGGGTGCCATCTCGTAATCCAATCTCTGAAGAAAACTCTCAAAAGCCAATAAGTCCATATGGCAAAAGTAAATTAATGGTCGAGGAAATAATAAAAGACTTAGCAAAATCAGCTAACCTTAAAAGTGTGATCTTAAGATATTTTAATGCCGCCGGAGCAGCAGAAGATTCTCTGATAGGAGAAAAACACATCCCAGAAACTCATTTAATTCCTTTAGTTATTAATACTGCTATTGGATTAAATAGAGAGTTAACAATTTTTGGTGATGACTTTAACACTCCTGATGGCACTTGTATTAGAGATTATATACATGTTGTAGACTTAGCCGATGCGCACGTACTTGCATTAGATTTATTTGTTGAAAATTCAAAAATTAATAATAAGTTAAACACTTTTAAAAACAAAGAAAATTGCAATATTTATAATTTAGGAAATGGCAAAGGCGTATCAGTTCTAGAAATTATTAAAATAGTAGAAATTATTACAAAGAAAAAAGTAACTTACAAAGTTTCAGAAAGAAGGGAAGGTGATCCTCCATTATTAATAGCCTCGGCTGAAAAGTTCATTAGAGACTTCGAATGGAAGCCAAAATATACAAATATAGAAGAAATGATTTTTCATGCTTATAAATGGGCTACAAAATCAATTTAATTTTTAAGAAAAGCTTTTCAAGATATTTAATTGTGGGCTTGTTTTGTCAATTAATAGATTTTGTTACCACGATCAATACATACATGTTTTTTGAAAATATTTTTTTTGCTAATTTATTAGGATATTCATTAGGGACTCTTATTAGTTACTTACTACACACAAAGTTCACTTTTAAATTTACATCAAGAAATTTATTTTCCTTCAAGCAAATATTATTATTTTCAATATCATGCATTATTGGTTCAATTTTAGGGTTTATAATTCTTAAATTAATGCTTTTGTATAACTTAGATATTTCTTTATCAAAAATGATTCAATTGATGATAATTGCCATATCGCAATACTTATTTAATAAGAAATTCACTTATAAAAAATATTAATTTTCTTGAGAACGAGTTTCTATTATTTCTCGAATCAAAAAAGATGGCCTTCTTTTTGTTTCAATAAAAATTCTTGAAATATATTCCCCAATTATTCCTAATGCGAATAATTGAATCCCTGATAAAAAGATATTTGATATTATTAAAGATGTGTAACCAGGAATATCATTAGGAGAATATCCAAAAATTTCAATAGAAAAAATTCTTTGAAAGATTAGAAATATCATCAGAACTAAACTTAAGAAAAATAGAAGTACCCCAAAAGCAGAAGTTATCTTTAATGGTCTATCACTAAAATTAAATATTCCATCTGAGGCAAGCTTCAATAATTTATTAAAAGTATATTTTGGTTCTCCTGAAAGTCTCGCCTGTCTTTCATATTCTACTCCTATTTGATTAAGACCTATATATGATCTAAGTCCTCTAACAAATCTATTTTCTTCAGGCATCTGATTTAATTTTTCTTGTGCTTCTTTTGTCATCAAACAAAAATCGCCTGAATCTAAAGGGATATCTATATTACTTAGATTTGCGAGTATTTTATAGAATAATCCATAAGAAAATCTCTTAGGTAAACTCTCTTTTCTTTTTTTTCTAACTCCATAAACTATATCGAAACCTTTATGAGCATATTCTAAAAATTGATTTATTACTTCGGGTGGGTCTTGCAAATCCCCATCAAGTACTGCTATAAATTTTGAATTTGCGTATTTCATACCTGCTGTTAATGCAGCTTGATGTCCAAAGTTTCTTGTTAAACAAATACATTTAATTGGATATTTTTTCTTAATCATTTTTTTTATTAAGTCAACCGAACTATCGACAGAACCGTCATCAATAAAAACAATTTCGTAAGACTTTAAACTATTCTTTTTAAATGCATCAGATATTTTTATAACAGTAGACTCTATATTAGATTCTTCATTAAAAATCGGAACTAAGTAAGAGATTGATGAAGACATATAAAATTTAATAGCCTAAAATTTGAAATAAATTTTAAATAGAGACATTTCTTGTTTATGCAATATTATTAAAACACATAATTTGAACAAAAACTTATAAATTAAACTATGAAAATTAAAAAATCAATAGCAATAATAGGTGGAGGTTATACTGGAATAGGTGCAGCTATTAAACTTTTAGATGATGGATATGAAATTTACTTAATTGAGAAATTAGACTTTATTGGAGGTCTTGGTCATACACTTACCTTATCAAATGGATTCCAATGTGAATCTTATTATCACCATTTTTTCACTAAAGATAAATATCTTTTAGATTTATCTAGAAGATTTCTCAATCTCAAGCCAAGTTTTGTAAACACAAAAATGGCCATATTCCAAAATGGGACTAACTATCCATGGAATGGTTTAAACGACTTATTTAGATTTCCACTTATAAATATTTTTCAAAAAATTAGATTTATTTTTGCTACAGTCTTACTTTCAAGTAGCTTTTTAAAACCAAATATATTAGACAAAGAATCACTATCTTCAGGGATGCTTAAACTATATGGCAAAAAGTGTTTTAGATATATTTGGGAACCAATATTAAGAGGTAAGTTTGGAGAAAAAAGTTTTGATATCCCACTTAGATGGATGTCAGGAAGATTAAAACAAAGACTTGAATCCAGAGTGAATGGTAAAGAAACATTAGGTTTTATTCCAGGTTCAATACAGAAACTTACCAACAAAGTTGAAAAGCATCTAAATAAATCTGAAAACTCTTTTTTATTAAAGGAAACTATTGTCAAAAGTCTCGCAATTGATCATAAATCCCAATCAATAATCATAAAAATAAATTCCAAAAAAAATAATTCAATAAAGGAACTTAAAGTTGATAAAGTACTTTTTACAACCCCTAGTTCAGTAGCAAATAATTTAAAAATAAAAGATTCCAATAAAAATATTTCATGGAATAATCATAAATATTTCAGGGCATATTGCATTTTATTAGAACTTAGAGAATCATTATCTGATTTTTATTGGACAAATATTAATGATAAAAATATATTTTTTTGTGGTTACATAGAACAAACTCAATTGACAGGCACTGAAGAGTATGGAGGTTATCATATTGGTTATCTGACAAAGTATGTTTCTAAAGATCAAAACAAATTATTAAGTAAAAAAAAGCTTATAGAACTTTCATATCAAAGCCTTTATAAATTATTCCCAAATAGAGATATAGATTCAATAATAAATAATATTCATGTTTCAAAATCAAATTTTGCACAAGTTGTCAATGATTTCAATTTCAGAAAGGTTGATACTTATAAATATGCAAGAAAAAATATCTATGTGGTTAATATGTCCAATTTGTATCCCAAAGAAAGAAGTATAAATAACGCAATTGAAATAGGCGTTAATATTGCCAGAAAAATTAAATGATTTTTATTTTCGCACATAAACTGACAAGGGGGCTCCAGTTTGATTATCAATTATCCTATCTAAGAAATATGAGTTATTTCCCATTAGACAAAAAGCTTCTGGCTTATCCTGCTCTATAAAAATTATTGAAGGACCATCCCCCTCAATCTTATTACATATTCCTAATGAAGAAAATTGATTTGTGCTATCAACTCCATAATCGAATGCCTTAATATTATTATTATTGATATGTCCTAGATTTGCTGAATGAGGAAATCCTTTTCTAGATTCATCTAGTTTCCAATGTATATACATTCCATAAGGGTATAAGAAATCATGACTTAAACCTTTTTCTTTCCTTTCATCCAAATAATCAGATACTTTATTTAGATTAGATTCTAGGTAGTGAGGATTATTAACATTTTCAAATTTATAAATAGTTGTTATAAATCCACTCTTTACAGAAAATAGAATTAATAAAAATAATAAGAATATGAATACTGAATTTAAATTGCTTTTTAATTTAAAATTTGAACTTATAAAATTAAGTAATATAAATAAATACAATGATAATGATATTACTGAATAAAAAATAAAAAATTGATTATAATGATGAAAATAATGCTTATATAAAATAGTAATTTGAATTAGCGTAGGAGATATTGCTCCCAAGTAAATGAGATCATTGCACAAAATATGATTGTTAGAATAATAATTTCTAATATTCGTCTTAAAAAATATTAAATTTATAATAAATAATAAAGTAATTAAAAAAGGTAAATATAAAAGTGATTCTAAAGTGCCAAGCTTAAATAGATATTTAGACTGAGTTAATAACTCTTTTATTGGTAGCCATGGATGTATCCTTTGAGAAACATAAGATAAACCAGAAATAAAGTAATTTAATTTTCCTAATATTAAATAAGGTAAAACATTTATAATTAGACCAGATATTAATATAAAAAATATCCATATAAAATTATCAAAAAATAAAAAGATTAATTTTTTATAATTTAAATAATTAAACTTTTTTAATCTAAAAATCATAAAACTTGCGTCAAATTTAATTTCTCTAAATTGAATCCACAAAGGGAGAGTAATTAGAGGGAGAGCTAAATATGGTCTTATAGATATAGAAATTGCTGCAAAAATAACTGAAAAAATAAATTTAGAATTCAAATATATTTTTTTTTCATAAAAATTTTGAAATAATAAATAACTAGATAAAATAGAAAAATTAATAGCTACTGAATTAATATGAAATAAAGTTCCTTCAATTGATGATATTAAAAAGAAATAAATTAATAAACAAAATATTATTATTTTTTTTATGACTATTTTATTTAATTTATTATTTTTATATACTTTTATTAAATTAAAAATAAATCGATAGAGGAATATTGAAGCCACAAAACTGAAAAGAGTATTAAAAAAAACCCAGATCTTAATATTTTTAAAAATTGCTGGAAAATAAAATAGATATTGAACAATTGGAAGCTTATCATTATATTCATTAAAATATATTAATTCATTATATTTGAGTCTACTTCCGAAATACATTTCATGATCTAAATCCCATGAATATTCAGATCCTTTAAAAATCAAAATTAACCTTAATATTACAAGCGTGGATATTAAAAAAAAAACAAGTAATTCAATTTTGTTTCTTAAAAACTTAGAATACTGATTAGAAACTATATTCTTTATATTTGTAACTTTATTCATAAATTTTTTAGTAATAGATCTATAAAGAAAAAGTCAATAAACAACTTATTTTAAGTATTGAAGATAAATTTAACTAATTAGGTTCATAATATCACTAATAAATAGTGTTATCTTAATGTAGGTCTGCTTTTAAGTTAAAGTGCTATAGAGATGAATTACGAGATTAATTATAAATCTTTAAATTTGCTAAAAATTGGAAGGAATTTTTTCTACTTAGGAATTTTTTTATTGCCATCTGCATTTGCTTTTTCTGCTATTTTCTTATTGATTTCAATTATCTTAAGTACCCTTAATTCAAGAAATTTCCTTAAAAATAGATGGAATTTATCATTTTTTTCTGTTGCTTTTTTAATGTTTATATCATCTTTAATAGCATCATTTAGTTTATTTACTCCGCAAAACTCTTCATTAGTATTAAATCCTGATTGGTTAGATCTATTAAATTGGATTCCATTAATATGGGCTTTTGCAAGTTTCCAAATATATTTAAATTCAAAAAAAAATAGGGAAATTTGTGCTGGATTATTATTGGCTGGATCGGTGCCAATTTTAGTATCTGGCTTTGCTCAATATTTTTTTGGCTGGTATGGCCCTCTAGAAGCCTTCAATGGAATAATAATTTGGTATCAAAAATCCATTGAAACTAGGGGTTATAACGCATTAACTGGCCCATTCAATAATCAAAACTACGCTGGAGCATGGCTAGTAACAATTTTTCCTATTTGTTTTTTTCAATTTAGGAAAAATCTTCATGAAAAAAAATATAAAAGAATTATTTCTTTCTTATTCATGCTCACGTTATTTATTGCTATTTTTCTTACTTGCTCTAGGAATGCAATTATAGCTCTTATGTTATCAATCCCAATAATGCTTGGAGCAGGGTTAAAAATATGGGTATTTGGTTTAATATTTTTTATATGTTTAATAATGACAATATATGTTTTTGAATTTCCATTAAATATTTTAAGACCCTTAAGAAAAAGCAAGATTTTAGAAAGCTTTATTCCTAATTATAATCCAAAATTTAAAGATATTTTATCCTTTACACGAATAAATATATGGAGCAATTCAATTTCCTATATTATGCAAAGACCAATATTTGGTTGGGGAGCCTCTACTTTTTCAGTAATTTATATTATTAACAACAAGGATTCTATTATCCTACATACCCACAATTTAGTGCTAGAAGTAACTCATAATTATGGAATTATTACTGCATTAATTTTATTTACATCTATTTTTCAATTAATGAGAAAATCAAGTAAAAAAATTTTTTCTTCACATAACATACTTAATAAAAATTTATCATCAGAAGATATAGATAAGTACTGGTGGACTTCTTCATTTCTTATATTATTCATTCATTTATCAGATATTACTTACTATGACGGCAGAATAAGTATTTTGTTTTGGTTATTATTATCTGGATTGATAATGATTATTAGAGAAAAAAATTAAATTATTTTTTTAATCATTTGATCCATTACCTAATTGCCATACATTTAATTTAAGTTCTTTTAAGGTCTCAATAGATAAAACACGCCTAGTATCAAAAACCCATGCGGGCTTTCTCATTATTTTATATATCTGTTCCCAATTTAAATTTTTATATTGTTCCCAGTCTGTCAAAATAACAATTGCATCCGCTTTATTGGCAGCTTGGACTATATCTTTTTCAAAAGTAATATTTTTTTGTTCTTTTTTCAAATTATAGATATTAAGTGAGTGAAATACCTCTTTTTCAGAAACTTTGGGATCATTAATTACCAAAGAAGCACCCTCTTTAATTAAATTATTGCAAATATCAATTGAAGGCGAATTTCTTGTATCGTTTGTATTAGCCTTAAACGCAAAACCAAGTATTAATATTTTTTTTTCATTCAAGTTTCCATAAAGTTTTTTGACTATAGTTTTATAAACTCTTTCCTGTTGCCAATCATTTATTAATAAAACCCCTTCCCAATAATCAGCAACTTCATTTAGAGAAAAAGATCTACAAATATAAACTAAATTTAAAATATCTTTTTTAAAACAACTTCCCCCAAATCCTGGACCAGAATCAAGAAATTTATCCCCAATTCTTGAATCAGTTCCTACAGCCTTTGATACTTCTTTAATATTTGCTCCAGTTGACTCGCAAATCATTGAAACAGCATTAATCGAACTTATACGCTGAGCCAAAAAAGCGTTAGCGATAAGTTTGGACAATTCACTACTCCATAAATTTGTAGTTATAATTTTTTCCTCTTTTACCCAATTCAGATAGATATTTTTCAGAGCATCAACTGCAAATTGATCTTCTCCTCCTATTAAAACTCTATCAGGAAATTTAAGATTTTCTATTGCAGTTCCCTCAGCAAGAAATTCAGGATTGGAAATAACAGAAAAAGTTTTCTTTTCAGTTTTTTCATCATCAAGATCTTCATAAGAACCTAGTATTGATTGAATTATTTCAGCAGTTTTTACTGGTAAAGTGCTTTTCTCTACAACTATGGTATGTCCTTTGGCAAATTTTGATATTTGTCTTGCTGAAGATTCAACCCAACTTAAATCACTAGCTTGCCCAGCTCCTATTCCTTTAGTTTTTATTGGGGTATTAACAGATATAAAAATCATATCTGCCGATTTTATAGAACCTCTTAAATCAGTAGAAAAAAATAAATTTCTTTTTCTCACAGATTTAATAATTAAATCAAGTCCAGGCTCAAATATAGGTAATTCATTTAATTCACCATTCCACTTATCTATTCTTTCAGAATTAATGTCAACTACATTAATTTTTATATTAGGGCAATAGTTAGCCAAAACAGCCATTGTAGGACCTCCTACATATCCTGCGCCAATACAACATATATTAGAAATTTTTAATGGATCTATATTCTTAATCTGCAATTTAGAGGTAGACATTTTAATATCTTATAATGTTTTATCTATAAAAGTCCAACTCAAATTAAATATCATATAAAAATTTTGGCAGATTAATGATTAAGAAAAACTGAACTAACAAATAATTTTAAATTTCCTTAAGCAAAAGGATACTATAATTAAATATATTTTAAAAAATTTTGAAAATAATATATAAAATTAAAAATTCAAATATTTTTTTACTCTTTAAAAATGGACGTGCTTTTAAATACCTTTTTATTGCAGCACTTTTAAGTCTTATAGTAACTTTCTTTGATCTTAAAACAATTTCATTAATACCTGGTCTAATAGATTCAATATCTAATAGATCAAATAATGCACAAGCTATTTACTTCATATTATTTGCATTTGTTAGTGGCTTTACAAGAATAATACTTTCATATTTATCTACAAAAATAAATATAAAAATATCTAGCAATATTAGTAATAAAGTAATAAATAGTGCTTCAAAAACAAACGTATATGAATTAGAAGACTTTGGGATAAGTAGGCTTTCGCAAGTATTTTCAAATGATATCCAAACTATTTCTAATGAATTAGTTTATCCAATATTGCAAATAATTACTAGCTTAATATTAACTATTTCAATTATTACATTTATTACTATAAAAATTCCAATAATAACAATTATAATTTCAGCAATTTATATAATTTTGTACTTCATATTTGTTAAAACTTCTAAAAAGAAAATTAGAAAAAATAGCAAAGAGATAGCAGGTTTAAGAGCTAAATTTGTTCAATCTGCTAGTGAGATCGTAATAAGTTCAAGATACTTAAAAAATTCAATCCAAGGAGAGAAAGTATCTAATTACCTAAATAAAAATGATTTGAAAGTAAAGAAAATGTTTGCAGAAAATAATTTTCTTTCAATATATCCTAAATTTGTTGCCGAAACTTTTGGGTTAATATCTATTGCTTTAATAGGCTTATTAATAGCATTTCAAGGTAAAGCCGATACAATTTCAACTTTAGCAACACTTGCTTTATGCATTCAAAAAATAATCCCTTCTTTCCAAAGTATTTTTGTAGCTATTTCCGCTATTAATTGTAACTCTGCTAATTTAGATAGAATGTGTACTTTGATTAATGTTTCCAAGGGACATAATGCTTATAAAAAAAGCATAGAAGCAGTAAATAGAATTGGTCGGATTGTTGAATTATGCAGCAATAAAAACAAATTATCAGAAATTATCAATATTAAACTAATTAATAGAGCTTCTGGAGATAAGTTTTTTGAATTTAAATTATTTAAAAATCAATGGACTGCTATAACAGGTAAAAGTGGATCAGGTAAGACTTCTTTCATGGATGTAATTACAGGTACTGCTTTCCCAGGACTTTACAATAAATCTTTAAAGACAAAAAAAGGTGAACTTACAATTAAAAATAATGAGCAAAATAAATTCATTTATTTAGCTCAATTCAATTACATACCTAATTGTCCATTAATAGAATATATTGCAAACAGTAATGATTCAGATTTTTTAAATCAAAGTAAATCTTTTATCTTTTTTCTTTTAAAAGAATCTGGCTTGGGAGAAGAATTAAATATAATAAAATATCAAGACTTATTTAAAAATATTTCCGAAAATGCCACCTCAATAAGTGGAGGCCAAGCTCAAAGACTTAATATACTAAGAACTATTTTTGAATTAAGGTTGATTCCAAAAAAATATAATAAGATACTTGCAATGGATGAACCATTTAAAGGGTTAGATGAATTATCAAAAAACAAATTCATAAAATTATTAAAAGAAAATGCATTTACATCAATCTTAATAACACACTCAAAAGATGAAGCCTTTTCTTTGTGCGATAATGTATATGAGATACAATGACAGTCCTACATTTTGTAAGAAGTTTTGGTAAAAAGATTCCAGGTGGAGCAGAGATAAATGTAGAAAATCTTGTAATTTTTTTATATGAAAACCATAAAATAAAATCTATAATTATAAGTGATTATGGTGTTTGGACTTATAATAAAAATTCAAAAAAAATAGTAAAAATTAAAAATATAACAGGTAAAAGATTTCTTTTAGAATTAATTTTTGGAAAATACAAAATGATTAAAAATATTCATGTCCATTCGAATGGATATGTAATTTTTTTAGGTTATATAATTGCCTTATTAATAAAAGCTAAACTTTTAATAAAAATTACCAGAATTGCCAAAGACTCTTTAATTTCAAGAGAAAGATTTTTCTCAAGGGACATTAAATTGTTAATTAAAAGAATCTTACTGAAAATTATATGCAAATCAAATTTTGTTAGACTTCACTGCTTAACAAAATCTGCAAAGATTACTGGATCTATATTTTCAAAAAATATTGTTATTTTCCCAAATCTTATAAAATCAAAGCATAGAAAATTACTAATTAAGAAAGAAAAATCAATACTTATATCTTCGCGAATCATAAAAAGAAAAAATATTGACCTCGCCTTAGATGAAATCCTGAAAATCGAAAATTATAGTAAATATGAAATTGTAGTTATCGGTGATGGTCCCGAATTAAAAAATTTAAAAAATAAGTATAAAAAAATAAGTAATATAAAATTTAGAGGTCATATTAATAAAAAAGATATTTCAGATTACTATGCAAAATCTGAATTTTTTATAAATTTAAGTAATAGCGAAGGCATGTCTAATGCATTTATTGAAGCTATGGTGAATGGATGTAAATGTATAGTTTCTGATATTCCAGAAAATAGAGATACTGCCTCAAAATATGCAATTTTTTATAAAAATAATTCTGACTTCTCAACCTTGGTGAAAAATGCTTCTTCATTATTACCAAGTGCAATTGCTGATTTTGCAAAAGAAAATTACACTCTAAACAATCAAAATTGTAAATTAATCAAGGAGCTGTACAAAAATTGATTAAATTAATCCTAGCTGCTGGCCAAGGAAACAGATTAAGAAAGACTCTTCCAAAAGGCTATCCATACATCACAAAAGCTTTAATACCCTTTAAAGGGGAACCTGCTCTTAAAAGACTTTTAAGACAAGTAAACACAACTGTTGAAGGAGAAACAATTATTGTTTTAGGCCATGAATCTGAAATAATAAGAAAGAAAATTGATTTAAATGACGCAACTATAATCGTTAACAAAAATTTTATGAATGATTCCAATTTAGAATCTTTACATAAAGCATTTAGTTTTATTGTTGATAACTCGATATTTACTAAAGAAGGAATTCTGGTTATTGAAGCAGACAGTTTTTTTAAAACAAATCTTCTAAGTAATTTCAATTCATATTTAATTTATAATAAAGAGATTCTTAACAAAGAAAATACAATTTGCTGGACAACCAAAGGACTAGCTAAAAATACCGATATTGGGGGCTTTATAGAACCTATACAAAATGAGCATAATCAAGACCAGGATTTAATATTTGATATATATATTTCAAATAAAAAAAAATCTATTAATACCAAAAAGTTATATGGATTGACATGGTTCAATGAAAATGGATTTAAATTGTGGTTGGAGCAAGCTAAATTAATCTTGAAAACAAAAACCAATAAAAACTCTTTATATTTCCATGACGTTATCTTTAAAAACAAAAATGACTATTGCATGAAGTATTATGATATGTCTAATAGCGCTCTTTCATTTAATGATTACGAGGAATATATTTCTTGTTTGAACTCACATTAAATATCCTTAAAAGGAAAAGAAATTAATTTATGAAGGTTTATTTTCTCAATCCAAAAAAATTAAATCCAATTGAGGATTTTGACACTAATAGAGTAGATTGGCTTAAAGAAAAAATAAAAAAAGAAGAAAAATGGACCGTTCCACTTGCAGTAGCTCAAGAACATAATTTAGTAATGGATGGACACCATAGATTACAAGTTGCCTTAACTTTAAATTTAAAAAAGATTCCATGCTTTATTTATTCTTATAGTCTTATCAATACTTTTTCATTAAGAAAAGGAGTTAAAGTTTCTTCAGAAATAATTATAAAAAATTTTTTGGATTCAAAAATATTTCCTTATAAAACAGCTAAACATGAATTAAATATTCCATTTTTTGAACCAATTAATCTAGGAGCTCTTTACAAATGAATAAGGCGATAATTCTAGCTGCCGGGGAATGCTATGATACTTCGGACATTTTCCCAAAAATCCTACTTAAAAATCCCAAAACAAATAAAACAATTATTGAAAGTTTCTTAAAAATATATGGTGAGAATACATTATTTGTTTTAGGTTTCAGAGCCCTTTCGATACTCAATATGCATCCAAATATAAATGTTATATTAAATCATTCTTGGGCGATTACAAAAAGCGCATACAGCTTGTCTTTGGCAATTAACTGCCTTTCTCCAGACGAAATTGTAGATATATATTCTGGAGATTACTTCATTGAAGATGACTTTTTTGAAAAATTCCAAGAAAATTGTTCAGAAAATATTTTAGTAGCATCTTTTAGAGAATCAAGGTCCCAAAAGGCATGTAACCTAAAAATAGATAATGGCAAAATAAAATCTAAATATAATGGATTAGTTGAAGATTATAATGATCCTGAATCTTTAGGGATCATCAGAACTAAAGTATCTAATTTGAAAAAATGGATTTCCCAATTACCCAATAACTATAAATCTCTTTATACAACTGATATAATTCCTGAAGAAAAACTAAATACATTTGAATTATTTATAGAAAAAGATAGTGTTTTTGAAATAAATAATGCTAATGATTTTATAAATTATCGTAGTTTAAGATCTTAATTTAATGAATTTTAGAACTATCACTTCTTCTATAGAATTAAAATATGGATTTACTGAATCAGATATAGATAAACAGCTTTCACAAATAAATACTCAGATAGAAATCATAAAAAATAATTATAAAAATGTAAAAACAAATAGAATAAGCATAATTTTCAATGAGTCTTTATCCATAACTCACTTACCAAGTTTGATCAATACCTTAAATTATTTAAAGTTAAATTGTGCAAGTAGAAATATCAGATGGTTTTCATTATCATTAAATAGTAGTCAGTTTGAAGATATAGATTCTATTTCTGAAATAGTTACAACCATAATTAGGAAAATATCAAATTTATTTATACATTTAATAGTTGATGATAAATCACAAAAAATATTTGATGAATATTCAAGAACTATCATTAAAGTTTCAAGACTTTCTGAAAGTGGTTTTGATAACTTCAGATTAGGTATTAGTGATGGTAAAACACGTAACACACCTTTCTTTCCCTTTTCTAATTTTGATAATCCTTTAACTTATTCAATAGGATTGGAAACTCTTGAAGAACTAATTAATCAAATCTACAACAAAGATAGCTCAGACTATTCAGCAAATCTTAAAGATTTCCAAGAAATCTTAGTAGAAAATCTTAAATCAATAGATAATTACCTTACTAGAAATTCAATAATTAAATTCAATGGTATAGATGCATCCTTAGCTCCTATTCCACGCACAAATCAAAGCATAGGTTTGTTATATGAGCTTCTCGGTGTTCATACACTTGGAAACTTGGGATCTCTTTCTGTTACTTCAAAGTTAACAAATATTATAAAAGAAGCCTTTAAAATATCTAATGCGAAAAGTGTTGGTTTCAATGGTGTAATGTTCTCACCTTTAGAGGACGATTGGTTAGCAAGACAATCTTACAGCAATGTACTATCACCCGAATCTTTAATGCTTTATTCTTCTGTTTGTGGATGTGGAATTGATATGTTACCTTTACCTGGAGATATATTTTTAGAAACAATATCTTGTCTTCTTTGCGATGTTATTAGTCTTTCGCAAAAGCTTAATAAACCCCTAGGCGTAAGATTATTGCTTATACCAGGAAAATCTTCAAATGAGAAAACATCCTTCAATCATGACTTTCTTTCAGATATGAAAATATTGAAAATCAATGATTCAATTCTACCAAATTTAAAATTTTAGCCAAATGAATGAATTCTGGGAAAAGCAGTCTCTTAAAAAAGTAAGTTATATCCATAGTATTAGCAATCTAACAAAAAACCAAGAATTATCAGAAGAGAAAAGCCAAATAGAAATGGCAAAAGTTGAAGAATGCTTTCATGAGATAAAAAGAAAGTTCAATTCATCAATTGAAATCGGGGCTGGAACTTGTCAATGGACTTCTCTTCTTTCAAAATTCTCTAAAAGTGTGTTAGCTACAGATACTGCAGAAGGCATGTTAAAAAAAGGGAAAGAATATTTAGAAAGCAAAAGCAAGTCAAGAAGTATATCCTATTTTTACGGAGATATCTTAGAAAAAAGACTCCCCCAAAATTCCCCATATGATCTTTTTTTTATATCAGGATTAATTTTATATTTAGATGAAAAGACTTTATTAAAATTACTTAAATTTATCAACACCTTTGCAACTAACAATTCAATAATTGTAATGAGAGAACCCGTTGGAGTTAAAAAAGAATATATTCTTGATAATATTTTTTCAGCAGATTTACAAATGAACTATTCAGCAATATATAGGACAGAAAAGGATCTATTGAATAAATTTGATAAAATTAACTTCGTAGAATCAAAAAATATATGGGTTCATCAAGATGGTTCAAAATTCAATAGATGGTCTGAAACAAGACTAAAATTATTCATCTTAAAGAGGATGCAAAAATGAACATAGTTTGGATTTTTGTAGATTCTGTTAGAAGATATCACTCTACCGATGATAGATCTAGACTTGAAATAATGGATAAATTTTCTGCTAGTTCTATAGAATTTACAGAAGTAGTTACTTCTGCGCCAAGTACAGTTATGTCAATTAGCGCAATGATGACTGGCATACATTCCTTCGTCTTAGGAACAAATTATAATGATTTCAGGTTTAATAGAAAAACCTTCCCTACATTAACTTCTTTGTTGTCAGAAAAAGGTTGGGACTGTAATGCAGCTTTAATGCACCCTGATATTAGAGAAAAATTAACATGCGTAAATATGTATCCACGAAATAAATGGCCTCATGGATATAGCCATGGAGATTGGTGGTCTAATATAAAAATTTATAATTTTCTTGCAAACGTACTAAAAAAAGAAAACTTAAATAAGAAACCAAATAAGAAATTTTGGTTTATTGACTTTAACTGTCGAAAAGATCCTAATACCTCATCCATAGTTGAAGACACATTACAATTGTTTAATTCATATGGTTTTACCAAAAGCAATACAATTTTTATACTCTGTTCTGATCATGGATACCCTGATCCTTCTAAAGGAATTACTCCAGATTTGCTAAAGAAAAAAAAATTAACTCATGATATTTTTATGACTGATGATAATATTATGATCCCCTTTTTTATTTCATTACCAAAATATAAAGTTAATAAAAAATACACTTATCAAATCTCTTCTTTAAATATATTTCCAACAATTTTAGATTATCTGAATATTGAAATCCCCAAAACCAGCCTAAATTATTCCTCTTCTTTACTTGATTATTTAGAAGAAAATGATGGATTACATAAAACCAAAAAAAGTATAGACATTTTAGCTAGGAGCGACGCCCGATTTCTTGGACAATCAAAAAGAGTATGTTGTGTTAGAAATAAAGATACAAAAATAATCTATTCTTATGATGATAAAAAAATTTCATACAATATAATAGAAGGTCTAAATGAAAAAGAGATTAAAATAAATTCACAAAATCAATCTATAAAAGAAAAATTCAAATTATTAAAAAATTACCTTAAGGAAACAGATTATTTACCTTATCAAACCTTTAAGAAAAACTTTGCAAAGAGAATCTCATTTTTAATTAAAGAAGGTTCAAAAAAAAGATTTAATATTTTTTTATTTTCTAATTCACTAAATTTCTTTGAAGAAATTATTATAAGTATACTTAACGAATATAATTTTAGTAACGAGCATGCTTTAGAAATAAAATTAGTAACGAAAAATAAACATAGCCTAAAAAATTATAGAAATTTAAGATTTTTGGATAAAGATATATCCTTTTATAATTTAAAAATTTTTTTACAAACAGACAATGGTAAAAATCTTGATCTTAGATTTTTTAAAAGTATAAAAGCTTCTAAATCATCAATAATTCCATGTTCATTAACTGGTTCAATAACGCAAAAAAGATATATTCGGGCTTTTAAAACGATTTGGTATAGCAGATCATATTACTTATTTGAACCTAAATTAATATTTAAATTATTTATAAAATTACTCAAAAATAAATGAATAAATTCATTTCAGAATATAAGATTTTTCTAATTAAAGAAACAAAATCAATTAATGAAAATATTGATATAAAATTTATAAATCTGGATGTACAAAAAACTTTTGATTTCAATAAGAAAGAAAGCTTATTACATAATAGTGTAGATTTTCTGAATAAGAAATTACTCAAAAATATTAATAAAAACTCTAATTTAATAGAAATTGGTTGTGGCTCGAATTCGTTAATCCTAAGTTCAAAAAATAAATTTCTTTTAAAAAAAGATGGATTAGATGTTCACGAATATAATTTTAGAGGAGAGAGTACATTAAATAACCTTATTGGGAGCGTAGATAATATTCCCATAAGATCAAATCAATATGATTATTGCGTATCAAATCAATCAATGGAACATTGGCATGAATATAATGTGACTTTGGCTAAAGGGGTTTATGAAATCGCAAGAGTTTTAAAAAAAAAATCAGGAAAATTAATTATTAACTTTCCACTTTTTCTGCATGGGAAAAGAGAATTTGTTAATGGAAATCTTAAATATATAATCAAAGAAATTTCTAAATTTTTATGCATATCAAATATAAATATTATTTATTCAAAAAAAGATAATTATTATGGATGGAAATTATGTAATCAACCGCCATCAAGAGTTCAAAACTATCTTAAATCACAAGGTATTTATACTACTCCAAATTCTTGTGTCTGTGAGATCATAGCTATAAAAAAAATAGATAATATACAAATAACAAAAAAGTGGGGGGACAATTTTAAAAGGTTGGTTAATGTTTATAAAGATTATACTTTTTATGAAATACTATATAAATTAGTAATTAAGTTGAGAAAAAAAATATGGAAAGTATATATAAAAAAATAAAAAATAGTCAAAACCCTAAAGAATTTTGGTCAAAAAATTTTTCGATTATTTTTTTGCCATTTTTCTCAACTATATTCATAAAATTAAGAATCCACCCCAATATCATTACTTTAATGATGGTGCCCTTATCATTTTTAAGTATATTAAGCACAATTTTTATTCAAAACTTTAGATCAGGTTTATTAGTTATTTCAATACTTGGTATATTAATTAATTTAGTTGATTTTGTGGATGGGGCCGTAGCCAGATACTCAAATAAAACAAGCTTATATGGCAAATATTTAGACAGGCTTTGTCACTATATTGCCAATCCATCGATATTTTTATCATATGGAATATTATCAATACGAAATAATTTTGAGACTACTGGTATAGTTTTTATATTTATTGCATTATTAGATCTATTTGATGCAGCTTCTAAGGATAATTTATATCTTATTAATTTAGAAAAAAAGACTTTCAGTTATAGTAAACAAGAAAAATTTAGACTTGAATTAAAAAATATATCATCATTTATTGTAAGAATATTTTTCAGTTCTCTTACTTCTATTCCGCATATTGTTTTTTTACTATATCCTCTTTTTTTCTACTTTACAGAACTATTTAGTATATACATCTTTTTTTATTTAATAATTATTTTATTAAAGATTTTAACTAGGTCTAAAAATATTTACAGCCAATATAAAAAAAATGAATAATTTTCTTCCAAAAAAAATAATAAGAATTTGTAGAACTTGGCCTACAGAGAATTATCGCTCAATAGGTTTACATGCTTTTAATTATACAAAACATATAAATATTCCAACCGATATTTTTCTAAAAAAAGGTAATAAAAATGACTGTCTTATTAATTTAAGAAATACAAATTTCAAAATTATCAAATACTACGATCTTAAATTCACAAAAAAGAATCATAAGCTCTTTTCTTATCTCATAATTGCATTTTCTAAATTTTTAGGGGAAATAATAATGTTTTTAAAATTAATTTTTTTTATTGATAAGAAAAATCTTAAATATTCAATTTTGCATATACATTGCGCAAATTATATGATTTCAGGTGCGATAATATCTAAGATATTTAAAATGCCTGTAATTTTACAACTTGGTGGGACAGATATTTATCGAATAAAGAATTCAATGCTTCATAGAATGTTTATAAAAAATATAGATTATTTTATTTGTGTAAACAAAAATATTTCACAAGAAATAAAAAATATAGATCCAAAAGCGCAAGTTTCAATAGTGGGAAATTCAGTAGATCTCGAGATTTTTAGAACTGCTAAAAAAGATCCAAATATATATACTTCAATAGGAAGCTTAAGATGGCAAAAAAATTATGTCACAATGATTAAAGCGTTTAAAATTTTTTTAAAAAGAAATCCAAATGCTATTCTCAAAATATATGGAGATGGACCAGAAAAGAGTAATCTCAAAGAACTAATTAATAATTTAGAACTAAAAAACAATGTACTTATAAAGGGATATTGTGACTATGAAGTCATATCTAAAGAGTTATCCAAAACATACATTTATTTACAATCATCCATAAGTGAGGGATTACCAAAATCATTACTGGAGGGTTTGTCCTCAGGATGCCCAGTTGTTACTACTGACGCTGGATCTTGTAAAGAAATATCAGAAAATTTTGGATTTTGTGTAGAAAAAAGTAATCCAACTAAATTTGCTAAAGCGATGATTGATCTTTACGAGAATAAATCATATTGGCAAAAATGCCATGAAAAATGTTTAGAATATAGGAATAGTTTAGGTTGGGAAACTTTAACAAAAAAAGTTATAAAGGTTTATAACAAATTTTCAGTTCAATAATTATCCAAACTAAACAGATAAATAATAGAAATTTTGATTTATGTTATCAATCTTTTCTTGGCTAAAGAAAATTTAATTACTCAAGATAAATAATCTTTTTTAAATAATGTCTTCATCAATGGGAAATAAGAAAAGAGATAAAATAATTGTTTTTACTGCTAATTCAAGTTGGTATATATATAATTTTAAATTATCTCTGATAAATCTTCTAAGGTCTAAAGGTTTTAAAGTTTATATAATTAGTCCTATAGATGAATACACAATTAAGTTGAAAAGTTATGGAATAAGTCATTTTCAATGGAATTCTAAAAACGGCTCAATTAACATAATTTCCGAAATAAAATCTATTAAAAATTTATTTAGAATTTATAAAAAAATTAATCCTACCTTAGTTAATCACTTTACTATTAAATGCGTACTTTATGGAACCATAGTTTGCAGGCTATTAAAAATTAAAAATGTTTTTAATTCAATTACTGGATTAGGAAATTTATTTTTAAGAAAAAACTTTAAAAATAAATTATTATTCTACCTAATATTTCCCCTATATAAAATTATCCTCAGAAAATCAAAATCAACTATAATTTTTCAAAATAACGATGATAAAGAATACTTTGAAAAATTAAAAATTGTAAGTTCCTCTAACTCATTACTTATAAGAGGATCAGGCGTTGATACAGAATACTTTAAAAATTCCACAAAAAATATAAAATTCCCTAAAGATAATGTTTGGAAGATATTATTTCCAGGGAGAATTATCAAAGAAAAAGGCATAGATGAATTGCTTATTGCATGTGATTCATTATGGGAGAAAAATCTTAAATTTAAACTTTATATAGCAGGCAAACTCATAATCCCGAAAAACAAAAAACTTGCTCAAACTATCAAAGAGAAAATAGGAGCTCTTCCATATTTAGAAGAAATATCATTTAAACAAAATATGAAAGAGATATATAAGAAAATAGATATAGTAGTTTTACCCTCATGGAGAGAAGGACTATCAAAAGCACTTCTTGAGGCGGCAAGCATGCAACTGCCTATTATTACAACAGATGTACCTGGATGCAGAGATATAGTGAATCATGGAATTAATGGTTTGTTAGTAAACGTAAAGGATCCTATTGCAATTGAGAGTGCTATTGAATTACTAATTAAAAATCCAGAGCTTTGTAAAAGATTTGCAATTAATTCACGTGAATACGTTATTGAGAATTTTAGGGATAATCTAATTAATGAGTTTACATATGAAGCATATCTAAATAGATTAACTGATTTGAAATAGATAAGATTTTATGAATCACATTTACAAATATGTATTAAATAACTATATTCAAATGAGAAAAAGTATTTTGTTTGATTAAAGATTTATCTATTATTCCAGTAATATTATCGGGAGGTACAGGTACACGCATTTGGCCTTTATCAAGAGAAAGTTTCCCAAAACAATTTCATTCTATCTCAGGTGGAATCAATAATTCTTTATTACAAAAAACTTATAAGAGATTAATTGGGTTAAAAAATATAGAAAATCCAATAATTATTTGTAATGAAGAACATAGATTTTTAGTTGCAGAACAAATGAGAGATATTAAAGTTTCCCCTCTTTCAATTATTCTTGAACCTTTTGGAAAAAATACAGCCCCTGCAATAACTATTGCGGCACTCCAAGCTATTAAATTTAATTCTGATCCAATACTTCTAATTTTATCCGCCGATCATGAAATTGAAAAAAAGGAAATTTTTCAAGAAAGTATTAAAAATGGAATAAATTATTCTAATAAAGGAGAAATTGTTACTTTTGGGGTTAAACCTACTTCTCCTGAAACTGGATACGGATATATTGAGACCTTCAAAATATCAAATAAGAAAAGCGAAAAGGCATTCAAAGTAAAGAATTTTGTTGAAAAACCAGATCAAAAGAAAGCAAATTCATTAATTAAGAATAAAAATATTTTTTGGAATAGTGGTATTTTCATGGTAAAAGCCTCTGTAATATTAAATGAGATCGAAAAATTCCAACCAAAAGTATTTAAATATTGTAAAAATGCTTTCTTAAAAAGATCATCTGATCTTGATTTTCAAAGACTACATAGTGAGAGCTTTAGTCTTTGTCCCGATATCTCTATAGATGTAGCAGTTATGGAGAAAACAAATCTAGCCACTTTAATCCCAATTAATACATTCTGGAGTGATGTTGGAAGTTGGAAATCTATTTGGGAAATATCTAATAAAGATGAAAATTCAAATGCAATTCAAGGGAATGTTTTACTACGAGATACGAAAAATTCATATTTAAGAAGTGATTCAAGATTGATTGTAGGAATTGGATTAAATAATTTAATTGTTATTGATACATTTGATGCTCTACTAATCGCGAATAAGAATTGTTCTCAAGAAATTAAGAATATAGTAAAAGAATTAAAAGAAAATAACATCAAAGAAGGGCTCAGTCATAAGAAAATTTATAGACCTTGGGGGAATTATTTTTCTCTAGCTGAAAACTCAAACTGGAAAGTAAAATTAATAGAAGTAAAGCCAGGTGAACAATTATCCCTTCAAAAACATCAGTATAGATCAGAGCATTGGGTCATAGTAAATGGAATTGCAAAAGTAGAAGTTGGGAAAGAAGAATTTATTTTAAAAAAAAATCAAAGCACCTACATTCCAAAAGGAACTAATCATCGTTTATCTAATTTTGGAGAAACCAAACTAGAAATAATAGAGGTCCAAAATGGGGAATATCTTGAAGAGGATGACATATTAAGAATCGAAGATAAATATGGTCGATAAATTATTTTAACTTTTAGTAAACTTAATTTTTAATTATTATTTGCAGATATAGATTTTTATAAATTAAAAACAGACAATTAATTTTTAAATAACTTTAAAAAATTTTTTTTTTACACATTTACACATATAATTAAAAGTATGAAAAATTACCTGCCAAAGGATAATAGCTCAAGTAATTATCTTTATGAAAATAATGAGGAGGAAATAGTTTTAGGAAAATTTTTAAACTTTTTAAATAGAAAAAAGAAACAAATTTTATCAGCAACCATTGGAGCAACTACTTTATTAATACTTTTTACATATACACAAAAAAATATTTGGCAGGGTAATTTCAGGATATTAGTAGAGTCAAGCCAAAAGAAAACATCTTCTTTTGATAATGGAATAAATGACTTAGCAAGTATAACTGGACTTTATAGCGGAGATAATGCTTTCAAAGATACCCAATCAGTTATACTAAGTAGTCCATATATTTTATCTGATATATACACACAATTTAAAAAAAAGAAATTAGAAGAAGGATTTAAAGTTCCTACTTTTGAAGAATGGGTTAAAAAGAATATTTCAGTAAAATTTGAAAATAAATCTAATGTTCTTAATGTAAAACTAAAAGATGAGAATAAAGAATTAATAATAGAAACTCTAAACTACATTGCCAAAAAATTCCAAGATTATTCAATTGCAGATAAGAAAAGGAAGACCTCACAAGGGATAAGCTTTTTACTTAAGCAAAAAGAGTTATTAAACAAAAATTCATTGGAATCACTAACAAAACTGAACAAATTTTCTATCGCAAATGGATTAGGAGATTTTGATGGATTTGTTGGTATAGAAGGAAATAAAACTGAGGAGTTGCTTAAATTTTTTAATGATCAAAATAATAAAGTAGAAAATTCTCAATTGAGTAATACTGGTGCTGGGAAGAGATTCTCAAAACAATTTAATTTATTGGAGAGTTATGAAGCTTTATTTATTGATTTATCAGCTAAACTCAAACCCAATTCAATAACTCTAAAAAATTTGAAACTAAAAATTGATAACCTCCGAAAAGCTCTAAAAAGACCAAACGAAATACTTTTAGAGTATAGGAATCTTAAGAGGATTGCAGAAAAGGATATTAATATATTGACTAGAGTTGAATCTGAGCTATCTTTTCTCAAGTTTGAAAACGCAAAAAAAGAAGAGCCATGGCTAATACTTTCTGATCCAATAATAGAGAAAAATAGGGTCTATCCAATAAGATCGCAGGCAGCAATTACTGCATTTTTAATTTCATTTATAATTTCTACATTTTTTATATATAAAAAGGAAAGAAAAGGAGAAATGATTTATGAGTTTGACGATTTTTTAAATATATTTCCATATAAATTTTTAGAAAAACTATCTTATAAAAACAAAAAATTGAATTCAATTATTATTAAAAATGAGATAAGAAATAGTAAAAAAGATCTTAGCCTAGAAAAAAATAATTTTGGATATATTTATACATCTTTCAAGATTGATATAAAAAATCAAGCAATTAATTTCTTAGAAGATGAATTACCTATTAAAAAATTAAATCTAAATATCAATGATTCTTCAACAATAGAAAAATGTGATGGAATTTTTATCTTTGCAGAAATTGGGGCAGTTTCTAAAAATGAGCTATTTATATTAAATAAATGTCTTGATGAATATAATGAAAAAATAATAGGTTGGTTTCTTATTGATAAAGATTCAATTTTTACCTAAGTCTTCAGAATAAAGATTTAAAAGGAATTTACAATAAGTCCTTTTAAATGATTTGTTGGTATCAAACTTTTTTTTCTATACCTCTCAGAATCTTGACCATATATCATTAGTACTCCTTCGGGAATATGGTATGCAGATGATCCCGATTTATCATCAACATTTATTATTTCCAATCCAATTTTTTTAAAGTCAATTTTTTTACCTCTATAAATGATAATAGGAATTTTGTTAATACATTCAATCTTTATTGTCAAACTATTTTCTCCTAACATTTGTTCGCAAGTATTCCCATCTATTAATAATTCTTTGATTGCATTTGATAAATCTTTTATATCTTTCTTATTACCTTTTAATGTCCACCTGGGCATCATTGCTGGTTTAATTTCAAAAGACATTGGATTCAAATTTAAAAACTCTATTAATTTTTGAGGATGGGTAATATAAAGTTGAAATTCTACAGGTGAATAATTAATAACAGGTCCCTGTCCCATAGAAGTACAGATCCAAATCTCGCAATTCTCATTTTTTTCTGCATATTTAACTAGTGAAGAAAGCTGTCTTTCAAAAGCTTGCATTGCAAAATCAATTTCATTTTTATAACTCTTTATCCAAATTAAATCTTGCTTATTTTTACCTTTAAAGTCTTTAGGATAAGCAGCCTCCCAATATCTATGCATTGAGGAAGCAACATGATTAGTAAAAAAAGATGAGAAACTAGGTGATCTTAATTTTAGTAATTTTAAATAAATATCAAAATTTATAACAGACTGATAAACCCTTCTTCTATTGAGCTTTTTTTTATCTATTTTTTCATGCAGTATTTGCTTTAATAAGAGAAAATATGTTTTTATTTTTACACCACTTTTAAAAAGAGAAATAAAAAATTTAAAAGATAATTCTTTAAAAAATGATTTTTTTACATTTCTTGAAGAGCCTCTTGTGAGATTCAACTGAAATTCTTGAATTGGCTCAAGAGATTTTGGATTACATTTAGAATGATCAGCAAAAGGATCTGGTATATAAAAATCATATTCTAAAAAATCTTGAGGTAATTGATTAGAGTGCATAGAACCAAAAACTCCAACTGATAAACCTTTTTTTTTAAGATCCATCCAAATTGGAGGATAATCTATATTTTGTTTATGTACATCTTGCCCTAAATTTTCTATTTTATGTTTTTTAAAAGTTACGCCTCTATGGACAGTAGACCAAGTAATCCATGGAGAAAGAACACAATTATCTTTTGAAATTGTTCTGTAAAAAGAGAATTTTTCTAGAAGTTTATTAAATTTATTAGATTTGCTTCTAAAACGTTCAAAAATAATTTCAGGTACCTCATTTAATTCATAAAAAATTATTTGTTTTTTTTTCATTTGATAATCAATTTAGTCTAATTTTAGTTCAAGTTTTAGTTAATTACAAAGTAATTAAAGCAGATTACATTTAATAAAAATAATGTTACTAAGAATTTAGTAAGTAAAATTTTAATTCATATAATTATCTTTTTAACAAATGTTTAGCAAATTTTGTATAAATTAAATCAGAATCAAATTTTTCTAAAAATTTATTTCTTTTATTGACATTTACATTAATATTTCTAGATTTATTAATAGCTTTTAAAAAACTTTCAGGATTAAAATTATCAAAATATATAGTTCCATCAACATCACTTATAAAATCCTTAGTAAAACCAGAAGCACTAAAAATAATAGGAAGTGGTGTAGCGGAATATTCAAATAATTTTGTAGGTATAACCATAGAGAGAGATTTATAAAAACCCAAATTTAATAATAAACAATCAGCATTGCTAAAGTTTAGAAGGGTCTCCTCCCTGGAGATCAATCCCTCATAAGAAATAACTTCAGATAATAAACTTTCTTTTTGAACTTTATCTTTTTCTAAAAGTTCTTTTAAAAGTACTAATTGAGATCCTGACCCATAAATTATTATTTTAATTTTGTCTTTAATCATATTTTTTAATATTTTCTTATTTTGATTAAGTTTATTAATTAAAGAAAAAATATCTTGAGCCTCTCCAATATTTCCAGCATAAATAATATTGTAAAAATCCAAATTTCTTTTTTTATTTTTAGTAAAACTTTTTTTTATCATTTTGACTTTATTTGGATCAATTCCATTTGTGAAATTAGTTACTTTTATTTTTCTTTCTTTAATTATTTGCTGACAACCAAAAAACGCCTCCTTAAAACCCTCTGAAACAATATTTATAGAATGAGAACTTCGTAAAATGAAGTTTTCAATTAATAAAAATAAACTAACTAGCAAAACTCTTTTTTTCCACCTATAAAAATACAGAAAATTATCCGAAAATGTATCTCTAATATCTATGTAAAGCTTTGCTCCTGTAAATTTAGAAGAAATAGCTGCTAAAAAGGCAGTTAATAATTTTGAGCTAGTTGCAAAAATAATATTTGGTCTTACAAAAAAAGAAAATAATAATGCCTGAATAAAAAAGAAAGAATATGATAAAGAGTGTTTAAATGGTGATTGTCCTAAAAAGGGAATCCAAATCCTAAAGATCTTAATATTGGAATTATGATTTTTATTTTTAAAATATCTATGTGAATTGTTTGGGCCATATCTTATAGGCCTACTGCAAAAAATATAAATCTTGGCGTATTTATCAATTTCATTTAATTTCTTTATTAAAAGTTCTGATCTTATAGCTCCGGCACTTTGATCAGGATAATAATTGAAGCTAAAAAACAAAATTCTATTTTTATTTTTTTTATAGTTATTTTTGTTATTCATTTCTAAAAGCTAATCTTTAGTTTCAATCTTATAATTTTTGAGTTTATGATCCCAGCTAATAATATTAGACTCTGTATCAATAAATCCCTTATAAGCGTTAATAAATTTACATTTGTTTTTTTCTACATCTCTTCCAATAATTGTTATAAGTGTATGCTCCCCTTTATTTATATCGCCTGAAAATTGAAAAACTTTTCTCATCTCTCTCTTATCTAAGCCATTTGATAAATAGCTTTCTATATAGTTACTTTTTTTATTTAAAAAACCTTGACTAGCCCAAATTTGATAATTTAAACCACTAAAATTATTTATTTCTTTGAAGAAATTATTGTGAAAATGAAGCCAGCTTTTTAAAGAAAAATTATGTTTTTTGACTACTAACCTATCAAGAATAATAATAATGGGGCTATTATCATTTTCAACTTTCGCAGATATGCGTCTAAAATGAGAAGCGCCTATTTCTTCATATCCATTATGGGAACCTTGAACCCATAACCACTCATTACATTCACCACAATCCCTTTCATTTGGACTTGCTTTCTTTCCTGCTCTAAATATACTCCAAACATCTATTGGTTCGTACCATATAGTTTGATAATTTCTTTGAATCCCTAATTGAATTGTGTTGTGAGCTTTAGAAGACCTTTCAAAATCTCTGAAGAAACTTTTATCGTAGCTGCTTGTACCTGTTTCTATAATAATTGGTATACCTTTATAAAATAAATCAAAGCTCAATTGATCAGAATGAGCATGTGCTCCAAGATGCTTTGGGCAAGGTATTCCGCATTTAAAAACTAATTCCCATCCTGATGTAAATCTTAGGAAAGTCCATCCTGTATCTTTTAAATATGTAATTCCATAATTTTCATAATTTCTTATTAAAGTCTGAGGATTTTTTTCTTGTGAAATTACATTCAACAACTTACCCCTTAATCCATTGACTTTGTAACATTTTTTTTCTACAAAGCCCTTTGCAAAAAAATATACATCATTAATATTCCCACATGTTTCTTTAGGGCAATCATTAAAAATTGGGTAATTATCATTTATTAATCTAATATTTTTAAGCCAACCTAACATCTCTTTAACTTTTTGATTTAACCATTTAGGTACAATCCGTTCGTTAATTATTAATAAACAACCCAATTCAGTAAGCCTATCAAGTATCAATATGTGATAACTAGCAGATCTTTCTTCATGGCCTCCATCATTTAATATTTGCAATTTTAATTCTTTTTCAAGACTTTTAATTGCATATTTATAGATTCTAGTTGAGAATTTGGAATCAAAGACAATTCCACCAAAACACAATGAAATCAAATTCTCCAACAAATGATTTCCACCATGGTGTGATTCAGTTCTAAATCTAAGCCAACATATTTGATACCAAATAGAGTCAATTCTTTTTTTCGTAATAAGATCAGGACTAAAAAGAAATATCCAAATCCAATTTCTTACTCTAAGTGAGGTGGTATAGCTATGCCATCCATCTCCATGTTTTGGGGTATTGGATTTAATCCAACTATCAATTAAAAATGGCAGAGTACTTGCTTCTTTAGACCAGCTTTTTGTTTCAAGTGCATCATCTAGCCAATATCTCGCCCATTCGAAATAGTGAATATTAAACAAAAATAATCTACTCCAATTTTTATTATTCCAATAAATTAGATCTTTCAGTTTAATTTTTCTATTTAAAAAAATAAATTCGATATTATAATCATTTTCCTGTAAATCTTTTTTATTAAAAATTTTCAAATCAATATTTATTTTTATATTTGTAAATTTAGGAGTGTTTTTACCTTTTCTTAGAAAAAACCAAGTTAATTTTAGTGGTAAATTTTTATCCAATAAAGATAGTATTTCATGCCTTACTCTAAGAAAAATTCTTTTAAAACCTATATCCTTTAAAGTATAAAAAAGCCTTATTATGAATCTAGTTTCAAACCACATACATTTATTACTTCTTTTTTAAAAGTGTTCATATTTCTAAATTCACTATGAGCGACTAGAAATACTAATAAATCAGATTTTTCTACTATTACATTACTAGCACGAAGATCAAAATCCGGATGACTCTTTATGTTGGGTTCACAAGAAAGTACATTGAAACCCTTACTAATAAGTTCTTTTGTTATTTTCAATGCAGGTGACTCTCTAAGATCATCAATGTTAGGTTTAAAACTCAAACCAAAACATCCTATTGTTATTTCTCTTTTAATTTTTTCTTTAATAGACAAAGCTCTATTTTCAACTAATTTTAATATCCAAGATGTTTTTTTATTATTAACTTGTCTAGCAGTTTTAATAAGATTAGTATTGCTTGGATCAGCATAAGCAATAAACCAAGGATCGATAGCAATACAATGTCCACCTACTCCACATCCAGGACTTAAAATATTCACTCTTGGATGTTTATTTGTCAAATTAATTAGTTCGTATACATCTATAGAATATTTTTGGCAAAACATAGATAATTCATTCGCATAAGCAATATTGATATCTCTAAATGCATTTTCAGATAATTTTGACATCTCGGCAGTTTTTGCATCAGTTATATGAATTTCTCCTTTACAAAAGGTTTGATAAAAACTTTTACTTTTTTTTGAAGCCAGTTTAGTTAAACCGCCTATTACCCTATCATTAGAAATGAGCTCTTTTAACGTATCGCCAGGTAATACTCTCTCAGGGCAATAAGCAAAATGAATTTCATTAATAGAACAACTAGCTTGTTTTAAAATTATTTCTGCTATTTTTTTAGTCGAACCAATTGGTGATGTTGACTCTAATATAACTAAATTTCCTTTTTCAATAACTTTAGAAATTTGTAACGCTGCATCCAAAATATAATCAATATTTGGTTTAGGAAGAGTTGAATCCCTTTCTGCGAGTGGAGTAGGAACAGTTATGATAAAAACATCAGATTTTGAGACCTTATTTGAAACTTTTAAATTGCCAAGTAATAATTGTTTTTTTACAAGATCCTCTAAATTCTTTTCTTTAATATAAACTTCTCCTCTTTTTAAAATATTGATTTTATCTAAATCTACATCAACCCCTAAAACCTTAAAGCCATTGTTAGCAAGTATTGCTGCAGTAGGCAACCCAATATATCCAATACCAATTACACAACATTTTTTCATTATTCAAGCAAGTCAAGGATTGACCTATGGACCTCAAAAATCTCTTTTTCAGGAATAGGACTATTGGTGGCATTTTTTATTGCCTTAAGAAAAGATTTGGCACAATTAAAATGACCTTTATCTTGAAATGATATGAATCTATTTTTCATGTTTTTTGTACCCCATGTTTTTGATTTTCTAAAGTTGTTAACTTGGAAAACTTTTTGATTGCAAAAAACTTCTAATCTTTCTTTCTGAAATGACTTATTTCCATTTGAAAAATAATTTATAGTTCCAATTGATCCATCAGTAAAGGTTAAATTTAGGATAAAATTTTCAGGATTTTTGTCTCCTTTAAAACCAGAACATAATTTTAATGAAACGATAGGAAATCCTGCTAGGTACCTCAATAAATCTACAAAATGGCATGCTTCTCCAATTAATCTTCCTCCACCTATATTTTTATCATTAATCCAATGATCGGAGGGAAGATATCCTGCATTACATGTAAAAATAAAAGATTTTGGACTAGTCAAATTTGATAATTTATTTTTTAAATCAATAATTAATGGTGCGAAACGTCTATTGAAACCTACCATTAATATAGGTGGGTTTATATTATTTCTTAAAAATTTATCTTTAGTTTGATATAAAGTTTTTTCTAAGTCATCAAGGTCTCTTTTATTTATACATAATGGTTTTTCTACATATACATTCTTCCCTTTTAATATTGCTTTTTTAACGTATTTATAATGGCTATCATGTCTTGTTGCAATTACTAGAGTATTTACTTTTTTATTATCAAAAAGATAATCAATATCTGTTGTTACCTCTTGAAATTGAAATTTCCTAGCCAAACTATAAGGCTTTAATCCATCTAAAGAACCAATTGCGAACAAATTTGCACCTGTTTTTTTAAATGCGGGTATTAATTGCCTACCAGAAAAATTACCTGCTCCTATGAAAGATATTATAGGTTCTTCAAAACTTGAGAAAGAGATATCTTTTTTTATAGGAAAGTTAACTTTTCTTTTAGGATTAATATCCTTCGAATAAATAAACAAAATCGCTAGAGCATTCTCTTTACTGCTTAATAAAGTATATGCATCTAAAGCATCATGAAATTGAAATTTATGAGTTATTAAAGGCTCAAAATTTAAAATTCTTTTTTCAAGTGCATTTAATATTGATAAAAAATTTCTGTTTTCTGTCCATCTTACATACTCTATAGGATAATCAATTCCTTTTTTTTCATAATTAGAATCATATCGGCCAGGACCATATGAACAACTTACTTTAAAATTCAATTCTTTCTTGTAAAAGAATTCTCTTTTTAAATTCAAACCTGTAGAACCAATTTGTATTATACGACCATTTTTTCTTGTAACTTCTGAAGCTAAATTAATTGGATCAGAAGAAGGGGTCGAAGCAGTTATTAAAGTACCATCTACTCCTTTATTTTTAGTTAAGTTTAGGCACCATTTAATAGGATCACTATCTTCACTAAGAGTAATGGTTTCAACACCTAAAGAATTTGCGATAGCACATTTATTTGGATCAGGATCAGTTCCAAGAACATTACATCCATTAGCTTTCAATATCTGCGTTGTTATAAGACCAATTAAGCCTAAACCTGCAACCAGAAAAGTTTCCCCAAAAGTTGGATTAGCTAGGCGAATTCCATGAAGACTTATTGAAGAAATTACAGTAAAAGAAGCTTCTTCATCTGAAACTGAATCGGGAATCTTTGCACATAAATTTTCTGTAGTGGTAAATATTTCCGCATGCGGTCCATTAGATACAACCCTGTCTCCAATACTAAAATTCTTAACTTTATTACCTATATCAATAACTTCACCTACATTGCAATATCCAAGAGGAAAAGGTTCTTCAAGTTTACTTTTAACAGCTTCAAAGGTACTAGGTATACCATCAGTGATCACCTTAGAAAAAACTTCTTTTACTTTTTCTGGCTGCTGCCTTCCCTTTTCAATAAGATTAGATTTCCCAAAATCAACCAACATTTTTTCAGTCCCTTTGGAAAGTAAGCTAATTGAAGACTTTATGAGCAATTGATTTTCTTTAATTTTAGGAGTTGGTATATCAATGATTTCAGTTTTGCCACTTGAAAAAGATTGTATTATTTGTTTCATAATCTCTATTATAAAAAATTGATTTTATCTAAATATCTATTATTGTAATTCTTTAATAATATTAATTTTTAAATTTTTATTTTTTCCATTTTTAATCCTACTCAATATATCTAAATAACTAAATATTATAACAATAGATGCAAAATTAACCACAAAATATGGAGTAGCAAAATTAAGATTTACCAGATTACCAATAAAGAGGTTGAATGATATAAAGAGCACTATACTATTGTTATTGAATTTACCTATGCCATCAATATTTTTTAAGGATTTTAGATATAAATTAAAAAAATAAAAAATAAATCCTATATATGCAGTTAATCCAACTAAACCAGTCCTTAAAAACAATTCTATGAATAAATTACTATAGCCTCCAAATCCACTTTGAAAACCAAAAAATATCTTAAAAGGATCAATTTCAATAATATTTAATGCTCCTATTATTGGAGTAATTCTTGTCATATAGTTTACTCCTTCTCTTTCATTAATACCTAAAAATATTACTGTTAAAGATAAAAAAGCTACTATTAAAAAAATTATAAATTTATACTTTTTAATTTTTAAATTGAATAATTCCTTAATAGAACTTCCAAACATTAGAACAATAACAAACAACATATCTAAAAAAGCAGCTTTCCTTAATGGAAGAAAAGCAGCTATAAATGAAAGAAATAAAACCAAATAAAAAAATTTGCTTATTTTCTTCATAAATTTAAAATTTAGAAACAAAAACAATGCAAACGTACCAAAAGCTAATGAAGCAACAGCAGGATAAGTTACGTAATATTGCCAAACCTCATAACCAAAAATTTGTCTTGAGTATTGAATATCAAAAGGAGAATTATTTATAAATGAAAAAAATATAAAAGAAAAAATATTAGAAGAATAAACTGCAATTAAACCAAGTAGATAGCCTAAAGAAAAACCATCTTTTGGGGGATATTTACAATTTATTATTCTACGTAAAAACAAAAGAAATATTATAGGTGCAATAAGTACTGGAATTCTGATAAAATCAAAACCTTGCAAAAAAACAAACAAAATAATTAAAATAAAAAAGATATATTTTATTAAGTAATACAAAGATCTTGTTCTCAATGAAACTGCAAAAATATAAATTGATAATGAAATGACACCAACAGGAACAGCAGTTCCTTCTTCTATAAGAGTTTTAATATTTGAATAATCAAATTCGAAAAGAAATATCGAAATTTTATTTGCATTTATAAAGATAGGGAAAGGAGTAATAAATCCCAAAACTATAAAAAAAGAATTTATAATCCCTCTATTTGGGAAAATTCCTATATTGTTATTTTGAAGAATATTTTTTGGCAAATTTTCTTTTAACAATAATGTTTCATTATAACTAAAAATCAGAATAATAATTTTCTAACATTTTACTAAATGCTAAATTATTTTAAGTAATAATTAGATTGTCAAAATTGCCATTAATTTCTATAGTATTTGGAACAAGGCCTGAAGCAATAAAGTTAGCACCTGTAATAAGAAAATTCAAAGAAAAAGGTATTAATATTCGTGTAATTTGTACTGGTCAACATGAAGATTTAATAAAGCCAATAATGGAAATTTTCAATATTAAAGAAGATTTGAATCTACATTTAATGAAAGAGAAGCAATCCTTGAACAGCTTATTAACAAGAATAATAGAAAGTTTATCAAAAGAATTCGTTTCAAATAGGCCTGATTTAGTAGTTGTCCAAGGAGATACAACATCTGCGCTAGGGGCATCCATCTGTGCCTTTCATGAAAAAATAAATTTAGCTCATGTAGAAGCAGGATTAAGAACTAATTGTTTATTAGAACCATTTCCAGAAGAAGCAAATAGGCGACTGATATCACAAATATCTCATTTAAATTTTGCTCCTACCAAATCTGCAAAAATTAATCTTCTCAAAGAAAATATTAGCGATAAAATTTTTATAACTGGTAATACAGTTGTCGATGCTTTATTATATATAGTTAAAAAAAAGAAAAAATTAAATAATAATTTTCAAAATATTAATTTCAAGAATTTAATATTAATAACTATTCATAGAAGAGAAAATTGGGGTGATAGGTTGAAAGATATTTGCATGGGACTAAAGAAAATTATAGAAAAACACAAAGATTATTCATTAATTTTGCCTATGCATCCTAATCCAGTTTTGAGAAAAAAATTGGAGAAAAACTTTGGAGCAGATCCAAGAGTAAATTTAATAGATTCGCTCCCTTATGATGAATTTATTTTTTTAATGAATAAATGCAAATTTATTATTACTGACTCTGGGGGACTTCAAGAGGAAGCACCTTCTCTAAATAAACCTTTACTTGTTTTGAGAGAAAATACAGAAAGAAATGAAGCTATAGAAACTGGTGCTGCAAAACTTATTGGTATAAATTCAGATAAGATATTTTATGAAGCAAACCAAATTATAATTAATAAAGATCTCTTTGATAAAATGTCATATGCTAAAAACCCTTTCGGGGATGGTAAAGCAAGTGAGAAGATAGTAAAAGAATGTTTAATTCAAATAAACAAAAAATAGAAAAAATACACTAACCATGAAGTTTAAACTTTTAATTGTTTTATCTTTAAAATAATGTATTTGAGTATAATTGAATTACTGATAGTTTTTTCATCCTCATATTTAATTACAAATTTTATTACCCCAAAAGTTATTAATGTAGGGAATAATTTAGGTTTTTTTGATATACCAAATGATAGGAAAAGGCATTCAAAACCAATTGTAAGATTAGGCGGAGTAGCTATAGCTATATCATTTTTCTTTGTTTTACTTCTTTATGAAATATACAAAAATCAAATAAATGCCTTTAGTTACAATGAATATTATTCTTTAATCCTAGGAACTTTAATAATATTTATACTTGGATTGATTGATGATATTTTTAGTCTTTCTCCATGGCCTAGATTAGCTGTTCAATTTATTCTTTCAATATTAATGTGGTTAGGTGGTATAAGGATTGAGAATTTGAATCTAAATTTATTTTCAGAAAATAACTTTTCTCTTGAATTATCAAATACTTTAAGTTTAGTAATAACTGCTCTCTGGTTGGCAGGTTTCACAAATTCATTAAATTGGATAGACGGAGTAGATGGATTAGCAGGTGGAATAAGTGCTATTTGTTTAATAGGTAACATATTCATCTCTTATTCAAGTGGTAATTTCTTGATTTTAATTATTTCTACAATACTATTGGGAACTCTTCTTGGCTTTTTGAGATTTAATAGAAAACCTGCAAAGATCCTTATGGGTGATGGCGGTTCATATTTCTTAGGCTATGCTTTAGCCTCTATATCAATTATGAATTATTCGTTCAAAAATACATATTCATTTTTTATCCCTATATTATTTTTCTTAATACCTTTAATAGATATGATTTTTGTTATTTTCAAAAGATTATCTAATGCTCAATCACCTTTTAAAGCTGATAGAGCTCATATTCATCACAGATTAATTGAATCTGGTTTTTCTGATACTGAAACAACAAATTTCCTGTTTTTAATTAGCTCATTTGCCTTGACCTTAGGCATATCAATCTTTCTCAATAGTATTAATATCTTAATTATTTCTTTCCCAATCTTTTCTTTTTTATATTTTATACAAAGAAATAAAAATCTTTTTAATAATTAATAAATAATTAGTTTTAAAGTTATAATTTTAATTATAAAAAATTCATATGCAAAGAAACCATAATTCTTTCAAAGAAGTTGTTGGAATATTAGGCCTTGGGTATGTTGGTCTTACACTTTCAACAGTAATGTCTGATATCGGAATTGATGTTATAGGTATTGATAAAGATGAAAAATTAATTTTTGATTTAAAAAAATGTAAACCCCATTTCCATGAAAAAGGTTTGAAGCAAATGTTGGTTTCTTTATCACAAAAAGAATCTCCTCCAAGCTATCAGGTTGGTATTAAAAATTCCTTAGCAGATATTTACATTATTACTGTAGGCACTCCAATTCAAAGACCATCTCTAGAACCTAATTTAGATTACGTAAGCTCTGCTACCAAAGAAGTAGCAAAAGTTCTTAAAAAGAACGATATGGTGATATTAAGATCTACTGTGCCAGTTGGTACTACAAGAAATATAGTTTTACCAATTTTAGAAGAAGTAAACAATCTCAAGGCAGGTAAAGATTTTGATTTAGCATTCTGTCCTGAAAGAACAGTAGAAGGAAAAGCTCTTAAAGAATTAAGGGAATTACCTCAAATAATAGGAGGGCTTAATTCTCGAAGTGCCGAAAGAGCTCAAGCTCTTTTTCAGAAAATAACATCTACAACAATAATATTAGATTCAATTGAATCTTCAGAAATGCTTAAAATAATGGACAATACCTATAGAGATATTACATTTGCTTATGCCAATCAAATTGCCCTAGTTTGTAAAGCAAATAATCTAAATATGGTACAGATTGTAAATGCTGCTAATCAAGGATATAACAGGAACAATATTCCATTACCAAGCCCTGGAGTTGGTGGAGCCTGCTTATCAAAGGACCCATATATATTGGCTTATGTATGCAAGAAAACAGGAGTCGATTCTTCTCTTATTACTCAAGGGAGAGCCATCAATGAATATATGCCAATACATACTTCTAATTTAGTAATTAAAAAGTTAAGAGAATTAAAAATCAAAACAAATAATTCTAAAATTATGATCTTAGGATTTGCATTTAAAGGAATTCCTGAAACCTCAGACATGAGAGATTCACCTTCTATAGATTTAGTAAAAGAGCTTCAAAATAAATCTGTTGAAATTTTAGGCCATGATCCCTTAGTAAAAGATGAAGAGATAGAAAATCTAGGAGTAAAATTAACTTCAATATCAGACGGATTTGCTATTGCAGATGCAATAATAATAATGATAAATCATCCAATTTACAGTGATTTTGATATCAATAATCTCACAAAAGGTAGAAAAACTCCATTAGTTTTAATGGACTCTTGGAACCTTTATCAAGATGGTGAACTCTCCTCAAATGATAAGATTATACATTTACATATTTAAATGTCTCAAAAAATTTTAATAACTGGTGGAACTGGATTCCTAGGAAGTGGGCTTGTTAAGGGTCTTATAAAGGACGGTAATATAGTAAAAATATTTGACAATAATTCTAGAGGAGGATTAGAAAAGCTTCAAGGATATGAAGATGACTTTGAATTTATTGAAGGAGATATTAGAAATCCTGAAGACGTTAACAAATCAATGAAAAATATTGATACTGTTTATCATCTAGCCTACGTCAATGGAACTAAGTATTTTTACGAGAAGCCAGAACTAGTTTTAGATGTTGGGGTTAAAGGATCAATCAATACAATAGATGCTGCCATAAAGAACAATATTACTAAATATGTTGTAGCTTCATCGTCTGAAGTTTATCAGGAACCAACTTCCGTTCCAACTAATGAGAATGAAAGAATAATTATTCCTGATATTCAAAATCCAAGATTCTCCTATAGCGGAGGCAAAATAATAACAGAGCTTTTAACTTTACATTGTTTAAAAAATAAATGTCAAAGAATTATTTTCAGACCTCATAATATATATGGCCCAAACATGGGGTGGGAACATGTTATTCCAGATTTCATAAAAAAAATAAGATTATTGAGTAATGATGGCAAAATTAAGAATATAAATTTCCCGATTCAAGGTTCTGGTAAAGAAAAACGAGCTTTTTGTTATATAGATGATGCTGTTGAAGGAATAAAGATATGCGGATCTAAGGGTAAAGATGGGGAAATTTATCATCTAGGATTAGATGATAGCGTCACAATTAAAGCCTTAGCTTTGAGCCTTGGGGAAATCACAAAAACCAACTTACAAATTTGTAATGACAAACTTAGAGAAGGCAGCACATCAAAAAGATGTCCTGATATTAGGAAACTTAAAAAACTTGGTTATGATCCAAAAATTAATTTAATTACAGGTCTTCAGAAGTGTTGGAGTTGGTATAAAAATGCTAAATTACCATTAAATTAAAAAATAAAATTTAATTTTGAATAGAATCCCTGTTGCATCGCCAGTATTTTCAGATAAAGAGGCTGAAGCTGTTTATCAAGTCATAAAATCTGGATGGGTAACGATGGGACCAAAAGTGAAAGAATTTGAAGATCAATTTGCGGCCTATACAAATTCAAAATATGCAATTTCTATGTTTAATGGAACAGTAACTTTACATTCTTCATTAATTGCATTAGACATAGGGCCAGGTGATGAGGTTATAGTCCCTAGCCTTACATATATATCCACAGCTAATGCTGTACTTTATGTGGGAGCTAAATTAGTCCTTTGCGACTCAAATCCAGAAACTTATAATTTAGATTTAGAAGATATCAAAAAAGTCATAACGAAAAAGACCAAGGCAATTATTACTGTTGATATGCAAGGCATGCCGGTGAATTATGATGAGATAATAGAATTTGCAAATTCTAAAAATATTCACGTTATAAGTGATAGTGCAGAAAGCATTGGAGCAACATATAAAGGGAATCAAATAGGTTCTCAGGCTTTAATTCATTCATTTAGTTTCTTTGGGAATAAAAACATAACTACCGGAGAGGGTGGAATGATTACTACTAATAGCGAGTCATTAATGAAAAAGTTAAAAATAATTAGAAACCAGGGCCAAGAAAAAAGATATGAGCATATTATGCTTGGATACAATTACAGGATGACAGAATGCCAAGCAGCAATTGGAATAGTACAATTATCAACTTTAAGAGATAGGATCAGATGTAAACAAAAGGTAGTAAGTATTTATAAAAAGAAATTTGCAAATATAAATGAAATAAAACTTCCCTACATACCTGATTATGTAACTAATCATGCTTGGTATATGTACACAATCAAAGTCGACAAAAATATCAATAGAGATAAAGTTGTTAAAGAATTAGATTCACAAGGAATAGAAACCAGATTAAGTTTTCCACCCGTTCACATTCAACCTTATTACAAAAAAAGATTTAATTTTAGTTATAATGACTATCCAAATAGCATCATTGGTTGGGAAAGATTAATTAATTTACCTATTAGCCCAAATATTCTTGAAAAAGAAATAAATTATGTAGCAGAAAAGACTGTAGGAGCTATAGAGAAGCAAAAATATAATGAATAAAAATAAAAATAATTTTAAATTAAATATAATTTGTAGATTAAAAAAAACATACTATAAGATTTTTACCCCATGTAAATTTTTTTATGGAATTTCTATTTTATGGAGAGGAAATAGTATATATGAAATAAATAATTATATTATTTCAAATTTTAAATCTTTTTTTACAAGAAGAATTAAGAAAAAAGAGAGAGTTTTTTTGTTTAACTCTGCCAGGTCAGCGATTGCGTTTTCATTAAAATCTTTAGGTATAAAAAAAGACGAAGAAGTAATCATTAGTTCTTTTACTTGTGATGCAGTTACTTATGGAGTGAGAATAATTGGAGCTAATCCAGTATATGTAGATGTTAATAATGACCTTACTATGAATTTTGAAGATATAAAAAGAAAGTTAAATAAAAAAACTAAAGCAATAATAATCCAAAATACATTTGGAAGATTAGGCCTTAATTTAGAAAACATAAAATATTTATCTTCACAAAAAATCTATACTCTAATAGACGATTCATTATCATACGGAAGCAGAGTTGATAAAAATTTACTGTCTAATTACGGAGATTTAAGTTTATGGACCTTTGAAGCAAGCAAAACTTTAACTTTAGGTTGGGGAGGTTTATTAAAAGTAAATAATTCTCTAATAGAAAAAAAATTTCAAATTTCTTATCGTAATCTTAAAAGAATTTCAATCTTAGAAGATTTAAGGAAATTAATTCAACTTTGGACAGGTTTATATTTTCAAAAAAATCCACTTTTTTTCGGACCATTAATATGGTACTTACTTTATTTAATTGGGATTATAAAAAACTCAAATATTCAAAATAAAAAATCAATAAGGAGCATAAAGAAAATAGGCTATCTTGGGGAATCTATGTACTTTTACTTTCAAGATAAGATAGAAAATATTTACAAAAAAACACACCAAAATTATAAGGAATTTGAAATTTTGTTTGAAGCTCTAAATATTAAATTAATTTTAAAAGAAAATGAAAATGAAAATATAGTTTCCCCTCGATTTCCAGCTTTAATAAAAGAAAAAGAAATGAATAACTTCTTCGAATTAGCCCGTAAAGAAAATATTGAAATAGGAAGATGGTTTTCATCTTTTCCTGATCTTCATTTAAGCAAAACTAATTTAAAAGAATTTAAAAATACGAATAATATGAATGAATCAATAGTCAATTTTCCTTGTTATTGGACTTTAAAAAATCATGAAAAAGAAAAAATCAAATCGTTTATTTTAAAAAGTAAAAAGCTTAATTTTTTTATAAATCAATAATTTTACTAAGAATAAATTTTTCTAATTGTCAAAACTTTTTTTTAAGTGTTCAAATTTTAATGCCGTACCTCTTAATAAATCACAATTTACTCTTTCACCAATAATTAAGTCATAATATTTTGGTGACAATCCAAATCCTGGGCGAATTCTTCTTATATTTTCATTTGTAAGTATATCTCCTTTTTTAATATCTTTTATTACATAAATAGACCTCCTAAATATCCTATTACTATCTTCAGATGGCTGCCTTTGAAATTCCTTGACTCCAAGAGCTTTCCAGCAATCTTCAACGTTAATACAAAGTTGCTTTAATTGTTTAGGATTAATTGAAAATTTACTATCTGGCCCTTCATCTTTTTCATCAATTGAAAAATGTTTCTCAATAATAGATGCTCCTAACGCTACTGATGCAACTGATGCAGTAATTCCTAAAGTATGATCTGAAAGACCAACTTCAACATCAAAAAGTTCCCTAAGCCTTTGGATCTGCTTTAAATTTGCTTGTTCAATTGGAGCGGGATAACTACTTATGCAATGTAATAACGCTATATCATTGTTACCTTCCCCCTTTACTATATTTATTGCATCTTCAATTTCATTTATGGTTGATAAACCCGTTGAAATAATTATAGGTTTTCCCTTGCTTGCTACATATTTGATAAGAGGCAAATCGGTTAATTCAAAAGATGCTATTTTATATGCTGGTGTATTTAACGATTCTAATAAATCCACAGCGGTCTCATCGAAGGGGGTCGAAAAAATTGGTATTCCAATTTTTTTTGCATAGCTAAATAAATCAGAAAACCATTCATATGGTGTTTCTGCCCATCTATATAAATCAAATAGTTTATAACCATCCCAAAGACCACCACTAATTAAAAAGTCTTTCTTATCACAATCTATTGTCATAGATTCAGCAGTATAAGTTTGAAGTTTTATTGCATCCGCACCACATTCCTTTGCTGATAAAATTGATTCTATTGCCCTTTCTTTTGAACCATTATGATTAGCTGATAATTCTGCGATAACAAAAGGTTTGTTGCCTTTACCTATATTTCGTTTATTTATTGAAAAAATCATACTGTGAAGTTAAAAAACTAGAAATTAGCTCTAATAATATTTTCTTTTTTAGCAAACATACGTGATTTTTAAATAAGATTTAAAAATTTTGTAAAAACTAAGTCTCATTATAATGTTTAAAATTCCATCTAATTTATAAAAAAATTTCTTTTTAAGTTCATTAAATTTAACAGTTTTAATGATTTTTAATTATATAAGAAATCTTATAATAATACCAAGAAATTGAATTTTTAAAATTTTAAAATTTTGTAAGTATACCAAATGAATAATAAAAATTTTCCAAGAAAGGTTTTAGTTTTATCCCCTTATCCAGAAAATATTAAAAATTCTATTGAAAAACATGGTGATATAGTAGATGTTTTTAACGACAAAATTACTTATAAATTTATAAAAAATAAATCATATGATTTTATTATTTCTTTTGGATATTTAAACATTCTTGAAAAAGAAATAATTGATAATATTAAAGAGGCTGCAATTAACCTTCACATAAGTTACTTGCCTTACAATAGAGGTAAACATCCAAATATTTGGAGCAATCTTGAGAATACAATTTCTGGAGTAACTATTCATCTAATGGATGAAGGTTTAGATACAGGTAATATATTATTTCAGAAGGAGGTTTATATAAATAAAAAGAATCATACATTCGCATCATCCTACAACTTATTAATTTCTGAAATTGAAAATTTGTTTAGTTTAAATTGGAAATATATTAGATTGAATGAAACAAAAGGATGGAAACAGCAAGGGAAAGGAACATTTCATTATGCTAAAGATTTTGATATTATCCAACATCTTTTTAAAGAAGGCTGGGACACGAACATAGAAGAGGTTTTAAAAGATTTTTTAGAATTCAAAAAATCGAATCGATTAGATTAAATTAAATCTGATTAAAATTAATAATTTTTAGATCTTAATTTATAATATAGGTAGACTGAATAATGCTTGATTTAGTTTTCTCTAATGCATCTATTTTTAAGTAATCGCGGGGTGAAACATTAATAAAAAAGGAGCCTGACCTCACAGATTTTATTTTTGGTTTTGGCTTATGTCTTTTTTTAAGATAGTTAATTACATCTTGAAAATAAAAGATCTTATCATCTTTCAAATCAATGCCAATACAATTATCTTCCATAATATATGTGCTGCCAATATACTCACTATCCTCTTGTATGAGATACCAGTATAAATATGGGTTGTTTTCTACAAATTCTTTATGCTCCTGCATAGTCGGCATTTTTGAATGACTAATATTATGTTTCCTTGCCTTTAATAATTCAAATAAAAAAGATATTTGTTCAATTGATCTAATATCTAATAAGGAAAAAGAAATTTTGTTTCTTATTACTTGATTAAAAGTATCTGAATGTTTTGTTTTCTTAGAAATTTTGACCGAAGAAAAAATTGTCTCTTTAAGGTAATTAGAATTATAAAATTCAATTTTATATTCCCCTTTATCTAGGTAAGCTTTTGGATAATCATACCCATCAACCATTCTTATTTGATCATAAATACTTTGTAAAGAATTAGAAAAATTTATATTATTATCTTCATAGGTTAGTCGTTTAAAATAAAAAATATCTTTATCCTCTTGAGGAAGAGGAATTTTTTCTGAATTACATATTTCTTTTATCATTTCTTCTGCCAATAAAGATAATCTACTAAATATTTCAGACAAATTACCACTAAGAGATAAATCTTTTTTTAAATAAATTGGGCCTCCATCAATCTCATCAGTCATTTTTAAAGCGCACACTGGACTAGATTGGAACCCCAAAAGTATTAAATTTTGGATAGGGCTTCCCCCTCTTCCAAAAGGAAGTGGGGCGGTATGAAAAACGATGCATTTAAATTTTTTGTGTATTTCCGAATTAACCTTCCAACTCCAATGCAAAAAGAAAATGTATTCTGGATCAATAGCCCCTAATTTTTCAATAGTAAGTTCTTTTTTATCGCCTATAAAAAAGAAATTTTTATTCTCAAAGTAATTATTTAATTCATTGTTTTGAAACCATCCTCTTGAATCAACTACTACATAGTTTTTCATCTTTCTATTCTCCTTAAAACCTCAAAACATTCTGCAAGAGGAACACCACATTGATTACCTCTTAATAAAGCTAAATTTTTTAATCCCTCAATTGATCTTGGATGTGGCGCATCTCTCATTTCTTGACTATAACAATTCAACGCCTTCTCTTTTAAATGCCAAGTTTCTGTTATATTAATATATAAATTTGGGGAGAAAATACCTGCCAATTTTTGATGACCATAATCTGTTGAGGAGGGGATCTCAAAAGTTCTTATTTCCTTAAAAATTTCTTGAGGTTGTGGTCTAAATGCAGTCATCACTGATCGATTAACAATCTGGTGATCTATATTCAAATCGGAGTAAGAATGGGTATAAACAATTGTTGGATTAATCTTTTCTTTAATGATTTCTACTTCTTTAACCACCTCAAGAATAGGTACAATATCCATTTTGTTATCTGGGAAAAGTTTAGTATTGAGCCATTTAAAGCCAAGAACTAAAGATGCTTCTTCAGAATCTTTTTTGCGTAATTTAATATCATTTTTTTCTATTTTATTTCTTGCTTCTACTCCATTAGTAAGAGCAATTGCAAATACATTATCTCCATCTAAAATATGTCTTACTATGGTACCTCCCATACCAAGGCTTTCATCATCAGAATGAGCAACAATAATAAGTACTCTCTCGCTCATTAATAACTACTTTATTTAAAGTTTACCATTCAATTGATATTTTATTTTAAAAACGGTTTCGGAAAATTTTTTAGCCAAGTTAAAATTATCAATTAAATGTACAAAAAAAGTTTCATTATTGATTGGTTAATTATCTATGAATTTTTTGCACCATATTTCAATACAAGCCAAGGATAAAATTGTATATCCTCCATCAATTAAATTCTGATCATTCATTTTCAATAAATTTTGAACTGATTCCGGATTGAAAAAACCTCTATTTTTTACTTTTTCATAAGAAAGTACTTCTCTTACCCATTCCTTAAGTTCATTTTTAATCCATTTCCTTACTGGAACACCAAAACCTGTTTTAGACCTATAAATTACTTCCTTCGGTAAATATGGCTCCATTATCTTTTTAAGAATCCATTTCAATTCACCATTATGTAATTTATATTTACAGGGAACCTTAGCTGCAATATTTACTAAATCATGATCTAAAAAAGGGACCCTTACTTCGATACCATGTTGCATGGACATTTTATCGGTATATAACAAATTGTGATCAGCCAAGAAGAATCTTTGCTCTAATGCAAGAAGTTTATCTAAACGAGAATGTTCTTTAGGTATTTTATTCAGATATAATTTAATAGGATCAACATTTTGATTTTTATATAAATATTGCCGGAACTTTTCGCTATAAATATTTTTCAATTGTCGAGAATCATTCCATCTAAAATAATTAACTAATCTATCATCTGCACTTAAATGTGAACCAGAGAAAGCTCGCTTTATTCTTCTTATTAAAATATTTCTAGCTTGTAGATTTGAAGTTAAAGACATTAGATTAGATCTTAAAAAACTGGGCATATAAGACCAGTATTTTTCTTTTGCTAATGCGTTGTGTCTTCTATAACCAGAGAATAAATCATCTCCACCAGTACCTGATAATAAAACCTTTATACCATTTTTCTTTGCAAGCCCACAAATTAATTGCACGTTAATAGCTGCTGGATCAGCAATTGGTTCATCTAATTGATAAACCATATTCTCAATATTTTTTATCAAGATATTTTTATCAACTTCAATAGATTTCAATGGAACATTTAAATGCTTGGCTACTTTGCAGGCGTATTTGTAGTCATCCTCAAATCCATCCTCTTCTAAACTATCCTTATTTTTTATTGTAAAACATTGAATATCTGGTATTTTTTCTTTCGCAAAGTAAACAATACTACTTGAATCTAGCCCTCCAGATAAGAAAGCTCCTAAAGGGACATCTGAAATTAATTGCCTATGCACAGCATTTCGCAATCTTAATTCAGTCTTCCTTAAACACTCTTTTTTATCTTTTAAAAGATTAGGTTTTTTAAAGTAGGGATGCTTATACCAAAAATACTTTTTTGTTATTACTCCTTTTTTTATTATAAGTACTTCTCCTGGATTAACCTTTCTAATATTTTCTGCTGAAGTACCTTCTCCAGGACACCAAATATATTTCAGATAATAATCCAATGATTGATAATCAATATTAGCAATTTCAACTCCTAAATACTTTAGGGCCTTAATTTCGCTTGAGAAGAAAAATCCATCATTATTTATACAATAATAAATTGGCTTAACACCAAAACTATCTCTAGCGATTATTAAATTCTCATCTTCAGAGTCCCATATAGCTATTGAAAAAATGCCCTTGAGTTTTTTTAGAAAATAACTATTAGACTTTTTATTTAATTTACAGAATATAAAAAAATTCAAAATTACTTCAGTATCAGAATTTGAATTAAAAATTATTTGTTCAGAATTATTCAATAAGAATTTCTTTAATTCTATAAAATTATAAATTTCGCCATTGAATGAAATTACATATTTACTACATTCGCTTTTCATAGGTTGATTTCCTAAAGAGGATCTATCAAGGATAGATAGTCTTGTATGTCCTAAGCCTAGAAATTTATCTCGACTATAAAAAACACCTTGGTTATCGGGGCCTCTATGTTCTAATTTCTTATTAGATTTTTCTAAATCAATTTCTTTAATTAATGGATTTCGTGATAGATAAAAGCCATTAATTCCGCACATATCTATTTCAATTATTTATTTCATAATTCAAACTAACATAAAAAAATATATTTATAAATTAAAGTTTTTAAAAAAAAAATAATCTTATATTACATTATTTAAAAAATTATTTTGAGGAACTCAAAATATTTTTGATCTTTGAAACTGCGAATCTTAATACATAAATAAAATCTTCTCTTGATGGCGTCAAAGAATAAAATTTCAAATTATTAATTCTTAAAAAATAAATAATATATATTAATGAAATAACTAATAAACAAATTAATGTAGATAAGCAAGCACCATAAAATCCAAAACTTCTTATAAAGTACCAGCCCAAAACGATTTGCAATATTGCTGGTAATACTTGCAAATAAACATTAATAAATTCTTTACCAGATCCTGAAAAATATGTAATAAAGAATGAACTAGAGTTTTTAAGAAGAACTCCTGGAATAATGATGTATATAACATTTGCTATATTTTGAAATTCATTTCCATAAAGAATAATAATTAGCGGTTTAATGAACAAGGCCATCAATATGCAAATAAAAGATGAAATAATAAATGAAACTTTGAATGCTTTACAAGTAATTTTAACTGAATTTGATTTAGAAGATCTAGAAATTTTTGGCAATAAAGCTACCCTTATTGGGTCAATGGATTTATCTATCAATTGACTATATTTCTGACCTTGTCCTAAAAAAGCCACATAACTTGGAGCAAGAAAATAAGCAGTAATTAATCTCGATCCTGAACTCTGGAGTTCTGTTAATAAGGCTGTAAAAAAGAATTGTAATCCGTAGCTAAATAAGTCAAATATAGCTTTGATATTAAATTTAACATTGTAAATCAAATTTCTTGGCAGCAGAAAAAGAGCATAAATTATTGATAGTAAAGGTCCAAGAAAATAAACTATTGATATACCTTTCAAACCAAAAGAGGTTATTGTTAGGCTCAAAAAGGTAAAAATTGTTATAAATAGATTGTTAAAAATAGTAATTTTATTAAATTTATCAAAATCTTGTAATGCTATAAAAAAGTATACGTAAGAAATAAAAATCAATTGAAAAGGGACAGATAATAATGTGAAATTAAATTCTAAAAAGTAATCCATCTCGGATTCTCTGAAGAAAAAACTATAAATATTTTGATAATTAAAAAAAATAAGGATGCCTAAGAAAACAAAAGAACATAATAAAATAAAATTTAGTGAATAAAAAATAGTACCTTTATCAAATTTTTTCTTGCCTATGAAATAAACAGCTGCATGCTCTGCTCTTGTTCTACCAAAAACTTCACCATAAGAGGCAATTAATCTTAAAATTGACCATATACCTAAGGAAATGAGTCCAAGTTTTCTAGATATAATTATTGCTGTAATAAAATTTGAAATATAAATTACAATGTCCCTTTTAAAAATACTAAAAGAAGAATTAGAGATATTCATTTAATAAATAAAATTTAAAAGCATAAAATTAAAATTACTTAAAACTAAAGTGGTTTTTTGTATAAAAATAAGTCCTCGCAAGTAATTCTTTTATTGAAATAGATGATAAATGTAAATTATTAGAATTTGGAATCCAATTTAAAGGATTTTTTAAAGTAGAAAAAAATCCTTCTTGATTACTTTTAAAGTCCATAGGAAATGGAATTATATTCATATTCTGATCTCTAAATAGGAATAACGCCCTCTGCATATGAAAAGCACTAGTAACTAATACTATTTTTACTTCATCTACATTAAATCCATTCTTTAATATTAATTCTTTAACTTTATTTGACTCATCAAATGTATTTAAGACAGGATTTGTTACAAGAATATCTGATTCAGATAAACCTAAAGATAGCGCCTTAGACCTTAATAGATTTCCCTCTAATTCTTTGATTTTTTGAAATTTTTTATAAGCACTAGTAAATATAATCTTATTAGCTTTGCCTGATTTAAAAAGATTATACCCTGCAAAAAATCTTCTAGAGTCAATAAATTCGAAATCTTCTTCATCAGAAGAATTTAATTTCTGATCTAAACTACTTAAAACTACAATAAATTCTGCCTTAGGGATACTAGAAATGGATTTATATTTAAATGGAAATTCTGCAATTCTTATTAGACATTCTGAAAAAATACTTGAACTCAATAAAATTAAAATAAATAAAGAATAATATAAATATTTTTTTCTATTTTTTATTATTCCCAAAGATAAAAAAATAATGGGTAAACTTGGAGGAAGGAATAAATTTAATATAATCCTACTTAAAAAATAAATAATATTTTCCATATAATTTTATGATTAAAAATTCTTAATTTTCATATATAAAATTTTTTACCAAATTGTCCATCCGCCATCAACTACTAAAACATGTCCGTTGATTCCATGAGAGTTGTCTGATAATAATAAGTCTAAAGGAGAAGGCAAGTCATCTTCACAAAGCATTCTACCTGATGGGCATAACATAGAATATTTTTTTTCAAAGTTTTCATCAACCCTACCTCTTACCCCACCATAAGCAACACAATTAACCTGTATATTTTCATTAGATAATCTTACAGCAAGTTCTTTAGTAAGATGAATAAGTGCAGCCTTTGAAAGTCCATATTGAATTGGAGTTTCTAAAGTAGTTGTATTATATAAGTTTTTATTAGGAGCAACCATACCATATATTGAACTTACATTAACAATCTTTTTTAAAGAAGTATTTTTTAATTCAAGAAGGCTATTAATTAATTGATAAGGAACAATCACTCCTAATTTGAATTCGTTCATTAAAGATAATTCTGAAGATAATCCAGATTTATCTAACTCTAAATTTTTTAAAGATCTAGCATTATTTACAAGACAAGTAGGTGATAATTTCATTTTTTCTAATTTATCAACTAATTTTATATTGAAATTTTTATCCATTAAATCTATATCTATCAATTTCAAATTATCCATGTATAAATCAAGTGTTTTCTGTAAAAATTTAAGCTTTTTATAATTTCTCGATAACGCAATAACTTCATCACCTTTTTCGAGAAAATATTTTACGAAAACTTTCCCTAATTTACCTGTTGCACCAGTAATTAGTATTGATCTTTTCATTAACTTTTTCCTAATTCGATAATCTTAGTTATTTCTAATAAATTATTTTTACAGATTCTACTTTTTTTATCAATTATTGATCCTAAAAACTGATTCAATGCATTCTTAAATGCGTTAAAACTATCCTTAAATTCAAGTTCAAGATTATTTCTTTCTCCCCTTATAATAATTTTAGGATTAATATTTATTGGACCCATTGTAGTAATTTTTATAGTTTTAATATTACTAAATTTCAAATTTAAGGTTCTTGTGAATTGATTAGATTTTTTTTCATATGATAAAAGTTCGCCTCTATTTGGAAATAAATTTAAAATAGGTTCAATAATATGAATAGCATATTTGTTCCAATCCTTTGCTATTTTTCCTTCAACATATAATATCTTGCCTAGTTGATCTATTAATATATTTTCTGGTGAAAACTCTTTTGCATATTTTAAAGCTGAACAAGTAAATATCTGACTATCATACTTACTTAAATTTAGTATTTTTTCTGCCTCAGTTATACTTAATGCAAATGGTTTATCTATATATATAGGCAGTCCATTTTCTAAAAAAGGTTTACAAAAATTGTAATGATTATTAGCATCGTCCCGGGCCAATAAAATACCATCAACTTCTCCTATCAGATCTTGAAAGTTAGACACTATATTTTTTATGTAGCAAGTTTTTGCAATTTTTTCAGAAAGATTATTTGATTGAGTCCAGATATGACTTACTACGGCTCCTTGAATAAAATCCATAGGAAATCTTTGTTTTTCTAGATATCTTGGTATAACAGGAAACCCACATTCCTCCATTAAAAAATGATCATAACCATTAAATATTGCACTCCAAGAATATGGGTGGCCATTACCTTCAGATAAACCAATAATTCCAAGTTTTATTTTTCTAAAGGTCATATTTTCCAATTTTGAGGATTTATTAGATCTTTATCTTTAATGACACAATTACTGAAGTCAACTTTAGAAGAATTATTGAACCCTTCCAAAGTCTGTTTTAGTTGATAAGCATTATTAAAACCTAAAATATATCTATCAACTTCTTCTATATTGTTTATAAAATTTAAAGCAGCCTCTAATTTAGTAAAATCATTTTTTTTACAGATTTCTTCAAATATAAGAAATTTTTTTTTCCATTTATAAAAATATTCGGGTAATTCATTTAATTCCATCAGTAAAAGTCCCTGCATGAATATTGAACGCGCATGAATCTCAATTCCTTTTGATTTTAGATAAGAAAGACCACCAGAAAGATATATTTCTTGATCAAATATATTTAAAGGTAACTGCACGATATCAGGTAGAAAAAAATCAGAAATTTTATCTAATATCTCAAAATTATAAATTGAGATGCCAATCTTTTTAACAAGTCCTCTGTCTTTAAGTTCTATCATTTTTTTTATTAATAATTCTCCCCCTGACTTTAATAAATCTTTGGGTTCATGAATTAATAAACCGTATATTTTTTTTAAATTAAGCTTACTTAGTGAAAGATTAAAAATAGTTTCTAGCAACTTTATATCTTTATTAGAAATTCTCTTACTTAAAAATTTGGGAGTTTTAGTTATGAATCTAAATTCTTTTGTTTGTAATTTTCCTAAATTAGCCTCTGCAGAACCGTAAAGATGTGCAGTATCAATCAAATCAATACCATTATTTTTTGATATGTTTAATATTTCTTGGACTTCTTTAATTGGAGTAATTCCATCTTTGTTACTAATTCCATATTCAGATCCCCATTGAACGCTACCTAAAGCAAGTTTTGATTTATTTAACATTAATTTGCATCTAGTTTTTTTAATTTATCAATTATGTATTGTTGATCATTCTCTTTAAGAGCAGGAAAAATTGGTAAACTTAAAACTTCTTTAAAATATAATTCTGCTTCAGGGCAATAACCTTTTTTAAATCCCAGGTTTTCGTAATATGGTTGCCTATAAACAGGTATGTAATGAAGATTAACAAGAATATTTGCTTTCAGTAAAGAATCATAAAAATACTTCTGCGATTTTCGCTTATTTTGAGATGGTATCCTAATTGCATAAAGATGAAAGCTAGATTTATTATGTTTGTTAACCTTTGGTAATTGAAAAGATAAGTTTGATAATTGAGAATCATATATTTCCGCTATTGAATTCCTTTTTTCAACAAAGTAATCCAACTTTTGAAGTTGAGAAAGACCTAATGCTGACTGAATGTCCGTAAGTCTAAAATTGAAACCTAAGCTTATCTGCTGATAGTTCCAAATTTCATTTTCATGTGAATTATTAATTTTTAAATTTGTTTTTTCTATACCATGGGAACATAAATTTTTCATTTTTTGGGCAATATTTTTATTATTTGTTGTAGCGATCCCACCTTCTCCTGAAGTTATTATCTTTACTGGATGTAAACTAAAAATTGTTATATCCGAAAACTTGCAAGAACCAACCCTGTAACCATTATAAATTGCTCCAAAAGCATGAGAGGCATCTTCAACAATCTTGAATTTGTAAATCAAAGATAAGCTATAAATTTCTTCCATATCACAACTTTGACCTGCAAAATGTACACATGAAATTATTTTTGGTAACTTATTTTGTTTTTCTGCAATTACTAATTTATCTTTCAATTTTCTTATAGATATATTGTATGTATATGGGTTTATATCTACAAAGTCTACTTCAGCTCCACAATGAAGAGCTGCATTAGTAGTGGCTACAAATGTATTTGGACTAGACCAAAGAATATCACCTTTACCTAAATCCAATGCCAAATAAGCTATTTGTAGTGCGCTGGTAGCACTATTAGTTGGAATCGCATAATTACAATCTAACTTTCTAGAAATTTCTTTTGCGAAAATATCCCCAATTGGTCCTTGGGTCAGATAATCTGAACGAAGAATCTGAACGACAGAAGATATATCCTCTTCCGATATTGATTGCCTACCATATGGGATTTTTAAATTTCTTTCTAATTTTTCCAAAATAAGAAATCATATATTTATATATTGACAAATTATTTTCAGTTTTAAATTAAATGAAATGAAATTTGGTAAATTAATTTCTCTAAGTTTTAAAAAACTTATTTTTACTTTTAATTTTAAATTACTAAATTATTTGAATGAAAATTCTTTATCTACATTTTTAATTATTAAATTTCTTATTTGTTCCACAGATAAAAAATCTTTATTTGTTCCGGATGAATAACTAAATCCTTCCTCAACTCTTTTATATGATATATTTCTTTGATCTAATTTATCAAAATCTGAAAGCTTATTAAGAATTAAATAATATTCGCCTATATCTGCTGTAAGACTACTATCAGAAGTAGTTATCATCTCTTCGTGAATTTTTTCACCTGGTCTTTTTCCAATAACTGTATACTCAGGATCCGAGGAGATAGCTTTTACAACATCAGTAATTCTATAACTAGGGATTTTTGGAACAATTACCTCTCCTCCAAGAGCATTATCTATCGCCCAAAGCACAAGATCTACTCCTTCAGAAAGTAGTATATTAAACCTTGTCATTTTTTCATGGGTAACACTTAACTTACCTAATTTTGATTGTTTTAAAAAATGTGGTATAACTGAACCCCTAGACCCCAGAACATTTCCATACCTGACAACTGAAAATTTTAAATTCCTTTTGCCAATAATATTATTTGCAGCGATAAACAATTTATCTGAACATAATTTCGTTGCGCCATACAAGTTTACAGGAGCTGCTGCCTTATCTGTACTTAATGCAATTAAAGTACTAACATTTGTATCTAAACAAGCTTGAATTAAATTATTGGCTCCCATTATATTTGTATTAATAAATTCAATTGGATTATATTCAGCTGTTGGAACCTGCTTTAAAGCTGCTGCATGAATAACTATATCTATATCCTCAAGTGCTCTTGTTAGTCTTGACTGATCTCTAACATCTCCCAAGAAAAAACGAACTCCTGGATATTTTGATATCGGGAAATTATTATTCATTTCCCATTGTTTTAATTCATCTCTACTAAAAATTACGATTCTTTCAATATTTGGCTCAATTTTAAGCATTTTCGAAAAGAACGCTTTACCAAAACTTCCAGTACCACCTGTTATAAGTATCCTCTTGTTCCTAAAAGAACTCATAGTTTTATTTAAGAATCACACAATTTCATTATTATAAGGTTTAATGTAACTATTATAAAAAAGAGGAGTTTTTTTTAACAGTAAATTTTATTCAGACTTTATCTCAAATAGTTTATATAGATAAATGACTAAAGATTCCATCGCAATAATTTTAGCAAGAGGGGGTTCCAAGAGAATACCAAGAAAAAACATTCTAGAATTAAACTCAAGGCCACTTATAGCATGGACAATTAAAGCTGCATTAGAATCAAATCAGTTTGAAAGAGTTTTAGTTTCAACAGATGATAAGGAAATATCTCAAATATCCAAAGATTATGGAGCAGAAGTTCCTTTCTTAAGAGATTCTAAAGCAGATGATATAACTCCATCATCAGAAGCAACCATTTATGCTTTAAATCAAGCTGAAAAATATTGGAATAAAAAATTTTCTATTGTCACTCAATTAATGGCAAATTGTCCCCTTAGAGACAAAGAAGATATTATTAGATCACATAATTCATTTAGAGACAAAAATGCACCTTCCCAGATAAGTTGTTTCAAATTCGGGTGGATGATGCCATGGTGGGCTTTAAAAATTAACGAAGATGGAACTGCTGAGAGACTTTTCCCAGATGCACTTAAAAAACGTTCTCAAGACTTACCTGATTTATATTGTCCTACTGGTGCTATTTGGATTGCGAGAAGAGAAAACCTAATTAAAAGCAAAAGCTTTTACATGCCTAAGACTAGATATGAACCATTAAATTGGATTTCAGCAGTTGATATTGATGAGTATAGTGATTTTAAGATGGCTGAATTATGTTTTAAATTAAAAGATAAATAAAAATCAAAAAAATATGAAAGCTTTAATAATTGGGTGTGGAAATATAGCAAGTATGTATGATATTAAAACTTCCGGATATAAAACTTATGCAAAGTCTTTTTCGAAAATTGGCATAAGTTTCGATATTTATGACCCCTATAACATTAAAGCTAAATTTGTTTGTGAAAAATATAAAGTTAACTGTATAGATGAACTGAATTCAAGCACCCTAGAACGATATGATTCATTTGTAATTGCAAGTCCAACAAATACGCATTTTTATTACTTAAAAAAATTTATACCACTAACACCCAAATTAATAGTATGTGAGAAACCTGTATCTTTAGATATAAATGAATTGGATGAATTAGAAAGTTTATATTACGAATTTGAATCCAGAATATTTGTAAATTATCAAAGGCGATTTCAACCAAAGTTAATAGATTTTAAAAATAAATTAAATGAAAAAACAAAAAATAAACCAATAAAGAATATTGTGATTACTTATCAAAATGGTATTCAAAATAATGCCTCTCATGCTCTTGACTTTTTATCTTTCTTACTGAATTACCCCATTAAAAAAATAAGTAACATTAAATTTAATAACGTTTATGATTACAAAGGTAATGACCCTACTACAAGTGCAAATTTCTTTTGGAATGACATAAATTTAAACTTAATTGGTTTATCATTTATAAAGTTTTTTCACTTTAATATCGATATTTATTTTGAAGATGAAATGATTTCACTACAAAACGGATGCAATAAAATTGAATTTTTTGAAAAAGGGGCAGATAAATTTTTAAGTAAAATAAACTCTTTTATAATTCAAGATTGCATGAATAATTCAATGCTTGAAATCTCAAAACATTTACAAAAAATGTTTTACAATAAAAATTTAAATGATAATTTTATAGATAGTATTGAATTATCTAGATATATTGCAAAATTTTTTATAAAAAATGAGTAAACTCGCAATTTTGGGGGGTGAACCAGTTAGGAAACATGATTTCCCCAATAGAAAATCTATGGGTAGAAATGAAAAAGACGCTGCCCTGAGGGTTTTAGATAGCGATATTCTGTCTGGTTTTATTGCTGCAGGAGGTAAATTTTTTAATGGCGGTATTGAAGTTAAAAACTTTGAAAAAATTTGGGCTAATGAATATAATTTTAAGCACGCTATTTCTATTAATTCTTGGACTACTGGTTTACAAGCATGTGTAGGTGCTATTGGAATAGAACCAGGAGATGAAATTATTTGCCCTCCCTATACTATGTCAGCAAGTGCTACGGCTTGTTTATTTTATGGAGGAATTCCAATATTTGCAGATATAGATCCACTAAGGTACACTATCGACCCAAAATCAATAGAGGAAAAAATAACTAAAAGAACTAAAGCTATAGTTGTAGTCCATTTATTTGGATATTCTGCTGAAATGGACAAAATATTAGAAATTGCAAAAAATAATAATCTCAAAATTATTGAAGATGCAGCTCAAGCTCCAGGAGTTATTTATAAAAATCGACCAGTTGGAGCTATTGGTGACATTGGTGGATTCAGTTTGAATTTTCACAAACATATACATACTGGAGAAGGTGGATTAATAGTAACTAATAATGATGAACTTGCTTTGAGAGCGAGATTAATTAGAAATCACGGTGAAAATGCCTTAGATCATTACGATGTCCAAGATATTTCAAATTTAATAGGTAGTAATTATCGTTATACAGAACTTCAAGCAGCGATTGGGATAGAGCAATTTAAAAAATTAAAAAATATATTAGAACATAGACAAAATATAGGGTCATTATTAAGTAATAAATTAAAAAATATTGAAGGTATAAAAATTCCTCAAATTGAAAAGGATTGTACTCATGCTTATTATATGTATCCAATAAAATTTGATTCTAAAGTTCTGGGAATTAATAGAAATACTTTTGTAAAAGCTGTTAGTGCAGAATTACCAATACCAAAATTCTGGGACACAACTCCTATGGCAGAAGGTTATATAAAGCCATTATATCTAAACAAAATTTATCAGACAAAAACAGCCCTTGGGAATTCAGGTTTCCCTTGGAATCAAAATAAAGAAGTAAACTATATATACAAAAAGGGGCTTTGTCCAATAACTGAAAAGCTTTATGAAGAGGAATTAATTGTATCTCCTTTAGTTAGAGAAGGGATATCTAGTAAAGATATTTCAGACTTTGCTGATGCAATTGAAAAAGTACTTACAAATATCAATGAGCTAAAAAATAATGCCTATAAAATATCGGATCAAGATATTTTTGACCCTATAAAAGCAATTGAAAAAAATGTCTAATGATAAAAAATTTCATAGAAAATAAAAATGTTATTGGTGTTTTTTCGGATCCTGCTGGAGCTAAATCGGTATTAGCTTACTTAAGCATCTTTAAAAATAGCGCAAAAAAAATAACAACTTTTACCAATAAAATTAATCGCAATTATGATCAATTCGATCTAAAAATAAATTATATTACTGAAAATTTTTCTGGTAATCTTCTTGATGAAGCAGATATCTTAATCACGGGAACTTCATATCCATTAAATATAGAATTAAAATTTATTAAACTAGCAAAGTCAAAAAATATTTTCAGTCTATCAATTGTAGATCATTGGACAAACCTAAAAAAAAGATTTTCAGAAAGAGATAAAGTTTTTTTCCCTGACATAATAACTGTTATAGACAAAGAAGCAGAAAAGGCAGCTTTAATAGATGGTATTCCTGAAAATATAATTCATATATTAGAGAACCCATATTATCATTTCTTAGCAAATTGGAAGCCAAAAATAGATAGGAAAGAGTTCTTTGAAAAATTAAATATAAATTACAACAATAATTACCTGCTTTATTCTCCTGAACCTTTTATAAAATTTGAATTGAATAAGAAATATGGTTTTGATGAAATAGATGGTTTAAAAATGATAATTAAATCTTTATCCAATCTTAAAAGTAACAAAATTCTTATCATCAAATCACACCCTAATGACGACACCTTAAAACTAAAAAAATTTATTGAAAGTTTAGAAAATCCCAAATTACTTTTTTTAAAAGATTTTGATATGAATCATTTGATTTACTACTCCAAAGCAAATATTGGTTTTTTCTCAAATAGTATGATTGAGTCTTCATTATTAGGGGTGAAGACTATAAGGTTACTTACATTACTAAAGAATTTAGAGTTAGATCCTTTAAAACATCTCAAGTTTAAATTTAATAATGTATATAGTGTTAATGAGCTAAGTAAAAACTTAAGTTAATTTTAAATTTCAGGCCAAGCCTCGGGAACTGTTTCATCAAATTCCATAATACATTTGCAGAGATGATCAAGTTGAACATTTGCACCCACTTTCATTTCATCTAAATTCTTAAAAGTAAATCCACGGAATCTCTCACCAAAAACTCTAGAAGTTAAGTTCCAAGGAATTCGAGTTCTTATAAAGTAAAAATATGCATAAGTTCTTAGTAGTTCATATTTAGGGATTGGCGGGCATTTTTTAAAGTTTAAATAATCGGCATAATCTGATTCTGTATTTGGTTCGGCCAGAAAATCAAAATCAGAATAAGGCACTTTACCAGTACAAACCACTGGTACACCTTCAAGAAGCATTTCAAGACCAAGTGTTCCTGAATATATAACTCCTAGATCAATTAATGGGAATAAGTCATATGATTTAATTTTTAATTCAGGATCTATAAATAAGATGTTGCTAAAAAGTTGAGGAAATTTTTCCTGCACAACATCTTTAATTCCCTTTAGAGCTGATTGCGAATCATAAATTTCGGCTGGATGCGGTTTTATATATAAATTTATATCTCTTGATTCTTTTAAAATGTCTACTGTATTTATTACCCAATCAATAACATTATCGTAAAGCCTGCCATACATTGCACAACCCACATCATAATATAAATTTGAAAATAAAAAAACATTTTTTTTATTTTTTTTAAAATTTAATTGCTTGATAATATTATCCAAAGGACGATCCTCAAAGTAACCATATGTTTTAAAAATCATAGACTTACCTTTAAATCGCCCCTCAAGAAAGGAATCTAATAATTTATTTTCATTATTTGATAATTTTAAATAATCTCTATATTTAAAGTATTTTTTAAATCTTCGATTTGATATAAAAAGATCATACCAATCTAAACTAATTTTATAAAAATCATAAGGGGTCATATTTATTGCATGAAATCTATTCCCATTTAGTATGAAATACTTTGAAAATCCTTCCCAAGCTGAATATGCTGACATATTATTGATGACCATATCTGGACTCCATTCTTGATCAATTTTTTTAGCAATTGATGTAGTCATTAAAGCAGTCAATATATGATTTTTCTTTATTTTCTGAATCTGATTTTTTTCTTTGGGAATTTTCCCAAAATAATACCTCATTATTGAATCATCCACTGATGATGATAGATTAATTCCATTTATGTTAATTTCTGAATTATCTTTTAAATATTCAAAAGATTTTCTCTGAAAATTTAAAAACTCTTTATCACTTACAAAATCTGATAATTTAATAATATCTAAACCATATAATGGGAGAATTAAATTTCTATTTAATCTGCATTCCCAACAATTATCTTTTTCTGTTTTATTTTTAAAAGATTTAATTTCACAGCCAGCTAGAAATTCATCGCAGACTAAAACTTTAACTAAAGCCCCCCTTATTTGAAGAGCTTTTGCAATTATCAGTATATGGTTAGTAGATGGGTGAGTCGTTTCGATAAGTGGTACAAGTATTTTCTTACCTTTATAAGGTACTTTTTTACTAACTATATTCTCGAAATATAATTGCTTAACTAATCTTGGTCTAATAATAAATTTTGCGTACAAATATTTAGCTAATTTTTTTATTAATAAATTACTTTTTAGAAAATTAATAAATTTATTTAAGAATTCTTTTTTAAAAAGGCTTACCATTCTTTATTTAATTACTAATATCGGAAGATAATAAATTAATCATACTTCACATAAGAATTCTGATAAGTCATTTTAAAATTTAGATATCAATTGAAAAGATCATTTTGCTTTGCATGCTTGAGAAAAAATTTAAGGTCTTTCCAATTTACTTGATAGTTTCCTATTCCAGAACAAAGCTCCTCGGTATACAAAGGTTTAATTGATCCTTTACTTGAATTTTCTATATTCTGAAGATCTTCATTTTCTAAAAGAGGTAAAAGTATATCTTGCCAAAAAAAACTTGTTTCTTTACGATACTTAGTAGGCGGGATTAAATTATATTTTTCCAATTCCTCAATAACTCTAAGTCTGGTATTTATATTATCCTCGAGATGGTGTTTGAGCGCACTTACCACAACCCCTGTTTCATGAGTATATTCAGATGATTTTAAAAATTGTGTTAATTCATGCGTATATTTTATGCATGAACTTTTAGAAAACAAAACTTGTGAAAACTTAGGTTTAAATGATTTATATTTATCATTAATTTTATAAATTATATGCAAAGAAGGTCTGGGAAATTTCTTCTTTGGGATTTTTATATGTTTATCAAAAAATTTTATTTTATCAGGAGGTACAAATCCATGGGAGATAATAAGTTTTTTACATTCATAAGACAGATTAGATGAGGAAACTCGTACAAACTCACTATGAACTTCTATTTTTGAAGCTTCAAAATTATATTTTATATTAAGATTAATATTCTCTATTATTGTTCTTAAACGTTCTAGTATTTTTCTTGAACCTTGACAGGGATATTTACTCTTAGCTTTTGTACTTAAATCAAATAAGGATTGAAATAAGTAAAATATATTTTTTATAGATAAACAATCAAATCTTTCTATTTTGTTTAATAAATTTCCTAACCATGAATTGCTTTTAATAAGTAAATGGAGTCCATAAATACTACGGGCATAATATTTATTTGGAGTTTCTTTTATTGGAATTTTTAAATATTTTTCTAGAAAATTATATCCATCTTTATTTGGTAATAAATAATGCACTGCATTTTCCAAGTTATTTATACCATTTATATTTATTGATTTCCAAGCCCCTCCAATATCTTTAGATTTTTCAAGAACTAGAATTTTCTTTTTTTTAAGGGTTTCATTTGAAGCATCTAGTAACATAATAGGTCCTGTACCTATGTATATTTGATCCCAAATCATACTATCTTTTTTTTACACTCCAGGTTATTAAATTACCTGGTAATAAGCCTACTCCTAAGCACTGAGAACTAATTTTTAAATTAATTAATCTCTCCTCGTGAGCTTTAATAAAAGGACTAGAAATATTTAAAGTATAGTCATTATAAATCATATATTTTATTGAAAGTGATGAGTAGAGCTTATTATTTAAATTTTCTATTAAGTCTGAACATGGTTCAAAATGAATTCCAGCTACAAAACCAGAAGAGATAAAATTTTTAATATCTAAGAGTGTAAATTCTTTTTTATAATGTAGCCCATAAGAAGTAATCAATAAGGAAGGATTAGGTAGCTTTAATGATGTAATTAATTCATCTCTATAATTAAATAATTTAGTTTGGAGATTTATATTTTTCTCATTAAAAAGAGAATTTATTAATTCAAGAGCCGAATTAGATATATCAAGAGCAATATATTTTTTCTTTGATAATTTCCTTGAGCTTAGTGCAATTGAAAGAAGTTTTGAACCGTAGCCACTTCCTAATTCAACTATGTGATCAATAGACTCAATATTACTTAATCTCTTAACAGATTTAATTAATAAGGATTTAATATATTTTCTTAGGAAGCTGGGGTCAACTCTATAATACTTATTCTTATAAAAAACAAATTTATCCTCTTCTCCATCTTCAATTTTCTCTAAGTATTCTAATTTTCTATTGGAGCAGTTTTTAAATAATTTAAGCATCTTACCCCATTTGTCATTATCAAATTCTCTTATAAGGCTTTGGTTTGACTTCTTAAAATGAGGTTTAGTATCTGCAAAAATTAGTTTACTAAGATCACAAGATTTTGACAACGCTAATGAGGGAGTAACCTCCTCTTTTAAGCTAGAAGAAATATCCATATAAAAAAATATTATTTTTTTTGTATGAATATACCAATATTAGTTGGGTGAAATACAAATACATCCTTATTTTCTAAGAACTTATCTACGTACATCGTTAAAGGAATGCAATTAGGATATGAGCCATAATCACATATAGCAATGATTCCACCAACAGATAAATTATCCCACATAAAATGAAGTAGCTGTTCCCCAGTTTCCAACGTATCGCTTGCAAGATAAAAGAATTTTATTATTAACTGAAGGTCGCGCAGAAGAACAACAATTAGTAA
>QCIP01000002.1 GCA_003216615.1 Prochlorococcus sp. AG-402-M15 | reverse complement strand
TATCCCACATAAAATGAAGTAGCTGTTCCCCAGTTTCCAACGTATCGCTTGCAAGATATCCAAAAGAAATAGGACCTTTGACAGAATCATAAGTTTCCATAATATTTCCAGAAACAACTTTTACATTTTTACAATCAGAAAAAATTGTTGAAACTTCTTTAAAAGAATTATTTGAAAAAGAACCACTCCATCTATAATCTAATCCATATTTAGACTCTGGAATTCCATCAAATGTATCAAAAAGATATACAGGTTTTATCCCATAATGATTTACTGCCTCAACTAGTATTGCTCCAGACCCCCCATGTAAAGAACCATATTCAACAACGGAACCCTCAATATTTTTTGTAAGTTTTATATATTGTATTAAGTCAAATAGTTGAGCTTCGCTAATCATAGATCGAGCTCTTTTGTATGCTTTGTCTTTTATAGACTTATAAGGCTCTTCTTCATGAAAAGGTGAATGTTTTAGGTTTCTATCATATAAAGTTGGTGTTTTATTTAACTTACTTTTCATCAAAAAGTACATACAATCTTTCATGAGACATATTTCTTCTGGACAAATAACTATCAAATCATTATCAGTTGCACTAATTTTCTCAATTGCCATTACGATTTCCCCACCACAGTCATACGAATAAAATTCACTGCGCCAATCCGCAAGACTGACTTTTCTATTATCTTCCTTTAATAGCCTACTTAACCATTTCATGTTTTCACTAAAGCCTAATAAAATCACTTTTGAATAGGGCTTCTTACCAATAGATTTTCTAAGCCTAGTTACTACTTGCGGTATCCAGTCATGAGTTTCTAGAGGTATTTTTATTAAACTTTCATTATTGGAATTAGTTTCCATAATCCTATTAGTCCCTTTTAGCAAAGATAATTATTTAATAATAATATAAGAAAAAGAGTAATTAAATCTTTAAAAAAGAAGAATAGAAACTCTTGTTAAAATTTTTAAAAGAAATCACAAAATGATAAACATTCTTAACTTCAAACATAATAAAGAAATGGAAGTCTATTCCAAAAGAGAAGATTTATATAAAAGGATATCTACCTTAGAAGAACTTTATAATGAATATGTAATATTAGAGCCTCATACTTTTCTTCATGCAGGAGCGATTTCCAAAACTATTTCAAAAAAACAATTAAACGGTATGAGTGCTATTTCAATAGGAATGGACCTTATCAAAGATTCAACTTTAGTAAAAAACAATAACTACAGTATCGATGTTTTCGATATAGATGAAAAGGCAGTAAGTCTTGCAAATAAATTTTCGAATGGTTTATTAATATCGGATTCTCTTAAATACTTTAAACAAGATGTTCTATCCAAAGATTTTAAAATAAAAAATAAATATGAAATCCTAATACTATCTCAAATGGACTATATATTTAGCGATGATCAAATTAAATTCTTATTAAAGAAAATTTCTAAAAGTCACATAAAGTATATTTTAATAATTACACCATCTATATTCTCTTTTTCTTTTTCACCATATAAATTCGTTGATCTAATTTATAACTTTTTAAGATGTTTAAAATCTTATTTAAAAGCGAACAAAAATAACTATTACACTACTTACAGAAGAAGAAAAACACATCTTTTGAATTTATTTAAACAATATTACTATTGTGATTATCAATTTGATTATGCTTATCCCTCTGGCCGTGAATATTTATTTTTATTAAAATCAAAAATTTTATAAATAGTTTTTTAAATTACTTTTTATTTACTGACAGATTACAAATAAGGTAGTTAAGAAGATTTTTAGTTAAAAATTTTTAATGAGTAATTTTAGATTAATTAAAATCATGGAGCCAAGGAGATTCGAACTCCTGACCACCTGCATGCCATGCAGGTGCTCTACCAGCTGAGCTATGGCCCCAAATCTCAAACGTTAGTCATAACAATAAATCTAAAGATTTCTTTCATAACGTCCTTAATTCCTATAGTACTTTATAGCGTTTGATTATTGAAATCCATCCTTTAAAATACATCTAGAGATTTACAAGTTGTAGCATGCTTTCTCGTGCTGTTGTGAATAAATTCCAAACCTACTTAAAATTTAGGTTGGTAATGTTTGTATTGTGAAAGGGAAAAAAGCAAAGGAAGACTTATGACAAGAGTCTCTTTTAGATATTTCACTGGCGATAGAAGTTTGGTTTTATTAGATATTGAAGTTTAGCCTGAAAATAATAATTGCATATTTTGAAGCAAAACCAAAACTAAGAAATTCAGAACAACTATTCAGAAAATATGCTTCAAGTTACAATGTATTTATTCCTTTTAAACCTTTATGAAAATTCTAGGAATTTGCTGGAATCATGATTCTCATGCAGCAATCATTTCAAATGGAAAATTAATAGTATCTATAGGCGAAGAAAGATTATCGCGCATAAAAAACCATTATGGATTTCCATATATGGCTATTTCTAAATGTTTAGAAATAGCCAAGCTCAAGAGTAATGAAATTGATTTAATTGCTATATCAAATAAGTTTCCTGCTTCATCTTATCTCAACGATATTTGGTTCAATTCAAAAACACAGTATGATGTTTCCAATAATTTTCCATTTAAAATAAAATTTAAATACTTAAAACATAAATTTGAATCTATATTTCTTAAAATTAGAGGCTATAACCCGGACAAAAAATATCAAGAAAAATGCCTAAAGAAAGCATTTGCAAAATTAGGATTAAATTGTTCTTATAAATACTATGATCACCATGAATGTCATGCAGCTTCTGCTTATTTTTCAAGCCCATTTGACGATGCATATGTTTGTGTAATGGACCAATATGGAGATGATAAATGTGTAAGCCTCTGGGAAGGTAGTAAAAATAATTTAAAAAAGAAAAAATCCTATTCAGATATAATGTCTCCTGGAGCATTTTATACTGAGATAACAAACTTTTTAGGCTTTAAAAGATACAGGCATGAAGGCAAGGTCCTAGGATTAGCAGCCTATGGAAATCCAAATAAATTAAAAAGCAAATTAAAAGTCTTACTAAGCTTCGATCCAAGGAACGAACTTTTCTCAAAAATAAGGCCATTAAAACTTAAAGGCTTAGATCTTATAATTTTTATATTCAAAAAGTTATTTTCTAAAAAAATTCTTTTTAAAACTACAGAATCTTATAAAAAATATTTTGAAAAAATTTTTAAAAATCAATCTAAAGAAGATATTGCAGCTGGAGGTCAGGCAACATTAGAAGAATTTGCATTAGATTTTATTAGTTACTTCTTAGGGCAAGATTCTAAATCTAATATATGTTTAGCAGGCGGCACATTTGCGAATGTAAAACTAAACCAGAAAATTTTGGAGAGTAAAGGAATTAATGATATGTATGTTTTCCCCAATATGGGAGATGGCGGATTAGCAGTTGGGGCAGCACAATTAGCTTATTTTAGAAATTCTAAGAATAAATCAAAAAGACAGATCCCAGAAAGTATGTATTTAGGAAATGAAATAAATACAAATCAAATAGAGAATAAACTAATAGATTTGAAATTAAATTATGAATATAGATTAGATATGCCTAAAATTGTTGCAAAGCAAATTAGTGAAGGGAAAATTATTGGTTTAGTACAAGGTAAAATGGAATTTGGACCAAGAGCATTGTGTAATAGAAGTATAATCGCATCTCCAATTGATGAAAGAATAAATCAAAAATTAAATGCAAGGCTTAATAGAACAGAATTTATGCCCTTTGCACCAGTAATAAGATATGAAAATGCAAAAAAAATTTTTCCAGAATTATCCTCTTATCTAGCCGCAAAATATATGACTGTTACAAGTAATGTAGACAACAAAATTGCCAAATCAATTCCTGCTGTTGTTCATGTAGATGGAACTGCTAGACCACAGATAATAAAAAAAGAAGAAAACAAAATAATGTATAGAATTTTGGAAGAATATGAAAAGATAACTGGTATATTAGCTTTAATAAACACAAGTTTTAATGCTCATGAAGAACCTATTGTTTGTTCAATTGATGATGCATTAAGAGCTTATTTAGATAACAGAATTGATGTTTTAATTATTGATAATTATATTATTAGTAAATAGCAAGTTTTAAAACTTTCAACTCATTAAGAAACATATCTTAAAAACATCCAAATCTATTGGAATTATTAGTAAATATTGACTTTTAATAATATTAGTTCAACTCAATATTTTATAATAATTACCAAATATGAATCAAATGAAAAATAAGTTATCTAAATCAAAAAATATAATAAATAAAAGAGTGATGTATGTAGTTCCAATTCCTTCTGAATATATAGAATTATGGATTTGGTATAAAATTGATTATGACATTTTGAATGACTTAGGTTATGAAGTATTTTTATGCCAAAATTTTAAAGATATTTTATTAAACATAAATAAAGCAAAAATTATATATGGATGGTGGTGGTCAAGAATGGCTATATTTATATTATTTTGTAAGCTTCTTAAAAAAAAGTTGATTATAACTGGAGCTATTCATATGTTTGATCTAATAGGTATTGATGATTTCTGGAGATTTAACTTTATAAAAAAATTTCTAACAAAAATAAGTTTAAGATTTGCTGATGCAAATATATTTATGTCAAAAGACCAATATCAAAGCATAACAAATCACATAAGAACATTTAATCCGAAATTAGTATATTCTTGTTCCCAAAATAAGATTGAACAATTAAATATACTTAAAGAAAAGAAACTTAATTGGATAGAAAACAACTTCAATAAAAAAGATGGATATGCCAAAGATTTAACTATATGTACTATGTGCTGGCAAACAAAAGAATCTCAAGTGAGAAAAGGTTTGATAATTTTATTGCAATCTTATCTTGTTTTAAAAAAGTTAAATTTAACTTTACCTAAATTAACCATAATGGGAAAAGAAGGTAATGGTTTAAAGTCACTTAAAGAATTTATCTCTAAAAATAATCTTAATAATCACATTAAACTTGAAATAAATATAAGCGTTGAGAGAAAAAACAAAGTGCTTAGTGCTTCAAATTTTTATGTCCAAAGTTCATGGTATGAGGGATTTGGAAATGCTGTCCTTGAAGCAATGGAGCAAGGTACTCCTGCATTGGTTTCAAGGTATTCAGCCCAACCAGAGGTTGTTGGTAAAATTGGTATTATAAACCTTGAACAAACTCCTGAATCACTTGCAGATGAATTAAATAAACTTTCTAGAATCAAAAAAAATCAATATATTGAAATGGTTGAGAAAGGCTTTAAAAGAATTGAAGATCTTTTTAGTTATGAAAAAAGAAGAGAAAAGTTTAAAGAAATCTTTGACAATATTTAAACATTTGTTTATCTCAAATAAATATTTTGTTGGAATTCATAGCCAATTATAAATTGATAGATACCATAAATTTATAGAGAGAATATATCTCCAATTATTCAATAAAAAATAAGAAAAATTTTTTTATGATTCAATTTCTTTAGTTAGTGGTTTTTATCCCAAAACTTACTTAAAAATTGGTGAATGGGAACAATTATTTGAAGATAAAAAATATATAATAATTATATCTAAAATTTGGTTATACTTTTTTTGGATAACCTTCTCATCATTTATTTATTATTTTTTAGAAAAATTTATCAAAAGAAAAAAGGGAAATTACAGCGCAGTAGCAGCCAATGGAAAAGTACTAATGAGACTTATTGGTTTAGATACTCAAAACGTAAATCATCAACATAGATTCAAACATGGAAGATCGTCAGCCTACTACTAAATCAATTCTTGATAATTATTCAGGAAATATTTTAGATATTCCTAATGGAAAAGAAAAAATTTTAGATCGTTTTAAAAACTATCCGCAGCGTTTAAAAGATAGCCCCAATCAATAACACCACCATCACGTTTTGCAGCAAGATCATCTTTGCGAATGTACTGTCTAATTTTTTGTCTCTCTTCTGAATACTCTTTATCAAAATTTGCTTCAGGTCTAGCCAAGTAATCTTTGATATTTATTTTGGTGTAAACATCTAGTGCGTTCATACCCATATTTTAACCGATTTCGCATTTTTTTTCGCAATAAAATTAGCTTCGCACACATACGTTTAGTCGTATCAATAGATCACAAGATTTGAGTTCCTTCGTAACTAGAAGGTCATCATATAATTAAGGACTTTCAGGACTAATAGTACTCTTATATATGTATCGGTAAATATAATAATTTTATGGAAAAATTTACTTTGATAAATAAGGATAGATCGAGAATAAAAGTATTTGAACCATTTGAAGATGTATCAAAACCTAGTCCAAATATTGATGCAATGATGATTAGTTATGGCTGCGTCTATAAGAGATCAAGTAAGCCAGTTATGAAGGGTTCAAGAGTTGAAACTATAGAAGCTGCTAGACAAGAATATAAAAAATTATTAGAGGAAGGTTGGGAAAAAACTTCTATCTACAATAGTTATTTTTAATTGAAGTTTTTATTTGAATTTATTTAATTTTATTATTTTTGATAGATAACTTTTTAATATTGCCATTTTTCAGAAAAATAATAAATAAATAAATAAATGATGAGAAGGTTAACCAAAAAGAGTATAACCAAATTTTAGATATAATTATTATATATTTTTTACCTTCAAACAATTGTTCCCACTGAACACCTTGTACATAAGCTTTGGGATAAAAACCACTAACTAAAGAAATTGAATCAAAAAATATTTTTTCTAATTTTTTGTTAAATAATGGGAAGTATATTCTCTCTATAAATTTATGGTATCTATCAACTTCTAATTGACTATGAATTCCAATAAAGTACTCGTTTAATTTTTCTTCTGTAAAGTAGAAATTTTCTTTATCTTTAATAGGAGAAATCACTTTAAATCCTAATTCACATTCTCCTCGATCATATAGTCCCTTTAAGTCAAAATGTTTGCCACATTTGAATGGAATTCCTCCTTCCAAATAATCAACTATTATATTTTTATTTTTAAGCCCTATTAGCTGGACTGTATGACCTGATCCTTTAAGAAAACCCTCATTAGTAAATAATTTAATAGGGACAGACTTTTTTTTATTATAAAGTGAGTAGATTGAAGATCCAAAAGATAAATTAGAACAGTTACCATCTCCTTCAATTATTGTTTTCTTTAATTTTTCTTTTGGATTTATTTCATAAACCATTTTACTATTTGCTAAGTATGGAATAGACTTAATTTGATTTGAAATTTCATTAATTGAGTAATTATCATATGATTTATTAAATAATTTGATCTTATCTATTTTATCTATAGACTTAATTGATAAACCCCTTTGTAGTGCAACTGGTGAAAATATAAAGAAAAATGCAGATGTTCCAATAAAGGAAGTTAGAGAAAGTGAAAATATAGATTTAAATGGTTTATTTAATTTCAAGATTGGAAAAAATTTATTTTAATAATATTATAATTTTCCCAAAATTGGAATCTGCATTATCTAAAAATAATTAACCATATTAAAAACTAAACCGATAGATATATGCAAGTCCTTAAAGTCCTATGGTTCCTAAACCAACTCTTTAATCCAATACCATTTTGTCTCAACTTTATTTCTAACTTTTAAATCTCCAATTATCAATTTATGTTTTTCTAATTGGGTTAAAGTTTTACGCGCTTTTCTATTAGCATCTTCAATACCTTTCAATAATGGAGCTACGTCATTGTATGTAGTTGGTATATCGTTAGCTGATCTTTCTTGTACAAGTTGGTAAACCATTTCTTGTCGATCATTTAAATTATCTACAACTTCTCTAATTTTTTCTTCTTGAACTACTTGGTCATAATCTCCACAAAGATGAAAGCCATCTTTCTCTTGAATAATTACTAATTGTTGTTCTTCTGCGCGACCTTCTGTTAATAATAAAATTCTTTTATCTTGCAAATTTTCTTCTTTCTTTAACCACTTCAATGCAATAACCATATCAACACCCGCAGTAAGTGAAGTATGACCTCTAGTTAGTTTTATTGCTGAATTACTTTCAGCCCTGCCACTATGATGAATAACTATTGTTGTTGCATCACTAGGCGCAATAACTTCTTGTAATTCATATAAAGGTTCTGCAAATCCTTCATCTTTTTCTGACGTTCCTTTGGGGACACTTTTGGCATAAGAATCAACATTAGTTAAAAATAATAATTTAAATATAGATGTGTTTGATATAGATAAAAAAGCTGTTGCTCTTGCAAATAAGTTTTCTCATGTACTTAAACTTTCAGATACTCTTAAGTACTTTGAACAAAATATATTATCTGAAGATTTTAGAATGCAAAAAGGGTATGAAATCCTGATACTCTCTCAAATGGATTATATATTTAGCGATAAAGATATTGAATTATTATTAAAAAAAATTTCCATAGCTAAAATTAAATACATTTTAATTATTACCCCTTCGATCTATTCTTTCTCACCTTCACCATATAAAACTCTTGATCTCATTTACAGCTTATTACGTTGTATTAAATCTAATTTAATAACCAACCCTAAAAAATATTTTACAACTTACAAAAGAAAAAATCATATTTTTTGAATTTATTTAGAAAACATTTTTATTGTGATTATGAATTTGATTATGTTTATCCATCGGGTCGTGAACATTTGTTTTTATTAAAGTCTAGAAAATCAGTTTAGCTTTATAAATAGAAACCATAATATCGAATTTTTAAAAAAAAATTTTGATAGAGATTTTCTAATAAGATTAATTTTTGGTTAATAGTCCTATAAATAATTTTTAAATATTTATTTATATAAATGTATAAACTATATAGATATGCCTCAAATTAGGAAGCTTTTGTATTCCGTATTGCTATTGTGTTAGTTGTCTAATCCCCATTATTTAAATAGAACAAGTCTCAATATCATCTAATCAATGCCAGAATTGAAATACTAAATTATCAACTAAATTTTTCTCCAAACAGCTAATAGTTTCCCTTGAAAAACCACTTCATCTAAATTTAGTTCAATAGGTTCATAAGCTGGATTAGCAGCTTCTAAGTAAATTTTTTGTCCTTTTTTTGTGAAATATTTTAGTGTCGTGCCTAGACCTGGGACCATAGCACTCACAATCATTCCATTTCTAAGTGAATAAGAATCTTTAATAGGTTCCATCAAGACCATATCTCCATGCGCAATACAAGCATCTATCATTGAATCACCATTTACAGTTAAGGCGAAAACATCCTTTTTTTGTAAAACTTCAGATAAATCCAAATTTTCATTAACATCAGAATAAGTTTCAATTAAACCTCCAGCTGCAACTGATCCCATAATTGGTACACCTTCTATAATTTCATCAACTATTTGCATTGTTCTTGCTTTACCTTCTTGCCATGATATATATCCTTTCTCTTGTAAATGTTTTAAACGACTTTGAATTGGAGCAGGAGATTTAAGACCCATAGCTTCCATCATTTGCCTGATGGATGGACTATGTTGAAAGTTTTTCATATAATCTTTTATCCATCCATAAAGCTCATTTTGAGCCTGGGTAAGATCATTCCCTGAAGAAGCTTCCATAAAACAAATGTACTCTAATACATTTGTACCTCTTTAAAAGGCAAATAGCAATCTTTTCATGAAAGAAGGCATGACAGTAGAGCTTGTTGAACATGCATTCTATTTTCTGCTTGTTCAAAGATTCTACTTCTTTTACTTTCAAAGACTTCATCAGTTATTTCTTTCTCTCTATAGGCAGGAAGACAATGCAGAATAATTGCGTCTTTATCAGCATTTCTTACTAATTTATGATCAATAGTAAATCCAAGAAAGTCTTTATCTTTCTCTTCTTTTTGATTTTCTTCCCCCATAGATGACCAAACATCTGTATATAAAACATTTGCTCCCTGTACTGCAGTAATAGGGTCATTAGTGATTTTCAATAAATCCTTATTTTTGTAAATTTCATATGCTTTTTTAATCACCAAAGAGTTAGGCTCATAACCTTTAGGACATGCAATCCTAACTTCTACTCCTAATAATGCACCACATAAAATAAGAGAATTTGCGACATTATTACCATCACCTACAAATGTTAAAATTACATCTTTAAAATTAAGAAATTCCTCTTGAATTGTTAAAAAATCAGCTAACGCCTGACATGGATGTTCCAAATCTGTAAGAGCATTAATTACTGGCTTTGTTGACCACTTTGCATATTCTTCCAGATCTGAATGATCAAATGTTCTTATAGCGATAATATCACAATATCTACTTAGAACTCTTGCAGTATCTTTTATTGGCTCACCTCTTCTTATTTGTGATGTTGTTGGATTAAGGTCAATAGTAGTTCCACCAAGCCTAGTCATCGCAACTTGAAAACTAACTCTTGTGCGTGTAGATGACTTATCAAAAATTAATCCTAAGACTTTGTTATTAAATTCAATATTTATTTTTTTATTTTTAAAATTATTTGAAAGTTCTAGGATATGAAAAACTTCATAGGTTGATAAATCCAAGCTTGATAGAAAATTATTATTAGCAAGCTTATTTGGTTTTAACATGAATATCTCTAGTTAGATCTCGATTCTACTATGCAGGCATTTTACTCTCTGCCAAGAGAGTTTTAAGATCCTCGCCTTCTATTACTTCCTCTTGCAAGATTTTTTGAGAAATTGACTCTAATAGAGCTAAATTGTTTCTCAAGATATTTAATGCAGTCTCATGAGCATCGTCGACCAAATCTCTCACCTCTTTATCTATTGCCTGGGCTGTAGCATCACTCACAGATCTTCTTGGATTATTGCCATTGCCTAGAAATTGTCCGCCACCTTGTTTATCGTAGGCCAAAGGACCAAGGATATCACTCATTCCAAAAGTACCTACCATTTGTTCTGCAATATCAGTAGCTCTTTGGAGATCATTTGAGGCTCCAGTTGTGATTTTCCCAAAAACAACCTCTTCTGCAGATCTTCCGCCAAGTAATGTTGCTATTTGTCCTTTTAATTCATCTTTAGAGTTAAGAAACCTTTCCTCCGTAGGCAGTTGAAGTGTATAACCAAGTGCGCTCATTCCTCGAGGAACAATTGAAATTTTCGCAACTTTAGAACCTCCTGGCATCAAATGACCAACAATAGCGTGGCCAACTTCGTGATAAGCAACCACTTTCTTCTCATCGTCTTGTAGAACCCTACTTTTTTTCTCCAATCCAGCAACCACTCTTTCTATAGCTTCGCTAAGATCTTGTTGCTCAACACTTTTTCTTTTTGCTCTGGCTGCTAATAAGGCTGCTTCATTAACCATATTTGCTAAGTCTGCACCTGCAAAACCGGATGTAGCTTGTGCTATAGAATCTAAGTCTATTGAATCTGCAAGTTTAACTTTTTTTGTATAAATCTCCAATATAGTTTTTCTTCCTGACAAATCTGGTCTATCAACTAAAACTTGTCTATCAAATCTACCTGGCCTTAACAAAGCTGCATCAAGGACTTCTGGTTGGTTAGTCGCTGCTAAAACAATTACAGGTTTATCAGCGGAGGCAAAACCATCCATTTCTGTAAGTAATTGATTTAATGTTTGTTCTCTTTCATCATTACCCCCAACGACTCCCATTGACCCAGATCGACTTTTACCAATAGCATCCAATTCATCAATAAAGATTATACAAGGTGCTTTTTTCTTAGCCTGTTCAAATAAATCTCTTACTCTAGCTGCTCCTGCACCAACAAATAATTCTACAAATTCAGAACCAGAGATAATAAAAAAAGGAACTTCTGCTTCTCCCGCAACGGCCTTTGATAGAAGAGTTTTTCCAGTCCCAGGAGGACCGACAAGAAGAACACCCTTAGGTATTCTTGCACCAATATCTGTATATCTTTCTGGTTTCTTTAAAAAATCAACTATTTCTGTTAATTCATCTTTGGCCTCATCAACTCCTGCTACATCAGCGAAAGTAACTTTTGATTCATCATCAGGAACATATACCTTTGCTTTACTTTTAGTAAAACTTAAAGCACCTTGAGCTCCCCCACCACCCATACTTCTTCTGGCGAAGAACTGTAAAACCAAAATAAAAATTAGGGGAGGTACAACCCAACTTAAGATTGTTGAAAAGAAATTAGGTTTTTTGGGAGGTGCTGCAGCAAATTCTACACCTTTACTTTCTAATCTTTGTGGAAGATCCATATCAAAGATTGGGGTTGTAGCCAATACAGAAGGTGCACCCTCTTCAGCACCATTTAGTTCATATCTAATTTGTTCTTGGGTTATATATGCTCTCTTTACTTCTCCATCATTAACTTGGTCTATAAATAAAGAGTAAGGAACTCTGGGTATTTGCATATTCTGGTTCGGGAAGAGGCTACTAAATAAAAGTAATGCGCCAACACCTATCAAAATAATATTTACAATTCCAAATCTTCTATTAGGTTGATTATCGTCTTGTCTTATTGGCATGGTTGTGATCTATCTATGTACCTATTATAAACTAAACGATGAGTTTCCGTATCTGCATTTTTTTTTTGGGTAAGAACCGTACGGTACTTTAACCCATTTAAATTATTATCAAAAATTAGTTTTAAATAAACTTTTAACGCATATATCATCACCAATAAAACTAACCTGAGAATCACTTAATTTAATAATTTCATGCATTTCTCTAAATTCAAAATCACCAAAGGGATTCATACTATTTTCTCCTCCTAAAATTTTTGGGGCAATAAAAGTAATAATTTCCTGAATACAATTAGATTGGATAGCGGCAGTTGCCAATTTAGGACCACATTCCCAAAGAACTTTATTACACCCTCTTTTAGCAAGTACTTTTGAAATTAACTCTGGATTATCTGATGATACCTTTTCAACCTCCACACATTTTGGAATCCTTGTGAGGTAACTTTCATCTGCTGTAGAAGAATCATAAATAACTATGGTTTTTGCCTTCTTACAATCCCAAAGATTAGATTTTGATGGAAGATCTAAACTTTTTGTGAAAACAACTCTCAAAGGCTCAGGATTTTTTGAACCTCTAGTAGTCAAAAATGGATTATCTTTCCTTAATGTGTTTCCGCCAATGATTATTGCATCAAATTCTGCTCTATAGGAGTGGACTAATGACCTTGATTCTTCATTAGTAATCCATTTGCTTTTGCCATTTTTTAAACCTATTCTGCCATCAATACTCATAGCCCATTTAAGTACACCAAATGCTTTTTTGGTAATATTCCTATAAATAAAAGCCTTATTTAAATCCAGAGCTTCTTTTTTGCATAATCCTAAATGTACTTGAATTCCTGATTCTTTTAGCAGTTTAATACCTTTACCAGATACTCTTTTATCAGGATCTTGAATAGATACATATACCTTTTTTATCCCTGAAGATATTATCTTATCTACACATGGAGGTGTTTTACCTTTGTGGCAGCAAGGTTCAAGATTCACATACATTGATCCGCCTTTAGCATGTTTTTTTAAATTTTTAAAAGCCATGGCCTCAGCATGGAGCATCCCTGCCTTGAAATGAAATCCTTCTGAAATAAGGTATCCATTTTTATCAAGAATTACTGCTCCTACCTTAGGGTTAGGACTCGTTGTATTATTACCTAATGAAGCCAAATAAATTGCTCTTTTCATCCATTTTGTATGACTTAAATTTGTTTCAGACATCTCGTCTATATATTATTCAATTTAGTGATCTCCATTCTTTAACTACAAAAGGAGGAACAGGTAACTCTGAAAAAACACCCGATAAATATAATCTCAATGGTCTATTTTTATCAATATTTTGAATAAGCTCTTCAAGATCAAATTCTGCAGCTGCTTGTCTCCCGTCATTGGCTAATTCCACGTTAAGTAATGTTTTATCTTCTAGTAACCACTTTTTTCTTCCAGATTCAATTCTTAATCCAGTGGGATGGTCAATCCTGAGATTTCCTGGATATCCTATTACCCTTAAGATAAGTTTATCTTCAAAAAGAGGTGATTTGTAGGCTACTAACTGCCAAGTTTCAAAATCCAAGTCCCTTAAAAACTCACTACTAGCATTTATCAATTTCCCATTAATTTCTGTTTCTGCAATTTCTGCATAAACTTTATAAGGACTAAAAATTAAGGAAAGTAGCAAAAACAAAGGCAAGATCCCTTTAAAAAAAAATTTTTTATTTGATTTTGTAATTTTCTTCATTTTCTGAATCCATCAATGCATCAAGAGTTACTGCTGATCTAACAATAGCTTGATATCTTTTAATTATTTTACGATTTTTTTCTATAACTCGAGATAAATTCAATGTGTCTTTTTCAGAATGGCTAGATGTTAAATCGCTAGAATCCTCTTCAATAAACTCAAATTCACTATCTTTATTAATTAGAGTTAATAATAAATCATGTAATCTCTTTCTCCTTTCAGACAATTAACTTATTATGGTAACTCGAACAATAATAGGATAATTTAACAAAACATTCAAATAAATTAGGTTCTTTTCCTTGAATATTCATGACTGAAATAAATAGAAAGATAAATGTAATTGGGATAAATTCTTTTAAATTTGAAGAGTTACCACTCAAATTACAAAATCTATTTTTAAAAACAGTTAATATCGCAGTTCCTAATTCATACTTTGAGAAAATTAAACCATGGAGCGTAAATAATTTAGATCAAAAGAAATTATTTTTTGCAAGCCAAAGTAATAACGAACTTATTAACTGGCTTAGATCTCAAAAAACTGATGTTATTTTAATTTCGAGAGGCGATCCTCTTTGGTTTGGGATAGGGAGAATTCTCCTAGAAAATTTTTCAAAAGATGAGTTAAATTTCTACCCTTCAAATACTTGCATTCAATTAGCATTTAGTAAATTAAAAATCCCTTGGCAAGACACTATTAATGTAAGTATTCATGGAAGAGATTCAACTAAGTTAGTTGAGACTCTTAAAACTAAGCCTTCAAATTTGGCTATTATTACAGATTCACAAAATAAAAGTTTAGAAATAATCCAAAAAAACTTATCAGAATTAAATCTGATAGATTTTTATGATTTTTGGCTTTGTGAAGAGATAGGCTTCGAAAATGAAAAAATAAGGAAATTAAATCTTAAAGAGTCATTACCCACTGATATATCAAGTTTGAACATTGCTGTTCTAACAAAAACAAAGCAAAGTTATTCGAATGATAATCTCCCTCTATTTGGAATAAGTGACTCTATTTTTAAAACTTTTGAAGATAGACCTAATTTATTAACTAAAAGGGAAGTTCGCATTCAAATCCTAGCTGACTTAGAGCTGCCAAATGTTGGTGTTATTTGGGATATTGGGGCAGGGTGTGGGTCAATTGGTTTAGAAGCATTAAAACTAAGGCCTAATTTAGAATTATTTTGCATCGATAAAAGAATTGGCTCTAAAGCATTAATTCTAGAAAACTCAAAAAGACTAGGTGTTAAACCAAAATTTATTTTTGAGGAAGATATAAACGATACTTTCAATAAGATAAATTTTAGTTCTAATGTGATACCAAATAGATTGGTTATTGGGGGATGCAATAAAAAAACTAAACTTCTAATTATTAATAAACTGGGTCAAGGTATGAAAATTGGAGATATTATCATTATGCCAATAATAGATATCCAATCCATAGAAAAATTAAGAGGAGAATTAGAAAATAAAAACTTTAAAACAAATTTGAATTTAATTCAGACTTACAAAAGCTTAAGTATTGCAGAAGGAATGAGGTTAGAACCAAATAATCCAGTTTTTTTATTAAAAGGGAAAAAAATAAATTAAAGTTATTTTTATTTGTTTGGTTTAGCTACATGAGGCAATCCCCATCCTAATTTATTTCTTAAAACTTGAAAAAATTCATGATCTTCAAGTCTAATAAATTTTACTGAGTGTTTACTTTTTCTTATTAAAACTCTATCTTCTGGCCAAACATAACAACCTGCATTGCCATCAACAACCATTACTAGTCTTTCAGGAGTTGCCGGAAAAACAGTTACCGGCTCTGAATCATTAAAAACTAATGCTCTTGAAGCTAATGAATGTGGAGCAATTGGCGTTAATTGCACGACTGGGCAATCTGGTGTAATAACTGGTCCTCCAGCGCTCAAAGAATATGCAGTAGAACCAGTTGGAGTTGATAAAATAACTCCATCAGCTGAAATATCTACAGGTGCATGTCTTCCTATAGAAATCTCAAAATGACACATACTTGTAAGAGGTTCTCTGTGAAGAGCCATCTCATTGAGGCATAGAGACTCCCATCTCCTTTGATCGTTCCTCATTACACTAATGATGAAGCAAGTTCTTTCTTCAATATCCCAATTACCAGTAATGATTTTATCAATAGCTTCCTCTAAGTTAGATAAATAAGCTTCAGCAAGAAATCCTAAATGACCAGTATTTATTGTAAGGATTGGAATTTTAGCAGGTGCCGTTTGCCTTGCTGCAGAAAGCACAGTTCCGTCTCCGCCAAGAACAATAGCGAACTCAATTGACGCATCAAAACCTTCAGGCACACAATTTGTATACCCTAATGGGCGCACATGTTGATCAGGATTAGCAAAACCAACCAATCCCCCAGAACTACTTACCCTTACAACTTCGAAATTGGATTTTTCCAATTTTTTTTGCACAGAAGTTGCAGTTTTAACAGCTAGTTCTTTCCCGTCATTAACGATTAGGCCTGCTTTACGTACCAATCAAAAAATTAAAACTAGGATTATTTTAAACTAATTTGTTAGACAATCCTAGTTTAAAAATCTAATTCTATTAAAACTGCTCTAAAAATCTAAGATCATTCGTATAAAATTTTCTAATATCATCAATTTGATGTCTCACCATACAAAATCTCTCAACTCCTAATCCAGCTGCAAATCCAGTCCATTTCTCAGAATCAATTCCTAATTTTTCTAAGACTTTCGGATCTACCATTCCGCAGCCCATTACTTCTAACCATTTACCTTTCCATTTTACGTCTACTTCCGCTGAAGGTTCAGTGAATGGGAAATAGCTAGCTCTAAATCTTACAGGGATATCACCAAAGAAAGTCTTTAAGAAAGTAAGAACTGTTCCTCTTAAATGACTAAAATTAATATCTTGATCAATACATAAAACCTCAACCTGATTGAATACTGGAGAGTGTGTAGCATCTACTGCATCTCTCCTATAAACTCTTCCAGGAGCAATAATTCTTACTGGAGGCTGATTATTTTCTAAGTATCTTATCTGAACAGGAGAAGTATGGGTTCTTAAGAGTAGATTTTCATCTAAGTAGAAAGTATCCTGCATATCTCTTGCGGGATGATTTTTAGGTATATTGAGAGACTCAAAATTATAAAAATCAGTTTCTATTTCAGGTCCACTTTCAACTGAGTATCCTAAACCACAAAAAATATCTATTATTTCATCTTGAGTTGAAATCAAAGGATGTTTATTCCCCGGGGGGGTTCCAGTTGAAGGTATAGTTACATCAATTTTTTCTTTTTTAATCTTTTTATCTAAGGCTTCACTATTTAGTTGATTTTTTCTTTCAGTTATTAGTTCTTGCAAATTTGTCTTAATTAAATTTGCTTTCTGGCCAATTATTGGTCTATCTGTAGCAGATAATTGACCCATTGTTTTCAAGATAATTGATAAATCACCTTTTTTTCCTAGCAAAGAGACTCTCAATTGATCCAGTTCTGAATGAGTATTAGAATTATCTATATTATTTTTTGCTGTTAGAGAAAGATTATTTAGTTTTTCCTCAATTTGACTTAATGATTCAATTTGACTCACTGATATAGTAAAAATAAGTATTGCTTTATCTTACTTAAATATCGTCCATAAATAAAATGTATTGATTAATGAAACCATTAAATATACTAATTAGCAATGATGATGGTGTTTTTGCAGCGGGGATAAGAGCTTTAGCAAAATCAGCGCAAAAAAGAGGACATAATGTAAAAGTAGTATGTCCTGACCAAGAAAGATCAGCTACTGGTCATGGTCTTACTCTACAATCTCCATTAAGAGTAGAAAGAGCTGACGAATTATTTGGGGAAGGAATAAAAGCTTGGGGATGTTCTGGCACGCCTGCTGATTGCGTCAAGTTAGCACTATCTGAACTCTTGGATAATAAACCTGATCTAGTTCTATCTGGAATAAATCACGGGCCCAATTTAGGGACAGATATTTTTTGTTCAGGCACAGTCGCTGCAGCTATGGAGGGCACTTTAGAAAATGTTCCATCCATGGCAATAAGTGTTGCTAGTTTTAAATGGAAGAATTTTGAATTTGCTGGTGAAATTGCAATGAATATTGCCGAACAAGCAATTAACGATAATTGGCCAGCTTCACTTCTATTAAACTTGAATATACCCCCTTGCGAGAAAAGCAAAATAAAAGAATTATCTTGGACAAGATTATCAGTAAGAAAATATAAAAATCAATTTTCCAAAAGGGAAGATCCAAGGGGTGACGATTATTATTGGTTAGCAGGTGAGGTGGTTTTAGATCTTAAATCAAAAGGTTATGGTCCAAAAAACTGGCCCAGTGACGTATCTCAAATACAAGATAATAAAATATCGCTTACACCTGTAGAACCAGATTTATTTTGGAGGGGAAATTTAGACGACTTACCTAAAATTAATAATTCATTTGTAAATTCTTCTTAAAAGCCATAAAGAAAAGCAAAGTCCAAAAAAATGAGCAGCAATAACTTGCGTGTTACTTAGAACTGATAATATTTCAAGTCCAGTAATTGGGATATCAGATGTCGCTGTTATCAATTGTCCAGTTGTTTGAGAGGATGCTTGAATAAATAAGGCACCCATAAGAGCTTGATATCCAATTAATCCAAATAAAATTCCTAATAAATCAACTATTAGACCTCTTTTTATCAATTTACTGGTTTGTCCTCTTGAAGGTCTTGCGTTGCTTGCGATTGCTCTTCCTGTTCTAACTATTAACCAACCTTGCCAAAGACTAAAAATTAGTAAAATCAAGGCTACTGTCGTAAGTGATAGACCAGGTGCCAAGCCAAGCTGACCTTCGCTATTATTTACAACATTTGAAAAAAGCAAAACAGCTGCGACAACAACACCTAAAATGGATTGAACCCAAAAACGTATCCATCCAATGCGCCGCATTCCAAATGAAAGGGACTGAAAATCAATTTTGTCAGACATTCATTTGATTGAATAAACTATAATCTATTCAAATTTGCCATTAAAATCATAAAATTGCACGTAATCTTTTGATCTCTTTAATATCGCCATCTGAAGTTAAGAATCCGACTTCAATCGCTATTGGAAGTTTTGATGGCCTACATGCTGGCCATAGAAAATTAATAAAAAGTGTAGTTGAAGAAAATCAATTTACCCCAACAATTGCAAGCTTCTGGCCTCATCCCAGAGAAATTTTATACAAAGAGACGCGTCTTAGACTTGATCTTCCTGATGAAAAGCTATCTATTCTTGAAGATCTAGGGATTGAACAATTAGTTCTGATTCCTTTTGATAAGAAATTATCTAAATTAAGTCCAGAAAGATTTGTAAAAGATATTTTGATAAATCAATTACAAGCAAAAAAAATTTCTGTAGGTGCTAATTTTAAATTTGGCTTTAGAAGAAGTGGAGACATTAATACTATAAAAAATACGCTTAAAAATACCGATATAAAACTAAAAATTACTCCAATTTTAGAAGACAAAGAAGGTAGAATCAGCAGCAGCAGAATAAGAGATTTACTAGAGAAAAGTGATCTGAAAAATGCTTTCAAAATTCTTAATAGGCCTTATAGTTTTAATGGAAAGGTTGTTAAAGGCAAAGGTATTGGTAAGAGTATAGGATGGCCCACAGCAAATCTTGAAATAGATGGCAGAAAATTTTTACCTGGAGAAGGAGTCTACGCAGCTTGGACAACTATAGAAACATCCAACCAAAAAATTGAATCTGTTATGAATCTTGGCTCTCAACCAACAATAAATCCTTTATTGCCATCTGCAGTTGAAGTTCACTTAATAAATAAAGATATCGATCTATATGGTTTAAATCTATCTGTAGAACCAGTTGAGAAGCTTAGATCGCAAATCCACTTCAAGAATATTGATCAACTTTCTAATCAAATTAAAAAAGATAAAGATAATGCCCTAAGAATTTTTAAAAACTACTAAAAAAAATTACAAATGCTGAACTCCAATACTACAAACACCGAAGATTTAAGAATTTTTCAAATTATTGACGCTAATCTAGATAGAGCTAGAGAAGGACTAAGAGTACTTGAGGATTGGGCTAGATTTGGTCTAGGCAAAGAAAAATATGTTGAAAGAATTAAAAATTTTAGACAAATTTTAGGAAAAAATCATTTAGAAGTTTATAAACAATCTAGGAATCATATTGAGGACAAATGCAAAGGATTGACTCATCAAGAGCAAATCAACAAAAAAACTTCTGATCAAATTATAAGTTCTAATTCAGGCAGAGTTCAAGAAGCATTAAGAGTCATAGAAGAATTCTCAAGGCTACATAATCATGAGCTTTCAAAAATCGCTTCGAAAATTAGATATGAAATTTATACTCTAGAGATCGACCTATTGAGTTTAAGCAAGCATAAGAAGTCGGAGGAAATATTAAAAGAAAATGACTTATACGTCATTACAGATCAAAAGGAAAACTTATTAGAAATAATAGAAGAGATTTTAATTGCGGGAGTAAGAATTATTCAACATAGATTTAAAACTGGAACTGATAAAGATCATCTTGAAGAAGCACTTCAAATTAAAAATCTATGTAAAAGATATAATTCATTGTTTATTATTAACGATAGAGTTGATATAGCTTTAGCTTCAAATGCTGATGGAATTCATCTTGGACAAGATGATTTAGACTTAAAAACCGCGAGAAAATTATTAGGATATTCAAAAATTATTGGTATAAGCGCAAATAATGAAATTGATATTTCTAATGCTCTTAAGGAGGGTTGTGATTACATAGGAATAGGACCAGTATTTGAAACTGCAACAAAAAAGGACAAAAAACCTATAGGTATTGAAAAGATTAAAACATTAACAAAAGAATTAAATATTCCTTGGTTTGCTATCGGAGGAATAAATTCAAATGATATTTCATACTTAAAAAGAAATGGGTTTAAAAAAGTAGCCTTAGTTTCACAATTAATGAATTCTGAAGATCCTAAAGAAGACGCTATTATGATTCTAAAAGAGTTGTCTCATGAAAATTAAGGTAAATGGAGAAGAAAGAAAAATAGAACTTGATCATGAAAATGCTCTATTATCCACAGTATTAAATTTAATGGGATACAAACCCAACACAATTGTCGTCGAGCTAAATAATTTAATTATCAATTCAATAAAATGGGGAAAAGTGAAACTTAAAGATGGGGATAATTTAGAAATCGTTTCAATAGTTGGTGGTGGTTAAAAGATAAAATTTTATATAAATAAAAATCTTCATAATTTTTTAAGTTTAAGCTTGAAACAATCACCAAATTTTTCCTGTTTTCGTTTTATATTCTTAATACTTAAATAAAATAATGAAAGAAAAAATTGTTAGTAATTCAAGGTCTCTAAAGTGGGAGCAAAATGGGGAGTTAGCACACAAAGATCTCTCTGAATTAATTGAAAGATTAAAAAATGTAGAAAGTGAACATACCTCATCTGAGCTTTCTAGATTAGGTACAAAATCAAACATAAAAGATTAAATTTGTTACTTAGATCTTGTTTTTATAGAAATTTGTACCAAATTAAAGTTACTAAATATAAAAATAAATGTCTAAAAGATTTCCAGAGTGGGTAAACACAGAAGTCGTGATTAAGGCAATTAAAATGAGAGAAGAAGGAATGCTTTCAAAACAACTGAATTTATGGATAGAAAATCTATTAGAAATTGAAAAAAAGTAAGTATTTTAGGAAATACTTTTAATAATTCTTAGAGCCGCCATTGCTGCCCCGTAACCATTATCTATATTCATAACTGCAATACCTGGAGAACAACTTGACAACATACTGTTTAAAGCAGTTTCTCCATTCTTACTAACTCCGTATCCGACTGAGACAGGCACTGCAATTATAGGTTGCGCCAACAGTCCTCCCACAACAGTTGCCAAAGCTCCTTCCATTCCAGCACAAACTATTAATACATCAAATTTATTAATTTCTTCTAACTGACTCATTAATCGATGAAGTCCTGCTACTCCAACATCTATAAAAGATTGACAATTCACTCCATAAATTTCAAGCGCTAATTGTGCTTCAAGTGTTACGGCCAAATCACTTGAGCCTCCTGAAATTATGGCAACTTTTTTATTTGTATTTATTTTTTTCAGATTTTTTCCAATTATTAGGCATTTTGCTTCTTCATAGAATTTTGCGTCATCATACAAATCTAAAAGATTCTTAGCCTTTTCACTATTAATCCTAGTAATGAAAACAACCTCATTTTTACTTATTACACTTTCAGATAATCTCTTTAATTGGTCCATACTCTTGTCTTGACCCCAAATAGCTTCAATTATTCCGAGTCTCTCTCTTCTTTGAAAATCAAATCTAATATCAAAAATCATACTTGCTTATTTAATTCTCCCTCATAAATCAATTCAAAAGGACTTTCGCCAACATTTAGAGTAGTTTTAACATTATCTTCAAATTTTTGTTGAACTAAATTGACTTCTGACATTGGTATGCTTTTCCATAATTTTTTACTTTTCCAATTTACCAATATTAAAGCTTCTTCTTTTTCTTTATCCCAAAATAATTGTCTTCCCAAAAAACCATCTTGAGAAGATAACCATGGCTCCCATATTTCTTTTTCAGCATTCAACCATGCTGCTTTTGCATCGGAAGGGACTTTTAGTCTTAATTCCTCTATGACCATTTCACCTTGATAATTATCCATAGGAAAAGCTTTTAAATTGGGGATATCAGATTGAAAAATTAAAACTACTAAGCAAATAAATACTAAACAACATCTTTGAAATTTTTTTTTCAAATTTAAATTTAATTTCATTTTTTCTCAAGTAGCACTACACAATGGCAACTTATACCCTCTTCTCTCCCTTCGGGACCCAATTTTTCATTCGTAGTTGCTTTAATCCCAATTGAATTTACATCAATATTTAAGATCTCAGAAATGTTTTTTTTCATTAGTTTTATATGTTGCATTATTTTTGGCCTTTCAGCGACAATAACACTATCAATATTATTTATTTCCCAGCCATATTCTCTTATCAAGTCAATTACTTTTGATAACAAAAACAAGCTATCAGCATTTTTCCATTTTTCATCAGATGGCGGGAAATACTTTCCTATGTCGCCAAGCGATAGTGCTCCCAATAATGCATCCATTATTGAGTGACTTAAAACATCAGCATCACTATGACCATCCAATCCTAAATTTTCGGGATGATTCAATTTTACACCTCCAATAATTAAATTTCTACCCTTTACTAATCTGTGAATATCGTATCCATTACCTATTCTAAATTTCATAAATTGATTGGATTCTTTTATTATTCTCTTACTTTGTGGTGATTTTTTATAGTTTTCATTTGAAATCAAGTCACTTCTTCTCTCCAATGTTCTTTCAATACTTTTTTCCCTTCTCCACGAATTAATCTCTTCATGGTTACCGCTCACTAAAATATCTGGCACTTTCATACCTTTAAAAATTAATGGCCTAGTGTAATGAGGATATTCTAATAAAGAAGAATTGTGACTCTCATCCACTAAGGAGTATGGATCACCAAGAGTTCCTGGTAGTAATCTAGTCAAACCGTTAATTATTGATACAGCGGGTATTTCACCTCCAGAAAGTACATAATCGCCTATGGATACCTCCTCATCAGATAAACATCTAATTCTTTCATCAAAACCTTCATATTGACCACAAATAATAATTATTTGATTCAAAGTAGACCATCTCACAAGATCCTTTTGCTTTAAGACTTTACCTTGTGGTGTCATTAACAAAGTTTTACTTTTAGGTGATTTTTTGATTGATTCGTACGCCTTGTAAATAGGTTCAGGCTTTAATACCATTCCTGCTCCTCCCCCATAAGGTTTATCATCTACTTTTCTGTAATAACCTTCTCCAAATTCTCTTAAATCATGTAAATTCACATTGATCAAATTCTTATCTAGAGCTCTTGTTATAACGCCTAAATTATTTATTAATTCAAAAGCTTTTGGGAACAATGTAATTACATCAAAATTAAAACTACTCATCTAGAAATCTTCCTCATAACCAAACTCAATTAGTCTTGATTCTTTCTTTCTCCAATTTGGAACAACTTTCACAAACAACTCCAAGTGCACGGGACCATCAATTAATTTTGACATATTTAATCTTGCTGACTGACCAATATTTTTTAACATTGAACCTTTCTTTCCAATAATAATGCCTTTTTGAGTAGATCTTTCAACGATAATAGTAGCCAGAATAGCTGTAAAACTTTTACCATTTTTTCTTTTCATTTCCTCCATCTTTTCTATTTTCACTGCAACACTATGAGGCACTTCTTCTCTTGTATTAACTAATACTTGCTCTCTTACTAAATCAGATAATAACTTGTCTAATGATTGGTCGCATATCATTGCTTCACCATAAAGTTTTGGTCCTTCTGGAAGAAAATCAAGTACCTTATCGACTAATTCAGAACATCCTTCTCCTTCAGAAGCACTCACAATTTGAAAATTTCTATTAATTCCAAAAAATCTTCTATATTGTTCTAATCGTAACTTTCTAAATTCTTCATTCACCAAATCCCACTTATTTAATGCAACAACAAACTCAGTTTTATTTGCTACTAAAAAGTTCATTATATATTCATCACCTCTACCAGGCTCTTCACTTGAATCAATAACAAAAATAACCATATCAACTCCATTAATTGCCGATTTTGCATTTTTCACTAATATTTCTCCAAGGCGATGATGAGGTTTATGAACACCGGGTGTATCGACAAAAATTATTTGTCCATTTTTTGTAGTGAGTATTCCTTTTAATTTATTTCTAGTAGTTTGCGCTATTGGAGAAGTAATTGTTATTTTTTTTCCAATCAACTTATTTATTAAAGTAGATTTACCCACATTTGGCCTTCCAAGTAAAGTTACGAATCCAGATCTATAATTGGTCAAAGACTTTTAATGCATCAATAATAAAATTCTGATCAAAAATGAAAAAAAAAACCATAAATTTAAAAGAAGCTTCTTTTATTCAGGCAATAAATATATCAGCTCAATGGTGTAAAGAATGGGGAGAAGATTTACTCAGCGAAGAGGTTTTGGCAGATAGAATTGCAGAGCTAATTAAAACAAAAAATGGACTCAGAGGATTTTTTGCTTACGCATTATCAGATAAAGATTGTTTTTTGTTAGATAAACTTCCTTTTTCACTAATTTTCAAACTTAATGAAGGTGGCGATGCTGTTGTAGAAATAATAGTAAAAAATTTAATAATGAGTTCTGCACAGATTATTATTCATCGAAGAGAAAATAATGATGGATATGAGATGTCATCAGAAAATATTTCGGATAGGTGTAAAGCTATTTTGAGATTGCTAGAAACAAAGTTAGTTACAAAGAAAGTTAATCAAATCATTAAAGACCTAGATAATATGGGAAATAGTTTTGATAATTCAACTAAATATGATGCAGAACAAAAAGACTTTATAAAAAAGCAAATTTTTGAAATCGCGCAATAAAAAAGCGTAGATTAGAATCCACGCTTAATTTTAAAAGAATTTAGATTGAGAAATCTAATCTCGTCTTCCTCCCCCATTTAGTGCAATCATTAACCTAAGAATAAATACAAAAAGATTTATATAGGTTAAGTACATCCCAAGAGCTCCTGCTAAATATTGTTCGTCGTTATATCTTCTTGGCATGGTATAGAAATCAACAAAGGACATTGCTACAAATAAAACTGTTCCGAATCCGGCTATTAATAACTCGAAACCACCTGTTCCAAATGCTGGAGAGAAGATGCTACCGACTAACTGAATTACCATTGCTATAACAAGTCCAATCAATCCAAGACCAACAACTCCGCTTAGTGCCTGACCAACATTATCACTCATCCTTTGGCCAGTATAAGAAGCTATAATAAATGTGATACCTGTAGCTAATGCTGCTGTAGCAATAGATCCAACACCAATAGTTAAGGCTGCATAAGCAATAATCCCACTTAGAGTAAAACCAGTAAGTAAACTATAAGTGGCTAATAGAGGTAAAGCTTTGGAGTTGTTGGCATTATTAGCAGCGCTAGAAGCTACAAAAAACAAAACTAATTGCGCAATGATTGCAACTAAAAATAAAGGTCCATATATGGGGCTTTGAGAAAGAGTCAACCCTCCAAAAGCTCCTATGGATGTTAAGGCCATTCCACCACCAACGTAAGGCAGAGCTTTTTGAACAACATTAGGTCCTACTATTGCTCTTGTTTGAGCTTCACGAATAGCCTGATTGAAATTACTACTTGCTGGCATTTTTTTTTTAATATTCTACTATTGTACTTGATTTTTAAAATTTCAGGGTACGGATCACCAGATTTAGAATTTTATTGGTAGGATTCTATAATTTTCTGAACTAAAGGATGACGAACTACATCTTCAACAGTTAAATAACAAAATTTTATACCTTCAGTTTCAGAGAAAATTCTGGATGCTTCAATGAGGCCGCTTTCCTGATCTTTTTTTAGATCAATCTGAGTAGTATCTCCATTTACAACCATTTTTGATCTCTCACCTAATCTGGTCAAAAACATTCTCATTTGAGAACAAGTTGTGTTTTGTGCTTCATCTAAGATAACTAAAGAGTTGTCTAAGGTTCTTCCTCTCATAAATGCTAGAGGAGCAACTTCAATAATTCCTTTGTCGATTAATGAATTTGTTCTATCAAAACCGAAAATACTGTTTAAAGAATCAAATAGAGGTCTTAAATATGGATCTACTTTTTGTTGCAGATCTCCAGGCAGAAATCCCAAACTTTCGCCAGCTTCTACGGCTGGTCTCGTTAAAACAATTTTTTCTATTTTTCTCTCGTTCAATAGTCTTGCTGCACAGACAGTAGCCAAAAATGTCTTACCAGTTCCAGCTGGACCAATTGCGAAAGTAAGATCAAAGTTTTCTATTGATTCAACATATTCTTTTTGCCTTATAGTTCTTGGTCTTAAAAATCTTCCTTCTTTGGAACGCGCAAGAACTTTTTTTCCAAGTTCAGCATGTAAGGATGACTCACCCATATTTAAAGAGCTAAGAGCGGCTTTAAGATCTACTTCTGGAACTTCTAACCCTTGTTCCCAAATTGGTCTCGTCAGCTCAACTAATGCAGATGCTCTCTCAATCTTGGATATGAGACCGTTCATCTCAAGCTGTAATCCTCTTATAGTCAAAGAAACTCCTGTTAGAGACTCAAACTTTTTTAAGAAAGAATTCCCAGGTCCTGATAATGCAGTAGCAGCATCAGAGCTTGGCAAATCAATTGTGAAGTGACCAGTTTTGGAAACTTCTTTCATTTAGTTATTGTATAAAAATAAAAATTTATCAAACCACTAGCTTTCCGCTTCATTACTAACGATTTCATCTTTACTATCATCAGTCTCCCCATCTTTGAATTTAGCTTTAGCTACTTTTTCCTTTTCTAACTTTGTCCTACCAATAGCGATAGAGGGCCTTTCTATTTTTTCTAATAATCCTCCCTTTTCCAATAAAGTCCTCACAACATCAGTTGGCTGCGCACCCTGGGTAAGTCTCGTTCTTAAAGCCTCTGTATCAAGCCTAGTTTCCTTAGTCCTTGGGTTATAAAAACCTAGTTCTTGTAGAGGTCTACCATCTCTTCTGGAAGTACTATTGCATGCAACAATTCTGAAACTTGCTTCTTTTTTCTTTCCAAAGCGCTTAAGGCGCAATTTAATCATCTTAAATTTAATAAGTTTCTAATAATAATATCATTTAAAGGTAAAAAATTAGAAACTATAAATCAGCAAATCCTTTTTTCTTTTTATTACTTTTTTGTTTTTTTGTTGTTTTATTACTACTAATTCCTGGCATTCCTCCCATCCCTCCCATTCCTGGCATTCCTCCCATTCCTGGCATTCCTCCCATTCCTGGCATTCCTCCATTTGACATTTGTTTCATGAACCCTCTCATTCTTTGAAAATCAGCTAAAACTTTATCTACATCTTTTGCTTTATAACCACTACCCTCAGCAATTCTTTGTCTTCTTGAAGGCTGGGCAGCAAGAACCTCAGGTTTTTGTTTCTCCTCAAGTGTCATTGAAGAGATCATAGATTCTATTTTCTTGAGTTGATCTTCTCCATCTTTTATCATCCCTTCATCGATTTTATTCATTCCGGGTATTAATTTTATTAGTCCTCCTAAGGATCCCATCCTTTTAATTAATCTCATTTGCTTCACAAAATCATTAAAATCAAAAGTTGCTTCTTGAAGTTTCTTTTGCATTGCTTCTGCATCCGCAAGCTCAACTTCTTTTTGGGCTTTTTCAACCAGTGTCAATACATCACCCATACCTAAAATTCTGCTAGCCATTCTTTCTGGATGGAATGGTTGCAGTGCTTCTATTTTTTCCCCCACACCAATAAATTTGATAGGTTGACCACTTATTTTTCTTATTGATAAGGCAGCGCCTCCTCTTGAATCGCCATCTAATTTAGTTAATATCGCGCCTGTAATTCCTACTTTTTCATGAAATGACTTTGTCAAGTCAGCAGCTTCTTGACCAATCATAGAATCAACAACCAGTAATACTTCATCAGGATTAGAAACTTCTTTTATCCGAACCATTTCACTCATCATTGAATCATCAATTTGCAATCTTCCTGCAGTATCAATAATGATCGAGTTAAAATTATTTTCACTAGCATAATTCAATGCATCCTTTGCTATGGCCTCTGGTTTATTATCTTTTTCTTTAGCTGAAAAAACTTCTAAGTCATATTGACTTCCTAATGTTTTAAGTTGTTCTACAGCAGCTGGTCGATAAATATCTGCAGCTACCAAAAGAACTTTTTTTTCTTTTTCCTTCAAAAAAAGGCCTAATTTTCCTGTTGCAGTTGTTTTACCAGCTCCCTGAAGTCCAGCCATTAAAATAACCGTGGGACTATTTTCATTTTCGTTTAAAGGAGAATTTTCATTCCCCATAATGTTAATCAATTCTTTATTTACAACTTCTATAAATTTTTGACCGGGGTTTACACCCCTCACCACTTCTTCTCCAATAGCTTTATCTTTGACATCTGATATAAATTCCTTTACTACAGATAAACTAACATCAGCATCTAATAATGCTCGTTTCACTTCATTCAAGGCATTATTTATATTATTTTCACTAATTTTTGCTTCGCCTCTTAAACCCTTTACTGCGTCTTCAAAGCGTGATGAAAGTTCATCAAACATTATTTAAAAGTAATTTTAATTATTATAGATGATCTCGAAGTTTATACCTACAAGCCAGGAACAAAATCAACTAATTTCCATGATCCACCTTGGAAACCCAAAGTATACCTGACCTTCCAAGGTTGAGATGTTTCAGAAATTAATTCTCCAGATTTCTTTATCAATTTTTCTGAAAAGCTTAAATCGACTAAAACAACAATCCTAGATGAAGTTTGAGAAGCTAGTTCTATTTTTTCAATTTTTGCATTTCTTAAAGTTAAAATTCCTTTTTTAACATCTTTTTCTCTCTCTTCAATTGTTCTTTTGATTAAACCTTCTCGAGCAATTTTAGAAAGATTTATTTCACTTTTTCCAGCTAGATAACTATGTTTATTTGAAAGCCAAACATTAATTAAATTTCTTATCTCTTCTAAAGAAGGTGAGGCTTTAGTGATTTCTTCAAATTCAGGGGTCTTGTTTGAGGATAAGTCCTCAGAAATAGATTCCAAATTGTTTGAAGGATTTTCTTTAATTTCTTTAATGATATCTTTGTCGCTAACATTTTTATTTTTATCTAGAGCAATAATAGGCTTATCTGCAACTGCATCTTTCTGAATTGAATTTTTAAAATTATTTCTTAAAAATCCAATCCCAATACCAAATGTAAATAAAATCAAAAACGCATATAGATAAATTAAATAAGGTGACCGACCAACAATCTCTTGATCCTTTAAAAATTCGCCAAAAATAAACTTTGATTCAGCAAATTTTTCAATTAAGTATTTATAAGCTTCTATTGGTTTATTCTTAAAGATTTCGTTATTGAATTTATTTTCTTGGATATCAAGCTTTTCATATTCTTGTTTAATGCCCCCAGGCCAAGGTAATCTACCTTCATCGACATTCGCCAATGAACTATCAAAAACTTTAGTGATGTTTGTCAAAGGTTCTTTTTTTATTTGTTGGTTTTGAAGGTTTGATTTAATTTTATTCTTGATTGATTTACTTTCTAATTTTTCAATAAATTCTTGAATTTCCCTATCTTCGAACCAAGAATCTAAATCCACCTCTTTTGAGTCAATATCTCTATAACTAACTAAAACATCGTTCTCTAGCCAATTTTTACAGAAAATACAAATCGCTTCTAGCTTATTACCTGGATAATTATTTAGCCAATCTCGTAAATTTTCATCAGAACTGCTAGAGAATCTTGCAGAAGCTTGGTCAATATCAGCCAAAAGCAGATCTAAGCAACCAATAAGAGGCATTGAATCTAGGCCTGATAAATTTAATTTCTTTAGAATTCTCCTCGCTTCAAATAATTTTTCAGGCTTTCTTCTTGTGAAGCCAATAGCTGTTAAGGATAAAAAAGCTAAAAATCCTGCTTCTAATGATCCTCTTTTTTGTAATTCAAGAAACAAATCTATCTGTTCTTGTACTGTCATAAATGGCTTTATCTGTTGAAAAAAAGCTTCAAATTCTTGCTGATTTAGATAATCTCTGTATTCAGATTTATTATTACCTTCCAAACCACCTCTTTTGATTATTAAATTTTCCAACATACTTAGACCCTTTTTATGAGACTCCTGATCATTTAAATCTCTACTAAGTAGATCTAGGATCCTATAAGGAAGTAGAGCAACCAAGTCTTCTTCGAGTTCTTTTCTCCTGTCTACAAGCTTTCCCATTCTTTGAAGAAGTTGTATACCTTCATGTAAAAAATCGGCAGCGTTTGAATAAGATCTAAGCTGTTGTTCTTGAATTGCAGAATCTCTAGCTGTTAAAGCAGCCAATAAAGTTAAATCGGCTTCTCTGCTACTTCCCAAAGCTGGAGTTTGTGGGGGCTGCAATGCTTTTCTCGTGATCTTAAAAGCTTCTTTTGGGGAGCCTGATTCCCAAAGAAGTATTAAACCTGCTACTTCTCTATTAGAAGAAAACTCCAGTCCAGATGATCCATTTAGTAACAAATTTTCGTACTCTCTCCTGCTTTCTGGATCTGTAAGTAAATCAGCAGTGAGACGAAGCAACTCAGATCTTTGGGTTAAAACCTCGTAAGTAAAACCTTCGTCTGGAGTTTTATCTAACCTTAACTGAAACGCTCTTAATATTTCCTCAGATGTTGAAGAGGGGTTTACGCCAATTAAACGAAAATGGTCTAAAGGAAGTTCCAAGCAAATATCCTATTGAAAATTCTTAGACAAAGTTTATCAAGTTAAAAAATTTTTTCATAAGGTCTTACAGAGTTATTAAAAAAAATCATGAAAATCGCCCTTCACACCTTAGAATGTTAACAAATCAAAACTTCATTAAGGTATTTTTCTTGGAAACACACGTAGAGAGAATCTCAAATCTTCAAGACATAAAAAAAGCCGAATTAGATCGAGAAACTGGATTATTTCTTTTCGAAGACATGACGCTTGGTCGAAGATTCGAAGATAAGTGTGCAGAAATGTACTACAGGGGGAAAATGTTTGGTTTCGTTCATTTATATAACGGTCAAGAAGCAATAAGTACTGGAGTAATTGGCGCCATGAAAAAGAAACATGATTGGTTCTGTAGTACCTACCGCGATCATGTCCATGCACTAAGTGCAGGTGTTCCCTCTTTTGAGGTAATGAGCGAGCTTTTTGGTAAAGCTACAGGTTGTAGTAAAGGCCGAGGGGGATCAATGCATTTATTTTCAAGAGAACATCACTTATTGGGAGGGTATGCTTTTATTGGAGAAGGAATTCCAGTTGCCCTAGGGGCAGCCTTTTCAAGTAAATATAAAAAGGAAGTTGCTGGTAATAATAATAGTGATGGAGTAACTGCAGCATTTTTTGGAGACGGGACTTGCAATAATGGACAGTTTTTTGAATGTTTAAATATGGCCCAACTGTGGAAATTACCTATAATTTTTGTTGTTGAGAATAATAAATGGGCTATTGGCATGGCTCACGACAGAGCAACCAGCAATCCTGAAATCTGGAGAAAAGCCTCTGCTTTTGGGATGCATGGTGAGGAAGTTGATGGGATGGATGTATTAGCAGTAAGAGGAGCTGCTCAAAGAGCTATTAAACGAGCTAGAGCAGGAGAAGGGCCCACTCTTTTAGAATGCCTAACTTATAGATATAGAGGACATTCTCTTGCAGATCCTGATGAACTAAGGTCTGAGAAAGAGAAAGAGTTTTGGGGGAAAAGAGATCCTATAAAGCAATTGGCCAAAGAAATTATTGATGGTAAATTTGCAACAGAAGAAGAATTAAAAAGCATAGAAAAGAAGATAGATACAGAAATAACAGAATCTGTTAAAAATGCTTTAGAAGCACCTGAACCACCTTCAAAAGAGTTAACAAAATATATTTGGGCGGAAGATTAAGTTAAATACCGCTGGGTAATTTTCTTGTTAAATTTCTTAATTTTCTTAATGCCTTAAGCTCAACTTGTCTTACTCTCTCTCTGGAGACTTCTAATAATCTTCCTATTTCTGCAAGTGTATGTCTCTCATTTCCTTCAAGCCCAAACCTTAATTTAAGAACATGTTGCTCCTGCTCGCTTAGATGACTTAACCACTTCCCAAGTTGCTCTTGATGCATTTGTTGCTCAACTTGATCTAGAGGTTCTTCATTATTACTATCAGCAATCAAATCTCCCAAAAAGCTTCTGCCATCATCACCATTAACCGGAGCATCTAAACTACTTGTTGATAAAGCTTGTCTTAAAACAGAATCCAGTTCTTCCACATCAATTTCCATTGCTTCTGCAATTTCAATTCTGCTTGGCATAGCACCAAGTTTATGTGCCAGATCTCTACTAACTTTTCTTATAGATGCTAATCTTTCACTTAAATGAACTGGTAAACGGATTGTTCGTGATTGACAAGCAATTGCTCTTGTCATACTTTGACGAATCCACCAAAAAGCATAAGTAGAAAACTTATATCCTCTTGTAGGGTCAAATTTTTCGACAGCTCTTTCTAAACCAAGAGAACCCTCTTGAACCAAATCAAGAAGTTCAAGTCCTTTACCCTGATATTTTTTTGCCACACTAACAACTAATCTTAAATTTGCTTTCATCATTCTCTCTTTTGCTCTTCTACCAATTTTTATTGTTCTTTTTTGCTGCTTTGTAAACTCTTTAGTTTTTTCATTTAATTGACCATCTTCTGTAAGTACCATCATTTTTTGTACTTGATTACCTAATTCAATCTCCTCAGCAGGGGTTAGCAAAGGGACTCTTCCGATGTTCTGCAAATACCAACTAATTGGATCGTTACCTCTCCTTCTTTGGGGTTCTGCTTGAGCTGGTATTGATGAGACCATTTTGACCTAACTAAGGTATTAAAACTTTCCTATACTTTTTTAGAAATGCCCCAATATTTAATGCGCGCTTCAGATTTCAATTAATATTTGGTGATTTATGTGTTTAAAACAAAAAAAAACTATCTTTAATTGTTTCTTTCAAGATATTTGTCTCGTTTTTCTATTTCTGATCAATTTTGATAATTGATCGCCAATAGCAGATGCATTTGACCCCTTTTTACACTTTGAAGCAGCAAATGAATGTAAAAGTACGTATTTAGCAAAAAATCCAGTTGTTATATTTCTACAAAAGTTTAAGTCAATCGCAGAACTGCCAGCTACAAATCCAGATAAAAGATCCCCCAATCCAGCCCTTGCAGTCTGAGAATCAGTGCCAAAAAGTTGCCATGCTTTTTTATTATCAGCAACTATGCTGTTAGCTCCCTTTAACAAAACACTTATATTGAATTCTCTTGCTGCATTAAGAGCTAGTTCAACATTAGTCTCACCTTTAATATTTGGGAATAACCTTGAAAACTCTCTGCTATGTGGTGTAATCCATGTTTTAAATTTTCTCTCTAAAAAGAAATTTGAACCTAACTTGGATTCCGAAATTCTATTAAGTGCATCTGCATCCAATATCAATAATCCTCCAAAAGCCATTAGGTAGTCTTTTGATTTTTGCCAATCATCAATATCAATACCAATTCCTGGACCTACAGCTAACGAATCATATGCAGATAAATCAATATTCTTTAATGCACTGAATAAGGATGAATTGCCATTTTGATTACATGACATAGTTCCCTTTAAGACTATTTCAGGGGCTACTCGCCAAATAGATTCAGCAACTATCCCAGGCAGGACCGCAGAGATAAAGCCTGCTCCACTTGATATTGCCCCTTTCAATGCTAAGTATGCAGCGCCAGGGTATTTATCACTTCCAGCTATTAATAATGTTCTACCTCTTGTATATTTGTTAGAGTTCTTTGGTAAAGAAGGTAAATCAATATTTTTTATATCTTTGTAAGTAACCTTAAAAATCTTTTTATCAACTTTGGACAGTTTACTAGTAGGTACCCCGACATCTATATGGTGCAATTCTCCAATAAAAGGTAAAGCAGAATCTTGGGTCAACCCAATCTTATGAAGACCAATGGTCAAGGTATAGTCTGCCTTTACTGCGTTATCTAAAAAAGGCTCTCCTTTATCAGGACATAATCCTGTTGGAATATCAATACTTATTACCTTGCCATATTTGTTATGAAATTTTTGATTAAATAGTTTAATTAATTTATTATCAACTTTTCTTGTTTGATTATTACCAAAAACTGCATCAATCCAAAGCTCTTTCCCATTTGCATCAGGGGCCTCTACTAATTTTGTGACACCAATAGATGTAAGATAATTAAGGTAGTTATTTGTTAATGTTTTTTTTATCGGGAATGGACACCATACCTGGACATAAAAACCTTTCAAAAAAAGCTCTCTAGCTATTACGACACCATCCCCACCATTATGCCCAGGACCTATAAAAACAGTTATTCCATGATTGAGAAGAGGTTTCTTTTTTAAGAGCCATCTACTAATTTGGATACCAGCTTTTTCCATCAATGCTTCTTGTGGCATTCCATCAGAAAACATTTCTTTCTCTAATATCAACATTTGCTTTGAATCAACAATTAAATGTTCAGAGTCAATTGTTGGCCATAAAGTTTCGTTCATAATGAGTACAAAGCAATTGAAGAACTGTTCAAAAATTTAAACTTCCATGTTAAATACACAAAAGGATAAAAAATTAGAAAACTTTTTTTCTTCTAATAATAAGACTAAAAAGAAGAAAAATATTATTGTAGGTCTCTCTGGTGGCGTAGATAGTTCCCTTTCAGCTGCTCTTCTTGTAGAAAGAGGCTGGAATGTTGAGGGACTAACTCTTTGGCTGATGAAAGGGCAAGGCTCCTGCTGTTCTGAAGGATTAGTAGATGCTGCTGGCCTTTGTGAAGATTTGGGAATTAATCATAAAATAATAGACTCAAGAGAAATTTTCGAAAGAGAGGTAATTAAAAAAACTACTGAAAGCTATGAGGAAGGATTCACTCCACTTCCATGTTCTATGTGCAACAAGAATGTGAAGTTTGAAGAGATGCTTAATTACGCAATAAACAAAAAAGACTTTACTCATATTGCGACAGGACATTACGCAAGGGTAAAAAAATCATCTTATGCTGAAACACTTGATTGCAAGAACTTTGTATTTAAGAACTTCCTTCTTCTCAGAGGTGCTGACGAAAACAAAGACCAAAGTTATTTTCTTTATTCTCTTTCACAAGAAGTACTAAGCAGATTAGAATTTCCTCTTGGTGAAATGAAAAAAGAAGAAACAAGAAAAGAAGCCCTGAGATTGGGCCTTAGAACTGCTCAAAAACCAGAAAGTCAAGATTTATGTTTAGTTGAGCATTATGGATCAATGCAGCTATTTATCGACAAACACATTGAACCCAAAGAAGGAGAAATTGTACATGTAAATGGGGAAGTCCTAGGATCGCATAATGGTATTCAGCACTTTACGGTAGGTCAAAGAAAAGGTTTGGGCATTGCTTGGCCGGAACCATTATATGTAAAAAGTTTAGACAGGATAAAAAACATAGTTTATGTAGCAGATAAAAGTGATCTATTTAATAGAGAAGCAATAATTAGTAAGGTTAACTGGGTTTCAATCGAAGAACCTAAGCAAGAAATAGAAGTAGAAGCACAAATCAGATATAGAAGTTATCCAGTAAAAGGAACTTTAATACCTTTGAAAAATTTAGATAATCCAACTACAACATTTAAATTAATTTTTGAAGAAAGTCAAAGTTCGGTAACGCCCGGACAAGCTGCAGTTTTTTATAAAGGAGAAATTTTATTAGGTGGCGGATTAATTAATTAATTTTCCAAAAGAAATTTAATCCCATAAAAAATATAAACAATAACAAAATAGGTTTATCTCCAAATTTTGTATAAAAAGTCTTGTCGGATGAAAAATTAGGGAACACTATTTTGTTTTGCTCCACATTTAAATCTAAAAGTTGAATTATTTTTCCATCATCCTGAACTAAACCCGAAGGACCGGTGTTTGATACAAGTAGATTATCTTTTTTATTTTCAATACTTCTCAATCTTGCCAAAGACAGGAATTGATTATAAAGCTTAGTTGGATAGGGATCTAAATTTGCTGAAGTTATTATTAGTTTTGCTCCGCTATTAATAGCCTTTCTTATTTTCAATCCATCACTAATTTCATAACAGATAGCCACTGCTAGAGGTTGTGTAAATTCAGGATCAAAAAATCTTGAATCAGAGCCTGGTTGAATTCCTCCTACTGCTGATAATCCTTTTGAAGAATTGACTAAAAATCCAGGTATTTTTTCACCTAATGGAACAAGTCTATTTTTATCTATAAATGAGGTAAAAGATTTATCCCCAATTTGAAATCCGAGTAAAGAACTTCTTAACTCATTATTAGAATTTCTGAAACCCCCTGCCAACATATTAACCCTACTACTTTTATAAATATGAAAATTATTAGGTAGAGTTCCTTCAGGGGCAACAAGAAGTTTTGCTTGATTGGCTAAAGCAAATTTTTGAGCGATAGATTGTTTTTCTTTAATAAATTCATCATTTATTTTTAATTTTTCTCTTGTTGGTATATTAGTTTGCCAAATAGCTACTGGATATTCATAATTTCTTTTTATTGGAGTTATTAAACCTCCAAATAAATGTAAAAAAATAATAACTAATAGTCCTAAGAGAAATATTTTTTTAAAGTGAAGTTTTCTTCTCCATCTACCATGAGTAAAAAAAATCCAAAATCCAATAAATATTTGTAATACGCATAAACCACTTGCGCCAATCCATCTTGCCAAACTAGCAAGATAAATATCACCTGGGACAAGACTCTCTCCTAAACCTATCCAGAAAAAAGGTGTTTGTGAAAGTATCAATTCACCAATCCCCCAAGTCAAAGATAAAAAAAATACTTTTACTGTTAAAGGTAATATTTTCATTTTAAAAACATCCTCTTTCCAGAGAATAATTTCAACTAACAATCCCCATAAAAAAACTAATAACCCACCCAAAAAAGCGCAAAATAATAATATTGAAATGGCGATTATTAAACTTGCAAGCCATGAGAACCCAAGCCATGTCAATGGATGAAGATCATATAACCATGAATGACTTATCAAAACGAAGAAAAAACCCCACCAAAAATTTGCTATTCTTCTCTCACTTCCCTTCCATAAAATAAATAAAGATATCGGCATAAAAATCAGCCAAAAGTGAGTTGAAACAGAAATTCCTCCTAAAATTCCTCCTAAACAAGGGTAAAAATATTGTCTTAGACTTTTAATTTGAGTCGGGATTAACAATCAAAAATTACTAAATTAAATTTATAATCACCCATTTATTGTAGCTTCATTCTGTAAACTTAGTTTTAGTAACTTTCAAAATTTAAGTGAAAGAAGTCTTTATCAGTTTTGCAGTTTTTGTTTTTTGTGTTTCATTAACTCTTTTCAGTCAATTTAATTCACCACAAGTTGTTATTGCTGCCGAATCAGAAACTCAGTCAGTTCAAAAAACAACTTTTGCAAAATCATCAAATGTTTCAAATAATAATTTATTTGAACTAGACCCATCAGATCCAAATCCTATACTTTTCGCTATGGCAGATGAAACACCATCAGACAGCAATTCAAGGACTACAGAAAGTGGTCTAATTATTACGGATATTTTAAATGGGGAAGGAGATGAAGCCAGCTCAGGGCTAACAGTTACCGTAAATTACACAGGAACTCTAAAAGACGGAACGCAATTCGACACAAGTATCGGTAGAGCTCCATTCAGCTTTCCCTTGGGTGCAGGACGAGTAATAAAAGGTTGGGACGAAGGTGTCGCAGGTATGAAGGTTGGAGGGAAAAGAAAATTAACAATTCCTCCTGAACTTGCTTATGGATCAAGAGGAGCAGGAAATGTAATACCTGGTAATGCGACTTTAATATTTGAAGTTGAATTATTAAAAGTCAATTAAATTAAGTAAGAAAAATATCTAAGACTTTTCAATTTAGTTAATCTCCAAGTAATATATGTACAACACCAAATATTTGAAATGTTAAGTAAATTCATCAATTCCCTTCTAAATAAAGATTCCTCAATGATAGTCCACGCTCACTGTGACGGTCCTTGCGGTGTTTACGACCCAGCATCTACTAGAGTTGCAGCTGAAGCAGTTCTATCAATGACTAAAAAGCTTATTGCATTAGATCCCCCTTCTAGTACTGACTCTGAAGAATGGGCAGCTTACAGCAATACATTTTCTAGATATGTTGCAGTTAAAGAAGAGCAAGCGAAAGAAACAAAAAAAGAAATTTTAATTTTGTGGACAGACTATTTTAAACCTGTCCATTTGGAAACTTATCCAGACCTACATGAAACTATTTGGAAGGCAGCTAAATTATGTAGTGCTTGCAAAGTTAATATTGATTTAGCTCAAGCCGAAGAATTAATGAGTTATGTAGAAAAGATTCATAATATTTTCTGGGCTTCAAAAGGAAGATCAGACGCTTTTGTAAAAGCTAGTTAATCAGAATTATTTTTAAAAGTTTTTTTGAATTTATTTTATTTTTTTTAGGTTTAAGAAAATCAGCCATTATTAGTGGTGAATCGATGTTACCTTACCTAAAAGAAGGTGATATTGTATTTTTTAAAAAATATAAAAAAAATAAATCAATACTAAAAAATCGACAAATAGTTATTTTTAATCATCCACTTAAAAATAAAAACCTAATAAAAAGGATAACTTCAGTGAATCAAAATAATATTGAGGTCCTTGGCGACAATATCAAATTTAGCGAAGATAGTAATAAATTTGGATTAATCAATAACGAAAAAATAATTGGGATTGTCACTTCTAAATTAATTATTCCTAAATTAAAAAATTTTTTAATTCAAAAAAACAGAAGCACTTCTTTGAATCCAAAATAATCCCAAAGAAAAGGAAAGCCCTCCTGCTACAGCTATTAATCTTTTAATAAATTTTTGACTTGATTTAAAGGTGGTAAAAGATATTAAACAAGTAAAAAGATTCATACTAATTAGTGAACCAATCAAATATGAAATCAAATATAAGCTAGCACTTGTTAAAGGTAGTGCTAAAGCGGGAAGAACTGCAAGAAAATGCGAACCTCCAGCTATACCGTGTAGCAAGCCTAAACCTGTCAAAGCATGTGAGTGCTTATTATTATTTTTTTGTTCCTTAACATGAAAGTGAAAGTGACGATGGGCAATTCCATTCTCATGCTTATGGGAATGAGAGTGGATACTTAATTGAAAAGAATTTTTTATAGCAAATACTCCAACAATTAGAAGAGAAATTCCAACTAGGAATTCGGCAATATTGGAAAATTTGTTTAATGGCGTAATATCCTTAATAAAAATCGCTAGGAAAGCTAACAAGAGGACACCTGAAGAGTGTCCTAAGCCCCATGAGAAACTATTTTTAAGAGCTTTTCGGGGATTATTAATCGCTGCTGGTGCCATTGCAATTAGATGATCAGTGCCACTAACGACATGCACAAATCCTGCAACTATACCGGTTAAAATTACAGCCTGCATATATATATTCAGTACAACTTTGTTTATTAAATTTTATAGCACGATTTGAAGTCAAAATTAAATTGAGTTAAATAATTTCTTGAAAGATTGTTCAATATCACTTTCTCTCATAAAAGTTTCACCAATTAATACTCCCTTGATTCCAATAGATCTAAGCGATTTTAAATCTTCTGCACAATTAATTCCGGATTCACTAATGGGAAGAATATCTTGTTTTAAAAATATATCTGCATATGTATTCATCAATTCTATTGATGTTTTTAAATCCGTTTTAAAAGTTTTTAAGTCTCTGTTATTTATTCCAATCAAATTAAAAGATTTTAACTTTAAAATCCTTTCTAATTCATTATCGTTATGGACTTCAACAAGAACACTCATCTCTAAATTATCAGCTATTTTCTTTAGATAAATTAAATCGTCATCACTTAAAATCGCAGCAATTAATAATATTGCATCAGCACCAGATACCCTTGCTTTATAGATCTGATAAGCAGAAATAATAAAATCTTTGCAGAGTAGAGGTAGATTAGTTGATTTTCTTACAGTTTCGAGTATTTCATAACTACCTTGGAAAAACCTTTTATCGGTAAGTACTGAGATACATGATGCACCTAATCCTTCATAACAAATTGCTATGTCTTCAGGGTTAAAATCTTTTCTAATAACTCCTTTACTCGGACTAGCTTTTTTTATTTCAGCAATTACTCCTGGTTTTATTTTGGACTCCAAGATATTTTTATAAAAATCTTTGGGAGCGGGAAGGTTTTCAATCTTTTTAATGAGATCTTCTAAAGAAACTATTTTTTTAAAATTCTTAATTTCAATGTCCTTGTGCCATACAATTTCTTCCAGAATATTTTTTGCTTGTGCTTCTCTATGAGGTACAGCATATTCTAAATTTTCTACCCTTACTGTTGGATTTGGTGGCCTGCGTCTTATCTCCATTAATTTTAGATATTATTTTATTTGAGAAGCCGCTTGTTTATATGCGACCTCAACTACTTCACTAAGAGTGGGATGAGTATGAACTTCTTTTGATAATTCAATTACATCTTGGTTCCTTGAAATAGCGTTCGAAATTTCTTGAATTAAGTCAGCTGCATGTAACCCAAAAATATGAGCACCTAATACTTCCCCATTATCTTTATTGAAAATCAACTTTAGCAATCCATCACTCTCCAATTCAGCCAATGCTTTTGAATTAGCCTTAAAGAAGCTTTTGACAACTCCCAAAGTAAAATTTTCTTTTGCAGATATCTCTTTAGCTTCAGCTTCAGAGAGACCAACTGAACTTATCTCAGGGTGAGTAAAGGTTGCTGCAGGAATACTTTTATAGTTAATTTCGACATTACCACCGCAAATATTATCAACAGCAATAGTACCCTGGGCTGCAGCTGTATGGGCAAGCATTAGTTTGCCTGTTACATCTCCAACAGCCCAAATATTAGGTATTATTTCATCACCATTCTTAACTCTCATTTGATCATCTATAGGAATGAAACCTTTTACTGTTTCGATACCAACCGACTCAAGATTTAAGTTATTACTATTAGGACTTCTGCCAGTTGCAACTAGTACAGCGTCAACTTCTAAAGTTTCTACAACTTCCTTAGATTTTGCATCTGTCAGTTCTATTTTTACAGGGCATCCAGGTGTTATTTTTGTAGCAAAGACATTTGATTTTGTGTCTATATCTCTTGCTTGAATAAGGTTCTTCTTAGCAATTTTAGTGATGTCTGGATCAAATGTTGGCATAATATTTTCCAAAGCCTCGATCATGGTAACTTCACAACCAAGCGCGGTATAAACATCAGCAAATTCTAATCCTATATATCCGCTTCCAATAATTGCTATCCATCTTGGAAGCCACTCAAGTTTAACAGCATCATCACTAGTAAATACAGTCCTATTATCCAAAGTTATTCCACGGGGCACAAAAGGAGAAGAACCAGTTGCTATAACAATATTCTTACATGTGAAATTTTTATCAATTCCGTTTTTATCTCTTACACCTACTTTTTGATTCCCTTCAATTCTGCCAGTGCCCAAAATAATTTCAACTCCACTCCTTTTGAGAGTTTTTGTTAAATTTTCCCTAACATTTGAAACTAAATTATTTGCATGATCTGCAATTTTTGATCTCTCGAACCTTACTGGGGAAGCATGAATACCAAATTTAGCTAAATGTTCATAATCAGCTATTTCTCTAACTTTTCCACTTGCAGCCAAAAGAGCTTTAGATGGAACACAACCCTTGTTAACACAAGTGCCTCCCATATCAGAAGATTCTACTATTGCGACTTTCATTCCCTTCCCAGCAGCATGTTTAGCGGCATCAAAACCTCCATATCCTGCTCCTATTACGATTAAATCAAAATCAAAACTTGAATCAGTCACTTTTTATTTATTTATTAGAGGTGTATGCGACTCTTTTTCGTTCTAGTAATAACGGAACTGCAACACAAGCCACATTCAATGATTCTACAAGCTCACTATGCGGAATTGTAATTGTTTCATTAAAAGCTTCTTGAATTTTTTTATGAATACCTTGACCTTCATTACCCAAGATTAATGCGGTACGTCTAGACCAATCAACTTCCCAGTAAGGTTTTGAAGGTTTTTGTGAACTTTTATTATGGCTACTAGTAGAGAGAATATTAAATCCTACATTTGATAATTCAGACAAAGACTTAAGTAAAGAATTTAATATTTCTTCTTCAGTTCCATCAAATCTTAAAAATGGCAGATGAAAAACTGCACCAGAGGATGCCCTTAATACCTTTTGGCCTAATGGGTGTGCACCTCCAGCTAAAAAAATTGCATCAACACCAGCAGCTAAAGCAGTTCTAAAAAGATTACCCATATTCCCAGGATCTTGAATTCTGTCGAGAACAAGAACAAAATCATCTTTTTTATTAAATTGATAATTAGGTATTGCTGAAATCTCTACTAAAGCTGCTATCCCATCTGGATTAATTGTTGAAATCGCAGATGCCAAGACTTCCTCTGAGACAATATTTATTAATGACTGATGAAATTTTTTGCTTAGATTTTGATTCTTTCCTAGCCATTTTTCGGTAACTAAAATCTTAAAGGGATTTTTTCCAGACTTCAGCAATTCTTCAATAAGATGTGTACCCTCTATGCAAAAAAAGTCTTGATCTTTTGGAGATGATCTTCTTTTAAATGATCTAAATCTTTTAACTAGATTATTGTTTTTACTAGTTATTTTTAAAAAAGTATTTTCTATGAGTAATTTAAAAAATTTGTTATCAACTATATTTTAATTACATAAATATTTTGATCAATTATTTATTAAATTTTTATTTCCCAAGAAATCAAAAAAATACATTTTCACTTTTACTTAATATTCATGACGTTACATAGGGTGGACTTAATATTATTAGTTTGTCATGATGAATCTAATAAATTAAGTCTTAATGATTTGCGGAAGCAAAAATAAGTCATATCTTAAATCGCAAAATTTAAAGATTCTTGGCCAAGGGAAGTTAAATGGAATAGTTGAGATAAGTGGTGCGAAGAATTCGGCCTTAGTTTTATTAGCTTCATCATTGCTAACTAATGAAAAAATAATTCTTGAAAATGTACCTTTTCTCACTGATATTGAAAAAATGGGGAATATCCTAAAAAATTTAGGAGTGAATTTAGTTCATAAAAACAATCAACTAGAAATAGATCCAACAACTATTTCCATTAAAGAACTTCCATATGAACTTGTTAACGGATTAAGAGCTAGTTTCTTTTGCATAGGTGCACTATTAACTAAATTTGGAGAAGCTCAAGTACCCTTACCAGGTGGATGCAATATTGGCTCAAGGCCAATAGATGAGCACATTAATGGACTAATCGCATTAGGAGCAAACATTATTATTGAAGATGGAATTGTCAAGGCAAAAATAAGGGGTAACAAAAATAGACTTCATGGCACTCATATTAAATTAAAGTGTCCAAGTGTAGGTGCAACTGAAACTTTAATAATGGCAGCATCTTTAGCTAAAGGAAGAACTACTATTGAAAACGCTGCTAGAGAGCCTGAAGTTCAAGATTTATGCCAAATGCTTAATAAAATGGGGGCAAAAATTTATGATTCTGGTAAAGAAACAATAATTATTGATGGTGTTAATAAGCTGGGCGGTTGTACCCATAAAGTAATTCCAGACCGAATAGAAGCTGGAACTTTTCTAATAGCTGCCGCTGCAACTTCCTCTTCAATAACAATTTCTCCAGTAATCCCTCATCATCTTGAAGCTGTTACTAATAAGCTTCAAGAGAGTGGGAGTAAAATTACGATTAAAGGTAATTCGATTTCAATCAAGAGTAAAGAGATTAAAGGAGTAGATATTGAGACAGCTCCTTTCCCAGGCTTTCCTACTGATTTGCAGGCACCATTTACAGCTCTAATGACAATTGCAAATGGTGAATCAAAGATTACCGAAACTATTTTTGAAAACAGAATGAATCATATTTATTTACTTAATAAAATGGGTGCCCGTATAAAACTAAACAAAAACGTAGCTCACATCAAAGGTGTTAAAACAATTAATGGGATGAATCTAGTTGGCTCAGATTTAAGGTCATCAGCTGCATTAATAATTGCAGGAATCATCGCAAAAGGTAGTAGTAAGATCTATGGACTAGAACATTTAGATAGAGGTTATGAAAATTTTGAATTAAAACTAAGAAATTTAGGTATTAAAATAATTAGAGAGATTAGTAAAAGTACTTTTGAGGAGAATGGATATAAAATTAAATCTAAATCTGATAACCTTTCAAAACTCAAAGTAGCTTAGTTTTTACTATAAAGTTCTTAAAACTAAGTAAATTATTTAGTCAATTCAAACGTAAGCAATATTGATTAGTGAAATACAACCCAAAAATAATAACAACAATACTAAAAAGCGATTAGACCAAATTTTATTCAAACCATTAAACTTAAATTCATTCATGCCCAGGTTCCACTATTAGATCCGAATGCTGTCAATATAGTCACTGCAACAAAAAGATAAGGAACGAATTTAAAAGATAATTTTTTAGCTTGAGTTTTGGACATTTGTTTTTTAATTTATTATAACACAATATTACTAATTATGAAGCTATTTCCTTTAAAACAAGACTTTTACTCCCATTTAATCACAAAAATGTATCATAACTGTGTAAATACTCATTTTTTTCCTTATTTCTTTTCAGCCAATTCAATAAATATAATTATATGTTTTTATCGAAAAGATTAACTATTAAAAACGTTATCTTGATCAATGTTCCTTGACCAAAACAATAGTCAATAAGGTGATTTTTGTTATAATAAAAAAGTTAATTTTTTCAAAAGCCTTGGGAGCGTGGTGGAATTGGTAGACGCACCGCACTCAAAATGCGGCACCTTCGGGTATGTCGGTTCAAGTCCGACCGCTCCCACTTTGATGAATACCTATAGTCGTTTCGATATATCTTTCAAAAAAGGAAAAGGTTGTTGGCTCTGGGACAAAACAGGTAAAAAGTATCTTGATGCAGTCGCTGGTATAGCAACTTGTAGTCTTGGACATAGCGATAGAGTTTTAAGAAGAAGGCTATCAACTCAACTAAAAAAGATTCAGCATATTTCCAATCTCTACAATATTGAAGAACAAGAACAATTAAGCAGAACTTTAACGAATATGAGTTGTGCTAAAAGCGTCTTCTTCTGCAACAGTGGTGCGGAAGCAAATGAATCAGCAATTAAATTAATTAAAAAATATGGTAATAGAACAAATAAAGGTAAAGAATCAATTATTCTCGCAGCAGAATCCAGCTTTCATGGAAGGACGCTGGCAGCCTTGAGTGCTACTGGACAGCCCAAATATCAAGAAGGTTTCGAACCAATGATTCAAGGGTTCAAATTTTTTAAATTTAACAATTTTGATTCGGTAAAAAAATTATTTGAAGAGTGTGAAAATAATGATCAAAAAATTTCCGGCGTTTTAGTTGAACCTATACAAGGAGAAGGTGGTGTAATTCCTGGAACTAAAATATTTTTTAAAAGCCTGAGAGATATATGTGATAAATATAATTCTCTTCTCATTTTAGATGAGGTTCAAAGTGGAGTAGGTCGAACTGGGAAAATGTGGGGTTATGAGAATTTAGGTATTGAACCTGATGGATTCACCCTTGCTAAAGGATTAGGAGGAGGTCATGCAATTGGAGCATTATTGGTACAAGAAAAAGCCAACATTTTTTCTCCAGGAGATCATGCAAGCACTTTTGGGGGGAACCCTTTCGCCTGTAAAGCTGCCCTAACCGTATTAGAAGAAATAAATAGAAGAAATCTTATCAATAATGTTTATCTAAGAGGGGAACAATTAAGTGCTGGTTTTGAAGAATTGTCAAAAAAATTTCCAAATATTATTAGCGGGAAAAGAGGTTTAGGTTTAATACAAGGTCTTGTGATAAATGATAATTATGCTGATGCAAAAAAAATTACATTAAAAGCTTTTGATAAAGGATTACTGGTAGTTCCTGCAGGAGGGAATGTTGTAAGGATTGTCCCACCATTAGTTATATCTCGAAGAGAAATTAATATTCTTTTGGATAAGCTAAATTCAATTTTTAAAGAGTTATAGCAATTTAAATTTTGAAGAACGCAAATTTAAAAATTTTTGAATTATCGTCACCCAAATATGAAAGGGATAATATCAAGTTAGGTTTATCAAGAATTAAAAAAGCACTTCAAGGACTTGGTAATCCTTGCGAGAATACCCCTGCAATACAAATTATTGGAACCAATGGAAAAGGATCAATCGCGGCATATTTAGAAAGTATACTTTTTGAAGCTAAAAAAAATTTTGGTGTAACAACATCTCCTCATCTTTTTGACATATGCGAGAGGATTAGAGTTAATAAAAAAAATATTAATAAAACTGATTTTGAAAAAATCTATAGATTAATAGAAAGAAAATTTTCAACATTTGAGTTAACTCCTTTTGAAAAAATCATTTGCTGCGCACTAAATTTTTTTGAAAATGAAAAAGTTGAATTGCTCATTCTTGAAGCTGGCTTAGGGGGACGATTAGACGCTACAACAGCCCATAAATCCAGACCAATAATTGCCATTGGGAATATTGGCTTAGACCATAAAGAATTTCTTGGAGATACGATTGAAAAAATTGCCAAAGAAAAATTAGCAGTTATTGAAAAAAACTCAATTGTCATCTCATTCATTCAAAATAGTCAAGTTGAAAATTTAATAAACAAAAAAGTTGAAGAGGTTGGAGCAGAAATTATCTGGAAAGATTCAATTTCAAACAACTATAAGCTAGGATTAAAAGGAATTTTCCAAAAGCAAAATGCTTCAGTAGCCGTTGGAGCAATTGAAGCGCTGAATAATTTAGGATTTAATATTAAAGAAAAACACATATCTGAAGGTCTTAAAAAGACGGCTTGGAAAGGAAGGCTAGAAATAATAAATTATTTCAACAAAAAAATTCTTGTAGATTGTGCACATAATTATCCTGCTGCAAAAGCACTCTCTAATGAGCGAAGCAATTGGGAGAATGAAGATGAAGGAATTTATTGGATTTTAGGTGTCCAAAGACAAAAAGATATTTACGCAATATTAAAAACACTTCTAAAGAAAAATGATCACTTATTACTTGTGCCAGTTCCAAACCAACCTAGTTGGCAATTAAACGATCTCTCTCAGATTAAAGAAATTAACTTTCAAAAAACAATTGAATTTAAAACATTTGAACTTGCCATTAAGTATTTATTTTCCCTAGAAAAATGGCCATCTAATCATCCTGTTGTAACAGGTTCCATTTTTTTAGTTGGTGAATTTATTAAATTTGCAAAAAAACAGAAATATTAAATATTAAATTGTTCCTTTATTCCCCAACCTTCCAATTTTCCAGGATTTAATAACCCTTTTGGATCAAATTTTAATTTCGCTTTTACTTGATCTGCGTCCACCACTCCAAGACCTCCGCCTTCAACAGTTAAAACATGGGGATTAAAAATAAACGCACCAAGTTTCTTACAATCTTCCATTATTTCATTTAATTCTTCTATCCCATTCCACTTTAATAAAGGCAAAGCCGCTAATCTCGGTGATCCTTGTTGAGAAACTGCCTCTAAATGCCAAAGAACTTTTTTACCCCATTTTTTTTTCAAAAAATTAATTAAATTTAGTTCATTATTAAGTGGCAAAAGCATCTGTAAATACGTCCAACTTTTATCCCTAGACCTCATATGAAGAGTTGTATGATTCCATACGACTTCAGAAATTCCATTAACGAGTTTTTCTTCTTCCCCAAGGAGAGTAAATTCAACTTTGAATTTTTTACAAATCAACTCAATCGTTTTTGTTCCTCCAAGAGTAGATTGAATTAATATCTTGTGACCTCTAGAATTACTTTTAAACCATTTTGGCATTTAATCTACAATTTCTTCTTCAAGAATTGCTCCAAGTTTCAGATCGATTGCGGCGCTTGTAAGAGTTTTTAATATTTCTATTGTTTTTTCAAATTCAATACAGTCGATAACTATTGAATACCACTTACGTTTGATATCAGTAGCAAGTAATAAAGAAGTAATTATTCCATTAGTCCCATAAGCATGATTAAGAGGTTCGGATTCTTCAGCATCAAATTTTAATAAATCAGGTTTTTCATTCATCGTCACTGCCTCTAAACCAATAAGATTTCCTGGATCTCTTAAAAATCCCCACCTAATAGACCCAATACCTCCTGACCCACCTGCAATAAAGCCTCCAATTGTAGCGGTTTTCCAAGTACTAGGAAGCAACCTTAATTCCCTTCCATATTTTTCTAATTGTTTTTTCAAATCTCCCATGACACATCCGGACTGTACTTTCACAAAACCTGTATCTGGATCAAATTCTTCTAACTTATTTAAGTAACTCATCTGCATTACAACTCCTTTAAACAATGGAACAGCTTGTCCATAATTTCCTGTACCTGAACCCCGTAAAGTAAGAGGGATAGAAAATTCCCAACAAATTTTTGCTACTTTCTTAACCGCGTTATGATCACTAGGTCTTACCACCACATCAGCGATACATGTGTCTAGTCTTTCAGTAAGGATTGGAGAGTAGTTATAAAAATCTTTTGAAAGTCTTTTTACTTCGGATTGGCTTTCAATAATCTCTAAGTTTTTGACTTCCCTAAATTTTTCTAAAAATTTAAGACTATTTGATGTCATTAATAAAATTTCTTGTGTTTTACATATAAATTAGTCGATTAGCAATATAAATCGCCTTTTATATATACTTTTCTCTTTAAAGTGCTCGAAAAAACATCTGCCCATCTTTGTGCATCTAAAATAACGAAGTCAGCAGGGCAACCCTCTTTAATTAAACCATCCCATTTTAAATTTAATAATCTGCTTGGAGCTAAAAAAATAGAAGATAGAGTCATTCTCTCCCAGGGATTTAGTTGAAGCATAGGTATCGAGCAAGACAACATATAAAAAGGGTCAAAATTACCAAATGGGTACCAAGGATCTTGAACATTATCACTACCCAGAGATACATCCACATGTGATTTTTGTAATTGCTTTATTGGCGCAACTGGTCTTTTAAATGATGTAGTTTTATTACTTCGATTGAGCAGCCAAAAATTTGTTAGTGGTAAAGCAATAACCTTAATATTTTTCTCAGCCATTTTTTCTCCTAAATTTAAAATTTCTCTATGACTTAGAGAAATAAGACTGCTCAAATGACTACAAGTGATCGGAATACTATTAATTTTTAAATTTTCGATTGTTTCTAATAAAACTTTTATTCCCGCTCCAGGCTCAATAATTGACTCATCTATATGCAAATCAATTTCTAATTTATATTTACTCGCAAGAAGAAGCATCTTTGCAAGAAATTTGATTGTATTTTTTTTATTGAAAGGGGGTACAATAACACCTCCTAAAATGCCTCCATTAGAGGAAAATATTTTTGCCAAATCTTCTCCATTATCTGTATCCCAGAATTCCAATGGAGCTAGAGCAACAAATTGTAAAGTCAACTCAGATGAAAATTTTTTTTGTAATTTAAAAAGTTCAATCCAAATATCAATAGATTGACTTTTGTATGTATCAATATGACTTCTAATAGCTCGGTATCCATTTTGAATAGCAAGTTTTAATGATTTCTCAACTCTTTCAAGAACCTTATCTGTAGTTCTAGTTTTATGTTCTTCAAGATTTACTGATAATGCTCCTCCATAGTTTGATTCCAGATTAGGAAAGTCTGCCCATGTAAATGATTTATCAAAATGCGAATGCGTTTCAACAAATCTTGGGAATAAAATATTTTTTGGTTTTGTAACTTTATTTTTTAAAGGCTTTAACTCAGAAACGAATCCGTTCTCCCAACTTATGGAAACTGAACATAAATCCTCTACATCAATAATGAGGTTATCAAAATCTTCTATTAAACAAAGGCTTCTGGGAATAAGAACCTCAGCTGTGCCGGAATTACTCAAATTTTTTTAAATTTTCTTTTATTTTAAAACATTAGAAAACTTTACTGAACTAGAAAATAATTCAAATTTAGCTAAAAGATAAAATAACTATGTAAAATTACTCTTGAGTTGTTAAATTTATAAATGTGCGGCGGGCGTCGCCAAGTGGTTAAGGCAGCGGCTTGTGGCGCCGCTATTCGGGGGTTCGAATCCCCTCGCTCGCCCTCATAAAATTGCAGCAAAATTATTAAACTTGTAATTTTGAATTAAAGAATCATAAAAAATTCCCAGCAAAGTGCTAACAAAAACAAAACCAGACGAAAAAAAATTCAAAAAGAATTCAACTACTGGCAGTTATTGGATAACCACATTTGGATGCCAAATGAACAAGGCAGATTCTGAGAGAATGGCTGGAACATTAGAGAAAATGGGATACATCAGAGCAGATAATGAATTAAATGCTGATTTGGTTTTGTACAATACATGCACTATAAGAGATAATGCGGAGCAAAAAGTTTATAGCTTTCTAGGAAGACAAGCAAAAAGAAAGCATAAAACACCTAGCCTGAAACTTGTTGTCGCAGGTTGCCTTGCTCAGCAAGAGGGAGAGTCCTTACTAAGAAGAGTCCCAGAACTTGATCTAGTAATGGGGCCTCAACATGTAAACAACCTTGAGAATCTTCTGGGGAAAGTTGACTTAGGAAATCAAGTTGCTGCCACAGAAGAAATCTTCATTTCTGAAGACATAACAAGTGCTAGAAGAGAAAGCTCTATTTGTGGCTGGGTTAATATCATTTACGGATGTAATGAAAGATGTTCATATTGTGTAGTTCCCTCTGTCAGGGGGAAAGAGCAGTCAAGATATCCAAATGCGATAAAAAGTGAGATCCAAAAGTTAGCTGATGATAATTTTAAAGAAATTACTCTTTTGGGTCAGAATATTGATGCTTATGGTAGAGATCTTCCAGGAACTACAAAAGAGGGGAGAAAAGAAAACACTTTAACTGATCTTTTGTATTACATTCATGATGTTAAAGGAATTCGCAGAATAAGGTTTGCTACTAGTCATCCAAGATATTTTTCAAAAAGGTTGATTCAAGCTTGTTTTGAACTTGATAAAGTCTGTGAACATTTCCATATTCCCTTCCAAAGTGGAAATGATGAAATCTTAAAGCAAATGTCCAGAGGATATACCATCAAAAAGTATAAAAATATTATTGAGAATATAAGATCATTAATGCCAGGTGCATCAATCACAGCCGACGCAATAGTTGCTTTCCCAGGAGAAACAGAACATCAATATCAAGATACATTAAAGCTAATATCAGAAATTGGCTTTGATCAAGTAAATACTGCTGCATACTCTCCAAGACCAAACACGCCTGCAGCAGTTTGGTCGAATCAACTTTCGGAAGAGGTAAAAAAAGCTAGATTGCAAGAAATTAATGATTTGGTTGAGAAAACTGCTAGGAGCAGAAATCAGAGATACATCAATAATATCGAAAGCGTTTTAATTGAGGGTTTAAATCCAAAAAATTCCTCGCAAATTATGGGTAGAACTAGAACAAATAGATTAACTTTCATAGAGATTCCCAAAAACATTAATTTTAATTTTTCATTGGGAGATGAGATAGATGTCAGAATAAATGAAGCAAGACCTTTTTCTTTATCTGGTCAACTTTATTTATAATCTTTTTTAAATGATAGAGAGGGGGAAAAAATGTATTGGTTTAATATTTGGTGGGAATTCCAATGAACATGAAGTATCGATATCCTCTGCAAAAACAGTTTTTCAAGCATTTAATTCAAAAATAAACAAAGAACGCTATACAGTTAAACCCTTTTACATAAACAAATATGGAGATTGGCTTGATAGTTATCTCTCAGAAAAGATCCTAATTGGTGAAATTGAAAACAAAAAAACAAAAAAACAAGAAATTTTTAATCAAGAAAAAATTAACTTCCTTGACGGAATTGAATTTCAAAATGTTGATGTTTGGTTTCCTCTTTTACATGGATTTAATGGTGAAGACGGATCAATTCATGGCTTACTTAGATTTACAAAGAAACCTTTAGTCGGATGTGGAATTATTGGCTCTGCACTTGGAATGGATAAAATATTGATGAAAACAATTTTCTCCAATCTTAAACTTCCACAAGTTAATTATCTAGTTTTTCAAAATGAAGATCTCAACGATAAGGAAGTAAAAAATAAAATAATTAATGAAATTCTAAGAAAATTAAATTTTCCTGTTTTTGTTAAACCATCGAACTCTGGATCATCTCTTGGCATCTCCAAAGTCATAAATGAATCAGAAATATTACAAGCATTAGAAAAGGCTAGGGAAATAGATTCAAGAATCTTAATAGAGGAAGGTTTAGAGGTAAGGGAGATTGAATGCGGAATAATTGGGAATTCAAAACTCTTAACCTCTGAGATAGGCGAGGTAAATTACGAAAGTGATTGGTATGATTACGATTCAAAATATCACTCAAATAATAAAATAGTTATCCCAGCCGAAATAGATTCTAAAATCACAAAAGAAATTAAAGAAATTGCTATTAAAAGTTGTAAAGCACTAAATATTTTCGGTTTTGCAAGAGTAGATTTCTTCTTAGAAAAATCTTCAAATAAAATTTTGCTAAATGAAATAAATACTATTCCAGGTTTTACAAAAAACAGCATGTTTCCAATGCTTTGGGAAGCTTCAGGTTTAAAAATTGAACAACTTGTGGCTAAACTGGTAGATATATCTTTAGGTTTGTAATTTAAATCAAATGTTGCATGGACTACTTTGGTTACCATTACTTTTAATCTTCATTTTATTAACTGCACTTGGATGGTTAGAAAGACGAAGGCAAAATCTTTTTAGAAGTTGGGCGAGTGATTCTGAACTTTGCAAGTTAGATAGTTCAGGTGCAGCGTCCTTAAAAGATGGTGAGTTAAAGTGGAGCGCATTTGAAGCTGGTAAATTTGAAGAAAAAGATTGTTTTACAATCAAGAAACTGGAATTAGTTGAATTAATGGCACTAACTTCAGGAGAAGCTCCTCTAACAAGTGAATCTCAAGGTAAGTGCAGGTTGAGATTAGTTGGGGATGGTAAAGAGATGGATGTACCATTTTCAGATGCAGAGCAAGCGAGAGAATGGATGGACCAACTGATGGAAAAAGCTAGATGTGATTTGTGAAAAACCAAAAAGGAATCAAAAATAAGAGCTTTTTTTTTCTAATTTCATCTTTATTTTTAACAAGCTTATTAAGCATAAAAACTCTCAAAAAAGTTGATACTCAGGACATTAGGATTTCTGGTAGTGAATTATTTTCGCAGAATGATGTGGTAAAAAATTCATCTTTAAATTTTCCGATCCGATTAATTTTTGTTGAAACTAATTTGTTAGAAAAAGAGTTAAAACAAAATTTATCTCTAAAGAATGTTTCGGTAAACAGAGAATTATTTCCTTTTGGTTTGAAAGTTCATTTTAAAACAAGAACTCCAATAGCTTACGCTGAAAGAATATTTAACGACGACAAAATCTTAGGCTTTATTGATAAAGATGGAAGTTTTATCAATAAACAAAACGTAGATTATAAAAATTTGAGCGAGTTAACTATTACAGTTTTTGGTTGGAACGAGAAATTCAAAGAAATATTATCTGAAATTTTTATTGCTAAAGATAATTATGAATTTGAGATAGTTACGATAACTTTTTCAAAAAATGGATTTCTTACTGTTGAGGAAAAAGATTTAAAAACAATCCTATTAGGATTTAACCCAAATTTAATCAACTATCAATTACTAATAATCAATAACCTAAAAAATGAATTAAAGAAAAATAACTTTTCTGAAAAAATAGATAATATTGATCTTACTGATCCAAATAAACCAAAAATAAAAGTGTTCAAACCCTAATATTTGGAAATTGATTTTAAATAATTTTTTTTAATTATTGTAGTGTTGGTGAGGATTTAGCATTTAAAACAAACTATTTAATAAATGAATATTTTAAGGATTTTCCTCAACATATTCCTACAGATGAGCTTAGTAAGTTCATAATGCATCCAATACTAGTATTAGAACCTTATTTAAGAGATGAGCTTCGGTAACAATCCAAACTTTGATCAATCAAGAGAAATTCTTCCAAGCCAGAACGCCAAAATAGAAGTTATTGGTGTAGGGGGTGGTGGAAGTAACGCTGTAAACAGGATGATTGATAGTGATCTTGAAGGCGTTTCATTCAGAGTTCTTAATACTGATGCGCAAGCCTTACTGCAGTCCTCTGCCCAGCGAAGGGTCCAATTAGGTCAGAACTTGACGAGGGGGCTTGGAGCTGGAGGAAATCCTAGTATCGGGCAAAAAGCTGCGGAAGAATCTAGAGATGAGCTTCAACAATCACTAGAGGGTTCTGACTTGGTTTTTATAGCGGCAGGAATGGGCGGAGGCACTGGCACAGGAGCAGCTCCAGTTGTTGCTGAAGTAGCAAAGCAAAGCGGTGCATTAACAATTGGAATAGTAACTAAACCTTTTTCTTTCGAAGGGAAAAGAAGAATGCGTCAAGCAGAAGAAGGAATTGCGAGATTGGCAGAAAATGTTGATACTCTTATTGTCATACCAAATGATCGTTTAAAAGAAGTTTCATCGGGTGCCTCTATTCAAGAAGCGTTTAGGAATGCAGATGATGTTTTAAGAATGGGAGTTCAAGGAATAAGTGAAGTAATTACCCGCCCAGGTGAGGTAAATCTTGACTTTGCTGATGTGAGATCAGTAATGACTGAAGCTGGTACAGCCCTTCTTGGGGTGGGTATCGGATCTGGTCGATCTAGAGCGATAGAGGCTGCTCAAGCTGCAATTAATAGTCCATTACTAGAAGCAGGAAGAATTGATGGAGCGAAAGGTTGTCTTGTAAATATTACTGGAGGGAAAGATTTGACTCTTGATGATGTGAACTCAGTAGGAGAAGTTATTAGTGCTGTTGTAGATCAGGATGCAAATATAATTGTTGGTCAAGCAGTCAACCAAGATATGGAAGGTGAGATACAAGTTACCGTTATTGCAACAGGTTTTGATACAAACCAACCATTGAAGCAACAAAGAATAAGAAATAGATTATCTAATCAATCTTTTTATAATGATTCAAATAATAAAGACACAGGAGCAAATATTCCTGAATTTTTGAGGTTAAGGCAGAATAAAAAAGATATAGATTAAAAGGTAAAATAGAGTGACTCGGTTATCTCGCCTGCCTCAAGCATCCCTTGTGGCTGCTACCTTCCGGTCCTGACCAGGTTTAGGCGTTAAAACCGCGAAAGGCCGAGTCAAAAATATAATAGCAATTCTTTATTAAAAAAGATACATAAATTTCTTATGTTACCTTCAGACCTCTTTAAGTATAAAGAAAAATCAAAAAAAATTATTGCACTAACTGCATGGGACTCAATATCAGGATCCATTGCAGAAAAAGCCAATGTTGATATCGTCTTAGTGGGAGATTCCTTAGCAATGGTCTGTTTAGGATACAAATCCACATTGCCATTAACTTTAGAAAACATAATTTATCATACCAATGCTGTTTCGAGAGGTTTTAAGAAGAAAATTGAAAATCAACCATTGATCGTTTCCGACATGCCTTTTCTGACTTACCAATGTGGAGAGGATAAAGCTGTTGAATATGCAGGAAAAATCATTCAAAACACTTATGCAAAAGCTGTAAAGATAGAAGGGGCTGAACCAGAAATACAAAAAGTTATTTCTAGATTAATAAGAATGGGAATTCCTGTTATGGGTCATATAGGTCTTACACCACAAAGTTATTTAAATCTAGGATTAAAGAAACAAGGAGAAAGCTTAGAAAGCCAAGAAAGAATCAAGAAAGAAGCTTCGATTCTTGAAAAATTAGGATGTTTTTCAATAGTTCTTGAACATATTCCTGAGTTACTGGCAAAAGAAATTCAAAATAACCTAAAAATTCCCACAATAGGAATAGGTGCAGGTAATTATTGTGATGGACAAGTAAGAGTTACAGCTGATTTATTAGGCCTTAATGATGATCAACCACCATTTTGTCAGCCTATTATTCAAGGGAAATTTTTATTTGAGGAAAAATTAAAAGAATGGGTAGACTCTGAGAGACTTAATTAATCTTATCCCACCACTTAAACATGGAAATAAGAATTTGATTGCTTAACTCCATTCCTTTTGGATCGCTTAAAAAGAATCTATTCCCCTTTCTCACTAATAGTCCACTTTCAAGAAACCTTTCCCATTCTTTAAGCAATTTATTTAAGTTTCTTTCAAATTTTTTGTTTTCCCAGTTTTGTTCTTTAAACACCTCATGGATATCTATACCCTCTTTAAGTCTCAATCCCAACATTATTTTCTCATCAAGTTCTTTATATATAAAATCCTTATTAGTAAGGGATGAATCTAGGTTTAGTTCGTATTGCCTAATTACCCATTCTTTATATTCCTTACTAACTCTCGGTCTAGTTAACTTTTCCCCCCAAGGTGAACTAGTAGAACCTTGACCAAAACTCCACCAGCCTAATCCTCGCCAATAAACTCTATTATGTCTGGATTGATGACTCGGAAGACAATAGTTTGAGATTTCATATCTTGAGTACCCTGAGTTTTTTAAAATTAAATGAGTTGATTCACTATTTCTAAAAGCCTCTTCATCACTCAAAAGTTTTAATTTTCCTAAATTAACTAATTTTTTAAAAACAGTTCCATTCTCAATATTTAAATCGTAAATGGATATATGTGGTGGTGAAAACGTTATTGTTTTTTTTAAGTCATCTTGCCATTCTTTAAATCCACTAAGTGGCAAGTTTTGAATTAAGTCTAAGCTCCAGCTTTTTATTAACCCACAATCATATTTTCTCTTCAACCATAAACAAGATTTTTCAGCATCTTCACTCAAATGCCGTCTTCCCGACTTTTGAAGTATCTGATTATTAAAACTTTGCACTCCGAGACTAAATCTATTTATCCCAGCATTTATGAATCCGTTAAGATCATCTTGATTAAAACTAGCTGGATCAACTTCTAAAGTGATTTCAGCACCATAGTCAATTCCATAATTTTTTTTAAAGAGATCAATTAAATCTTTGATTTGTTTTGGATCCAAAATTGATGGTGTACCACCACCTATATAAATTGTCGAAAGAGGAGATTTATGCTTAATTGACAATATTTCTTTGAATAAAAAGTGCAAATATTCTTTAACAGTTTTGCTTCCATAACCTTGTAAAGTTTCAACTTTGTTTCCTAATGGGACAACTGCAAAATCACAATAAAAGCACCTTCTATGACAAAAAGGGATGTGTACATAAGCACTTCTTGGAAACTTATTCATAATCTAAGTACATTTTTAAGCTTCAAAAAAAAATTAAGGATCGAAAAAAATAAAATCCTTATTTACTCAATTAATAAATCCTAGTAGATTATAGATATGACAGATACCTTAGTCTTAATTTTATTTGTATTGTCTGGAGCGGCTTCAGGATGGCTTGGGGTTGATTTATTACCTGTAGACATACTCAAGCAGGTGTCTAATGTAGAGGCTTTTAGAATTGTTTTAGCAATAATTGGTTCTTTTATAGGACTAGCAGCTGGTTTTGTATTCCTACAACTTAGAAAGACATTTCTTGATCAAATAAAGACAATGCCTACGGATCTATTAATAAGTAGGTCAGTTGGCTTAATTTTAGGATTACTTGTTGCGAATCTTCTACTCGCTCCAATACTATTAATTCCTTTTCCTAGAGAAGTATTTTTTGCAAAACCCCTAGCAGCAATATTAAGTAATATTTTCTTTGGTGCGCTTGGTTATAAGTTAGCGGATACCCATGGTAGGACTTTATTAAGATTATTCAATCCAAATAATACTGATGCATATTTAGTTAATGAAGGAATACTCCCTGCTGCCAGTCCAAAGATTCTAGATACCAGTGTAATTATTGATGGCAGAATAAATGGCCTATTAAGTTGCGGTTTGTTGGAAGGGCAATTAATTGTTGCGCAAAGCGTAATTGATGAGTTACAAACTTTAGCTGACTCAAGCAGTAATGAAAAAAGGTCTAAAGGTAGAAGAGGTTTAAAATTATTGAAAGAATTAAGAGATCTATACGGGAGAAGACTTGTAATAAACCCAACGAAGTATGAAGGTAATGGGGTAGATGAAAAGCTCTTAAAAATTACTGAGGATATGGCAGGAACCTTAATCACCGCAGACTATAATCTTTCGCAGATTGCGGAAGTTAAAGAATTAAAAGTTATGAATTTAAGTGATTTAGTTATCGCTTTAAGGCCAGAAGTGCAACCAGGAGAATCACTTAATATAAAAATTGTGAGAGAGGGTAAAGAAAAAATGCAAGGTATTGGATATTTAGATGACGGAACAATGGTAGTTATTGATGAAGCTAAAAATTTTGTGGGAAGCAGATTAGATATTGTTATCACAGGAGCATTGCAAACCCCTACAGGAAGAATGGTCTTTGGAAAACTAATAAATAATCCTGAGTCAAACAAATCTTTCAAATCACCAGCGACACAGGGCTAAATCTAGCTAGAATCAAAACAATCTTAATTATGTGATACATATGACTGTATCTGCTCCTTATTACGGCGAAAACACCGTCATGAGGACCCCGCCTCCTGATCTACCCTCTCTTTTATTGAAAGAAAGAATTGTCTATTTAGGTTTACCATTATTTTCAGATGATGATGCAAAAAGACAACTTGGAATGGATGTTACTGAGTTAATTATTGCTCAACTTCTTTATCTAGAGTTTGAAGATCCAGAAAAACCTATCTATTTCTATATAAACTCAACCGGTACAAGCTGGTACACTGGGGACGCAGTTGGTTTCGAAACAGAAGCTTTCGCTATCTGCGATACAATAAGTTACATTAAGCCACCAGTACATACAATCTGTATCGGACAAGCAATGGGGACTGCCGCAGTTATCCTCTCATCTGGCACAAAGGGGCAAAGAGCCGCTCTTCCTCACGCCTCGATAGTTTTACATCAACCAATAAGCGGAGCAAGAGGTCAAGCAACCGATATTCAAATAAGAGCTGAAGAAGTTTTGAAAAATAAAAAATCAATGTTGGAGATTCTATCTCGTAATACTGGTAAGACCATTGAAGAACTATCTAAAGACTCAGACAGGATGAGTTATCTTAACCCTCAAGAAGCCTTAGATTATGGAGTTATCGATAGAATACTAAAAAGTCAAAAAGATTTACCAAATAAAATTTAACTCTCACAAACAACTACTTTAAAATCATGCCAATAGGAACTCCAAGCGTCCCTTACAGACTTCCAGGAAGTCAATACGAAAGATGGGTCGACATATATACAAGACTAGGGGTTGAAAGAATTCTTTTTCTTGGACAAGAGGTTAATGATGGGATTGCCAATAGCCTTGTTGCACAAATGCTTTATCTTGATTCTGAAGACAATTCCAAACCTATCTATCTATACATAAATAGCCCAGGAGGATCAGTAACAGCTGGTTTGGCTATATACGACACTATCAAATACGTTAAAAGTGATGTAGTAACTATTTGCGTAGGTCTCGCAGCCTCCATGGGTGCATTTTTATTGGCAGCTGGAACAAAAGGTAAAAGAGTTGCTTTGCCTCACAGCAGAATAATGATTCATCAACCCCTTGGAGGAACATCTCAACGTCAGGCGAGTGATATTGAAATAGAAGCTAAAGAAATTTTAAGAATTAAAGATATGCTAAACATGTCTATGGCGGATATGACAGGTCAATCATTTGAAAAAATCGAAAAAGATACTGATAGAGATTATTTTCTAAGCGCAGAAGAGGCAAAAAACTATGGTCTGATTGATAGAGTAATCACACATCCAAGCGAAGCAAGTCAGTCTTGAATTTTCTAAATAAATATTTTAATTTTCATTTTTAAATTAAAAATTTATTGGTTTATTTACACGTTTAATGTCTAAAATATTAATTATTAAATGCAAAGAAGCTACAACTAATGACCCAACTCTTTTACGACACAGATGCAGATCTAAGTCTTTTAACTAATAAAACAATTGCGATAATAGGATATGGTTCACAAGGTCACGCTCATGCTCTGAACCTTAAGGATAGCGGTATAGATGTAATCGTAGGATTATATAAAGGAAGTAAGTCTGAAAGCAAAGCTATTAGCGATGGTCTAAAAGTTTTTAGTGTTTCTGAGGCTTGCGAAAAAGCAGACTGGGTTATGATTCTTCTCCCAGATGAGTTTCAGAAAGATGTTTATCTTACAGAAATAGAACCAAACTTAAAAGAAGGAAAGATATTAAGTTTTGCGCATGGCTTTAATATAAGATTCGGACTTATCAAACCTCCTATTTTTGTTGATGTTGTAATGATTGCCCCAAAAGGACCTGGACATACTGTTCGTTGGGAATATCAGAATGGTCAAGGAGTTCCAGCATTGTTTGCAGTAGAGCAGGATTCTTCTGGGAGTGCAAGATCATTGGCGATGGCTTACGCTAAAGGGATTGGCGGAACGAGAGCTGGGATCCTTGAAACAAACTTCAAAGAGGAAACAGAAACCGATTTATTTGGCGAACAGGCGGTCTTATGCGGAGGCTTATCAGAACTCGTCAAATCAGGCTTCGAAACTCTTGTAGAGGCAGGATATCAGCCCGAACTTGCTTACTTTGAATGCTTACATGAAGTTAAACTTATTGTTGATCTAATGGTGAAGGGAGGCTTATCTCAAATGAGAGATTCCATTTCAAATACTGCAGAATATGGAGATTATGTAAGTGGCAAAAGACTTATCAATAGCGATACAAAGAAAGAAATGCAGAAAATTCTAAAAGATATTCAAGATGGAACTTTCGCTAAGAATTTTGTAGAAGAATGCGATAAAAATAAACCATTAATGACAAAATTACGAGAGGAGAATTCAAAACATGAAATTGAGAAAGTAGGTAAAGGTCTGCGCTCTATGTTCAGTTGGCTGAAATAAATTTATTCTTAATATTTCTTGGATCTATAGGTTTTGATTTGTTAATCGGCGATCCAATATTCCTAATCCACCCGGTTCAAATAATTGGCTTTTATATAAAAAAAATATCCGATTACCTCATAAAAAATTTTGGAGAAAATAAAAAAATATTATTGTGGGGAGGTTTCATCGTCGCTATATCCACTATTGGATTTAGTTTTAGTTTCGCGAAATTGATAGAACTCATTTATGTGCAATCAAGAAATCATTTTTTTAGTGGATTCTTAATTTTTTTTGGACTTTCAAGTTGTATTGCTACTAAGGGACTTATTTCAAGTGTAAAAGAGATTACAGATCTAATAGAACGCAAGGAAATTAATGATCAAAATAAGAAAATAATCAAAAAGAAGGTTCAAAGAATAGTAAGTAGGGATGTAAGTTCATCTTCTATAGAACATCTTTTGAGATCATGTACCGAGAGTCTTACCGAGAATTCTGTTGATGGAATATTTGGGCCATTATTTTGGATTTTTGTTGGAATTGTTTTAATGAAGTTTTCAATTTTTTTACCAGGGCCTTTATCTCTTGGTTTTTCATATAAAGCAATAAGTACTTTAGATTCAATGATAGGTTACAAATATGATTACTTTAGATATTTAGGTTTTTTCAGTGCAAAAATCGAAGATATTTTTACGTTTGTTCCTGCAAGATTAGTTTTAATCACATTACCCTTAGTTGGTTCGAAAATTAATGATTTTATACCAATTATAAAAAAAAGTTATCTTGATGGTAAAAAATATGATTCGCCTAATGCTGGGATTTCAGAAGCTATATTTGCATATATTTCCGGTATTACATTGGGAGGAAAAAGTAAATATAAAAATGCAATTATTGAAAAGCCAATAATTAATCCAACTGGGGAAAATTGTACTGGAGAGAAAATTAAATTAATTTGTCAATTAATTTTGAGATTACAGTTTTTATGGATAATAATTTTTGTCTTAATTTTTTTTATAATTTCGAGTTTAATTAACTAATAAATTAGTTTAAAAATTATTAATATAAACAAAAAAGACTCAATGCAAGAAAAAGACTCTCAAATGGAATATCAAAATGATGATTCCACTAATAAATCATCAAAAGATAATGAATACTCAAAATGGGTAGACAATCAAGGTGATGAAGTAAAGAATGTTTTTGGATTTAATAGCAGCGCTGAGCTTGTTAATGGTAGAGCAGCTATGATCGGATTCTTAATGCTCATATTAACCGAGTTGGTTTTTAGCGGCAGACCTGTGACTTCTTCAATTTTTGGTATTAATTAAAAATGAAAGAAAAAAAATCTAATCCAATAAAAGTATTCTTATACATATCTGCATGGGTAATAATTTGGGGAACATTAGGTTCTTTCATAGATTATCCTCTCTATAAAAATAAAATTTACTTAGAAGGAAGCATATATCAGTATCTTACTTTTACAATTACAGCAATAATTTCCATAATATGTGCAAAGTTTTTTTATAAAAAATTTGAGTTATAAAAATTTGTACCTAAATTTCTTAATAATTTTAGCTGGTTCTTTATTGTCATTTGACTCGTAAAGTATCCATTTATGTGTTTCAGTATCATGATCACAACCATAATTTCCATAAAGATTATTGTAACTTGAGAGATATGAATGACAATACTGATCTGCTTCAAAAGCAGAGTCATAACCTGTAAGAAAATATATTAAAAATAGCAGAATTACTAACAAAAAAAATACTTTAAAAACTAAATTAACTAACTTCATAAGAATTTCTAAAATTTAAATATATCATTAAAAAAAATTTTTTCGATCTAAGAATCATTAACGACCAACATTAAAAACAAAGTCATGGAATTCTTGATTCTTTAAATATAGGATGACTAGCAATATTAAAATAATATTTAATCCTATTACTATTGATCCAAAAATATTTATTTGTTTTTTACCTGGCAAAGTGTAAGTAAATTTCTTTCCTTTAAGAAAAGCAGCTAAGCCCTTTTTTCCTTTTTTTAATTCTTTTATTTCAACATCATTCTTAACTTTATTATTAGAGAAACCTTTTTCCATTGCAACTTAAATAACAAATTTATAATATTCTAAAAAAATAAATTATTTTAATAATTAACAATTTTTAATCACATATGGAATCATAAATGAAATTCTCTTATTTGCTAAATTTTTCATAAAGTTAGTTCCAATAATTTCCGACTGCAACCCCAATAAACTTGTTTGACATTTGAATCTATTTTGGTCAAATACTTCTAATTGAAGTTTTTCTATTTCAGAAACTAACTCTTTACAAACTTGAGGTTGAGAATCTTCAAGACAATCTTTAGATTGCTTTAAAATATTGGATTTTGTTGGTATTGTTTCTGCCATAACAAAGTTAGATAACAACAAAAATTTTAAGAATACAATAGTTAAATATTTCATTACTTCTTAAGACTTGAAAATTTGGAATACCTGTTTAATAGTTTTGGTCATTAAACTTGTAGAATTTTATTGCAATTAAAAAAAAAGATGCCCCTTAAAGGGCACCTTGGTATTAAAGGTAGAGATAGATGAAAAAAGATTACCCTTGAACTCTATCCTTAAAAAGTTTACCTGCTGAGAATGTTGGCACTCTTTTAGCAGGTATTGCTATTTTTTCGCCTGTCTTAGGGTTTAATCCCTGTCTTGCAGAACGATCTCTTGGTTCGAAAGAACCAAATCCTAGTATGGAGACTTTTTTGCCTTCCACTACTGAATCAACAATAGTTTCAATAGTTGCATCAACAACTAAAGAAACTTCCGTTTTTGTGAGCTCGGTACGAGCAGCAACAAGATTTACTAAATCAGCTTTGTTCATTGAATTGTTTATAAAGCAGAGATTCTGAAGAGAAGAGTTAAATCAACTCTAAAAACCTCGAACTTGCACATCATATGGAGCAAATACGAATACGGCAACCGAAAATGCCAGCGGCGCAAAGCTTTATACAAATCTAAGAGACATTTTTAGCTAAATTATTTAATTTTATGAGCGCACATTTTTCTCATATAAAAAATAGCCTCTTTAATTATAAAACAGCTAAACCCCTTGCTATTACTAAAGTTAGCCTTAAAAAGGCTAACTTCATTTATCAAAGGGAAATTTTTTCAACAGGTAATAAAGTTAAGAATTTGAACTATTTATTATATTTTATTAATTTTCAGATATATTTCCTTCTCATCACATGGAAAAGCATAATTTTTATTATGAAATCAAGAAAAATCTGGTTTTCTCCTTATTAAACTTTATCTCTAAATCGTCTATTGCACTGAGCATATGGACGGATAAATTGTAATTAATTAAAAAACTAACACTCACCAAGATCTAATAAAGTTGATTGGTGAGACCTTAAAATTTGAGTTTTTTTCTAATTTTGCATCTATTATTTAAATATCAGTAACTTGAAAAATTATCTTAATATTTAACTAATCAATGATAAATCGAAAGTGAATCATATTAATAAAGGTAAACCATTCCCTTTAGGAAGTTCTATAACTTCACAAGGAGTTAATTTTTCCCTAATAGCAACAAATGCAGAATATGTGGAAATTTTATTGTTTGAGAAAGAGGAATCTATTTCCCCAAAAACTACGTTAAAACTAGATCAGAATCATAATACAGGTCCTTACTGGCATGCGGAAATAAAAAATCTGAATGAAGGTTGTATTTATGCTTTTAGAGTAAAACAAAAAAATAATGAAATTAATAATAACTTTGAAAAAAAAGTATTACTTGATCCATGTTCAAGGGGCATTACTGGGTGGGGAAGTTATAAAAGAGAAAATGCATTAAAAACACAAGAAAATACTAATTCTTGTCTTAAAAGCGTTGTTTGCAATAGAAAATTATTTAATTTTAAGGATTATCCAAGACCTAAACATTCTTGGGAAGAAACAATTATTTATGAACTCCATATCAAAGCTTTCACTGAATCAACTGATAAAAATGAAAGTTGTTTTAAGAATTTTTTAAAAAAAATTCCGTATCTCAAAGAGCTGGGTATTACAACAATTGAATTACTTCCAATTTTTTGTTTTGATCCAACTGATGCCCCAAATGGTCTAAAAAATTTTTGGGGTTATAGTCCAATAAATTGGTTTACTCCGCATTTTGAATATCTTTCGAATGAATCCGCCGAAAAGGATAGAGAGGAATTTAGAAGATTAGTAGAGGAATGTCATAAAGCAGACATTGAAGTCATTTTAGATGTTGTATACAATCATACGTCTGAGGGAGATTCTCAAGGACCTGCAATATCCTGGAAAGGTATAGATGAAAATCTTTATTACTTTATTGGAAAAGATAAAAATTATCAAGACGTCTCTGGCTGTGGTAATACTATTGCAGCAAACAGAGGATTAGTTAGAAAACTAATAATTGAATCATTAAAATGTTGGGCGAGTGAATTAGGAGTTGATGGTTTTAGATTTGATTTAGGAATTGCCCTATCAAGAGGAGAAAATCTTTCGCCGCTTGATAATCCTCCAATTTTTGAAGATATAGAATGTGAACCAGAACTTATAGATATTAAGTTTATAAGTGAACCATGGGATTGTGGTGGTTTATATAAATTAGGTGATTTCCCATCTAAGAATACTTTTACTTGGAATGGTCATTTTAGAGATGACTTGCGAAAATTTTGGAAGGGAGATAAAGATACAGCTTGGAACATGAGCGATAAAATAAAAGGTACCCCTTCTATTTATAAAAAAGATAATATTTTCCCAAAATCAATAAATTTTATTACTTCACATGATGGATTCACACTAAAAGATTTAGTAACATTCAATAGAAAACATAATTTTGCCAATAGAGAACAAAATAGAGATGGTGATAATCACAATAATTCTTGGAATCATGGTACAGAGGGACCAACCACAAACTTATTAATCAATGATTTAAGAAAAAGACAACAAAAAAATCTAATTCTTAGTTTACTTATCTCTAAAGGTGTTCCAATGATACTTATGGGTGATGAAATAGGAAGAACCCAAGGAGGTAACAATAATTCATGGTGCCAAAATAATTTATTAGGTTGGATGAATTGGAATCATGCTCAACAAGATTTGGAATTATTAGAATACTTTAAATACGTTATAAAAATTCGAAAAAAACTGATAAACATTTTTAATCCATCATTCTTACCTAACAATCAAATTCATGAAAATATTCCGACATATTATTGGCATGGAACAAAGTTAGATAGCCCTGATTGGGGTAGTTGGTCTCACACAGTTGCCTTTAGCATAAACAAAGGCAAAACTAATCCTTTGGTATGGATAGGTTTAAATGCATATTCAAAAAGTATAGATTTCCCCTTGCCAAAATGTAAATGTAATTGGTTAAAAGTGATTGATACAAGCATATCTGAAATTTTCGAACCCTTAACTGTTAATGAAAGATCTGTTTCAATAAAGAGCAGAAGCTCTTTATTAATCATTTCAGATGATGTATTTGGAGCAAAAAATAATATATTCTAAAAGCGGGCGGCGGGAATCGAACCCGCATCTTCAGCTTGGAAGGCTGAGGTTTTACCACTAAACCACGCCCGCACTAAGTAATAGAATTACCATTGCAATAATACATTATCAAACAATCAACAAAGTAAAAAGATTGGAAAATTCACACTCGAAAAAAAATATTAATAGATCAACAACAAGATTAATGATTTCCTATGGGCTAGGAGATGCAGGCACAGGTTTGGTAGCGACGCAATTTGGTTTTTTTCTTTTCAAATTCTTTATCTCGGCTGGTTTACCAGTAATAATTGCAGGTTCATTATTAATGTTAATAAAGATATGGGATGCAATAAATGACCCTCTAATTGGATGGTTAAGTGATCGTACCAAATCAAGATGGGGACCAAGAATCCCTTGGATGGTAGCGGCATCTGTTCCTCTTGGCTTCTCTTTAGCTGCAATATGGTGGACACCAACAGGTTCAGTGCTAAACAAGACTATTTACTATTCCATAATTTCTATAGTGGTAATGACTGCTTATACGAGTATTAATCTTCCTTTTGCAGCTCTATCTACTGAAATTTCTGAAAAAACAGCTATAAGAACAAGGTTAAACGCATCTAGATTTACTGGCTCAATAATTGCAGGACTAACTGGTTTGATAATTGCTGGAGTTGTTTTAGGTTCTGAAGGATCATCAAATAATGAATATTTTTTAATGGGTAAAATAAGTGGCTGTATTGCAGTTGCTGCAACATTAATATCCTGTTGGGGATTGGCTCCATTTGCAAAAAAAGCAAGAAGGCCTTCAGGAAAAGTAGAAGCCGTAAAACTTCAATTCAAAAGAATCTTTAGAAATAAAAAATTTCTCAAAGTTATTACTCTTTATATTCTGCTTTGGTGCGCATTACAATTGATGCAAACTGTAGCTTTAATCTATGTAGAGGATGTGTTGAGAGTACCTGTAGATATTGCGAAATGGATCCCTATACCTTTCCAAATTAGCGCCTTAGTAGGTTTACAAATTTGGACAAGAGTATCAAATAAATTAAATAGAATTTCAGCTTTAAACTATGGAGCTATTATGTGGATTATTTCATGCACAGCTGCTTTATTTTTGCCTTCTTTATCAATTGCTTCAGGAGTTGGGGACAATATATTTCTTACTGCCAATAACATATTTTTGTTTTTTCTTTTAATTTTCATAATCTGTATTATTGGCATTGGAGCTTCAACGGCTTTTCTTATCCCTTGGTCACTACTTCCAGATGCAATAGACGAAGATCCAGAGAAACCAGCAGGTCTATATACTGCTTGGATGGTTCTTATTCAGAAGATTGGCATTGCATTAAGTGTTCAATTATTAGGATTTTTATTGTATTTATCAGGTTATCAATCATGCTTAGTTGATAAAAATAGTTTTGATATTTTTGAACAATGTATGTCGGCACAATTAACTATTAGATTATGTATTGGTTTTATACCTTCATTATTGGTAATAATGGGTCTTTTAATAATGAGGAAGTGGGATCAAAAATTAATTAAGAACTAATATATAAATATGAATTATATTATGTTTTTAAAAAGACTTCTAAGCAGCTTAATCATTGGCGGGCAAGCAATTAATTTTATCTTTAGAGGTAAAATTTCCAAAAATGATCTTTTTGACCAACTAATGGAGTCAGGTCCAGGAAGTTTATTAATTGTATTAATTACAGGAATTGCGGCAGGTACAGTATTTAATATCCAAGTTGCGTCGCAACTGACAAGTATGGGGGTTTCAAGCGAAATAGGAGGTTTATTAGCTGTAGGAATGGCAAGAGAAATGGCTCCTCTTCTAACTGCCACCTTAATGACTGGGAAGGTTGCCACAGCTTATGCTGCTCAACTAGGCACTATGAAAGTTACAGAACAAATTGAGGCCATAACAATGTTAAGAACAGAACCTGTCCAATATTTAGTCGTTCCAAGGTTACTATCGATGGTAATAATGTCTCCGATACAATGCCTTTTGTTTTTATCTGTAGCCTTGTGGAGTGGACAAATTTGGAGCACGATTTTTTATAAAGTTCCTCCCATAGTTTTTTGGACATCTGTACGATCAGGTAATGTGAGTTTGACCAGTACAGACTTAACTTCAATGTTAATAAAATCTGTAGTGTTCGGATTCCTTATTTCAATTATTGCTTGTGGATATGGACTTACCACAAAAGGTGGTCCTAAAGAAGTTGGAACAAGTACAACAGGCGCGGTTGTAATGACTCTTGTTACTGTATCTTTAATGGATGTATTACTAACACAAATTTTATTTGGATAAGTCTATGTTTAACACTAAATCAAAAAAAGAAGAATCAGTAATAATTTCACCATCATTTCAATTGCCAATCATTCTAATAGTTTTAAGTTTTATGCTTTTATTCCTGAATATTGGTTCTTTACCGACAATAATTTTTGCATCTTTTAGCTTTTTCTTATTGCTTCAATCATTTACCTTAAGAATTAAAATAACAGGTGATGATTTTATAGTTTTACAATTAGGGAAAGAGATTAGAATTTTTCCATTCAAGAATTGGATCTCTTGGAAATTCTTTTTCCCAATAATCCCAGGTATTTTTTACTTTAGAGAAAAGTCCAGTCCTCATTTATTACCAATATTATTTGATCCAAAGCAATTAAAAGATGAACTTTTGAAAAAAGTTGACTCACTGGAAATTAAAAATTCCTAAAACTTAATGTTTACTTAATCATCAAAATTATTTAAATGACCAATACAGAAATTTCAAACAGTAATCCTGAGAAGGAATCAATATTAGATAAGTCAATTTCAGATGATAAAACCAAACAAATTAGTAAAAAAAATACAACGCAAAATAAAAAAATTGCATCAAAAAAAGACACATCAAGCAAATCCTTTGATGAAATTTCTAATGAGATTTTTAAAGATCTAGTTTCAAAAAAGGACTCTTTAGTTAGAGAGATAAAAGAGTTAGAAACAAAAAAAAATGAATTAAAAAAAGATATTGATTCAAATTTCCAAGGACAGTCAGATAATATTGCTAAAAAAGTTAAAGGCTTTCAAGAGTACTTAACTGGTGCTTTGCAAAATCTTTCACAAAACGTTGAAAAACTTGAATTAGTTTCTCAACCAATAATCGTAAAGCCATCTCCCCTGGATGAAAAGAAGGAAAAAAGTAGTACAAATAATATGTTTAATGTTCCTGCTCTTTCTGAAACATTTAAGCCAGATGAACAGATTATAAAAAGCTGCTTTTCAACTTTCACAGAACAACCTGATTTTTATGCTGAACCCTGGAAATTAAGACGAAGTCTTGATTCATCAGATATTGAAATTATGGATGATTGGTTCTTTAATATGGGTGGGAGAGGTTCTCTTGAAAGTAGAGGATCTCGACAAAAAAATGCCTTATTATCAGCTGGTTTAATATCTATCCTTGGCGAATTATATGGAGATCAGTTTCAAACGCTTATCTTAGCTTCGCAACCTGAACGACTAGGAGAGTGGAGAAGAATTCTTCAAGATTCACTTGGTCTCACTAGAGATGACTTTGGACCTAATAGTGGGATAGTTCTTTTTGAAAGGCCTGAAGGTGTCATCGAAAGAGCTGATAGATTAGAAGCTAATGAAGAATTACCGTTTATTATTATTGATGCAGCAGAAACATCCGTTGAAATTCCAATACTTCAATTCCCATTGTGGCTTGCATTCGCTGGTTCAGATAATGAAATTTACGATGATCTTGATCTAAACTAATTTGTATGAATATTTTAATAATCTTTGTGAGTTATCTTTTAGGATCTCTTCCCACAGGTTTTTTAGTTGGGAAATATCTCAAAAATATAGATCTAAGAACAATAGGTTCTGGATCTACAGGTGCCACAAATGTCTTAAGAAATGTAGGGAAATGGCCAGCACTTTTTGTTTTTCTCATTGATGTTGGGAAAGGACTTATTGCAGTAAAAATTGCTCAGCATTACACAGACCAAGGATTAATAGAGGTAATAGCAGGCATATCCGCTATCACAGGACATATATGGCCAATATGGCTTAAAGGGAAAGGAGGAAAAGCTGTTGCGACAGGATTAGGTATGTTTTTAGCTCTTTCCTGGAAAGTTGGACTAGCGTCTCTTGGGATTTTTTTAATAGTATTAGCAAAAACTAAATTTGTATCTTTATCAAGTATTTCAGCTGCAATCTTACTTCCTTTTTTTATGTTTTTTTATCTAGGTAATTTTATAGACTCTTACTTTTTTATAAGTTTAATTGTGGCAGTATTAGTTATTTGGAAACATAGAACAAACATAAAAAGATTGCTTAAAGGCGAAGAATCCAAAATTAATCAGAATTAATAGATTTAAAAATTTCTATTAGAGCTTTATTAGGATCTAAAGCTTTGGAAATTGATCTACCAATGACCAATTTAGAAGCACCATTATCTATTGCTTCATGGGGAGTCATAATTCTATTTTGATCATCTTTTTTATCAATATTTAATCTGATACCTGGTGTTATTAGTTCAAAATTATTCTTATAAATCGATCTCAACATTTTTACTTCCCAAGGGGAGCAAACGCATCCATCTAATTCGGCATCAAAAGATAATTTTGCAAGTCTCAATACATTATCTTCAATTGAATTTTTCCTATCAAGATCAGTCTGAAAATCTTTAAGAGAAAAACTTGTTAATACAGTTATACCAACAACTAATGGAGGGTTTACATTGGCAACGTTGGCTCCTTCTAAAGATGCTTTTTTTGTATCCTTAAGAGCTTTAAGACCTGCTGAAGAATGAACAGAAATTATATCAACCCCTAATCTTGAAACTTGATAACATGCTGCACTCATGGTATTTGGAATATCATGAAATTTTAAGTCTAAAAAAATTTTTTTATTTAAACCTTTCAAAATCTCAATAGCTGTTGGACCTTCCCTAACAAAAAGCTCTAAACCAACTTTCACCCACTTAATACTAGGGCATCTTTCCAGAAGTAGTTTTGCTTGATTTAAATCTAGACCATCAATTGCCAAAATTATTTTATCTTCTGAATTAAATCTGTTTTTCATTTATTTTTTAGTTTTCAAACCTCTTAATAATTTTTTTTCCAATTTGCAGAATTTTACCTTCTAAATCTTTTTTTGATTCAAAAACTAGATCTGGATTGATAATTTTCTGGCTATCAATCTTTACTCCACCCCCCTTAATAGACCTTTTCGACTCACTGCTAGATTTAAATAATCTTAAAACACTTAACAAGTAAAAAAATTTAACAGGAAAAACTATTTCTTTTAATGAAATCTCTGGAATTTCTCCAACTTTCTCTTTTTGTCCAAGAAATAATTTTTCGCAGTTGGATTGAGCTTTTAATGCTTCTTCGGGACCGTGGAATAAAGTAGTAACTTCTAAAGCCATTCTTCGCTGCAATTCACGAGGATTTATGTAATTAAGATTATTTAGATCTAATTCAGTAAGTAATTCAAAATACGTCGGTATTATATTGTCGGGCACTTTTTCTAACTTTGAATACATTGAAAGAGGATCTTCACTCAAGCCTACTGTGTTAAATTCAGATTTACTCATCTTCTTAATTCCATCTAAACCTGTCAAAATTGGTAACAGAACACCAAATTGAGGTTCTTGTTTAAAATGCCTTTGAAGATCCCTTCCTATTGCAATATTAAATTTCTGATCTGTACCTCCCAGCTCAATATCTGATTGAACAACTACCGAATCATAACCTTGTAATAGTGGATATAAAAATTCATGCAAAGCAATTGGAACTTGTGAAGTGTACCTTTTACTAAATTCCTCCTTAGCTAGCATTTGACTAACTGTTGCACTACCCATTAATTGAATTATCGAATTAAGATTTAATCCTTTTAACCATTCACTGTTATATCTAATTTCTATTCTATCTTTTGAATCAAAATCTAAAATAGATTCATTAGCAGGCTTACCCATTCCTAGTTGGGTTAAATATGTTTTTGCATTATCCTTAACTTGTTTTTCTGATAACTGCACTCTTGTTTTATTTTTTCCAGTTGGGTCTCCTATTTGAGCTGTAAAATCACCAATAATTAAAACTGCAATATGTCCATTATCTTGGAATGCCCTAAGTTTTTTAAACAATATGCTGTGTCCAAGGTGAATATCGGTTCCAGTTGGATCGATTCCTAGTTTAACCCTTAATTTTTTATTGTTTTTTTTCGCATGATCAATTATCTCCGAAAAAGTTTGATCTATCCCCTTAATTGGGAAGTACTCGTCTATTCCTCTTGAGAGCCATGACGGCAATATTAATTCATCGGACATGAAGCTTTAACCGTTAAGTTTAAGAAGTTTTATCAAGTTCATGCTTCATTCTTATTAAGGTTTTATTCATCTGCTCAAACATCTGATCAGGAGTAATCCCAAACTGGCTTAACTGAGTCTTTAATTGCTCTACTGTCATTTTTGCTTGAAAATCTTCAGACAATTCAAATCTCTTCATAAAAACCTTATAACGATCCATAAGAGATTCCATTTTTTTTATAAACATTTTTTTACCCTCTCTATCAAATTTGCCATAATCAGAACCAAGCTTCATGAGGTCTTGGTAATCAGTGAAAAGCTTTTTGGCTTCTTCTTGTACGATGTCTGATTCAAAGAAGGACATATTAATAAACTCCTTTATTTGCAGTGCTTTTGATGAATTCCATATGGTTCAAAGTTTGAACTTTTTGATTTTGATCCTTTATGATTACTGACATTTCAAAAAAGGTTCAAAGGGAGTTCAAATTAAAACTTTAATGTTTAATATAATCTATTTTACATCAAAAAAATGATTGTTTGATTCATTAATTTTTTAAGCCTTCACAATATCAACATTTAAAGATTCTGAAATTATCTCGAGCTCCCTCATCACCAAGTTTTTTAGCAACCTTCCAATCACTACAAGCTTTCTTCCACTTATTATTCATCCAGCTGTATACATCACCTCTAGCTCTATAAAGATCAGCAGGACTAATCAAATCAAGATCCCTATCTAATTCCAAATTTTCAACTTCTTCTTGGGGAGGAGCCATAGAAATTGCTTTTGAATAATGCTCTAATGCTTCTTCTAAATATTGTTTTGCTTTTGATCTTTCTTTTATATCTTTATATAAAAAATATAATTCAAATTTAGTATCTCCTAAAAGAGCTGTCGTTGTATAAGTGACATCAAGAGTATAAGAACTCTCAGCCAATGGATTCTTGTATCTATCAAGGTTTATATTGGCTAACGTTTTTTCAAAACTATTTTTTGCTTTCTCAAAAGATTTTAAGGATAAAGCTTTTTTATCTTTGGACTTCTTATCTAAGTCAAAAGTATCTCCACCAAGAACAACGAAGCCATTATCAAATTGGATATCACCTGCAATAAAATTTATATGAGGATCTTCAGGAGAAATATTCATTCCTTTTTCAAGATATTTAAGTGTTTTTGAAAGACTGCCATTTAAGTCCCAATAAAAAATTTCTGCTTTAACTGCATGAGCGAAAGCATATCCATCATCAATTTCTAGAGCCTTATCAATATCCTCAATAGCATCTTCATATTTATCAAATTCATAAGCATTTATTAATGCTTTTAATATCCAACCATCTTTAGAATTTGAATTTTTCTTAAGAGAGGACTTTATTATTTTTATTGCCTTTAAAGAATCTCCCTCCTTAAAAAAAGTTAAAGCATTATAAAATTCTAACTTTGCTTCCTCTGCTATCCTTTTCTCCTCTGCTTTCCTTTTCTCCTCTGCTATCCTTTCCTCCTCTGCTATCCTTTCCTCCTCTACTCTAACCTTTTGCTCTAAGTTAGTATTCAAATAGCCTTCGAATGCAGTTTCTATACCTATCTCAATAACTTTTGACTCAATATTGACAGCCATTGTTGTTGGTATAGCTAAAAATGATAAAAGAGGAATAAGTAATTTTTTCATAAAAAAACTTTTTCAGAAGTATTTATTAACTCTTAAATTATTATTACAGAAATTAATAAAATTTTAGTTTATAAATAATTCTCTGATTTATATTTTTTAAGAATTAAATTTAATAAACATGATTTATAATTTTTGAAAACTTGAACCCAAATAATATTTCCAAAAAAAATAGACAATTTGAATTATTTGGTTCAAATACAAATACATCAATTAATTTTCAAAACACAAATAATTTAAAAATCAAATTTGAAACCTTAATTGAATGGAGAAATAAAATACATAATCACCAACTCAAAATTTCAAAAGATAGTCACGATAAAACTCTTCAACAAAAAATTCTTCCTGTAAAAAAAATTTTCAATGAAAAAAAAATTGATCCTTTTTCCTTACAACCTTTATCACTAAACTTCTGGAGAACTAATCAACATATACATAATGGTCCAGCAATGTATTTTGTAATTGACAATATGGTAAGTTCTAAAATAATCCTTTACATAGGAGAAACAAATTCAGCAAATAAAAGATGGAAGGGAGAACATGACTGTAAAAATTACCTCATGAACTATAAAGAAGCCCTGGCTGATAACAATCTCTCAAGTCACCAAGATATACGTTTCTTCTTAGATGTACCTAAAGAAGTAAAATTAAGACGTAAATTAGAACAACAACTGATATATTTATGGTTACCACCTTTTAATAAAGAAACCCGAGATAGGTGGAGAACTACTTTCACAAACAAATAAAAGTCAATTAAATCCATTTTAAGAAATGCAATTTTCCACATTCCAAAAAAATCTAGATAACTGGCAAGGTGCTTCATTAATTTTTGGAGTTTTAGAGGAAGAAATTACAAGCCAACTTGAAAACATAAAATTTGTTGTTGACCCAAAATTATTACTGAAAAAAGTTACTCAAAAAAAATTCAAAGGAGAAAAAGGAGAAACTCTAAACTTTGAATTTTTAGATCAAAAATTAGAGACTTTAATCATATTTGGTCTTGGCAAATCAAAAAACCTAAATAAAAGTGATATAGAAAACTCCATAGGAAATCTAATTAGAATGACTGTTGATAAAAATGAAAAAATCAGCATCTTGCTGCCTTGGGAATTAATAAATTCACAAATAGCAATAAATAAATTAGCAGAGTCAGCCAGATTATCTGCATATAAGGACGATAGATTCAATAAGAAAAAAAATGAAAAGAAAGTTCTTAAGGAAATAGAGTTTTTAAATTTAAAAAAATTTGAGAATATTAGTTTTGAAGAAACGGAAAAAATATGTGAAGGTGTAGAACTAGCCAGAAGACTTGTAGCTGCCCCTCCAAATAGTCTTACGCCGATGGAAATGTCTATGCAAGCTTCTCAAATAGCTAAAGATCATTTTTTGGAAGTAAAAATTTTAGAGGCAAAAGAATGTGAAGATTTAGGAATGGGTGCATATTTAGCTGTAGCAAAAGGTTCTGATCTAGATCCTAAATTTATACATCTTACTTTGAAGCCTGAGGGGCCTATAAAAGAAAAGATTGTGCTTGTTGGGAAAGGTTTAACCTTTGATTCTGGAGGATACAACCTGAAAGTGGGAGCATCTCAAATTGAAATGATGAAATATGATATGGGCGGAAGCGCTGCAGTTTTAGGAGCAGCAAAAGCACTTGGAGCTATAAAACCAAAAGGACTAGAAATACATTTTATTGTGGCAGCTTGCGAAAACATGATAAATGGATCTGCAGTACATCCAGGAGACGTAGTTAAAGCATCTAATGGTAAAACAATTGAAATAAATAACACCGATGCAGAGGGTAGACTCACATTAGCTGATGCTTTAACTTACGCATCAAATTTAAAACCAGATTCAATCATAGATCTTGCCACCTTAACAGGAGCAATTGTTGTAGCATTAGGAAATGATGTGGCTGGATTCTGGAGCAATAATAATGATTTAGCAAATGATTTAAAAACTGCATCAGCCGAGGCTGGTGAAGAATTATGGCAAATGCCTTTACAAAAATCCTATAAAGAAGGGTTAAAATCTCATATAGCTGATATGAAAAATACAGGCCCTAGAGCAGGTGGATCAATAACTGCTGCTTTGTTTCTAGAGGAATTCTTTCATGAAGATATAAAATGGGCTCATATCGACATTGCTGGTACTTGTTGGACTGATAAAAATAAGGGGATTAATCCATCAGGTGCAACCGGCTTTGGAGTTAAAACTCTAGTTCAATGGATCAAAAATAAATAATTATATTTAAATCATTCAGACCAAGGTTTTGTTGATCTAGCTTTATCTCCCCATAACTTATCCAATTCCTGATCTCTCCCACATGTAAACCTATAAAACTTATATTTAAATTCATTTCTCTCCGCAAAATTTTGATGATATTCTTCGGCTAACCAAAATTGACCTTTTGATTTTAGTTCCACAGATATTTTTTCAAATGGCACTCTCAATTCATTAGATGCAGAAATAAGCGCATTTTTTGCTTCACTTTCCTCGATTGAATCTTTGAAAAACATCACCGGTCTGTAAGAGTCTCCACGATCACAAAATTGTCCCTTTCCGTCAAGAGGATCAATATTTCTCAAATAGAGCCTAAGTATTTCAGATAAACTAACCAATTTAGAATCATAATTAACCAGAACCACTTCCTGATGCCCATCATGTTTTTCGTAGGTAGGATTTTGTAAATTTCCGCCTGAATAGCCACTTTGCACAAAATTTATACCATTTAAGGACTCTAAGTCATGTTCTAAGCACCAAAAACAACCTCCTGCAAGAATTAATTCTTCTGCAATAGTGTTTAAAGGATTTATTAATATTGAGAAAACAATTATTAAAGGTAAAAAATATTTCATTATTTTACTATAAAGTTCAAATTATAGAATTAATAATTTCTTTGGCAGCTCTCTCAACTACTCCTTCCTCCCCTAATTCTTTTTTTAAAAGAGTATAGCCTTTATTAATTTTTGTTTTTTCTGATGTTAGATCGAGAAGCCTACAAGCCTTATAAAAAATTTTCTTTTCATTAAAATTTTTCTGAACAAACTCAGGTATTATTAATTTCTTCACTAAAAGATTCACAGGAGAAATAAATCTTACCTTAAAATTAAGAATTTTTTTTGCAATAAAAGCAGTAACTCTACTTACTCTATATCCAACAATCTGTGGAATTCCATATAGAGCCAATTCCATATTAACTGTTCCCGATTTGCATAAAGCTAGTGTAGTTAATGAAAAAATAAAAGGCATTAATTCATAATCATCTTTTTGAGAAATAACCTTACCTTTAATTTCATATTTTTCTAAACCCTTTTTAAATCTTTCATCAAAAACTCTTCTACATGATGGGATATAAACAACAAGACTTGGATATCTTAATTGTAATTTTTTTGCAGTTTTTAAGAAGGTAGGTAGTATATATCGCAACTCTTGGGGTCTTGATGCAGGCATTAAAAGTAAGATATTCTGATTCGACCGAAGTTTTAGAATTCTTCTAGAGTCCTTCTTAGAAGGTAGTTTTTTTGTTAGATCAATCATAGGATGACCAACCCAAAAAACATTGCCACCCCTTCTTTTATAAAAATTTGCTTCTTGCTTAAAAATAGCAAAAATTTTATCTGAAAAATTAATTAAATTTGTAGTACTGTTATTACCTATTCTCCATGCCCATTCTTGAGGAGCAATATAATAGTAAATTGGTATGTTATTTCTAGATCTTCTTAATTTAGTTCCAATATTAATATTTGGTCCCATATAGTCGATCAATATTAAGCAATTTGGCCGATACTTTTTTATCGACTTATAAAATTTTTTCTGAACTTTCATCATAGGAATAATTAGCGGTAAAGCCTCCCATATACCTATTGCACTTATTGATGTTGTATCTTGAAAAATATAAACTCCTTCATTCTTCATCTTCTCGCCGCCTAGTCCATATATCTCCAAGTTAATTGAATGTTTTTTAGCTTGCTCAAATAATGCTTTTGCCAGCAAACTCCCATGTAAATCGCCAGAGACTTCCCCGGTACTGATAAATATTTTTTTATTCATTAATTTATTGAAGGCATTGGGCCGCGTCTTTTTTTTGAAATTGAAAATTTTAAAAAATCACATAATTTTTTTGAAGAAAGATCTAATTTGCTTTCTAATGCTATGTTCAATGAGTCAGACATCACATTATTCGACTTAAAAAGTAAATTCCACGTACTTTGCAAAAGTTTTAAATCAAAATCCTTATTTTCCATCAAACCACTTCTTTTAATTCCAATCCTATTTAAACCTCTTAATCTTCCCGGGTGTCCCTCTGCTAAACAAAAAGGAGGGACGTCCCTGTCTACTCTAGTCATTCCTCCAATCATTGCTAAGTAGCCAATATGTACAAATTGATGAATACCTAAACAGCCACCAACAATAGCTTTATCTTCAATCTTTACATGTCCTGCCACCTGAACGCTATTTGATAAAACTATTCCATTAGCAAGTTCACAATTATGGCCAATGTGAGTATAAGCCATTAACAAATTATTATTACCAATAATTGTTTTCTCACCTTCATCAGTTGCCTTATTAATAGTTACACATTCTCTAAAAGTATTATTATCTCCAATAACTACTTCAGTAGAGGCTCCTCTATATTTAAGGTCTTGGGGATCAAGTCCTATAAAAACATTTGGGAAAACTTTATTGTTAATTCCAATTTTAGTTCTTCCAGTAATAACAGCATTCGGTCCAATTTCTGTTCCTTTACCTATAGTCACATTAGGTCCAACAATAGCTCCTTGAGAGATAATGACACCATCATTTAACTCAGCACTTGGATCAACAAAAGCGTTTGGATGGACTTTTACACCACTAAAGCTAGCTTTTATTTCTGTATATTTATTCTCCATATACCTAATCAACTAATGAAAACATTAATTCTCCAGCACAAACCAACTTCCCATCAACATGTGCCTCGCCTTTAACTTTGCCAAATCTTTGCCTTTTAATACTCAATAACTCACAAGAAATTATCAACTGATCTCCAGGTAAAACAGGTTTTCGGAATTTAACATTATTGATTCCAGCAAAAACGAAAAGTCCCTTAGGAAGATCTGGCATTTGCGTAACTATTATTCCCCCTACTTGAGCCATAGATTCAACAATAAGAACGCCAGGCATTAAAGGCCTGTCAGGAAAGTGTCCTTGAAACTGAGGCTCATTTATTGTTACATTCTTTACTGCAACAGCTAGCTTCCCAGGAATATTCTTTATGACTTTGTCAACAAGAGCAAAAGGATATCTGTGAGGTAATAAACCTAGTATGTTCTCAGAGGAGAGTTGATTATTTTCACTGGATAATTTCTTTTCCAAAGCTATTAAAAATAAAGTTAATTTTTTAGTGATGAGGCCAATAAAGCGTTTAAAGAATGTGATCCCTTATAAACTAAAATTTGGGCCTTAGGTAACCCTACCAAAGCCAAGTCCCCAATTAGGTCTAAAATTTTATGTCTTATTGGTTCATTATCAAATCTCAATGGTGGATTAACCCATTCATCACCATCACATACAAGGGCATTTTCCAAACTTCCTCCTTTAATTAATCCAAGTTCACTTAATTCTTGAAATTGATCCTTAAAACCAAATGTTCTAGCTGGAGCAATCATTTCAACGAAACTTTTTGGATTTAAATCAATCATAAAAGTTTGATTTCCAATTGCTTTATAGGAAAAACTTATGGTGGATATAATTGTAGTTTTTTGAGAAGGAGTTGCAGCTATAACAGAGCTCTCTTTATTTAAAATTATTGATTTATTGATCTCTTGAAAAAATTTATCTGGTTTAGGTGCCTTTTTTATCCCTACTTCTTCAAACTCTCTAACCCACTGAATTGCCGATCCATCTAAAAGCGGGATCTCTTTACCATCAACCTCAATATGTATGTAACTCAAACCACAACCAGCCATTGCAGATAATAAATGTTCAATAGTATACAAATTTCTACCTCCTAATTTAACCGCCGTACAAAGCATCGTACTTCCAATTAAATCTTGAGTTAGTTTAAAAATCTCTTTGGGTTTATCCCTGAAAGAAACATAATATCCTTCTTTTTCAAAAGAAGAAATTTTTACTCTTGTTTTTTCTCCACTATGAAGACCTATACCTTCTCTGGAAATAACCCCCGATAAGGTATAGCAAAAATCATAATTAGTAGGCCAAGAAAACACTTAAAACTTCCATCCAACTCCAAGAGTATATCTCCAATCTCCACTAAGATCCTTACTAGCAACATCTATTCTTAATGGACCAATTGGTGTTTTCACTCCAACACCCCCTCCAAGTGAATAACCAGAACCTGATTTTTGCAATAATTTACCAGGTTTTCCTGGAACATCTTTTTGAGAACCTAAATCACTTCCTGCATCAACGAAAAAAGCTCCTGATATCATTCTCCAAATAGGGAACCTATATTCTACTGTGCCTTCAACAAAACTCTTACTTACAGCCAAATCACAAGATCCCCAACCTCTTACAGATGATGTTCCTCCCATACAAAATGCTTCATAAGGAGGCAATTCCCCAATAATAGTTCCACCTTTAATTTGAAAACCAATAGCTTGAGGACAATCTTCACTAGTAGCATTACTAGACCTACATGCTTTTGTTAAGTTTATTAATTTTGTTGGCACAAAATATGAATACGAGGCTCTCATTCTATTGAAAGTTGGAGAGTTTTCCCCTATTGGAACAAACTGTTCAGTACCAAGGATTAATTTATTTCCAGAAGTTGGGTTTACGGAATTATTTAAATTATTTCTAGATGTACTTGCCACAACACTTACTAATGTATTTTCCCCAGGGCATGAGCCATCACTAGGGGTTAATCCAATGCAGATAATATCGCTTATATTCCCTGAAGTCGGAGTCTTATCACCATAAGGCTTTTTATTCCCATCACCATCAATCATCTTTACTTTCTTAAAATTCATTCCTGCAAGAACTCTCCATTTAGCAACTTTAAATGGATCTCCTCCATTAAGAGGCCTTGAGAAAGAAAATCCTCCTCCAGTTTTTTCTAAAACTATTGATGAAAAAGTATCAGAGGTCGAAGTATTTGTATCATCTACAGCGTATATCCTCCCATTATTTTCACTTTTAAATTCTTGTGGATAGTCTTTACTCAGAAAAATATTTGTTCTAAAAGAAGTTCTATGTTTATCTCCTTTAATCCATGGATCAGATAAAGAGAAATTATAGGTTGTTGAATATTCTCCAAAATTTAGGTTTAGATTAGTAGACCATGCTCTACCTAGTGTATTCGTTTCCTGCAGCCCAATTGTGGCGAAGATACCTGAACCAGTACTATATCCGAGGCCACCAGTTAATGATCCTGTCCTTTGCTCGCTCAAATCTAAAAAAATTATGACTTGGCCAGGATTTAAATTATCGGGACCAAGAGACACCTTCACATCGTCAAATAATGATGTGGCATATAGCCTACCGATATCAGCCTCTAAAATTTTTCTGTTGAATATGGTACCTGGCTGTGTTTTTAATTCTCTTTTTATGACCCAATCCTTTGTTTTCCCTCTTCTAGGCTTTCCATCGATAATAGATTCGCCATCAGATCCTGGGAATCTAAACTTTACATCAGAGATTATACCTTCAGAAACATTTAAAGTTATTATCTCAGAGATTCTATTAGGGCCACTGATTCTAGCTAAAGAATAACCTTCACTTTCATAACGATTTTTTATGATATCTATCTTATTTTGTAATTCTTTTATGTTTAGAGTTGTCCCATAAAAATTATTAAAAATATTATCTACGTATGAATTAGAAATTACAGAGTTTATCGGTTTAAGTTCAACTTTCTTCAAAATTGGATTTGGCACTACAGTTACGATTAGCCTTACTCCTAATGGCCCATCTTGAGACTTTATTTTAACTCCTGAAAACCAACCACTAGCATATATTGCATTTAGGTCTTGACTTAATTTGCGCTGATCAACAATATCTCCTGGCTTAATACTCATAGAATCATATGCAGCTAATTCAAGTTTTCTACCCTCAGGATGATTTTCCCAACCTTCGATAATTATTTCCGAGATAAGTACACTTTCTTCATTACCATTTTCATTGTTTTCTGCAATTAACAAATTTTTCTCTGGTTCATTATCAAAACCTTTAAATAAAAATTTGTTAATTTTGTTTATTTCTGAGTTTGTGATTACTTGCTCAACATCATTTGGCAAATACTTAGCAGCCAATTCTGAATTATTTGATATCAAAATCAAAGGTGAAAAAGCAATATTTGTAAAAACCTTTCCAAATTTTAAAAAATGTTCTTTCATAGTATTTTTTTTTAAGGTAAATAGAGCATTACATATTGAATCGAGTTAAATGAAATCGTTTATTCTCCGGTTAATTTCACTATAAGCCTCAATTAAACCACCTAAATCATTTCTAAATCTATCTTTGTCTAGACTTACAATTGTATCATTTTTCTGATTGAGATCCCACAATCTGCAATTATCAGGACTTATTTCATCCCCAAGTAGAATATTATTTTTTGAATCAAATCCAAACTCCAACTTGAAATCTACAAGTTGAAGCTGAATATTTTTAAAAAAACTTTTTAGGATTACATTAATTTTCAAAGTAGAGTCTATTATAAGATCCAGTTCTTTGGGGCTTATTATATTCATTAATTCAATTCTTTCTTTTGTAATTAGCGGATCGTTAAGATCATCATTTTTAAGATAAATATCAATTAATGGTTTTGCTAACAGAGTTCCGGCTTTAATTGTAGTTTGTTTACATAAAGAACCATAAGCAGTATTTCGCAAAACTATTTCTAATGGAATAACTTTTATCTTTTTTGCAATCATTGTATTTTCATTTTTAAGTTTAAGAAAATGAGTTGGAATATTTTTTTTTACAAGAATTTCAAAAATTCTTGCACTTATTAGGCAATTAAGTTTGCCCTTTCCTTCAAATTTCGCTTTTTTCAACGCATTAAAAGCTGTAGCATCATCTTTAAACTCAATAATTACTTTATCTGCATCATCATGAGAAAACACTTTTTTAGCTTTACCTTCATAAATCAATTCATAATAATTATTCATTAATTCAGGACCTCATTTGATTACTAAAAATACCATTTGTAATTAACATATTTACTAGAGATCAACTTTTCAAAATAGTTTATTTCATTTTAACTGATTATTCATCGAAACCTCATAGCCTTCAAAAAACAAATTTATGAGTATTAATTTATCAAATTCTAAACCCTCTAATAGATTAGAAAATATCTTAATAATTGGAAGTGGTGGAAGAGAAAATTCCCTGGCTTGGGCTATTCAAAAAAATGAATTAGTCAAGAAAGTTTATTTGATTCCTGGTAATGCTGGATCAGACAGAATAAATAAATGTGAAAGAATAAAAGTTGATATTAACAATAAAAATGTATTAGTCAAAAAACTAGATTTTTTAAAAATTGATTTAATTGTAATAGGACCAGAAATACCTTTAGCCAATGGTTTAGCAGATTTTCTTCGCAAAAAAGAATTTAAAGTATTTGGCCCTGGTAAAGATGGAGCAAAATTGGAATATAGCAAATCTTGGGCAAAGGAATTTATGCAAGGCGCAAATATTCCAACCGCAAACTTTTGGAAAGTCAATTCTTTGGATGAAGCCAAAAAAATTATCCATTTATCTTCTCTCCCTCTTGTAGTAAAAGCGGATGGTCTAGCCTCAGGTAAAGGTGTTTTTATTCCCGATTCAAAAGATGAATGTATTAGGGCAGCAGAATCAATATTTAATGGCAAGTTTGGCAAATCTGGGCATGTTGTAGTTTTAGAAGAGAAAATTCAAGGGCCAGAAGTTTCTGTTTTTGCTTTGTGCGATGGTAAAAGATACAAATTACTTCCAACGGCACAAGATCACAAACGTCTGAATGAGAAAGATAAAGGTCCAAATACTGGAGGAATGGGAGCTTATTCTCCTGCTCCACTATTGAAACAAGATCACCTTGATAGAATCATCAAAGAGATAATTGATCCGACTATAGATGAATTAAATAAAAAAAATATTGATTATAAAGGGGTAATTTATTTTGGATTAATGATCACAAAATCTGGGCCAAAAGTTATAGAATATAATTGCAGATTTGGTGATCCAGAATGCCAAACAATAATGCCTTTAATGGATCAGAATTTTGTGTTGCTTTTAGAAAAATGCTCAATGGGAAATTTAATAGGTGATGAAAAAATTTATACTCCAGATAAAGTAAGTGGTTGTGTAGTAGCTACCGCAAAAGGTTACCCACACGAGTATAAAACAGGATTTCCAATAAAAATAGGGAAGATTGACACTGTTGATTGTCAAATTTTCGACTCAGGTACCTCTTTAAATAAAAATGGGGAATTAATTACTGATGGTGGAAGGGTTCTAAGTATTGTATGTCAAGATAAAGATTTCGATATGGTTTTTGAAAAAGCATACAAAAATTTAAAAGAGATAAATTTTAATGGTATCTATTTTAGAAATGATATAGGTCATCAAGTAAGAAAAAATTTTTCTAAGGGGAATTAATTTTATGGTAGATACCAATAATCTAGAAAATAGAGAAAATAATATCACCGATAATGGAGATATAAATAATTATTGGATTAATAGGCTCCTTTCTTGGTGGAGTGGGTTTAGTTTAAGAACAAAATTATTAGCCATAGCTACTCTCGTAGTAAGTCTACTAATGACAGGAATAACTTTTTTTGCTTTAAATAGTATTCAAAGAGATGCAGGAATGAATGATACTAGATATGCTCGAGATCTTGGATTATTGTTATCGGGGAATGTCACAGAATTAGTTGCTAACAACCAAAAAAAAGAAATTTCAAATGTAGCTGAAAAATTTTGGAGATCAAGTCGCAATCTACGCTACATATTTTTTACTGATGCTGAAGACATAGTTCAATTAGGAATACCTATTAGTGCTACTCCAACAAGTTCAGATAGTCAGTTCCAGCTAACTAGAAGATTAAAACTACCATCAGAATTAAAGAAAAGACCACAATTCCCATTAGTCAGGCAACATGTTACACCTCAGGGGCAAGTAACAGATGTATTTGTCCCAATGTTGTGGAAAGGAAAATATCTTGGAACCTTAGCTTTAGGAGTTACGCCTAATAAAAAAGCTTTAGCCAGTGCTGCGCTAACAAGAGAAGTGACAATTGCAGTTTTCATCTCTATTTGGGTTTTAGTAATACTTGGCGCTGTATTCAATGCTCTAACAATTACTAGACCTGTGAGAGAATTAGTAAGAGGAGTTAGAGAAATTTCAAAAGGAAACTTTAAATCTAGAATTTCTTTACCTATGAAAGGAGATTTAGGAGAACTTTTAAATGGATTTAACCGAATGGCCACTCAGTTAGAAAATTATGATGAGGCAAACATTGAAGAACTTAAAGCAGCTCAAATTAAACAGCAATCACTAATAGCTACTATGGCTGATGGTGCAATATTATTAGATTCCAAAGGTAAGATTGTACTTACTAATCCAACAGCAAAAAGATTGTTTCGTTGGGAAGGAAGATTCTTAGAAGGAAAATATTTTTTAAATGAGATCCCGGAAATTTTATCTAACGACTTACATACAAATATAGAATCTATCCTAAACAGAGAAAAGGAGAAAGATGATTTGAGATTTAGCTTAGGAGAGCCAGCTAGAACTTTAAGAATTGTCTTACAATCAGTATTAGATACAAACAAAGTTGAATTAAAAGGAATTGCCGTTACAATTCAGGATCTAACAAGAGAAGTTGAGCTAAATGCTGCACAAAATAGATTTATTAGTAATGTTTCGCATGAATTAAGGACACCACTTTTTAACATTAAAAGTTACGTAGAAACCTTACATGATTTAAAAGATCAGCTCACTAATGAAGAACAACTCGAATTTTTGGGTATTGCAAATTCAGAGACTGATAGGCTAACAAGACTTGTTAATGATGTTTTAGATTTATCAAGATTGGAATCAGGAAAAATAATTCAACTAGAAGAAATGGACATAAAACCGGCAATAGAGCAAACTCTCAGAAATTATAGACTTAATGCTACAGAAAAAAATGTTTCATTGGCTCACGATATAGAAGAAACTATCCCTTCAATACTTGGAAATTTTGATTTACTTTTACAAGTTTTTGATAATTTGCTGGGTAATGGACTAAAATTTAGTCCAAAAAACAGCAGCCTAATGATTAGAGCTTATACTTGGCCAGATTCATGCCCTGCCTTCCCACCAAGTATTAAAGAGGATGGGGCTCCTCAATGTGAGTTAGTTTCACCATTACCAAAAGTAAGAATTGAGATTACTGATACAGGTTCAGGTATATCTCAAGCAGATCAAGAAAAGATATTTGACCGATTTTATAGAGTAGAAAATTCAGTTCATACTGAGCAAGGAACAGGTTTAGGTTTATCTATAGTGAGAGGGATAATTGAAAAACATGGTGGGGAAATTCGTATGGCTAGTGAATTAGGAGTTGGAACAACCTTTTGGTTTGATTTAGCCTTAGCACAGTCTGATAAAGATGAATTATTGACTCAGACTATTAATAATACAGATAATTTTTCAAGCTCAAAAATAAGCGAAATTATCTAATTATTTTCTAAGCCTTTAAAAACATTCTGAATATTTTGATCAGGAATAACTCTATGAGGAGCACCACTAAATATCTGTTCAAAGTTGGAAAAAGAATCTCTAATTTCAGGACCTTGATTTGTAATAATAAATTCTCTTATTCGTTTATCATGCCATGATCCTCGCATTTTAAAAACATTTAAAGCTCTAGCCATCTCTCCTTTGATTTCTACATATTGAAGTAACAAAATAGTATCTGTAATGGTAGAGATGTGAGAATCAGTAATAGAATGACTTCCCATAAATTCTTCGGCAGTATTAGTAAAAAAGCCAGCTATCTCTTCTTGTTTTGTATAACCAGTGACTGCAATTACAAACTGTCTAAATGCGTTCAAACTTACACCTCTAGCCAATGCTGAGAGAGAATCTATTGCCATTCTCTTTGGTTTAAATTGATTAATTTGCGTTTTTATGATTTGTAGGTGATCTTCCAAACCAGTTGATTCAGGATAAGCGCAAATAATTTTTAATAACCCATCACTTTCCATTTTTTCAAAGTCTATTCCCCAACTAGTAGCATTCCTAAGCAATTGAGCTCTCGATTCTTCATATGCAAAAAGTATCGCTCTTTCCTTATTGTTATAAGCATCTTCTACAAATTTTGATACAAGCATTGTCTTACCCGTACCAGTAGCTCCTGTTGCGAGAATAATAGAATCTTGAAAATAACCTCCTCCACACATATCGTCAAGATCTTTAACTCCAGAACTAATCCTGATATTTGAAGATCTTTGAGTAAGTCTCATTGCTCCAAGAGCAAACACACTAATACCATCTATACCCATAGTGAATGGGTATTCCCCTTTCATATGCACAGTACCTCTTAACTTCAAAACTTCTAATGTTCTTCTTCTCTTCTCTGACTCTAGAACATTTCTTAATAAGACAACATTATCAGAGACAAATTCTTCTACTCCATATCTTGCAATAGGTCCGTAATCATCTACCCTTTCTGTAGTCATAACTGTTGTTACTCCAATCTCTTTCAATCTTGCTATTAGTCTGAAGATTTCTCTTCTAACAACGTAAATGGCGTCATATTGTTGAAAAACAGCAGTTATTGAATCTATTGCAACTCTTTTGGCCTTATATTTTCTTATTGCGTAACTAATTCTCTCGATAAGCCCGGACAGGTCAAAGTTACCAGCTACATCTTGACCGTCAGGATCAGGAGAAGCATCCAATATAAATAACTTATTTTGATCTATTAATTCTTGTAAGTCCCACCCAAAGCTAGCAGCGTTTCTAATTATATCTAAAGGTGATTCTTCAAATGTAACGAAAATCCCTGGCTCATCAAAATTGCAAATTCCATGATGCAAGTACTGGAGCGAAAAAACAGTTTTACCAGTTCCTGACGTTCCACTAATGAGAGTACTTCTAGATACTGGTAAACCACCTCTACAAACATCATCAAAACCCTCTATGCCAGTTGGTAGTTTCTGAACTTGCATTTTATTTGATTTACCGAATGTCTTATCTTTCATAATGTTGTTCAAAAGAAAATTAAATAAAAATAAACTTTAAAGTTATCTTTAATTATAAAAGTTTTCCATATATTATTTATCTCCAATATATTCAGTTTCAGTTAATTCATCAAAAAGTAGATCTAAACCGATTAAAACTTTTTCTCTATCTGAAAGGTCACCAATTATTCTTCTAACTGGTGGAGGTAAAATTTTAGCTAAGGTTGGTGTAGCCAATATCTTATCTTCCTCTGCAAGTTGAGGTTGCTTAAGTACATCGATAACTTTCAAGGCATAGACTCCTTTAAATTCATTTTCTAAAATTTCTCTTAAAGTATTTAAAGCTCTCATTGAATTTGGAGTATTTCCAGCAACATAAAGTTTTAAAATATAAGTTTTTCTAGCTGCCATTAGTATGGTTCCTCAAGTTAAAAGAAAGATTTAAAACAACCCTTGACTTATTACACTACAAAACAAGATAATAGACAAACTATTATGATAGTTCATTTGGCATAATCAAATTTAAATTTGAGCCTAATAACGTCTTTAAATATATGACCAATTCTAAAAATTCCTCAAGCAATTCATCTAAAATTAATGAATTGTATGCAATAGCCGAAACTTCAGGTCAACAATTTTGGTTCGAAGTTAATAGATATTATGATATTGATAGATTAAATGTAAAAGAGAAAGATAAAATTACTCTAGAAAAAGTTTTACTTTTAAAGGATAAAAACTCTATAACTATTGGTAAACCTTATGTTAAAGATGCAAAAATTGAATTGGAAGTAGTTTCTCACAGAAGAGATAAAAAAATTATTGTATACAAGATGCGTCCGAAAAAAAAGACAAGAAGAAAAATGGGTCACAGACAAGAACTCACAAGAGTTATGGTAAAATCGATAACTGTAGGTAAAAGTGCTCCTAAGTCTTCTTCAAAAAAGGAAGCTATTAAAAAGGAAACTAAACCAAAATCTGAAAAATCTACAAATTAACAACCACTAATGGCACATAAAAAAGGAACAGGTTCTACAAGAAACGGTAGAGATTCAAATTCCAAAAGACTTGGAGTAAAAGCCTATGGTGGAGAAAAAGTAAATGCCGGATCAATTTTAATTCGCCAAAGAGGCACATCCTTTTTACCAGGAATCAATGTTGGTAAAGGCAAAGATGACACTCTTTTTGCACTAAAAGAAGGAACCGTAAGTTTCGAAAGCATTAAAAGAAATTTAAGAAATAGAAAAAGAGTTAATATAGTTATTTAAATTTCTTATAAACTCTAGTAGTTATGAGAATAGGATGAAAAACTTCTAAAAATTTTGATTGGAGTGTCTTAAAAAACCTTTCAACAATTTGACTATCGTCAATATGAAATGGATATTCATTGTTGTCTCCTTTATAGAAATACCAATTGAATAAAGCGATAGAGTTACAATCCATAATTTCATTGAAAATCTCAATTTGAGAATCTGGGTTGGCAAGATGTTCCAAAACATCAAGACAAACTATAGTATCAAATTTCGATATTTTTGTATCTTTAATTGTCTTGCAAAAAGTAAGTTTTTTTTCAACTCCTAATTCCTTAGCCCTGTATTCAACGAATTTTCTATTTGTTTCATTAATATCTACAAAAAAAACATGCTCAACTCTTGAAGACATTGCATTAGCTAAAGCATGGGTTCCAATCCCACCTCCAAAATCTAAAACCAAATCTCTGGAAAATCTCTGCTGAAGTTTTAAAGTATCAGCGATATAATCCTTGCTGGTAATATGCCAAGCAGCTAAATCTGCTAAGTGCCGATCTCCAACAATTTCTGTATAAAAATCTGCAACATCACTTAGATTATCTCCAGGATGTGAATTCGCTAAATTCGTCTTTGCATTTGCAAGAAATCCATCTAAATCGCATTCGCTAATAGATAAGAATTCCATTAAGTGTGATTTCAAATTGAACGCATTATCTAAAAACTCTTTTAATATAAAACTATTGTTTTTCAATTTCTTACTTTTAGTCTCCAATACAAAAATCATAGGATGCTATTAAATCTTTCTCAAAGTATTCTTAATATTAAAAATGGAAACTAAAGATGGATTTTTAGTAATTAATAAAGATAAAGGCTTTACCTCTCATGATTGTGTTAAACAAATAAGAAGGTTAGTAAATACAAGAAAAGTTGGACACACAGGTACTCTTGATCCAGAAGTTACGGGTACATTACCAATTGCTATAGGCAGTGCAACAAGATTTATACAATATCTTCCTCAGGGAAAAACTTACATAGGACAAATAAAATTAGGAATAAAAACTAACACTGATGATATTCACGGAGAAATAATTAATAAAAAAGGTTGGCCTAAAATCAGTGATGAGAAATTAGATCAATATTTAAATAATTTTAGAGGAATAATTAAACAAATTCCACCAAAAGTATCTAGTGTGCACGTCAATGGTGAAAGAGCTTATAAAAAATCTTTTAATAATGAAAATTTTGAACTAGTCCCAAGAGAAGTAAAAATAGACGAACTTACTTTAATGAAATGGGACCAAATAAACGGAATCATAGAGATAAAAATAATTTGTTCTGCTGGTACATACATAAGGTCAATTGCGAGAGATTTGGGAAAATTACTTAATTCCGAGGGATGCCTTCTACAACTAAAAAGAATTTCAGCTTGTGGATTTCATGAAAAAAACTCTATAAGAATATCTGAGATAGAAAAAGAAAAAGGAAAAAAAAACGCGACAAATTTTATTATTCCAACAATTTCTGCTCTTAATCACATATCAACATTTGTCTTAAAAAAAGAAGAAATAAATTTTTGGCAAACTGGAAGAGCAATTAAGGTTGATATTAATTACTTAAATGAAAGCATAAGTATTGATTATGAAAAACCCATAAAGGTAATAAATAATAAAAAAATACTACTTGGGATAGGCTTCTTAAATAAAGAACAAACTTTTATAAATCCAAAATTAGTCCTTAATGCAAAATGAATTCTATAGAAAATCTGTTCTAAAAGGTTTAATCTGCACACCTCTATAGAAATGCTTTAAAATTATTTCAGCTTTTTGGCCTTTAGAAGCCATATATTTAGCACCCCACTGACTCATTCCTACTCCATGTCCAGATCCCTGTCCAAAAACTATTAAACCTTTTTTCATAGGAAATTTTTTATTTGATTCTTCTTCAAAAAATTTAAATCTCATAAAATTACTCTTGAGGTCTAATTTTTTTCTTAAATCAACCCCAGACATTTGATCAGAACCATAAGCCCCAATAAGTTTTACATTTTTTACCCTCCCTGTAGATGTAATATCTAGAATCTCTATATTTTTTACACCTCCAATCTTGGGAAACAACTTTGTTAATTCATTATTCGAAAATTTTGTTTGCCATCTAAATTTTGGATTATTTTTATCAAAATCTTTCACACTTGATAAATATGGATATTTATTCTTCCATACATCCTGACTATTTTCTGTCATTCCACCTGAGCTGCTATGAAACAAAGCATTAATTAATTTATTTTTATAAGTCAACACCAAAGATCTTGTACTTTTAACGGCTCTGATAGTTTTATAAGTTCTAGACTCCAAGCCATTATAGACTTGATTTCTCTGGGTAGAATCTATATCAAATAAATTATTTCCCTTTTGCTTTAAAGCATAAGTTCTGGATGCAATTGCTTGTGCTTTTAATGCTTCCATAGGCCATTTTGTTGGCATCTCTGAACCAACCACACTACTTAGGTATTTTTCAATTCCTAAAACATTCACGACCAATATTTCAGAATCAAGTACAAAGAGATTTAGTTTACCAGAAAATCTTTTTTGACCTACCCATATACCTCTTCCATCAGAAGATCTAATTTGAAATTGTTGATTACTTTTTAAATTATATTTTTTTTGTTTATTCTTATCAAAATATAAAACTTTTCTATTTTTCTCATTTTTTAAAGTTAACCCTTTTATTTTTTTACTTGAAAAAAATTTTCCCTCTATAGTTAAAGGAATTGATTTATCTGATCTAATCCTTACATTGTTATTTTTTGATATCAAAACTCTAATTATTGGCTCTCTAGATGCAAAAACATTTTCACTCTGAAAAACAAAAATAAATAAAGTACTAATCAGGCAACATTTACTATAATTATTCTTAAATTTAAGTATCACTTTGTTTAAAAAACAAATTCTTAATTTGCCTTAGTTTGACTAAAAGTCTAGATTTAATCCAGATATAAAAATAAAAATATCATAAATAAGTGAATATTACCTTCTTAGGAACGAGCTCTGGAGTCCCATCCTTAACAAGAAATGTTTCTTCCTTAGCACTTAAATTATCACAGTCATCAGAAGTTTGGCTTTTTGATTGTGGTGAAGGAACGCAACATCAAATAATGAAAAGCAATATTAAATCTTCACAAATTAGGAAAATATTTATTACCCATATGCATGGAGATCATATTTATGGTTTGCCTGGACTTTTGGCTACCTTAGGTTTATCAGGGAATAGTAAGGGTATTGAAATTTACGGTCCTTCAGAGTTGCGAAGTTTTATAAATTCTGCACTTAAAAGTAGTTATTGTAAATTGTCGTTCCCATTGCATTTTGTAGAAGTTGAAAATTTTGCATCAGAAAATAAAATCCTATTTGAAAACAACAAAATAAAAGTAAACTGCGCTTGTCTTAAACATAAAATACCTGCTTATGGTTATCGAGTTAGTGAAAAAGATAAACCAGGTATATTTGATATCCAAAAAGCAGAGTCTCTAAAAATAGCACCTGGACCAATTTATTCAGAACTGCAACAAGGTAAAAAAGTAGTATTAGCGGATGGTAGGACATTTGATGGGAGAGAATTCTGTGGACCTCCTAGAGAGGGTGAAAGTTTTGTTTATTGCACAGATACAGTCTTTAGTGAATCAGCTGTTTCACTATCAAAAAATGCCGATTTACTCGTACATGAATCGACTTTTTCAGAAGAGGATGAAAGCATGGCCTACGAAAAATTACATTCCACAACAATCATGGCTGCCAAAACAGCATTATTATCTAATACAAAAAAATTAATTATTACTCATTTAAGTCCAAGATACACTAATAAAAATTCAATCACACCAAGCGATTTGCTTAAAGAGGCGCAAAAAGTTTTTCCAAATACTCAGCTTGCAAAAGATTTTCTAACTGCAGAAATTAAATAAACTGCAACAGTTCGTTAGCAGGAGCGTTGTAAATGACCAACCCATGAAATAATAGTCTTAGGTTTTTCTATTTGATGTCGATCGAAATGGTCTCTATTTTTTCATCACTAAATAAGTCTTTCAAAAGACTATTTATTTTTCTTCCTTTAATTGTTGGTTTACTTATTAATCCAATTTCTGCTAATGCACTTTATCCTAGTGATCCTTCATCAGTAGATGGATTGAAAGAAGATCTTCATGGAGCAGATCTTCAAAATAATGAATTTGTAAAATATGATTTATCTTATCAAGATTTAGGAGAGGCTAATCTACAAGGCGCCTATATGAGCGTAACAACTGCAAAGAATTCTAGTTTCAAAAGCGCCAATATGAAAGATCTTATTGCATATGCTGTACGTTTTGATAATGCTGATTTATCTGATGCGAATCTTACAAATGGTGAGCTAATGAAAAGTGTTTTTGATGGAGCAATTATAGATGGAGCAGACTTTACAGATGCAAATCTTGATCTTTCTCAGAGAAAATCATTATGTGAAAGAGCTAGTGGAACTAACCCACAAACTGGAGTTAATACAATTGATAGCCTTGAATGCACTGGCTTAAAAGGTTACATGCCACCAAAGCCAAAAGCATAAGATTTAAAGCTAACTAACTTCAGATGGGAAGATATTACCAGGCTCTTTTGAGTCTGGTTTTTTGCTATACCACCATTCTTGTATATCAGAAGAAAATTTCTTCGAAAAAAAAGTTATAACTGTTTCAACAGGTTTTGATCCAGGCTCCAAAATCTGAACTGAGTAAGATGGGCATTTTCTTGAAGCCATATCAGCAACGAACCTAGAGCCTATTCTTCTCCAACTAGGCTCCTTACTTTTCCAAGCCAATCTAGAACAGGGCCAGGGTAACTCTTCCCTATCATATAGTCTGCAACATGCTCCAATCACCCTATAACTGTACTGACCTCCATAACTTGATTGAACACTACCAGTCTTGAAAAATTCAAATTTATTCATCCATTAAAAAAGCCACCTTTATAGAGGGTGGCAGAGAAATAATAAATAATCAACTTAGAAAAGTTAATTTTTTATAATTAATACAATTCTTCCTCAGAATGAGTTGTAATTGTTAAGTCCGATGTTGGGTAAGCAACACATGTAAGTACAAAACCAGCTTCTAGTTGGTCATCATCCAAGAAACTTTGATCTGATTGATCAACACTACCTGAAGTAACTTTTCCAGCACATGTTGAACATGCTCCAGCTCTACAGGAATAAGGAAGGTCGATACCTTGCTCTTCAGCAGCATCAAGGATGTACTGGTCATCAGGTACTTCGATAGTTGAATTAAGACCTTCACCTTCGTTGATGAGTGTAACTTTGTAAGAAGCCATTTAAATAAAAAATTGTTGGTAGTTAATACCTATCAACTACATTTTTAACATCGATTGGGTCGATATGTGAGATTTTGAAGTAAAAAATGACACAATAAAATGTATTAATGAGTATTTATAAGAAAAACTTATACTTAGGTTTAATCGCTGGCTTTTTGCGCAGAAATACATGCCCAATCTTTTCTAGTTGATACATCCAATAATTTCAAGTCATTCTGAATTAATATTTTTATAATTTCATCTTTTTGTGAATTCAGAATTCCACTTAAAATAACTTCCCCATTGTTTCTCAAGCACTTATAAATATTTGGAATCATTTCTTTTATTACTTCAGCAAGAATATTGCATAAAACAACATCAAATTGTTTGAGTTGATTTTTTAAAATTACCTCATTAAAAGATCCCAAATATGTATTGAAGTTTTTTAAATTACCGAAATTTATTTGAAAATTAGAGTTAGTTGAATTTATAGCTAAATAATCATTATCTACTGCACAAACCTCTTTAGCGCCAAGCAATCTTGCGGCGACACTCAAAATCCCGCTACCACTCCCAATATCTAACACCTTTTTGTCAGAAAATAAAATATTCTCCATTTTTTCCAAGCAAAGATAAGTCGAAGGATGACTTCCTGTACCAAAGGCTGCTCCAGGATCAATTTTTATAATTTGTTTATCTTTAAATTTTTCATTTAGATTTATCCAACAAGGCAATATTAAAAAATGTTTTCCTACTAATTCAGGCGCCCAATACTTTTTCCAGCTTGTCAACCAATCCTCCTCTTTAATAATACTCCAGTCAAAAAATTGATTATTAGGAGCATTAATGTTTATAAGTTTGCTAATTATTTTTTCAAAACCACTTCTAGAACTTTCGCCCCAATCATTACTTGGAAGCCATATATTCACCTCTTTTTTATTTTCATTTTTAATTAAATATTCAAATGAAAAACTAAATATTCCCAGCTCATTTAATTTCCAAATAATAATTTCTTCATAATCACTTTCTATCAGAAAAGCTAGTTTATACCAATCTTTAGTTTCCATTAACTTGGACAAGCCACTTCATAAGGTAACTGGATTAGCGTTAGTAATGCCCTCAACTTCAATAATGGTGTCAAGCAACTTATTAGGAATTGGATCATCAATACTTAGTACCATAACAGCTTCTCCTCTAACAATTTTGCGCCCAACTTGCATTGAGGCAATATTTACATTGTTGCTCCCCAATAAAGAACCAAGCTTGCCAATAATACCAGGCATATCTCTGTGCCTAGTAACCAACATATATCTACTTGGAGATACATTAACAGGATATTGATCAATACTAATAATTCTTAATTCCCCATCAGCAAAAATGCTTCCTGCTACGCTATGGTCGCCATTATCTCCATAAGTGGTTAATTGAAGCGATCCACTAGCAAATTCAGGTCTTGCCTCATCTTTACTTTCGAATACTGAAATACCTCTTGAATCTGCTTCTAAAGAAGCATTCACATAATTGATCCTATCTCCCAAAGCTTTACTTAGAAGGCCTTTTAGACTAGCTATTATTAATGGTGTGGAAGGGTGTTGAACAAATTCACCTTGAAGCTTTACTTCTAGTTTCTGTATCTGTCCACCTGAAAGCTGGCTTATAAGCAGACCCATTGTTTCAGCCAACTGCAAATGCGGTTTTAGACTATCCATAATATCAGGGCTCAAACCTGGTATATTTACTGCAGTTCTAGCAGATAAACCAAGCAAAACATCTCTGATTTGTTCTGCAACATCAACAGCTACATTTTCTTGTGCTTCCCTAGTAGATGCTCCTAAGTGAGGGGTAAGAATAAGATTCTTTTCAACTTTCAAAAGTGGTGAATTAGATTCCAAAGGTTCTTTAGAAAAGACATCTATTGCGGCTCCTCCAATCAATGACTTATTTAAAGCTTCTGCTAATGCTTCTTCGTCAATTAAGCCTCCTCTAGCACAATTAATTAATTTTGCGCTACTTTTCATACTTTTAAGCACCTCCATATTTACTAAATTCTCTGTCTCTGGTGTGCGCGGCAAATGCAAAGTTACATAATCGGATTGTTGGAATAAATCCTCAAGATCAGAAAGTGTAACTTGTATTTGTTGAGCTCTCTCAGTTGAAACAAAGGGATCATATCCGTAAACTTCCATTCCTAGTGCATTAGCAACTTTCGCTACATGAGCACCAATTTTCCCTAAACCTACTACACCTAATTTTTTCTTATAAAGCTCGTTCCCAACAAATTTCTTTCTCTCCCATTTACCTAACAAAGTACTACTATTAGCAATTGGAATATGTCTAGATAAGGCCAACATCATAGCTATGGTATGTTCAGCAGCAGCTATTGTGTTACCCCCTGGAGAATTAACAACAAGAACACCTTTTTGAGTAGCAGCCTTAACATCTACATTATCGACTCCAACTCCTGCTCTTCCAATAATTCTCAATTTACTTGAAGAGTTAATAATTTCTTCAGTCACTTGAGTACCAGAGCGAATCATTAAAGCATCATAATCTTTAATAATGGAAGCTAACTCAGAGTCTGAGATTCCTATCTTCTGATCAACCTGAGCAACTTGTGAAAGAATATCGATTCCTGTTTGATCAATTGGATCTGTAATTAGAACTTTTGTCATTTAAGATTTGTTCTTTAATCTTTTACTTTAACTTAATCTATAGTGTATGTATCTTATTTTATTAATTTGAATAACAAACAAACATTTGAGGATTGAAATTTGACTAAAAGTATTGTGATATTTGAAGACATTTATAAATGTATCGAGCTATTTGATGTTTTCAAAGAAAAATCAGTAATGTTCTCTGAAGCTATTTTGATCCCACCAATAAGTAAGAAAATATCATCAGATGAAACAGAATTGCTAAATGCAAAAACAAATATCTTATTCAAATCTCAAAATTTTGAAGATATAAGAATCTTAAATCCTAAACTTGATAGAAAAATTAGACAAAAAGATATGAGTAGATGGCTAATGCCATTTGGTTTTATAGCTGGAATAGCTTTTTCTAATATGACAAATTTATCTACTTTCAGCTTTCTCGGTTTAAATAACATTGGAGAATCCTTAGTTGGAGGTCTTTTAGGAATGGGTTCAGGATATTTAGGAAGCGTAGTTTCTTCTGCAAGCATTAACATCAATAGAAATAAAGAGTTAAGATCAATTATTAATTTTAATAAAGAGGGTAAATGGCTTGTTCTGCTTGAAAATCAAATTGGAACTGAATTACCTTGGGCTTTGATAAAACAATCAGAAGCAAAGGATATAATTTTTTTGGAAGGCTAAATGATTGACTTAAAAGAAATCTTAATCAATTCAAACTACAAAAAAGAAACTGAGGAATTAATAAATATTGCTAACTTAGCTTACAAACACTGGGAAACTTATTGGACTGGATTTAATTCAACTTATATTTGCGAAGAAATTTTAAAAGATTTTGAGAATTTAAATGATTTCAATTTTTTTGTTTATGGAGGATTCTCTTCTTCTCAAAGATCTAGGATAGCTTGCTTTAGAGGAGAAAACATTAATGAAGAAGATGCGCTAAAAAGTAATTTTCCGGCTCAAGGGATAAAAATTAATGGCAATTTTTTATTTGATAATGCTACACAAGACGACTTTAGATCCCTTTTAATTGAAAATGGTGTAAATAAAAAAAAAGTAGGAGATATATGGACTATTGGCGATAGGGGGGCACAAGGGATAATTGATAATTTAGATATTGAGCATCTAGATGAAAAGATTTTTTATTTGAGAGACGTAAAAGTAAAAACTAATTTAGTTTGTATAGATGAATTACAAATACCTTCTGGAAGAACAAAAAAACTTGTTAATACAGTAGAAGCTTCAACAAGATTAGACGCTATAGCTTCATCAGGTTTTAGGATATCACGAACCAAAATTATTGAAAGGATAGAAAATGGAATGCTCAAATTAAATGGAAGCAAAGTTAATAAGCCAACTATTAATTTAAAAATTGGCGACAAACTAGAACTAGAAAATAAAGGATTTATCGAAATTCTAAATTTAGAAATCACCAAAAGAGAAAGGTGGAAAGTTAAATTACTTAGAAAATGAAACTTAACCTGCTATTTTCTTATAAGGGGAATTTAAAATTCTTCAATTTGGGCGATTAGCTCAGTGGTAGAGCACTACCTCGACACGGTAGTGGCCACTGGTTCGAATCCAGTATCGCCCATTAAAACTTTTGACGACCTTGCTTATATCCACAGAAAATAATTTCATTTTTTAGATTATTAAGAAAGATGAAACTTAATCAAATAATTAATCTTCATAAGGGGCTCACAGCATTTGTAGTGATAGGTCTTATGATTTTTTTTGATAATTTTACAATCGCTCCCTACGTTTATTTGGCTCTGCATGGTACTTATGGATTACTTTGGCTTCTAAAAGAAAAGATATTCCCGGATCCTTATTTTAAAGAAAAAATCAATTTTTTAACTTCAGTTACTGGTTTTTTTTTCCTTGGAAGTTACTGGGTAGCTCCCTACATTCTTATCTCATCTGAGAAATCTGTTCCTAATATCGTAATAGCTGCATCTGTATCTATAAATATTATTGGTGTGTTTTTACACTTTGCTAGTGATGCCCAAAAATATTTTTCTCTTAAATTAAAAAAAGATCTAATCAGAGAAGGATTTTTCAAAAACATAAGGAATACAAATTATCTAGGAGAAATACTAATTTATCTATCATTCGCAATCCTTTCAATGAGTTTCATTCCATTAGTAATTCTTGCAATATTTTTCTCTATTGTTTTTCTGCCAAGAATGATAAAAAAAGATAAATCGCTCTCAAAATATGATTCATTCGAAGAATATAAAAAGAAAAGTGGTCTTATTTTGCCTAAATTAAATGCTTGATAACAACTTACCAAGTTGGAGACAAGATTTAAAATCTTCAAGAAAAAAAGAGGGGAAATCACCCTCTAATAAATGGATACAGCTTGCAACAGTTAGCGAAGAAAATGAGCCAAGATTAAGAACAGTTGTTTTCAGAGGATGGCATAAAAGTAGTTCAATGATTATTTTTACTGATAGAAGAAGTGAAAAAATTGGGCATTTAAAATCTAACCCTAATGCAGAAATATTATGGTTTTTTTTGAAAACCAAATCACAATATAGATTCAAAGGGAAAATACGTGAATTAAGTGATAACAAAAATTATTGGGATTCATTATCAGAAAAATCAAAATCTTCTTGGTTTTGGGGATCTCCTGGAGAGAAAAAAAAACCAGAAGTGAAATCTTCTTATGAAATATTATCCAATCTACCCAAGTCAGACAATTTTGTAGTTCTAAATTTTGAAATCGATTCAGTAGATCTTCTTAAATTAGAACTGTCTATTCATAAAAGATATCTTTGGGAAAAGATTAAGAAATGGGAAAAAGTTGAAATTAATCCTTAAATATTTCTAAATTGTATATTTAGGTTGAAAAACATATAGTGATCAGTCAGTTTTAGAAAAGAAGTATTATTCATATGAATCTCACAGAAATTCCAGAAAACCCTTTTATTTTTTTATCTTGGGTGACTGCTATAGGACTGTTTATAAGTCTTTCTGAAGCAACAATTAAGATAAAAATAGAGAAGAGAAACAGTTATCGTAAAAGGTTAGAATTAATAAATAGCCTTTATCCTAAAAAGTTAGCTTGAAGTATCTGAAAGTATGTTCGCTTGAAGAAATTGAAATAAACCACCTTTACTTGTTTTTTCTTTAATTTCAACTTCCTTAGAAGATTTTGATTTTGTTGAAGATGTAATTTCATCTTCATCTTCTGATCTCAAGATTCTAATAATAACTTCATCTAAGGAGAAATTACCTGGCCCTGTTAAGGCAATTGAAGTTGCTGAAGCGAAATACAAAAGTAAAAGCTCAAGTAAAAAAATATTAAAACCTGAAGTAACAAGTGCGTGATATATAGCGACAGAAATTGTTCCAACAATTGCCAAAGCTCCAAATCTTGTAGCTAAACCGATGATTAATAACCAACTACCACCTATCTCTGAGAATGCCGCTATGTATGATAAAAATATTGGGAATGGAAGATGTAATGGTCTGACAAAAGCATCAGCAAAATTTTCTATATTTGCTAATTTCTCATAACCGTGATGAATAAGAACAGTTCCAGTTATAACTCTAAGAATTAATAAAGCAGTATCTTTGCTAAACGACTTGGTAAGAATTGTTGAAAGCACTATAAAAAAATTATCCTTAAGTAAAAATAACTAGTCTCAATATCCATCGTGGATTAAAGAGCAAAAGTCGTCCCTAATTAAGTATTTATACCTAATTATCTGAAGGATTCTTTTTTTTCTGATTAGGAATTCAACTAAGTTAAAAATTATTTTTTGAATAATTTTCTAATATTCTCTGATTGATTTTCGGAATATTTTCTTTAAATTTGAAAAACCCTTTTTTGGCAAATTTCCAAGCAAATAAATCTTCATCCCTCACAAGATTAAAAATTTTTTTATGGTGTAAATTTTTAAACTCAGTTATGAAATCATAATTTTCTCCAACTCCAGGATAAATGATGTCTATTTCGTTAATATTTTTAAAAGTAATTTCCAGTGAATATGGATCAATCTGTTCAACATTATCAAATTTCTCTACAAATTCAGAGACTAAATCTTGTTTAAATTTCAAAACAGATTCAGACAATTTAATTTGTCTTTGTTCATTCTTTAAAAGGATAATAAATACTTTTTTATAACTCGGAAGTAAATTTTTAAGGGTTGCAAGATGAAGATCATTTTCAAACATAATCAGATTATCTGATTTAGGATTCATATTATTTTTATAAATCTCATCTTCTAATGGTATTTGATTAGATTCTTCAAGAAAAATTTGTTTATTACTTATTTTTTCTGAATTAAATCTATTATTTGAAAATTTTCTGAGGTTTGATGATGAAAAAAGATATTGTTTTCCCTTCGTTTGCAATCCTCCGACCCATCTCCAGCTAAGGAGATTAGATGCAGCATCACCATCAAAAAGATATTTAAAGAAAAACTTTGCTCCCAATTGCCATGGGAGGCCTAAATTAAATATCCATGTACTCGCAAACCACATTCTTGTATGGTTATGCAAATAGTTGTACTGCTTTAATTCATGGACCCAAGAATTAAAAAAATCTATTTCTGTATTGCCATTAATTGCACTTTCATATAGCTCATAATCAAAATCAAGATTATTTTCTGAAATAAAATTTCGCCAAACTTTAGGTCTATTTTCCATCCACCCTTTCCAATAAACTCTCCAAAATATTTCTTCAACAAATTTAGTTGAATTTTTGATTTTGTACTTACTTTTAATATAATGAATCAAATCATATTCCGATAATATTCTATGAGTAATGAAAGGTGATAATTTTGAAACTGAACTTTCTTTATTTGGCCCAAAATCAAAATTTCTTAATTTTGCATAATCATTAATTTTATATTTCGCAAAATTGTCCCGGATACTTTGAGCTTTTAATAGGAATTCCATTTTCTGATAATTTTAAAAAATTTTTTTTGTATTGATAGAAATTTCAAAAATTAGTCTGCAAATTAATCCTTAAAATTTTCTGTTTCACTTTTAAGTAAATATGTTTGATCGAAGTATTTAATTTAAACTCCTGATCTGTACATTTTATACTCTTAAATCGCTCTCTGCGTAGGAGGATATTTAGTTGTCAATTACTTTTTAAATCTAGTTTTAATTTTCAAATCTTTATTTAAATGATTTTTTCTAAAAGATTTTTAAATATTTATCAAAATTATTATGAATAATTTATTAGTGAGAGATGTTAAGTATCTAGATGAACAATACAGAATTGGTGAAGGCATAATTTCCGATGATGCATTTAAGCAACTTGAGAAGCTCTTTATTCCTATTGATCCAGAGTCTGACTACTTTAATCAAAAAAATAATAAACTTTTGCCAAAATTAGCTAAAGAAAATTATAAAGAATTTTTGGGAAGTTTATTTACAAAAACAAGATTAAGCATTCAACCAAAAATTGATGGCTGTGCTATTGCAATTAGATATATAAATGGCAATTTTAATAAAGCTATTACAAAAAAAGGATTTGATGTCTCAAGCAAAATTAAACAAATTAAAAATGTCCCCGATTGTATTCCTATCAAACGAGATTTTCAAATTAGAGGTGAACTATACGCTACAAACCAAGTTGCCGGAATTTCCCAAAGAATTACAACAAAATACCTCAATGATAAGAAAGGGATTGGAGAAAGTCTCAGCTTTTGCTGTTTCCAAATACTTAATGGAAGACTTAATCAATATGAAACCCTTAACTATCTTAAAAAATGTGGCTTCAGCACCCCTGACAGTTACTTCACAAATCATACAAGCGAAATCCAAATATATAAAAAAAATTGGTTAAAGAGAAAAATATTTACGAAATATCCAACTAATGGGATAGTTATTAAAATAAATAGTAGGAAACTACAGTTACTTAGAGAGAAAAGTTTATCTCAAAATAACGAATGGCAATATGCAATTGAAAAATAACATTGAATAGTACCTTCCAAAAGAGCTCACGATACTGACTTCCAGTATTTACAGTAGGAAAGTAAATAAATTTTGGTTAAATTCCAAAGCAATTTGCAGGATTAATAAATGACTGCCACTATTTCAAGACCTAAAATCTCTAACTGGGAAACATCTAATATTCCAAACCTTACAGGCAAGACAGCACTAATTACTGGTGCAAATAGTGGTCTTGGATACTACACTGCAAAGGCCTTAGCCGAAAAAAATGCTCATGTTGTCATAACTTGTAGATCGCTTGAAAAAGCTAATCAAACTATCAAAAAACTTCAAGGTCTTAATCCTGAAGGAATATTTACACCTTTAGAATTAGATTTGTCAGATTTAAAAAATGTTGTTGAAGTTCAGTCCAAAATTCTTCATGATTTTGAAAATTTGGATTTACTAATCAATAATGCAGGCATTATGCATCCGCCTAAAACACTTAGTGCCCAGGGATATGAAATACAATTTGCAGTTAATCATCTAGCCCATATGCTTTTGACCCTAAAGCTACTTCCAATTATTGAAAAAAAAGAAGAATCTAGAATAGTGACGGTTACTTCTGGAGCACAATTTTTTGGCAAAGTTGGTTGGAAAAATCTAAAAGCCGAGAACTATTACAACAAATGGGAATCTTACTCCAATAGCAAATTGGCAAATGTAATGTTTGCTTTGGAACTAAATGATAACTTAAAACACAAAAATATACTTTCTTTAGCTGCTCACCCAGGAATTGCAAAAACAAATCTCTTTACTGCTCAAAAACCTAAACCTAGTCCAATAGAAACATTCTCCTTGGAATTATTTAGCCCTATTTTTCAATCTGCTGAGATGGGTGCTTTACCTCAACTTTTTGCAGCTACTTCACCAGATGCAAGAGGGGGTGATCATTATGGTCCTAAATTTAATTTCAGAGGTCATCCAAAACTATCCCCTACTTCTCCTTTCGCCATTAATAAAAAAGAAAGAAAAAATTTATGGGAAAAAAGCCTTGAAATACTTAGTAACTTCTTATAAATTTTTCATCTTTACTAACTTTAGAAAATACTTCAAGATATGTAATTCACTCTCTGAGAGTTTCATAAATTCTATTAAAGCATCATAATTTTTTTCATCAATTTTTTTTGACAATTGAATAAAACTATCATGGTTTTCATTAACAAAGCGCTCAGCAATCTGAGACGGAGTTAAGCCCTGTTCAATTAATTCACCTGGAGCATTTTTCTCCCACTTTTCATAAAACCAAGAGAACCAATATTTTGCAGTATTATCTTCCATTAATTAACTTTTCTTTGGCGAATTCTATAAATACTGAAGAAAGATCTCATGATTGAATTAACCCTTAAACACAATTAATATAAATGCAATTATAAATTTAATGATAGATAATAATCATTCAAGTAAAAGAAAAAAAATTAATCTTGTAATTGGATTAGGTAAATCTGGATTTTGGGCTGCCATGTATTTGAGAAGCATCAATAAGAGAGTAATTGTTTGGGAAAGTAAAGATGGGATAGAATTCTTAGAAAGAAAAACAGAATTGGAGGAACTTAATATACTAGTTTCTCTGAATAAAGAATTTGTATTTGAAGAAATTCAACCTTTTGTGAAAGAGATTGAATCTGTTGTTGTAAGTCCATCAATACCTTATGACCATAAAACTATTATTGAATTAAAAAAAAAGGGAATTAAAGTAATTGGAGAAATTAATGTTGCATGGGAAATTTTAAAAGACACAAATTGGATAGGTATTACTGGCACTAATGGCAAGACTACTGTTACTCATTTACTAAGCCATATACTCTGCGATAGTGGATTATATGCTCCTTTTGCTGGAAATATTGGTACACCTTTATGTAAATATGCTTACTCCAAAAAACACGAAAAAATTGATTGGGTTGTAGCTGAATTAAGCAGTTATCAAATAGAAATATCTCCAGAAGTAAAACCTAATATTGGAATCTGGACAACCTTCACAGAAGATCATCTTGAAAGACATAAAACACTTGAAAACTATTTCAACATAAAAAAGAGCTTGCTAGAAAAATCAGATTTTAGAATTTATAATTATGACGATAAACACCTAAGAAATCACTACAGTTCACTATTAAGAGGGGTTTGGATAACAACTAGTTTCGATAAATCAAATTTTATTCAATGCGATTATTGGATAGATGATCAAGCATACGTTGTTGAGAGAGGAAAGAGACTATTCAAACTTGAACATTTTTCTTTAAAAGGAATGCATAATCTTCAAAATCTGTTATTGGTAATAGCAGCAGCAAGAAAAGTTGGATTATCTGGAAAGAAGATTAAAGATTCTTTATCTAATTACAAACAATTACCCCATAGGATGGAAACAATTTATAAAAATAATGATCTGGAAATAATTAATGATAGTAAAGCTACAAATTTTGATTCATCTATTGCAGGAATAAGTTCAATTGAAGGTCAAATAATAATTATTGCTGGGGGTAGATTAAAAGGCAATGAGTATAGTGAGTGGATAAAAGTTTTAAAGAAAAAAGTTAAATGTGTTTTCCTTTTTGGAGAAAGCTCAAAAGTCCTAAAAATGGCGCTTATTAATGAAGGATTTAAAAAAAATATTTTTGAATTTTCAGAACTCAAAGAGCTTTTAAATTTTGTTTTTCATTATTTACAAAATAATAGGGTTGGAACATTATTATTCTCACCTTCATGCTCTAGTTTTGATCAATTTAAAAATTATGAAGAGCGTGGAGATTATTTCAAGAAACTAATAAGTGAAAAATTAAAGATTAATAAATCCATTTTTTGTTCAAATATCATTTCGTAATTTTCAGGTCGGTCATCACAACCGTCTCCCCTCTAGCAAATATTCACTTAATTAGTTAAATTTTGACTATAAATTAACTACTAGCAATGAGTGAATCTAACAATTTACCTCAAGCAATAAGTCATAAAAAATTAAGTTACTTGATGCTTAAGGCACAAAAGGATTCTAATTTCTCTGATGAATTAGCAGAAATAGAAAGCCCCGAAAAAAGAGAATTTGAAGAGTTAATAAACAATTGGGAAGCTTCAACTAAGAAAGTAGTTAATGAGTTATCAAAAAGAAAAGAGAATTTACTAAAAGATAAATCACCAAATTCTTTAATTGCTCTTGGTGCTATGGAAGTTCACCTTAACATGGCTTTGCAAGCCTTAAATGCATTTAATAAAGGAGTTGATGGGTAATATTAACAGATAAATTATAAGGAAGGCATCGAAAATAAGAGAAAATCTAGCTCTTTTTCAGTATCTATAGAGACATCATCATAATAATTAACTTCAAATCCCAAGCCATCTCCAGATTCGAGACATATATTTGAAAGAGAGTCTTTACTTTTTAATAAAAGATTACCTTTTATTATTTGTATCCAATTATATTTATCGATTTTTAATGGCAATTTTTTTTCTTTAACAGGTTTATACTTACAACGCCATAAAGAGATATTTTGATTTAGAAAAAGCTTATTATTTTGAGGGTTTTTGTAATTAAAAATAAGATTGTCCCACAACTTTTCATTTAATGAAATTTGATCATATCGAGGTTTGATATTTTCTTTTTGAGGGTATATCCAAATCTGGAACAACTTACAGCTCTCATTTTCTTCATTCTTCTCGCTATGAGAAATTCCAGTACCTGCAGACATAACTTGCACTTCATCTTTGTAAATTTTTCCAAGGTTGTTTAACGAGTCTCTATGAGTTATTGCTCCTTTTGTTACGACAGTAATTATTTCCATATTTGCATGAGAATGTGTATTAAAGCCTGCATTAGGAGAAATAATATCTTCGTTTATAACTCTTATTTTCCCAAAATTATCCCATTTTGGATCTCTATGCTCTGCAAAAGAAAATGAATGCATCGAATTTAGCCATTCTCTATTTGATCTAAATCTTTCGTGCGATTTCCTTATTTTAATTATTTTCAAAGACATAAATTCTTAGAAATAAATATAGTGAATTTGTGTAAATTAAATACGTTTGAAAATTTTAAATTATGAATAAGATAAATTACTTTTTATTTATTTGTTAATTTTACTTTGTGCTTTATTTGCTTTATTAATTATTTTTTTTGCTTCTTCTCTTGTAGAACATTTTTCCGCTTCAACATTTAAGTTTTTTAGTTTATTTAATTGCTTTGAAATTTTCATGTAAGTTTAAATTACCAATTAGAAATTAACACAAATTTGATGGAATAGCTAAAAATACTGGTTTGCATTTGAGCCTTACTACCTAAAAATAAGATTGGAAGATGGAATTATCAGAACAGTATAGAGGATGTATTGGATTATCTTTAATTGTTTTTTTAATAAAAAGCGGTCCAAGAGGTTTATCAAAATTATTTTTCCTAATTAAATTATATTGCATTATTTTTTTTGCTATTTTTTTATTTCTATTTAGAAATTTCCCTTTGTTACCCCAACCTAACCATAAATCACAATTTTTATTTTCAGACCAGTGTTTTAAGTTTTTATAAATATGATTATTGTTTAAATAACCCACAGGGTTTTTGTGATTAAAAAGTTTTTCTGGTTTGCTTGAAATAAGAGCAAATAGATTGATTAATTTTACTTTGCCGTAATTATTGTTTTTCGAAATTTTGATTATCTTTTTCGTTGTATTATCTAAGAAAAATTCATCCGATAATGAGGGATTTAAACCAATAAAAATAATTTCCTTTGTAGATTTAGAAATCTTATAACTTAAACTCCATCTATATAGTTTGTTAGCACTTATTAAACAATTTCTTTCTAGAAATAAATTTTTCAACCTAAACCTACACCTCTAGCCATAAGAGTGGCAAACAAAGGTATTGTTGCAAAACCGACTAATTCGGTAGTAATGATGAGTCTGAACCTCTTAACTAGATTCTCAGATATTTCAGGTAATTTATTCTTACTTAAAGGAATGGCCCATAAGATATAAGTTGTTGTTGGGTATAAAGAAAGTAATCCCACCAGAATGTAAAGAGAAACCTTTAGCCAAAACACAGGATTGCCTGTATAGAAATCACCTCCTTGACCAAAATACTTAACACGCAAAATCCCAGTAACTAATATTGCAACTCCTGCCAAACCATAAACCACATCTGCAATTATCATTGAGATCGTCTCATTTCTATTAAGACCTACTTTGAGAGTCAATCTTTCAAACAAAAGAGAACCGAAACACAATATAATTCCTAAATAATGAACATATGCTACTAATGCACTTTTAGCAATTTCACCTGTTAATAAAGTTCCTAATAACATTTTCTAGTCAAAATTTATACAATACTAACCACCAAATAAAGAATTTGTTTAGAAAATAGATTAAACAATAAAAAGCAAGGTATTGAATCTAGGAATCTAAAAACCTTTTTTGACCATCTTCAAAGAAATCCTTTTTATTCCATACTTCGATTACATCTGGGAAATGTTTTTCCATACAATTATCACAAACCCCATGACTGAATCTAATATCACTAATTTTCGAAAGATATTTTTCTAAATGCATCCAATCGCCCTCCTTATTTTTCACTTCTCTGCAATATGAACATACAGATAAAATCCCGTCCTGTTTATGCAAATTAGACAATGCATCTAGCAAATTTAATGACTTTTTTCTAAGATCTAAAAAGGAAACTATTTGCTTTGATAATAATTCCATAATATTAAATTGTTGTGTAGTTAGATTTCCTGGCTTTCTGTCTATTACACAAAGAGTTCCAAGCTTATTACCATCACTATTTCTAAGGGGAAAACCTGCATAAAAACGAATCTTTGGATCTCCAGTCACCAATGGATTATTTATAAATCTTTCATCTTGGAAAGCATCATGAATAATTAATGGACTATTTTCTTTTATTGCATGTGTACAAAAAGACCAATCTCTTTTAGTTTCTGATATTTGAAGTCCTACTTTGGATTTAAACCATTGTTTATCTTTGTCTACCAAAGTCATCAAAGAAATAGGCACATTACAGGTTTTAGCAGCAATTTTTGTAATATCGTCGTAACATGATTCTGGCTTGGTTCCCAAAATCCTATATTCTGCTAAAGCTTTTAATCTTCTTTCCTCTTCTTCCTTTTTTGATACAAGATTCTGCATTAATCTTAACCAATAATTAAAACTTTAAAATTAAAGTTTCTCCAAAAAACTTTTTCCGTCTAATCCTTAATAAAAAAAAGATAAACTTATTGATTTGTTACTTATTGATTTATTACTTAATAATTTAACTTTGAGACTGCCATCCCAGCGATCCATCCACTTGTCCAACAATGTTGAAAATTAAATCCACCTGTAATCCCATCAACATCTAAAACTTCTCCAGAAAAAAATAATCCTGGACAAATTAAGCTCTCCATACTTTTAAAATTAACTTCATTAATTTTTACGCCTCCGGAAGTAACAAATTCCTCTCCAAATGGACCTTTACCCGAAATTATATATTTATCCCTCATAAGAGTATTAATGATTTTGTCTCTTTCATTCGCCAGTAAATCAGACCACTTCTTCTCTTTATCAATTCCTATCTTATTTAATAAAAAAATCCATAATCTTTTCGTTAATAATGGAACAGGTCTACTGTTTATTAAATTCACCTTACCTTTATTTAATCTTAAAAAGTTAATTTTTTCTTTTAACTCTTCATAACTTAAAACTGACCATTTGATTATTAGATTAAATTTATATTTTTGGCTAAACATTTCCCTTGCTGCAATTGCTGAAAGTTTTAATACCGCTGGTCCGCTAAAACCCCAATGCGTAATAAGTAAATCTCCTCTATTTTGAAAGGTCTTATTGTTTAATTTAATTTCTATATCTATATCCTTTATGGATACTCCACTACATTCATCCAAATTTGGTTCTTTTGTAGAAAAAGTAAAAAGTGATGGTACAGGTTTAACAATGCTGTGGCCAAGATTTCGAGCCAATTTATACCCACTTGGGTTGCCACCAGTAGAAAGAATTATATTTTTTGCAATTACCTTTTCATCTTTGCGACTAAATATATTAAATATATTGTCAGGAGTTTTAAAAATTTCCCTCACAAAAAATTTAGTCAATATCTCTACGTTTTTCGATAAGGCACTTTTTCTCAGACAATCAATAACATCTAAAGAGGAATTAGATACTGGGAATACTCTTAAATCTTCTTCAATTTTTAATTTTAACCCTTTTTTCTCAAACCAATCAAATACATCTCCAGCAGCAAAACGATTAAATGATTCCAAGATCTGAATACCACCTCTAGGATAATTCTCAGCAAGTTCAATTGGTATCCATGTCGCATTAGTAACGTTACATCTACCCCCTCCACTAATCCTTATTTTCTCCATAAGTTTTGAAGTGCCTTCAAGAATTATTATTCTTTTTACTCCATTTTCAGCAGCAGTTATCGCTGTCATAAAACCAGCAGCACCACCTCCTACAACTGCTAAATCAAAAGGTTCCAAAACTTATCATTCAATATGCCTCCATCTGATCATAGCAATGCAATACAAAGAAAAATTATTCTAAAAACTTTAAAATAATATAGAAAAAACTTCAGAAAATACATAATTAATAGATTAAGTTTACTAATATTTTTAATTTTAAGAAAAATCAACGCAGTCGTTATTTTTATGCTGTAACTTAATTTAATGAGTCTAATATTTTCCTACGTTAAATATTCTGAAGCCAGCTTTCCTATGACTGGCCAATATACAGCTCTTCTTTTGATAACTTCTGTTATTTGGGTTCTACTATGGTTGGGATATAGGCAAAACAAGATAAATGATGAGCTCAAGAAAAAAGAAAAAGATGAAAGAATTAATGCAAAAGTTCAAAGAAGAAAGAAGTTAGAAAGTTTATACCCTAGTAGTAAAAAAACAGTTTAAAATTATAAAATTATCCTTTAGTTAATATGAAAACAAATAATTTTAAATCTCTTATTCAGTACTTACCAGGGATATTGATTCTTATTTATGTATTCTTTTTAGCATTAACTCAATTTATAAAATAAAATTTTCTAAAGATTATTTGTTTTGATTGGAATCCTTTCTGCTTTTGGAGCCGCTACATCTTGGACTTATGCTTGTTTTATTTGGCGTAGGCAGACTCAAAAATATAAATCAATAGATATAAATTTAACAAAAAATATAATAGCTTTTTTAGTTTTTATACCTGCTTTTATCAATCTCAATTCCGCAATTGAATTGAAAGTCTTATTTATCCTAATTTTTAGTGGAATAATAGGTATTGGTTTAGGTGATACCTTTTACCTAAAGTCATTACAAATAATTGGCACAAGAAAAACTCTGTCAATAGAAACTCTTTCTCCTTTAATAGCTGCTTTATCGGGGGAAATTTTTATTAATGAAAATTTAACTTCCAAATCATGGATTGGAATAATCATAGTATCTATTTCACTTTTCATAATTCTCAAAAAAGGGAATGATTTTAAAGAGGAAAACTCCTCTTTTTCAGAAAAAAATAACTTTAAGATTTATGCATTTCCTTTTTTATCAGTTTTATGTGCTGTTTTAGGAGGTCTTTTTTCAAGGGTAGTTTTCCTTCAAAGTAATTTATCTCCTTTCCTCACAACCGAAATTAGATTATTAGGTGCAATAATTTTTTTGATAACTTTAAAAAGATTTAAGATTAATTTTTTCTTAAAAAATATAGAAAAAAATCAACAAAAAAGATTTTTGCTTTCAATATTTCTTGGGACCAATCTAGGAATATTGCTACAACAAATTGTATTTAAAACTCTTCCCATAGGAATAGGATGGTCTTTATTAAGTACATCTCCAGTAATTTCTTTATTTTTTGCTAATAGTGAGGAAAGAGAAATTACCAAAAAAATAATATTTTTTACTTGTTTTTTATTTTTTGGCTTGACATTAATAATTTTTTAATCTTGAATTTTGTGTAATAAATACTCATGTTGATAGAAATCAGATTAAATAAAATTATCCTATAAATACTCAAAATAATGAAAATTTTAAAGAAAAAAAAACTCGGAACTCTTGAAGTTTATGTTATTTTACTAAGCTGCATTTATGCAGGCTTTATAGGTTACAAATCTTTATTGAACGCTCTTTTTACTTAAAATTAATTAATTCTTTGGGCTGATTTAATCAACTTACCTCCATCTTGGTCATCATCATCATTTGATGCAAAAAATAAAAAAAATATCCCAAGAGATGCTATAGATAATGAAATTGATAATACAGAAAGCTCATCCATAATTAAAATTTTTTTAATGCTAAACGAAAAAAAACAAAAGAAAGTAAAGAAATACACATTCTCGAAAATAAGAATTTATTTTATTTGTAAATAAAAGAAAGATATATCTGAATTATTTCTTGAAAGTTAAAATCACTTTCCCCTGTAGTGCAAGTGTAATAATTTAGTATGGAATAAAAGTTGGCCTATTTGGGAATGTGAGCCAAGCAAATTTCAATGGAATTACAATGATAAGGAAATTTGCCTAATTACAGAAGGTCAAGCGACTATTAGTACCCAAAAAGGTGAGATTTATATAATTAAAGCTGGCGATCTAGTTGGTTTTCCCGCTTGACTTTACTGCGAATGGGAAGTAACCAAAAGTATTAAAAAACATTATCGGTTGGGTAGCTAAATGTAAGAAAAAAAAATTTTTTTATTGTTAAGTAAATGCATATAAAATATAGTTAATAAATAATTTTCAAAAGGAAAACTAATATTATGCCTTTTACTGATAAAGAATATTTTGAGGTTATCGAAAAAAACGAAATAGTAAAAAATGCCTATGTAAATATTAAACAAATTTGCATTGATTTACAAAAAAAAACAAATTGTCCTGAAGAGGACCTAAAAGATTTTCTTGAGTTTATTTCTAAACAATGGAATAAGTAATAATTAAAAAGCCTTAGAAATACTATATTTAAAACCTCAATTTAGTTTTCTGACTGAACTAGCTCTAATCTAATTCTTTTTTTGGCTTAGTATTTATATTTGAAGTTCCCTTGGAAGCAGAAACGAAGAAAAAGAAGCCTACAACTCCTGAAATACCAAATATCGCAGCCAAAGGATCAAAAGTGAAAGAAAACATAGAATTTATAAAATCAAGATAAATAATAGTTTTTGAATCCAAATTGTACAATTATTGTTAAGTATAAAAAATAACAATTTCACGATTCATTATGTCATTATTACTTTCTAAGTAGGCACAAACTAAATTATTATTCAAATTCATTTTAAATATAAGAATATCAATATATAACTAAGTTTATTGTTATAACAGAAAAATAGTTTTAAAGAATATATATAAAAATCTTGAATACCACTACCCAAAGAATCCACAATTGTTATTTCTTTTGATTATATTCTTTATATGACAGAATTGTATGCATCTTCTTCTTTAATAAATCCTTTAACAGCAATTTTATGGTGTCTTTACCCTGTAGCAATACTTGTGATAATTGAATTGCTCCTTGGCGGTGGATTCGATGACGATAATGACGATCAAGACGGAGGCATGCTTATACCAGCATATTCAAGCTCAAACGTTTAATATTTTCTCCTAAATCAAAAATTTATATTGTAATATTGTCAATTAAATGTTCAACAATGTCCAAACAACCTCTATATCCCTAATTATACTTAATATTTTTATTATCTCTTTCTTCTCCTGGCTTGTCTTGAAGACTCTTAAAGAAGGTAGAAAAGCTCTTAAAGAAATAAATAAAGATTCATCATAAATATCACAAGAACCATGTAAAAATAAGGAAATTGTTGATTAAGATTACTAAATTTCTAGCTTTATAAGTTTTACTAGCTTAAATATGTATTCCTAATTAATAACAATTTTTCCTTATGGAAAGTTGGCAAAATCATAAAAAGCTTAAATAAATATTAGAATTTAAAAATTAAATAATCTTCATTTATACTTGTTATTTTTGTTGTAACTTTCTTCTTTCTATATTAACTTTCTTTAATAAACATGCACCTAAATTCTTTACTTTATATTTGTTCTATATTTTTATTCATATACATAATGGCACTCTTTTGGAGAGATTTACCAAATCAAAAAAAGTAAATAAATAATTAATATTAATTTTGTTGCCTGTAAGAATAAATTAAGTTATTAATTTAATATTAACTCTATTATTTAAATATAAATGCTTAAAGAATCTTCAAATACCCGCAATAAAAATACATACCCAGAAACAACAAATATTTCAAAAGAAAATATGATATGCAAAGACGGATTCTGTTCATTACCGAATCAAAAAAAGACCTCAAAAAACAATAAAAATGATTTAAATTTATTTGATCCTATTTAGTAAACAAATAACATTTTCATAAATTGAAGATTACATTGATATGGTTGAATTCTTTGAATATTAATTTATGCTTAAAAACTTTTTAAATGCATATAAAGAGTTTTGGGTTAAAGCTACGGACTTCAAAGGCTTCACATCGCGATCTGATTGGTGGTTTGTACAATTAGCGAATCTAATAATTTCTTTCCTAACTATCCCAATATTTTTAAGAATGTATGGTTTAAATGTGTATGGAATTGTTTGCATAATTCCTCAAATATCTATGGATATAAGGAGAATCAAGGATTTTGGGAAGGATTGGAAATGGGTTTTTATAAATTTAATACCCATTTTCGGATGGGTCTTGTGGTTCATCTGGTTAGGATTTGGTAAGACCGGAAACGGGAAAAGATTTAGAACTTAATTCATCTTATAGAAAACACTTTTTTTACTTGATTTTTTTATATTGACCTTTTTAATATGAAAAAGATTAACCATGAACTACGTTGTTCATTTTTTTATATTATTTCAAATAATCCAATCAAGAAATTTTTAAATTAAGTGGATTAACCTGACCCCAAAAAATATATACAATTTAAGTTTAGATAAATTAACTCTTTATTTTTTCTTTTTTTTAAAATCTACAAATCTTATCTTGTTTCTTAAAGCTATTTGCTTCTCAAGAATTCTGAATACATGCCATTCGCATTCTGTTAATTTAAGAAACTGATCGAGCGTATCTTTATCGTCTTCATCAAAATTTTCGAAAACTTGTGAAATAACAATACTATTATTGGAGATAAATTCCTCTGCAACATCTTTTGGATTTTTACCCGAAGCGAAATCTTGAAAAGCTTCATAAGAATTAAGTTCTCTAGTTAACCATTTAAACCATGGTTCTTGTTTATTAAAGTTTTTATTTATGGTTTTAATCATAAAAGATTTTTTTACTAATTTAATCATTATTATTGATTCATACTTTGGCAGCTGTAAAATTACCTATTTTTTTAATTAAAGAAAAACCACAATTTTTGGATTTTGATAAAGGATAAAATCATTACCTTTAAAATTCCTTAGAGAATAGGTATTTATTACTTATTATTTAGTTTGAAAGATTTAAAAAAAAGAACATTGTCTATTCCATTTTATAAATTTCCTTCATATCCAATTTTAATTATTGTTTCTCTAAGTATTGCTGTAGCAAAAGCATTTTTTTTTATCTCATATCAAAAATATTTTTGTTATCCATTGAACAAATAGCTTAGAAGAAAGAAAAAAGGCCTTAATTAGTAAATATAAGAATTTAATGAAAGATTAGAAAATAAAACAAGATTTGAAAAATTTATGAAATGAAATTTCGAATTATGTATGATAGTTTCTTAAAAAAATAACTTTATCAAAAGTGACTTAATAATCTCGAATTCAAGACCCTTTATTTTTTTATCCATAATTATGGACTATAAGAAGTTATGGATAAAGATCATCTTATTGACTTAATTTCTTCTAGTCTTCCTCAAGAAGGTAAGGATTCTGAATCAACAAGTAATTTTAGTGATTTCAAGAATTACTTAAAGGGATTAAATCTTGACCAATTAAGAACGATGTCTAAAGAATTTATTCTTTAATAAGAAATATCAAATAATGATATTTTAAAATTAATAGTTAATACTATTTTCAGTTTTTCATTCAAATAATACAAAAGTATAATACTAATAAAAAGAAGCTATTATAAATCGTGGTATTTTGAAAAAGAAATAATTTTATAGATTTTTATCGAATCTTTTTTATTTTTATTTCCAAAAAATTTAATACCTAATTAAATCTTCTTCTCAATTTTCTTTTAAGAGGAATACTGCTATATGAATGTGCTCCAATAGATGGGGGCAAGTCATTCTTATGAGGGTGAATAAAAGCATTCGCCATACTCTCTAACATTTTTGAAAGCCAATTAATTAAAGAATTCATTTGAAAATCTAAAGGTTTACTTTATTATCATCTAACTAAATTATTTAAAAGTAAATCAGTCTTTATGCTGATTTTCATAAACTTGATTTATCAAAATTTATATTAAGTAAACAAAGTTGGAAGTAATTTTGATCAGAAAACTTACTACAAATAATCACAATTGTTATTTTCTATTATCTTTTAGAAGAAAAGTATTAGAACTTTTCTTAAAAAAAATTAGTTGGAAAACTAATGTAGTAAATAATACTTATTTTTTCTAATTCACTTAATAAATAAAATTTTTTGCCATAATTTCGTGCTATATCTCTATTCCAAATAAATCTACCAAGTTCATGAATGATTCAATTGTTTCTACAAACCAGAATACAGAAATAGATTCTATTAATTCATATTTTGAATGTATTACAGAATGCAGTATTGTGGATGGTCATCAAGAATGTATTACTCGTTGTTTAGAAATTCATTTAAAGGGAGATAATCAAAATGAATAAAAGAAATTCCCCACAAAGGAAAACAACTTTAAAATGGAACAATAATGGAGAACTTTCGGAGATTGATATGTTAAGGATTTTAGAGAAGTTATCATCTAGCGATCTTAATCAATGTGAATTGACCTGCAATTCTGATCAAGTTTAAACATGATAAATAATAGAATTTTATTAGATAAAAAATAAATTATTAATTCAGCTAATAAAGTAAACCCTTTTACCTAAATAAAAATCCCTTTGTATGACTATAGTCATGTTTTAGATCCAAAAGTAACTAATGGAATTGTGGAGGGTATTAATTTTTTTTCTTTATAAGATTTTGAATCAAAATCTAGACTCTCACCTCAAAGTTTAAGTATGTATTCTGATTAATTAACTTTTAGAAATTTTTCTGTTTTTCAAGAATGCTTCATTAATTTCTTTTTTAGCTATTTCAATAGGCTCTACCATTCCTGAATCGCCATGAGTTGGACAATAATAAGTCATTAGCATCCATTTTTTTTCTTTATCCATTGAGAACAAACCTCTTCTTTGATAAGTTGAACTTTTGAATAATTTAAATAGGATGGATTATGAAAAAATTGATGTTTTTTAATCTTTTTTTCTTTTTTGCTTAATACTATTTTTGAAATTTTTGAAGCAATTCTCACTAAATAGATATAAATACGCATGACTTTTAAAAAAAATCCTGCTACCTATAAATAAATTCTGAATTATTCCATGTCTTTAGAATCTATATTAATGGTAGTCGCTCCAATCTGTCTTTTTACCGTAGGAGTGATTGTTTTACCTATTTTAGTAAAACCACGTAAACACTCAGGCCTCCAAAAGAGGTATATACGCGGTCTTTAAATTAAATGAGCTTGGAAAAAAGAACATAAACAAGTGGTTCAAAAAGCTAATGAAATAAATAAATTAAGTGATTTATATGAAAGAATAAAATAAAAAATGATCAGCTTAAATTAGTATTTTTGAAGATAAAAATTTAACTTCTGAGAATTATATCTAAAAAGAAAAACGATACATAATTTTCATAAAAAGATCCTGTGATGGATAATAGAATGTATAAATTAATTTTTATTTAACTAAATTATACACAACAAAAATTTGAGTAAGATAAAATTTTCAGGTCTTAAGGGCCAAGCGCTTGTAATAGAGAATAAAGATATTCCAAGCATGAAAGAATTCAAGGATGTTATTCCAGAACATTATTTAGAGAGCAATACCAAAACTTCTTTGAGGTATCTTCTTCAATCAACTTTAATTCAATCATTAGTAGTTGTAATTGGATTATCTATACCATTTACTCCGCGAATGATCCCAATTTGGATCATTTACTCATTACTATCAGGCACCACTGCGATGGGATTCTGGGTCATTGCACATGAATGCGGACATGGAGCATTCTCTAAAAATAAGACTTTGGAAACAATAATTGGATATTTGCTACATTCATTACTACTAGTTCCTTATTTTTCATGGCAGCGTTCACATTCAGTCCATCATCGATTCACAAATAATGTAACCAATGGTGAAACTCATGTTCCTTTAGTAATTAGGGGTAATGGCATTACAGAAAAGATTGGAGGAGAAAAAGAATTATATTTTTCAAATTCTATTGGTAAGAAAAATTATGGAATTCTTCAACTTCTTTTACATTTAATATTTGGCTGGCCTTCTTATCTACTTACAGGTAGTACCGGAGGTATTAAATATGGAACTTCAAATCATTTTTGGCCAATTAAACCATTTTCTAAAGCATTATGGCCATCAATATGGACTAAGAAAGTTTGGATATCGGACATTGGAGTTGCTTTAACATTGTTGGGTATTTCTTTCTTTATTTTTAAATATGGATTATTTTTAGTAATTGCAATTTATGTCGGTCCTTTATTAATAGTTAATTGTTGGTTAGTAATTTATACATGGCTTCATCATACAGATTCAGATGTACCTCACCTTTCAAATACAGAATTTTCCTTTATGAGAGGAGCATTTCTATCTATTGATAGGCCTTACGGTAAAATCCTTAATTTTCTTCATCATAATATAGGTTCAAGTCATGTCGTACATCATATTTGCCCAAAAATTCCTCATTATCACGCGATAAAGGCTACCGTAAAAATTAAAAAAGCCTTTAAAAAAGTATATCTTTTTAATCCTGATCCAATACCCAGAGCTCTATGGAATATTGCTTGCAATTGCGTTGCTGTTAAGTCAGATGATAAGGGAAGAAAATATATTTGGCAATCTTATTACAACAAAAGAAGAATTACAAAATAAATCTAATATCACATTAATTTACGCAAATCTGAAAAGAATATAAAAGAATTAGTAATATCTTATTTTTCATTCTAAAAACTTTAATAATTGAGAAAAATTTATTATGAGTGGAGACAATTTACATGGTAAGCAGCCTATTAAATTTTATTCTGAGGAAATAACTCTAACAAAAGTGGAATTATTAGAAAGACAGTTGAGTTTGGGAGAAAAAGTATCTGATTTAGATGAGAAGCATAAAGAATGGAGCAGAAAACTCTCAGGTTGATCAGTTAATAAAATAATACTTCTTAAATAATTTATATTTTCATAGCATTTAATTAAGAAACTTTTCTATAAATTATTGAAAAATTATTTGCTGGCATAGAAATAATATCTTCTAGAAAAAAACCATTTTGTTATATGAATCATGTTTATAGAAACTATACCTTGAAAGATTGTGCCAAATTGATTGGAATTTTCCAAGGAACTTTTTCTACATCGAGATCAAGAGGTTGAGGCATTTTATTTTTTAAATCTTCATAATTAATCCACGTACTTATACTTTTTCTATGCATTAAATCTGGATCACTTGTTTGCCATATCATTTCAGGAAAGCGTTTTTGAAAAACTACTCCATGCTCACCGCTGCCACTTCCAATTTCTAATATTGAACCTTTTTTTTATTACTTTGAATAATACATCTTCAATAATGTTTTTATTTCTTTGAGTTGCGGGAAAAAAAATGTCTGTTATCCAAAATTATATGAAAAGAGAACTATCGTAAAAATAATTATGCATAAATCTTTTATTTTACTTTTCTCAATTTCGGAGTCTTAAAAAACATTGTTTTAAGGCTTAAGAATAATATTGTTACTGATAGTGCAGGGAGGATATAAAGTATTAAATCAGGACTCACTAAAGAAGAAATTCTTGCAACAATTAAATGCATGTAATAGGTCGTTAATGACATTAATTTATATATATCTAATTTATTAATAGCAATTATTTAGTACCTAAAAACAAATTTTTCACAAACTAAAATTTCCAACTTAAAAAGGGTCAGCCTGTATCCCTACTAGCTAACCCTTTTCTAAATAGTAATTTAAATTACCTCCAAATGAGGATTTACTCCTTAAAAAGAAAAAACTCATGACCTATATTATTCATTACCAAATTAATAAATTTCAGTACCAAAGATCATATGGCCAAGAGAGTATATTAAGATACATTTCTGTCGCATATCTGATATCTGTTAGGCTAAAGTAACATTTTTTGCACAATTTTATTTACATAAGTTAATAAATATGTTATATTAGTTAACAAATTATTTAAAAAAATGACCCCAGAAGCAGAACGTTTTAATGGATTGGCTGCAATGTTAGGCTTTGTAGCTGCAGTTGGTGCTTATGTAACAACTGGCCAGATTATCCCAGGTTGGTTCTAATGAAAAATTCTGAATCAAAAATAGTTGAAAAAGAAAAAATCGTAGCTGAAAAGTTAAATGGAAGATTTGCAATGCTGGGATTTGTAGCCCTAGTTGGTGCATATTTAACAACCGGTCAAATCATTCCAGGTTTTATCTAATCAATTGATCAAACGTTAAATTTTATTAAAAGAATCAAATTTCAAAAATGATTTGGTTCTTTTTTTTTGACTTTTTAAGTCATAAATTTTTAATATTAATTTTTGTTTGAATATTTTTTACTAAATATTAATGATGCGCAAAAAATAAGTACAAAGACTCTATCTCAATACAAATTCTAGAATTAAAGTAAATTTATTAATTGGAGGTTTATCGTATGGCGAACATAGGATTGGAAATAGTTTTTTGGCTAATTTTACTTACATACATTGTTGTAATACGTACTCAAACTATTAGAGGTTATAAAAAACAATTCTGAAATATTAAAATTTACCCAACAAACATAATAATGTAATTAGCAAAAAGTTAATTTAACTTTAAATTAGACTAAAGAAAAAATTTTTTGGTTTCATTTTTTCTGGAAAGTAATTTATTTTTATAAATAATGCTAAATTAAACCAGATATTAAGAAGATTTAATGAGGGTTAAAGTTGAACCTGAAACAGCATTTATTGGCAAAAAATTTTCATATTTATTCTTCGGAATAATATTTGTTCTTAATGCAATTACGTTTACATGGTTTTTCTTTTTCTCAAAAATAACTTAGTTTATTTTAATAAATTTGAGAAGAACAATTTACTTATGGTTTTATAAAATTATTTTTTAAAATATTCCAGGTATGATCTGTCCAGTTGTGGCATAAGACCCCAAAAGTGCAACGAATCCAACCATAGCCCATCTGCCATTTACTTTTTCTGCATTTTGAGGGTAGCCCTCGTAAGATACAGATTCATCAATATAAGGTCTAGTTTCGGATGGAAACATATTTTGTCTTCCACCTGACTCTGTTGTAACTTCTGAATTAGACATATAAGAAATCATAATTGTTAATTAATGTAACACAAATATTAATTTATGTAAATCAAAGGGTGTGAATTATTGAGCCGCAAGAACTTAAAACTTTTTTTGAGCAATTGTTCAATAGAAAATTTAATTAAATAAACCTTTTACCTAATTTATGGATAAATTAGCTTGAATAAGCATTTATACTCACATTAAGTAATTTTACTTAGTAAGATATACTTAGCATTTAGGAAGTGCTTAGCTGGTTAACATCAGAAATCTGAATTTAACTAGGTCGTCATGAGCTTGCAGGTGGGATAATTACTTGCAAGCTCTTTTAATTTTGAAGCAACAAAATACAATATAAACAATTTATGTTTTTCGAATTTTAAATTAACAACTGCTAAAAATAAATTTTGTTGCTAAATAGAAAATAGACTAAAAAAAGGTATGTCTTTAGATTTTATCCTTATCCCTTTTTGTATTTTTATAATTCTTTTTCTTTTAAATAGAGAAAATAGAATCTACAAAAGAAATCAAAAAGCTAAGTAATTTCAAATTTTTACTAGCAGATTTATAAATAATCTCGAAAAAGTTATTAACTATTCAAAATAGATTTTTAAACAGAAAAGTTTTGAATTTTAAAAATTTTACAACAACTACTAAGGTAACTTTTTACTTAAGATTATTTTGTTCCAATATAATCTAGAACTATTAATCTGCTGTAATTTTTGTTGACAGTGAATGCACTTACATTCTTTTAGTAAAAAATTATTTTTCATTAATTTCCTTTTGTTTTTAAGAAACCAAATTTTTTGATTTACTGCAAGTGCAAATAAATTAATGTTGATTTGTTGTTAGAATTTACAATAAAAATATTCTTCATTACCAAAAAATTTAATATTGGTATCTAAATCATTGATATTTTATAATGCAAGAAAAGATCGTACAAATTAAATAAATCCCTTTTGAAACTTTCAAGTCATTCACCAATAAAAAAACCCCTCATTAAAATATTTACTCTATGGTATTTCATACCTTTAATAGATAGATGGTTATTAGGACAAATAATACCTCCTATGATGTTTGCGATTTCTGCTTTTACTGTTATTTCATTATCTGTTGGGGTAATGTTCGATCTTATAAGGAAAATAGTTGAATATGGTTTACCTTTATTTTTAGCTTTAAAGGTTCTATTTTTTAGTTTGCCAAGCTTTTTAGTTTTATCATTTCCAATGGCAGTTTTGTTATCTACTTTATTAGCTTATGGAAAATTATCAAACAATTCTGAATTATTAGCCTTGAAATCTTTAGGCATAAAAACTACGCGAATTATTTCACCAGCTATTGCTCTTTCAATATTTATGACTGGTTTAACTTTTTACTTTAATGATAATTTAGTTCCTTCAAGTAACAAGTTTGCTGAAAAAACATTAAGAGCAGGTATAGGAAGTTCTTTCGGAGAAGAAAAAGCAAAAGAAAACATTATGTTTTCAAGATATGGTTCTAGGATAGATTCAGCAACAAAAAAACCAACCCAAAATAACTCAAAACTTACCCATATTTTTTATGCTCAATGGTATGAAAATAACATAATGAAAAACGTTACTGTATTAGATTTTTCTAGAGAAGATTTTCAAAAAATATTAAAAGCAAACTTCGCAAGATTTGATAAGAAAAACTCTTCCTGGATATTTTCTGAAGGAAGTATTGTATCAATTGCTCCGAGCGGACAAACGACAAATATTCAATTTAAAGAGTATACATATCCATTCGTAGAGGCGCCATTGGAGTTAGCTAAAGTGCCTAAAGATGCCACTGACATGACTTTGAAGGAAGCTTTAAAAGCAGAAAAATTATATAAAAAAACTGGCAACCTAAAAGAGATAAGAAGAATTCAAGTCCGCATTCAAGAAAAATTTACTCTACCTTTTGCATGCTTAGTATTTGGTTTAATAGGTTGCAGTTTGGGAGCAAAATCTAGTTTAAGATCTTCTAAAAGTCAAGGATTTGGATTAAGCGTAATTCTTATATTAATTTATTATGTTATGTCATTTGTATTCAGTTCATTTGGAGTAAAAGGTTTATTAAATCCAATTTTTGCTGCTTGGATGCCTGTCTTTATTTCTTTAGGAGGTGGAATTTATTTCTTAAGAAAATCAAGTTCTTTTTAATCTTCTTAAAGAGAAATATAATTTACCTATAAAAAATTATCGAAATTAAATAAGTAAAAATAGGCTCCTTAATTTTTTAAATTCTATCTATTCTTTTATAACCATACCAATCAGGATAATTATTTTGTGCAATAAAATTATTATCTGGGGTCAATTCTATTTCCCAATTACCTATCTTTTTTAAAAGTTGACAATCATCACAACTAAAAAACATTTTTAGAGAAGCAAGATCATCTTTATGCTTTTTTTTATAGCCAATAAGCCATTTTGATTTAGCTATATTTTTTGCCTCTAATTTACTTGAGGCTATAACTAATCCAAATTCATGTTTTTCTTGCATAGAACTTGGATCATAGCCTCCAATATTGACAAACCATAAATTCGTTTTGAAATAGTTTTGATTACAAATTTTATTATTAATTAATTTCTTATTTTCAATATTTTTGAGATCTATCTTATACCCATCCACGTATTTTATTTTTTTATAACTGTCAATATGTAATCCTTGAGGGGTTCCGAACCAATCCTTTCTTAGTTCATCAAATGTATCCTCAATTCTTGAACCTATAACCCATCTAACATCATGTAATTCTATATTGGCTTTCTTTGCTCTACCTCCAAGAACAACTAAAAAAAGATTAATTTTTTCTGAGTTTTGCATTAAATTAGCAAATCTTTGCAATTTCTTAATTTATAATTTTATACTAATTAAAAAAAGAATAATTTTAATGATATTTGAAAAACTTAGGATATAGTTTTCAATGGAGTAATCTCTAATCAATTAAATCTCTAATTGAACCAACCTTTTTTTCTTTGATTTAAATTCTGGCGATTTTTTAATTTTAGGTAACTCTTCAGTTCTACCCTTAATAATCATAAGTGGAACAATTCCCAAAAGATCCAAAAATATTGATTATTCCTATGGTGACGCAAGAAAGTTAAATAATAAATAATCCAGCCAAAAAATGTAATTGATATATGTATATAAATTCTTAATTTCTCTCTCTTATTTCTGGGAAGCAATTTGCAATATGAATTAATTCATAAACCTCTTTACTATCATATTTTTTATTAAGAACTCCACTCCCCACCGCTATTCCACAAGCTTTCATCTTTTTTAAGATTAATATTTTTCTTTCACTGCTAGAGATAGACTTGAATCTTTTTATTCGTTCTTCTTTATTCACTAGATCTATATTTAATTAAAATTTTTTTTGAAGGTAATAATTTTTAGTGATTCATTATATAGGTAAGGAAGCCAGTAAATGTAAGTAATTTAAATCCAATAAAAAAAGGTAAATATTTTTTAACCTTTTTGCTAACAGGTAATAAATTATTTAATGGTTTTAATATGGGTTGCATTACATTCATTATTAATTAGTGTATCCTAACGAATTTTTTTAAATTTTCGCAGTTAATTTATGTAAATTTAAAATATTCCATCTAAACTTGAGGGACCTCCCCCATTTTTTATGAATGATAAAGAAACAATAATTTCATTATTGAATGAATTTGCTAATCCAAAAAAAATGCCTTCATTTTTTGTTAACAATGCAACTCCAGACTTTTTATTCATAAGACCAAGTGGTAATCCTATAGATGCCGAAGGATTTGAACAAATGATTTCAGTTGATGTAGTTCAAGAAAAGGCAGAAATAACCAAAATTCACCGATTCGAATTTTTAAGCGAAAACATAGTAATGTGCATTTTTACACTAGGTTCAAAGTTTACTTATAAAGGGACACCTAATGATGACTTTCCAACAGTTACTTCTATTTTTAAAAAAGTGGATAATATTTGGAAAATTTATTGGATGCAAAGATCTACAGGAAATTCAGATTTATCTTTATGGGATTAGCAAAGTTAATAGCCCTGCTAATGGTCCTTCTACTTGTAGGTAGCTCTTTTGTTGGTTTGATTATTTATTTTATAAAATAAAAAAATAACAAATACCTAGTATTTATTTCTTTTCTTCAAAAAAATAATTAGTTATTTTTTTTCTAAGTAATTTTTATTTTCAGGTAAAAATATAAACTTTAGAAAGACTTACACCTATATCTAAAGCTAATAAAGCAATTAGTAATTTTCTCATTTTTTAGAACTCTCAACTATTTTTTTATAAAGTTCTTCAGAAATAGGTTGCATAAGCTTTGAAAATCTTTTCACAAACTAATTATTTCTAGAATAGTTTCTCGTTACGAAATATACGGATAAATAATTTTTTTAATAGGCAAAATATATCTACATAATAAGTTTTTCTTATAAGGTATCAATAAGTACTGAATTAAAAAAAACTTCAATAAATACCAAAATTTTTAAAAAAATAAGAAATCTTATTTCAAGTAGCTAGATCCTCTATAGGTAAGCTTTATTGCCTTTTCTTCTTGTTTTCTACAATATACGAATGACTTTCCATTGAAATACATGTTTACCATGATGCAGATCCTGAACATGCTCAAGTCCCCGTCCTATGGCTTGAGTCGTACTGCGGTCTATCAAATGGTAGATCGGACGATTTTGTAGCATTCACTACACTCTATTTATAAAGTATTTATACTTAGCTGTCAACCCTTAAGTTAAATTTAACTTCAATTTAAACTTAGATTCTTCTTTCACAAACTCTCTAAAACGAATAAAGAACAAATAACTACGAGTAAAACCTATAAATGCCAGAACAAAGCAAATAAGGCAATGTAAAAATCCCATTATTAATTTTCCAAAATAAATTTTAATTGAGTATATGCACTTAAAATATCAATTTTTCTCCTAAATAATTTCAAAAACCTAATTATTTTTTTCAAAATTAAACCTTCTTTAATCATCAGTAATGATGATATTCCAATTATGAATATATCAATGAGCAAAAATACTGAATATATTGATATGACTAAAGTCTCATAACATATTTATACAACAAATAACACTAATACATGCTTAGGTAATCTTGTTTTTATTAACCAATAAATGCTAATTCATAATCAAGAATATTAATTGGTGATTTAGTTCCATTTTGGTGCCAATTTTTGTTTACAAAAAATAAAGAGGGCTAAAGTCCAATGCTACTTTACTATTTAGTCCGCGGCCTAAAGCCTGAGGTTGCAAATCTTTCTAAATTAATATGAATGTATGCTCTTTTTTGAAAGATATCTTGATTGCTTGATAAATTTATTTTGTATATTGATATTACAAAAATTATGAGCTTATTTAGATTAGTTACTAAATTCTAGTGGAGAAAACTTTAATTAACTTTTTTTACTGGTTACTAATAAGATCAGCCGAATCACATTATGGAGAATCATTAGTATCGATAGAAGTTCCATCTAATTCAATCAAAAGTTTTTATTGATTTCAAAAAGTTATTTTTTTGAAAGTTCTAATATTTAATTTCATAGCTTACTGAACATCGAAAAACTTATTTAAGTTAAGTTGGTTAATTATCTCTATTGCAAATAAAGATGAGGTTGTTACTCTGGCACTTAAAGAAGATACTTAATTTTTTAAACAGATGCAATTTGATCATTTCAATTTAAAACAGGATGATGGCCTTATGTCAATAGAAGATTTAAAAGCTTTACGTCTTCGAAAACAGAAAACTGAAAGTGATAAAAAAGCTAGAAAATATATCCTAGAGATAAATCAAAGATATAGAAAAATGAGTGCCCATAAAAGTAATAACTTTTTAAAGAATATAAATACTTTTAAAAAAGCCGTTTAAATTTATACAGCAAGTTGGAGATAATTTATAAAATACAATTATCCCCCTATCTAAGCCTAGATACATTAAATCAATAAAAATTTTTTCTTTCTCTAATGTAAATTAAACCCTTAGATTAATAAATTTAATCTTATGGTTTAAGAATTTCCTAATTAATATTAAAGCCTTATTAACGCTTTTAATTGATTGAAATTCGATCTAAAATAAATATTAATTTCAAGACTTTTAACTCAATTTTAAATACCATCTCCTAGAAATAAACGTAAATTTTAAAAATCCAATGAATACTTATTTAGTCACAGCAACTTTTAAGAATGTTGCTGTATTAGGTGCAGCATATGATCTTTTTTTAAAGGTTATTGAAGAAGGAAATTTAAATGATGAGTTTGAAGGATTCAAAGTTATAGGAAGATATCATGCTTCTTACTCAAATAATGTTTATATTATTGTACAAGCCTCAGCAGGTATAAAAATGACAGAACATTTTGCTCCTTGGAAAATTAAATTTGATATAGATTTTGATATCAAGCCAGTAATGACTGACGAAGAAAAAATTGCTGAGCATAAATTAGTTGGCTCATTAATGGCTTCAGAGCAGAAAATGGGCTTCTCAGGTTAATTTTTTAATTTTTATTTTGTTAATTTATTTAAATTAGCACTTTTAAGAGTAAAATTTTTAAGGTGTTTCTTTGGAAGAGTTTCACCAAGAGGGGTCCGTTTAGGACCCCTTCTTACATTAGATATTTCCTTTTATGGAAGTTATCTTTAAAAAAATTTATTTACCTTTAACTTCCTTTAATAAAAAAATTATTGGATAATAAATTTGTTTTTATAAATAATGATGAACCTAAAAAAAGAAAATTTAGTTATCAATAAAAGGCTTGTGTTTTTTTTTATATCTATTCTTCTTTTAGTTTCTTTTTGTTCAATATTTTTTATCGAAAATCATAGTTTAGTAGCGCACGATGAGTCTCTTTATGCTAATCGAGCAAAATTAATAATAGATTCTAATAATTGGTTCACACCTTTTGAAAAGGCTCATCATAAAACTATTGGTTCATATTGGTTAATTGCATTGAGTTTTAAGATGTTTGGAATCAGTGAATTCTCAGCAAGATTACCAAGTTATATTTTCTCAATACTTTCTTCATTTGTATTGTTCAAAATAATTAAAGATATAAGTAGTATAGGGATTGGATTAATATCCTTTTTTACATTATCTTCATCATTTCTTTGGTTTAGTTACGGTAAATATTGTAGTCCTGATACACTTTATATTTTTTTAAACTTATTAGGTATTTTATTTTTACTAAAAACAAGTAATTCTTTAAAAGAAAAAAATAAAAATAAATTTCTATTTTTAAGTGGTTTATTTCTGTCGCTACCGTTTTTTGTAAGAAGTTATTTACAACTACTACCTTTAGTCAGTATATTTCCATTAATTTATCTCAAAATAAAAAAACTAAGATATAAAAATACTAGATATTTGATTATTGGATTTTTTGTTGGTTTAATACCGCTAATTATTTTTTACTACATATCATATCGAACATATGGAGTTGATTCATTAATAAGGCCATATATGTTATTGCAGGGAAAAACATTAACTGAAAATAACATTTTTGAAGGATTTTTATTTTATCCAAGGAATCTAATTTTACTATCTACACCTTTCTTTATTTTTTTAATTAATGGGACTAGATATATCCTTAAGAATAAATCTAGAGAAATTCAAATTTTATTAGTTTTTACTCCTTTTTTAAATATTGTTCTCCTGATGTTAACAGCTTCAAAATATTCTCATTATGGATTATTTACTATTCCCTTATTGGCATCAAATGCCTCTTTTGGAATTTATGAATCATTCAAAAAAAAATCAAATGGATCAAAATTGACATTAAGAATATTTGGAGGATTAATGTTGATAATAAGTTCCTTAATATTTTTAGTATCAATATTAAATTTTCATTTAAAAATCCTTAATCAATTTAACTTAATTGAAGGATTTATAATATCCCTTTTATCATTAATATCACTGATTCTGTCTTTAAATCTAATATATAAAACTAATTCAAAATCTTTAAATATAAATAATATATTATCAATATTTTTTATCCAAATATTTATACTAAGTATGCTTTTTATTAATGGTATAATTGGAAACCCAAATAATGAAATAAAAGATTTTATTTACGAGCCCGATATAAAAAAAATAATTATTGATAACAAGATATTCATTATAGGAGAATTAGATGATAAAAATTTAAATTTATTAAAATTTTATCTCCCACAGGCCAGATTAATTAAAAAAGAGCAAATCCCTAAAATAGAGACAATTTATGGAATTATAAATGACAAAGATATGAAACAATTTAATGATTCAATAAGAACTGAATTTATAAATTTGAGAGAATTTAAAGATATTAACCTCATAAAAATTAATTAAAAATTTTAGTTTCTTGTAAAATTAATCAAATCTTGATTAGGTAATGAACCAAGAATTTAACTTAATCAATAGCAAATTATTTGAAAATAAAATATCATTCAAATTTGATTTAGGAATTTAATGGCTTCATCTACAAGTTGGGAATTCTATAAAGAAGTTGAAACTAAGATTTTATGTGTGAGAATATGTGCCCAAGATTTAGAACGCGTAGCTATTTCCATCAATAAATGGTGGAAGACAAGATATCCAGAATAGAAAATCAGAGTAGTTTCTAAAAAAGAATTTGAACTTATAAAAATGCAAACTAAAAAAAAGTAGTAATAAAATTATTCTTTGGTAAATTTTGATGCTGAATATTTAGTTTATGCAGCTAATATGAAATCATTACATTAAATGAACAAATGAACTCTGCATTTTCAAAAGTATCAAATTTAAAACTTAACAGACTTTCTAAAATAGCTATTACTCTCACATCATTAACTTTCTTCTTGTATTCATTGGGTCAAGCACCAATTTTTAAAAATATTCTTTCAGGTGCCTTCTCTTGTTCTGGTTAAATAAAATACTCTTTTTTTTAAGAGAAGCTAAAAAGCTAAAATAGACTGTGATTGAAAGTCGATTTAAAATTAGAAGGTTAAACCCTTTTTTTTTTAATTTTTAATAGATTTATTACTGAAAAGATAATGAGTATTTTTATTTATATTATTAGCTGATGAATATCTCCCCACACCTATTAATTGATGCTTTGATATTAAGCACTGCCCTTATAATAACTTTGGTTTTAAGAGCAAAAGGCAATGCTGCTAGAAAAGAGAAAGGAAATAAATGATTACCAAAGAAGAAGAAAAAGAATTTAAAAAACCTAAATTAAATAAAATTTGGAACTTTCTTATTTATGGAAGTTCGATTGCTATTGGAGTTTTCTTAGTTTATTTATATTCTGCTTATGTTTTTATAAATAAATGATGCATATGTATGGCATAGCGATTACTTATGGGGTTCTCAATCTTTTATTGCTTGGTGGGTTTGCATACATTACTTTTAAAATGAAAAGCTAATTTTCATGTCCTCTTCAATGAAATATTTCTTGGATAAATTTTTTGATTTATGTAGAGAATATCAAAAAGAAATTCCACCTCAAAAGATGGCTGAAATTTTAAGAGAATATGCAGATAGATTAGATAATGATTAATTTTGGAGGATCTGAGAAAGTATTAAGGGAATATAATTTCTAAGCAAAATTTATCTAAATTTTTTTTAACTTAGAACAAATTTTTTGAAAATATTTTCCTTCTAATTATGATTAATTTGTAATTTTTTTTGATCCTTAATCCGTACAATTTTGTTCCTCTAACCGCACATATAAAGCTTGAATTTAACTATTCAAATGAATTAGAACATAAGAGTAGTCAGGAGCTAAATCTTATGGCACTAAACGACACATTTACTATCCAAGAGATTAATTTGGGTAAAAAAAACCTCTCATATAATTTTAAGCAAAAACAACCTGAAACTTATTGGAATAATGAATGTGCAGAGCATCCAAGTAAAAACCATTGCAAAATTTTTTGTGATCAATGCCTTAACTTTTAGGTATTCTTACGCTTGATTTTTACATAATACCCGTACTAGAGAATAATCAGATAGAAAGGAGGCCACGCAAATGACTAATTTAGGTATAGAGATTTTATTTTGGACAATTTTAATTTCTTATCTGAGTTTAAGGTTTTCTCAAACTTGGAATGGATTCAAAAAACAGTATTAATTAGGAGAATAGAAAATGAAACTACAAACAAAATTCACGGTTCCAAACAAAGAATTAAAAGATCTTGATTATTTTAAGAAAGTGGAATTTTTAGAAGAAACTTTAAATAAAGAATGTATAGATTATCCAAATCAAGAAGATTGCTTGGTTTGTTGGAATTAAAAATCAAAAAATAGTTTTAAAAAAGTAAATAATTTTTTAATCCTATTTATAAATTTTCTAAAAGGGAGTTAGCACTTTTGAAATTTTGAAAAATAGCATTATTGTTTTTTAAACATTGCATTTTGATTAGTAAGCAAAAATAATAAAAAAATAAAAAATGATAATAAAGCTCCAGAAAGAATTGAAGTAAAAAAGAATTTGGTAGTTAATTCCGAATCAAACAAATATAAATACATTTATAAATCTCAATGAATATGATCTGCTTCATTATGATTGTGACCATGAGCTATTCCTAATTCATGCATTCTCGCATGCTCTTTAATTGTGTCTCTTAACTTATATGAAGAGGGTCCAACTGTTGTATAAATTCCATAACCTATTGAACCAAAAAGTAAAATCCCAACACTGCCCAAAAGTAAAAACAAAGTTGGATCTTTAATAGTTCCTAACATAATTCTATAAATTTAATTACTGAATTAACAGTAAAGATTTTTAAGAAATTATTCAAGTTCAAAATTTATAGTTAAACGAGGAAAAAAGCATCATTAAATATAAAGATTAAATGATCAAATTGTAATAAATACATTTAATATCAAAATTAATAATCACAGATTAATACTTTAAAAATCTTATTCATAGTAAAATAAATAACACTTTAAGGTTATTAAATATTTAGATGTATTGATATCAAAGAATTTTATATTATAAATTTGATTGAACGAAATTTACTGTGAATTGTATTATTTGATGTTGATTAAAATTAGGTCTCTAAACTAATTTGTATTTAATTAAATGGTATTAGCAAATGGAAGTTTTGCTTTTTGCACTTTTTTTTATAAGCGCACTTATTTTCTTTATTGCAGGTAAAAATGATTTCGGAAGAACCGAAAACAAATTAATCATTAAGGAAAAGGAAAAAGAAAAGGAAAACATCGAACTCTCAGTAGGAGTCAAAAAACAAGGATAATTAATAGCAAATTAATTAGAGTATTTATGATTTATGGTTTTGCCTATCTAGGAATGGTTCTTGCTATTAGTTTAGGCTGGGTGGTACTTGCAGTTTTAAAAAAACCTGATTTTATTGAAAAGCCACTTGGTGAACTGAAAAATAAAATAAGACCTTTTATCAATCAAAAAGATGATCAGTGAAATTTAATCTTGTTTCATTTTTACTTAATTTTCTTAACAGTAAAAATTAACCTCATAAATAGTCCGCCTTCATTTGGAGAAATATATCCCGAAAAAAAATAGCCAATAATCAATTGGCTAAAAAATTTTGTGATTCTATATAAAAAAATCTTTTTAAAGGTCTCGATAGAGAATCAACCTTGAAATATGAATATTTTTTCCCATCTATTCCTGATAATTTTATAAAGGATGAGAATAAATTTTTTTAGAAATTTTCAAATCTGATGTTGAATCAATCTTTTTCATATTAAATTTCAAAATCTAATGAAAAATAATTTAAGTCTTTTTTAAAAAATTATTTTAAAACCAGAAGTAGTACTCCAAAAACTAAAGTTGAAGCAACAAAACCTATACCAATTAATCCCGCGATGATCCCAGTATTAAGATAAACCTTAACCGTGGCTAATTCTTTTCCTTCTTTTTTAGTCATAATTTTTTTACCTAAATAAGCACATCCAAGCTACCAATGAAAACATTAATAGAGCAAGGCTAAAAATACTTTTACTATTAGCTTTACCTTGTTTTTCTGTTGATTTAAAAGGGATTAGTGACATTACTTTTCGTAAAAATAAAATTATTTCATGTTTTTTCATTTTTTGGGTAAGTTCGTAACATCAGAAACTCTATAGATATTTCTTTACTACACCTTCTAAACTCGACATATACAAACTGATTGATTGATAATCTATTTAGTTAAGAGGAAAGTAACAATCCTCTTTTTTTATGGATAGATATTTAAAAAGTTCAGAGGCATCAAAGTTACTAGGAATCTCATCATCACTTTGGGAATTAAAGAGCATAAAACTATTAGAAGCTGGCAAGCATTGGATATAAGTTACAGGTAAATCCAGAAAAAATGTTTTATTTAATATTGATAATATAAGGCAATGGCAAATAAATATAACTAAATTTATTAAAAGTCCGGAAAGAAATATAAAGTTATCTCTTTTAAATTCCATTTAGGCTTCCTATCAAAATAATTTATAAGGCAGCCAACTGTTCCGAATTTAATAATAGAAGAAAGAAGATTGATTAATTAAGTATTGGATATTTTGTTTTTCATACTTTCGATCTTATTGATTAATTCATCTAACCATTCTGTATTATTTTGCTCTTTTTTTTTATGGTTCTGACTTTTTTGATTACTCATAAATTACTACTATTTATAAAGTTCATTTAATATATCTTTAGTAATTACAGGAATCAATAAGCAATAATACTAAATCGATTGATTCGGCAAGAATTAGTATTATTTAATACAAAGTTAGTTATTAGAAACTAATTAAGAAAATCTAAATCTTTTCTTTTAAGTATTTTCTACGATGTTTTTATTTGAGATTCCGATTTGAATTAGGAAAAGTTATGGATCTTCATATGAAAAAATCATTTCTAAATTTCATTTATTGGATCTTAGTAAAGTCAGCTGAAAGTTATTATGGCGATTCGATGAAAACAGAAGTCCCATACACACCTTATTTTTAGATTTGGTAGAAATTAACTTTTAATATTAAAACTCTAGATTAAATGTTTCTAGTTTTAGATCTAGTTAATCAAACAATGTTATATGGGTCACTTATAGGTATTTGTATTTATTCTCGAAGACAAGTTAAAGCATTTCCTTTTTTTAAATAATTAGTTTAAATTTATTTTATTGAGATATCTGATAAATTAATAGTTAAAAAAAGATGTAAATCTTCTTAAACTAATGGGCAATTAGCTCCTCCTCACCCAATCAGGAGAGCCACTAAACCAATCAGCAAGATCATCATTTTGGGGATCAAAATGATTTTCAGTTTCTAAACCATCAAGACCAAGATTCTGGATTAGTCCATTTATTCCGTCTGAATTTTGTTTCCCATATCTCCTCAAGCTGTTAGCTTTCTTAAGCCAGCTCAATATTGTTGAATTATGTTTTGAAAACTTTTTTACATAAATTCTTTCTTCCAATGAAACAGGTTTATCTAGTGAAATCCTCTTAACGATATCCTTAATTTTTAAACGAGTCTTGTTTGTTAAAAACATATTTATAAAAGAAGTTAATGCTTTATAGAAGTTTTTTTTATGGATGTCTTGTCAATCTTTATTTCAAGAAAAAGTATGTTTTAGGAGGTTTTCAAGGACAAAAATATTGATTTAAAAACAGGTATTATTAATCGGTAATAACAACTACTTAAATTGATTTATATAACTTATATAAAAACAATTCCCATATAAGTTTCTCTACTTAATTTAAGATTTAATTTATAAAAAAAAGAATAAGACTAAAGAAAATTTCTGGCTAATGAAAAGTTAACAGGATTCATTTTCACTGACATAGCATGGGTTAAATTTTTTACTAAAAATTCTTTTCAAACCTTATTCGAACTTTTTTAAGTTAAATTAAAAAAAAGTTAACTCTGGTACTGACAAATATATAAAAAATAAATAATATAAGCCTAAATAATTTTCTAGGAATTCAAATTCATGATTAAGAATTTACTCATAGCAATAGCCTTTGCTTTGATGCTCCTCAACCCAAGCATTTCTATAGCTGCAGAATCTCCTGTAAATGTACAAGAAGTCTTTGTAGGTTCCGAAACTATGGATGGAGATGCTCTTAAATACCCAAAAGGACAAGCAGAAATAAGATTACAAAGAGTCGAGTTAGCTGAGGGAGGGATAGTCCCACTCCACTCTCATCCAATTCCATTATTAGGCAATGTTGAGCAAGGTACTATAGTTGTCAAAAGAAAAGGTATGGAAGATCTCACCTATACAGCAGGTGATACTTTTATAGTTGGTCCAAAGACACCAAAACATACAATGGGTAATGCAAAAACTGATAACGCAATAGTTTGGTTCGCAGCAATAGGAGCAAAAGATGTTCCAATTCTAATTCCCGCCGAAGGATGATTTTTAACTTTAAATCAATTATTTTTGATTGACATTAGATCAAAGACGAGAAGCAATTAGCTCTTTTTTTTTTATCTTGCTATATAAATACTAAGAGATGATTTAACTTCTTTTTTAAATAAATTTTGTGGAATTAACTGAGCTAATAAAGGATTATATAGCTACAGAATTATTATCAAGTACTGAACTTGACTTTCTTGAAGGAGAGTTATGGGAAACTACTCAACATATTGCAGAAATAAATACAGTTATTAAAGCTCCAAAAAATATATGCAAGAAATTAGACCTAGGTGAAAAATCTTGTTGGCAATTATGTTGTGCAGCTGTACTTGACTCCTCAAGACCATTAAAGAATGGACAAAAAAGAGTTGAAGATTTCAAAAAATTAATTAATCAATATAAAATTAGCTACATATCATCAAAGAAGAATCAATGAAAATTTTACTTCTTTCATCAATCCTTTTTTTTACCTTTGGCAGCTTTTGCAAAGGAATAGGATAAAAAAAATAATTGTAAGGATAACGTCTATTCGATTGAGCTTGTTGGATGATGTAGTCCCAGGATTAAAGATTTAATTAATCATGATTAAATCAATCTTAAGGATTCATGCAAAATATTTGAAAACTATTATTGTTTCATTACGACAGTTCTGGTGATCGACTCGACCAAGGTTGGCCAACTAGATCTTCACTAATCCATGGTCTGCAACACCAAGGTAAATTAACTTATCTAACCTTTACGGAAAGAAAGCTAAGTAATCAGAAATTAAACTTTCGGGATTAATTCTGAACTATCTTAAAAATAAAGTCGTTTGTAAAGCATGAAGAAGTGAGTAATCACTTTTACTTCCAAAACTAATTTCTAAGGAAATTCTTAATCTGATTATCAAATAGATCTCCTCTCTGTCGTCACCAATAAAAAAGACCTCTAAAAGGGTCTTTTTTTATGTCTTAAATTTTATTGATTGACAGTTAATCCACAAATACATAAATATTTTTATCTCTTTCTATCGCGATCAGTTAATGCTTTTTCAAAAGTAGAAAAGAAAGTATAAATGCTATTCAATGCAACCAACAGAAGAACTACTGATCTTCCAGGTTGATTCAATTTAAGTAATCTTTGAGTCATACTCTTAATAATCTTCGTTGTAATCGGATGGACTACCAGTTAAAGAACAAACAACTGATTCCTCTTTTTTCATTTCTTTTATTTCCACTATTGGTCTGCCCATTTTCTTTAAAACATTTATATCTTCTTTAGTCTGACAGCGAGCAATTATGTTTCCTTTTTGATCAAAGCAACTGTAGTAATTCATTTTATTAAATGCAATTTAAAGTTTATGGTTGATTTCAGTTGTAGCAAAGCAACCGACTCATGACAACCATGTTTTTAATCTAGGTCAGCCATAGATTTAAATGGCTAAAAAAAAATACCTCTTCCCGTACCTAAATGTTCCTCAAACCGCACACATTAGATACGCAGTGTTTTGTTAAAATCAGTTAGAACATATGAGAAGTTTAGAATAATTTTCGAAGGAGAATTTATGAGTGGAGATTTTGAGACTCTTGAAGTTAATCAACCAAAAATTTCATATCTAAAACCAGAAGACAATACAGAATGGTTAGACGAATTAATTAATAATATTGAGGACATGAAGAACAAGATATCAAAAGATTCTTTGTAATCAAATAAAAAAAGGGGTTGAAAACTCCAACCCCACCAAAAGACTTAAATAATATTTTGTTGTTTAGAAAATACCTGGAACAATTTGACCTGTAAAATAGTAAGCCCCTATTAGAGCAAACATTCCAAGCATTGCAGCTTTACCGTTAAGCTTTTCAGCTTTCTCAGTCATGAATTTTTTAGCGAATTCCATAATTATGCGAAATAGATTTATATTTACAAATTAATTAATCCTAATAGGTAATTGATGTAGTATTTCCTACCTAAATCACATTTTTTTTAAAAATTTTATTTTTAATTTATTTTTAATTAATAATATTAGAAATTTAAGAAAGAAACTTTTTTATTAGATCTTTAGTTTGAATGAGAAGCAATTCAATAAAGATTTGAAATTTTGTATTAAAGGTAACCGCTTTTTTGTGAGCACTATTCAGAATGAGGTTCCAACTATTTTTTTTTATGCAAAAAGATTTAGATGAAAATTCTTATGAAAAAAGAATTGAAAATATAGAGAAAGGAAAATCTTATTTAAAAAGTAATGGATTTTTTAGATCAAAATCTAACATATTCGAAGACATTCAAAAATTTATCTATAAAAGGTAATTTAAAAAAACTTTTTTTACTTTTGATTAATTAAATCTCTCCATAAGCAAGCCATCACATAAAAGAAAGAAAGAAAGACTTGAAAAGGTTAGGAGAAAAAAAAGAATGGGTAAATTTTCTATAACTAAATTAATCCAAAAAATGCTGCAGTAAAACCAACAGCCACAAAGAATGTGAACGCAATCAAATATCTTGGGGCAGAGTTCATCAATAAACTGATTTGATTCATAAATTTATGACTTGAGAGATATTCTAACTTCATTCGAACTACATAATTTCGCCGAGATCCCATACCCCAAAAGGAACCTAACTACTGGCTAATGGAAAACGAGCGAGATGCATTTTGCTAGTCATATCAGGTTTTTTATTTTTTTTCAAAAATTCTATTCGAACCTCATTCGAACTTTTTATTGATTGATAGTAGATCTAAAATGATGAAATCTTTGATCATCAACGTCCGCCATTAAATCATATTCTTTTAAATTTTTTGTAATCCGCTTATATTCAAGTTCATTTATTAAGTAAGCTAAATATTTTTCTAAAAAATTTATATTGATTTTTAGGTTCATTAATATCCTTTATTTATTAATAGCTAATAATTAACTTTATAACTTTTTTTAATGAACACACTCTTCACAGATAGAAAACAAAAAAAGCTCGCTTATATCCCTAAAAGCAAGCTCTCATGACGATATAATTTTAAACATTTATGCTGGCAATCTACAATCCAGTTCTATTATTCCTTCATCCATAAGGCGACCAATTTTTAAAACTAATGCCATATCTAACCTTGAAAATTCTGATTGATGATCTGCAATCCAATCCAATTCGGATAAAGTTATTGATCCAGTTGCGTTAACTAAGAGAAAAAGAATACCTAAATTCATTTTTTTAATTAGTTGCTTTTTTTCCTTTAGCTATCATTACCACTGGCACTAATAGATATGTAAAGAAGGAGATTAAGAAAATGTCTATATTCATTTTAAAAAATACCTGGGATGATCCAGCCAAAAAGACCGTAGTTTACAACCAATGCAAATAAACCCATCATTGCCATTCTTCCATTGGTTCTCTCGGCATTTTGCCAATAAGTTGATTTTGAGTTTTCCATTTTTTAATTGTTTGTTAATAAGAGTGATTAAAATTTTTATTTTGCGTAAGCAATACTTGGTGATATCGCAGTAGTTATTATTGCAATTCCAAATAGCGATATGGCAATTAGAAATGTTTTCATAAAAGTCCTACTTTTCCTGCTGTAATACCCACAGTAAGAAAGAAACCAAATTCTAAAAGGTCTTTAGCACTTGAAGGGACTGAGTTAAATAAAGATGAGATAAAAATCATTTTGATATATATCCTCTAAGCCCCTTGGGGAACGTAGTTATACACCGGTGAGATTAATCCACCGCCATCATCATCGTCGTCGTCATCATTCCATGGCAAATCATTCAACATTAACGCACTAACAATAAATACTGTTATGACTGGCATAAAAGGAAAAAGTATAGTGTTAATCCAAGTGTTAATTCCTGCCTCAAGCATTACACAAAGCCAGGAATAATTTGACCTGTTGTCAGATAAGCACCAACAAGAGCAATAAAGCCCATCATTGCAAATCTTCCGTTAAGCTTCTCAGCTATAACCTTTTCCTTCTCAACTGTTTTTGTGTTTGTCATTAGAACCAACCAGGAATAATTTGACCAGTTGTTACGTATGCGCCAACTGCTGCAACGAAACCGAGCATTGCTGCCCAACCGTTAAATCTTTCTGCTTCAGGGGTCATTTTTATAAAGAGTAATTTACGTAAACTAATGTAACACTAATATTAATTTATGTAAAGAAATTGGGCATTTATGCTTATATTTATATTAAATCTATACATTATTGTTACATAAATGTATTTTATTACGTATCTGCACAAAAATATTTTTAAAGGTTTAGGTCAAGTAGTTTTACATACTTCAATTGACAGTCGAACTAAAATAAGGAGAAATTAGCTCCTTTTTACTATGAAGTTAAAAAATATTTTAATAACTACTGGGAGTCTTCATATCCTATTGGGATTATTAATTATTTTCCTACTAATTTTTTCTGTGGAAACTATCGCAGGCAACACTTCAAGTGAAACATTGCTTCTTGTAAGAGGGACTGCAGATGTTGTAGCAGCTAGTAATTTAGGGATAGGTTTCTTATTGATTATTTGCAGCTCTATCAAAGATAAAAAATCTTTAAAAAAAGTTTTATCAGGTGAACTAGCTTTAATGGCTTGTTTATTAGCAGTAGCCTTATTCAATACTTTTAATGCTGGAACAATTGTTGATGGAGGTCCTCCACCTCCTTTTTGGGTTGTTTTAATATTGAACCCTATATTTTGTACTTATGGATTAGTTAAAAGGAAAAAATGAAACGCTTAATTTTATTTATCCCATTGATGGCTTTGATATGGGGTTGTGCCAATACATCGAATAAATTAGATACCCCTGAGATTTCTGACACCCAAAGACAGAGAGAAGTTTGTTTAGATTGGTATGGCTACAGAATTGATACCAAGAAAGCAATTAATGATTTAAATCTCAAAATTGAAACTGAATCAGAATTGATGACTTATTGTGATTTCTTTAAGAATGTAGCTGATACAAAATAGTAACGATTTAATATCTACAATTATGTAGTTATTTTATTTCTAACTTCTCCGCCTTCCTCAATATTTGATTCTTCAAAAAAACAAGAGCGTCTAATTTTTCTTCTTTTTCTTCAATATTTACAAATTTCATTTCTGCAATTTCAATAATTGCTTTATTAACATTTTTAAGCTGTTTCTTAATAATTCTTTTTGGGGTTTTAATTGATTCCATTGGAATTATCATTTTCTTTATATTCCCTTTATTTTCTTTAAATGCAAGTCCCTCACTCCAAAAAATCTTTTAATTATTCAATTTATAATTTGTTTTTATAGTTTTTATTATTGAATCTTGTGGTTCTTCACTTGGGAAACAATTAATTATTCTATATTTTCCACCTTTCTTATCCGTTTCTATAACTGTAAATTCCACATACTTGCCTATTCCATCTATTAAGTCCTTCACTTCTGTATTGATTATCTCTTCATTTTCATTTTCAATAATACGAGATTTCCCACCGCAACTAATTAAAGCATTGTCTTTGGTAAGAGAAAAATCTTTATCATTACTGCATGAGGAGAGAAAAGATAAAGAAAATACTATCAAAAGAAGTTTTTTCATAATTAAAAGTTGTTTAAAACTGTTTTAACCCCCTTACCCATTATCACTTTCCTAAAAAGGAAATTTGATGGATAATGAACCTAGAATTGAGCGTTTTCAGTATTCTGTTCACACACCGTTCACACATTGTAATTTTCTTATAACTAATTGATATGACTGAAATTAACTACTGGCTAATGAAAAGTGAACCCGTCTGGCTATTACTGGGATTTCAAGAATTCTAAATTTTCTATTCACACTTTATTCACACTTTTAAAGACTAAAAAACTAACCGATATTACGTTCGGTTCGAAGTAAGAAAACCCTGAAACTATTAATCTCTTTTGATGAATAGCTTTTAAATAACAAAGACACAAAGCACAAAAACTACATTAAGTAGCAAGCTAAGTGTCTTGGAAGTAATCTTCATTAATTAAAAAGGTTTTTGTACTCTACTCGTGTGCAGGAGTGCGGGGTTAACCTTGAAACCGCTAGGCTCAAGTCCTTACAAAAAGGACAAGTCCTTAGACCACTTATACCGATAAAATATATTCATGACAAGTTTAGGTAACTTGATTTAGCAAACCTATAAGTTTGCTATTTATCTGAGTATTTTTACTTATATGTTGAGTTGAAGACTTTAAATAAATAATGTTTGTTTTGGGTTTATATATAAGTCATGGATAAAGAACATTTAATTGATTTAATATCTAATAGCATTATTTCTGAGATTAAAGATCTCGAAATTAATGAGGAAAAATTGATTGCAAATAATTATTTAAATAATCTGAATTTAAATCAGCTTAGAATAATTTCTAAAGAATTTATTTTGTAATTTTTATTGAATATTTATTTAAATAAATGAGATTTTCTTTACTATCATTTGAATTTTAATAAGTTAATACCTTTTAATATGAATGATTCAGAAGAATTTAAACCTAGCCTTAAACAAATAAATGAGGATATCAGACCTACATGGGAAGATATCAAAAAACAATCAGAAGTTTTAGTTAACAAACTTGGTTGCCCTAGATCATTTGTAGGAGGAATGCTTCATGCAATAGCAAGCGACTTCTCTGATATGAAAACTTGGGAATAAATGAAAAACTTATTACTTACACCACTTTTCAAACTATTCAAAAAAAGCACTTTCCTCTTATCACTAAATCAAAACTCGTGCCCTGTTTTAGATGCTGAAGACATAAAAAAGCAAGAACAAAAAGATGCTATTAGGAAGTTATATCCTTAAATTGATCAAAACTGTTTTAACCCCCCTTACCCATTATCACTTTCCTAAATAGATAATTTGATGGATAATTAACCTAGAATTGAGCGTTTTCAGTATTCTGTTCACACACCGTTCACACATTATAGTTTTCTTCTAAATCCTTGATATGACTAACATTAATTACTGGCTAATGAAAAGTGAGCCTGATGCTTACAGCATAGATACATTAAAAAATGAAGGTGTAACTTTGTGGGACGGAATAAGAAATTATCAGGCTCGAAATTTTATGAGAAAAATGAACAAAGGAGATAAGGTTTTTTTCTATCATTCGAACTGTAAACCCCCAGGAATTGTGGGACTTATGGACGTAATAGATCTAAATATTGTTGACCCTACTCAATTTGATAAAGATTCAAAATATTTTGATCCAAGATCGAAACCTGATAATCCGAGATGGGATTGTGTAAAAGTAAAATATAATTGTAAGTCAAATAAGATTTTAAGTTTACCTGAATTAAAGATTTTATTTAATGAGGATGAGTTATTAGTTGTAAAAAAAGGAAATAGGTTGTCTATATTACCTGTCAGAAATGATATTGCAAAAATACTACTAGAAAAAATATAAAAAATATTTAGTTCTTAAAATTCATTGAAAACATATTTCCAATATAGAGTCTTGTTAAATCCCTATTTTGAAATCCTTTTTGCATCAAAAATCCTGCAATAGCAGCTTGTAGTAACCTGTATTGATCCCAATTTGGATGTTCCTCAACAAATTCTTTCATGGCATTTTGAAGATTTTCCTGAAGTTCACATTTGAAACTAATTACTTCATCTTTATGATTTAAAACTGTTGAATCTACTTCGTAATTTAACTCTTGCATATCAAAGAAATTGGTGAAATTTAAATCTACAAGATCCAGTTTTCTTCAAAATTACTTAATCGTCAACATGTATCATTGAGAAACAGTCTCAGATAATAGACTAATGAGAATTCAGTTATAAAAGGTGGGTTCATGGAAATAGATTTTAGAAAATGAAATCTTACTGAAATATAAAGAATTATAATAAATTAGAAGTTTTCCACATGCTTTAGGTCATCAGATACTTTTCTAAAAAAAGTTGTGGAAAAAATGTGAAATTTTTTTTTTTGCAGGGGGAAATATTTTCCAAAATTTCCAATTTTATTTATCTTTTAATCCATTGATTCCCACATGTTTTTTATTTCATTTAATAAAATTTGTGCAATTGGTATCGGCCAATACATTTCGAACGACCTAGTTTGGTCTTGGCTTTCAAAAACGAACCTTAAACTCCATTCATCCTTTTTCCCTTTTAATTCAACATACCAAGGCTGTATTTCTAATTCTAAAGTGATAGATTCCTCATCCATTAATTCATTCTTGATATCTGATATTTGTTTTTTAATTCTTAAAAGTAAAAGATAAAGCGAATAAAATTCACTTTTTTGTAACTCAATTGACCAATTATCAACACCGATCAAAAAGCAAAATTTGCCTTTTTTAAAATCTCTCAGTAACCTCCATCTCTTTTGGTTTTTTACCAAAATTAACCAGGAAGTAAATCAGGTTGGTCTTGTTCATCGCTTAGTTCAATAATTGACCTTTGAACAGGTTTAATAGTTGACTCTTCTAAAAGTCCATCAAAATCATCAAAGCGTCTTTGTTTTGCTCTGAAAGCAATTCTAACTGTCGTTAAGTATCTATTAGTTGATTTTCTTATTAAACTCTCACCTCTTTTAGCAAGATCAGTAGAATCAATTCCAGAGTTGTTTGATATGTTCATTTAAAAAATTTTTACTTTATTGTATATTTTACAGTTAATAGGAGCGATTCAAAACATAAATTACAAAACGAACTTAATTAATTCTTAGAAAAATTCGTATGAAAAAATATTTATCTGGTACACTCGCTATTGATCTAGGAAATACTAATACTGTAATAGCTTTTCAAAATCAAAAAGATATAAATTCTTTTTTGGTTGAAATACCAAATATTACTTCATCTCCAGGGGTTGTTCCTACAGCAGTTTGGTTTGAGGAACCTTCAAAAGTTCTGAAGATTGGTATTAGTGCTCTAAATATGCGGGACAATTCTAATTCGGACTTATTTTTTCATTCGAATTTTAAAAGATTAATTGGAAATCCTAGTGAAAAAAATAACCCAAAAAATATTTTAAACCCTTCTGAATGTGGCGAAAAATTCTTAAAATTCTTATGGGCAAGCATTCCTCAAAGTTATGAGATCAAGAGACTTGTTTTAACTGCTCCGATAGATACATACAAGGGTTACAGAGAATGGTTAGTTAATCTTTGCGGGGAATTATCTGTTGATGAGATTGCGCTAGTTGATGAGCCTACGGCGGCAAGTTTAGGGATTAATGTACCATTTGGCTCCAAAATTATGACATTAGATATTGGAGGAAGCACAATCGATATGAATATAGTCAAAATAGAAGGGGGAGAAGGAAAATCGGGCCCAATAGCTGAATTATTGAAATTCCAAGGAAATGATGTTAGCTCAATTTCAAAACAAAAAATAAGGTGTGCTGAAATAATCGGTAAAGCAGGATCCAAAATTGGCGGTAAAGATATTGATCAATGGATAGTTGATTATTTTATTCCAGATAATAAAAAAAATTCAATTAATCTTTTAAAAGCAGAAGAAATAAAATGTAAACTAAGCACATCTGCCATCAAATATGAAAATAAATATAAAATAAAATTATTAACGCAAGAATATCAAGAAAAAGAGTTTTACCTAAGTAAAGAAATATTTGAAAAAATACTTATTGAAAATAATCTTATTAATCACCTTAACTCCCTCCTTAAAGATTTATTAAATCAAGCGAGAGGTAAATTTTGCACAGTAGGTGACTTAAGTTTAATTATCTTAGTTGGAGGAGGAACTCAAATACCTCTGATTAAAGAATGGATAACAAAGAAAATTCCAACAATTCAAATAAAGTCACCACCTCCCATTGAATCAATAGCTTTAGGAGCTTTAGCAATGACCCCAGGAGTAACAATTAAAGATATATTAAATAAAGGATTATCAATAAGATTATTTAATAGAAGAGAACAAAAACACTTCTGGCATCCAATTTTTTTAAAAGGTCAAATATGGCCAACTGAAAACCCATATAAACTGATACTCCAAGCTAGTAAAATTAATCAGAAAATATTTGAAATAATAATTGGAGAAACAAAAAAAGACAGAGAATATGATGTGATTTTTGAAAATGGATTACCTAAATTATCAGAGATTCAAAGTGAAGAAGAAATTATAAAATGGGATAATAAACCACTAAAAATTGAATTAGAAAATAAATCTAATCTTGGAGAAGACAACTTAAAACTTTTCTTCAAAATCACTAAAAAAGCTGATCTAATGGTTAAGTGTTTCGATATTAAAGATGAATTTTTAGGGGAATATAATTTAGGGAATATTTTCTGAACTAAAATTACTCAATAAAAACTCCCTCCTCATTATCAATTTTTTTTAAACGTACATTTATACTTTCATTTTTACTAGTTAGAACTTTTTTACCGCAGAAATCCGGTTGAATAGGTAATTCTCTATGACCTCTATCTACCATTACTAACAACATTACTCTTTTGGGTCTGCCCCATGAATACAAAGCATCCATTGCAGCTCTTATTGTTCTACCTGTATAAATTACATCATCTATCAAAAGAATTTCTTGTCTTTCAATAGGAGTTGGAATATCAGTTGCTTTTATTAGACGAGTTCCAACTCGATTTTGATCATCTCTATAAAAAGTTGGGTCAATTATTGCTTTTTTTATTTTTAAACCAGTCTTAGAGAATAATTCTTTTTCTAAAACTTCAGCCAAATCAATTCCTCTAGTTGGAATACCAACCAAAAGAAGGTTCTCTAGGTTTTTCACTTTCTCAATAATTTCGGAAGTTAAACGCGAAAGTGTTTTTCTAAGTTCTACTTCAGTAAGTATTACAATCCTTTTTGTTTTATTGGACATGATTTATTAATCAAAAAAATTCGTTCAATATTTTTATAAATTAGCAAAAGCTAACTATTTTAAATATAAATTGTTAAAGAGTCGCTTTTAAAGCTAAATTTAAGATTGGATCACTTAACAATTAATTTGATCTAAATATGTCAAAGATTAGCAGCAAATCTATAAATAAATTAAGTGTGCCTCAGAGTCCTGTAGTTCTTGCGATACTAGATGGATGGGGATACAGAGAAGATAAATCTGACAATGCTATAAAAAGTGCCAGCACACCAATCATGGATTCATTGTGGCATGCATATCCCCACACTTTAATAAGCGCAAGTGGATCTGATGTAGGCCTCCCTGATGGTCAAATGGGTAATTCAGAGGTTGGCCACCTCACTATTGGTTCGGGAAGAATAATCCAACAAGAACTTGTAAGGATTTCAAATGTTGTAAAAAATAATCGCTTAGACATGGTTCATGAGTTAAAGGAGATGGCTAATTCATTAAAGAAAAACAATTCTACTTTGCACATCATGGGATTATGTTCTGATGGAGGAGTACATAGTCATATTGATCATTTATTAGGTTTAATAAAATGGGCAGCATATAATGACATCAAAAAAGTTGCAATACATATTATCACTGATGGAAGAGATACTCCTGCAAAAAGTGCATCTAAATATCTCAATCAAATAGAGTCATGCATAAAAAAATTCAATACAGGTGAGATATCCTCACTATGCGGACGATACTGGATAATGGATAGAAATCTTTTATGGGACAGAACAGAAAAAGCATATGCTAATTTGACTGATCCGGATATTAAGGTATCAAATATTTCTCCTCAGGATTACATAAAAAAAAGTTATGATAAAAATATAACTGATGAATTTATAGAGCCCATACGAATGTCTGAAAACTATCTGAAAGATGGTGATAGTTTGATTTGCTTTAACTTCCGTCCAGATAGAGCGAGACAAATAATCAAATCCCTTTCAGACAAGAAATTTTTAGATTTTGAAAGAAAATTTTTCCCAAGTTTAGATTTAATTACATTTACTCAATATGACATAAACTTTCCTGTTAAAATTGCATTTCCTCCTGAATCTCTCAATAATTTTGTAGGCCAAATAATTTCAGAAAACGGACTCAAACAATATAGAACAGCAGAAACAGAAAAATATCCTCACGTAACGTATTTTTTTAATGGAGGAGTAGAAGTTCCTTTACCTGGTGAAGAGAGACATTTAATTCCATCTCCAAGAGTGGCAACTTATGATATGGAACCTGAAATGTCCGCTAAAGAGTTAACTAATAGTTGCTCTAAAGCAATTAAAAGTGGAAAATATGCTTTTGTTGTTATCAATTTCGCTAATCCCGATATGGTAGGTCATACAGGCAATATGAATCAAACAATTAAAGCTATAGAAACAGTAGATAAATGTATAGGTCAAATAGTTAATGCCACTGGGGAAATGGGTGGAAGCATTCTTATAACTGCAGATCATGGTAACGCAGAGGTAATGAAAGGGCCTTCAGGGGAACCATGGACGGCACACACTACAAATAAAGTTCCATTAATTTTTGTTGAGGGTGAAAAGAGAAAAATTCTGAATATGGGAAATGAGGTTTATTTAAGGGATAATGCTGGCCTAGCAGATATTGCACCAACTTTGTTGCAATTATTAAACCTCCCAATTCCAAAAGAAATGACGGGAAAGTCTCTAATTAAAGAAGTCGAATTAAAAGGTTATAATAAGGTTGTACAACACGTCTAAAGTTAATAAAAGTATTTAAGACATGATTCAAATTTTTAGTTGGATATGGGTATTTTCTGGAGTTCTTCTAATATTTTTAGTTTTACTTCATAGCCCCAAAGGTGACGGAATGGGAGGAATAGCTGCGAGTGGGAGTTCAATGTTCAATAGCGCTAGTAGTGCAGAAGCATCTCTAAACAAAATAACTTGGACTTTTTTAGTTATTTTCTTGTCCCTCGCTATTATTCTTAGCGCTGGCTGGATTTCATAAAATTTAAATAAAAAAGGGATTATTTTGCATAATCCCTCATAATTAAAAGTCAATTAATAACTATTTTAGTTAGTAATCAAAATCACCACCCATACCTGGCGCTCCTGCTGGAGCACTTGAATCTTTTTTCTCAGGTAAATCTGCAACTATACATTCAGTAGTCAGAACCATTCCTGCTATGGAAGAGGCATTTTGTAATCCTGAACGAGTAACTTTTGCAGGATCAACTATGCCAGCTGAGGACATATCTACATATTCTCCAGTAGCAGCGTTAAATCCGTCATTAAATGGCTTAGATTTTACATTTTCAGCAATCACAGCACCATTAGAACCTGCATTTTCTGCAATTCTCATTAGAGGAGCCGTAAGTGAAGCTTCAACAATGTTAGCTCCAATTAATTCCTCTCCTTCTAAATTTTTATCAGCCCATTCTTTTAGAATAGGAGATAGATGAGCGAGTGTTGTTCCTCCTCCAGGTACAATTCCTTCTTCAACAGCTGCTTTTGTTGCGTTAATAGCATCCTCAAGACGAAGCTTTTTATCCTTCATCTCAGTTTCAGTAGCAGCCCCAACCTTAATCACTGCAACTCCTCCAGCTAATTTAGCTAGACGTTCTTGAAGTTTTTCTTTATCATATGAGGAATCTGTTTCATCCATTTGCTTTTTAATTTGATCACATCTAGCTTTAACAGCTTGCTCATTACCTTCAGCAACAATAGTTGTAGTCTCTTTGTTGATGGTTATTCTTCTACCAGTTCCAAGCATATCTATAGTAGCGTTCTCTAGTTTCAAGCCTGCATCTTCAGTAATAAGTTGTCCATTAGTTAAAACTGCCATATCTTCAAGCATGGCTTTTCTTCTATCACCAAATCCAGGTGCTTTTACTGCAGCAACATTTAATACACCTCGTAATCTATTAACAACAAGAGTTGCTAAAGCCTCTTTTTCAATATCTTCAGCAATAATGACTAGCGGTTTACCAGTTTTAGCTATTTGTTCCAAAACGGGAACTAAATCTTGTACTAGAGCAATTTTTTTATCAGTCAGAAGGATATATGGTTCATCTAAAACAGCTTCCATTCTTTCTGTATCTGTTGCGAAGTAAGGTGAAATGTAGCCTTTATCAAAACGCATTCCCTCAGTGACTTCTAATTCAGTAGTCATTGACTTTCCTTCTTCTAAGGAAATAACACCTTCTTTACCAACTTTATCCATAGCATTTGCTATCATTTGGCCTACTTCTTCATCATTTCCAGCAGCAATAGTTCCACATTGAGCTATAGCATTACTATCACTAATAGGCTTGGAATTCTCCTGAATTTTACTAACTAGAAATTCAGTCGCTTTATCAATACCTTTTTTCAAGGTGATTGCATTTGCTCCTGCAGCAACGTTTCTCAATCCCGCTTTAACCATTGCATGAGCTAAAACAGTGGCTGTTGTAGTACCATCTCCAGCTGCATCATTAGTTTTTGAAGCAGCTTGTCTGATTAAAGCAACACCTGTGTTTTCAATATGGTCCTCTAATTCAATCTCTTTAGCGATTGTGACACCATCATTAATGATTTGTGGAGCACCAAATTTTTTTTCTAAGACAACATTTCTTCCTTTTGGTCCAAGCGTTACAGCAACAGACTCAGCAAGGATATCGATTCCTCTCTCGAGCGCTCTTCGAGCTTGCTCATTGTAAATAATTCTTTTAGCCATGTTTAGGCAGCAATTTAGTAATAAGTTTTAATAATTTTTGAAACAAATATTTTAGCCTACTACAGCTAAAATATCTTTTTCTGAGAGCAAGACATATTCATCTCCTCCCAATTTAATGTCTGTTCCAGCATATTTGCTGTACAAGACTTTATCGCCAATACTCACTTCGGGAGTTTGTCGAGAACCATCGTCATTAAGTTTCCCAGGACCTACCTGAGCAACCTCTCCTACCTGTGGTTTTTCTTTAGCTGAATCAGGCAAAAGAATGCCCCCAGCAGTTTTTTCCTCAGATGCGGAAACTTTAATAAATATTCTATCTCCCAGTGGTTTAACTGTAGAGACTGTAAGTGAAACAGCTGCCATAGATTAATGGAGGATCATGATTGAGACGCTTTGCGTCATAATAAATGGAAAGAGGAGCTCTCGATCCGTATCATCAACAACATAATCTGCGAAGTGGCAATTAAACCATACTCAAACTGTGCGGGTGGCCGAACCCATTTAACGAATCTACCCATGAGGTGGTAGTATTTTCGGATTATGAGCTGTTAAAAATCAGCTATTCATCACCAACCAATAAAAAATGGTAGCAACTCCATCAACTTCTTCACAAACAAAAGGCGTAGTGCGTCAGGTAATTGGCCCAGTTCTCGATGTAGAATTCCCAGCCGGAAAATTACCTAAAATATTGAATGCTTTAAGAATCGAAGCAAAAAATCCTGCTGGACAAGAAATAGCGCTCACTGCGGAGGTTCAACAACTACTTGGTGATCATAGAGTTAGAGCAGTGGCAATGAGTGGCACCGACGGCCTTGTAAGGGGCATGGAGGCAATCGACACAGGTGCACCAATATCAGTACCTGTAGGAGAAGCAACTTTAGGAAGAATATTTAATGTTTTAGGAGAACCAGTAGACGAACAAGGGCCAGTTAAAACTGAAGATACTGCGCCAATTCATAGGGCTGCTCCAAAATTAACTGACTTGGAAACTAAGCCAAAAGTTTTTGAAACAGGAATTAAAGTTATCGATCTTTTAGCTCCCTATAGACAAGGTGGAAAAGTCGGATTATTTGGAGGAGCTGGAGTTGGGAAGACTGTTCTTATACAAGAATTAATTAATAACATAGCTAAGGAACATGGTGGTGTTTCTGTTTTTGGAGGTGTAGGAGAAAGAACCCGAGAAGGTAACGATTTATATGAAGAATTTAAAGAATCAGGAGTTATCAATGCAGATGATTTAACTCAATCAAAAGTTGCATTATGCTTTGGACAGATGAATGAGCCACCTGGTGCAAGAATGAGAGTCGGCTTGTCGGCACTTACTATGGCTGAACATTTTAGAGATGTAAACAAACAGGACGTTCTACTTTTTGTCGATAACATATTTAGATTTGTTCAAGCTGGATCTGAAGTGTCAGCTTTACTTGGAAGAATGCCTTCAGCCGTTGGATACCAACCGACTCTTGGAACGGACGTTGGAGAATTGCAAGAGAGAATTACTTCTACATTAGAAGGATCAATAACATCTATTCAAGCTGTTTATGTTCCTGCTGATGACTTAACTGACCCTGCCCCAGCAACAACCTTTGCCCATTTAGATGCTACTACTGTTCTTGCAAGGGCGCTTGCAGCTAAGGGAATCTATCCAGCAGTTGACCCATTAGACTCAACAAGTACTATGCTTCAACCATCCGTTGTTGGAGACGAACATTACAAAACTGCCAGAGCTGTTCAATCGACATTACAAAGATACAAAGAACTACAAGATATTATTGCAATTCTAGGTTTAGATGAACTTTCTGAAGAAGATAGATTAACAGTAGATAGGGCCAGAAAAATTGAAAAGTTCCTTTCACAACCTTTCTTTGTAGCAGAAATATTTACAGGAATGTCTGGTAAATACGTAAAATTAGAAGATACCATTGCTGGTTTCAATATGATTCTGTCAGGAGAATTAGATGATTTACCCGAACAAGCATTTTACTTAGTTGGTAATATCGATGAAGTTAAAGCAAAGGCTGAGAAGATAAAATCAGAAAAATAAATATCTATAATTTATTATCAATAAACCCTAAATAATTTTAAATTAATGGCAATTTCTCTTAAAGTTTTAGCTCCTAATAAAAATGTTTATCAAGGCGAAGCTGAAGAAGTAATTCTTCCAAGCACTACAGGACAACTTGGTGTACTTCCAGGACATATTTCTTTGGTTACGGCTATAGATATTGGCGTTTTAAGGCTAAGAATGAATTCTCAATGGAAATCAATAGCTTTAATGGGAGGATTTGCTGAAATTGAATCAGATGAAGTCATAGTTTTAGTAAATAATGCAGAAATTGGATCTGAAATCAATGTTCAAAATGCTGAAAATGATCTTAAAGAAGCAAAGGTAGTTATTAGTAAATTCTCTGAAAGTGAAAAAAGTCCAGAAAAAATCAAAGCACTTCAAGAGATATCTAAGGCTGAGGCTAGGATTCAAGCTGCAAAGAACTAATTTTTAAGCGGTTCCACAAAAAGTTACTTCTGGAAACTTTAACTTTGCTTCTTCTAATTTTTTTGTTTTACCTTCTTCTTGCCAATAATTTATTACTTCTGTAGCTTTATTCAATATTTCAACTCTTTCATTATCAGTGATCCAACTTTTATTCTCTAATTCACTTTTTAGTTTTTCCCAAGCATCATCTCTGGGCCAAAAATAATAAGCAGTTAGAGGACTTGGGCCTCCCCCAACTATTTGATCCACTGCTAAAGCAACATTATCTGGTAACCAAAGAACTTTAATGATAAACCTTCCTTCGTCAGGTTTAGGAGTATAACCAGTAGGTACTCCATCTTCATCTATTGTAGCTGCAGCCATTACAGCTGTAGCACCCATCATTCCTGAACTAGGAGAAGAATTTTTTGATTTAGGATGATCGCTGTTTTTTTCTGTCGAATTTTGATTTAACTTATCTGATGAGGTCATTCAATTATTTATATTTAATAATTAATTTATCAGTTTACGGTCACATTTTGATTGATTTTTTAAAAATTTCTTGATATTAGTTATTGATATTTTTTTAAAAAGAATTTTTTATCTATCATGAGAGACTTCATAATAATCATAAATTGTAGCCTCCAATGAATCCCATAAATCTTTGGGGATATCGTTTTCTTCTGCAAACATTCCTAGCTGACTAGCCAGACTTCTTGCTTGAGAGAGTTTAGAATCATAAGTTGATTTATCCATTTTGAAATTTTAGGCTTTATAAAAATAAATTTATTTATTAGACAAATCAATTTTAATATTCTAAATCAGAAATTTCTTTAAGTGCAGCAATACTTAAAACTTCTGGGTTTTTATCTTTTACCAGAACATCATCTTCGATTCTGATCCCAATACCTTTCCATTTTTCATCAATGTTAGGTTGTCCCTCAGGGATTGGTATTCTATCGCTAATATATATACCTGGCTCGACAGTAAGAATCATTCCATTCTGCAATGGCACTTCATAGTCTCCCATTCTGTATGCTCCAACATCATGAACGTCTAAGCCAAGCCAATGTCCAGTTCTATGCATATAAAGATGTTTATATGATTGATTCTCGATTATTTCCTCATTACTGCCAGTCAATAATCCAATTTCTTTTAATCCTTCTATTAGAACTGTCAAAGCAGCATTATGCACTGCACTAGAATTTGATCCACTTACGGCACTTTTAATTGCAGTTTTTTGAGCACTTAACACAATTTCATAGATAATTTTTTGCTCTTTAGAAAATTTCCCGCTTATTGGAATAGTTCGCGTAATGTCTCCATTGTAATAATCAGTCAATGAGCAGCCAGCATCAACCAACAATAAATCTCCCTTATTCAAGGGTGAGTTATTTGAAGTGTAGTGCAAAATACATGCATTATCTCCTGAAGCAACAATAGAATTATAAGCAGGTCCTCTTGCTCCTTTTTCCAAAAAGAATCCCTCTAAAATACCTTGAATTTGTCTTTCGTTTTTTTTAGATGAGATAGATTCTCTAACTAGTTCATGTGCTTCTGCGGAAATTTGGACAGCTTCTCTCATTCTCTGAATTTCAAATTCACTTTTAATTAATCTCATCTCATTTAAATAAATTTCTGGAGATTTTATACAACTTGTCCCAACCCCCAATCTTGAACGATTTTCAAGTTGTTGTGAAAATATCTCAAGTACTATTTTTTGAATTAATGGGTTCTTACCTATTGAAAAAACAAGTTCATCGGAACCATTTAAATAACTTGGAAGTAAATCTCTTAGTTCATTTATTGAGTGAGCTTTATCAGCGTTAAACTCTTTTTCAGCGCCTTCTAAACCCCATCTAAAACCATGCCAAACTTCGCTAATAACGTCTTTAGGAGCAACAAACAAGATAAATCTCTCTCCCTTTGGCTTATGCGATAAGAAAAGAGCGATGGCATCTGGTTCATCAAAACCAGTTAAATACCAAAAATTACTATCTTGTCTAAAAGGATATTCACAATCGGCATGATGCTTTACAAGACTAGCACCAGGAATAATAGCAGCTTTTCCGTCTAATTTATCTAAGAAAATTTCTCTTCTTTCTTCAAAAACTTTATTATTAGAATTAAACATAAATTGTGTATTGGCGAATTTAAAAAAAAAATGGAAGAATGAATTAAAACAGATTTTCTTATTTAATCTATTTTAATGGAACCTAGTGTTTACGGTTTAATTTTACTTATATTTTTTATCTTAATTGGGTCAGCGTGTTGTTCGGGAGTAGAGGCGGCTTTTTTAGCTGTAAATTCAATCAGAATTTTAGAAATAGCCTCAAAACAGAAGCCTAAAAGTTCTGCGAATCAACTCCTTAAACTTAGGAGACATCTTGGGAGAACATTAACTGTGATTACTATAACTAATAATGGATTTAACATAATTGGAAGTCTTATTCTAGGGGTATACGGAGCGTTGGTAATTAATAGTAGTTATGGCTTAACACTTTTTTCAATTACGTTTTATGTATTAGTTGTTTTAGTTGGTGAAGTACTACCCAAAGCTCTTGGTACAAGATTTTCAGTACAAATAGCATTATTATCCGTTCCAATCTTGAGAATATTAAATACTATAATGAGGCCTTTCTTATTGTTAATAGAACAAATATTTCCAGTTATTACTGCAGAAAATGAAATCTCAACTGATGAGGAAGAAATTAGACAAATGGCAAAAATTGGGAGTCAAAAAGGTTTGATAGAAGCTGATGAAGCAGCAATGATATTTAAGGTTTTTCAATTAAATGATTTAAAAGCTAAAGATTTGATGACCCCTAGGGTATCAGCACCTTGTCTTGATGGTTCATCGAATCTTGATGAAATTTCAAAATTTATAATGTCAGACCACTCCCCATGGTGGGTTATTTTGGGAGATAAAGTTGACAAAATACAAGGGGTAGTTAAACGTGAAAATATTTTAGCAAAATTAATTAATGGGGAAAATAAAAAATTATTATCAGAAATTTGCGAACCTGTTGATTACATTCCCGAAATGATTAAGGCAGATCAATTATTAACAAGATTTGACAAGAATCATAAAGGAGTAAAAGTAGTAGTAGATGAATTTGGGGGATTCGTGGGGATTATTGGTGCAGAAGCTGTGTTATCTGTATTGGCTGGATGGTGGAAAAAATAAATAATGAAACAAATGAAGATTAATAAAAATTATTTACTGTTAAAAAATTGGTGGGAAAATATTGATCTTACCAACTATGAAAAAAGTTTTTTTAATAGAGAAATAATTTCTTTTAATCAACAACTTTTTAGACTCAAAGAAAAAAAAATAAGAATTAGCGCATATGGTAAATCAGGTGTAGGAAAATCCTCTGTATTAAATTCTTTATTAAAAAAAGATAGATTCAAAACAAATATTATCAATGGGACCACAAGGGAAATACAAGCTGAAGCTTGGACACATAAAGATCAAACACTTAATAGTGTAGAGTTACTAGACTCTCCAGGGTTTGATTTCTGCAATATTAAATTCTCAGATAAAGTTTACTCTTGTATAAACCATTCAGATCTGATTCTATTTATAGTTTCGGGAGATTTAAATAGAAATGAATTAAGCGAAATCAGCTCTTTGATTAAAGATGGTAAAAAAATTATTGTAATTTTAAATAAAATCGATCTTTTTAATGAAAATGAATTAAAAGAAATAATAGAAAATATAAAGATTAAGCTGCCAAAAGATTTAAATATTCCCATAATTATTAATTATGAAAACAATCTCAAAAACTACATTTCAAAAATAATCGATCAATATGGAGAGGTGTTATTAATGTTAAATTCTCTTCAATTAGCTGACAAATTGTTTCTACAGATAAAAGAGCAAAGATTAAAAAGAAGGCAGAAACAAGCTCAATCAACTATTGGTAAATTTTCGACCATAAAAGCATCGACAGTAGCTCTTAATCCTTTTATTTTATTTGATATTGCTGGCAGTATTGCACTAGATACAGCACTAATTAGCGAATTAAGTAAAATTTATGGCTTAAATTTGAGGAGTGAGTCTGCAAGAAAAATATTCAAAAGTATATCTATCAATAATCTATTTTTAGGGGTCACTCAAGTGGGTATAAATACATCTTTAAACCTTGTAAGGAAAGTAAGTTTTTTAACAGCTCCTTTCACTAACGGCTTATCATTATTACCTTATGGACCTATTGCAATAATACAAGCGGCAATTGCTGTTTATTCTACAAAAATCCTTGGAAAATTAGCAGCTAAAGAGATATTTATGAGAAGCAAAGTTTCTTATATAGAACCTTCAATTATGATCAAAAATATAACTTTTAAAGAACCTGAGATTTTTAACCACCTTAATATCTATTTATCAAATAGGAAAATAAATAAAAATTTTGTTAGTTTTCTGCCTTAAATTTTAGAATGGGAAAAAGCATTGCTCTATTTGGTACTAGTGCAGATCCACCTACGATTGGACATAAAAAAATACTTGAAGAATTATCCAAAATTTATACTCTGACAATAAGTTATGTAAGCAACAACCCTAATAAAAAACACAAAGAGGATATCTTAATTCGTACCCATTTGTTAAAAACTTTAATTGAAGATTTAGATAATCCAAAAATCTTATTTAATCAGAGAGTTAGTAGTCAATGGGCAGTAGAGTCAATCAAATATTGTAAAAAAATTTATGAATTTAATAAATTAGATTTTGTTATAGGAAGTGATTTAGTTAGAGATATTTTTGGTTGGAAGAATTTTGATAAAATTAATAAGGAGGTGAGTTTTTTTATAATTTTAAGAGAGGGTTATCCTGTTGAATCAAATACTCTTAAGATGTTAGAAACTTATAAAGTGAAATTTAAGATTTCATCCATTAAAATCCCTAACATTTCAAGTTCTAAGTTCAGATTAAATTTTAATTATTCCAATTTACCAACATCATTAATAGATTTTGTTAAAAAGAATAATTTATATCAATCCAGTAAATTAGTTGAATGAAGTTTTTACTTGCTCAAATTAATCCAGTTGTTGGAGATTTAGAGGGTAATGCAAAAAAAATACTATGTACTGCTTCGAAAGCTAGCTCAAATTCTGCTGATTTAGTGCTTACTCCAGAATTATCATTATGGGGATATCCAGCAAATGACCTACTTCTAAAAAAAAATTTAATCAAAAATCAATATCAAATTCTTGACCAATTAGCTTTAGATATAAATAAAAAATATGGAAACCTGAGTATCACAGTCGGGATAGCTGAGATAATAAATGATTCTTTTTTTCCAAATCTTTATAATTCTATTGCACTGCTTGAGCGCGGTGAATGGAAAATAATTGCTCGTAAAATTATTCTTCCAACTTATGAAGTATTTGATGAGAAAAGATACTTTAGATCAGGAGAAAAAGTTTCCGTATTAACAAAAGAAATTAATAACAAAACTTGGCGACTTGGATTTACTATATGTGAGGATTTATGGGTCAACAAAAATATAGAAGGTAGAGGAATTCATAAAAAGAATCCTATTTTTGATTTAAAGAAAAAAAAAGTTGATATCCTAGTGAATTTATCAGCCTCCCCATATACCTTCAAAAAGTTAGAGCTAAGATCCAAAGTTTCCAGTTTTGCTGCCCAATATCTAAAAGTACCGCTGATATATGTAAACCAGATTGGGGCAAATGATAATTTAATTTTTGATGGAAATAGTTTTATTCTTGATAAGAATGGATCTAAAATTAAGCAATTAAAATCGTTTTCAGAGGACCTCTCTGGTTGGGACATTGAGCAGACAACACCTCAAAAAAATAAATTTGAAAAGTCTGAGATGTCATCAATTTTTGATGCATTAGTCCTTGGTGTTAGGGATTATGCCCAAAAATGCGGTTTTAAAACAGCTTTAGTTGGACTAAGTGGTGGCATTGATTCAGCACTAGTTTCAGCAATCGCGACAGCTGCTCTTGGCAGTAATAATATTTATTGCGTCTCAATGCCCTCTAAATGGAGCTCGTCTCATTCAAAGAGTGATGCGAAAGATCTAGCGAGAAGATTAAAAATAAATTTCAATAGCATCCCAATTGAAAACTTGATGACATCTTTTGAAGAATCTTTTATAAAAACCATATCTTTCGAGATGGCTGAAATAACAAATCAAAATATTCAATCAAGGATCAGAGGAACGCTTCTGATGGCTTTAGCAAATCAAGAAAAGCATTTATTACTTTCAACAGGAAATAAATCAGAGTTAGCTGTAGGATATTGCACACTTTATGGTGATATGAATGGGGGATTATCGGTAATTGGGGATTTATATAAAACTAATGTTTTTAAATTATGCAATTGGCTTGATAGTGAAGATTCAATTAATCATAGAAAATCATATATGTTAGATACTGATTTAAATATAATTGGAGAAAATATACGTACAAAAGCTCCAAGTGCCGAATTAGGTCCTGATCAATTAGATACTGATTCTCTCCCTCCTTATTCTATTTTAGATAATATTCTTAAAGGAATTATTGAAGAGAAAAAAGATGTAAAACAACTAGAAGAAGATGGTTATAAAAAAGAATTAATTTTAAAAATAATCTCACTTATAAAAAAAGCGGAATTCAAAAGAAAGCAGGCTCCCCCTATTCTTAAACTAAGCAGTCAGTCATTGGGAAGTGACTGGAGAGTGCCAATTGCAATATCTTATTAATCACTATAAGAACACTGTTGGATTTTTTTCAAGGGGCGTTTAACTGAATCAAGGTTGATACCTTTTTTTATAGCAAGAATTATGCCTGCAGCTTCTAAATAATTATCCACTTCAAAAAGATAGGGATAATCATAAAACTCATTTGTCACTTTTAATGTATTTTGATTTTTTACAGAGATAATATTTAAACCTTTTTCAATCCCTGCTAGTACTGCTTCTCCACCTAGTGCCCCATTAGGAACAACAATAGTTTCAATCTGATCAGGGTGTAGTGAAATTAATTCATTTTTAGCAGGCAATTCAACAATGTCAGGTGCATTGCTTAACCCAATCAGTACTGATGGTAAAAAGGTGTATCCTATTTCTTCTGCAGCTGCACGAGGATCTAACTTTTCATTCAATTCAATTGGATTTAAAGCAGGTGCGTGAGCACACGGAACCTTTAAGAATTTGCTTATTAAATGACTTATAATTGCTTCGACTCCAGAAATAGGATCAACCCCTTTCCCCTCTCGATAAATATTTGTTTCTGAAGAATCTGAATCATCTGGAAATTTTGCCACTATTGCTATTGCCGTAACTCCTTTTTCTATTAAACATTTTCCAGCATCAATTAGAGTATCAGGATTCTCAATTGTACCACCACTTATTTTTGAAGAATCAGAATCAATAACTATGTTTAATGGCTTTTTTGTAATGACATAAGAATGAACATTAATCCCTAAAGTAGAAACACATGCATCAGCAACTTGTAAATGTCTTACTAATATTTCTTTTTCAATGGCTGAATCAAAAATTATCCCAATTTTCTGTTGTTTTACCCTTTTTAAAGCGATTTCTCCTTTAGCAAGTCGGTCTAAACTATAACCTTCAACATAAAAAATATTTTTATCTTTTTCAGAAAGAGTACCGCCATTCATAACATTTGGATGAGTAATTAAACATCCACTTGCCGATGCTAATAATTTAGCGGTAGGAAGTGCATCCCCAGCAAAACCTCCTACTTCACAACCAATACCAGTTGGAACAATAAATATTGTTGGTGAATTTTCCATTATTAAAAGAATTTCAATTTATATTTTCTAATTAGCGAAGACAGCTTTAATTTTAAGTTTTTTTGTTCCAAAAGAGTCAATAGAATCTTGAATATCAACAATTGACCATCGAATTAAATCACCTTTTTTTTCTAAATCTGCAATGATAAATTCCCTTAAATTTTTTAATTTTATTGAAACTGGCCAATCTAAAAAATAATCAACTGAACTTAATTTCATTTTTGATATTTACCAAATTGATCATTATATAAATCATCTTCAACTTCTTTACCAATAACAATATTCAAATCTGACTTGGGATATGCCACACACAAAAGTGCAAAGCCCTTTTCCCTTAAATCATCATTTAATCCCATAGCATCTTCTTGATCTACAGAGCCTTCCAATATCATGGATGCACAATCTGTACAAACTCCTGAACAACAACTACTTGGTAAATCTATTCCATTCATTTTTGCCGCTGAAATAATATCTTGATCTTCAGAACATAAAAAACTAAAAGTCTTTTGCTCAAATTGAACTTTGATATTGTATTCAGGCATATCCTAAATCTTATTGCTAAACTGCTGAACCTCCCACAACTTCTAATATTTCTTGAGTAATAGCTGCTTGTCTGGCTTTGTTATAGGTTAGATTCAAAGTACTTGCTAATTCTTTAGCATTATCACTCGCATTATTCATAGCAGTCATCCTGCAAGCTAGTTCTGAAGCTGCAGACTCTTGAAGAGCTCTTAGTACCTGATTCTGTAAATATAATGGTAATAACGAATCTAATAATTGATCAGGACTTTGTTCAAAAACAATATCTGATGGCAACTTCTCTGAATCACTTTTTTCAATATTTGATTTTTCAACAAATAACTTACTATCTTTTGTAGTCAACCTAAAAATTTCATCGTTTTCCTCAGCAATTCCTTGAGGATCAAGTGGCAACAGTGTTTGAACGACAGGGGCGCAGCTAACTAGAGTGATGAATTTCGTGTAAATAATTTCCACTCTATCAGAATTTTCTGAAAGGAATTCAGCTAAAATCTCATTTGTAACTCCTTCAGAGTCCTTGACTGTGGGTACCTGTTCTAGTTCTTTGAAAGTACTTTTAATTACATATCTATCCTTTCTATTTTGAAAATATCCAATAGCTTTCTTCCCTACCAAAATTAAATTTGGTTGATATCCTTGTTTGACTAATTCTGAATATCTTATTTCTACCTTTTTTATGATATTTGTGTTGTAACCACCGCATAAACCTCTATCCGCAGTTATGCAAACCAAGGTGATGCTTTTTACTTCTCTCTTGGATAATAGAGGAGAGTCGACAGCCTCAAATTGTACTCTAGATTGAATATTTTCTAAGACACGTGCAAGTTTATCTGCAAAAGGTCTACTCTTAAGAACTTGATCTTGAGCTCTCCTAACTTTTGCAGCTGCAACAAGTCTCATGGCCTCCGTTATTTTTCTTGTATTTTTAACGGAAACGATTCGATCTCTAATCTCTTTAAGATTTGCCATGGTATCTCCTTAAATAAATTTAAACTGTGGCAAGCATTGATGATTTAACTTCATTTATCACCTCTTTTAGTGTGGCTTCTAATCCATCATTTAATTTCTTTTCTTTAAGAATCTCTTCTATAAATTCTGCTTTATTTAACTTTAGGTATTCCCTAAGTTCAGTTGCAAATTTAGTAACATCCTCAACAGGAACCTCATCAATAAGACCTTTAACTCCTGCATAAACAACTGCAACTTGTTCTGCAAGGTTTAGCGGAGAGAATTGAGGTTGCTTTAATAACTCTCTTAGTCTTTTGCCTCTTTCAAGTTGTTGCTGAGTTGCTTCATCAAGATCAGATGCAAATTGGGAAAAAGCAGCTAGTTCATCAAACTGTGCGAGTTCTAATTTTAAAGTTCCTGCAATTTTTTTAATTGCTTTTGTCTGAGCGGCTCCTCCAACACGGCTAACAGAAATACCAACATTAATAGCTGGTCTTAATCCTGAGTTAAATAAATCTGCACTCAAGAATATTTGTCCATCTGTAATTGAAATAACATTAGTTGGAATGTAAGCCGAAACGTCCCCTGCCTGAGTTTCAATAATTGGAAGAGCTGTCATAGAACCCCCTCCCATTGCATCAGAAAGTTTTGCTGCTCTTTCTAGTAATCTACTATGTAAGTAGAACACGTCTCCAGGATAAGCCTCTCTTCCTGGTGGTCTTTTTAAAAGAAGAGACATTTGCCTATAAGCCTGAGCTTGTTTTGTTAAATCATCATAAATAACAAGTGTTGCTTTACCCTGATACATAAAATGTTCAGCAATTGCTGCACCAGTATAAGGTGCTAAATACTGTAAAGCAGCTGCTTCTGAAGCTCCTGCACTAACTACGACTGTATAATCTAGGGCTCCTCTCTCTCTTAAGACCTCTACGATGTTAGCTACTGATGCTGACTTCTGACCAATAGCTACGTAAACACAAACTACGTCTTGACCTTTTTGGTTGATTATTGTGTCAATAGCAATCGCAGATTTTCCAGTTTGTCTATCACCAATAATTAATTCTCTTTGACCTCTTCCAACAGGAATCATTGCATCAATAGATGTGATACCTGTTTGCATTGGTTCATGCACTGATCTTCTCTTGATTATTCCAGGAGCCATTTCTTCGATCAATCTAGTATCACTTGTTGGAATTTCCCCTTTCCCATCTATTGGTTGTCCGAGAGGGTTAACAACTCTCCCCTGCATTGCTTCACCAACTGGAACAGATGCGATTTTACCTGTGGACTTAACGTTACTTCCTTCTTGGACACCAAGCGCCTCTCCCATTAAAACAGCTCCAACATTATCATCTTCAAGATTTAAAGCTATACCTTCGGTACCATCCTCAAATTCCAATAACTCACCTGCCATGACCTGATCTAAGCCATATATTCTTGCAATGCCATCACCGATTTGCAGAACAGTTCCTACATTGCTAACACTTACAGATTGGTCATAATCAGTTATTTGTTGTTTTAAGATTGAACTGATTTCATCAGGGCGTATAGATACCATGGATTTAAGAATTTAAGGTTGATTTTAAAGTTACTTGGAAAGGGATAAGCCAAGTTTTCTTATTTGTGAGGCAAGGGAAGCATCAATTACTTTTGATCCTACACTGGCGACGAAACCACCAATAAGAGATGGGTCGATTTTAGTTACAAGTTCTAATTTTTCTGTTCCAGCAATATTGATGATCTTTTTGGTAATTAAACCTTTTTGTTCATCAGTAAGCTCGACTGCAGAAGTAACAGTTGCCAAAGCAATATTACTATTTTCTCGGTAAATCTCTAAAAACCTATCAAGAATTGCAGTAAGGATTCCAATTCTTTGCCTATCGGCCAATAATTTTAAGAAATTCAGTAAAGAAGAATTAACCTTATTTGAAAAAATTTCAATAATGATTTTCTTCTTAGCATCTGTCTCTAAAATGGGAGAAGATAGTGCCTTCTCCAATTCAGGGGAATCATTTATCAATTCCAAGAGTTGTTTCACCTCAGAAACCATCTCTTCAGTTTGCGAATTTTCATTCACAACTTGAAGTAATGCCTCTGCGTATGGTGTAGTAACTGAATTTAAAAGTGGCATTAGTTCACCTCAATATTGTTAATTGATTGAGTTACCAAATTTTCTTGTGTTGTTTTATCAAGTCGATTTGGGAGAGAATCTAAAGCTTTCTTAATTGCCAGTTCAACAGCTTCTTTTCGAAGTTGAGAAATTGCTCTAGATGCTTCAGAGCTCTCATCAGAGATTGCACTTTGTTTAATTCGTGCCATCTCCTCTATCGCTTTTTTCTCACTTTCCATTCTGATTGATTCAGATCTTTTAAGGGAATCTGCTTTTATTTGAGAAGCTTTTTCTTCTGCTGAAGATAAATCTTTCTTCGCCTTTTCTAAAGCTTGAGTTGCATTTAGGAGTCGATCTTCAGCATCTTTTAATTCAAGAAGGATTCCTTCTCTCCTTTTTTGAAGCATTTTACCTAGGAAACCAGGCAAAAATTTATAAAGACCAAAAACCACTACAGCCCAATTAAGGATATTAGTTTCGAATAAATTGAAGTTCAATCCAAAACCTTCTGTAGCTAAAAGAGTTAAATTCATTTTTCTAGAATCAATCTATTAACAATAAGTTCGCTTAGATCATCAGCCTGTTTAGAAAGTTGATCACGAGCAGCAGACGTCTGACTTTCAATTTCTAGTCTTGCTTTTTCTTTTGAAGCATTTGCTTCATTGTTAGCAAGTTCTAGTGCTTCTTTATAGAGCTTGTCAGACTCATTCTCAGCTTCGCTAACAATTCTTTGGGCTTCTGTACGAGCACTTTGAAGCTGAGTTAATAAATCAGCTTCTAATTTTTTAACCTCAGAAAGTTTATTTTTGGCCTTAATAATATTGTTACTCACAAACTTTTCTCTTTTTTCTACAACATTGCCAACAGGCTTAAAAAAGAGAGAATTTAATATGTAAGTAAGCGCAACTACTTGTATCGCCATAAGTGGCAAAGTGGCATTTATATCAAATAATCCACCTTCTGTAGCACCAAAAAAATTAAAGGCCAACATATGATTAAGTTGAAGTTAAAAAATTAAATTTAAATTTTGCTAATAAGGATTAGAAGCAATATTAACTTTTAGGAAAAAGGATTCGCAAAAAGTAGTACCAAAGCCACAACTAATCCGTAAATTGTTAATGACTCCATGAAAGCGAAAGATAAAAGAAGAGTTCCTCTGATTTTACCTTCAGCTTCTGGTTGACGGGCTATACCCTCAACAGCACCTTGAGCTGCGTTACCTTGTCCAAGACCTGGGCCAATAGCACCTAGACCAACTGCTAAACCAGCAGCTACAACTGATGCAGCGGAAGTAATCGAATCCATAATTTTGAAATAAAGAGCTTAATACTTGTGATAATCTTTTTGTCATACACGCTTGGACATTCTTTCTTTTAAGAATGGGTCTGATATTTTCAGACCTACGCGATTAGATATTTTGCCAGATTACAGACCCTTTGTAAAAGCGTCTGAATGTATTAGAAGACAGTTAATGATGTTCTTCAACAGCTTCTCCAATGTAGTAGGCCGCTAAAGTTGCGAAAATCAATGCCTGAATTGCACTAGTAAATAATCCTAGGAACATAACAGGTATTGGGAGAATTAGCGGAACTAAAAAGACTAGAACACCAACAACAAGTTCATCAGCCAAAATATTTCCAAATAGCCTGAAAGAGAGTGATAAAGGTTTCGTAAAGTCCTCTAGAATTTTGAAAGGAAGCATAATCGGAGTTGGATGAACATAGTATTCGAAGTATCTCCAACCCTTATTGCTTAAACCTGCATAGAAATAAGAAAGTGAAACCAATAAAGCCAAGGCTATAGTTGTATTGATATCTGCAGTAGGTGCTCCTAATTCTCCACTTGGTAACTTAATCAATTTCCAAGGAATTAAAGCTCCTCCCCAATTACTTATAAAGACGAATAAAAATAAAGTACCTATAAATGGCATCCAATCTCTATAAACTTTTTCACCTATTTGCGTCCTAGCAAGATCTCTTATGTAATCCCATAGGAACTCAAGCAAGTTTTGAAGGCCTTTAGGATCATTTTCCATTTTTTTAGTTCCTAAAGAAATAAAAACTAATAACGCTCCTAATAAAATCCAAGATGTTAAAAATACCTGCCCATGAAGTCTGATATTTCCAATTTGCCAATAAAGATGTTGACCAACTTCTAATGCTGCAAAATTTGTTAGCAAGGAATTAATAAACATTTGTTTTGAATAAAAAAATTTACTTAAGAACGTGAAAAATAAAGAATGAGTGAAGGCTTATAAATAAAAAAACCTATCATTGCAGGAAAAATATCTAAAGATCCTAGCTTGCTGGCAAAAATAAAGAGGCAAACTGGAACTAATAGTTGCAATTTTGATACACCTGATGATTCATTACCAAGTTGCCCTACACTTTTGGCAAGCAAACGTAGGTAAAAAATGCCGGCAATTGCACCTATAAAAATACTAAAACCAAAAGTAAATCCAAGAAAAATTCCAGTTATTGATGCTAATAAAATAGAAACAATAAAAGTGATTCCAAAAATTGTTAATTGCAATTTTGTGTATTCATCATTTTGAGAAAGCAAATTATCTATTTGATTGGCAATGCCATATTTACTTTCTTTGATGAAAGAATTATTCAGGGATTGAGGAAATTGAACATTCTCATTAGAAGGATGCTCAAGTTTTTTTCTATTTGAGTCCACTGATGTGAACATAGTTTAGAAACCCTCTCTGAATGGTTTGAAGTAAGTATATAAACTCACGGAATCTATCACGGAGAGGTACCTTTTAGCTAGTTTTTTTCTATAAAAAATTAATTCTTAAGATTTATGATTAATCTGTAGACCATTTTTTACTTTATTCTTCAAAAATAAAATTTATGAAAAGTCATCTTTTTAATTGCTTTAACACTTTAAAACGTTAATAAAAGACTTGGCAAAATCTCAATTAAACGTCTCAATAGTACATATACATCTAAAAAAATTGGAGATAAGTCAAGAAAAAATAAAATATAAAAGAATCTCTAAAAGAAAAAAACCCTTTAATTCTAATTACCAAAAAAATCTAAGTAATTTAACAGAGTCTATATTTCCCTTACCTTGGACGTTATGGCCTTATGAGGCAAAAATCCTCGTTGTCCTCATTGGAATTTGGACAATATTAGGAATATGCATACTAGGATCATCAAGTTGGTGGGTGGCTAGTAGGGAAATGGGAAATTGGGCTTACTTCTTAAAAAAACAAATTATTTGGACAATTCCAGGAATTAGTCTATTTTATTTCGTTCTTAATACAAACATTAGAAATCTTTTAAAGTTTTCAAGAATTGTTTTTTATATTTTATTCTTTTTAATTTTCCTTACCAATTTTACTGGAATTACAGTTAATGGATCTTCAAGATGGCTAGTGCTTGGCAATTTACGTCTGCAGCCATCTGAATTAATTAAACCTTTTCTAATTCTAGAAGCTTCTAACCTTTTCGCACATTGGAATCTAGTAAAGAATGATAAAAAATTAATTTCAATAATATCCTTTGGTTTATTAATTTTATTAATACTAAAACAGCCTAATTTAAGTACTGCATCATTAACTGGAATTCTTCTTTGGTTAATGGGTTTATGTGGAGGCGTAAAACTTAGCTCTCTTTGCTCATTTGCTTCAATAGGATTCATTACTGGATGTATTAGCATCCTTAATAACGAATATCAAAAACTTAGAGTTACTTCATTTATTAATCCTTGGAAAGATCAACAGGAAAGTGGATTTCAATTGGTTCAGAGTTTATTAGCTATAGGTTCAGGGGGTCTATTTGGCCAAGGTTTTGGGCTCTCTATACAAAAATTACAGTATCTACCGTTCATGTATACAGATTTTATTTTTGCCATTTTTGCGGAAGAATTTGGTTTGTTGGGGTGTACTTTATTCTTAGGATTTTTAGCAGTATTCTTTTATATAAGCCTAAGAATTAGTCTTAAGTGCAGGAACAACTATACAAAATTAGTTGCTATCGGATGTGGTGTATTGTTGACAGGTCAATCAATAATGCATATTGCTGTAGCAACAGGTTCAATGCCTACTACAGGCTTACCACTACCTTTCATTAGTTATGGTGGCAATTCATTAATAGCGTCTTTTTTTATTGCAGGGATGTTAGTGAGATGTTCATTAGAATCAACAGGATTCATTGGTATGATTAGTACACGAAAGACTCTTAATTAGTTAGAATTTAAAGGATTTAACTCAAGCTATCGAATCATTTAATTTAGTTATTTCAGAATTATCTCAAAAGGGTAATCTGCTTATGCAGAATGGTCTTAATAGTCCTGGTCCGTTTACTATATTTTTGGTTTTCAGTGCAGGACTTTTAACAAGTCTTGGGCCATGCTCATTATCATTACTTCCAGTAACAATTGCTTACATAGGAGGAACAAAGAAAAATAAATTTAAACTTATTAGTTTTTCAGGAGGAGTAGTTTTTTCGCTTGTTGCACTAGGTGCTGCGAGTGGATTCTTAGGTAAAATATATGGGCAAATTCCATCTTATTACACTTCATTTGTTGCCCTAATAGCAATAATAATGGGTTTAAATTTATTAGGAATTCTAAAGTTTCAGTTTCCGAATGGACCTGATCTAAAAATAATAGAAGACAAGATACCATCCCTCATAGCACCTTTTACAATAGGAACTACTTTTGGACTAGCCTCTTCACCTTGCATCACTCCAGTTTTAGCAACTCTCCTAGCTTGGGTATCGCAAGCTAAAAACCCAATAATCTCAATTATTTTTTTATTTTTCTTTGGAATAGGCCAAGTCACTCCATTAATTATTGCTGGAGCCACGGCAGAAAACTTAAAAAAATTTTTAGAGCTTAGAAAATTTAGTCAAATAATTCCCACCTTAAGTGGGATATTTTTAGTTGCACTAGGATTATTAAATTTATTTTCAAATTGGATTTAAATGATTATTTTTAAGAATTTAATTTTAAAAATATCAAGTTTAAGATTCGCCATATCACTGATAATCTTCATAGCTATTGCCAGTGGCATAGGTACTTTTATACCTCAAGGTAGTAATAATAAATTCTATATTGATAATTTCGATAGTACTCCCATTTTTGGATTTTTAGATGGAGAAACAGTCTTAAAGCTTCAATTGGATCATGTATACACAAGCTTTTGGTTTTTATTTACATTAATTCTTCTTTGCATTTCCTTAGCAGCTTGTAGTTTCAGGAGGCAAATCCCTTCATTAAAAGCTTCATTAAAATGGATTGAATACAAGAGCGAAAAAAAATTTAGCAAACTGCAACTAACTACAAGTCATCCAATCAATCAAGATGGAGAACATATATCAAAAGTAGATTTATTACTTAAAAAAAGAGGATGGAAAACATACAAATTTAAAAGTCATATTTCTGCAAGAAGGGGTTTAATTGGAAAAATCGGTCCTTTAGTTGTACATATCGGATTAATAGTCTTACTTATAGGTTCAGCATATGGAAGTTTTACAAGTCACTCAAAAGAACAATATTTACTGCCTGGAGAAACTTTGGATCTTGTTAATGAGAGCACAAACTCAAAAGCCAATGTAAAATTAGTCGATTTTTCTATAGAACGAGAAAGTGATGGTGTACCCAAACAGTTTATTTCAAAATTAAATTTTTCTTCTGAAGATCTAAATTTAAATGAAATAAAAACCACCAAAGTTAATCACCCAATTAGGTTTAAAGGATTAACTATTTATCAAGCAGATTGGGCAATATCAAATGTTGTTTTAGAAATAGATAATATCCTTTATCAATTACAATTAAAGGAGATTCCCGAAATCGGTAATCAAGTTTGGGGAGTTTTAATTGAATTAGGATCGGAGACTAAAAAAAATTTCCTTTTAACAATAGATAATGAAAATGGTCCACTTAAAATTTCGAATATAGAAAATTTTTCTGGGAATAATCTTTATATTAATGACAATCCTTTAGAAGTTAATTCTTCAAAAGTATCTCTGAAAAAAATAATCCCCAGCAGTGGTTTAATAATTAAAAATGATCCGTCTATACCATTTATTTACTTTTCTTTTATTTTAATAATTTTTGGAACAATAATAAGTCTTATACCAACTAACCAATTATGGATTCTGGTAAATAAAGAATCACAAAAGTTATCTATTGGAGGCCTTAGCAATAAAAATCTAGTTGGTTTTAAAAAAGAATTTTTTAAATTATCAGAAGAAATAAAAAAATTTTAATTTCTTTTCTTCCCACTAAAAATATCTAACTGCATAGAAACATTCCCTCTGGGGTTAAATGCAGCGTTTAAATGTATCCAGTGAGGTGAACCTTCATTCACTAAATCATCCATAATTCTATTCACAACTTCCTCATGTGATATTTTTATATCTCTAAAATTATTAATATAAAGCTTTAAAGACTTCAACTCATAGACTCTCAAATTAGGTTGATAAATAATATTTAGCTTTGCAAAATCTGGATAACCAGAAAAGGGGCACTTACATGTAAATTCAGGTAACTGAATAGAAATTTCATAAATTCTTTTCTTGTTTGGATTATCGAAACAAATTATTTTTGATTCTTCAATAATTCTTTCACCATATAGCGGTCTTTGAGTCGAATCTTCTAATTTAGCTGTACTCATTTTTAGTAGAAATTTTTTACTAAACCTATATAAAAACTATATATAAAGATAAAAATTCGCAAAAGTATCAACAAATCTAAGTATTACAATTGACTAAGTCAAAAGCTGCTAAATCTTATTTTTGTATCAATAGTAACATTCATAATGTGGGCCAAAAGGGTTATATGTTTTTAGTTCAATGAAAAATTAATGGACATTTGTTTGATAACTATTGATAACAACTTAAATAAATCCCTTCAACCAAAAAGCGCAATTGGAATGTTATGGCTTCAAACACACTTTGAGAATGATCAGTGGGAAGCTTTGTCAAATAGTAAAGTAATAATTTCTGAAGAAAATTCCCAACTATTAATTGAAGACGCCACGAATGCAGGCCTTAATATTGAATGTTTTTCTGATATTTCAATGTTGGATGTTTTCCCAAAAAACAATTAAAATAGGAATGTTCAATCTTTAATCATGAAGAAAATTGAAGCAATCATACGTCCATTTAAGCTGGAGGATGTAAAAATTGCATTAGTAAACTCCGGTATTGTTGGAATGACCGTTAGTGAAGTCAGAGGTTTTGGAAGGCAAAAAGGACAAGTTGAAAGATATAGAGGTTCCGAATTTACTGTTGAATTCCTTCAAAAACTTAAAGTAGAAGTTGTCGTAGAGGATGAAAAGGTTAATTCAGTCATAGATGCGATTGCTGAAGCAGCAAAAACTGGAGAGATAGGTGACGGAAAAATATTCATCACATCAATTGATTCTGTTGTGAGAATTAGAACCGGCGATAAAGACGAAGAAGCTCTTTAATTCAAAGAGTTTCTTTTACTAAATTTTGTATATATTCACTATTAATCCTTTTATTTGATTGACTTCCTAAGGTCATCCAAGCTAAATATTCATGATTTCCAGCAGGACCTACTAAAGGAGAAGCTATCAAATTCTTTATATTCCATTTGAAATTCTTAGCAGCATAAATAACAGACTCTATAGCCTCAGTATGGAATTTAGGATTGCGAACAACACCGCCTTTACTGACTTTATCTTTACCCACCTCAAATTGGGGTTTAATCAAAAATATTCCCTCAATACAATCACCTTCTAATAAATTAACAATAGATTTAAAAACTAACGTTAATGAAATAAAAGACAAATCAGCAACGACAAAATTTGGTAATTCATTACTTCTAGATAAAAGATCATTAGGTTTTAAATTTCGAATATTAGTTCGTTCAAAAAGTATAACTTTTGGATTATTTCTAATCTTCCATGCAGTCTGCCCATAACCAACATCTATCCCATAAACTAACTTTGCTCCTTGTTGTAATAAGCAATCAGTAAATCCCCCAGTAGAGATTCCTGCGTCAATACATATTTTATCTTTTACTTTAATTTCAAGTTTATTAAATGCCTCCAATAATTTTTCGCCGCCCCTTGATACAAACATAGGTTCGGAATCAATAAAAAATTCAGATCCAATTAATACTTGTTGTCCAGGTTTATCCCATACTTTTCCATTGATATCTCTAACCTTGCCCGCAAGAATTAAACCTTGGGCTTTTTGACGAGTTTCACATAAACCAGTTTTTAGAAGATAAAGGTCTAATCTACTTTTTTTAATCATCTATTAATCAATAAAAAAAGACTGAATAATGAACTTCTATGAGATTAAGATCCAAATTCTTTAATACCTTCCAATTTTAAATAAGAACTAAAAAATTACCCATTTTTAACGAAAGGAATAAATGCAAACATTTTTATATTTAAGCTTTCTTAATTAGCTAGAAAAATGTTACATAAGAAAATAATAGCCAGGCAAATATGTTCAATGGCAAGTACATCTTTAAGGTATAGAGCAATAATTCGTTTTTGGTTATAAAGTTTAAATTGATAATTAATAAAAATTGTGATCGAGCGTTACACATTACCCGAAATGGGGAAAATCTGGACTGATAGCGCAAAATTCCAGAGTTGGCTTAAGGTTGAAATAGCTGCATGTGAAGCAAATTTTTCCCTAGGAAAAATTCCTGAGAATGCAATGAAAGAGATACGTTCAAATGCAAAGTTTGATGAATCTAGAATTAAAGAAATTGAGAAAGAAGTTAAACATGATGTCATAGCATTTCTTACAAGCGTTAATGAATTTGTAGGAGATTCTGGAAGATATATACATGTTGGTATGACCAGTAGTGATGTACTTGATACTGGTTTATCTCTTCAGTTAAAAGATTCTTGCGAATTGTTATTAGAAGAAATTGAGAACCTAGAAAATGAAGTCAGATTATTAGCAAGGAAGCATAAAAATACATTAATGATTGGCAGATCTCATGCAATTCATGGGGAGCCAATTTCCTTCGGTTTTAAACTTGCTGGATGGTTAGCAGAAATAATAAGGAACAAAAAAAGATTGTTAACACTGAAAGAATCTGTAGCTATTGGACAAATAAGTGGTGCTATGGGAACTTACGCTAATACGAATCCCAAAGTAGAACAAATAACTTGTGATTTACTAGGCTTAAAACCAGATACAGCAAGTACGCAGGTCATATCGAGAGACAGGCATGCAGAATATGTTCAAACTATTGCACTAGTTGGCGCTTCTCTAGATAGATTCGCAACTGAAATAAGAAATTTACAAAGAACTGATGTTTTAGAAGTTGAGGAGGGCTTTACAAAAGGGCAAAAAGGAAGTTCTGCCATGCCTCATAAAAGAAATCCTATTCGAAGTGAAAGAGTAAGCGGTTTAGCAAGAATTTTGAGGAGTTACGTCTTAACAGCACTGGAAAATGTTCCACTTTGGCACGAAAGAGATATAAGCCATAGTTCAAATGAACGTATTATGTTACCTGACGTATCAATCTGTTTGCATTTTATGCTCAGGGAAATGAAAGGTATAGTAAGCAATTTGGAAGTTTATCCAAAAAATATGCTCAAAAATTTAAATATATATGGCGGTGTAATCTTTAGTCAGAAAGTTTTACTTTTGCTTGTAGAGAAGGGGTTGTCTAGAGAAAAAGCTTATAGCTTAGTACAAAAAAATGCGCATAAGGCGTGGAATACTGAAAATGGGAATTTCAAACAAATTATAGAGAGAGATAATGAAATAATGGAATTTATTGATCAAAGTGACTTAGAAGAATGTTTTAATCCTTCAATTCATCTTAATAATTTAAGTGTAATATGGGAGAAGTTAGGTATCTAGGATTACTGAAAACCTTATCTAAGTTAAACCAGTGTTTTCAGAGGAATAATGACAAAAAACTTTAGGATTGAAAAAGATAGTATGGGAACAATAGAGGTTCCTATTGAAGCTTTGTGGGGCGCTCAAACACAAAGATCGATAATAAATTTTTCTATTGGAGAAGAATTAATTCCAATTGAGTTAATTTATTCACTCACCCTCATAAAAAAAGCTGCTTCAATTGCGAATTTCAATTTAGGGTTAATAGATAAAAGAAAAAAAGATTTGATTGTAGAGGCATGTACAGAAATACTTGATGGGCTTCATGATTCACAGTTTCCCTTAAAGGTTTGGCAAACAGGTAGTGGCACGCAAACAAATATGAATGTTAATGAGGTAATTTCAAATATTGCAGCATTAAAAACAAATTCAGAGCTTGGTAGTCATCAACCAATTCATCCGAATGATGATGTAAATAAATCTCAGTCAACTAATGATACTTTTCCTGCTGCCATTCAAATATCAGTTGTTAATGAAATAATCAAAAATTTAGTTCCAACGATAAGAGAACTTACTAAGATCCTTGATAAAAAAAGTGAACAATGGAAAGACCTCATAAAGATAGGAAGAACCCATTTTCAAGATGCAGTGCCCCTTACTTTTGGGCAAGAAATATCAGGATGGTCAGAGCAACTTAAAGATGCTGAGAATGCAATTATTATAAGTCTGAATGAATTGTATTTTTTACCTCTGGGAGGAACTGCAGTTGGAACAGGTATTAATTGTCCAAAAGGATTTTGTGAAGAGTCTATAAAATCAATTTCCGATGATACTAATCTAATGTTCTATAAATCAAAAAATAATTTTTCTATCATGGCCTCGCATGATCGTCTAGCTCAAGTAATGAGTCAGATAAAAATATTAGCAGGTGCATTATTTAAAATTTCAAATGATATAAAAATTCTATCTTCAGGACCAAGGTCAGGAATATATGAATTAATTATCCCTCAGAATGAACCTGGAAGTTCTATCATGCCGGGTAAAGTTAATCCTACTCAATGCGAAGCCTTATCAATGGTTTGCACTCAGATAATGGGTCTTGAATATGCGGTTTCAATAGCAAATACTAGCGGCACTTTACAGATGAATGAATATAAGCCTCTTATTGGATTTAATATTCTTACAAGTTTAAAATTACTTAAAAATGCAATAGAAAACTTCAGAATAAAATTAGTTGATGGAATGGAACCTAATCCAAAGAAAATGAAGTTAAATTTAGAAAATTCACTAATGTTGGTAACAGCCATAGTGCCAAAAGTTGGTTATGAAAAAGCAGCTGAAATTGCAAACCTTGCTTTCAAAGAATCATTAAATTTAAAAGAGGCAACACTCAAATTAGGTTATTTAAACGAAGATGAATTTGATAAAGCAATGAATATTAATTCAATGATTTGATTAATAAATTTAAGAATTATTGTCAATTCTTTTTGTTGCAGGATTAATATCTTCAGAAACTTTTATAAGATCATTAGATTCAGAAACAGGAAACCGATTAATAGCTTTTAATGCTAGCTTTGCTTTGCTTTTTAATTTATTACTAACACCAATACAGTATTGGACTTGAGAAAGGACATCAATTGATCTTCTAATAATCCTCACTACATCACCTTCATCTAATGAAGTATTAAAAACCAAATCTTTCCATTTTTTTCCCCTTGCCCATTCAGAAATAATTCCAGACAACTCTGTTTCTAGATTGATAGGAATTTCAATATGAAACTTATTTTGTTGAAAAAAGACTAATTTTCTTAAACCATCTAATTCATTAAAAACATCTATTACCTTTAAAGAAGGCTTGAAATTACACCAAAGATTAGGCCTCCTTACATCAACACATATAGCTTGAATAATTCCAGCTAACTCGGGAGGATCTAAATCGTCCAAATAACCACTGACTAAAACAAGACCAATCCATAATTCATTTTCACTTCTTATTGCACCAACTGTTTGTCCAACTTCTGTCAATTCCAAATCATTTAAACACCCAAAGTGATTCAAAATTTTAATCAAATCGGTAAAAGTTCTCCAGTTATGATTTTCTTTATCCTCAAGAAGTTCTTTTCTCATATTTATTTCTTGTTCAACATCAATGATTCTTTTTCTATATTTCTTTAATTTCCTGGAGTCTCCAAATCTATGTGCGGGATGATCAGTAACTGTTTCTTCTAAATTATTAATTTGTTGCTGTTGTGCCAAAACTTCCGTTGTCAGATCATATTGTGGAGTTTGTAAATCATTTTTTTTAGAAACTTCTAAAATTCGATCCGCATAACACTGCGACGTATCATCTCCCCTAAATACCTCTCCAGAAAAATACATCTTTGGTACTTCAAGTCCTAAGACATCAATTGCGTCTAAATCATTAAAAATACTTACTATATATGAGGGTTTTATAAGAATAAATAAATTATCAATTGTCAAACACAATAAACTCTTAATTTTTTGGGATTCATATATTTTCTTACAAATTAAGCCTGGAACAATTTTTCTTTTAATTTGAGGAGCTTTGATTGAAATTAAGCTTCCATCTTTAATATATGGGAGTGCATTAGTTATCTCTTCTGATAATTTTTCTGCTGCTTGTTTTTCTAAAATTTTCAAGAGTCTTCTCTCTTCTTTAAGACGATTTTTTAACTTTTCGTAGGCATCAAAATCTTTCCATGAAACGTTAGATGTAATTTTTTTTAATTCAATTAAATCCTTATCTAAATTTTCAAGAATTATATTCTCACCTGAGGATTCACCTAAATATAAAAAACTACCAAAACTTCTTTTAATTAATTCTTTAGACTTCTCTAAAGTATAACTTTGTAAAAGATTAAGTACCATTCCATAACTAGGAGTGAATTGACTCTCTAAAGAATTTGGTTTGCTAATAGCCAGTGCACTTGCTTCTTTGGCACCTTCGAATCTTGTTTGTAATGTAACAACATATCCTTGAGTATCTTTTCCTCTTCTTCCAGCTCTTCCTGACATTTGCAAAAATTCACTGCTAAATAATAATCTATGACCATCTTCTGTCCTTTTTGATAAAGAAGAAATAACAGTGGTTCTTGCGGGCATATTAATTCCTGCAGCAAGAGTTTCAGTTGCAAAAACAACTTTTATCAAACCTTGCTGAAATAATTCCTCAACCAATTCTTTCCATGCAGGCAATAATCCAGCATGGTGAGATGCAATACCTCGTTTTAATGCCTCGCATTGAGATTTATCTTTAATTGCCTCTTGATTATTTTTAAGATAAACATCTAATTTTCGGGATATCATATTTGCTTCTGAATAACTTACTAAAGTTAAGTCTTTTATATTCTCAATAGCCTTTTCACATCCTCTTCTACTAAAAATAAAATAAATAGCTGGCAACATATTTCGTTCAGCTAGTTTCGAGATCACAAAGCCAATTGAGGGAGACTTTGGTTGCATTATCCTACCTACTTTTCCTCTCATTTTCTGCCCTTTAGGAGCTCTCCAAATCTTACAGTTTGGATGAATTCCATTACCCTTATTATTTAAAAGTGGATGGAGGCCTTTAACACTACAAAAAATAAAATCAAGTGGGACTGGTCTCTTATCACTATTAATTAATACTGTGGGCCCATGAACTTTTTCTATCCAATTTTGTAGTTGATCTGCATTGGCTATTGTTGCTGATAAAGCTATTATTTGAGTTCTAGTAGGGCAATGGATTATAGTTTCTTCCCAAACTGTACCTCTTTGGGGGTCATTCATATAATGACATTCATCAAGAATCACAGATTCTAAATTTTCTAAGGGATCATCAAATTCATCAAATTCGCCATAAAGCATGTTCCTAAAAATCTCAGTCGTCATGACTAAGATTGGTGCTTCTCTATTTATACTTATATCTCCAGTTAAAAGACCAACTTTATTCTCACCATATTGATTAGCAAAATCTCTAAACTTTTGATTTGATAGAGCTTTTAAAGGTGTTGTATAAAAAACTCTACTGTCATGAGATAAGCCTCTATATATAGCAAATTCACCTATCAATGTTTTACCCGAGCCTGTTGGTGCGGTTAAAACAACAGAATTTCCGCTATTAATAGCTCGAATTGCTTCTAATTGGAAATCATCTAGCGGAAAGGGGAAATATTCCTCTAAATTAAGCAATAATTGTGATTGAAGAGAGGATGAGTTAACTTCTTAATATATGATCTATATAGATATTAATAAACAAAAAATACCTTGCAAACTTTAATAGTAAATCTAAATCTTTTTAATTAAATCCACTATATTTTATTTTGCCAAAATGAAAAAAATAAAAATTCCAAAAAATAGAATCCGTAAATTAAAAACATTTTCTTTAGGTAAAAAATCATTCGAACTTCTAAGTTTAAATTCTCAAAATAAAAAACTTATAGACTTATGCAGTAATGATTATTTTGGATTAAGTAGGGACAAGGATTTAATAAAAGCTGCTTACGAAATAAGCATGTTAGAAGGTATTGGTTCAGGAAGCTCTAGGTTTATTACAGGTTCAAGACCAATACATAAATTATTAGAAACAGAACTTGCCAAGTGGCTTGATCAAGAGAAAGTATTACTTTTCCCAAGCGGATTTCAAGCAAATATAGCCGCTATCCAGGCTTTAGCAAACAGAAATAGTATCGTAATAGCAGATAAATTGATCCATAACTCTTTATTGGTTGGAGTTAAAGCTGCTCAAGCAAAACTAGTTCGATTTTCACACAATAATTTAAACGATTTAGAAGATAAAATTATTAAATCTAACCCCGCAAAAAATTCCATTTTAGTTGTTGTCGAATCTCTTTATAGCATGGAGGGATCAACTGCTCCGCTCAGAGAAATAACGGAAATTTGCAAAAAAAATAGTGTTCAATTATTAGTTGACGAAGCCCATTCAATTGGGATCTTGGGCCCTGCAGGCAGGGGTTTAAGTTTTAATTGCCGTTCAGATATAACTATCATTACTGGAACTTTTGGAAAAGCATTTGGAAGCGGTGGAGCTTTCATAGCTTCCAATTCAGAAATTGGTGAATATCTTATCCAAACAAGTGGTGCATTTAGGTACACAACCGCTCTTGCACCATCTTTAGCTGCTGGAGCGCTAGAAGGTTTAAAAAAAATTTTAGAAAATAAAGAATGGGGTATTGATTTGTTATCTTCTGCGAAGATATGGAAAGATGAAATTATTAAAAATTTTAGTTTTCCAGTTCAGGGAGATTCTCACATTTTATCAATTATTGTTGGCCAAGAAGAAAAGGCAATTTATCTACAAAAATATCTTGAGGAAAATGGGTTTTTAGCAATTGCGATAAGACCTCCTACTGTTCCAGTTGGGCAATCAAGAATTAGAATAACAATACGAAGAAACTTAGATTTTAATCTGCTAAAAAATTTCATTGCAGTATTAAAAGAGTTTAAATGAAACAAATTATTACTCAACATGGGTGGGGACTAAATAAATATTTCTGGGATGATTATAAAGTTGATTTTTTAAATAATAATTGGCATTGGCAAGATAATGAAAGGGGCTATTTTTCAACAAATAATTATCAAGCAGAATGGATTAAAAGAGAATCTAAAAAAGAAATCAGAATGACTTTATGCCATTCATTTGGTTTTCATTTAATGCAAAAAAGAATCTTAAAAGAAGCAACTCATATTGTTCTTATAAATTCTTTTAATAATTTTCTTCCTTTAAGTAATAAGAGAAACTTTATTTTGAGGTCTCTAAAAAGAATGGAAACAAAAATTATAAAAGACGAACCTAAGGATATGCTGAAAGAATTTATACATAGATCATATATGCCAAATCATATGAATAATAGTTTTAAAAATATCTTTTATAAAAGTTTAGAGAGTTTAAATAAAACTCTTCTTTTAGGCGATTTAAAACAACTTTACATCAATAGAGATTTTCCAGTATTTTTAAGAAAAGATTGCAAAATTATTTTTATAAAATCAGAAAATGATTTAATTCTTGACAACGAATCAAATAATAACTTTTTAGATTCCTTAAATAAAACACTCGATAGGAAGCCAATTTTAATTAAATTAGCTCAACAAGGTCATTGCTTGAATAATTTAAATTTATACGAGATCTTACTTAATACACTTAATGACTGAAATGGATATTAAAAAGTGGAATGAGAAAATAAAAAATAATTTCAATGACGCTGCATATCGGTATTTCGAGCATTCAAATATTCAGAAATTTTTTGCAAAAAAGATTGTCCAATTTATCAAAGAATTAAATCCCCAAAAAAATGGTGAATGGATAGAGCTAGGATCAGGACCAGGAATATTAGCTGATGAAATAGAAAAAAATTTTTCTTCCCAAAAAGTAGCCAGAATTGATTTCAGCAAAAAAATGCTTCTTGAGAATAAATTATCTAGTAAAAAAATTTTATGGGATTTGAATAATGATTTACCTCCTGAAATTAATAACTGTTCTCTATTAACATCTAACTTTTGCATTCATTGGTTAAACAACCCAGAAAAGATAATAAAAAATTGGTTTAGTAAATTAATATCTGGAGGTTTTTTAATCATTTCATATCCAACAAAAGATTGTTTTCCTGAATGGAAAGATACTTGTAGAAAAATTGATATTGAATATAGTGGTCTTAATTTCCTTTGCTCTAAAGAATTATTAAAAGATTTCAAATCAACTGAAATTCATTATTCAGAAAAGTTTAATTATCTTGAAAATTTTGAAGATGTATATAAGCTTTTTAGAAGCATTAAAAATGTAGGGGCACAATCAACAAATTGTAAACGCAAAACAGTGAAGGAGTTAAAAAAAATTCAAAAGTTTTGGCCAAAGAATTACAATAATACAGTAAACCTTTCATGGCAAATTGAGATTCAAATCATAAAGAAATTATGAGTAGTCAGGATAGTATTTTCAAATTTATAATTTGTGGAACAGATACTGATATTGGAAAAACTTTAATAAGCTCTTTTTTCGTTAAAGGATTAAATTCCTTTTATTGGAAGCCTATTCAAAGTGGTATTGAATCCCAAACTGATAGTCAAACTGTTGAAAAACTTGCACAAGTAAGTAAAGAGAAAATCATCAAAGAAGCTTATGTCTTTACAAAACCTCTATCTCCTCATTGGGCTGCTGAAATAGATCAAAAAAATATTAACTTTGACAAGTTGAGATTGCCAAAAGTGCAAGACCCATTAATTGTAGAAACTGCAGGTGGATTAATGGTTCCAATAACACGCAATTTTTTGCAAATAGATCAAATAAAACAATGGAATCTTCCGGTAATACTTATATGTAAGAGCTCACTTGGCACTCTTAACCATACACTGCTTAGTATTGAGGCCTTAAAACGAAGAAATATTGATATTTTAGGTTTAGTAGTCAATGGCGAAAAACACCTAGATAATCCAAAAACTCTAGTTGATTTTAGTGGTATTCCGTTAATTGCTGAATTTCCTTACATCAAAAAAATGGACTCAAATAATTTAGATATACTATGGAAAGAACTAGACATCAAGAATAAGTTGATCTCACTTTTAAACTCAAAAATAAGATAAATGAAATCTTTGGATTCAAAAACTCCAAATCAAGATTGGCACCCAAATATTTGGCCACCTTTTACACAAATTAATAACAGCAAACCGCAAATAGAAGTAACTCATGGTAAAGATGCCCTACTATTTACTAAAGATCCTAAAAAAGAGCTAATAGATGCAATTAGTAGTTGGTGGGTAACTCTTCATGGTCATAGTAACGAATATATTGCGGATGCCGTTTTCAAACAATCAAAAAAACTTGAGCAAGTTATATTTGCTGATTTTTTACATCCACAGGCAAAAAAATTGGCGGAAAGACTTAGTGAATTAACAAAACTAGAAAGATTATTCTTTTCTGATAACGGTTCTACTGCAGTGGAAGTCGCTTTAAAAATTACCTTCCAATCATGGCAAAATAGAGGAGAGACAAGAACTCAAATAGTAGCTTTTGATGGCGCCTATCATGGCGATACATTTGGAGCAATGGCTTTAGGTGAAAGAAATATTTTTAATGAGAATTTCGATAATCTTATGTTCCCAGTTAGGAGAGTCCCCTGGCCTTCAACTTGGATGAACGATGAAGAAGTAGAAAATAAAGAAAATGAGGCGATCCAAAAATTAGAAACTCTACTTAAAACTCCCACAGTTGCAGTAATCCTTGAGCCACTTGTTCAAGGAGCAGGAGGAATGAATATGGTTAGGCCTCAGTTTATAAAAAAAGTTTCAGAAATTATAAAAAATAATAATTCTTTGTTAATTGCCGATGAAGTTTTGACTGGGTTTGGAAGATGTGGAAGTCTTTTTGCGTTTCAAAAGGCAAAAATCGTTCCTGATTTAATAAGTATTTCAAAAGGCTTAACTGGTGGATTTTTACCAATGGGAATAACTTTATGTAAAGAAAAAATTTTTCAATCCTTTATTGATGATTCCCCAAGAAAAACTTTTTGGCATGGACATAGTTTTACTGCTAATCCTTTAGGTTGTGCTGCGGCAAACGCTAGTCTTGATTTATTAGAAAAAGAACCACACAAATACCTTTCATTTGAAAAAAAACATTTATCTCATTTAATAAAATTTAAAAACTTACCTTATATAAAAAAGATAAGGGTATCCGGCACAATCGCTGCTTTCGATTTAGAAATTGGGAAGAAAAAAGGTTATTTTAATAATATTGGGAAAGAAATAAAGAGTCTTGCAATGGAGCAAGGTTTATTTATTAGGCCCCTGGGTAATGTTATTTACCTCTTGCCACCTCTATGTATAACCGATGATCAATTAGAAAAAAGTTATTGGATAATAAGGCAAATCTTAGACAATCTTTAGATAGAAATTTAAGGTCCCTGCAGTATTGCATTTTCCACATCTTCTCTATTAATACAATAGGAAAATAGTCTTTTAGTTTCTTGTCCTTCACTTTCCCAGATAACACTTAAATCTTCTTGTTCAAAAATAATAGTTGCATTCCAATTAGAAAGTAAAAGGTACCATTTAGATGGATTATTAATATCTTTCACAGCACCTAAATCAGTTAGCCACAATTCCAATGATTGAAGTGAATATTGGTTAATAGGTTTTGTAGGAAGATTCACAGACTTTTTTAAAGTATCATTTTACTAACCAGATAGGTATTGTATCTAATTCTTTGCCAGTAAAAGAGGCAATAAAAACTGAACAAATTAAACTAATAGAAATGATAATAAATAAAAGAAATAACGAAAACAATTCCCCATTTGAAAAAGGTCTTCTATTCCCTACTAAATCTTGATTATTTGAATCTAATATTAAATTATTTAAAACTTTAGTATTGTTTTTACTTCTAGATTTTTCCTTTAGTTTGTCATCATATATTTTCCTCAAATTACTATTATTCAAATTTTCATAAGCTTCCAAGACTTCTTGAAATTTACTTTTAGCTTCGTCTATTTCTAAAGAAGTTGTATCAGGATGAAGCTCAATGGAAAGTTTGCAAAATGCCTTTCTTAATTCATGATTTGAGGCATTTTCATCTACACCTAATATTTTGTAATAAGAAATTTCCCCTTTCAAAATAATCTTTTATTAATATTGTAATTCTAATAAATTTTTACTAAATAGAATGTATTTAATGAAAGGTAAAAATTTATATTTTTAACGCAATGAAAAAACAAAACATTCCCGAAGAAATTTTTGCATTAATAAATGAAGAAGAAATAAATATTTTTCAAGAGTTACAAATTAAAATTAAAGAATTAAATAATAAAACCAATCTCACTAGATTAATTGATGGGAATGATTATTGGGTATCTCAAGTTTTTGACAGCATTTGGCCATTTAAAGCTTTCCCGAATATTAATTTTAATAATAAAAAATTTTTAGATATTGGATCAGGCTGTGGCTTCCCAGGATTAGCTTATGCCATAATTCATCCTAATTCAGAGATATACCTTATTGATTCTTCAAAGAAGAAAACAGATGCACTTAAAATCTTAATCAAAGAGATCAATCTCAAAAACAATATTCATGTAATCAATGATCGTATTGAAAACTTAGCTCATAAATCTTCAATGAGAAATAGTTTCAATTTAGTTACCACTAGAGCAGTGAGTAATCCTTCAACAGTTTCAGAATATATTCTACCAATGCTAAAAAAAGAAGGGTTAGGAGTTTTATATTGTGGGAAATGGACTGATGAAGAAAGTGAAAATCTAGATAAAACTTTAGAAATATTAGAAGGAAAATTTAAAGAGAAAAAGAAAATTTTGTTACCAAGAAGTAAAGGTACCCGAAATATTATTCTTATTCAACCAAAAAATATTTGTCCTAAAATCTATCCAAGAAAAGTTGGCAAACCTGAGAAAAATCCATTATGAAATTATTTTTTTGATAATCTTTTAGCAACCTTATCCCCAAACTTTTCTTTTAAAGTTCTCAATTTTGTTATAACTTTTTTTGGATTTATATGACCTTCTAATACTTTCAATAATTGTACTTCAGAAACATCCGTATCTAATAAATTAGAGTTATTTCCAGGGAACCAGTGACTTCCATTACCAAGCAATTGATATCTAGCTTTTGCAAACCCTTCCATATCCAACCAATCAATTAAATTTGAAAGCCATAGCAGAACGGGAATATTAATATTTCCTGGAGTATATTCCCAACATGGCAAATTTCTATTCCAATTTTGATGCCACTCTAAACCCAAAGAATTAATTGATTCCTGCCTTAATCTGTTTATTATCTTTGGAACATACTTCTCAGAGTCTGATAACAAAGAGACAGCCTCTAAATGCAAATCAAAATCCGCCTCTTTTGCAATACCCACACTAAGAGTATGGACATTTTGATTTCTTAAGCAAAAAAGATCGTTAAAAACTATAGGATGAAGTGGCTTACAAAGTTCCAACATTTTTTTTGAGGGAGTATGAAGATGCCCCCCTTTATCAGTGGGACTTATTATAAAAACGCCAAGATCATACTTTTTTGCCAAATTTATAACCTTTGTATTTTCTTGATTGATGAAATACCAGTGCAAATTTACATAATCAAAAAAGTTTGTTGATATAGCCTTCTCAATGAGTGAAGATTTTCCATGAGTTGAAAATCCAATAGAGCCAATTAAATTTTCTTTTTGCAAATTTCTTAAAATGTCAATACATCCTCCATGTTTAACAGCATGACGTAAATGTTCATCTGTATTAATGCCATGTATTGCCAGCAAATCAATTCTTTTAACTTTTAATTTTTCAATACTTGTCATAACATCTCTCTTAAAAATTTCTGGATCACTATTTGGAGGGATCTTAGTTTGAATAATGTTTGGAATTTTTTTTATATTTTTAAAACCCATTCCCAATTGCACTTCAGAAGTTCCATAATACTTAGCAGTTTCTACATGACTTAAGCCATATTTGTTTGCCAGATTTAAAATATTTTCTACTTTATTTTGTTCTTCATTTGAAATCTCAGAAAAATCTAATTGTTCCCAACTTTTTTGAAATCTCATACCGCCAAGAGATATGATAGGGATCTTCAGATTGGTTCGACCAAATCTCCGATATTGCATCTTTTAGAAATTAATGCTTATTCATTCTTGGAGGTTTTCCAAATGATTGAAACATATCCCTATCAAGACTATTTTCTAGATCATCCAATTCTTCAAACTTTACCCAGTGAATGCAATCAACAGGACATGTATCTATTGCTTCTTGTATAACATCCACGCTATCTCCATCCTGTCTCATAGCCCTACTTCTACCATGAAATTCATCAACTAAGAAAGTATTTGAAGCGACGTGTACACAGTATTGACAGCCAATACAATTAGCCTCATTAACCCATACAGCTTTTTCTGCTAATTGACCCCCTAATACAGGCTCCAAACCTGTAATTTCGATATTTTCTGAGAAATTATCAAATGGATCAATGTAATCCATATTCAGATATCAGCTATCCCACTTGGTTAAAACTAACTCAATAGAACCATCATTTTTATTTTTTTCTTCTACAATTTGATAACCATCCTCTTTTGTTTTAGAAATAATTGTTTGGTAAGCATACATTTGAGTCACTTTAGAAATAAATCTTTCTACTGGGATCTCAAATTTCCATAAATCAAGATCTGTAACTAATTCGTAGGCTTTTGAGTTATTGTCCCATTTAAAACCGACTTTAGTATCACCAGGTAAATTCATACTTATATCAACAGCTGTAAACTTGCCTCTATAACCTTTTACAAACTTTTCTTCTTGATTAATTGAGTAACCAAGATTATTTAAGGCCTTAATTAATGGCTCCTCTTCTTTAAGCTGGGTTTTAATAGTACTAAAATGTGACATTAGATTCGTTGTTTAGTTGATTTAAGTTTTCATTTTGATTAGAGATGAAAGCATCAGATGTTTTATTCTTAACTGTTACTTTGCCGAGAGCATTTTCGAGATTTTTTGTAGCTTCATTGCATGAAATACCAGTGAATCCCTCAACAGTCTCTTCAACTCTTCCGTCTTGATGAATTTTGAATCTCAATGTTTTTTGAGGCATTAAATTCAACTAATGAGTACTTTTACTTTATATAGAATAACGAAAATATTTTGTTTCAGTTGGTACAAGTTAATTAATTTTAATTTTTATATTGAATATCTGATAAATTAATTTTTTAGCTAGTGTTCTGGTAAAAAAAATTAAATTAATTAATTATAAAAACCTTGCATCCCCATTGAATCCAGAGCAGTTTTTGCTTCTTCCATGACGGATGGCTCTTTATCGAAAAGGGCTATCTTGGTACATTCATCAACGAAACTTTCTTGAAGAGTATTGTTTAATTTCTCGTATAACCTACACAATGACCAAATGCAATTACTTCTTACACCTGATTCATTATCTATCTTTAAACTTATTAAAAGCTGTTCTGCTGCCAATTGAGCATTTTCCAAAGAAACATTCCCAATTTCAGCTAAAGAACTAGATGACCATAACCTGACTGCAGCTACATCGTTCTTTAGTGCACTTATTAATGGCTTTAAGACAATTTGATCATCATAATTAGCTAAGCTCCATGCAGTTGCCCTTCTAACATAAGCATTATCATCAGTTTCCAAAAGACTTACAAGTTTCTTGACTGCGTCAGGACATGGATTACGACCCAAAGCATATACTGCACTCATTCTCTCAACAGGACAAGGTTGATCAAGTAATGGTAACAAAAGGGGGAAAGATCTTTTATCTCTAAATTCACAAAATATTCTTAAGCCCTGTATTCTCTCTTCTCTGTTACCTTCAAGCATTTTTAAAGCTTCATTGCACTCTTGAGTTATGTTTAAACCTTTTGAAAAAGCATCTTCATCAAATTCTTCTAAAGGATCTATTTCAATTTCTAAAGCCAATTCCCTGGCCAAAACGTCAGGATCAACTGCAATTTCAGCTAGGCTTTCTTTTTTAGGATCCTTATTTTTTGTCATTTTTAAAAACTAAAATATTAATTCATGGGAGCAGGGGACATCATATCTCCTGGTAACCAAATTCTTGCACTAACTGCAAAGAAGGCAATCCCAAACAATGCGACGATAGCAAAAGGTAAAATTTTTGTTTTAATAAAACCCAAGATTCAAAATTAATTAAGTCAATAATAACCTGTTTAATATACTTTTAAAAAATTTTCCTTAGATAAGATTATTTATTTCTTGTATTTTGTCGTAACTGACCACATGCAGCATTTTTATCTAGACCTCTACTTTTTCGTAAGCTAACAGCGATGCCATTTTTAGAAAGTCTAGATTGAAATAATTGAAGATTTTTTAAAGATGCTCGTTTAAATTCAACCTCATCAATTTGGTTGTACTGTATTAAATTTACGTGGCATTGAAAACCTTTTAGCAAATTACTCAATTCATTGGCATATTCTAATTTATCATTAACCCCACTTAGCATTAAATATTCAAAACTTACTCTTCGACCAGTATCTCTTACAAATTGCTTTGAGTCTTCAATTATATTTTTGATCTCGTAGTTTTTTGCACTTGGTATTATCGTTTCTCTTGTTTTTTGGTTTGAAGCATGTAGGCTTATTGCTAATGTAAATTGACAATTACCTAAAATTTGAAAAGACCTTTCAGATAATTTACTTATCATTTTTGGAACAGCAACTGTACTTACAGTTATCTTTCTTTGACTAATCTGAAAATCCTCATTTATTGATCTTATTGATAAAAGCAATTCATCAATATTCAACAATGGCTCACCCATTCCCATAAAAACAATATTAGTTACCTTTCTATTCATTTCATTTTCAATAAATAAGATTTGATCTAATATTTCACTTGCTTTTAAAGATCTCTTCAAACCCTCCTTACCTGTTGCGCAAAATTTGCAATCCATAGGGCATCCTACTTGACTCGAAAGACATGCAGTAAGTCTTTTTTCAGTAGGAATACCGACGCATTCAATACTTTCATTGTCACCTGTAGAAAGCAACAACTTTAAAGTGCCATCATTAGCCAAGTTTTTTTCTCGAAAACTAAGTTCGCTTACTATGAAACCCTCTTCCTTTAACTTTTTTCTAAAATCTAAAGGTAAGACTTCTATTTCATCAATATTTTTATTTTTATTTCTAAAGTTGTAAATCCAATTATAGATTTGTCGTCCTCGAAAAGCAGCTTGCCCATAATTTATAGCAACATTCTCTAATTCTTTAATACTACTTCCAAGAAGATTTTTCAAATTATTATTTTTTTCAGTTCCAAACTATTTTCACCATAATAACAAACCATGTTTTAGAAAGAATTCTGTAAGAATTAGTGCAATAAAACCAATCATAGCCATTCTCCCATTAAGTCTTTCATTATTAAAATGAAAACCGTAACGAGGTAATTTTCTTTTTGGGACAATTTCTGGCTTAATCATTACTCGTCTATTAAAGTGTTCATTCTAGTCATTGAAAATGATAATGGATAATATTTATTCATCTGAAAGAAGACCTTCTTCTTGCAATCCCTCTAAAGCAGCAGGATCTGGTAATTGATCCTCAGAAAATTGATTTTCAGCACTAGGTCTTGCAAATGCAGCAAAATTACTAGAAGAAGGATCGATTCCATGTCGATTACGCGTAGTCTCCAAATCTTCATCACTAGGATCATCAAGTATTGCTGTAGAACTTACGGCAGGTGATTGTGGCATATCAACTGTATAATCTGGCCTTAAATTTTGTGCTCTTCTATATCCTCCAGATTCTTCCGCAAGAATATCAGGATGAGGGCCAGCCTCTGAGGCTAATTCCTCCACAAATCCGCTAAACCCAGTCCCTGCAGGTATTAGTCTACCGATAATTACATTTTCCTTTAGACCTCTTAACCAATCAGATTTACCCTCAATTGCAGCTTCTGTGAGAACCCTTGTAGTTTCTTGGAAAGAGGCTGCTGATATAAAGCTATCTGTATTAAGAGAGGCTTTAGTTATACCTAACAGAACAGGAGTAAACTCTGCAGGAGCTCCCCCTGTTATTGCCATAGCTTGGTTTGTATCTTCCACTTGCCTTAACTCAATAAGTTCGCCAGGTAAAAGAGTAGTATCACCAGCATCTTCTATGCGGACTTTACTTGTCATCTGTCTAACAATAACTTCAATATGCTTGTCATCGATTGCAACACCTTGTGACTTGTAAACATTTTGGACTTCATTTACCATACTCCTTTGTAGTTTTGAGATAGATTCTCGAGCTGCATCTATTAGAGGTTTTTGATCTTTTAAATCGCTGAAGTAACAATCTAATAATTCATGGGGATTAATTGGACCATCAGTTAAGATTTCTCCACCTGAAACTTGTTGGCCATCACTAACCATAATATTTTTTCCAATTAATAATTGATATTCGTTAACTAAATCATCTTTTTCAATTACCGATAAAGAAACTGATTCTTCATCGTTTCCTTCTTTTATCTGAACAACTCCAGATTTTTTGCATAAAATTGCTGAATCTCTGGGTCTCCTTGCTTCTAATAACTCTTCAATTCGAGGCAAACCTTGAACAATATCTCCAGTTTTCTGCCTTTCAAAAACAAGTAGAGCTAAGCCATCTCCCCTGAGAACTAAATCTCCGTCCTTAACATGTAAGACTGAATCAGGAGAAACCATATAAGGCCTGCCAAGTCTTAAGGTTACTGAGCTACTAGAAATTTCTTCGATTTCTCCACAAGAGGTCGATTTTTCAGATGCACTAATAGAATCACCATCAACCACACGATCCCCTACTTTAACTACTGCTTTATTATTGATATTGATTTTAATTTTATCTTCTTCTCTTTCAACAATTAGCCTTCTTATTGGCTCATCAACAGAAACATTTGGTAATTGAACCACTCCCTTTTCTTTACAAAGAATTTGAGTAGTAGCTATTACATCTCCTGCTTTAACAATTTCATTATTTTTAACTTGCAATTCTGTATGTGTTGAGCCATGACTGGAGTCGGATATAGTATCTCTTCTCACGAGAATAGACTCTAATATTACTAAATTTAATCTATTGATTGATGCATCATTTTTATCTTCAATCGACTCGACATCAATAGTCATTTGAGGAGTAGCATCAAAGCTTTCAATGCTCAAATGTGTTCTTAGTAATTCAACGCCTTCAACTGATTTGATCAAGTCACCGTCTTTATAGGTAAGTCTTTGGACAGCTTTTAAGCCTAAATGTGGTCCTTTTTCTTGCTTAACATGAGATAATTGGGGTAATTCTGCTTCATTAGGAATAGTAAATTCCTCTACAGTTCTTAATAACAAGCCTCTACATTTGGAAGTTTCTAATCTCTGAACAAATAGAATTTCTTTATTATCAATACCATCCATAATCTTTTCACCAGGGTTTATTAAATTGCCTTCTTCAGTAAATCTACTCAAAACTTTTTCATCGTCACACTCATGAAAGGTTCCATTTCTAACAGTTATTTCACGGAGAATATCATTTTTCTGAGTTACGGTTACAATTCCAGATGTTTGACTGAAAATATCTTTTACAACTTCTGTTCCTGCTTCAATCCATTTCATATCTTCAATCATTAGAAGAGATATATCCTTATTTATTTCATGTGTCTCTTGGGGTATCCAAAGCAATGTTCCCCCTTGACTGACTTCAAAACCATTTTTAGATGATCTTGCTTTTTTTACACTTAATCCCGGGGAGTATTTTACTAAACCTCCAGTTTTTGTACGAAATCTTTCATCAGTTAAATCTGCTATGACTTCACCATTACTAATTTTACTACCAGGAGAAGTGTTCAAACGATAAGAAATTCCATCGCCAGATTCCAAATGATATATTTGACCTGAGTGCGTAGATTCTTGAATTAATTGAAAATTACTTAAAGACATTGAAGTAGTAACAATTTGAACTTCCCTTGAATCTCCTATTGATTCTCTTAATCGAACTTGTCCGCCAAACTCACTTGATTGACTTGCCTCAGCTAAGACAGCTCCTTCATCTACAGCTTTTCCAGATGAGACTACTGGCTTTGCATTAGGTGGTAAGTTATAGACATCTCCAGCTAAAACCCATAATCTTCCTAATCTTTGAGCTTTTAAAGTAATATTTCCCTGCCTATCAGTGACCTCTTTTGGTTGAATAACCTTGTCATACCTGACTTGACCAGCCAGATCACAGATGACATCCTTTGTTGCTTTTTCAACGCTCTTTTTCACTGCTCCAGCAGTAATTTGAGCAACTGTCATGTCAGAATTTATTTCTTCACCATTATCTACGAATAAAAGCGATCCACTCGAAACCTCAATTTTTTGAACTTTAAGAGAATTATTTCCTGTAGGGACTATTTTTAATGTGAAATCAAGCTCCGCTTGTTTAGCTTCAACTCCATGTGGAGTTCTATAACCTCTAACTTTTGCTTTTGAACTAAATTCAACTCTACCAGGAATTTTTGATCTTACTACTCCACTTTCAGCGGTTGATACACCTCCTGTATGGAAAGTTCTCATTGTCAATTGAGTCCCTGGTTCTCCAATAGATTGAGCGGCAATAATTCCAACTGCTTCTCCTAAATCAACTAAATGATTATGAGCTAAAGCCCATCCATAACATCTCCTACAAACTGATCTATTCGCTTCACATGTTAATGGAGATCTTATTTTTACCTTTGTAATAAATGCTGATTCAATTTTTGCTGATAATGAAGGATCTATTGCCGTATTTTGAGGAATTATTAAGTTATCATCAGGGTCTAAAATATCCTCAGCAGAGAGTCTACCAAGAAGCCTTGTTCCAAATTTACCATCTTCAGCTTCAACTACTATTGATCGTTCTGTACCACAATCTTCCTCTCTAACAATTACATCTTGAGCAACATCAACTAATCTTCGAGTCAAATAGCCAGAATCCGCAGTTCTTAAGGCAGTATCCACAAGACCTTTCCTTGCTCCATAAGAAGAAATTACATATTCAGTAACAGTAAGACCTTCTCTAAAGTTTGTCCTTATAGGCAAATCAATAATTTCTCCTTGAGGATTGGCCATCAACCCACGCATACCAACAAGTTGCCTTACTTGAGACATATTGCCCCTTGCTCCTGAATTAGCCATCATCCAAACGGAATTTAATGGGTCATTTTGATTGAAGTTATTTTTAACAGCATCAACTAATCTCTCGTTAGTTTCAGTCCAGGTATCAATAACTTTTGTATGTCTTTCAACTTCAGTTATTTCGCCAAGTCTATAGCATTCTTCCGTAGCAGATATTTGCTCTTCAGCTTGTCCTATCAAATCTTGTTTAGCTTCAGGAACTTTTAAGTCATCTACCGAAATAGAGACGGCAGCTTGGGTCGCATATTTAAATCCTAAGTCCTTTAAATTATCAGCCATGGCTGCGGTTATAGCGTTGCCATGGGTTTTATAAGCCCAAGAAACTAATTTTTTTAAAGCTTTTTTGTCAACTACTTTATTTTTAAATGAAGGTGGCGTTTTAGCTAACTCAGGCATAATAACAGGATTATTCTTTTTTGAGTTTTTGGAAGTTTTTCGTACTCTGGAAGTTTTTTTTGATTTAGATGATGTCATGATTTTAAAGTAATGAAAAATAGTTTTAAAAGATTACGTTTTAGATAAAGAATCAATGATGGTATAGTTCATCACTACCCTCCCCACGGTTGTCAAAACAAATCTACTTATTAAATTATTCTGAGAGTCAAATCTATCTCTTCTTAAACTCCATATTTCTAATCTTGAACCGTCTTCTAAGTCTTCAGTTTTTCGTGGCTTACTCATTTCGTCTTCATCATCAACTTCTCCATTAAATCTTACCCAAACCCATTCATGTAGGCTGAGTCTTTTATCTTCAAAAGCAAAAATTACATCTTCTAGGGAAGCAAAAGTTATATTGTTTGCTCCAAAAGCCGGTTTTTTATAATTCGGTTGCAATGCTGTCAAATAATAAGAGCCCAAAACCATATCTTGAGATGGAGTAACAATTGGTTCCCCAGTAGCAGGAGAAAGAATATTATTACTAGCCAACATGAGCATACGGGCTTCGGTCTGTGCCTCTAATGCTAAAGGAACATGAACTGCCATTTGATCTCCATCAAAGTCAGCATTAAATGCAGGACAAACTAGAGGATGCAGTTGTATTGCTCTACCTCCAACTAATTTTGGTTCGAAAGCTTGAATTCCTAAACGATGCAGTGTAGGTGCCCTATTTAAGAGAATAGGGTGACCTTCAATAACTTCCTGAAGTACCTGCATAACTTCATCATCAGCTTTTTGTATTAATTTTTTTGCAGCTTTGATATTATTAACAATATTTTGGCGTATTAATCTATGAATTACAAAGGGCTGGAAGAGCTCAATCGCCATTTCCTTGGGGAGACCACACTGATGCATTTTTAATTTAGGGCCTACAACTATTACAGATCTGCCTGAATAGTCAACGCGCTTGCCTAGAAGATTCTGCCTAAATCTTCCTTGTTTTCCTTCAATGATGTCACTAAGAGATTTAAGAGCTCTATTGTTTGCGCCAACAACAGTTCTCCCTCTCCTTCCATTATCTATTAGAGCATCAACTGCCTCCTGAAGCATTCTTTTTTCATTTCTTACGATAATTTCAGGAGCCAAAATTTCTTGCAGCCTAGCTAGTCTATTATTTCTATTTATCACTCTTCTGTAAAGGTCGTTTAAGTCAGAAGTGGCGAATCTTCCCCCATCAAGCTGAACCATAGGTCTAAGATCTGGAGGTATAACTGGAATTGCATCCAAGACCATCCATTCTGGTTTTGCATTAGTTGCAATGAAATTATCAATAACTCTTATCCTTTTTATGAGTTTCGCCCTTTTCTGACCCTTACTATTAGTAATTTCTTCTCTAAGCTCCTCAGCAACCTGATTTAAGTCAAGGTCTTCAAGTAATTGCTTCAAGGCCTCAGCACCTATACCAACAAAAGGCTCATTTTCTATTGTTGAATCTTCTGCATAGATTTCATCTTCAATTTCCAGCCATTCATCTTCAGTGAGTAATTGCTTATATTTGAGTTCTTTATGATCTCCGGGGTCTAAAACAACGTAACAATTAAAATAAACAATTTGTTCTACATCTCTAAGTGGAATATCCAAAAGAATTGCAACATAACTTGGAATTCCTTTCAAATACCAAACATGGGAAACTGGTGCAGCAAGTTTTATATACCCCATCCTATGTCTTCTAACTCGACTTTCAGTTACTTCAACCCCACACCTCTCGCAAACAATTCCTCTATGTCTAACTCTTTTATACTTACCACAATGGCATTCCCAATCTTTAGATGGCCCAAAAATCTTTTCACAAAACAATCCATCCATCTCTGGTTTAAGTGTTCTGTAATTAATAGTTTCAGGTTTCGTAACTTCTCCCACTACTTGTCCATTGGGTAATGTCCTCTGTCCCCAATCCATTATTCTTTGTGGAGAGGCTATTGAAATTTTGACGTAATCAAAGTGATTTTCAGTTCTTAAGTTGCTGTTTGTCATTTTTGGGAATTTAAATTAGAAATTTTTTATTGAGTTTTAATCTTCCTCATATTCAGAGGTTCCTAGTGATTCGTATGTGGGCCTAGATGGAGTATTCCTTCTGGGATTTATATCTTGCATTAAATCTACCTCTTTTCCTTCATCTGTATAAACCCCAATATCTAGTCCTAGAGATTGTAATTCTCTCATAAGAACTTTAAATGACTCAGGAGTACCTGGCCTAGGGATTGGTTTTCCTTTAACGATTGCATTTAGAGCTTCGTTTCTACCTTGCATATCATCAGATTTAACCGTTAATAGTTCTTGAAGAGTATAAGCTGCTCCATAAGCTTCAAGAGCCCATACTTCCATTTCTCCCAGCCTTTGTCCTCCTTGTTGAGCTTTACCACCCAATGGTTGCTGTGTAACCAAAGAGTAAGGACCAGTAGATCTGGCATGAATCTTGTCATCCACCAAATGAACTAACTTAAGGAAGTGAGAGTATCCAACAGCAACTGGCTGATCAAAAGGTTCACCTGTTCTACCATCTTTGAGTAATAATTTCCCTGGATCTTCAGGATTGTAAACCCATCCCTTACCTGGCTGTTTTGAGGCTTCCTCTAAAAATGCTTGTACAGTCTGATGCGATTTTTCGGGACCATACATTTCGTCAAATGGGACCACTTTAACCCTACAATTTAAGTTAGAGGCCGCCCAGCCCATCAACAATTCAAAAACTTGACCTACGTTCATCCTACTTGGCACCCCTAGAGGGTTAAGAACTATATCTACAGGGGTTCCATCAGGAAGGTAAGGCATATCTTCTCTGGGTAAGATTCTGCTAATGATTCCTTTATTACCATGCCTTCCAGCCATTTTGTCGCCTACTTGTATTTTCCTTCTTTGGGCCACATAAACTCTGACAACCATATTGGCCCCTGGAGGCAATTCATCACCTTGTTCTCTAGTGTAAATACGAACATCCAAAACTCTTCCCTTTTCAGTTTTTGGGACCCTCAAGGAGTTGTCTCTTACATCTCTAGCCTTTTCACCGAAAATAGCTCTCAAAAGTTTTTCCTCAGGTGGTTGGTCTGATTCCCCTTTTGGAGTAACTTTTCCTACAAGAATATCTCCGCTCTCGACAAAAGCACCAATCCTAATTATTCCCATTTCATCAAGATTATTCAAACTTTCTTCAGAAATATTGGGAATCTCTCTTGTAATTTCTTCAGGTCCTAACTTTGTTTGTCTTGCTTCAATTTCATATTTTTCGATATGAACTGATGTATATAAATCATCAGTGACCATTCTCTCGCTTACAAGAATTGCATCTTCGTAGTTGTAACCCTCCCAAGGCATATATGCAATTAAAACGTTCTGGCCTAGTGCTATTTCGCCACCTTCACAAGCCGATCCATCTGCTAATACTTGTCCAGAGATAACTTTATCTCCAATTTTTACTATAGGTCTTTGGTTTAGACAGGTATCTTGATTTGATCTTTGATATTTTTGGAGATAATGAAAATGTTCATTACCATTCTCATCCTTAACAACAATCTCATTAGCGTCTACATAAGATACAGTTCCATTAACTTTTGTTATGGGAACCATTCCCGAATCTCTAGCAACTTGAGATTCTAAACCAGTCCCAACTAAAGGACGTTCTGGCCTAAGTAATGGAACGGCTTGTCGTTGCATATTTGATCCCATCAGAGCTCTATTTGCATCATCATGCTCCAAAAAAGGAATAAGTGAAGTCGCAACTGAAATTACTTGAACAGGAGAAAGCTGAACATAATCAACTTGTAGAGGAGGTACTTTTTCAAAATCTTGTCTATATCTTACTGGTATTAAATTTGCAAGTATATTTCCATCCTTATCAGTTGCCACATCTCCTGGAGCTACCCTGCACTCATCTTCTAAATCTGCAGAAAGATAAATAGGATTACCTTCTTTATTAACTTTACCGTTAATTACTTCCCAGAAAGGAGTTTCAATAAAACCATACTCATTTACTCTTGCATGGGTAGCTAAAGAGTTGATAAGTCCAGCATTAGGGCCTTCGGGAGTCTCAATGGGACATAATCTTCCATAATGAGAAGGATGTATATCTCTTACAGCAAACCCTGCTCTTTCTCTCGTTAAACCTCCTGGACCTAAAGCCGAAATTCTTCTCTTGTGTGTTAATTCAGCAAGAGGGTTGGTTTGATCCATAAACTGACTTAATTGACTGGAGCCAAAAAACTCTTTTATAGCTGCAACTAAGGGTTTAGGATTGACTAATTGAGCAGGAGTTAGAGAATCTGTTTCTCCAACAGTCATTCTTTCCTTAATAATTCTTTCTAAACGGTTAAGTCCAACCCTTACTTGATTTTGAAGAAGTTCTCCAACAGATCTAACCCTTCGATTACCAAGATGGTCAATATCATCCAAGCTAGCACCACCAATATCTAATTCTAAATTAATTAGATAATCAATAGTAGAAAGAACATCTTCATGGGTAAGTGTTCTCACATCATCTGGAACAGTAAGTCTCAATTTTTTATTTATTTTATATCTTCCAACTCGACCTAGATCATATCTTTTTGGATCAAAAAATCTACTGTATAAAAGCTGTTGTCCCCCAGACACAGAAGGTGGCTCACCAGGACGTAGCTTTTTGTAGAGCTCAAGTAAAGCTTGATCTTCTGAATTTATCCCCTCGTCATTGGCTGATTCAATTGAGTTTTGATAAAACTCGGGATGTCTAAGTTTATCAATAACATCATTATCAGAAAGTCCCATCGCTCTCATGAGAACATGAGCATTAATTTTTCTAGTTTTATCAACTCTTACATAAAGTAAATTATTTTTATCAGTCTCAAATTTCAACCATGCCCCTCTATTAGGGATAACGCTCGCGTTGTAAGTCCTTCGACCATTTTTATCCTGTTCATCTTTAAAATATACCCCTGGACTTCGAACAATTTGATTAACAATTACTCTTTCCGCGCCATTAATGATGAAAGTTCCTCTTTCAGTCATTAGTGGTAATTCCCCAATAAAAACTTCCTGTTCTTTAATTTCCCCGGTCTCTTTATTAATTAATCTGCAAGTTACATACATCTGAGAAGCAAATGTTGCATCTCTTCTTTTTGCTTCTTCTACATCATGCCTTGGTCTTTTCAATCTATACTCTTCACCAATAAAATGTAGTTCTAATTTACCTGTGTAATCAGATATGGGAGAAAAGTTTTGTAATTCTTCTATTAAACCCTTTTCCAAAAACCATTTAAAGCTTGCTCTTTGTACTTCAACTAAATCTGGTAGATAAGTAGCTGTTTTTGCTACCTGTAAAGCGCTACTGCTCATCCAAGAAAACCTGCGATTATGTGAGATTTACTATTTACTTTTAATCTACTCAATCTTTAGTTTTTTAACTTAACTTTTAATGTCAAATCAATAATTAAATCTCGATTCCAACAAAAATTCAATTTAATTAAAAAAAAATAAGAATTGAACTAAATGGTCAAAAAACCATTAATTTAGAAAGTCAAATCTAAAAATTAAGAAAAATTTCCAGTAATTTCTAATAATAGCAGTTTCTACGTCAATTTAACAAGTCAAATTTAAACAAATCTTCAGCATTCTTTGATGATTCTTTGGCGATTGTAATTAATTCAGTAGATCTTAAATTTGCCATAAAATTTGCAACATTTTCAACGAATGCAGGTTCATTTCTTTTACCCCTGTAGGGAACAGGGGCTAAAAAGGGTGAGTCAGTCTCAATTAAGTATTTATCATTTGGGACTATTTTGGCACACTCATGGATATCATATGCTTTTGGAAAAGTCACTATCCCACTAAAACTGATATAAAAACCAAGATCCAAAAATTGCTTCATTTCTTTTGGGGTTCCTGTCCAACAATGAAGTACCCCTTTAGGGCATTTACCCCTTTTAGAAAGGTTGTTACATATCTCGATCATTTCATTTGCAGCATCTCTGCAATGAATAATTACAGGCAAGTCAAGTTCGTAAGCTAACTCCATTTGTGGAACAAGAGCATCAATTTGCTGGGTTTTATTTTTACTTTTAAAAAAATCTAGGCCTAATTCCCCAATAGCTACAACTCTTCTATCATCTTTAGCTGACTTTCTTAAAAGAGATTTAGAATTTACTTCCCATTGTTTTGCTTCTAAGGGATGCAAACCTACTGAATAAAAAATTTCATCAAATTCATATGATATCTTTTTTAACTTAGGAATTTCAGTTAATTCACAACAAGCATGAACTAATTTCTTTACACCTTTTGAACGCAATCTCAGAATTACATCTTCAAGGTCTTTCTCAAAATTTTCAAATATTAAATGACAGTGGGAATCTATGAGTTCAATATCGCTCATAATTTTAACCTTTATTTTACTTTGAGGAGAGAGTGGTTTTTACTAATTTGTTAATTTTTGATTTTTTATTAGCACCATTATTCTTATGTAAAACATTTTTTTTAACTGCTTTATCGATTAAACTAAAAGCTTTATTAAGACTTGTTTTTACTAAATTTTTATTATCTTCATTAGGATTATTCTTATATTTTTTACAATTTTCTAAGGTTTTTTTAGTAAAAGTCCTAACTGTAGATTTGTAAGATTTATTGATTAAACGATTTCTTTCGGCAATTTGTATCCTTTTTTTTGCTGATTTGTTGTTGGCCACTGAGGGTACATAAATATAAGATTTTTATCATAACAAATAAATCGTCAACTAATCAATCATATATAATTTTACTAGGATATTTTATTAGGTCTTGAGCCTTTAATTTTGAAAATTAAGAAAATGAAGATTGTTAATAGTAAAAGAGAAGCTATCCAAGAACTAAAAAGGATTTCTAATAGAACTAATTTCGAAAATAATAACAAGATAAATACAATAGTTGCAGAAATCCTTCATGAAGTTAAAACTTATGGAGATATAGCAGTAGAAAAATATACCAGAAAATTTGATGGTTTCAACCCTGACCCTATGCAAGTTAGTGCAGAGGACCTAAAGCATGCATGGAATAAAATTGATAGCGATTTAAAGCGCTCACTTGAGGTAGCCCATAAAAGAATTAAAAAATTTCATGAAAAAGAAATTCCATCATCCTTCACTATAAAAGGTGAATATGGTGATAAAGTCCAAAGGATATGGAGACCAGTTAAAAATGCAGGTATTTATATCCCTGGAGGTAGAGCTGCTTATCCAAGCACTGTATTAATGAATGCAATACCTGCAACAGTTGCAGGAGTGGAAGAAATCTTAATGGTATCTCCTGGAAATACTAAAGGGGAGATAAACGAAACTGTTTTAGCTGCAGCTTACTTATCAGGGATCAATAAAGTTTTTAGAATTGGAGGAGCTCAAGCAATTGCTGCCTTAGCATTTGGCACAGATCAAATCAATAAAGTTGATGTTATAACTGGTCCAGGGAATATCTATGTAACTACTGCTAAAAAATTAATTTATGGCTCTACAGGAATAGATTCTTTAGCTGGGCCAAGTGAAATATTAATCATTGCAGATAAAACAGCCCAAAGTAATCACATAGCATCTGATTTACTTGCACAAGCAGAACATGATCCTTTGGCTTCCTCAATTCTTCTCACTACATCAAAGACCCAGGCAAAAGAAGTTCTAGATGAAATCTATAAAAAAATAGAGGATCATCCAAGAAAAGAGATTTGCATGCAATCAATAAAAAATTGGGGATTAATTGTTATTTGCGAGAACTATGAATCATGTATTGAACTAAGTAATAACTTTGCTCCAGAACACTTAGAAATCTTAGCTTTACATTCAAAAAAGATTCTTGAAGGTATAGAGAATGCAGGAGCAATATTTTTAGGGAAATGGACCCCCGAAGCTGTTGGAGATTATTTGGCCGGACCAAATCATACTTTACCCACATCAGGAAATTCTAGATTTAGCGGTTCTTTAGGAGTTGAAACTTTTATGAAAAACACTTCAATAATAGAATTTAATGAAAAAAGTTTAAAAGTTAATAGTCTTGACATTATTAATCTTGCGAAAAGTGAGGGCTTACATAGTCACGCTAATTCAGTTCAAATAAGATTCGAAGATTAACTAAGTTTTGAGGGAGAATAAACAAAGGGAATATTGTTTTCAATTTTACCAACCAATACTTTGTCTGTAAGATCAACGAATAATCCGTTTTCTAATACTCCCGGAATATTATTAATACTCATTTCAATGTCTTTTGGCTTCTCAATACCATTATTAAACAATACATCTAAAATCAGGTTGCCCTGATCAGTAACCACTGGACCAGCTTTTTTAGTAGCCATTCTTAAATTAGCCCTACCACTCATTTCTGAAATAACTTCCTGAACTTGCTTCCAAGCATTTGGAAGAACCTCTACAGGTAAAGGAAAAGATTTATTTAAGTTTTGTACGAGTTTGGTTTCATCAACAACGATCAATAATTCATTAGCTTTAGATGCTACTAACTTTTCTCTAACATGACATGCTCCCCCTCCTTTAATTAATTGAAAACCTGGATCAACTTCATCTGCTCCATCAATAGCTAAATCGATTTGAGAAACAGAAGCTAAATCGATAAGAGGGATATCTAGTTCGAGCGCTAAAACTTCTGACTGAAATGAAGTTGCAACACCTCTTATATTTTGAAGTTTTCCAGAACGAATTTCATCCGCGAGGCTTTTTATCATAAGCGCGGCTGTAGATCCTGAACCTAATCCAAGAATCATGTCACTTTTTACTTCCTTAATAGCGGCATCAGCAACTATTTGTTTCATTTGAGTTTGTGAATCCAAAATCTTTTTTTCTAAGTTTATAGATAATTAAATTTCAATGGGTGATTTATGTCAAACCTGGTAGAGGTTCTGGTTTGATATTTATCTGTATCTCTTTATTATCTCTTAAAACATTCAAGAGAAATACTTTGCCTATCTGAGCTTTTTCTACTTCATCTAGCAAAGCTTTAGGTTCTTCAATAGAAATGTTTTCAGCTGCTATCACTAAATCTCCTCTCCTTAAACCAGCTTTTTCAGCAGGACTATTAGGTATGACCGATTGAATAAGAGCTCCATTTCTTTCTGGTAATTGAACTAGTGAATTTGGGTCCTGATTGTGTTCTTTAGCAATTCTAGGATTCAAAGAAATCAATTGAACGCCTAAATATGGATGAATAACTTCCCCATTTTTAAGAAGCTGATCAGAAACACTTTTAGCTAAATTGATAGGAATCGCGAAACCTAGACCAGCTCCTGGACCACTTCGAACCAATGTATTAATTCCTATTACCTCACCATTTGAATTAATGAGTGGTCCTCCTGAATTTCCAGGATTTATTGCAGCATCAGTCTGAATTAGATCAAGCCTTTTATCTGAAAATCCTAGACTATTAATATCTCTGTGTAAGCTACTTACAATGCCAAGGGTAACTGTTTTTTCTAGACCATAAGGAGTACCTAAAGCTATTGCCCAATCTCCAACTTCAAGATCTTCAGAGTTGCCAAGTGGAGCAAAACTAGAATATGTAGAGTCATCAATTTTTACTAAAGCTAAGTCAGTTACTGAATCTGTTCCCAAAACTTGGCCATCGCAAATAGTTCCATCTGCCAAAGTTACTGAAACATCATCAACTCTTTCTACAACGTGAGCATTTGTAAGAACCAAACCATTCTTATTAATAATTACTCCAGAACCTTGGCCTCTCTCTCGATCAGGGACAATACCTTGCTCCCCGAGTAAATCCCTCAATAATGGATCTAACAAAGTGGGGTCAAATTGTTGCCTTTCTACCAATCGCTCAGTATCAATTTTTACAACTGCGGGGCCTACATTTTTCACTGCAGATGATACAAAATTGTGGCTTTCAGAAGAAGTGAAGGCTAACACTTCTCCCGTTTGAGATAAATTAACTAAACAAAAACAGATAATAATGAATATTTGGATTAAATTAATAAATTTAATCTTTAGAGACTTCATTTATTTAATAGTTTTTTTATTTATTAAGTAAATCTAATTGAAGAAATGTAATATTGTTGTTTTTTTGTTTACATCCATAAAATATAAATTTTTGAATCTTTTATAGAAAAAACTTTCTTGTATGTAAAAATTATCCTAAATCAATTTGTATAAATAAATTTGAATAAGGAAAACAAAATTAAACTAGAAACATTATTAAAAAAAGTTGCCAATTTATGGGATTTAGAAATCTTGAATTTAAGTATAAAAACTAATCAAAATCCAACAGTCATAAAAATCATCATTAAAAAAACTAATGGTGATTATATTTCACTTGATGATTGTGTACTATTTAATAACCCAGTATCTGAAGAAATAGAAAATTCAAATCTTTTAAATTGTTCATATGTGTTAGAAATTAGTAGTCAAGGGGTCAGTGATGAATTAACCTCAGAAAGAGACTTCAAAACTTTTAAGGGTTTTCCAGTTAATGTCGAGTTAAACCAGAAAAATTCCAAAAAAAAATTTCTGAATGGTTTACTTTATGAAAAGTCTAATGATTATTTAGCCATTAACATAAAAGGAAAGATAAAAAAAATCCCTTTTGATGAAGTACTAAAGATTAGTCTTTGTACATTAAAAGATTAATTTTTTTCAACCATTATCCATTTCCCATCATAGATGGCATTAGTTATTCTCCCAGGTTTAAACAATCTTATTGAAGACATTAGTGAGGAAAAGAAGTTACCTCCTAATATCGTAGAGGCAGCTTTGCGTGAAGCCTTACTAAAAGGTTATGAAAAATATAGAAGAACTTTTTACATTGGTATTAACGAAGATCCATTTGATGAAGAATACTTTAGTAATTTTGATGTTGGACTAGATCTAGATGAAGAAGGTTACAGGATATTATCAAGTAAAATAATTGTTGAAGAAGTTGAAAGCGAAGATCATCAAATATCTCTAGTAGAAGTCAAACAAGTCGCTGATGATGCTCAAATAGGTGACACAGTTGTTTTAGACGTTACTCCAGAAAAAGATGATTTTGGACGAATGGCTGCTTCAACAACAAAGCAAGTTTTAGCCCAAAAATTAAGAGATCAGCAAAGAAAAATGATCCAAGAAGAATTTGCAGATTTAGAAGATCCTGTTTTAACTGCAAGAGTTATCAGATTTGAAAGACAATCAGTCATTATGGGAGTTAGTTCGGGTATTGGAAGACCTGAAGTAGAAGCCGAACTTCCCAAGAGAGATCAATTACCAAATGATAATTATAGAGCCAATGCAACTTTCAAAGTGTTCTTGAAAGAAGTAAGTGAAATAGCCAGAAAAGGGCCACAACTTTTTGTAAGTAGAGCAAATGCTGGTTTAGTCGTTTATTTATTTGAGAATGAAGTACCAGAGATTCAAGAAGGTACAGTAAAAATTGTTGCTGTTTCAAGAGAAGCAAATCCTCCTTCAAGAGCTGTTGGGCCAAGAACAAAAGTTGCTGTTGATAGTATCGAACAAGAAGTGGATCCTGTAGGTGCCTGTATTGGAGCTCGAGGAGCAAGAATTCAACAAGTAGTTAATGAATTAAGAGGAGAAAAAATTGATGTTATTAAATGGTCATCTGATCCAATACAGTATATTTTAAACTCTCTTAGTCCTGCAAAAGTCGATCTAGTTAGACTAGTTGATCCAGAAGGACAACATGCACACGTATTAGTTCCTCCTGATCAATTAAGTCTCGCAATTGGTAGAGAAGGTCAAAATGTAAGACTTGCCGCAAGACTAACTGGATGGAAGATAGATGTTAAAAACTCTCATGAATACGATCAGGAAGCCGAAGATGCTGCAGTCTCTGAATTAATCATTCAAAGGGAAGACGAAGAGAATCTCCAGCGAGAAGCTGAGCTGAGATTAGAAGCAGAACAGGCTGAGCGTGCCGCAGAAGATGCAAGATTAAGAGAACTTTATCCCCTTCCTGAAGATGATGAAGAATATGGACAAGAAACATATGATGGAGAAGCCTTCTCGAATAATGATCAATTAGATATTGTTCAAGATAGTGAAATATCCGTCCAAGAGGAGAGAAAACGGTGATACAACAAAACCCTGTTATGCGTATATGCATTTCATGTAAAAAAACATATGACAGGAAACATCTTTTAAAAATTACCAAAGATCATAAGCAAGGCATAATGTTTCAAAAGGGAATGGGGCGATCAGCTTACATTTGCAAGTCAAAAAAATGTTATTCAGATTCCAAGATCAAAAAAAAGCTTCAAAAAGCTTTAAAAACATTTTTAGAACCTGAATTTATTGATATTTTTGAAAAAGAAATTACAAGCTACAATGACTATTCCAATAAGGGAATATAATTAAATTAAATCCTCTTTAATTTCGAAAAGAGTACAAATCAGATTAAATGACTATCAGCGATAAAATCAGAATTTACGAACTTTCCAGAGACTTAAATCTGGAAAATAAAGATATATTGGATGCCGCTGAAAAACTTTCAATTTCAGTAAAAAGTCATAGCAGTTCAATTAGTGCTGAGGAAGCAAAAAAAATAAAAAATCTTATTAATAAAAAGAATTCAGATAAAAAAATACTTTCCATTAATAAACCTTCAATCAAAAAAGATAATTACAAACAAAACAAAGAAGATAAATCTCCTATTAACTCTTTTATAAAAGGAAAACCTCTCAAAGACAATTCAATAAATAAGCCATTATTGATAAAACCTCTTAATAAGCCTGAGAGTCCAAAAATAAGTTCAAATCAACCTAAAAATTCTAATCAATCCACTATCTTTAAAAATTCTCAATCTAAAGCAAATATTAGGAATAAAAATTCTAAAAATAAACCTTCGCAAAATTTTAATCAAGATAAAAAAATTTTTAGTAACAAAATAACCCCGCCTATTAAAAGTCCAGCTAAACCTCCTATTCAACTAATTGAAAAGCCTAAAAATTTAACTAATATTATTAAATCTAATGAATCACAAGAAAATATCCATAATTCAGGGGACAAAAAACAACTATCAAACAAACCTGATCAAAATACGAACAATCCTAAAACAAAAAACTATAATAACAAAATAAACACTCCTGAACTCGTAGGAGCTCCGATAAGAAGAGTTGATCCTAATAGGCAAAATAGAAATAAGCAAAATATCTCTTTAAAACAACCTATCCCCAACAGACCTGGGATGT
>QCIP01000001.1 GCA_003216615.1 Prochlorococcus sp. AG-402-M15 | reverse complement strand
ACTAGCAAGAAATAGATATTTAGGTGAATTATCCATCATTTCAAATCATTTTTCTATTTTTAACATTTTTTTCGATATAAAAATATTTTTGCTGTGCAAATAACGATATTAACTTATCGTAAAAAAATTTTTGGTTAGTATGTAATTTTAAAATAATGTTTGATTTAGAAGAGCTAAAACTAATGTTTTTGGATCCTACTGATTTATTGATTAACAATATAAATAAATTCCTTTATGGTAATAAAACAATTAAATTTATTTTTTCTTAGGAAATAATTTCCCTATTTTCTCTTTTTGCAAAGATTCTTTTTTAGTTCTTATTTTTTTATCTTCTAGTGATTCTTTATTAGTACTTACAGCATAAATAATATAGAAAATCATACCAGTAAATATTAATCCTAAAAAAATAATCAATATTCCAATAGGTTCACTGGGGCTGAAAATTTTGAGATCTAAAGCTGTATTTAGGGAAATTATCATCAATTAGTAATTCCTTAAAAAAATTTTATGGAAATCTAATTGATTTCTTCGTATCCAAAAAATGTAGTATTGTCTGAATTTTTATACCCATTAGCTGCTTCCTGAGGCTTCTGACTGTCAATTTTTCTTGCTTTCGCATGAATCATGTTGAATGGAAAAATGACAGCTCCTACGAAAAAATGAAGGATTAAAAAGTCTGAAGGTAGTCCATTTGTCCAATCAGGAAAAAATAGCAATGTCATCAATGATTCATACATACAAGTAGTCAAATAAACCTCTGACTATTATTACTGAACTTATTGCATTACTTTTAATTTTTAATAAATTGAAATTTAATTTGCTTTTAAAAATTATCAGATTCAATTGATAAGACAATTAAACAAAACTATTATATTATTAATAAGTATTAATTAATAGCTATTGTTAAAATTCTTTTTTGGTTTAATTTTATTAATATTTTTTCAACTAAAACCTTCAATAGGTTTGGCTTTTGATAAGTCAGATCCAAGTGTTAGCTTGCTACAAAATAGGATCTCTAATAATTTCTCCAAGAAATATTGCAATTCTATTCAAAATGGTTTTTCTAAAGATGAAGCAATGAAATCAGCAATTGTAAAAACTGAAAACATTATATCTTTTTCTTACAACCCACAGAAAAAATGGATTGAGAAAAGTGACTTGGCAAATCAAATTTCATTGCAAGTAGTAAATGATTGTGGATGGTCATTTGGTTTGATTGGAAAGGAGGGAGTTGATTATTTTAAATCATATTTTCTAGAAATTTACGAAAAAACTACTCCTGACAAAAATTTTTCTAGATAGGTAATTTTAATGAATAATATTTCAGACAAATTAGTAATGACTATAATATTAATTACAATCCTTTTTGTATTTGTATTGATTTTTTCAGTTAAGTCTCCAGAGAGAAAGGCAATAGATTCTCCAATTATTTGGAAAGATGATTATTCTAATATTGCGATTTTCAGGAGCCATAAAATAAATTCAGAAATAAAAAGAATTATTTAAATAAAAATACTTTGTTTACCAAAATAAGAAGATCCTATTCAAAGATATACAAAAATATATTTTGGAATCTCGATTAATTTATTATTTCATTTTTAATTTAAGTAGTTCAAAAGAACTGAGGCTAGTTTTAAATCATCATTAAACCATGCTCGTATCGCCATAGCCCTTCGAGGATCATAAAAATTTTGTTTTCTGTACCAACTGAGAACCTCTGAATCTGATTTCTTACCATTACATGACAAACAACATGGCACGCAATTGCTTGTACTGCTCGTACCTCCTTTTGACATTGGATGAAGGTGATCAACTGATTCTGATGGTTTACCGCAATAAATACATTTATACTTAGTAAGTTTATTAAGTGACTCTCTCCAATTTTTATTACTTATCTTGGGACAAAACTGATCAAGGTAAATTGCATCCTTTCTATGCATAATATTCTTGATTTTTTTTCGATAATAACAGTTTTTTTAAAACTTTGATTGAAAAAGATAAAATAAATGTTTTCAAGTCTTATGTTTCTTGCGAAAATAATATTATTTACTTTTTGAAATACTAGAATTTATATTTAATGCCTTATCTATTAACAATATTATTAGGAAGTGTTGATAATTTTATATTTAAAGGTATTTATATCTTTTTGATATCCTTTTTTTCTAATACGTTCTCAGCAATTTCTGGGGGAGGAGCAGGCTTACTACAATTACCAGCATTGATTTTATCTGGTGTTCCTTATTATCAGGCTCTTGCTAGCCATAAATTAGCAACAGTAGCACTAGGAATAGGTGGTTCATTAAGACATTACAAATCACTAGGTAATGATATAAGTGTTGCTTGGCAAATTGTAATCTTTGGATTGCCAGGCGTGATTTTAGGATCTTTTATAGTTGAATATATATCAGAAAAGTATTTGTACTTAATTTTAGGAATAATTTCAATATTTTTAGCTTTTTACTCATACCTTAAACCAGATTTGGGTTTATCATCTGGGAAAAATAAGCTTGATTTAGTTCATAAAATTAGATTTTTAATTTTTATTTTCCTTATAGGTATTTTAAATGGTTCTATTTCTTCAGGAACTGGATTGCTAGTAACAATACTTTTAATAAAAACTTTTGAAATGGATTTTCTTCGAGCTATAAGTTTGACATTCTTTACTGTTGGAATTTTTTGGAATTTAACCGGAGCAATTTTTTTGAGCAAGATAGGATCAGTTCCTTTAAATATATTAATATTTTTAATAATTGGTTCTTTCACAGGAGGATATTTTGGAGCTCACTTATCAAAACTAAATGGAAATATATTAATTAAGAAAACTTTTATAACAGTTTGTATTTTTGTTGGCATTAGCTTATTGATTAAATCCATAAAAAGTTTTTTATAAGTTAATTGAGAATACATATATACTTTTGTTAAAAAAACAAATCAGTTCTATTAGTTAAAAGAAAATACTTGCCTATCTTTACTTATTAATAAAATGTTTAATTAATAACTCGTCTTATTAAATAATACTTATGGAAAAACCATTTAAAAAAAAAGGCCTCACATATGTGGGGCCGGGTGATGGGGAACCTTATTTTTAAACCAATTTCTTAAAAAATGCAACCCCCTATTTATAGCGTAAACCTAGTCAGTTAAATACACTACAGATAGTGCTTTAATGATTTTCTTATATGAGAATTAATAAATTTTGAAATAATTTTGAAATTTCATGTTTATGATCAAAAATCTTATTTCATGATTTCAAGTGTTGATAATAATTAAACTTGTTAAAAATGCCATACATTGTATTATCTGTAAGAACTTTGTTAGTTAAAAAGCTTTAATGATTGAATTAACATTACTAACTCTTTTGAATTATGTTGGAGATAATTTCTGTGAATATAGAAATTTAGGTCATGATAATTATAAATCTTTACTTCTTTCTTACAGTGACGCAAGTAACAAATATGGACCATTAGAGGTTAAAAAGGTTATAGAGAAGTCAGAAAATTTTAAAGTTACCGCTGTTGCTATTGCTGCAATTAAGTGCCCTCAGCATATAGTTAAATAATGAAATTTGAATTAAAAACTGAAAATGAAAATTATTCAAATTCATTCTCACTTATATTTAAGACTATTTTAAGTCTCGTTTTAATAATCATCTTTTGTGATGTTGCACTCAAATTAGGAATCATTTCAAGACATTATCAAATTGATTACAACTGTAGACTTTTATCTTTAGAAAAATCTACATCTAATTTTAAAAAATTATCTAGACTTTCTAAGTTAAAAAGTAAACAAAGAATTTGGGAATTTTGTAGAGAAATAATTAAATAATATTTAGCTAGAAGCTGATGAATAATATTTTAATGCAAATAACCAAAACTTTCTAGAAGTAAAAATAAATATTATAGCCACAACGACCTCAAGCATTATTTTCCAGGATTGAGAAAGACCTAGGAAAACTTCAGAAGGGATTGTAGTTATAAATGCAATAGGAATAAATACGCTAAAAAATATTCTTAGAGAAAATGAAAATGAATTTAAAGGAAATCTTCCAATGTAAAGGAAAGATCTTAATACTTCTGTCGCATTCCATGTCTTAACAAACCAAATAGTAGTTGTAGATATAAAAAACCATAAGCTATACAAAATACAAATTGAGCATATTATCGTTATCAAAAATAAAATTAGAAAACTTGTGTTTATATTTATGTGATTGATTTTTATGCAGTAAAACAATAAGCAAAATCCAAGAATAATTTCTAAAAAACCAGATGGAGTTATTTTTTTTAAGGAGATAAAAAATTGACTATCAATGGGTTTTAAAAGTACGAAATCTAAGGTTCCTTCTCTTATGTGTTTAACTATTTCTGTAAGATTTGGATTGAACCATGTATTTGTTATTCCATTCAATATTGTATAAATAGCTTGAATTATTAGTGCCTGCTCAAAATCCCAGCCTCCTATAGTGCCATTATTTTGAAAGAAAATAGATAATAAAAAAATACTTCCTATTAAACTTAAAATTGCAGTTATTAAATCAATTAATATATTTGTTTTATACTCCAATTCAGAAGCTATAGAAGTATGTAAAAATTTAGTATAAACTTTTAAATATTTTCTTAGATTCATGATCCCATAGCAGTATATTTTTTAGTTCCTTCGTACCATATTTTTTTAAATACTGGGAAAAGCAATAGAATCCATAGAATTTGCATACTAAAGCCTCCAATAATATTTGTTTTATTTCCGGATAATAAGTTTGCAGGGAAATCGATTAGATATGGAAAAGGAGTTAAATAAATCCAAGATTTAACATATTCGGGAAATGAAACTACTGGAGCTAAAAGACCTGAAAGAAATAAAGTTGGAATAAATAATAATCTCTCTATTGATGATGCCTTCTCAGTCCAGAAACATAAACATGCTACTATTGATTGAATCAAAAATTGAATTAAGAAAGATAAGAAAGTCGAAATTGTAGATAAAAATAAAATACCTATATTTGGAATCCATATACTTTCTGGATTAAAAATAAAAAAGAAAAATGCGATTATTAATGCGAATGGAAATCTTGTTATTTGTTCAGCAAGATGTTGTGCAAAATACCTTAAAAATGGATTTAAAGGTTGAATTAAATAAGGAGATACTTTCCCCATAAGAGAATCTTCTTCAAAGCTAAATACAACCCAAACTACAGAAAACTGTCTAACAAAAAAAGCGCACAAGAAATACCTAGAAAGCATTAAATCACTAATGTTAATGGATTCATTAAGGTTATTGTTTGTCCATATATTTAACATAAAAAAAGGAATAATCCCTGAAATCGCCCATAATGCAATTTCTACTCTATATTCCAACATGTTTGAATATTGGACTTTTAATAAGGTAAATATTTTACGGTTAATCAAATTAAATATCATGATCTTTTTTAATTAGTATTTTCCCAATAATTTCATCTATAGGTGGTTCATTTATATAAAGGTCTTCAATATCAAAATTATTTAGAATGGTTTTTAATGAAGAAGTAATAGATTTGTTTTCAACTTTAATTGTGATTTCATTCTTTGTTTTATTTTTAACATTAAAACCTAAATTCTCTAATTGAAATGCATCTTCTTCTGAGCGACAAATTATTAATATTTCCTTAACAGGAGATAATTTTTTTAATAATAGATCGAGTTTCCCATCATATGAGATGGATCCATTGTCAATACATATAACCCTTTTGCAAAGCGATGTAATATCTTTCATGTAATGACTTGTAAGACATATAGTTGAATTGGTTTCCTCATTATATTTTTTCAGGAATTGTCTTAAATTTCTCTGTGCATTAATATCCAAGCCAAGTGTGGGCTCGTCTAAAAATAGAATATTTGGTTCATGTATCAAAGCTGCTAGTAATTCTGACTTCATACGCTGACCAAGTGATAATTTCCTTACAGGTATGAATAGCTCATCATCAATTTCAAGCATATCTGATAATTTTTTTATTCTCCTTTTTGCTTCGAACTTATCTAGGTCATATATTGATGCATTCAAATAAAATGATTCAATTGGAGGAAGATCCCAAATAAGTTGTTGTTTTTGACCCATTATTAAGGTTATATTCTTTAGGAAATTTTCTTTTCTTCTGAAAGGTAAGTATCCTGAGACTAAAATTGATCCTTCACTTGGATAAATTAAGCCACAAAGCATTTTTAAAATTGTTGTTTTCCCTGCTCCATTAGCACCTAAGAAACCTACAATTTCTCCTTCTTTGATTGCAAAACTTATATTTTTAATAACCTCTAAACTTTTTGTTTGTCTTTTTAGGAAATGTTTAATCGTTCCTTTTAATCCTGGTTCTTTATAAGAGATATCAAATGACTTAGATAAATTTCTTACATCGATAATATTTTTTACCATCTCAATTTTAAATTTCTTAGAGTTTTAGATTACTAATAAATAATCTTTATCTTAGGAAAATTTTAAATAATTTAGAAAATATCTTTAAAAGATACAACTAGCCAAAGAAAAAAGTTTATAGGATTAATTAACTCGCTAACATTATTTTTATTTTCATACTTTAATTCCCTAAGAATATTAAAAATAAAAATATTATTGTTATCTTTATTATTATTTTTTTTTATTAAATTTCCATTTTCGTCAAGGAGATCAATTTCATCTTCAAAAAACCATTGTTCTTTGCCATTAGATAATTTCAATACTACTCCAATACCTTTGCCATCAGTTATTCTGAAATCACTTATCTTACCTATCGAAGAAACATTTATGGCATCAATAATTTCTTTTGTGAGCCTATCCTTTGATAATTCTAAATTTATTTGAACATAATTTCCTATCTTGGTATTATCTAAAATTGACATTTTTTGGTTATTTTACCTAATCGTGTAATGATTTTGTGAATAATTAAGAATAATTGATTTATTTGAATAGTTAATCTTTTTTGAATATCCCTTCAAGAATTCTTTTTATTGCAATTGTTGATATTCTTAAGAAGACAAAAAATAAACCTAACCATCCTAAAATAACTGCTAAGGATAATAAACTTGAACCTAGATCTTTCTGAAGCAAATTCTGCATTTATTTCTAAATAATACATATTATTTTAGCTTAATAACTCGTTTATTTAATTAGAAAGAGCTCACATTACAATGTTTTTGAATTTTTTTTTTAGGAGACTATTTAATAGAAATGATTTATCAGTTAATATTTAAGATATAAATTAAATTATGTATTTTGGATCTACCTTTAAACTCTTACATTGGAATAATCTTCATCATTATTGGCCTAATTGTAAGACTTGATTTGAAATTCTCAATTCAAAAACATCTCTAACATTTTTTGTATATGTTTTTCTATGAAGGAAAATCTTACTACTTTAAAATATTTTGTTAATTACTGAAACTAATCGCAAAAACTAAAAAAAGCAGCCTTAAAGCTGCTTCTAATTGGTGGCGGGGGGGAGATTTGAACTTCCGACCTTCGGGTTATGAGCCCGACGAGCTACCAGACTGCTCTACCCCGCGTCATATACATAGCATACATCTGAAAGGGGTTCTTTTTATTATTTATTTAGGATTCTTGGAATTTTAATTGACCTTCAACTTCAATTCGTACTCCTTCAGAAAAATTAAACACCTTTTCTCCAATGTCTTGAATTCTTAAGTCAGATATCCACTCTAACTGTTTTAGTAAGTGAAGACTAGCAGCATGCTTGGCTCTTTTTGAACCATCTTCAACTTTTAAAGCTAAACCTATCCCTTCATTTGCTTTGCAAAGGCACTGGATTCCCTCTGCACCTCCTTTACTTATTACTTGACCATGAGAAGCCCTAATTATTTCTGTATCAAATTTATTGTTGTCACTTATCATTATTGGGTTAGTTGTCATAGCTCTACTGATTTGTTCCAATTCAGCATTTTCAGAGCTGCTTAGAAGTGAATATAACTTAGACATTTCTAATAATTTTAAATAAAGAGTTGGGGCACCACAATCATCACGTTCGGCGTTTATCTCAGATATTGGGATTTCAAGTAATTCAGAAACAAGTCTGAATATTTCGATTTGAAGTGGATGATCCCCTTTTAAGTAACTATCTAATGGCCAATTCATTTTTTTGCATGTAGCTAAAAAAGCAGCATGTTTACCTGAACAATTATGTTCTAATGGACTGATCTTGGATTTAGGACATTTTAGATTATTAATGTCGATGTCATATTCCCACAAAATTTTGAAGGCTTCCCTTGCATGAATTTTTGATCCACTATGTGAACCGCATGCCAATGCAATTGATTTTGAATCATTATTGATTTTTGATGCAGCTCCACTGCTAACAAAAGGTATTGCTTGAAAAGGTTTTAATGCAGACCTTATGAAGCTTTTATATTCTGGATTTCCTGAGCACATTAAAACCCTCCCTTTTTTGTCGGTAATAACAGCATGAATATTGTGGATTGACTCAATATTTGATCCTCTTATTAAGGTTGCTTGTAAAGGAGGATTATTCGATGTGTAAAGGTTTTTAAAATTTGAATTCATTTAGAAATTTTTATATTGAAATAGTAAAATTCCTGTTAATGCTATAACAGAGATAATAGAAGAAATTTGAATTAAATTTCTTAAAATAGGCTTTACCTCAATAGAGGCAATGAGTGCTTCTTTTTCTTTTAAAACTAATGGCTTTATCCATACTTGACCGTCATACCAACCTGATTCTTCGTATTCAACTCTTTCAGAGGTCAACCTTTTAAATACATGATTCCAACCAAGATATAATCTGATAGAAATTAAGAGAGGTATTGATAAGCTACTAAAAAAACTTATTAAAATATATTTTAATACAGATGTTTTGAAATATATACTTCCTGATGAAATAACAAGAAATAGAACAAAAGCACCTACCCAGAATTTAATCAATACTAGAATTAGCGATTTTTTTGTTTTTGGCCAAGAAAAAATTAATGATTTTGATAATTCAATGAATTCATTTGTGGGTTGTTGCTCTATGGGGACAGGACATTTTGATTCATTCATAAAATAATAATTATGGAAAAGTAAGATTATCTCCATTACTCCAAAATGATTCGAGGTCATAAAATTTTCTTATTTCTGGTTGAAAAATATTTACAATCAAATCGCCATAATCAAGTAAGGCCCATTTCGCTTCGTTTACCCCTTCTTTTCTTAATGGTTCAATTTTGGCTTTCTCTCTCAGCTCTCCTTCTACAGAATTAGTTATAGATCTAACCTGTAAATCAGATAATCCTTCTGCAATTAATATCCATTCACTAATGAATGATACCTTGTCAATTTTTATAAGTTTTATATCTTTTGCCTTTTTTTCATCACAAGCTTTGGCAGCTATTAAAACCAAACTTTTATTGTCCATATACATTTTCGCTTGAGACTGATTTTTCTGAACCTTCTTGCTGAGACAATTCTGCTCTAGCTTTTTCTGCACTTTTCCTTAGGGCATCTAATCGATCTTCAAAGAAACTTCTTTTTTTCTTTTTTCGAGTTTTCTCTATTAACTCCTTTAATGCACCTCCAAGACTCTTGTAAGCGTTTGGGATACTGTATCCAAATCTACAAGCAAGATCTATTGCTCTTTCATCTGCAAAAATAGCATCTTGAAGTTTTTTTTCAGAATTATTTTTTATATATAATCTATATCCTGCAAAACTTGATAGACCAAGAGCAAGTAATAAAAGTAACCCATCTTGTACCCACAACTCCCCTATCGCCCCTCCGAGTCCTATAGCAAGAGCAGCCATTTCCCATCCATCTCTGGGAATAGTATCATTTTGAATTTTTCCAACTTCGTGCCAAAACAATAGATTTCTATGGTCAATTGCAAAGTTATCCCATTCATCTAAATCTATTTGGATTTCTACTTCGTCACGACCAATTTCCTCAAGTGTTATGAGAGGTGGATCTATAGCAGCAGCAGCTTCAACAAATACCCAACTTTCATTCTCTGGAGGCAACAAACTTTTAAGTCGTTGAAGTTCGCTCATAAAAAATTAATTTCTTTCAATACTATAGAAACAAATGTTGCTTTTCAAGTAACTTGATTAACATCTGATGATTTATAAGTAGCATGAAATAAATAAAGGTTTTAAATTATGCCTCAAAGAGGTGATCTTAAAAAAATTCTTATTCTAGGTTCAGGACCGATTGTTATAGGACAAGCTTGCGAATTTGACTACTCTGGCACACAGGCTTGCAAAGCTTTAAGAAAAGCTGGTTATGAAATTATCTTAATAAATTCAAATCCGGCATCAATAATGACTGATCCTGAGATAGCAAGCAAAACATATATTGAACCATTGACTCCTGAAATTGTTTCTCAGATCATTTTAAGAGAAAAACCTGATGCAATTCTTCCCACTATGGGAGGACAAACCGCGTTAAATCTTGCTGTTAAATTATCAGAGTCAGATTTTTTGAAAAAAAATAATATCGAATTAATTGGTGCTGATTTAAAAGCTATTAAAAAAGCTGAAGATAGAAAATTGTTTAAAGAATCGATGGAAAAAATAAATGTAAATGTATGCCCATCTGGTATAGCATCAAATTTAACTGAAGCTAAAGAGGTCGCAAAAAAAATTAATTCTTATCCTCTTATAATTAGGCCTGCATTTACTTTAGGTGGTGAAGGTGGAGGAATTGCTTTTAATCTTGAAGAATTTGTTGAATTCTGTAAAACAGGTTTAGAAGAAAGCCCAAGTAATCAAATATTGATCGAAAAATCACTTATTGGATGGAAAGAGTTTGAATTAGAGGTAATGAGAGATACTGCAGATAATGTAGTAATAGTTTGCAGTATTGAAAATTTAGACCCAATGGGTGTCCACACTGGGGATTCCATTACTGTAGCTCCCGCACAGACTTTAACAGATAAGGAATATCAGAGATTAAGGGACTTGTCATTGCAAATTATTAGAGAGGTAGGAGTTGAAACTGGAGGTAGTAATATTCAATTTGCAATAAATCCAACTAATGGAGAAGTAATTGTCATAGAAATGAATCCTCGTGTAAGTAGATCATCTGCTTTAGCAAGCAAAGCAACTGGATTTCCAATAGCCAAGATTGCAGCTTTATTATCTGTTGGCTATACACTTGATGAGATTATTAATGATATTACAAAAAAAACACCTGCATGCTTTGAACCTTCAATTGATTATGTTGTCACAAAAGTTCCAAGGTTTGCTTTTGAAAAGTTTAAAGGCTCTTCAAATACATTAAGTACTGCCATGAAATCCGTTGGTGAGTCAATGGCAATCGGTCGATCTTTTGAGGAATCATTCCAGAAAGCATTAAGGTCCTTAGAAGTTGGTATTTGTGGGTGGGAATGCGATTCATTAGATAAAATAATTAATGAGAATGAATTAAAGAATAGTTTAAGAAATCCGACATCTGAAAGAATTCTTATGATTAAACAAGCTATGAAGCTTGGAAAAACTAATTCTTATATTCAAGAAGTTTCAAATATAGATCTATGGTTTATCGAAAAATTGCGCAATATCTTTAATTTTGAAGTTAGTTTTTTGAAAGAAAAAGAACTTTGTGATCTTGATAGGGATTTGATGCTTCATGCTAAACAATTAGGGTTTTCAGATCAACAGATAGCAAAGTTAACTAATTCTATGTTTTTTGAAGTAAGAAGATATAGAAAAAAACTGAATATAATACCAATTTACAAGACTGTTGATACTTGTTCAGCAGAATTCTCATCCTCGACACCTTATCATTATTCGACTTATGAAGAGTCTTTTCTTAATTTAAATTCTCAAATTTTTGATAGTGAGATTTTAGAAAATTGTAAAGCAAAAAAAATTATGATTCTTGGGGGAGGTCCAAACAGAATTGGTCAGGGAATTGAATTTGACTACTGTTGTTGTCATGCTTCATATCAAGCTTCTATAGATGGTTACAAAACAATAATGGTTAATAGTAATCCTGAAACCGTATCAACAGATTATGATACTAGCGATATTTTATATTTTGAGCCTGTAACTTTGGAGGATGTGCTCAACATAATAGAAGCTGAAAAACCTTATGGTTTGATTGTTCAATTTGGAGGTCAAACTCCACTTAAATTATCGTTGCCTTTACTTGAATGGCTTAAATCTGATGATGGGCTCAGAACTGGATCAAAAATTCTTGGGACTTCTCCAAGCTCTATTGATCTAGCAGAAGATAGAGAGGAATTTACAAAAATTCTTGAAGAATTAAGCATTAGGCAACCTTTAAACGGTATAGCTCGTAATCAAAATGAAGCACAAACGGTAGCAAATTGCATTGGATTCCCTTTGGTTGTTAGACCTTCTTATGTTTTAGGAGGCAGAGCAATGGAAATTGTTAAAGATGATAACGAATTAACTAGGTACATCTCTGAAGCAGTTAAGGTTTCGCCTGATCATCCGATCCTTCTTGATCAATATTTGAATAATGCTATTGAAATAGACGTAGATGCTTTATGTGATTCTGAGGGATCTGTTGTAATTGCTGGGCTAATGGAACATGTCGAACCTGCAGGAATTCATTCTGGAGATTCAGCTTGTTGTTTGCCATCCATTTCTCTTTCAAAATCTACACTAGATAGTGTAAAGAAATGGACTAAATTAATTGCAAAAAGATTAAATGTTGTTGGTTTAATTAATTTGCAATTTGCCGTAACAAATTTAAATAATCAAGAAAGCAAATTATTTATTCTTGAGGCAAATCCAAGAGCTTCAAGAACAGTCCCGTTCGTATCAAAAGCTATCGGTAAACCAATTGCAAAATTAGCTACTCAATTAATGCAAGGTTTTACATTAGAAGATGTTAATTTTACAAAAGAATGTTTTCCAAAATATCAGGCCGTAAAAGAAGCTGTTTTGCCTTTCAAAAGATTTCCTGGATCGGATACACTTCTTGGTCCTGAAATGAGATCTACTGGAGAAGTAATGGGTTTAGCTAAAGATTTCGGAATTGCTTATGCTAAGTCGGAATTGGCAGCAGGAAATGGTGTTCCTTCCAAAGGAGTAGCTTTTTTGTCTACTAATGATTTGGATAAAAAAAATCTTGATGAAATTGCCAAAGAATTGTTGATTTTAGGATTTAAATTAATCGCTACAAAAGGCACAGCTGAATATTTACTAGATTTAGAAATACAGGTTGAAGAAGTCCTTAAAGTACATGAAGGTAGACCAAATATAGAGGACCTAATTCGTTCGGGACTTGTTCAATTAATAATTAATACTCCAATAGGATCTCAGGCTCTTCATGACGATGCTTATTTAAGACGTGCAGCTTTGGAATATAATATACCAACTTTTACAACCATTCCCGGCGCCAATGCAGCCATTAAAGCAATTAAAGCTCTGCAAAGTAATAAAATTGACATCTACTCTCTACAAGAAATCCATAATTGTTAGAAACTTTACTCCAATTTTTTTAGTTTTTCTCTTAATTGATTAGCTAAATAGTTTCTACTAATTGAAAGTAATTTCAAAGTATCTTCATGCATTTTGAGTTGTGTTTCAGCTATTTGTAATCCTTTTATAGATTCTTTTATTTCATTAGAAAGTTCATTTATCAAATAAGTCTTTCCTTCAAATGTTAAAACTGGATTAGCAGAATCAGTAGTGTTTTCATTCATTGATTTAATTTTTTACTACATAAGATAAAATTACAGTCTCTTTATTAATTGTTTTTCACATAATTCTTTATAAATCCCTTTTTTATTGAGTAAATCAATATGTTTTCCAACTTCAATAATTTCACCCTTATCTAAAACAACTATTTTATCAGCCTCTTGAGTAGTGGCTAATCTATGAGCGATTACTATAACAGTTCTATTTTTCATGGCTCTTTGAAGCCCTTCTCTAACTTCTGACTCAGATTCTGCATCTAATGCACTAGTAGCCTCATCTAGAAGTAAAATAGATGGGTTCCCTAGTATTGCTCTTGAAATTGCTATCCTCTGGATTTGACCACCTGAGAAATTGGATCCTCTTTCAGTTATGTTGGTTTCATATTTTTCAGGAAGATTTTGAATGAAGTCGTGAGCATTTGCTTTTTTTGCTGATTCAATTACTTCTTCTTTGGTAAAATTCCTGCCCATTCTTATTACATCAATAATTCTTCCAGAAAATAAAAAAGGCTGTTGTTGTACTAGAGCGATATTTTTTCTTATATCTTTTGTATTTAATAATTTTAAGTTCTTATCATCAATAAAAATATCACCATTATTTGGAGTTATAAATTTTAATATCAAGGCCATCATTGTACTTTTACCAGCCCCTGAAGCTCCAACGAAAGCTGTAATTTCCCCTTTTTTAATTTCTAAATTTATATTTTTAAGAACTTGATTATCTTTTTTATATTCAAAATTAACTTTATTGAAACTTATTTTGCCTTCAATATTGGATACCCTTGTTAATTTTTCATTATGGTCTTCAATAGGTTCTAGATTAATCTTTTTTAACCTTTTTATTGATGCTTCTGCCTGTTTATAGTCATTGTAATTTGTACTTACATGGCTTATTGGATCGATAAGCATCAATATTGCAGCAAAAAAACTACTAAATTCTTCACTTGTTAGAAGGCCGAGGTTAATTCTTGCAGCACCTAAACCTAATATTGCTAATATTCCAAATGCTTCTACAAAACCTACAACTGGATGTTGAAAGGCAAGTAATTTTAATGTTTTATATTTTGCTTTTTTATTTGCACTTAATTTTTTATAAAATCTATTTTCAATCCAATTTTCGGAAGCGAAGGCTCTTATAGTCGACATTCCATTTATAGATTCACTTATTAAGCCCGCTAAATTACTAGTTGATTCTTGACTTTTTTCAGAAGCTAATAAAACTCTAGTTCCAAAACTATTTACTGAAATAATAATTAATGGCGCTAGAACAAATGTTGATAATGTGAGTGACCAATCTACATAAAACATATAGATTATTACTGCTAATAATTGTAAGATACACGGAATAGTATCCTGAGCTGTTTTATAAATAACTTCGCTTACTCTATCTGCATCTTCCGTAAGTCTATATGTAATATCTCCGGCTGAAATCCTCTCAAAAGAATTCATATCTATTTTTTGAATTTTGCTAAACAAATTTCCTCTCATTACTTCACTAATCTCTAAAGATGGTTTTGCTATGAAAACATCCTGTCCAAATTGAGCAGATTTTTGAATTAAAAATACTAGTAATGATTTAATTATTATGTTAGATACTTTGGAAAGATCACCAGATCCAATTGCTGGTATTAAGTTTCCGGCTAAATAAGCCAACAAAGGCCAACATGCTACGTAAATAAGCATGCATATAAAACCCTTTATAAACCTATTTGAATATGGTCTGACTGAAGGTATTAATCTCAAGATATTGTATATTTTATTAATTATCCTACTTTATCAATAACTTCAGATATACAAAACAATGAAATTAGATCAATTCTTAAAATGGAGAAATTTGGTATCTTCTGGTGGAGAGGCAAAAATCGTTATTAAATCTGGTTCTGTCAAAGTTAATGGTTTAGTTGAAACTAGGAGAGGAAGAAAATTAAATAAGGGAGATAAAGTTATATTTCTAAAAAATGAATTAATTTTTGAATAGTTGGCCGATTCAGCTCAATTTATATTAGTATAATTTTCTTGGGGATAGTATTTTGAGAAAATCCGTTATTGCTGGTAATTGGAAAATGCACATGACTTGTGCTGAAGCTAAGTCTTATTTAGAAGAGTTTATACCATTAATAAAAAACATAAGTAATGATCGTAAGGTTGTCATTGCTCCCCCTTTTACTGCTATTTCAACTTTTTCTAATCATTCTGATTTTGATTATTTAGATATTTCTAGCCAAAATATTCATTGGGAAGATGAAGGAGCATTTACCGCTGAAATATCTCCAAAAATGCTTCTAGAACATGGAGTCTCATATGCAATAGTTGGTCACAGTGAGCCAAGGAAATATTTTAGTGAAAGTGATGAACAAATTAATAAAAGAGCAGTTTTTGCTCAATCTAGTGGACTTACTCCAATAGTTTGCGTTGGAGAAACTTTAGAACAGAGAGAGAGAGGAGAAGCAGATAGAGTTATCACTAGACAGGTTGAACAAGGACTGGAAAATGCAGATCCATCAAATCTCATAGTTGCATATGAACCAATTTGGGCTATTGGGACAGGTAAAACATGTGAGGCAAAAGACGCTAATGAGATATGTTCATTGATTCGAAAATTAATTGGCTTTGAAGATTTGATTATTCAATATGGGGGATCAGTAAAACCTAATAATATTGACGATATTATGTCGATGAGTGATATTGATGGAGTCTTAGTTGGAGGGGCTTCATTAGATCCAATTAGTTTCGCAAGAATTGCAAATTATCAATAATAAAAAACCATGGCCAAAAGGCTGGGGGAAAAAAACTTCAATTATGGGAGTTATTAATTTAACTCCTGATTCATTTAGTGATGGAGGAGATTTAAATTCTCCAAAAAAAGTTCTTGATAAAGTTAATCATTTTTTGGATAGTGGTGTAGATATTATCGATCTTGGTGCTCAAAGTACGAGGCCTGGGGCTGAAGAAGTTGGATCTAATATAGAAATAAATAGGTTGATTCCTTATTTGAAATTAATAAAATCTAAATATCCAGAGATCTTAATTTCTATTGATACATTTAATTCTGAGGTGGCTCATGAAGCTCTTTTAAACGGAGCTAATTGGATAAATGATGTTACGGGAGGAAGAAGAGACAAAAAGATTTTGGATGTTGTCGCAAAATTCAAATGTCCATTCGTCATAACTCATAGTCGCGGAAATAGTCAAAATATGAATGATCTTTCTAAATATGAAAATATATTGAGTGAAGTTAAGTGCTCTCTTGAGAATTTGGTTAGGAATGCTTTAGAGAATAATATATCTATAAAAAACATAATAGTTGATCCTGGGATTGGTTTTTCAAAAGATTTAAATCAAAATCTAGAAATTTTAAAAAACTTGGATGTATTTAAAGACCTGAATTTACCAATTTTAATTGGTGCATCAAGAAAAAGATTTATAGGGGAAATTCTAAATCAAATAAATCCTAAAGAAAGAGATATTGGCACACTAGCAGTAAGTTGTCTCTGTTCATATTTTAATATTGATATTGTGAGAGTTCATAATGTAAAAATGAACTATCAAATTCTTAAAGTTGCTGATAGGATTTACAGGAAATAAAAAGATTATTATTCTTTAACACCTTCAATTTTATCCTCAACCTCTTGGTAAAGTTCTTTCAACTGTTCTATATTTTCGTCTGAAGTTTCCCAATATCCTCGACCATTAACTTCTAGTAATGTACCCACTATTCTTCTAAAACTATTAGGATTTAAATCCATTAGTCTTTTCCTCATCTCTTCGTCGTTTATGAATGTTTCATTAGTTTCTTCATATACAAAATTATCTACTTGACCACTTGTCGCGCTCCAACCGAGGGTGTAATTAAGTCTGTTTGAAAGCTCTCTTACTCCCTCATAACCAGATTTGAGCATACCTTCATACCATTTGGGGTTTAGAAGTTTTGTTCTTGAATCTAATCTTATAGTCTCTCCAAGCGTCCTGACTTGAGCATTCGAAGTAGTTGTATCTGCTATATAGCTACTTGGTTCTTTGCCGTCATCTCTTAATGTTTTAATCAATTTAGTTGGATCTGAATCAAAATAATGACTTACATCTGTAAGAGAAATTTCTGAGGAATCAAGGTTTTGAAATGTGACATCTGCTGTTTTCATAACAGATTCGAATACATCTCTTTTTTGATTCATTTCACCTGGATTATCAGCATTGAAAGCATATGTCTTACGAGATAAATACATTTCTTGTAATTCATTTTCTTCCTCCCATGTTGAATTTTCTACGGCTAAATTAACATTTGAACTGTAGCTTCCACTTGCATTAGAGAAAACTCTAGCAGAGGCTTCTCTTATAGAAGTGCCTTCTTTTTCTGCTTGTTCTAATGAATGTTTTCTTACAAAATTTGACTCCAATGGTTCATCAGCCTCAGCAGCTAATTTTACGGCTTGATCTATCAATGCCATTTGATTGATAAATAGATCTCTAAATACCCCAGAACAATTCACTACTACATCTATTCTTGGTCTACCTAATTCTTCTAATGGAATCAATTCTAATTTGTTAATTCTTCCTACAGAGTCTGGTTTTGGTTTTACCCCTACAAACCATAAGATTTGTGCCAGCGATTCTCCATAAGTTTTGATGTTGTCAGTTCCCCATAAAACGCAGGCGATTGTTTCAGGCCAAGTACCTTGATCTTCCTTTTGTCTTTCAATTAATTTGTCAACCACAGACTTTGCTGCTGCGACTGCTGCTGTTGTTGGAATTGATTGAGGATCAAGTGCATGGATGTTTTTACCACTAGGTAAAACTCCTGGGTTTCGTATAGGGTCTCCTCCGGGTCCAGGTAAAACATAATTGCCATCTAATGCTTTAATAAGGCTATCCATTTCCTTGTCTGCACAGACCTGTTCCAAGCAGAAAAGTAAATAATCAAATAATTTATTTAATTCTTTCTGATTTACCTGACTAAATCCACTTATTCTACAAACTCTGAGCCATGGAGTAGGTAAATTTAAACCAAATACTTTAAGAAAGTCAAACAGTTTGGAAAGAAGTGATTTTTCTAAATAAACTCTGCCATCAACAATTTTTAAAGAGTTAACCATCCCAAAAATCGAGTCTCTTGCCGTCTTTATGATTTTTTCATTTAACTCTACAAATTTGAGTTCACCTTTATTATTACCATCATATATTTCATCAATAGTCAGATCCATTGATTCTGCTAGTAGTCCAGGAAGAGATCGTAGACCCTCTTGTTCTCTTTCTAAAGATGCAATATTTACAAGGGTTGCAACAGCTTCTTCTGCAGTTGGAGCTTCTCCAATTGTATGAAGACCGCATGGTAATAGTCTACTTTCTATCTCCATCAACTGTTTATAAATATTACCAACAAATAAATCTCTTTCATCTAGAGAAAGTTCTTCTACGTCTTTTGAAGGGAGCTCAACATCTTTATCAAGGTTACATTGTTTAGAAGTCTCAACTATCGCATTAACAATTTGAATACCTCTACTATTTTCTCTTAGTTGTTGATAAGAACCAACAAGTTCACTTAGTTCTTTAAGTCCTTTGTAAAGTCCCGCATTTTCTGCAGGAGGAGTCAGATAGCTAATAGTTGAAGCGTACCCTCTTCTTTTCGCAATTGTTGCTTCAGAAGGATTATTTGCTGCATAGTAATACAAATTAGGCAATGATCCTATGAGAGAATCCGGATAGCATGTTTCACTCATACCCATTTGTTTACCGGGCATAAATTCAAGTGAACCGTGTGTTCCAAAGTGAAGAACAGCATCAGCACCCCAAATTTTTTCTACATAGGTGTAATAAGCAGCAAATCCATGATGGGGACTAGCACTTCTTGAATAAAGTAATCTCATTGGATCACCTTCATATCCGAATGTAGGTTGGACTCCTATAAAAACATTCCCAAAATGTTTTCCATATATGAGAAGATTCTGTCCGTCACTATTTAGATTGCCAGGTGGTTTACCCCAATTCTCTTCAAGTCTTTGTGAGTATGGTGTGTACTCTTCGTATTCTTTCACTGACATTTTATGAGCAATATTTAATTCTGGTGAACCATCCATTGCTTCAGGGTTATTAATTACTTTTTCCATTAATTCCTTTGAATTACTTGGAAGTTCTTCTATTTGATATCCTTTCGATTTCATTTCTAGAAGTACTCTGTAAATTGAACCGAAAACATTTAGATATGCAGCCGTACCGACATTTCCTTTGTCAGGAGGAAAACTAAATACAGTAATAGCTAATTTTTTATCCTTTCTTTGCTTAACCCTTAAAGTTGACCATTTTATTGCTCTTTCTGCGATTACATCAACTCTATCTTGGAGTGTATGTGCCTTACCTGTAGCATCATCACGACCTGAGAGAATAATAGGTTCAATTGCACCATCAAGCTCTGGAATTGCAATTTGAAGTGCAACCTGAACTGGGTGTAATCCAAGATCACTATCTTCCCATTCTTGGGTGGTTTGAAAAACTAACGGAAGTGCAACCATATATGGCCTGTTTAGCCTTTTTAGAGCATCAATTGCTTTAGGGTGATCTTGTCTTGCTGGGCCTCCAACAAGTGCAAATCCTGTTAAAGATACAACTCCATCTACTATAGGTAGATCTTTATTGATTGAATCATAATAGAATTCATTAACTGGCTTAGAAAAATCTAGACCCCCACAGAAGATAGGAAGTACTCTTGCTCCTCTGTATTCCAATTCTTGGATAACAGCAACATAATGAGCATCATCTCCAGTAACTATATGACTCCTTTGGAGCACTAATCCTATTGTTGGTGTTTTGTCATCTTTAGGGTTTATATCCGTCCTATTATTTTCCCAATTTTGATATTCTTTCAGACTTTCAAACATATAGGGAGCTAGAGGATGCCAAATTCCTAAATCTGGGAAGGTTTCAGGATCTTGTATTTTGAATTCTTCTAATTGATCTTTTATGTTCTCTGAAACTGCGTACTTTTCAGAAATCATTAACAAGAAGTTTTTTAAATTCTCAGTAGTGCCACCTAACCAGTACTGAAAACTTAGGATGAATGTTCTAGCATCTTGAGCTTTTTCTACTGGTAGATATTTAAGTATTGACGGTAGTGTATTTAATAATTTCAACATTGAATCTTGGAAGCTTGCTCCATCAGATTCTTTTTTCTTTTTTATTAAATCTCCAATAATACTTTTAGATTGACCAAGTTGGGCCATACTAAATGAACCTAACTTATTTAATCTCATCACTTCTGGCATCGAGGGGAAGATAATTGAAGCTTTAAGTTTGTCTTTGAATGGAGAAACTGCATCAACTACTTTTTGAGCAAGATCTTCAATGAAAATTAGGGAAGCAACAAATATATCTGCGTTAGCTATGTCTTCTTTAAAATCCTGAAAATTATTTTCATTTCTAAGTTCTTCGATAAGATAACCACTAAGGTCTATACCTATTGGCCCATTCATCTTATTTATTGACTTTGCAGCTTCCGTTAAGGAATTTTGGTATTGTGGCTCAAGGACAACATAAACTGCTTTTATTACAACTTTGTGTTTGTTATCCTCAACAGGAGATACTCTGCGGTTTGCTGAGCGGACCTGCGTAAACATTGATTTTATTTAAGTATTTCTCCCAGCCTACGAATGAAAAGACGTTATTGTGTGCAATATAAATAGCGTGTAACAACCTTTAAAAAAAAACTTTTTACAAAAATGATTGAAAATTCTAAAAAACCTATACCAGTACTAGTATCCGGAGCTTTAGGCAGAATGGGTAGCGAAGTTGTGAATACTGTATTAAATTCTAATGATTGTGAACTTGTTGCAGCAATTGACATAAACGAAAAGAACAACGGCTCAAATATTTCTGAATTGTTGAAGGTAAAAAGTTGTGATGTTTTTGTTTCAAATGATTTTGAAGGAACTTTATGTTCTGTTAGTCAAAACTATAAAAATGAAAATATCAAACCTGTCCTGGTTGATTTTACTCATCCTGATTCTGTATATGAAAATACCAGATCAGCTATCGCATATGGTATTTCACCAGTCATAGGTACTACAGGTCTTAGCCCTTTGCAAATAAAAGACTTGTCTGTTTTTGCTCTGAAAGCATCTGTTGGTTGTGCAGTAATTCCAAATTTTTCAGTAGGCATGGTTCTTCTTCAGCAGGCAGCATCTGTAGCTGCAAGGTTTTATGAGAATATTGAATTAATAGAGATGCATCATAATCAAAAAGCTGATTCTCCTAGTGGAACGTGTATAAAAACAGCAGAAATGATTGAAGAATATCCAAAGAAATTTAATCAGAATTTAGTAAAAGAGTCTGAATCATTAATAGGTGTGCGAGGAGGGGTCAGAGATTCAGGCATTAATATACATTCTGTACGATTACCAGGATTATTAGCCCACCAGTTAGTAATTATGGGATCTCCAGGTGAAACTTATACAATTAAGCATGACACTATTGATAGAAAGGCATATATGCCAGGTGTTTTAAAGGCTATTAAAAAAATAGGTAATTATGAATCTTTAGTTTACGGACTTGAAAAATTGATTTTTTGAAATGATAATTCCAATTAATTCTAATCAAATTTCAAAACTTATTCCTGCAGTTGGTACCGGAAGTCAATTTAAATACACTTTAGGTAATCCAAGGAAAATTCTTCAAAGAGTAATAGTTTCTTCAATTGGAGGATTTATCTCGCTAATTATTAGTTCAACTGGAGATCAAACAAATAATTTCTGGTTATTGCTATGTGTAGCTTTCTTTTTGTATATCATTTGGGGCCCAATACTTGAATCAAGTAGAAAAAATTTGCAATTAAGAAAATATAAATTTTTTTTTATATTTGATGGTTACGTATCAGATATCTATAAAACAGAAAAGATTGAAAGTTCAAGAGAACAATCTAATAGACTAGGTCGATTGGAAGTTATAGAAAATAAAAGGACTTGGTTAGTACTTGAATTAGAAGACGAAGATGGATATTTAAAAAAGCTAAGTTTCCCTATGGAAAATAAGCATAGTCAAATTAGGGTGGGTTCGAGTATTAGATGTCTAATAACATCTAATAACCGTAATTTTGATAGAGAATTTTATTTGTCCGATGCTTGGTTGCCAGAAATTAACTTATGGGTTGGTGAGTACCCTTATTTATTAAGACCAGCATTTGAGGAAATTTGCTATATTTATTTGAAAAGATAGATGATATTTATATTATCTGATGAAAAATAGATTAAATTTTAAAATTGTTGGCTCAGGTCCTACAGGTTTATTACTTTCAATTGTACTTTCAAAATTTGATTGCAATATTTTTTTAACTGATTTATTAACAAAAGATAGATTAATTGATAAAGATAAAACTTATGCTATTACTCACTCGACAAGAAAAATCTTATCTAAATTCAAACTTTGGGAAAAATTAGATCCATACTTATTTGGCTTTGATACCCTTTCAATATCAGACAGTGTAACTTCTGCTATTACCAATTTATCAATTTATGATTTAGATGATGATATAAGTTCTGCCGAAAATATTGGCTGGGTAGTTAAACATTCAGATCTTATGAATGTATTTTTCAAAGAGATTGATAACTATGAAAATATTTTTTTTATGACCCCACAAAACTTGTTACGTAAAAAAATAATATTTGATTATCAATTCTTTTCAACCGGAGCAAACTCACTTGATAAAAAATTGTTAGGTTTTGTAGATATAAAAAAATCTTATAATCAGTCCTGTTTAACCTTTAAGGTTTCTCTTAGAGGTAATTGTGAAAAGCGTGCTTACGAAATTTTTAGAAAAGAAGGCCCACTTGCATTATTACCTTTAGAAAAAAACTTATATCAAGTAATTTGGACTTCCAGCACATTAAAGTGTATTGATAGGTTTAACTCTGATAAGAATTTTTTGATGGATAATTTATCAACTATCTTGCCTGATGAATTTAAGTTAGATCAAATAATTGGCGAATTTAATATATTTCCTGTTTCATTATCCTTGAATTTACCAATTTTAAATTTTAAAAAATTAATTTTTGTAGGTGATGCATTTCATACATTTCATCCTGTGGGTGGGCAGGGTTTAAATAGTTGTTGGAGAGATGTTAATACTATTTTTGATCTTTTTAATGAAAATATTGCTATTACTAAAATGCAATTGATATTGTTTAAATTCAAGTATTTTTCAAGCAGGATTTTAGATATTATTTTTACCATTTTAATAACTGACTCATTGATATCAATTTTTGCAAATAGAAAATTATTTTTATTTCCAATTAGAAAATTTTCATTTTTACTTTTAAATAATTTTCTTTTTATAAGAAAATTAGTCCTTAATCAAATGACTAAATCTCTCATTTACTCAAGAATTAAATAAAACTCATGAACAATTATTTATACAAAGATATGATAATTTATTTATTTAATGAAGTAGGTTTAGATGAATCTTCTATAGAACTTGGTCTAAAATTATCTATAAAGAATAATACTCCATTACCAATTTTATTGTGGAGTTATGGAATGCTAACTATTGAAGAACTTGATAAGTTATATTCTTTTTTATTTCAAAAAATGGAATAGTAATTCTGTTATAATTGACTCATATCTTTTTCAAGAACAATTACAGTTTTAACTAAAGGAAATCAGGTCTCAAGACAATCTATAGAGAAGCTTGATCTATTATTATTAATCCTAGAGACTATTGATTTAAATGGTATACAATCATTTTACGCTATATCAAATAAACTTAATTTAAATGATGTTCTGCCCAATAAAGTTACTATTTGGAAATTAAGGAATAATAATCCATTAAGAAAATCTTATGTTAATAATAATATTAAACTAGACGAGTTTGATGCCTTAATTAAAATCACCGTTGAAATGTCTAGATATTTATATCCTTATATAAGAAAGATACTGCAATCTAAAGAAGATCATCACATGAATTCAGTTATTTGGAATGATTTTAATAATAGACTTTTCGAGTTGATTAAAGAGAGATTTAACTTAAATAGTATGAGAGTGAAAAAGCTTTTAAATCAAACTGAAAATAATGAAATTATTGTAAAGTCTTTGCTTACATTATCTCTTTGTATTTCAAATCAGGGTTATCAAAAGTTGAAGAATTTTTTATTCAATATTTAATATTATGCAAAATAAATTATCATTTCATCAATCTTCGGTTAGTCTCGAAATACTAGGATTGCCAGATTATTCAAATAATGAAAATAAAGATCAAATATCAATTGTTTCACAATGGAAATTAACCATAATTGATAAACCACTTATTGAAGGCAAAATTGAACATTTAGGCCCAATTATGGATGCTTTTTATATTTATTCAAATCTTTTAATAAAAAACGAAATCCCAATATACGAGTCTAAATTAATTGATATAAAAGCTGATAATCTTCATATACATAATATTGTTCTCAAGAGCTCTAAAAAAAATGTAAAACCATTAATTTTAAAGATTGGTAATTCATTGTTGTCAGACACCATAAATTGCTTTGATCAGTTAAATGAATCATCAAAAGTCATAATTAAGAAAACTGGCATATCTAATAACACTCCTAAAAAAGTAAGATTTGGGGTAAATAACAATTTTAAATTTTTCAATTTCATTATGCCGCCCTTTATCGCAATATGTTCTTTAGTTCTATTCTCCTCTACTTTTATTTATCTTTATAATTCTATAGAAGATAAAGATAAAAATGAGCTAATAAAGCGTAAATAAATACCCATTAGCATCCTAAATACAAACAAGATAGTATAGATTAATTTCTTTTGGAATAATTATTAATTTATTCTCTCAGCTTTAATTTATGACAGATTTAAAAATCCCAAATTTGAATATGAAGTCTGATAAATATATTTTTAAAAAAAAATTAAATTTAAGAAGAAAATCTAAAAAAAGACTATTGACTGAGTCTGCCTTTTTGTTTATTTTGGGTATTTTATTGGTTTATATAAATTATTTAATTCCTAATAAAAATTTGCTGCTACAAAATCTACCTTTGACATTTAATAAATCTTTTATATTGATAGTTGATCTCTTTTCATATCTCTTCGAAATATTTTTGGTGATTTTTATTTTTGTCTCTTCTTTTATTTCTTTGTTTTTATTGTTAGGTTCTTTTTATAGGTTATTTAGGATTTCTAAGATAAAGTCAAAACAAATTATTTATAAATAATTTCAAATTGGTTGCATTAAGCCACCACTTCCTGAATCAGAGTCATCATCGTCATTTTCTGTTTCTAATCCAAAAAGTGCATAAATTCCAATTAAAAGTGAAGACAAAATTATTGTTAAGGGTAAAATCGAATTTTGAATTCCGACATCTATATACTCACCCATGTAAGAAGAAAAATTTTTACAAACCTAACCGAAATAAAACTCTTTCGCGGATTTTAAATAATTATTTAATAATTTATTCTCTTTTAATAAGAAGTTCTTTATCAAAATTCTTTATTTCTCTTTCAAAAGAACCAAACCATAAGATTAGTTGATCAATTTGATTTTGAATTTCAGTTACTCCTAAGCCCCTTATAGTTATGATTGATAATTGTTCTCCTTCGTCAAAATTAAATTTATTTTGAACACTACTTGCTAATGAATTTTTAAGAATTTTAAAAGTAGAATTTTTTAACTTGGTCTCAATTACGATGTTTGGCTTTTTTAGTTTGATCTTATTAAAACCACATTTTTTAGCTATTAATTTGAGTCTCATTATCATAATTAAGGACTCAACAGGTTTGGGTAAAGTTCCATATCTATTCACCCAGTCTGTAGCTAATTCAGTTAATTCATTATTATTTAAACATTCGGTAGCTGATTTGTAAGCCTCAAGCTTCTCTTCCCTGTTTAATATCCATGTTGCAGGTATGAATGCATTTATTGGGAGATCAATTTGTGTATCACTAACTTCAGGTATTTCTTGCCCTCTGATTTCTGAAATAGCCTCATGGAGCATTTCTATATATAAATCATATCCAATAGCATTAACCTTTCCACTTTGTTCTTCTCCTAGTAAACTTCCAACACCTCTTATTTCCATATCTTTCATTGCAAGCTGGTATCCACTTCCAAGTTCCGAAAAGTCTTTTATCGCTTTCAATCTTTCTTTCGCAGCGTCATTAATTTTGTTTATATTTGGATAAAATAACCATGCATATGCTTGTACACCACTTCTTCCAACTCTTCCTCTAAGTTGATAAAGTTGTGAAAGTCCAAATTTGTGAGAATCTTCAATAATAATTGTATTTACTTTAGGGATGTCTAATCCACTTTCAATTATCGTTGTGCATATCATCAGATCTACTTCTCCGTTATTAAAAGCAATCATCGCATTTTCAAGCTCTGTTTCGTTCATTTGTCCATGAGCAATAATAAATTTTAGGTTTGGAAACATATTTTTTAATTTATTTACAGCTTGATCAATATCAGAAATTCTTGGAAGAACGTAAAATATTTGACCTCCCCTATCAAGTTCTTCATTAATTGCAGTTCTTATAACATCCATATCTATTTCAGATAAATATGTTTTTATTGATCTTCTTGATGGAGGAGGAGTATTTAGTAAGCTCATTTGTCTCAATCCAGATAAGCTCATATAAAGAGTTCTTGGAATTGGAGTTGCCGAGAGTGTTAAAACGTCTATGTTAGCTTTGATTTTTTTAATTTTCTCCTTTTGCCTTACTCCAAATCTTTGTTCTTCATCGATAACAAGAAGTCCTAAGTTTTTTATTTCAATTTCTTTTCCTAAAATTTGGTGAGTTGCTATTACTAAATCAATTTTGTTATTTTTTAATCCTTTATAGATTTCCTTTCTCTCATTAACGGTTTTGAATCTATTAAGTAATGAAACTTTTATTGGGTAAGGTGAAAATCTATTACTTATTGTTCTCCAATGTTGCTGAGCTAGGATTGTTGTAGGTGCTAGTAATATTACTTGCTTGCCCGATGTAATAGCTTTAAAAATAGCCCGAACAGCGACCTCTGTTTTACCAAATCCTACATCTCCACAAACTAGCCTGTCCATTGGCTTATCGCTTTCCATATCAGATTTTATTTCTTTTACAGCAGTAATTTGATCTGGTGTTGGTTGATAAGGGAATGATTCCTCTAATTCATCTTGCCAAGAACCATCTTTTGGGTATATGTGCCCCTTTAATTTTTCTCTCTTTGCATAAAGTTTTAGGATATCAAAAGCAACTTTTTTGATTTGTTTTTTATTTTTATCTTTTATTTGTGCCCATTCGGTCCCTCCTAATTTATTTATTTTTGGATTTATTTTTCCACTTGATCTATATCTGTTAACACTACCGAGTTGATCAGCGGCAACACTTATCTTTCCATCTTGATACTGAATTACTAAATAATCTCTTGAATCTCCAGTTATATTTATTTTTTCTATTTTTAAAAATTTTCCTATTCCATGATTTTTATGAACTATAAAATCACCTGGATTTATCTTATTAACATTTATATTTGAATTTATACTTCTTTTTTTTCTTCTTATGAATACATTATTAAAAAGAGATTGTTGTGAAAATAATTCTTTATCTGTTATGAGGACAACTTTCCATATAGGAAGATAAAAACCCTCGATTTCATAATTATTCTTATTTTTTATAATTAATGGAGTTGAATTATTAATTGACTTAAATGCTTCTCCAATATCATTAGGATTGCTTATGAAGTTTGTATTACATTCGTGTTCAAAAAGTAAAGTCCTAGTTCTCAATGGTTGTGCTGATAGTATCCATACTTTTTCTTTATTTTTTATATATTTATTTATGTCGTTGGATAATTTCCCTATATTTTTAGAGTAAGAATTTAATCTTTTATCGTTTAATATAAACCTATTATCAATATTTTCTTTGGATTCAAATTCATAAAATTTTATTAATTTAAAATTTCCTAGTGAATTTAATATTTCGTCAAAATTTAAATGCAAATTGGTATTAACTTTAAAATCAATATCATTATTTTTAAGGGTTTCATTTAATGAATACGCGCAATTATCAAAATTACTTTCTGAATCTAGATACCAATTATTCGCAAATTTTTTACAATCTTCTAATTCATCAATTACAAGAATTGTTTCGTTATTTATGAAATCTATTAAATTTGAGGGCTTTTTTTCAATAATTCCTAAATAACGATCAAGATTATTTTTATTTATATCTTCTGAATTAAAAATACCGTTCTTAGATAAATTATTTAACTTATCTTTTATTATTAAATCAATTCTAGCCTGTATTATTTCAATATTATTGATACATTCTAATGTTTTTTGTGTATGGGGATCATATTCTCTTATTTTCTCAATTACATTATCAAAAAATTCTAATCTTATAGGAAACTCATTATTGACTGGATAAATATCTATTATTTCCCCTCTCCTACTCCAGAATCCTTCTGTTGAAGTTATATTTTCCTTTGTATAACCAAGCAACGTAAGTTTATTTGATAATTCTTGAATCTCAATTTGTACCCCTTTTTGTAAATCTAACTTGTTTTCAATTAATAATTTTTTATTTATTAGATGAGGTTGAAGTGATCTCTCTGTTGATATAACAATATTAAGTTCCTTTTTCTCTTTTTTTATTAATTTGGATAAAACAGTAAGCTGACTAAATTCAACCTCTTTAGATTTATTGATTGATGCGTATGGTAGATGTTCTGTTGGAGGATAATATAAAACTTCTTTATCATTTATACTTTCAAAATAACCAATCCATTTGTAGGCAATTTCCACATTAGGACAAATTAATAATATATTTTTTTCCTCTTTTTTTGAGATGCTATCTAAGATTATTGATTTTGCATATCTACTTGAACCAACAATATTTAATTCTTTATTTTTTGAAATTCTTTTTATTAATTCAGAAGTAATTTGTGAGTTCGAAATATAATCAACTAAAGTATTTAAACTCATTTATAGTTATCAATCTTGATTACAAATATCCGATCTATTATATTAGATTTTATATTGATTGTGAATAATATTTGATGGATTCAGCCGCAATAAATTCTTTTATACCCACACTAGATCAGGTAGACAGTTGGTATGAAATCTTTACACTTTTACCAATATTAATTGCTCTAGAATTATTATTGTCGGCTGATAATGCTGTCGCACTAGCTTCTCTGACTAAATCCCTCGAAAGTTCAGAATTAAGGTCAAGAGCTTTAAATATTGGTATAACAATATCTTTATTATTTAGAATTATTCTCATCATATTATCTAATGTTCTTCTTAAGTTTATTCTTATTAGGGTTTTTGCTGGTTTTTATTTAATATACTTATTCTTCTCTAATGTTTTTTTTAATACAGATACAGAAAACTCTGAAAATGGTACAGAAAATAAAAATAATTTTAGGTTCTTGAGGGTTGTAGCACTTCTTTCAATTACTGATTTTGCATTTTCCATAGACAGTATCACTACTGCAGTAGCTATTAGTGATCAATACATATTAATTATATTTGGAGCAGTAATTGGGGTATTAGCATTAAGATTTACATCGGGGATTTTTCTAAAACTTCTTGATATATTTTCTAGATTAGAAAAAGCCGGTTATGTAGCAATTTTAATTGTTGGGATTAAGCTTTTACTAAATACGTTAATTAAAGAGTCTATTCTTCCAGACTATTATTTTTATATTTTGATTCTTTTTGCTTTCATTTGGGGATTCTCTATAAAAGAATCTAAAACTTAATCTGAGAGATATTCACCTACTGTTGGCTTTAACTGTTGTATCAATTGATTTTTGCTAGATATGTTTTTGCCTTCAAGTTTTGCTTCTAACAAAATAATCGGATCAGTTTTAGTTGAAATTATTATTCCTTCATTTTCTATCACAGCAAGAATAATACCTGGTTTTGAATAATTGCTCATGAAAAGGTATTTTTCATTTTTAATTTCATCACTACTCAAAACTTTGATTTTAATTATTTTTAGGTTCTTACCTCTAAATGTTGTATTTGCTCGTGGGTATAATGCTTTTATTTTTTGAGAAATTTTAAATGCCTCATTACTCCAAAACACTTTATAGTCTGATTTTTCTAACATTCTTGCGTAAGTAATTTCTCTTCCAAGGGTAATTTGTTTTGTTAATTTAGAATTAGTATTTTTGTTAATATTTTCTTCGAGTAAAGATGCTGTATTTAAAAATAATTTTGCAGATAAAATACTAAGTTTTTCCGATAGTGTATTTAAATTATCGTTATTATCAATTTTAATTTTTTCTTCAAATAATAAGTCGCCAGTATCTAGTCCCTCATTCATTTTCATAATTCCTACTCCAGTAAATTCATCGCCTTTTATTAGTGACCATTGGATTGGGGCTGCACCACGCCATCTTGGAAGTAATGAAGCATGTGCGTTCCAACAACCAAATTTTGGGATTTCCAATATCTCTTTGGGTAGAATTTTCCCGTAAGCTATAACAATAAATAAATCACAAGATAGTGATTTAAGTTCATTTATAAAATGTATATTGTCCCTGATTTTTTCTGGAGTATATATTTTTATAGATTCTTGCTCGGCAAAGCTTTTAACAGGTGAGGATATTAATTTATTTCCCCTAGATCTTTTCTTATCCGGTTGGCTAACTACTGCAATTACCTCGTGCTTGGATTTAATAAAAATTTCAAGGCTCGCAATTGAATATTCAGGTGTTCCCCAGAATATAATTCTCACGCGTCACCAGTTATTGATAATTCATCTACCCATATATGTGGAGAAATTCCACTTGTTGTTACCTCCTGGCTTGATTCAATATTTACTATATTTTTTAAAAGATATTTAATGTCCCCTGCTACAGTTGCAGATTCTATTGAGATTTTTTTACCGTTTTTATAGAGCCATCCATCAAATGGAAGAGAGAATGAACCTTGACTTGCTCTGACACCTGCGTGGATTGCATTTAATTCTTCAATATATACAAATTCTCCCTCATAAGTAGAGTGATCTAATGATGTTTTGAGATCAAGGTTTTCCTCTGATTTCTCAACTACTATCCAATCAGGAGATACTGAGACTTTTGATCCTAGTCCAGCGTGGCCAGTAGGAATTGTTTTAAATATTCTTGCAGTTGATTCAGAATGTATAAAATTTTCAATTCTCCCTCTATTAATTAAACATAGTCTTTTAGTTGGGGTTCCTTCTCCATCAAATGGTGATGAGGAAATATTCTTATCGTGGAGACCATCATCATAAATATTAAGAGCTTCTGTAGATAATTTCTCTCCAATAGAGTTTTCATTAGATAAGCTCACTCCATCTAAAATGCTTCTAGCATTAAACATTGAGCTGAAGGCATTAATGATAGTTAAAAAAGACTCTGGAGAAAAACATATTAAATATTTATCAGTTTTAATAGATGAATAATTTAAATGAGAAATTGTTTTATTTGAAGCCTCTTTAATACATGACTCTATATCTATATCTTCAACTCCATATCCAAGTTTTACGGAGCCTGAACTACGAGGTTTATTATTTTTTTCTTCTGCTCTTGCATATAAATATAGTGCAGCTTGACTTTTGGAATAACTTCGAAAGGCACCATCACTATTTGCATAAACCCTCTCAAAGAAAGTCTCAGATAAACCATTATATGGAACAGATTTTATGGATTCATGACTTTCTATTAGTTTTACTTCCGCTTCTCTTAAAAGCGTAAGTAATTTTTTTATTCCAACAGGAATTCTTTCTTTGACTTCCTTTACTTTAATAGGATCCTTCGCTAGTGGTGAAAATTCTGTACTTTCATTCTTATTTCCGAAATCAGAAGCTATATTTGCTTGCTTAAGAGCCTTTTTAATACCGGATTCACTAATATCACTTGTTGTAGTAATACCAACTAGATTAGATTGATTCCAAACTCTTATAGTTAAAATTTGCTTTTGTGATGCCTTAAGTTGTTTAGCCTCTCCTTTATCTACTTGTACAGAGTAATCATTAGAAAAGCTTGCACCATAATCCCATTTTCTAAGATTGAGAGAATCTGCAGCTTTTGAGATTTGAGTTGTAATTTCTCTTGAATTCATATCCTATCTTCCACCAACAGTGATTGAATCAACCTTAATATGAGGTTGGCCAACAGTTACGTTGACACTTCCACTTATGGATCCACAAAATCCAGGTGCTAATTCTAGGTCATTTCCGCACATTGATATTTTTGGCATAACTTCCTTAGCCTCACCAATCAAAGTTGCTCCCTTTACTGGGTTAGTTAACTTACCATTTTTAATTAGATAACCTTCTTCTACAGCAAAATTAAATTGTCCTGTAGCACCTACACTGCCTCCACCCATTGATTTGCAGTAAAGACCATCGCTAATACTATTTATTAAATCTTCTTTGGAGTATTCACCTTTAGCTATATAAGTATTTCTCATTCTTGAAGCTGCTGCAAATGAATAATTTTGTCTCCTTCCACTCCCTGTTCTTTTATGGCCAGTTCTTAATTCACCTGCCCTGTCTGATATGAATTTTTTTAAAATTCCATCTTTTATAAGAATTGATTTTTCGGGTTCCATACCTTCATCATCTACTGATAATGAACCAAAGGATCCTTCTGATATTCCTTCATCTATTGCTGTTACAGATTCATGTGCAATTTTTTCATTCAATTTATTCTCAAATGGTGTTGTTCTTCTCTCTATTTGAGTAGTTTCAAGTAAATGACCGCAGGCTTCGTGGAATATAACGCCACCAAATTTATTAGCTAATACAACAGGCATTTGTCCTGCATCAACATAATCTGCATACAACATATTCATTGAACTTTCAAACACATCATTAGCTGCTTTTTCGTGATCCCATAATCTGAATTCATTAGGCATTCCTGAAGATCCAAATCTTCTACTTCCATTAGATCTATATTGGGCATCACTTGCAATTACATTGAGTCCAACTGTTTGATGCAATCTAATATCGGAGGCATAGGTTCCATCGCTGGAGGCTATAATTACTTCTTGCAGACTTCTTGAGTAACTTCCTTTTCTAGTTATTATTTTATTATTTTTTTTAAGATATTTTGTACTGACTAATAGTTTTTCACTTATCTCATGAATCGATGGGACTTCATTAATCCATTTTCTCTTGGATAAACTATAGTCCCTATGTTTATTTAAACCATGAAATTCTTCTCTTTTTTTGTTGTCTGTTATGTCTAACATCTCAATAGCCTGAGTTATGGATCTCATCAAGCCATGCTTTGTTAAATCATTTGTACTTACAAATCCATCCTTTTTTTCTTTGAAGATTCTAATACCAGCACCTCTTCCAAATGATGGACTTACACTTGTAATAAAATCCTCTTCAGCTAACACACTTGAGCTGTCAGTGTTCTCTATAAATAATTCTACAAAATCAGCCCCAAGTCCAATTCCATAGAAAATAATTTCTTCTATTAAATCTTTATTGCAACTACCAAAAACGATTTCATTTGATTTGATTTGTGACGAAAGCATTTGAGTCTTATTAATCTTCCCTGTATAAAGATTATCTAATCGAAGGTTGGAAATCTTTGCTATCAAGAGGTTTTAATAAGTATAGTCTTAATAACTGGTAACCGTTTGATAAATATTTAGGTAATTTTTTAAAAGTTTTAAATACTTTATTTCCATCACTGCTTGCAATATCGGAAAGAACTTTATTATTCTCTACTATTTCATCTAATCTTCCATAAAAAGATTTATCATAAACGTCTAGTACTACAGGAAAAACTCTAGCAGAAGTTTCATTTGTTTTATTAATGACATACTGATCGTAATCTTTAGCATCTAATCCTAATGAAGCGTAGAAATCTTTTTTGATTCCCAGATCCCTTGCATACATAGTTGCAAATACTGCAAGTAAGAAAAACCTAGACCATAACTTGGATGTTAATGGAAGATTGTTCAAAAAGTACCTAAACCTATGGAAATAGTCAAATAGTGGATGTGTAAAGGTAGAGCCTCCAATGGTAATTTTTTGGCTTAATGATTTAACTGTACGTGGTTGTGCTTTCATTAATGCGTCAAAGAAATCACCATGCCTATTTTCATCTTGGCACCAATTCTCAAAGTAATTAAATAGTGGAAAAATCTTGCTATCTGGGTTTTTTTCGAGATGCCTATAAATTGCTATGTATCTCCAATAACCTATTTTTTCGGATAAATAAGTAGCGTAAAAAATACTTCTTGGTGGAAAATAAGTGTAATCTTTATTAGCTGTTAAAAAACCTAAATCTAACTGAAGTCCAAAATCACTCATTGATTTATTCAAAAAACCTGCATGTCTAGCTTCATCTCTGGCCATATGAGCAAAACATTCAGCAAGAAGAGGGTTTTTGTTTTTAATCCTCTTGCTAAGTTCTTTGTAAAGTAAAAAACCTGAGAATTCTGAAGTACAACTTCCTTCGAGAAAATCAACAAAAAGCTCTCTTGTCTCAGGATCTAATTTTTCTGCAGCACCTTCAAATTCACTATTTCTTACAAAATGATGCCTATTGTAATCTTTCCTAAATTCCTCACAAATAGCTTCCAATTCCTCCTCGTTTATTGATAAATCCATATTTTCCATTGCCTCAAAGTCTGTTGTATAGAATCTTGGAGACAAAATTGTTTCTTTTGCGGGTATCTTCCCATTATTAAATTCTTTTTTATTTTTTGATTCAACAGTTGATTGAGTCATTTTTATTTAACTTGTTATTACTATTATTTACTATGATTTGTATTTTCGAGGGAAAAGTTAACTTGGTGTTATTGTTTCTCTAATTAACTCCTATTAACTTTTGTCCATTCAATCTCTGAAGTACTCTTGAAATAATTAATTTTAGGGTAATTCTTTTTTCGTCAATAAGAAAAGATTCAATAATGCTTGGTTTTTGATTAGGTTTTGATAAAGAAATACTTTTTAATGAACTAATGTCATCCTTCTCAAAGGATAACCAAAAGTTACATGTATCTTTAATTTCACAATTTATCACCCAACATTTATCTCCAGCAATAGGTCTATTGGTGTTTGTGAGATTAATGGTGTTTATTTCTAATCCTCTTTGATTAATTTCCTCTATGAGAGCAGGAATTAAATGAATATTAATAAATTCTTGGAAAGGCTTTTTCTCTATTGGGAGTTCTTTTTTGGGTTTTGTGATAGGTTTGACGGGAGTATCAATTTCATTTTTTATACCAACTTTAGAAGCAGAATTATTTTGAAAATTGACATTATTTATATCCATATTGATATCTTTTTCTGATCTAGGTTCTTTTATTTCCTCAGAGTTTGATTTAGTAATGTTGTCAGATATTTCTTTATTAAATTCATTATTTATGTCTAAATTTTCTTCCATAAAAAAACTCTTTATATCTATTATAAAATAAAAAAATCATTTTTATTTTAATAATTTATTTTTCTACCAATCATTATCATCATTATCCCAGTCATCTTTATTATCTGGATTTGAATAATTTCGATTATTTTTAAAATTATTATCATTCATATTTTTGACTACTCTGTAATTAACAGAAATTGTTGGTTGAGTTTCTCTAATATCCCTTTCTGGCGGCATCTCAATGTTTGGTTCTATATCTTCCTCATTATTTTGAGATACAAAATCATCTTCCAAATTTTCGAAAGTATTTTTTCTGAAACTATTACTAGTAATTGTGGTATTCAATAAAGTACTTATAAATAAACCAGAAAAAAATGAAATACTTATTAACTTACCTATACTTACTTCTTGGAGAGTCCATTTAAAGTATCTAAATGAAGTCTTCTGATTATTATTTGTATATAATAAAGTTTGAAAAATTATTATTAAAAAAAGAGTTAATAATAAATATTTTTTCTTAAACATAATTCTAAAAGTTATCTTAAATTTTTTTGGTTAATATTTCCATAATATATTTTGTGAAAATTTATTTATGTTAATTCTAAATCAATTTGATACTTAAGAATATCGACTTTTATGATTTTTACTTCTATTGCATCTCCAACTTTATATGATTTTTTAGATTTTCTTCCAATCAATAGATTTTGCCTTGATCTATATTCATACCAATCATTATTAAGAGTGCTGACGTGCACTAACCCCTCTACATTTAGTTCTGATATCTCAACAAAAAAACCATATGTTTGCACTGATAATATAAACCCACTATAAATATTACCTAGTAATTTTTCTGCTTTTCTTACTTTTTTTATATTTATCATATTAGATTTATATTGGTTAACTTTGTACTTATATTCATTAAGTTTATCTATTATAAACTTGTTAAATAATATTTCTAGATTCTTTGAAATTGACGAATTAAATATATCCCAATTTACTAAGTCTAATGAATTACTTTCCGTTATATTTATTGCATTAATATTATTTTTCTTTGATTTCTTACCATTTATTATCATATTAAAAATACAGAACTGGTTAATAAGATTAGTGAAGTCAAATCCAGGAATTGTCCATGGAGAAATAAATAATTTTTCTAATTCATCATTATCAGGATTTTTAGAAATCAACCTTATTTCATTGTCCTTAAATTCATTAATTAGAAGTTTATGTAGGATTCTTTTTTTATTATCATCGACACATAATTTAATTACTTGACTAAATGACAAATTGCCATCTTCATTAAGCTCTATATCATTATCAATAAATTCTGAATATTTGATAATTTCATTTGCATTAACGTAATCTATTCCCTTTGAGATGTACCCTGCGCTTTTTAAGCCATATTGGTTTGAATGTTTGAACCATATTAAACTAGATTCATGTAGTATTGGTGAAAGGTAAGTTTGGCAATCTTCTTTATTTAATGATTCAAAATATCCTTTTGAGTATTCAGCTGGATTGTGAATAAAAAATTCTTCTAATAATTCTATTTTATTGAGTGGCGCAGGAATTTCAACCTTACCCTCCAAAAGATGTTTTTGTCTGAATGAACATGAAATTTCCAGTATTTTATCTAAATCGTCGATATATTCCTTTATAGGTTTTAATACTCGAGAGGTTATTCTTGTTTTACTTTTTCTAGATAGAAGCGCTTCAGTATGATCACTTCCAACAATAAGAGAGCACTTTACTAAAGTAAGATGAAATGACCAATCAGTTATTTCATTTTCACTATTTAAATGCAAACAGAGGCTAATTGCTTCATTCTTTTCACCAAATTTAAATTCAGAATCATTTATTATGGCTTCACTAAGGTAGTTTTGCCAGTCATTTAATAAGGGTAATGATTCGAAGCCATTAAATAATATTTCTAGAGACTTTTTACTATTTAGATCTACTCTTTCTGCAAGATTATTTGTATGTATCCATAATTTAGTACTTTTATTTTTTCCATGTTCTATTTGAATCATTGGGAGCATGGGAGAATTATTAGAATTCCAACTTTTGAATAAATAAGAGTTTTCATCTGTTAAGTCTATCCTCTCCCTTTTTTCTATTTTTTTAGATTCAATATGATTTAAATTGTATGATTTAACGATATTGCTTTTGGATAAAACAAAGTCTGTATCATATTCCTCATTATTGTCTAGTTTTAGTTCTTGTATCACATGGCCTAGTCCTTCTTCTTGACCTATGGGAAATCTATCAATCTCAACTTTTACTATATTCTTATTTTCTGGTTTGAAAGTGTATTTTTTATTATCTTTTGGAAGTTTAATTTTAGAAAGGATCCTGTCATCTATTGGGATAGCATAGACATCATTGTTTATTATTTCAACTTTAGAAAGAAGTATTTGATTTGATCTTTCAAGAATACAATCAACTATTCCCTCAGGTGATCTTCTTCTATAACCCTCTTTTATTATCCTTACTAAAACTTTATCTCCATTCCATGCATAATTAAGTAGATTTTCTTTAATGTAGATATCTTCTTTGTCTTTCCCCCTTACAGCAAAGCAATAACCTTTGCTACTACATCTTATTTTAGCGACAAGATGATCACTATCTTTTATGCAGGTATATTCATCATCTTCATTTTTATTAATTATTTCAAGTTTTTCTAGAGCTGTTAAAGCAATATTTAATTTATCTTTCTCAGATTTTTTTGTTAACTTTAATGATCTGCATAATTTTTTATATTCTAACCCTTCTGACTGATTCAGATTGTCAATAATAGTAGATGTTGAGAACATAATAAAAAAAAATTATAAATTAATTAAATTGTATATACTCCATTATTACACCTTTTATACAAGCTTAAAACTAATTATTTTCTTTGTCTTCTTTTTCATCATTATCGATATTAAGTGAGTTAATTAAAAGCCTTATACCAATAATTAAAAATGTTATGGAGGCTATTGATTTTAGAACTACTTGGGGTAAAAAACTTGAAATCGAACCTCCTGTCAAAGCTCCGAGTAAACTTGCAAAGACAAGCGCAGAAGAAGAACCTAAAAAAACTGCAAATGGTTTATTTGAAGTGCCACTTATAGTTAAAGTAGCTAGTTGGGTTTTGTCACCTAATTCAGCTATAAAAACGGTTAGAAATGTTGATAGTAATAAACTTAAAACCATTTATAAATAATTTTTGAAAGTATCAAAGGCTAAAAATAAACTTATTATTATCATTAAAGCACCTGTAAATAAAGCAAAGTTACTTGGAGATATTTTTTTGGATAACCATTTACCAATAAGAACTCCTACTAAGCTAGAGCTTACCAAAGCTAGAGAACTTCCAAGGAAAACAATTATTGGCTTACCTGATTCAGCAGAGAGCATTAAAGTAGCTATCTGGGTTTTATCACCCAGTTCAGCAATAAAAATTGTTGTAAAACTTGTAATAAATATAGATAAGAAACTTTTTTCTATTTTGTTCTCATTTTTTTCTAATTTACTATTCATTTTCCTGAGATTGCCATTTTAAATCTTTTCATTTCTTTACTTTTATTTCCATAATTTGATGAAATATGTTGTTTGCAGCAATCTATAAGAAATTTGTCACCAGATTTCAAATATTCTTTAAATGTAATTGAAAATTCATTAACCCGGCAAAAATGAGGTCTAGTTTCGTAAATTAAGCATTTTTTATTTTCCCTGTCTAGATTCATACACCAACCGTCTTTATCTGTCATTGAATTTATTAAAGCGATATCATCTTTGTTAAGTTTGTCAGCAAGATCTCTTCTTTCGTTCAAGTTGAATTTACAACAAGCACCACATTTTTCTATACATGTCCACGATTTCATAATTTAATTCAATCTTGTAACGTATCAGTACAGTTCAATCATTTATTTGTAAAAATAGTATCACAAAACATATTCATTAATCATGGCAACACTCATCCCACTAGCTGTAGTTGCGTTAGCAGGACCAGCAATAATTGCGCTAGTGTTTTACCGTAAATAAAAAAATTCCTTGATAACCTATCTTGAGGGTGTTTATTGGGATTTAGATGGCACTATCGCAAATACTGAATTGGAGGCTCATTTACCTGCATTTAATAATGCATTCAATGAACTTGGTATAAATTGGAATTGGGACACTAATAAATATATTCAACTTTTGAGAATAAATGGAGGCAAAAATAGAATTGCTTATTATTCTAAATTAAATAAAGATCACTTTTCAGATGATGTAATTTTCAAAATTCATGAGAAAAAACAGTTTCATTATTTAGAATTAATTAAAAAAAATTCCGTTAACTTTAAAACTGGAGTTTCTAGATTAATTAATGAATTACATAGAAAAAAAATAAGGCAATTTATAGTTACTTCGAGTTCTAGAAATCAAGTAGATTTACTTGTCGAATATTTATTTAATGGTATCAATCCATTTGAATTTATAATATCAAGTGAGGATGTTGAATTAAAAAAACCAAATCCATTACCCTATTTAAAGGCAGTTCAACTAAGTGGAATTAAAAAAAATAACTCAATAGTATTCGAAGATTCTAATCCAGGACTAATATCTTCAATATCAGCTAAATTACCCACAATTTTTGTTCCATCTAATATTCCAATAGTTATAGATAAAAATATTAAATTAGATTGTATTTTGGATACTTTAGGTGATGAGAATAATGTGGCAAATGTAATTAAAGGCCCTAAACTAAAAAAACCATATGTTGACTATAGTTTCCTAAATGATTATTTAATTACTATTAGCAATGCAAAAAACTAATTTTTCAAAAATTACACTTCAATTAAATAATTTATTATTTGGTTTTCTAAGTGATACTTGGAGATCAAAATCTATTGGTCTGATTTCTGTTTTAACAGGTTATTTTTTATTTGCAAATTTTCTTACAAAATTTATATCTGAAGGTAAAAATGAGTTAATTATGGTTCCACTAATTATAGTTTTTATTGAGATAATTATAAGAATTAAGCCTTCTTCAAGTTCTAAATTTTATGATCTATGGTCCGTAGTTGACAAATTAAGAATCGGAGCAATCTATGCCGTTATACTTGAGGCATTTAAATTAGGATCTTAAGCTATTCCTCCTCTTCTTCCTCTATAGGATAAACAAACCCTTGAGCTTTCCCAGTTAAAACTGATTTACCTAAAGATATAGCTTTTTGAGCTGCTATTGCTGCTTTACCTTTCCAGACAGCGTGCCTTTGGTTCCTTTTGCTCTTTGATTTTTTCTTCTTTGGTACAGCCATTCTGTTTTTTTATTTCCCTATAATAATATAACCTTTAAATGGTTATCTCCAAAACTTTTGAGTATATTTTGTTTATATACGTCAATTTTTTAAATAAGTATATATCCTTTATTAATAACTTATAAAGATTAGTGTTTAGATCAAAATTCTCATATTCAAATTCTAAATCAAGTTATTCGGATCTTCTAACGGATATAGAGGAAGGAAAAATAGAATCTATATTTTTCTATCCAAGACAGAGAGAAATTGATGTTTTGTTTAAAAATGGTGACAAATTCAAAATACCTATCCTTTATAACGATCAATTAATCCTTGAGAAGGCTACTGAAAATAAAGTTGAACTTACTATCAATAATAGTAGAAAAGATTCCGCAGCAGCTAATTCATTTGCGTCAATTAGTCTTTTAATAATTTTTATATTAGCTTTAGTTTTAATTCTTAGAAGTACATCAAAATTAGCTTCTAGAGCTTTTGGTTTTAGTAAAAATCAAGCTAAATTTGCAACTATTGACGATGTTGATACTAGATTTGATGATGTAGCTGGTGTACCTGAAGCTGCTGAAGAATTAAAGGAAGTGATTACTTTTTTGAAGGAACCAGAAAAGTTTGAAAATCTTGGAGCAAAAGTTCCTAAAGGGGTTCTTTTAATTGGCCCTCCTGGAACTGGTAAGACATTATTGGCTAAAGCAATTGCTGGCGAATCAGGAGTCCCTTTTCTCTCAATAGCAGCATCCGAGTTTGTAGAACTTTTTGTTGGTGTTGGTGCAAGTCGAGTTAGAGATCTATTCGCTAAAGCTAAGGAAAAATCTCCTTGTATAATTTTTATTGACGAAATTGATTCTATTGGCAGGCAAAGAGGTTCCGGTATAGGAGGTGGAAATGATGAAAGAGAGCAAACTCTTAATCAGCTTCTAACTGAATTAGATGGTTTTGCTGATAATTCAGGGATTATTGTTTTAGCAGCAACGAATAGACCAGATATATTAGATGCAGCTTTATTAAGACCAGGACGGTTTGATAGGAAAATAGAGGTAATGCTTCCAGATTTAGATGGAAGAAAAAAAATTCTTTCAGTTCATTCTCTTTCAAAACCACTTTCAAAAGAAGTTGACTTAGGATATTGGGCTTCTAGAACAGTTGGATTTTCTGGGGCAGATCTTGCAAATTTGATGAACGAGAGTGCTATTCACTGTGCAAGAAATAAATCCAAATTAATCAGTGATTTTCATATAGAAAATGCTCTTGATAAAATTACAATTGGCCTTAGAAGTTCATTAATAACTTCTTCTAATATGAAGAAAATCATTGCTTATAACGAAGTAGGCAGAGCAATTGTATCTGCTGTGAGAAATGGAATTGAATCAGTTGATAAAATTACAATCTTACCAAGATCTGGATCTATAGGAGGATATACAAAAATATGCCCAGACGAAGATGTAATTTCTAGTGGCTTGATTTCAAAAAAATTATTATTTTCAAAAATTGAAATTGCTTTAGCAGGAAGAGCAGCAGAAACGATAGTTTTTGGCGAAAGTGAAATTACACAGTGCTCCATAAATGATATCTCTTATGCGACGAATATTGTAAGAGAAATGGTTACAAAATATGGATTTTCAATTATTGGTCCAATTTCAATGGACTCTGATAATAATGAAATGTTTTTGGGAGGAGGATTATTTAGAAGAAAGCCTCTCATAGCAGGAAAAACCAGTTCTAGAATAGATAACGAAATCATAAGGATTTCTAAAATTTCATTAAATAATTCAATAGAAATATTGAAAAAAAATAGAGTCTTACTTGATAAATTAGTTGATATACTTTTAAATAAAGAAACCATAGATAAACAAGTTTTTAAATTAACAACTTCTACATTGTTGAAAGTTTGATTTAATTGTTTTAAATTAAATAAAAAACATAATGTTTTCTTGATAATTAAAAACAACTTAACGAATTTATTAGTTTCAATATCATTTTTGCTTATTCTTCCATTTGTACAAAAACAATGGTTTAATTTGTATTTATTCAATATTAATGATATTTCTTTTTATTCAATTCTTTACTATTTGAGCGGTACAATATGCCCATCTCTAGTATGTTTAAACTCTTTAAAAAACAATACATATTATAATTTTAATAGGCAAATTAGTACTAATAATACAATTAAAGGTAAAACATTATTATTTTTTGTAGTAATAAATTTGATATTTCTTTCATACTTAATAGTTGATTATTTATATATAAATTTTGACCTTGTATCTAATTTATTTCTTGAAGGAATTAATTTCCAAAAACCGGATATTATTCAGTTAAGTTTTTTCATATGTCTAATTTCTATTTTATTAATTTTTAAAAAATCTAGGCTTATATTTAAAAAATTAATACTGATAAATTTTATTTTGATTTCCTTTTACCTTTGGCATCTTCAAATTAATAATATTTATGTTGATGATCAATTTCATATTTATAAATATTTTGGTTTAAATAACTTAAATTTAATTAATGTTTTTATCTTAATCTTTATAGAAATTTCTTACTTTATGTGGTCTTTTTTATCATATAAAAATAATTTAAGCGATTGGATCGTACGCACACCCCAAACAAGTGATCTTGTCCCTATTTTGAATATATTTATTTTTTATTTTTTTATAATTATTTACTACTCAATACTTGCTTAAAAGTTTCTAATCCTTCTATAGCGCAGAAAAATATTCTTTACTACCTTTGGGGTCCTCTAACATTGTTTTCTCCCCGGGGGTCCAGTTAGCTGGACATACTTCATCTGGATTTGCCGCAACGTATTGATAACCTTGAAGAATCCTTAATGTTTCATCAACATTTCTGCCTACAGGAGCTTTGTTAACAGTCGTATGCATAACTACTCCTTCAGGATTAATTAGAAATAAACCTCTATCTGCCTCTCCATCATCATTAAGAACATTGTAAGCCTGGCAAATTTCTCTTTTTAAGTCAGAAACTAACGGGTAGTTAATATCACCTATTCCACCTTCATTTCTTGGAGTTTGTATCCAAGCTAAATGACAGTGTTTACTATCAACTGATACTCCAAGTATTTCTGTGTTAAGTGCTGAGAAATCTTGGTATCTGTCACTAAATGCAGTGATTTCAGTTGGACATACAAATGTAAAATCTAATGGGTAAAAGAATAAAACAACCCATTTACCTCTTAGATCTGAAAGTGTAATTTCCTTAAACTCTTGATCATATACTGCCGTAGCACTAAAGTCTGGTGCTTCTTGGCCAACTATTAAGCTCATGAATAAATTTGTCCTTATTTAAATTATATATGGTCTGAGTGACCGTAATAAGCATTATAATTTTATTAATAATAAATTAGCAAGTTTTTTTTAATTCAATGAAATGGCATTATTCCTTTACTAGGAAGTTTACAATTTTAAATCATAATAAACTTTTAAAAATTCTCAAAAAAGAGTTAATTAAATATCCCATTAACAGGCTTGATAATAAAAATTCACAATAAAAGAAGTTTTTTTTTATTTAAGATTCCTTTAAATTTAAATCTCTATAATTAAGGATATTCTTTTTAGTAATTTTAATTATGACTAAATATATTGAAAGACTAAAAGATAAAATTAGAATAAAAAATTTTGATTCTAATCAGCCTATTGGAGCTTGGATTTTCGTTTTAATATTAAATATAGTGGGATTTGCGGGTTATTTTTACTTAAAGGTAAATCATATTCAACTAGGTAGTTAAAAACTTATCTTATTTCTTTTTTAATCGAGCGACAAAAATTTTTTAGTCTTTCATTTCTCGTTAAGTCAGGTAAAGTCCATATTGATTCTGTTTCAGGAATTGGATCCTTGCTCCATTCTTTGAATTCTTCCATTATCGAAGCATTATTTAATTTTGATGTAGACGTTTTGCGTTTTTTTAAATATTTTCTTATCACTGTAAGATTTGCCTCAATATATTCCCTCATAATAAATACTTAGACTTATATTAATTTATCATCTAGCAAGTTCTGCTTTAAAGAAAAGATTAATCAGACATTTTGTACTGCTTGAAAAAGTCCAAACGAATAACCCCCTATTAGAATCCAGCCAAGTACACTTGATATTATTGTAGATCTTCTATTGTGTCTCCTTAAAGCTGATTCAATCATTTCATTAACTTCATCTCTATTAAGATATTCTTTCTTAGAGTTTTTTTTCATTTTTTTTTCTTTTTACAATAAACGAATTTATGAGAAAGTGAGTTTAAGATTTTTAATTAGTAAGAGTTTTATTTTTGATGATTTTATAAATATTTTTTATATTTAGCATTAAATATATTATAAAATCTTAAGAGTAATTTTTAAAATTATAAGATAAAGTATTTGAATTGAACCATCATAGTTTTTTTATACAAACAATGAATATTAATGATAATTCTGTTTTAGAAATGCTTAATAAACTTATTGCTATTAATAGGCTAAATAAAACTCAAATTCTTCAAATGGTGAATTTAGTTTCAATATCAAATAATATCAATGATTTAAAGGATAATTTGAAATGGGAAAGTTCTAAATCATTTCGCCAAAATATTCAAAATACATAAACTCATTGTTTGATAATTATGAATTTTTGAAATTTACAAGAGAGATAAATAACAGTTAAATGAAATAATTAAGAGTTTTTAAATAATTTATATAAGCTATTCAAATAAATTTTTGATAATAATTTTTCTTATAAGAAACTTGCTCTTGATTACTATAATTAAGTGTTGTTTTCTTATCCTTGCTAAATGATTTAATTAATATTGTAGAAGTGATTATTATTATTAGTATGATTAATAAATCTCCAACAGTAATACCTCTCTCCTTAAGATTCATAATAAAACATATATTTTGTTTAAATATAGCCTTTTTTATTTGATAAACTAATATTTTTAACAAACGTGCTAAAAATATATATTAAGGAATTATAAAAAGAATATAAAAAAATTTAGACTATAATGTTTTGAGTCATATAAAAAAAATAGATGAATTACTTATATGGAATTCAAAAAAAAAATTAGTAGTTCTAGCACTCCTGATTTTTTCTCTAAAGAGATGATTATCACAAAAAAATCACTTAACGAAAATCAACTCAAATATACTTATCAAAAACAGTTAATCTCAGATCTAGATTATAAGCACAAGGAATGGTCAAAATCGATTGACAGTAAATTTAAAAGCTTTCGTTAATTATATTTAAAAGTTTATTTCTTTTATTTGTATTTTTCTCTTCCCAATGAAGTGTTACTTCATCATTAATGATAGGTTTTGCTTCATAAGCTAGATACCAAAGAATAAATCCGATAGGAAATATTAAAATATGCATAGCAAAATTAGTTGACTTAAATCAAATATAGTGCAACACTTGAAATGTGCAAGTGTGACACTATTTTTTTTGATTATGCCCTCTCCGAGGAAAAGAATTGGTTTTTTACCAAGTCAAGAAGTTCATGAAATTATTGAAAAATTGTGCACAGCTAATGAATTTAGTCAGTCAAAAGTCACAGGTTTATTGGTCGAAGAAGCGTTGAGGTCTCGAGGTGTATTAAATGAATCTTTTGGTCAAAATAGATTTGATAAAAAGGATTTGATCGATTTTTCCTTTGATCAAGAAAGATTCTCTGAAAATAATAAACCTCCAAGTAATGTTGACGACTATGCAGTTAATAAAAAAGTATTATCTGATGATATCAAAATGATGCATGAATTTATTGAGTTTAAGTATTTTAAGAAAGTTATGAAACGAAATGACAATATTTTTGAATAAATAGTGTCACACTTCTAATGTTTATATGAAATTGCTTTTCAATGGAATTTAGAGATTATACAATTAATTAATAATAAATATTTTTGAATATTTCTAATCAACTTCTTAAAGAGGGATCAAAATAAATTGAATCTTTAAAAATTCAGCGGACTAAATCCTCGTGGAGATATGAACCTTAGCCCGCTTTAAAAAAATAGCAATAAAAAAATATAAATACAATAAGTATTTAAATTTACTTTTGATTTAAAATTGGAATATAAAACTCTAAATAAATGGCAGTAAGTGAATTAAATGAAGACACACAGGATCAAATATATGATCTTCTTGAAAAGCCTCAATCAATATATGCTTATATATCTTTTTTTTAGTATTTTTAGTTTGTATTTGACAGCCTTTTTATAATTAAGAGAGACTTTTCTTTTTTTATGAAAAAAGAATTTAATGTGACTCAAGGAATGGCTTTGTTACTTTTGAAGCCATTAAATTTACCTGCTAACTACGTCCTTAATCTCATAATTTATATAACTAACCCTAGTAACAATATTGGATACTAAGAGTCTTCCCAAACTGGTTTGGTTCTCCTCCAACCTTGAGCGATTAACTTTTTCCATTCATCTCTAACTTTATCAACTTTAAGTTCTTCTCTGGTTATCATAAGAGGTGGTTCTTTTCCTAAAACACCAAGAATTCTTCCAGAGTCAATAAACATATATTCAAAAAATTTATCTTTATTTTGATTATTCCTTGAAAACCTTTTAACCCTTGAACGATTCGAATTTATAAGCCAAAAATTTTCTGTAAATCTTACTTATTTTATGTTTTCTCAATTGGAGCCATTGTTAATCCTTTGCTGAAGAGTTGCTCATGATATAGCTCTGCCTGTTCAAGATTACCTCTCCAAACCTCCGCCGATCCTGTATTGTCCACTTTGATGGTTAGATCCCATGCCTTTTTTTCACTCATGCTAGGGATTATTGTTAGAAGACAATTTGCGACATGCTGAAAAGTATTAAAATTGTCATCAAGAACTATAACCCTTGCTTCGGGATATTTTGCTTTAGATTTCTTTGGATCTAAGACTGTGCCGAGTGAATTAAACATTATTGTCTTTAAGAGTTTAATTAAATTAAAATATCACCTATGTTTTCAATTGAAAAGTATTGAAAATAAATGTCTCGAGCGTGACTTGAACACGCGACCTGCGGGCTATGAATCCGCCGCTCTAACCAGCTGAGCTACCGAGACATGGGAATATTGTAAGACATTGGTTGTACTTAATTACCATTTTGAAAATTTATTTGTTTGTGGGCCTCATATATAGCAATTCCGCATGCTACAGAAAGGTTTAGACTTCTAACACCTTTTTGATCATTGTTTCCAGTCTGTAAATTCGGCATAAATATTGATATTAAAAAGTCGCTTTTATTAATAATGCAATCTGGTAATCCTGAATCTTCTCTCCCAAATAGCAAAATATCATCTTGCTTAAATTTAAAATCCTTCAAATATAATCCATTTTTTTTACTAAAAGAAATTATTCTTTTTGTTGTTTTTGAAGTCAAAAAATTTTCAAAATTCTCATACTTATTAACAGTAACTAGAGGCCAATAGTCTAATCCTGCTCTTTTTAAATATTTATCTTCTAGTTTAAAACCCAAGGGCTCTATAAGATTTAAAGGTATATTAAATGCAGCACATGATCTGGCAATATTACCAGTATTTTGTGGGATTCTAGGTTCAAAAAGAGCGACTTCCAATTTTAAGTAGGTATTTCAATACTTATTTCATCTATTTTGATTGCTCTGCCATTTATTGCCAGCCAATTATCTTTTGATATTTTGGTTATTCTCTTTTGAAGTTCGCCAATTCTTTCAATATAAGTATTGCCAATTTTATATTCAGAGACCAAACTCCAACCTACTTGTTCTCCAACAATAATTGTTATGCTTTTTCTTTTCATTAAGAGACTTATAAGTGAATTCATTTTTGTTGACCATTCATTTTGTTCCTTGCCAATACTTTTCATAACGAATCCGCCAATCGAATCTATTAATAATGGACCTTCCTCATTCCTTAATGTATTTAATAGATCTGTCGTTTCTATTAATTTCCAATCTTGTGGCCTTCTTTTTCGATGAAGATTAATTTTATCTTGCCATTCTTTATCATCCAAATTGTTTTCAGATAAGGCAACGTATGATAATTTTTTTACTTCCTTTGCAAGATGCTCAGCAAATTCACTTTTGCCACTCTTTGTCCCCCCTGTAATAAAAACTATATAAGATGAATATTCACTAATATTTAAATCCTTGGCATTCATAAATTCTCTATTATTTAGAGAAATACCACCATGTTGCTAAAGGAATAATTGTGGCAGCAATTAACAAACCTATAACTATATAAGTAGCAGTTGAACTCTCAGTATCTTTTGATCTCATAGTGTTAAAATTTGGATCCACTACAGGGTTATCAATAGATGAAGGCTGACTTTTTTCGTAATTTATAACAGTCTTCTGTTGAGTAATACCAAAATATTTATTTATGCTAATAATTTCATTTGCGTATGTGGTCGCGGGGATAAGAATAAAAATCAAGCCAGTAAAGATAAGAGGAAGTATATATTTATTGATTTTTGGGGTCATTTTAAAAGGTTTTGGTTAATTATATATTAAAAACAATATGTTTGAGTAATTTTAAATGTACTAAACAATATAATATTTGCATAATTTAATTAGAAATAACATATTTGAAATATGGGATTTAATGGGAAATCATTAATATTAGTCGGTGCAATACTCTTTATTTTTCAGATAGCAAATTTCATTTCAATAGAAACAATCACTCCTGAGCTTGAGAGAGCACAAGTTTTAGCCTCAATAGCTTCATTAATTATTATTTTGATAGGTTTTTTATTTAAACAATTCGAACCATTAGCTGGTGAGAAAGCTGCATTAAAAGGAGAAAATAAGTTTCTCTTCGATAGAAACATGCCGGATGAAGTTATTGATGAACTTGCATGGGGTTCTGAAGCAATATTAACTTCTACAGCAGCAGCAGCAATATTAATTCACAATGATGGCGTTAATATATTGAAGAGGGGAATCACTTCAAGTAATGATTTTAAACCTGGGGAAACTTGTCTGAGATCTATAAAAGATATGAAATTAATATCATTAGCAAACACTAAATTTTATCCTGGAAGAGATGAATTTTTTAATTTTTGTGCCGAAATTCCATCTATCTTAGTTGTACCTATAAATAATAAGGCTTTTATATTGATAGGAGGCTGGAGTACTAAATGTTTTACGAAGTCTGATGAAAAATGGATTAATAACTGGTCCAAAAAAGTTAATAATATTTTTTCAAAAAATAAAATTTAAAAATAAATTATTGATTTAACTTTTTTATCTTTTGCTTGAAAACTTACTGATTCAGTATTCAAATCATAGTAAGCATTTTCTGAATTTATTTCATAAATATTTTTGTTATTTTCATCTTTTATAATATATTTTACTGGATTGAAAAATTCAATTATGTTATCTGAACCCAATATAGCTTTTCCTGAATTTAAGATGATATTTTGATTTTCAAATCTTATATTACCCTCTAAAAGATAGTTAGTATTTTCTATATTCCAGATAAAATTATCAGCATATAAAATATCCCCATCTTTCTTAAGAATTTTTAATTTAACATTCCCTTTCAATTTCAGAAGTTTATTGTTGTTTGATAATGATGATTCTTCTGAACTAATAATATATTTAGTTTCTTCCCCATTAATAATATTAATGATAGGTTTTTTTAATTCGAATTTTAATTCTATATTGTCATAACTTGAATTTGGACTGGTAATTGAATATATTTTATCTCCACTTTTAGAGAAAATAGTCATATCTAAACTGTCTATGTTTTGTTTAACTTTATTTTCATCAAATACATTTGGGGCGCAACCAAGCATAAATAATGGAAGGAAAATTATTAATCTATAAATGTTGCTCATACTCCAGTTTATTTATGATTGGAGTGGGTTTAGGAAGACTTGAGTTACTTACTAATAATCCCCAATTTAATTGTTGTTTCCAAGGAATTTCTTCTCTGTATATAGAACCAAGTTGTTCATTAATTTTTGTAGATAATTCGGGCAATAAAGGTAGTAATAACAAACCTATTATTCGGGTACTTTCTAAAACGTTATAAATAATTTGTTTAACTACAGGTAGATTATCTTTCTCTTTTATTAACAGCCATGGCTGATTATCATTCAAATACAAATTTGTATTAATTGCTAGGCTAAGTACTTCATTAGCTGCTAGATCTAATTTGTAGTTATCAAAGTTATAAATATAGTTCTCGACAGCAATTTTGGCAGAATTCTCTAATTTATTTTCACTTAAAAATTTTTCATTATTTGGCACTTTATTATCAAACCATTTTCTAGACATAGATGATGTTCTATTTAATAAATTGCCAATTGTATTAGCTAAGTCATTATTGATAATGTCAACAAATCTTTTATCTTGAAAATCTCCATCATTTCCTAGTGATATGTCTTTAATGAGGTACCACCTTACAGGATCATTTCCATATTTTGTAAGCAATAAATCAGGGTCGAGTACATTTCCCAAGCTTTTACCCATTTTTTGCCCCTCTCTCGTAAGAAACCCATGCCCAAAAACCTTTTTAGGAACTTTCATATTGGCAGAAATGAGCATTGCGGGCCAATATACAGCATGGAATCTCAGAATATCTTTACCAATAAAATGAACATCAGCTGGCCATCCTCTATTAATTGATTTTTCCAATAAATCTTCTGTCGCTTCAGAACTAATGGCGCTTACATATCCAAGTAAAGCATCAAACCATACATAAAAGGTATGGTTATCGTAATTTGGGACAGGAATTCCCCATGTGACATTTGTTCTTGAAATAGAAAAATCCTTTAAACCTCTAGATACAAAATTTATAATTTCATTCTTTCTTTCTATTGGCTCTATAAAAGAAGGTTCGTTGATTATTTTCTCAATTTCTTTTTGATATTTTGAGAGCCTAAAAAAAAGATTCTCTTCATTTTTCCATTCTAGATTTTTTTGATGTATGGGACACTTGTATGTTGATGAGTTTTCTGGATTATCTTTAAATTCTTCGCAACCGACACAATACCAACCTTTTTGAACTCCCATATAGATATCATCTGATGCTTTTACTCTTTCATAAAATTCATTAACAACAAATTCATGATTTTTTGAGCTTGTTCTTATAAATTTATCAAAGGATATATTCCAATTTTTCCAATTATTATTAAAGACTTCTGAGATTTCATCACAATGTGATTTTGGTTCAATACCCTTTTCATTAGCTGTTCTTTGTATTTTCAAACCATGTTCATCAACACCAGTGATGAAAATAACATCTTCACCTGTAAGTCTTTTATACCTAGCTATAGAGTCACAAATTATTGTTGTATATACACTTCCTAAATGAGGCTTATCATTAACATAGTATAAAGGTGTAGTAATGACAAAAGTCATAAAGCTTTTTTTTATTAATACTAACAGATATTTTTTAAACTAATAACAACATATTATATTTATTATCTTATTAATAAATAAACTCTAAAAGATTACTATCATTTATAATATATTTAACTTTATATATTTTATTACTATATATTTCTATTGATACAAAAAGAGTAATAAGTATTTCTAGTGAATAATCTGGAAAATAAACCAAAGCAATATTTTTTTTATGATTAATCCACTTAACGAATATTATTTTATAAAAGGCTTTTTTTTCATTCGAAAAAAATAATGTTAAATACTTAAATTTATCATTTTTAAATATATTATTATTCTCTGATTGTCTATTCTTTGAATAATCAATAATCTTAGAGACTGAATCTTTACTTAGAATTTCGTAATTATTAATTTTATTATAGACTTGCCTTTGTATAATTAAATCAAGATATCTTCTTAATGGTGATGTACATTGTACATACATTTTAAGACCTAATGATTCATGGATACCTGGCTTAGTAGTTATATAACTTCTTCCCATATATTGTTTTAATATTATATATTTAATATCACTATCATTATATTTATTAAGTATTTCATATGGATTACAATTTAATTTGTGAATCCTAAATGCAGCCGCTAAATTATATTTATTTATAAATAAACTTGTTACATAACCCATTAATATCATTGATTCTGAAACTATAATTTGTGATATTGTTTTCTCTAATTTATTTAGTACAACCTTATCCTTATATAATTTAATTTTACTACTAGGACTTTCAAAAATTATTGCTCCTTGTTTCTTTCTGAATATAATACTTTTTTCTATTAAATTTTTAATCTCAATTAATTCTTTTTCTTCTTTAGGTTCTAATTCTAATATTTCATTAGCATCTTCATATGTTAATTGATATTTTGGTTTTATTATTGCTTCAGTTATTTTATAATTATTTATTGATCCATCGTCATTGAATTCTATTGCTGCACTAATAGTTTCTGAAATTTTATTTTGAGCTAGATTTGCCTTTTCAAGAATATTGTTAGGCAGCATTGGGACATATTGATCAATTAAATATAAACTGCTATTTCTCTTTCTTGCATCTAAATCAACGTTAGAGTCATGCAAAAAGAGTTTGCATGGATTACTAATATGTATCCATAAATTTTTTTTATTTCCTTCTTTTATTTCTAATGAAATAGCGTCATCAACCTCATGTGGATCATCAGAGTCAATAATATATGTTTTTAAATTAGTTAAATCTTTCAAATATTTCAGATATTAATTATAGTGCCAACTATATTCAATATGAAATTATCCTTCAGGATTGACGAAGGGTAAAAGAGCTACAATTCTGGCTCTTTTTACAGCTAATGTAAGATCTCTTTGTTGCTTGGAGGTTAAACCTGTCATCCTTCTTGGTAGGATTTTACCCCTCTCAGTTATGAATTTTTTTAGTAGTTCTACATCCTTATAGTCAATAGGATCCCCAGGTTTGATAGGTGATAATTGTTTTTTAAAAATTGAATTAGGCATGATTTAGTTTGATTACTTTATTTCTTTGTGTATTGTCATTCTGTTTAAGTGAGGATTAAACTTTTTAAGTTCTAATCTTTCAGTTGTATTTCTACGATTCTTTTCAGTAGTATATCTTGAGACACCATTTGATCTCTTAGGATCTGTGCTTGTCCTAGCTTCAGTACATTCCAGGGTCACTACAACTCTTGTCCCTTTTTTGGCCATTTTAATTAATACTTTATTGTATAATTTTCTATTGTACATCTTCAACAAACTTTTTTGAAGATATACTCATTTCTTTTATCATCATTGATTAAAAAATATATATGAAAGTTTCTCAAAATTGGTTGAATAATTTAGTAGAAATTACTTCTACTCCTGAAGATCTCTCTGAGAAATTGTCTATTGGTGGATTTGAGGTTGAATCATTAGAAGATTGTTCAGAAAATGTAAATGGTGTTGTTTTAGGTAAGGTATTATCTGTTTTAAAACACGAAGGATCTGAAAAACTTTCAATTTGCCAAGTCGATATTGGTAATTCAAAGAATTTACAAATTATCTGTGGTGCGAGCAATATTAAACCAAATATTTATGTTTATGTTGCTACTGTAGGCGCGAAATTAAATGCTGTTGATTTAACTATTAAAAAAAGTGAAATTAGAGGTGTTATGAGTGAAGGAATGATATGTTCACTGCAGGAACTGGGTTTAGTGGACTCTAGCGAAGGGATAGAGATCATTGATGAAGATTTAGCCTTAAAACATGAATTGGGCACTCCAGGGTCTGACTTGCTTCAATTAAATGATTTTATATATGATTTAGCCATTACAGCTAATAGACCTGACGGAATGTCTGTTATAGGTATAGCCCGTGAAATTTCTGCCCTTTTAGAATCCACCTTAAATTTTCCAGAATTAAACCATAAATACAATATTCATTTACTTAAGGGAATTAAACTTTGTCCAGAGGCTATAGAATCTAATTGCATCTATACAATAAGTTGCATTGATGGAGTAAATGGAGAGAAATTATCCCCAAATTGGCTTAAAGACCGTATAGAAAAATCAGGTATCAAATCTATTAATCTTCTAGTTGATTTGACAAATTATATTCTTTTGGAGCAAGGTCAACCTTTGCATGCGTTTGATAAAGATAAACTGTCAAACTTAATTGGTAAGGAAGTTTCTCCAGAAGAATTCTCTGTAAGAAAAGGCAAGGATAACGAAAGCCTTATTTGCTTAGATGGTAAAGAATATGATTTAAATGAAAATATCACAGTTATTACTTGTTGTGATAAACCGGTAGCTATTGCTGGGGTGATAGGCGGTTTAGAGACTTCTGTAACTAATACTACCTCATCTATTTACCTTGAAGGCGCTGTTTTTAATCCAGTTACTATAAGAAAATCTTCAAAGGCGGTTGGCATAAGAACAGAATCTAGCAGCAGGTATGAAAAAGGGATTTCATCGAAAAATACAATAAGTGCAGTAACTAGGGCAATTAATCTTTTAGAAGAATATTTTTCTATTCATTCACCAATCATCAATACTTCCAATTTAATAAGTAATGAGGATATATTTATTAAACTAAGGAGAAATCGAATACATAAAATTCTTGGTCCATTAATAATTAACGATCAATTTGAAAAAAGAAATATATCTGATAATGAAATAGTTGATAAATTAAAACTCATAGGTTGTACTTTAAAGAATAAAGAATATGGCTGGGATGTAGCAGTAATTCCTAATAGATCACATGATTTAATAAGAGAAATAGATTTAATTGAAGAAATAGCGAGATTAATAGGGTATGACAGATTCGACTTAAAACTTCCTAATCCAATAAAGCCTGGAAAATTGTCATCAGAACAGTTGGCATTGAGAAAAGTAAAAAATGGTTTTATAGAAAACGGTTTTAACGAGGTACTAAGCTACTCACTTGTTCCTGAAGAAAATGAAAAACTTATAAAAATTTCTAATCCTTTGTTATTAGAAACAAGCTGTCTTAGAGATAATATCTGGAAAGAACATTTGGAGATAGTGAATCGTAATATAAAAGCTGGACAGGCAAGTTGTTATATATTTGAAATTGGAAATGTTTTTCATAAGAAAACTGACTTCATTCAAGAAGAAGTTCTGAATGGCGCGATTTATGGAAATAAAAAATTTGGGAAATGGATAAATTCGGGTAAGGATAACGATCTTAATTATTATCAGGCCAGAGGAAAGTTAAAGGAGGCTTTAGAATCTTTGAATATAAAAATTGAGGATAAACCTACTGATTCAATTGATTTTCTTCATCCAGGAAGAACAGCGAAGTTAGTTATTGAAGGGAAAGATGCAGGTTATTTTGGTGAAATACATCCCAAACTAATATTAGAAAAGAAGTCATTAAAAAAAGTTTATATATTTAACATAAATGTTTCTAACCTCTTGGGAGCTAGTACAAGAAAAAATAAATGGATTCCAATATATAAGCAATACCCAATTGTTCCGAAAATGGAAAGGGATATAAATTTTGTTTTCAGTAAGAAATTTTTAATAAGCGAAATAACATCACAGATAAGAAAAACAGGAAAAAATCTCTTAGAGGATGTAAATTTACTTGATGTTTTTGAAGATACTAAATTTGGAGATGATCATATAAGTTATACATTTAGATTATCTTATAGAGATAAAGATAAAACATTACTGGACTCGGATATTGCATCTATACATTCAAATATCATTTCTAATGTTGAAAAATGTTTTAATACTAAACTGAGGAATTAATTGTATTAATAATCTCATATAAGACTATAAACTAGTCTACATATAATTCTTATATAAGATAAATAATAAACCTATAAAACTAATTAATGTTGTATGATAAGTTTCATGATCAATTTACTATCTCTACTTCTATCTTCAGTGCTGTGGGTACAAGTCCCACAGTGGTCAGATGATTGGTCAAAATGTGCTGTTGACATACCAGATGCTTCATGTCATTGGTATATAACAGCACCAGATAATACTTTTGGGGAAGGATTTGATTGGGCTAGCGCCCCTTGGTTTGATGCCAACGGATTAAGTGATGTCCCTAGTATTGATAAACAAACGGTCATTGAAAAGCTTCAATCTAAGTAGTACTGTCTTTAAGGCAGTACTGGAAGACATTAAAGCCTTTTATAGCAATACTTTTTAGACATTATTATTTTTTTGGACATTTAAAGGACAAAATATTTTGATTTATTAATCAATTTTTAATTTTTTTTGGGCTTTAAGCAATTTTGGGATGATTTATTCTAATTGGTAAATTACTATATCTTACATATATATTTTGTGACTAAATAATAGACTATTAATGAGTCTTATTTGAGAAATACTATACAATTAAATTTCTTATATTTTGACCAAGTGAATTTTATTTTAATTTCCATTTATTATAATAATTGTATCCATTAATTTTAGCTGATAAATAATTTGAGAAAATTAGAAACTTTGCTACTCGCATTTATCTTATATTAGACTATTAAATAGACTTATAATTAGTCTTATAATAGAATGAGTATACTAATTTTTATATAGATTTTTTAGCAATTGATACGCTTCATTTAATTTTCTCATTTGATCTGTTGATCCTCCAGCATCTGGATGAGTCTCTAAGGCTATTGCTTTATAGGCCTCCCTAATTTTTCGTAATGTATGAGCTGATCCTGCGGATGTTGATAAATTCAATAATTTAAGTGCTCCATGTACCGTCATTGTTGAGTCCAAAGTTTCAAATGAATTTGTTCTGTTATTTCTCTTAAATCTACTTACAAACCTCCTCATTAGTGTTGGTATCCTATTAATTAAATCTGATGTAGCAAAAGGGTCTTCTAAAACGCCAATCATTAATAAAACAATTTCAAGTGATGGATTTTTCCTTATCCAAAATGGGCATAATTCAGACATTAATTTATTGGCTGCACTCCATGAAAAGGGTAGATTTTCTGTTCCATCAAGATTTGGCCATATATCCCTTCCAAACCAATCCATCGACGCTTCGATTACATGATCGTTAGGAACTGTTCCATATAAGGTTTTCCAATGACTAATTAACGCTATTCGACATTTTATTAATTCAGTTTCTTTAATTGTATTAATTTGAATATCATTAATATTCTCTTTTAATTTTTCACTATTAATACTTCTTCTTATATTCTTTAATTTTTTTTCAACAAAATTGGGAAGGCTTATGTTTAAGTTGGTTTTTTCTATATATTGGTCGTTATTTGAAACTCTTTTATTTAAAGATATCTCATTAACTTCTCTTATACTGTCTGATTTAATTAATACCAATGCAGTATTTTCATCAATATTGACATTTTCATTATTATTCTTTTTCTCGTTAAAGTCTATTTCTTGCTGTTGGTTCTTAGGTAGTAAATCATCTTCTTGAAGAAGTTCTTGAAGTATCTTTTCAATTACAGGTCCTCTTGCTCTAAATCCCCACTCTTTTCGTAATTGATCAAACCTGGAAATTAGTTCCTCAGGTAAATCAATTGAAATTCTTTTTGTATTTGAATTCTCAGGAATATTCAATAATAATTTTCTTGAATAGTAAGGAATTTATTTAATTTTATTCAAAAAAAATTGAAAGTCCATATGGAATATTGTTTTTAAATTAAAACCAACTTATTTTCATGTCACAAGTCAATTAAGTATCTTTTTATAATAAAAATAAAAAATGTTTAATTGTTATTTCAAGTCATCTAAAGAAAAAAAGATTTTTTATCAAAATAAGAAATTAGAAATGCTCAATTATATAAAAGATTCACTTGAACGTAAAATCGCCTCCGTAACAGCTTCTATAGAAGTTTTAGAAAGGCAAATAAGCAGGGATAACGATGTTGAAGTAACTAACTAGTATTTAAACAAAACTTTCTAGAAGTTTTTCAGGCCCAAATTTCTTTAAATAATTAATATTCGATTTTTCAGTTACTAATAGATATCCTGCAAACCCTAAACCGTTAATACTGAAACCATGAATATGATCATTTTTTCTCTTTATGATAGCGATCCATTTATTAGTTATTAAAATATTGTAAGGATGTATCGGCTTCTTATCACTAATAGGGTTACCAAGTCCTAATTTCCTGCATAATTCTAAATAAAATTCAAAAAGAAATGATGAATTTTCTAAAAAATTAAATTTGGATACAATAATATTTTTTTTTAGTTTACTATTTATATCTTGATATGTGTTCATCTCTAAAAACCACTTTTCTCTTGGGCATGATATCTCATCTCTAGATCTACGCAGAAGTTGAAAATGCCTGTGTGGTTGACTTGCTCCCGCAATTGGAGAACTATTAAAAAACCATAATCCACTAGTATCTTTATTAACTTGTTGGATCGCTCTCCAATCATTAATATCTAACCATCCATTTTGAGGTTTCCATTTATTTGTAATCAATAAAATATGTCCTTTTTGTACAGGGTACTTGTTTAATATTAATTGATGATTATCACCAATTTTATCAATTTCTAGTATCTTTTCCCATGGACAAAATGGATTCTGCTTAGGACCATAAATTTTTTTTTTATTAAATTTTGAAGTATCGAGTTTCCTAATTATGAAGTCGTCTTTTTCATATAAATCTCTTGTAATAATATCAGTTTTGAGAGGATATAATGATTCATCATCAATTGATAATCGAGTTTGCTCTAGTGCTTTTTTCCAATATATTTCTAAACTCATTTAAAAAAAATTATCATTATCATTCTAAAAAAAATAATAAATTTGTAATTACTTTTTATTAAATTGATATTCTTTCAATTTATCTAGAGGTACTGAATCTAAGACTACTATATTTGTTGATTCTAATATGACTTTTGGTGCAAGACCGTCTAATAATGCTTGCTTCCACCTATCAAGACAAATACACCAATGATCACCATCCTTTAATCCTGGGAAGGAATAAATAGGCATGGGAGTTATTAAATCATTACCTTGTGATTTACTATATTTCAGGAAATTATCATCCATTACACAACATATAGAATGATTCCCCCCATCATTTTTGTCATAGTTGCAAAATCCATCTCTGAACCAGCCTGTGATAGGTGCACAACTACAAACCTCAATTTTTTCTCCTAAAACATTCAATTGAACTTGATTATTTATGGTCATAGATTTTTTTTAATAATAATAAAACACCAACATTTCTTAAAAAAAGGTTGACGAGTATGGGGGGTAAGGAGGTAATAATTCTAATAAGGTTTTTTTCATTATGGATTGGGACTTTACTGAAAACATAGCATTTAAAGCTCTTTATGATGCTTTTAAAGATAGTGAAGAAACTTCCGCATTAGAATTCTTATCTAGTGATGGTGCTTCATACTATCTTGAATTATTACAGGACGCAGCCGGTGAGGGACTTGATCTGGGTGATAATGAAATGATGGAAGAACTTAAGGAAGAAATTATTGAATATCTAGAAAAAAACTAATGATGTAGCTTAGGCGCTGAAATATTTAGCTTTTGAGTGTAGTGAAATGATAGCTGTAGTACTTTGTTCTGGATGAAGTTGTTCAGATTCATCCATGATCAAATTAATTCTTTTTGCATCCAACAATGATAATTGTATGTTTGAATCAGATACTTTTGGACATGCAGGATATCCAAAGGAATATCTAGCTCCTCTATATTTTTGAGCAAGTATTTCTCTATTTTTGTCTGGTTCTTCAGTCCTAAATCCACATTCAATTCGAATTAATGCATGGACATACTCAGCTAGAGCTTCTGCTAATTGCACTGTAAGTCCATGAAATAATAAATAATCACTATATTTATCTTCTTTAAATAATTTTTGAGAATATTCACTAGCAATATCACCCATTGTTACTGCCTGCATAGGAAATATATCTATTGGTTTATCATTTTTTAAATCACAATAGAAATCAGCTATGCAAAGATTATTCCCAGATTTTTGTCTTGGAAAATTGAATTGGGAAATTTTATTTAATGATTTATCATCAAATAGAAAAATACTATTATCTTTTCTACCACATCTGAAATATCCATAAACTGCTTTGGGTGAAATAAGTTTTTTATCTACAATTGTCTCTAACCATTTATCTAACAATGGTTTAGCAAATGAATCCAGATAGTTATTGTATTCATCTACGCTTTGGTTTTTTCCTTTTTTTATTTGCCATTGCCCACTAAATAGAGCTTTTGTATCTAAATAAAAAATTAACTTTTTTAAATCAATATCAATGTCGTATAAGACTTTCGTCCCCAAAAAAGGAGCTTGAATTGGTTCTTCTTCATTTACAAATTTAGATCTTATAAAATTTTCTTTTAAATTTAATTTGGAAGTCTCAGTACGTATGGATATTGATTTATTAACCGCATCAGAGTTAGTTTTTGATGAGGCTAAATTAATATTTATACCCTCATTGTTAATAAACCCCTTTGTATTTGACCAATTTCCCTTTTTTTTATTATCCATATATTCATTCATGAATTTAAGATCAGTGAATGCATCTTTTCCGTACAATATTTTCCCTTTATATATTTTGCTGCAGTCCTCATTTACAAATTTTGGCGTTAAAGCTGCACCTCCTAATATTACTGGCACACTAATATCTTCATTGTTAAGTGCCTCTAAATTATCCTTCATAAATGCAGTTGACTTAACAAGTAATCCGCTCATAGCGATGCAATCTGCATTGTGCTTCTTTTGTGCTTCTATAATTGCTGAAACATCTTGCTTTATTCCAAGATTTATTACGTCATAACCGTTATTTGTAAGTATTATGTCAACCAAATTTTTTCCAATATCATGAACATCGCCTTTGACTGTGGCAATTAAGAGTTTTCCATTTGATATGTTTTCATCTACAGTTTCCATATATGGTTCTAAAATTGAAACAGCAAATTTCATTGTTTCAGCGGATTGTAGTACGAATGGCAATTGCATTTGACCTGAGCCAAATAAATCTCCTACAACTTTCATCCCATCTAGTAAAAAGGTATTAATTATTTCAAGAGGTTTATATTTTTTTAACGCTTTATTTAATTGATCTTCTAAACCTATTTTTTCTCCATCAATAATATGATTTTTTAAACTTTCTTCCAGAGTTAAGTTTTTATTTTCTGAAGATGCTCTTTTGAAATCCTGAATAGATAAATCTTGAAAAGCCTTTGTGAGTTCTACTAATGGATCATAAGTACAAATATCATCTTCAAATTCTCTTCTGTCATATATCAAATCTAAACAAAGCTTTTTAGTTTCTTCAGAAATTTTTGATAATGGCAAAATCTTATTTGGTGCGATAATAGCGGAATCCAATCCTACTTTAATGCATTCATCTAAAAATATTGAATTTAAATTAATTCTAGATAATGGTGATAGACCAAAACTTATGTTCGATATCCCCAATATAATATGAATTTCTGGGAAATTTTCACGAATTTTTGATATAGCAGTAATTGTTTCTTTTGCGTTTAATCTATCTTCTTCTATACCAGTAGATATTGGCAGTGCTAATGGATCAAAAAAGAGCTCATAATCTGATAAACCACATTCTCTTGTTTTATTAATCGCTCGTATAACAATGTTATATTTTTTATCTGCATTCCTTGCCATTCCATCTTCATCAATAGTTCCGACAACAAGTCCTGAACCATACCCCAAGGCTAAATTTAGAACTTGATTAAATCTTTCATCACCGTCTTCGTAATTAGTTGAATTTATAATACATTTACCACCAGCTGACTTCAATCCACTTTCCATTTTGTCAGCATCTGTAGAATCAATCATTAAGGGTAAATTTATGTTGGTAACAAGTCTTGAAGTTATTTCTTTCATATCTTTAACACCGTCTCTCCCAACATAATCAACATTTACATCAAGAACGTGTGCATTTTCTTTTTGTTGTTGCTTGGCAATTGAAACCAGGCCATCCCAATCGTCTTTATTTAGTAACTCCCTTACCTTTTTAGATCCACTTGCATTTAATCTTTCTCCAACAATCAAAATTGAATTATCTTGTTTGTATGTCACAGAATTATATATTGATGATGCAGAAGGAATATATCCACCTGAATTGTTATTACCATTTTTATTAGTCCTTTTGCTATCAATAATTTCATCAATTATTGAAGATAGATATTTAATATGATCAGGTGTAGTCCCACAACATCCACCTATTAATTGAACATTAAAGTCATATATAAAATTCATTAACTGCATTTTTAATTCTATTGGCTTTAATCTGTAGTGAGCTACCCCCCCAATATTTTCAGGTAGACCTGCATTGGGAATACAACTTATAGCGAAGGGTGAATTTTCAGACAAATATTTAATATGTTCCTTCATTTGTTCTGGACCAGTTGCACAATTAAGTCCAAGGATATCTATATTAAATGGCTCTAATATTGTTAATGCAGATGCAATATCAGATCCAACAAGCATAGTACCTGTAGTTTCCATTGTTATAGATACCATTATGGGTATATCTATATTTTTACTATCAAGTACTTCTTTTGATGCTAATAAGGCAGATTTAATTTGCAATACATCTTGACAAGTTTCAATTAAAAGAAGATCAACTCCTCCATCTATAAGACCATATATTTGTTCTTTATATGATTGTTTTAATTCATCAAAATCTATATGTCCTAATGTTGGTAATTTAGTGGTTGGTCCAATTGAACCAGCAACAAACCTTGGTTTATCAAGTGATGCATATTTGGTTGCAGCGTTTTTTGCTATTAATGCAGCATTTTTATTTATGTCATATGCCTTATCTGCAATATCATATTCATCAAGAACTATGGATGATGCTCCAAAAGTATTAGTTTCTATAACATGACAACCTGCTTCTAAGAATGAATTATGAACCTTTTCAACTACTTTTGGTGATGATAAAATAAGGTTTTCATTACAACCTTCTAATTCTTTTCCTCCAAAGTCATCTGCAGTAAGATTTAAGTTCTGAAATGATGTTCCAGTACCTCCGTCAAAAATAATTAATGGCTTTTCTTCTCTATTTAGATAGGTTCTGAAAGATTCCATTTATTGTAAAAATCGATTTTTATATTGAAATTCTTGTTACCCAATTATCATAGTCTTGAGAACGACCTTCTGTTATTTCTATAAGCTTATTTTTTAATTTATTCATTATTGGTCTTTCAACATTTAATTCAGTTGATTCAATTTTTTTAACTGGTGTAATTTTTGCTGCTGTACCAGTTAGAAAAACTTCATCTGCTATTAATAATTCTGTTTTATCAACAGGCCTTTCAATTATATTTAGTCCAAATGATTTTGCTAATTCAATTACACTAGCTCTAGTAATCCCCTCAAGGATATCTTGATCAACACCAGGAGTTATTAATTCTCCATTTCTTACAATAAATAAATTCATACCACTAGCTTCGCTTACCTTACCACTTGAATTTAATAGCAAGGCTTCATCAAACCCCGATAAACTAGCCTCTGTTTTAGCTAATGAACTAGTAATATAAGCTCCACTTATTTTTCCTCGCAATGGGAGAGATCTATCTTCTTGCCTACTCCAACTACTCATTCTACAAGAAACACCATCTGGGGATAGATAATCTCCTAGTTCAATACAATAAATAAAGAAATCTGTTTCAATATTGTGTAACCTTGGAGCTATACCTAAATCGCTTGTATATACAAATGGTCTTATATAAATAGGGTTTTTTGGCTTGTTTCTTTTTATAACTTCTTCTAAGGCTTTAAAAATATATTCTTCAGAAATATCAGTTAAGAGTAATTTTGCACTTTGAGATAATCTTTTTATGTGTTTATCAGTTCTAAACAAAAGGAATTCTTCTTTATTCGAAGGGTTTGGTATCGCTCTCATTCCTCCAAATGCAGCAGTACCATAATGTAGTGCATGAGTAGCTATTGATATTTTCGCTTCTTTAAATGGAATACATTTACCTTCGAACCAGGCGTATGGAAGAAATTCATGCATATTCAATTTATTTAATTAAGGTAAACTTGTTTTATCCTACTTACGTATTCTAAACCTTATTTATATATAAAAATGCACAGGATATTAAATATAGCAGGAAATGAAAAGAATAAGGATGATTTAATTGAGCAACCAGCGGCAGATTTTATTTTTATAACAAGTGTCAAAGCTGATTTAAATCTTATATCAAACTTATTGTTAGAAAAAGAATTTGCTTCATTAAAAAATAATATAAGAGCTTTAGAAATTTCTAATTTAAATTCCTCAGCTCAAATAGATAATTATTTATTAAAAACAATTAATTATGCAAAAGTTGTCGTACTAAGAATATTCGGAGATAAAGGTACATGGAACTATGGAATTGAACAACTTTTAAATTGGCAAGCAGTTAATAAAAAAAGGAAGTTAGTAATCCTATCAGGTACCATTGACCAGGAATTCTCCTTATGCGAAATAAGTAGTATAGATAAAAATATTGCATTAAATATTTCTAGATTACTAAGATCTGGAGGACTGGATAATTATAGAAAATTTCTTAATTGTTTAAATTATCTACAGATAGATGAATCAATAATTCCTGATGAGTTTTTGAATATTACTTTTTATGCAGATCCTTATTTATATGATTGGAAAATTGAAAAAGGGGAAAAGATAGGAATAATATCCTATAAATCGCTTTTTTTGGCTAATGAAATTGAAGTAAACGAAAAACTTAACTTGCAGTTAAGAAAATGCGGACTATCTCCTAAAACATTTTTTATTTCAACGCTAAAAGATCATATTATTCAAAAGAAATTAATAGACATTTTTAAAAAAGAAGATATTAAACTAATAATTACCACAACTTCATTTTCTTCATCTCAAATCAAAAATAATGATTTAATTGAAAATTCTACAAATATTTTTACTTCTCTTAAAATTCCAATTTTACAGCTTCTTTCTTCTAATAGGTCAAGAAAAAATTGGTTAAATTCATCAATTGGAATGAATTCATCTGATTTATTAATGCAAATAATTATTCCCGAATTTGATGGAAGAATTACCACCTCTCCTTCTGCTTTTAAAGAAATAATATCCAAAAAAAATACACTTTACAGTGAAATAACTAGTTACAAAGCTGATCAAGTAGGGATTGAATGGATTTCAAAATTTACAACAAATTATGTGAAACTTCAGAAACTTAATAATTTTGATAAAAGAATTTGTTTAGTAATAAGTAATTATCCAGTAAAGAACGGAAGAATCGGTAATGGCGTTGGTCTAAATACACCATCTTCAATAATAAATATTCTTAATTGGTTAAAAGAAGAAGGTTATGACCTTGGATCTTGTAATTATCCTCAAGATTCTTCGGAATTAATGTCAATGCTTATAAAAACTAGAACTAATGATATTGAATCTCAAAATAATAAACCATTAGATTACTTACCACTTAGTGAATATTTAAAATATTGGAATTATTTAGAACTTGATCCCAAAAATATTATTGTTAATCGTTGGGGTAAACCATCTGAAGCGATCGATCTAGATAATGAAGGCTTCTCAATAAATGGTCTTAGATTTGGAAAAATAATATTATTGATTCAACCTCAACGTGGTTATGACACTTACACTGATAGAGATATTCACTCTCCTGATCTTCCACCTCCACATAGATATTTAGCACAATATTTTTGGATTGAAAAAATTTTTAATGCAAATGCTATATGCCATATTGGTAAACATGGGACTGTTGAATGGTTACCTGGTAAATCTATAGGTCTCAGCAATAAATGTTTTCCAAATATTATTTGTCCAGCAATACCTAACATATATCCCTTTATCGTAAATGATCCTGGAGAAGGATCCCAAGCTAAAAGAAGAACTGCTGCCACAATTATTGATCATTTAACCCCTCCTTTGGATAGGTCAGAATTATATGGAAAATATTCAATATTAGAAAATTATTTAGACGAATATTATGAAGCAAAATTATTAAATTCTAATCGTATTGAGATAATAGAAAAATCTATTTTTGAATTAATTAAAAAAGATTTTAATGAAATTACTTTAAAGAATAAAAATATTCAAATAGAAGAAATTGATTCCTTTCTTTGCAAAATTAAAGAATCTCAAATTAGAACAGGTTTGCATGTATTTGGCAATAGGCAGAATGATATTAATGAAATAAATTTATTCTTGTGTATTGCTAGAGTACCTAATGCCAACCGAATTGGTGTTGTTCAATATATAGCGAAAAATTTAAAACTAAATTTGAATCCTTGGACAAATAAATATGATCAAAAGTTAACTGAAAAGGATAAAAAAATATTATTGTCTTTTTCCAACAAAAAAATTTTAAACTTTAGAATGGCTATTGAGTTTTTGGAACAACAAGCAAAATATATTATATATTTGTTTTTTTACAAAAAGAAAACCAATATAAAATATTTAGAAAAATATAAAAATCAGAAAATAATAGACCATTTCTTTAATGATAAAAAACATAATAATTATTTTTTGTTATTAAAAAATGAGATACTAAATCCAATCATTAATTCTTCATATAATGAAAAATTATCATTTATTAATTCATTAAATGGCAAATATGTAAAAAGTGGACCATCTGGAGCCCCTACGAGAGGTAAAACTGAAGCTTTACCCACTGGTAAAAATTTCTTTTCAGTTGATGCGAGAGGACTGCCAACTGAATCAGCATGGAGTGTTGGTTGTAAATCTGCGTCTCAAATTATTGATTTATACAAACAAGAAAATGGAGAAGATTTAAAAAATATAGCAATATCTGTATGGGCAACATCCACCATGCGAAATGGTGGAGAAGACATTTGTCAAATATTATATTTATTAGGCGTACAACCTATTTGGGATGGACCCTCAAGAAGAGTCGTTGACTTAGAAATCATCCCTTTATCTGTTCTCCAAAGGCCAAGAGTAGATGTTACATTAAGGATTTCGGGAATGTTTAGAGATTCATTTCCTCAGTTAGTCAAATTAACTTTTAAAGCAATAAATCTAATTTCTAATCTTAATGAGAATGATAAATTTAACCCTCTTGCTGGAGCATTAAAGGATGGTGATCCAATTAATCGTATATTTGGGTCGGCACCAGGTTCATATGGAGCAGGTCTACAAGAACTAATTTCAAATTCCAATTGGGAAAATATAGATGATTTTGGAGAATCTTTTCTTAATTGGAGTAAGTGGATTTATAGTGATAATCTTGAACCTATAGAGGATAAAAAAACATTAGAAAATGTTCTTAAAAATGTTCAGTTAGTTGTTCATAACCAAGATAATAAGGAACATGATATTTTAGATTCTGATGACTATTATCAGTTTCAGGGTGGTTTATCTTCAGCAGTAAAAAAATTGAGCGGTAAATTACCTGAAATGTATCATGGTGATTTATCTAAATTTGGATTATCTAAAATTTCAAAATTACAAGATGAAATTAATAAAGTTGTTATATCAAGAATACTTAACCCTAAATGGATAAATGGAATGAAGGATAATGGTTATAAAGGAGCGTTTGAATTTGCAGCGACACTAGATTACTTATATGCTTTTGATGCTTCTACTGAAGTAGTATCAGATTGGTGTTATGAGGAAGTTTATAAATCATGGTTATGTGATCGGGATCTTAGGAATTTCTTTCTAGAAAATAATCCATGGGCTTTAAGAGATATTGCACAAAGATTTCTTGAAATTGTCAATAGAAAAATGTGGAATAATTGTTCTTCTGATGTCATTGAAAATTTAAAGAACATAATTATTAATACTGATTCATTAATAGAAAAAAACGAATTCTGAATTATCTGCCTAATATTGAAAGTCCATGACTATCTGTTCCGCATGTTTTTAGCATTGAATATTTATCTGTTAATTTATCTATTTCTGAACATACAAATAAACTAGGATTCCATATTTCATTAAGTTCATAATCGTACCAAACCTCTATTCCATCAATACCTTGTATTTTGGCCTCTGGAATTAATTTATAAAAGGGAATCCTGTACCTCGCTGGATGTGCAAGAAATGATAAACCACCAGCTAAATTTATTGCTTTAATAACTGATTTAATATTTAAATCATTACCTATTGGAGATTCTCCAAGGATGTAGGGATTTAGATATCTACTTTTAATATCTATTCCCAATCCAATTACATGTACTAAACATCCTAGAATCAAACAATTAATTTCTATTCCAGAAATTAATGTAAAAGAATCTTTAGGATAATTTTTGAGTATGTTATTTTTTTTTATATATTCATGAGCTTTAATTGTATGATGATCGGTTATTGATAAAAATTTCAAGTTATTTTTATAAGCTTGTTCTAAAAGTTCATGCGGTTCTAGACTTCCATCACTAAATTTTGTATGACAGTGAAAATTAATATTTTTAGGACAACTATATTTATTAATATTGGAAGTTAATTTTATTAAGTCTTCCCTATTCATTACTTAATGAATTCTCATTTTTCATTCTAATCTTTGCATATAATTGTATTGAAGCCAACATGAAAATAACAAGTCCAACTACACTCCATGTAGCAATACTGGTTGGAAAATTATTTTTAAAAATAACTAAAAGTACAATTATAAATAATAACAAAGTAGGCAATTCATTTAATAATCTTAGTTTTTTTGCTGAGATGGTTGAGGTACCATTTTGTAATGAATACATTATTTTATAACAATAAGAATGATATATTACTAATCCCAAAACAAAAGAAATTTTAATTTGCAACCACTTCTCACTTAACCAACTTGGCTGCATAATAACCATGCATATAGCCATACTTAAAGCTAATATCATCCCAGGAGTTGTGATTATATTTGCCAGCCTTTTTTCCATCAAGGTGTATTGTTTATTAAAGGCAATTTTTAATTCATTATCCATATTTTTAGATTCTTCATGATATATAAAAAGTCTTACTAAATAAAAAAGTCCCGCGAACCAAACGATTACACCAATAATGTGTAGTGATTTAAACCAGAGATATGTTTCAGCTGTCAAATTACTAGATTAATTTCTAAATATATATTTTTAATATAGTTATATTTAACAATATCAAGAAATCTATTTTTCAAAAATTAATTAATATTTATAACTAGTGAAAATATTCATATATATCATTAACTGAATTTTTTCCAAGTCCTTTAACTTTTGATAAATCCTCTTTAGTAGCTATTCTTATTGCGTCTATTGATTTAAAATGCTCAAGCAATTCTCTTATTCTTGATGGACCTAATCCACTGATTTGGGACAATTGTGATCTATTCATTCTCTTAGATCTTTTGTCTCTATGAAAAGATAATGCAAATCTATGGGCTTCATCTCTTATCTTTCTTAATAAAAGGACTCCTTTTTGATTTTCATCAGTATCAAGAGACTTTGTAAAGCCTGGAATAAATATTTCTTCATTTTTTTTTGCCAATGAACATATAGTAACTTCTTCCTCAAGATTTAATTCTTTTAATGCTTTAATAGCGGCATTTAACTGACCTTTACCTCCATCAATCATTATTAAATCAGGCCAATCTGATAAAAGTTCATTGTCTAATTTGCTATTCGTTTTATCATTTAATATTGAAAAATCCCCTCCGCTTTTTTTAAATCTTGACCATTTCCTAAACCTTCTATGTATTACTTCATATATCGAAGCAAAATCATCACTATGTCCTATAAAAACGTTTGGATCTTTAATTTTATATTTCCTATAATTCTGTTTAGAAGGAATTCCATCAATAAATACGACTTGTGATGCTACTGGATCTGTACCTTGAATATGGCTTATATCATAACCTTCAATTCTTTTAGGTTGTTCGCTTAATTCAAGTATTTGGGCAAGATCCTCAATTGATGATTCATTATCTTGTATCCCATTTAATATTCTATCTAGTTCTAATTTCGCATTTTTTAAAACCATCTCTACAGTTTCATGTTTTTTATTTCTTTTTGGGATTATGATTTTTACTTTCTTTTTTCTTAGGTACGTTAACCAATCCTCTATGGTTTTTTGTTTTGGAAGTTTATATTGAATAAGAATTTCTGATGGTATTTCTACGCCTTCAACATTCATATAATGCTCTTCTAATACTCTTTGTAGAATAAGAGTTTCATCTTCATTATTTAATTTTTGACTATAACCAATTCTCCCTATGAGCTTACCAGATCTCATTTGGAAAATTTGTATACTAGCTACATTTTTTTCTGAAACTATTCCAAAGATATCTCTATTAATTGAAGAATCTGGAATTGATATTTTTTGTGATTCAGTTAATAATTTTAAACCTGAAATTTGGTCCCTTGTTTTTGCTGCATTCTCATAATCTAAATCATTTGAAAATTGCAGCATTTTTTTTTGTAAAAATATTTCTAAGTCATCATTCCTTCCCTGAAATATCATAGATACTTGTTTCATTATTTTTTTATAATCGTCAGATGATATTACTTCTTGGCAAACACCTGGACATCTTCCTATTGAATAATTCAAACAAGTTCTATCTTTATAGACTGGCCTTGGCCTTTGTCTAAGTGGAAATATTTTTTTTATCGTAAATAATGTTCTCCTTAATAATCCGACATCTACATAAGGTCCATAATATCTATCTAAATTATTTCTATTTCTTCTTCTTCTTGTAATAAATATTCGAGGATATTTTTCACTCCAAGTTATGCAAAGATATGGATATTTCTTATCATCCTTTAAAAGAATATTAAAGTATGGTTTGTTTGTTTTTATTAAATTTGACTCTAAATTTAGTGCTTCATATTCGCTATCTGTGACTATAATTTCTATTTCAGTTATTTGACGAACCATCAAACTTAATCTAGGAGTTAAATCTGAAAAATTATTGAAATAACTACTTACTCTACTGCGTAGTTTTTTAGATTTACCAATATAAAGTAAATTATTATCTATATCTTTAAAAAGATAGCAACCAGATGACTTTGGAATTTCGGATAATCTTGATTTTAATAAATCCTTATTATTAATTAATTTATATTCAATTTTAAAATTATATTTATTATCTATTTTTTCTATAGAGGAATTACTCATTTGTAATGATTAACCTCCATAATTCCAGCCAGTTGAAGATAAATTTAGTGAGTCAACATCATTATTCAAATAAGCAGATTTAACTTCTCCTACAAAAACGGTATGGTCTCCATGAATAACACTTCCAACAACATTACATTCAACTCCACCCACACTATCAACTAAAATAGGCAATCCAAGTTCACCTAAATTAAATTCAACAGATTCAAATCTGCCTCCTAATGCTTTTTGGGGTTTAAAGAAAACAGCTGCTAGATCCTTTTGATCACTTTTGAGCACATTTAATGAGAACTTATTGGATGACTTTATTATTTCATGACTAGAACCCTCTGCTCTAACTGCCATTACGACTAATGGGGGAGTGAAGGAACCTTGAGTCACCCAACTAGCAGTAAATCCATTCACTTCATTTTTATCTTCGTCTCTAACTCCACAAATGAATAATCCGTGAGGTATTTTTCTTAATAAGATTTTTTTTGCTTCTAGATTTAATGTCATAATTGATATATCTAATAAACTTATTTTAACTAAATTTCTTATTCGATCATAATAAATTCATGAAAATTCTTTATCCTGGTACATTTGATCCTTTAACAAATGGGCATATTGATTTAATAGAAAGGGCTGAAAAAATATTTGGTAATCTAGTAGTTGCTGTTTTAGAAAACACTTCTAAAACACCAACATTTAATATTGAAAGAAGAATTTTACAAATAAAAAATTCTCTTTCTCATTTACCTAATATTCAAGTTATTTCTTATTCCGGACTCACTGTTGATTGTGCAAATGATCTAAAAGCTAATCTTATATTAAGAGGCTTAAGAGCAATGAGTGATTTTGAGTATGAACTCCAGATCGCTCATACAAATAAATCTCTTAATAATGAAATTGAAACTATATTTTTATCAACCAATACAAATTATAGTTTTCTTAGTAGTTCTTTAGTAAAAGAAGTTGCAAAATTTGGGGGTGAAATTAATCATATGGTACCCCAATCTGTTGAAAAGGATTTAAAAGAATATTTTAAATAATATTTTTATTTACAAGATTTCAAGTAATAAACATCACGTAATAATTTAAAAGCTTTTTCTTTATTAATATTATTAGAATTTTGGATAATGCTTATAATTATTGGCTTTTCATTTTTATATAAAAAGCCAGATAATGCAAAGACATTTGAAAGAGTACCAGTTTTTCCAAAAAACTTTCCAGATAATTCACTATTTACAAATCTTTTAGATAATGTTCCTCTTACTCCCATAATTGCAAGTGTAGATTGATAAGCTTGAAAATTATTAGAATATCTCATTTTATCTAAAAACAATGCAACTAACTTTGTCGTAATTTTATTTTTTCGAGACAATCCACTAGCATCTGCAAAGTATGTATTAGTTACAGGGAGGCCTTTATTTTCTAACCATATTTTCAATTTTGTATAGTCATTATCATTCCATGTATTTGAGGCATTTTTAAAGAGTGATTCAGCGGTAAAATTATGGCTTTCAGAATTTGCTAAAGTTAATAATGAAAGAATTGGAGTTGAATATATTTTATTTATCTCTGTAATATCTTTTAAATAAAATGTTTTTTCTGAATCAAAAAAATCTATATATACTTTTGAATTTGGAAATTTATTTTTTAAATAGTTTTTAATAAAATTTTTTAATGCATAAATATCTTCATATTTATTGTGATTACTTTCTATTGCAAGAGATGTAATTGGAGATCCATATTCGTAAAGTTTATCAGTATTTGTCCAACCATTTGGCCAATATAATTTTGAATCAATTTCTAAAATATTAAAGTTAATAATTTTATTTTCTTCAACATTTGAAACTAGTTCAATTATATGTTCATAATTCAGATCTGGATCACCTTGACCATGCAAATAATAATTGTTTTTATTTTTTTTAAATAAGGAAGTTTTTAAATTATTATTTAATTTATATTTACTTAAAACATAAGCTGATGAGAATAATTTTTGATTTGATGCTGGCAACCTTGGAACGTCATCATTATAGGAACTAATTATTTCTCCTTTATTATTAATAATCGATACACTAAAAGATTCATCAAGAGTTTGATTCAATAAAGCATCATAAGTAGGACATGTTTTATTTTTAGTAATTATTCCAGGGTAATTAAAATAAATATTATTTAAAATAGTTATTTTCTGATTTGCTAGTAAATATATTATTAAGAAAGGAGATGTTACTAATACAAGAACAATTATGAATAATAAATAAATTTTTTTTATCACATTCAATCTATAAATTTACAAAAATAGATTCATTGTCGGGTTTAATTTCAAATTCTTTTTTTAAAAAATATTTTTTGTTTTTTTCTTTGAAAAGTAACCAGTTATTCGGATAAATATGCATAAGAGCTGCTTTATTTAAAGGCTGAAGAAAATAAATATTTTTCCAAGTTTTGACAAAATTTTTACGTCTCTCTCTAATAACACTTCCAATACCAATATTCGCATCTTCAAATTTTGGATTTAATGAATAATGAGTTCCTTGATAATTATCAGACATAGGTTCAAATGAATCGAAATCATATGGCTTAGGTAGAATCGATATCATTGCACTATCAATATTATTTATATTATTTGATTCATTAAATGATTTAAAAGTAAAGATTTTATCTTTTATATTTGGATAGTCTCTTTGAGCCAAAGCCACAGCACCTTGATCAGCAAATGTTATGAATACAATATTATTTTTAGATAATATCTTGTAGATAGTTATTCCAATTCTGTTAAACTTCAATCCTTCAAAATTAAATTCTATAGTAAATCTTTTATTTGAATCTAATAAACTTGGAATAATTGCATTCTCCATATTCTTAAGAGATTCATTTAAATCTTTAGGTAGTCTGTAATTAGTTTCCATTAAAATTTGTCAATACATATTTGAATAAGTTCTAAAAATTTATCTATTTCTGACTTATTGTTTATTGAACCTAAAGTAACACGAATATTTGAATATAGTTCATCATCATTTAAACCAATATTTTTAAGTGTTAAGCTAGGTTTCCCAGATGAGCTTGAACAAGCACTTCCACTACTTATTGCTATTCTATTTTCTGACATGAAATTAACAATCTTATAGGCCCTTATAGGCTCAAATAATTTATTTAATAGTAGAAACGAAATATGATTGGGAAGTCTATTTTTAATACTACCCGTAATCTTTATATGATTATTATCCTTAATTTTTTGAAAAAAATAATTTTTAAGTTTATTAATATTATTAGAGGGAAATTCAGTTATGTAATCATATAATTTTATTTTTCCTTTAATATTCTTTAATGATTCATACATTCCAGCGATTAATGGCAAAGCTTGTGTACCTTGTCTAATTGAAAACTCCTGTGTAAGTGATATGTCATTGTTTTTTAAAATTTGTCTAGTCTTTTCTTTTGTTAAGAGAATACCGATACCTTTTGGACCTCCAAATTTATGAGCAGATAAACTTAAAAAATCACATTTAAGATCTTTCCAACTGAATATTCCATTACTTAATATTTGAGTTCCATCTAAATGAAACATTATATTTAATTCCTCACATTTGGAACCTATAAGTTGAACAGGTTGTATTGTCCCAATTTCACTTTGTCCCCAAATAATTGATACAAGCTTAGTTTCATTGGTTAATATTTTGTCTATATTAGAAATATTTAAAATTCCATCATTATTTACCTTCCATTCGTAAATATCCCAATTTTGTTTTCTTAGTTTATTAGCACAAATAGTTGTTGCTTGATGTTCAACATTCGAAATAACAACTCTACCATTTCTAAAGTTCTCATAAATATTATTAAATACAATATTTGTTGATTCCGAAGAACCAGATGTAAAAATTATATCCTCTGGATCTGCTTCAAATATATAAGCAATTTTAGATCTAATTTTTTCAAGATATGTAGAGCATTTTATCCCTAGCTCATATGTAGATGAAGGGTTATGCCAATAATTACTATAAGTTGAATTTATTATATTTAAAACATTCTCAGATAATGGAGTTGTGGATGCATTATCTAAATAGATAAAATTATTTTCCATTAATTTACTAACATTGATCCTGAGAAAACCTTTTTAGCATTACCGGTCATCATGACTTCACATTCCTCTTTTGACCAATCAATTTTAAGATTACCTCCTGGTAAAGTTACTATGGTTTGTGAATTACAAAGGCCTAATTTATAAGCTGCTACATGTATAGCACAGGCACCTGTTCCACAGGCTAAGGTTGGTCCTGCACCTCTTTCCCATACTTTTACTTTGATATTATCTCTATTTAAGATTTGACAAAAATGCACGTTAGTTTTTTCTGGAAATAATTCATTTTTTTCAAATATAGGACCTAGTCTGGAAAGAACAATTGACTCTATGTCTTGTACAAAGAATATTAAATGAGGATTTCCCATTCCTACGGCATAACCTATATTATTAAAATTTTTCTCAATAAATTCATGTGAAGGAATTGAATTGATTTTTTTTTCAATTTTTGTTGGAATATTTTGACTTTCTAAAATTGGAACTCCCATTTTTACTCTAATTTCATCATTTATATATTTTGCAATTTTTAAGCCTGCTTTAGTCTCAATTTTATATTCTATATTTTTATTATTCATTGAATCATTTACATGGAGATACTCAACTAAACACCTAAGTCCGTTTCCACACATTTGTGCTTCAGAACCATCAGAATTAAAGATTATCATTTTTGCATAATTATCTTCATTAGGTTCTTCTATAAAAATCACACCATCTGCTCCAATACCAAATTGCCTATTACAAATTTTTTTTATATCAAATATTTTATTATTCTTGTAATTTTTATAAAATTCATTTCCTCTTGAATCGATTACTACGAAATCATTTCCGTTACCTTGATATTTTTCAAAAGTTATATTTTTCATTTGTAGATAATATATATTAAATTTTAATTATAAATTATTCCTTTTAACATTCTATTTCTATTTTATACAATGGATATTAAAATAATAATTTAACAAATAAAAATTAAGTGATTTCTCCTGATAAACAATATGAGGCTGATACCAATTTATATAATCCATCTGAAATAGAAAAAAAATGGCAATCAATATGGACAGAAAACAATTTATATAAAACCGATGAATTAACTGAGAATAACGATAAATTTTATGCCTTGTCAATGTTTCCCTACCCTTCAGGTAATCTTCATATGGGACATGTTAGGAATTATGTTATTACAGACTTAATAGCTCGGTTCCAAAGGTTTAAGGGCAAATCTGTTTTACATCCAATGGGTTGGGATGCTTTTGGTTTACCTGCAGAGAATGCAGCTATTGAAAGAGGAATTAGTCCAAGTGTCTGGACTAAAAAAAATATTTCTCATATGAAGTCACAATTAAAGCTTTTGGGACTATCAGTTGATTGGGATAGGGAATTTGCAACTTGTGATGAAAATTATTATATATGGACACAATATCTATTTTTGGAGTTATACAAGGCAGGTCTTGTATATCAAAAGGAATCTGAAGTCAATTGGGATCCTATAGATAATACAGTCTTAGCGAATGAACAAGTTGACTCAGATGGTAAATCTTGGAGATCTGGTGCAGTAGTTGAAAAAAAATTATTAAAGCAATGGTTTTTAAGGATTACTAATTATGCGGATGAGTTATTGAAGGATTTAGAAAAATTAGATAATTGGCCAGAAAGAGTAAAAATAATGCAAGATAATTGGATTGGAAAGTCAATTGGTACAAATATTAATTTTAATATCAATACCAATCCAGAAAAGAAAATAACTGTATTTACAACAAGGCCAGATACTTTATTTGGAGTTACTTATTTAGCAATTTCTGTTAATCATGCATTAATTAATAATATTTCTGATAATGAAACCATACAAGATATAGAAAATCTTAAGCAATATTTGAAAAATAATAAAAATAATGAACTTGAAAAAATTGGAATAAAAACTAGTTTAATAGCAATAAATCCAGTTAATTCTCAACCTATTCCTATTTGGGTTGCAAGTTATGTCCTCGATGAATACGGTACAGGCGCTGTTATGGGCGTGCCTGCTCATGATCAAAGAGATTTTGAATTTGCTAAGAAAAATAATATTGATATTAAACAGGTAATAATAAAGGATAAAAGTGAACAAACTAAAGAGCTTGATGAAGCATATGTGGGAAATGGATATCTTATTAATTCAAATCAATACAAGGGTATAGCAAATACTATTGCTAAATTACAAATTTCAGAGGAGGGCGTAAATAATGGATGGGCCGAAAATAAGATTCAATATCGTTTAAGAGATTGGTTAATATCTAGACAAAGATATTGGGGATGTCCGATTCCAGTCGTTAAATGCAAGAAATGTGGATCTGTTCCTTTAAATCAATCGGAATTACCTGTTGCATTACCAAAGGATATAGATATCTCGGCTAACAAGATTAATGCTTTAGGTCATAATAATAATTGGATAAATACAACATGTCCAAAATGTGGAATAGCGGCAAAAAAAGAAACTGATACTATGGACACTTTTATGTGTTCATCATGGTATTTTTTAAGATATCCATCTTCAAAATGTTCAAATAAGCCATTTGAAAAGATTGAAATTAATAAGTGGTTGCCTGTAGATCAATATGTTGGAGGAGTAGAGCATGCAATATTGCATTTGTTATATGCAAGATTTTTTACTAAAGCTTTGCGGGATAATAAACTATTTGAAATTGATGAACCATTTAAAAAACTATTAACGCAAGGAATGGTTCAGGCTGCAGCCTATAAAAACAATAAAACGGGTAAATATGTTTCTCCTTCCGATATTAATGACCTATCAAATCCTACAGATCCAATTGACAATACCAAACTCGAAGTTCTTTTCGAGAAGATGTCTAAGTCAAAATATAATGGAATAGACCCTGAATCAGTAATTAAAAAATATGGAGCAGATACAGCAAGAATGTTTATATTATTTAAAGCACCGCCAGAAAAAGATTTGGAATGGGGAGATACAGATGTTGAAGGACAATTTAGATTTTTAAGCAGAATTTGGAAGCTTTATATAAATTGTGCAAAAGATATAAATAGTAAATCTAATTCCAATCCAGATAAAGAAAAAACTTTAATAAAGTCAATGAATATTGCCATAAAAGAAATTTCAAATGACATATTAAATAACCAATTTAATACTGCGATTTCAGAATTAATGAAGTTTTATAATTCATTATCAAATTCCATTAATGACGTAAACAATAATTTAAGAAAAGAGTCTTTAAAAATATTTTGTATTTTGTTGGCTCCATTTGCACCTCATATTGCAGAAGAAATATGGCATCTTATAGGATTTAAAAAATCTGTGCATTTAGAACACTGGCCTTCATTTAATGCCGAGGCACTAAAGGAAGATTCATATGAACTAGTAATACAAGTTAATGGAAAAGTTAGAGACAAAGTAAATATTAATAATGATATGAGTGAAGATCAAATTAAAGAATTGACTCTTAAAAGACCTAACATATTAAAATGGACTCAAAATAAGAAAATAAGAAAAATAATTATTGTTAAAGGAAAAATTATGAATATTGTTGTTTAAAAATTTATTTTTTGAATAACTAATGAATTTGGATTTGACCAATCGCCCTTAACTAAATAATTATCATTACCGAAACACATTTCACGGAGTATGAAAAATATAGGTTCACTCATTGAATTATCAAATAATGATGTTATGTCATTTATGGAATATTCTCCACCTTTGTCTAATAAATTACTAACTTTTTGTTGATACTCAATAATATTTGCGGCTGCTTTCTTTCCAGCTTCAACTCCAGGTTGATCATATGCGTTTATATTTACCAATTCAGCGTAGAAGGATACAGCCCTCTCAAATAAAGCGATTAAGGCACCTAGTGAAAAACAATTTAACTTTTCTAACGTGATAGTGATACTTTGTCTGTTTTCACTAGAAAGTGCGGATCTGGTTCCTTGCAAAAAACCAGAAAGATATTCTTTAGGATTCTCTTTTTCATCAAAAATATTAGTAGATGGAGAATCTAATAATTCAATAAAAATACAAAAGAAATTATCAATTCCATCTCTCAGTTGCTGAACATAAGCATGTTGATCTGTAGATCCTTTATTACCAAAAACGGAAATACCTTGATTAACTACATCACCATTCCTATTAAATTTCTTACCTAATGATTCCATTACTAATTGCTGGAGATATTTACTAAATACCTGTAACCTATCTCTATAAGGTAATACAACCATATCTCTCTTTCCAATACCATCCCCTGTTAAATACCATGCGGATGATAATAGTGCTGCTGGATTATTTTTAAAATCACTTATTCGTGTGGCCTCATCCATTAATGACGCACCTTTAATAAATTCAAATATATTTTCATTAATAAGAGATAATGGAAGTAATCCCACAGAGCTTGTAATACTAGTTCTTCCTCCAACCCAATCTTGCAAATTAAATATTTTTAACCAATTTTCAGAAGTGGCTTTTTTAAATAACTTACTATCTTTCATAGTTATGGCTATAGCATTAGAATTCCATTCAAAAGAATTATTTTCGCAATGACTTTTAATAATTTCCATAGCAATTCTAGGTTCAGGCGTACCCCCTGATTTGCTTACTACTACAAATAATGTTGTGGATAATTTTTCAGATAACTCTTCTAACTTTTCGCTAATTAAAAAAGGATCAACATTATCGATATAAGAAAAATTTAAGCCTCTAGAGCACTTCTGCAGTGACTCTGTAATAAGTAATGGTCCTAAACCACTTCCACCAATTCCTATCCATAGAACATCAGTATACTGTTGATTATTCTTATTCTTAATATCTCCATTTAAAATTTGTTTTCCAAATTTTGAGATTGCATTAATATCTGCGCTAATTTCCTCTCCTATTTTTGAAGATGGAGAAATTGATGGATTTCTAAGCCAATAATGTCCAACTTGTCTATTTTCATCAATATTTGAGATTGCACCATTTTCTAATTCTTTTATTGACGAAAAAACATCTATAAATTTATCTTCTAAATTTTTTATCTCTTTACTTGTGAAATTAATTTTGCTTATGTCTAACCAAATATTTAATTTTTTATCAAACCAAAGATAATTACAAAATTTATCCCAAGATTTTAAATCTCCATTCATTTTATATATTTGTTTCTTTTATTATTATTTAATTATATCTATACGTATAGTACATAGATTTGAATCATTTAAATTTGTTTAAATTTTTATCTTCAAATAAATATGTTTTTGAATATAAACAATTAAAATTGAGGGTTTTTTTTATTTCATATGAATTTATCATTGGATAAAATAAAAAACTTTGGATAGATCATTTAATTACATAATTTCGCCTGAGATATCTGAATTTAGAAGATTTTCACCAAAATTAAAAATAGGTGTACTTGCTTCTGGGAAAGGATCAAACTTTCAGGAATTAATTAATCTCTCAGAAAAAGGAGAATTAGATATAGATATAAAAGTTCTAATAACTAACAAAGATGATGCAGGTTGTATAAAAAGAGCTGAAAGTGCAAAAATACCTCACAAAATTATAAGAGGCAAAGACTTTCTGCATAAAGAGGCATTTGAATTAGAAATTATAAATACTTTAATTAATTACCATGTTGAACTTATTGTAATGGCTGGCTGGATGAAAATTGTTACTCCATTCTTTATTAATAAATTTAAGAATAAAATTATTAATATTCACCCATCATTACTTCCTTCATATAAGGGTGGTTCTGCGATAAAGGACTCTATATTAAATGGCTCAAAAATAACTGGTTGTTCAGTACATTTTGTTGATGAGGAGGTAGATAGTGGTTCATTGATAATGCAAGCAGCATTGTCAATTAGAGATGATGATGATATTGATTCACTTACAAAAAGAATTCATATGCTTGAGCACAAAATTTTACCTCACTCAATCTCTCATGCTGGTTTTTTGATAAGAAGTAATTTTATGGATAATTATTAGTTAACTCAAGACCATCATCAATTGAAAATCCACTCATAATATTTAAATTTTGAATTGCTTGCCCAGTCTGACCTTTTAACAAATTATCAATTACAGATAAAATAATAATCCTTCCATTGCGACTATCAACTTTAACAGAAATGAAAATTTGGTTTGTGTTTTTAACCCATTTTGTTGATGGGAATGTATCTACAGGTAAGACTTTTATATTTGTGAAATTTCTATAATAATTATCCAAAAGAATTCTGCAATCATCAGATGTTAATCCTGGATCTCTTAATCTCCCATATATAGTCGAATACATACCCCTTGAAATCGGAACCAAATGAGGTGTAAAAAGCAGTTCAATTTTATTCCCAGAGATTAAAGACGCTATTTGCTCGATCTCTGAGGTATGTCTATGGTTTATCAATCCATATGCTGATAAACCTTCTCCGCATTCTGATAAGAGTAGTTTTTGTTTTGGTTCTCGACCACCTCCAGAGGTTCCGCTTTTAGAATCGATTACTATACCTTCATTTTCAATAATTCCTTGAGAAAGATAAGGAGCTAGTGGAATAAGAGCAGATGTTGGATAACATCCTGGACATGCAATTAATCTTCCTTTTGAAATGGCTTCTTTATTTATTTCAGGAAGACCGTAAACTGCTTCTTTACACAAATCATCATCATTTCTTTTATAAGTAGCGGCTTCTTTGGAATATACTTTTTTCCATTCATCTAATGACTTATATCTGTAATCAGCAGATAAATCAATTACTTTAACTCCTCTATCTAATAATTTCCTTGTTAATGTTGAAGATAGGCCATTTGGTAAGCAAAGCAAAGCAAAATCTGCATTGTTAGAAATATTATCTACTGAAATTTCTTCTATATAAGGATCATTATCTAGATAAATAAAAGGGAAATTATCATTCCACTTTGATCCAGATGTTTTATTACCTCCTAAAAATGAAATTTTGTAGTTTTTATTTTTCTTTAAAAGATTTACCGCTTGAATACCGCCGTAACCAGTAGCACCTACTATTGCAACATTCATTTCTTTGAATTGGCAGACTTTGAGATAGGATTATAAAGTGTTGAATTTAAGGTAACTAAAACACTATTTTTCTATATTGATAGGAATAATGAAAGAAACAAGTCCCAAATCAAATAATGGAACAATTTTGGATATAAATGAGTCTTTTAAAGTTGAATTTGATCCTATCAGCGATGCGTTGGCAGCGATAAGGAATGGTGAATGTATAATTGTGGTAGATGATGAAAGAAGAGAAAATGAAGGGGATTTAATTTGTGCGGCTCAGTTTGCTACTCCTCAGCAAATTAATTTTATGGCTACTGAGGGACGTGGTCTTATATGCCTAGCGATGCAAGGTGAAAAACTTGACTCTTTAGATTTACCATTAATGGTAGACAGAAATACAGATGAAAATCAAACAGCTTTTACGATATCAATCGATGCTGGACCTGAAAACAACGTTTCTACTGGAATTTCAGCTGAAGACAGGGCTAAGACAATTCAAGTTGCTATAAACCCAAATACAAAACCTGATGATTTAAGGAGGCCAGGACATATTTTCCCATTAAGAGCTAAAAAAGGTGGAGTTTTAAAAAGAGCAGGTCATACCGAAGCAGCAGTTGATATTGCTGCAATGTCAGGACTTTATCCCGCTGGAGTGATTTGTGAAATACAAAATCCTGACGGTTCCATGTCCAGACTTCCACAACTAAAAGAGTATGCAAAACAGTGGGGAATGAAATTAATATCCATAGCTGATTTAATAAGTTATCGTTTTCAAACAGAGAGATTTGTATTTAGAAAATCCAATGCAGTTCTTCCAAGTATTTTTGGGAATTTTAAAGCTTATGGATATATTAATGAACTTGATGGTTCAGAGCATGTTGCGTTAGTTAAACAAAAAACATCAAAATTAAGCGAACCTGTTCTAGTAAGAATGCATTCAGAGTGCTTAACTGGCGATGCTTTTGGATCATTACGTTGTGATTGTAGACCCCAGTTAGAGGCTGCTTTATCAAGGATAGAAAAGGAGGAAGAGGGAGTGGTTGTTTACTTGAGGCAAGAAGGACGTGGTATTGGTCTAATAAATAAATTAAAAGCTTATAGTTTACAAGACGGTGGATTAGACACTGTAGAAGCTAATGAAAAATTAGGTTTTCCAGCTGATCTCAGAAATTATGGGGTTGGAGCACAAATATTAACTGATCTAGGGATAAAAAAATTAAAATTACTAACCAATAATCCTAGAAAGATTGCTGGATTAGGTGGTTATGGAATAGAAGTTATTGAGAGAGTTCCATTAGTGATTTGTCCAAACGATAATAATGCAGAATATTTGAGTGTTAAAAAAACAAAGCTAGGACACATGATTGATGAAGAATATTCTAATTCTAGGAATGTCGATCCATTTATATCAATTTTTCTTGACGGAAAATATAAATCTATTGATCTAGTTCCAATAAAAAATAAAGTTATTAAATTCTGCAATGAACATAACATTAATATTAAACTGGAAAGTAGTCCAAGATTATTGGCTTTTTGGAATAGACCAAAATTAGTATGGCGAATTTTACATGATCAGAATAGAACCAATTCCAACATTACTGATGAAGAAATTAAGAATATAGAATTATTTATTCAGTTTTTATCCAAATATGAAAATAGTAAAAAGATTGGAATTATTGTTTCTAGAAACATTGAACAAGCATTACACCCAAAAAGTAGTATCAAACTAATCAATACTAAATTCACTATTAATAATGAAATCTTATATTCATCTACAAGAAAATTTAATCTAGATAAAGAGACATTTAGTATTGTTTTTGAAGGCTAAATTACTACTTTAGGGTTGCCTTAATTATTTTTGAACCATTAGTAAGATTTAGCACTACATCCATATCATTTGTTTTACCAAAAACAGTATGAACTCCATCGAGATGAGGCTGTTGTTCATAAACTATAAAAAACTGGCTACCACCTGTATCTTTCCCAGCATGAGCCATAGAAAGTGAGCCTTTTAGATGTTTATTGGGATTAATTTCACATTTAATATTATATCCAGGTCCACCAGTTCCAGGGATACCAGATGCTCCATCACGAGTATTTGGACATCCACCCTGAGCCATAAATCCGGGAATAACTCTGTGAAATGTTAAACCATCATAAAAACCATCACTAATCAACTTCGTGAAGTTTTTAACAGTATTAGGTGCATCGTCAGAGAAAAATTCAATATTAATTTTCCCAACTTCTGTTTCAAATAATGCAGTTGTCATGTTTTATTCGTTTAATAATTTATTGATATTTTAATAGCTAAAGCAACTTTTCAAGGTTTTCCTTAATGGTATTTAAATCAATATTTTTTTTATTATTCTTGTCTCCTTCCCAATCTTCGACTTCTAGGTTTTTCTGGGGTGGTGAAATTAGTAACCTATCTTCGGCTGTTTTAGGCACAAAATTTTTTTCTACTAATTTGCATTCATAATCTAATTTATTGCAGAAATCTTTTATTTCCTCTATGTCGATCATTTCAACTTTTGGCAAAGGAAAATCTTGAGCTTCAAGTAGACCACAATATCTTATTGCATCGTCCTTATCTTCAAACATAAGAACAATGGTCCTTCCTTTAAGTTCGATTGAATGAATTCCTTCCTTATCTGTTCCTGAATTGTATAAAAGAACAAATATGTTCATAAGCATCGATTTTTCTATTTATATGATATTTGATTAAGAATCAGAAAGTGATAGTTCTTGTAATCTTGTATATAAAGCAATTTCTTCATCATTAATATCAGCAGGTATTACTACCAAGATTTCAACATATTGATCGCCTACATTATCTTCGAATGTTAAACCTCTACCTTTCAAACGTAACATTCTTCCTGTAGATGATTTTGGAGGGACTTGAAGTGTGACATTTCCATCAAGGGTAGGAACCTCTACTGCACAACCTAGTAGAGCATCATGAGGAAATAACTCTAATTTATAAAGAACTCTTAAACCATCAATTCTTAGACCACTTTCCGTTTGAACTTTTAACTGCAGATAATGATCTTTTCCACCTCTTGCTATATTTTCAAGTCTTAATCGCCATCCATCACCAGCAAAAGGAGGTGTATCAACTTCTACTACAGTTTCATCCTCAAGCTCTATTAAAATTGAAGCTCCATTTAAGGCCTCATCAGGAGTTAATTCAATAATTGTTTCAATATCTTGGTGGAGTTTAACTGGAGGTGGTTCTTCTGGAGAGGTTGTAGGGTATTCATAATTATTAAATTCTTCATTATCTATATTTATGGAATCATCCTCAAATGGTTCATTATTAGATTCGTCGTAATTCTTTGAGGAGTATTCATATCCAAATAATGAATCAAGATAATCTTGAAAATCTGGAAACCCTGTCTTGAAATTATTATTTTCATAATCTTCCTGGATATTTTCATTGGAACTATTTTTACCTCTATTGGGATCACGTAGATATTCGTATGCTTCGTTAATTAATTTAAATCTTTCTTCTGCATTTAGATCATTTTTATTTAAATCCGGATGCCATTTTCTTGCTTCACTTCGAAAGGCCTTTTTAAGTTCTATATCGTCGAAATCATGGGATAAACCCAAAATCGATAAATAGTCTTTTTTAGAGGAAATAGTCATTGTCCCATGGATCATCATCCCTAGAATTACCATACCTCGAATTTCTATAATTTCTATTCATTTGATTGTCCCAAGGATCATCATCCCAATAATCATCTGAAAAAAGTTCATCCTTTAATGATCCAAATGTATTTTTAATACCTTGTAGTGGATTGTTATCAGTCTTTCTTTCTGCTGCAAATTTTCTGTTTAAACCAAATAATGCTTCTTGGAGAGCACTTACTGAAATCTCTAATTCTTGAGGATCATCATCATCTATAAATTCCTCAACATCTTGAATAGCTAATTCGACGGCTCTTTGTTGCCTTTCCGCTCCATAAGGTCCAAATTCTAATGAAGCATCTCTAAGCCTTCTTTCAGCTTGTGCAATAAGAGTTAAAGCATTATTCTTTCTATCAATGACAGATCTCTTCTTTCTATCTTCATTAGCCTTTGATTTGGCTTCTTCTATTATCGAATTAATTTCTTGTTCGTTTAAATTTGAGCCTCCAGAAATTGTAACTGTTTGTTTTCTTCCAGTTGTTCTATCAGTTGCACTAACTTCTAAAAGACCATTAGCGTCAATATCAAATGCTACTTGAACTTGTGGTATTCCTCTCGGTGCTGGTGGTATTCCAGATAACCTAAATTTACCAAGTGATTTATTTTCAGAAGCTAATGGCCTTTCTCCTTGCCTGACTTGAACAACAACTGATGATTGATTAGCTTCTGATGTACTGAAAACATCAGATTCTCTTACTGGTATTGGTGTATTACGAGGAATAAGTACCTTCATAAGACCACCAATAGTTTCTAAACCTAAAGAAAGGGGTGTAACATCATTTAGCAGTAAATCTTGTAAATCACCACTAATTATTCCAGATTGTATTGCAGCACCAATTGCAACTACCTCATCTGGATTAACGGATTGACAGGGATCATTAGGAACAAGAGTCTTAACTAATTGTTGAACCATTGGAATTCTGGTGCTCCCACCGACAAGAACTACCTCATCTATATCTTCTACGTTCCAACCCGAGTCATCTAATGCTATTTGCACAGGCTCTAATAATCTGTCTAATAGATCTTGAGATAATGATTCAAATATTTTTCTATCTAATATCTCTTCAATATGTAATGGACCCTCTTTACTTGTGGTGATAAAAGGTAAGGATATTTTTGTTTTTTGCAATCCCGATAATTCACATTTAGCTTTTTCGGAAGCTTCAGTTAATCTCTGTAATGCTTGTCTATCCCTTCTTAGATCAATTTCATATTTTGCAAGAAATTTTTCAGCAAGCCAATCTACTATTTTTGAGTCAAAATTATTTCCTCCTAGTTGGGTGTCACCACATGTTGCTTTAACATCAAATACACCATTAGAAATTTTCAATAATGAAACATCAAATGTTCCTCCCCCTAAATCAAAAACCAAAACATTATTAGAAGAACTTTTTTCAAAACCATAAGCTAGTGCAGCTGCAGTAGGCTCATTTAGTATTCTATCTACATTGATACCAGCCAATATTGCAGAATCCTTTGTAGCTTGCCTTTGAGATTCATTGAAATAGGCAGGGACTGTAATGACAGCAGAGTCAACTGTATCTCCAAGATATGTTTCAGCATCATTTATTAATTTTCTAATTAATGAACTGACTAACTCTTCAGGAGCATACTCTCTTTCTGTATTTGGACTAAGAACCCTAACACTTCCATTATTATTTGCTTTAACATTATAAGGAACTGAAATACTTGTATCATCTAATTCGTCCCAGTCGCTACCAATGAATCTTTTTAAATTATAAAAGGTATTCTTTGGATTTAAAACAAGTTGTCTTCTTGCTTGTTCACCTATTACTATTTCTCTGTCCTTTGTAAAACCAACTATTGAAGGTGTAGTTCTAGATCCTTCAGAATTTGCAATAACAATTGGACGACCAGACTCTATAACTCCTACAACAGAGTTAGTAGTACCTAAATCAATCCCAACTATTCGCCCCATGTTTTTAGATCGCTAAATTAAAGAAAAACTTACTAATAACTTAATTAATTTTTAACTTAGATATTTATATATAATAGTAAAAATCAAATATTTTCAACTTAATTTAAATAAATAAGATTATATATGGCCTGTAAAAATCATTACTATCTATTTTAAAATATATTTTAGAGACATAGGTGTTGATGTATTTAACCAATATAAACTAATATAAAACGGAGAGAGAGGGATTCGAACCCTCGATAAAGTTGCCCCTATACAGCATTTCCAGTGCTGCGCCTTCAACCACTCGGCCACCTCTCCCAAGATAACCATTTTAACCCTTTATCATCCCATTTTAGAGGAAAGTTATTTGAAAAAGACTTTCACAGTCACCATTAAAAATAAGGAAACCGGAAAGGTCTACCAAGAGCAGGTTAATAGTGATGATTACATACTAAAGGAATTTGAAAAGAAAGGTTTCAAACTCGCATTTTCATGTAGAAATGGTTGCTGTACAAGTTGTGCAGTTAAAATTAAATCTGGTACCTTACAACAACCTGAAGCCATGGGTGTATCTCAGGCTTTAAAAGACAAAGGTTATGCACTTCTTTGTGTCTCTAAAGCAACTTCAGATCTTGAGGTAGAAACTACATATGAAGATGAAGTTTACGATTTACAATTTGGACAATATTTTGGGAGGGGAAATACAAGAGTTGCGCCACCTTGGGAATTTGAGGAAGATTAACTATCATGCTTGAATTAAGAGAAATAGAGGAACTTGCAAATCAAGTAAACTTATCCATTTTGTATGAAATAGCCAAGAATTCTGCTCAAATTGGTAATGAAATTTTAAAAGCTAATTACAATAAAATTCAGAAAATATCATCAAAGGGTAGGAAGGGTGATCTTGTTACCAATGTAGATTTGGAAGTTGAAAATAAAATAAAAGAATATTTATTAGAAGAGACACCAAACATATCTATAAATGCAGAGGAATCGGGTAAATTAACCAAATCTTCGGATTTAACATGGTGTATAGACCCATTAGACGGTACAACAAATTATTCCCATGGATATCCTTTTTTTGGGACTTCTATTGGTCTTGTATATAAAAATAAGCCAATTATAGGAGCTATATCAGTACCTTATTTAAATGAACTATATTCTGCCTGTATAGGTTTAGGCTCATTCTGCAATGATAATGAACTTAAAGTATCGAATCCCTCTAATCTTTCTGATAGTCTACTTGTAACTGGTTTCTCTTATGACAGATTTGAAACAGAGGATAATAATTATGCTGAATTTTGTTATTTAACACATAAAACTAGAGGTGTTAGAAGAGGAGGTGCAGCAGCAGTTGATCTAGCCTTTGTTGCGGCAGGGAAGGTAGATGGATATTGGGAAAGAGGATTGGAGGTATGGGACCTAGCGGCCGGTGCTATTATTGTTGAAGAGGCTGGTGGTATTATTTCTGATTATCCATCAGGCGAATTTAATTTAAGTTCAGGAAGAATTTTAGCTTGTTCTCCCAGCCTTGAGAATGAATTAAAAAATGAACTAGATAAAGTCTCTCCATTTAAAAAAAATCTCTATACCTAAAATTAGTTAAATATTAAAATGACCGATATCAAGGAAATTAAATTAGACGATGTAAAAAATAACTCAAACATTATAAATAATTTAAATAGTATTTATAAACTATGGGGATATGAAGAGGTTTCACCCTCATTCATAAATACTTTAGAGACCATAAAAGGCCGTGGCGTTATTGACGAAAATCAGGTTGTAGGAATAGTAAGTAGTAATTCATTATGTCTTAGGCCAGAAATGACAACATCAATTGTTAAATTGTCTTCTACTAGATTAATAAATAAGAAAAGACCTATAAGATTATTCACCAATGGAATGGTTTTTGATAAAAAACAAAATAATAAAAATACATTTAAGTTACAAGAAAAATTGCAGAGTGGAATTGAATTAATTGGATATGATACAAAATACCCAGAAATAGAAGTTATTAATATTTTGTTTGATTCAATCGATAATATTAATTTGAAGGATGGTTGTAATTTATTTCTACTAGTAAGCACCACTAAAATAATGGATTTAATCTTAAGTAAATATAAGAATAATAATTTTGAAGAAATTAAGAAAAGTCTGGTTAATTTTGATCAAGATAATTTATCTAAATTAGAAATAGATGAAGATGATAAATATATTCTTAAAGATCTTTTATTCACACGAGGAGAGCCAATTGCAATATTAAAGAAATTAAAAACTATATATGGTACTAGTAAAACATTAGATGACTTAAATTTTTTATTTGAAACATTATCAAAAATATCAAATAAATATGGTGTTAAATTACAACTTGATCCCACTTTTCAACCTCACTTGAATTTATATGAAGGAATAGTTTTTCAACTAATAGGGGATAATGGTAATAATAAGAGCGTCATCGCAAAAGGCGGAAGATATGATGAGTTAGTAAGATCATTTAGTCCTAATGAGAAAAGATTTAATGGGATTGGATTTACAATTTCAGTAGATATTTTAAGAAATTTAATTAAGGAAGAAAAGAAAGATCAAAAGAAGATTTTATTGATGTTTAAAGATTCTTATTTGTTAGAAAAAGGTATGAATGAACAAAAAGTACAACAGAAAAAAGGAAATATTGCTGTCTTACATTTAAATCCATGTGATGACCTTGCTAAAGCAAATCAAATTATGAAAGAAAATAATTGTAGTGAGATTTTGTGGGTTAAATAAAACCTTTTTAAAATTTATTTAACTTTTAAATTCATATATTGTTCGGACAATACTCCTAATTAAACTTGATTAACTACTTTTTAGGAAATAAGATTTAATTTGTTTGATTTTTTTTAAATGGAAAAAGGCGAAATTCGTATTAATACCGAAAATATTTTCCCAATTATCAAGAAGGCAGTATATTCTGACCATGAAATCTTTTTAAGAGAACTTGTTAGTAATGGTGTTGACGCAATTAGTAAAAGAAGAATGGCTTCTATGGCAGGTGATTGCGAGAATACTGAGGAAGCTCAAGTAAAATTAACAATTAACCGTGAAAAAAATACGTTAACAATCTCCGATAATGGAATTGGGATGAATGATGAAGAAATTAAGAAGTACATAAATCAAGTTGCATTTTCTAGTGCTGAAGAATTTCTAACAAAATACAAAAAAGATAATGATGAATTCATAGGTCATTTTGGACTAGGTTTTTATTCAAGTTTCATGGTGGCAGATAAAGTTGATATATTAACTAAGTCGGCAATTGGGGAATCAAAAGCTTTCAAATGGTCTTGTGATGGATCGCCAAATTTCACGTTAGAGGAATCAGAAAGAGAGACAATTGGTACAGATGTTATTCTTCACCTACTTGAAGAAGAAAAAGAGTTTATTGAGCCTGAAAGGATTAAATCACTAATAAAAAAATATTGTGATTTTATGCCAATAGATGTCTTATTAGAAGGAGAGACAATCAATAAGAAAAATCCTCCTTGGAGAAAACAACCTAGTGAATTAAAAGATGAAGATTATATTGAGTTATATAAATACCTTTATCCTTTCCAAGGAGATCCACTGTTATGGATTCATCTAAATACAGATTATCCATATGACATACAAGGGATATTGTATTTTCCAAAGTTGTCAGGTAGAGCTGATTGGGAAAAGGGAGAAATAAAACTATTTTGCAATCAAGTATTCGTAAGCGATTCAATTAAAGAGATAGTACCAAAATACCTTTTACCTCTAAGAGGTGTTATTGACTCTACAGATATACCGCTAAATGTAAGTAGAAGTGCATTACAAACAGATAGAAGAGTAAGGTCTATATCATCATTTATCTCAAAAAAAATCGCTAATAAACTGAAGGATTTGATAAAAAATTCTCCAGAATTTTATGCAGAAATTTGGGATTCAATCTCTGCTTTTATTAAAATTGGTGCTATCGAAGATGAAAAATTTGCTGATTTAGTCAATAACAGTATAATTTTTGAAACAATAATAAATTCAGAGAAAGACGTAACTAAAGATATTGAGAATAAATCACTTATCAAATCCAATGATAAATATTTCACAACTCTCGCAAATTACAAAGAGCGAAATAAATTAACTGATTCTAAAAAAATAATTTACTGTTCAGATTTGATTGCTCAGTCTAGTGCATTAAATATCTGTTTATCTGATAATAAAGAAGTTATTAAATCAGATCCCTTAATTGACGCACAATTTCTTCCATGGTTAGAAAGTAAAAATGAAGATTATCAATTCCAAAGAGTAGATTCAGAAATAAATGAACTAGAAGATAATGAATCTAAAGAAATTGTAGATAAGGATGGCAAATCAAATACAGATAATCTTAGAGATACGATAGTTAAGGCCCTTAACAATGAGAAAGTAACAGTTAAAGTGCAGTCACTTTCAAGTAAAGATGCTCCACCAGCGATGATCTTACTTCCAGAACAAATGAGAAGGATTAATGATATGGGCGCTTACATGGAACAAAAGATGCCTGGCTTACCTGAATATCATGTGCTCTTAATTAACAAAGAACATCCACTTATTGTTGGTCTTAATAAAATTACAGGCAACAAAATAATTATTGATGAAAAAGATCCTATTGAGAATCCATTGGCATCTAAAATTGCTAATCATGTTTACGATATGGCTAAACTATCTGTTGGTGGATTAGATCAAGAACAGATAATTAATTTACAAAATAATAATGCAGAATTAATTTCAGAATTACTTAATTCAACAAATTGAGTCATGTGTTAAAATTTTTAAAGATATAACTCAATAAATATGTCAAGAGTTTGCGAACTGACTGGTGCAAAAGCTAATAACGGGATGGCAGTGAGTCACTCACATATTCGTACAAAAAAATTGCAACAAGTTAATCTCCAAAAAAGGAGACTTTGGTGGGAAGAAGGCAATAAATGGGTGAATATTAAAATTAGCACAAAAGCACTAAAGTCTATACAAAAAGTAGGTTTAGATAAATTTGCTAAATCAAATGGAGTTGATTTAAAAAAATTCTAAATTTGATGAGAAATTTAGTTGTAAGTATATTAATATCTTTTATTTTTTTATTTAATTGTAATTCAGCAATCGCTTTTGACTTTGCTCCTGAAGTTGGAGATGTTGCTCCAAACTTTCAATTAGAAGGTTTTAATAAAAACATAAAATCAAAAAATATTTGGGAATTAAATGATTTTCAAGGTAAGTGGCTTGTTATGTATTTTTATCCAAAGGACTTTACCGCAGGTTGCACTCTTGAAGCTAAAGGTTTTTCGGAATTAAAAAATGATTTTTCAAAATATAATGCTGAAATTGTTGGTATTAGTGCTGATAATCAAGATTCTCATGAAAGTTTCTGCAGCGAGAAATCTATAAACTATACTTTATTATCCGATCCTGAAGGAATTATTAGCGATAAATATGGTTCTTGGATTCCTCCATTTTCAGATAGAAATACTTTTTTGATTTCTCCAGAAGGGGAAATTTCTTATAGATGGATAAGTGTTTTACCTATAAATCATGCCAAAGAAGTACTTAATATACTAAAGAAAAAAATATAAATTTTGCACGAACTTTCATTTGGAACTTGGTTAATTCACATCTCTTCAGTCATTGAATGGATATTTACCATCTTTGTTATATACAAAATTTCTACAAATAAAGATTACAATTTATTTTTTTGGTTAGGCTTAGCTATGGTACCAAACTTAATAGGAGCTATGTGCGCTATTACTTGGCATATCTATGATAATCAAGATGTATTGTATGGATTAGTAACGCTTCAAGGGATATTTACATTTATTGGTAATTCAACATTAGCTCTCGCATCATTCACTATTTTTAAAAAGGAAGAGACTTATGAATGATTTATTTTTTAAATTTATAGAAAAATTAGGTTCCATTGATAACTCATTATTGTTCGCAGTATCAATAATTCCATATGCAATATTTTTGTTTTATTTATATAAAATCAAATCTGTTAATATTTTTGTAAAAACAGGATTTTCATTAACTGTTTTATTCGTATTCATAACTATATTGGTATCTATCTTCACACTAAATTACTATGATAAAACCCTTGTTGAGGTTGACTTCCTGCATGGCTTTGCAGAATCCTTCCTAACTCTAAGTGATTTTGCTATTTTGTTTGGATTTATAAAGTTGTTAAATAGCATAGAAGTAAACAACTCTTAAGACCTTTTACAATTTTGTGTTTTTTAGGTAAAAGTATTAGAGAATATATGAAAATAACGATTTTTTATGTTTACTACATTATTTGCAGCTGCAGATCCAGCAACTTTTTCTTGGTCTCCAAAGTGTGCCGTCGTAATGATTGCATGTAATGTTTTTGCTTATGCAATTGCTAGAGCAACAATAAGAAAACCTAATGAAGGTTTTGAAATACCTAATTCAAAATTCTATGGTGGTTTAAGTCACGCATCAGTTGTAGGTGCTAATTGCCTAGGTCATATATTCGGAATTGGAGCAATCTTAGGATTAGCATCACGTGGTGTTTTATAAAAATTTATTTATTAAATTTTTAATTATTTAAATTAAATTTTTTAACAATTTTATCTGCCATCTGATCAGGCATAAGTCCTAATTTTTCTTTACTCTGATCAGGTGAAGCATGATCAACTAAAACATCAGGTATACCTATTCTATATACAGGAATGTATAGTTCATTGTCGTTAAGTAATTCAACTATTGCGGAACCAAATCCACCTATTAGGGTTCCTTCTTCCATAGTTACTACTTTTTGAATCCTACTTGCTAAAGGCATAATAAGATTTTTATCGAGAGGTTTCACAAATCTTGCATTAACAATAGATACATTAATGTTCATATTTTTTAGGATCTTTGCAGTTTCTATAGCTGATGCAACCATTGATCCATAAGCAATAATTAAAATATCTTCTCCTTCTTCAAGTATTTCAGCTTCGCCTATCTTCAAAGGTTCCCAACCCTCATCCATTACAGCCACCCCTAAACCAGAACCTCTGGGTATTCTTAGAGCTGTAGGACCGTTATGGTTAATTGAAGTTATTAACATTCTCTGTAATTCAGACTCATCTTTTGGAGCCATCAATACAAAATTAGGTATGGATCTCATATAACTTATATCGTACTGACCTTGGTGAGTAGGACCGTCAGCTCCAACTATCCCAGCTCTATCAAGTACGAACGATACTGGTAAATTTTGTATCCCTACATCATGAATTAATTGATCGAAAGCACGTTGAAGAAAAGTACTATAAATAGCTACAACAGGTTTAAGACCATCGCACGACATTCCTGCCGCAAGAGTAACTGCATGTTGTTCTGCTATTCCTACATCGATATATTGTTCTGGGATATTTTTTTGCAATATATCTAAACCAGTACCTGTAGCCATTGCTGCTGTAATACCAACTACTTTGCTATCTTGTTCACATATTTTTAATAAGGTTTGACCAAATATTTTACTATAACTAATGGGCTTAGGTTTTTTTGATGGAATAGATTTACCAGTTGTCAGATCAAATGCAGACTGTGCATGATATCCAACTTGATCAGCTTCTGCATAAGGATAACCCTTCCCTTTTGTTGTGACAACATGAACAAGTACAGGTTTTTTAAGTTTATGAGCAGCGTTAAAAGTATTAACTAAATTTCCAATATCATGACCGTCAATTGGACCCATATATGTAAATCCAAGTTCTTCAAAAACAGCACCAACCTTAGGCACAGCTAAACGTCTAACGCTTCCTTTAATATTTTTTAGTTCTTCTGGAATATCCTTACCAATTAAAGGAATATTTTTTACACTTTCTTGAACACTATCGGACAAAAATTTCAATGGTGGACTAACTCTTACCTTATTTAAGTAAGATGAAAGGGCTCCTACTGGAGGTGAAATAGACATATCATTATCATTTAATACTACAACTAGTGGAGTATTTGGTAAGTGACCTGCATGATTTATCGCTTCTAATGCCATTCCTCCAGTTAATGCTCCATCTCCAATAACAGCTACACATTTATAATTTTCACCTTTTTTATCTCTTGCTAATGCCATTCCTAAAGCAGCAGAAATAGAAGTACTTGCATGTCCAGCACCAAAATGATCAAATTTACTTTCACTTCTTTTTAGATATCCAGCTACACCATTTTGTTGTCTAAGGGAATCAAATTGACTGAAACGTCCTGTTATTAATTTATGAGGATAACCTTGATGTCCTACATCCCAAACAACTTTGTCGAAATCAAGATCAAGAGTTTGATATAAAGCCAATGTCAGCTCAACTACACCTAATCCAGGACCAAGATGTCCGCCACTAGTAGATACTACTTGAAGATGTCTTTCTCTAATTTGACATGCAATTTCCTCTAATTGTGAAACTGTTAAGCCATGAAGTTGATTTGGATGACTTAACTCACTTAAAAGCATTTAACAAAAATTAGTATCTATATAATCTAAAACGCCGAGGTGCAAAATGAGTATTTTTTTTGAAATAGATCATGTAATGTTTTATTAGATTAATAATTAATGCTAAAAATATATATATGAATGATTATTTTGAAAAAATACTTCAAGCTAAAGTCTATGAAGTTGCAAAAAAAACACCACTTGAGAAAGCTTATATTTTAAGTAATACACTTAATAATGAAGTTTTTCTAAAAAGAGAAGATCTTCAAGATGTATTTTCATTCAAAATACGAGGGGCTTATAACAAGATGAGTAAGCTCACTAAATCGCAGCTTTCTAAGGGAGTAATTACTTCAAGTGCTGGTAATCATGCACAAGGAGTTGCACTTAGTGCTCTCAAGTTAAATTGCAAAGCAACCATATTAATGCCCATTACAACACCTTTAGTAAAAGTTAATGCAGTAAAAAATTTAAAAGCAAAAGTTATATTATTTGGTGATAATTATGATGAAACATACAATGAGGCAATAAGGATAAGCCAAGAAAGAAATTTATGTTTTATTCATCCTTTTGATGATCTAGATGTAATTGCAGGACAAGGAACTATAGCCATTGAACTTGAACAGCAACTAAAGAAAAAACCTTATGCAATTTATATTGCTGTTGGTGGTGGTGGATTGATATCAGGAATATCTTTATATATTAAAAAAATATGGCCTGAAGTAAAAATAATTGGCGTGGAGCCTGAAGACGCAGACGCTATGACAAAATCCTTGGAAGAATCAAAAATTGTGGAATTATCTTCTGTCGGTCAGTTTGCAGATGGAGTAGCGGTTAAAAAAATCGGTAAAAATACATTCGATATTGGAAGAAAATATATAGATAAGATGATTAGGGTAAATACCGATGAAATATGTGCTGCTATAAAAGATGTTTTTGAGGATACTAGATCAATACTAGAACCAGCAGGAGCATTATCAATTGCGGGAATGAAAAAAGATATTTTGAATTCGAATCATTCAAATAAAAAAATGGTTGCGATAGCATGTGGTGCAAATATGAATTTTGAGAGGCTTAGATTTGTAGCAGAAAGAGCAGAACTTGGAGAGTGTAAAGAAGTAATGATGGCTGTTGAAATTCCAGAACGAGCTGGTAGTTTAATTGATTTTTGTAAGTTACTGGATAATAGAAATTTAACTGAATTTAGCTATAGAATGTCGAATTCTAAAAATGCCCAGATTTTTATAGGAGTACAAGTCTATGGATTAATTGATAAAAAAAATCTTTTAAATGAATTTAGAAATTCGGATTACCCATTTATTAATATAAGTGATGATGAATTATCTAAAAATCATCTCAGACATATGGTAGGTGGAAGATTACCAATGAATTTTAAAGAAATGAATAATAGAAACTTTGTTGAGCTTTTATACAGATTTGAGTTTCCTGAAAGACCTGGAGCATTAATAAATTTCTTAAATAATATGAAATCTAATTGGTCGATAAGCGTATTTCACTATAGGAATTATGGTGCAGATGTAGGGAAAATTGTTATTGGAGTTTTAATTGATAGAAGTGAAGTTTCAGAGTGGAACAAATTTATTAAAATTTTAGGCTACAAATACTGGGATGAGACTAAAAACGAGACATATAAATTGTTCCTTGGTGCACCACAATAAAAATAAGGTAAATTAGGTAAGATTTCGGTAATAACAATTAATCAATCTGATTTAATTACTAAGCAACAATCTGAAATAGATCTAGTTACCAGAATTGAGGCTGTCCTTTACTTAAAAGGCAGACCAATAACAAAAAAGGATCTTTCAGAAATAACTAATTCTGATATCAAATCAATAAATGACGCCATTAATGATTTAAAAAATAAATACTCCAGTCCAAGCTCAGCAATAGAATTAAATGAATTAAATAATAGTTTTTGCCTAGAATTGAAATCAAGTCTTAACGATTTTGTTGAGGATTTACTTCCCTCAGAGTTAAAAACATCAGAGTTAAGGACATTAGCAACTATTGCAATCAAAAAGAAGATTCTGCAATCAGATCTTATACTTCTTCGAGGCTCAGGAGCTTATGATCATATTAAAGAATTACTTGAAAAGAAGTTTATTGTGAAACGGAAACAAAAAGATGGTAGATCATATTGGTTATCATTATCTGAAAAATTTTTTCAAACTTTTGCTGTTAGTAACGAATACCTTTCTAAAATTGGAAACAGCAATAATAAGTAAATGTTAAAATATAAAAAATATAAATTATAAAAATGGTCGCATATAAAATATTTTCTGTATTAGCAAGTACAGCACAAATTTTTTCATTCTTGTTACTAATAAGAGTATTACTTACTTGGTTCCCAGGAATTGATTGGAGTAATGGTGCTTTAAGTGCATTGTGTTCATTAACCGACCCTTATCTAAACATCTTTAGAGGAATTATTCCTCCAATAGGTGGGTTTGACATCTCATCAATTTTAGCCTTTTTACTTTTAAATGTAATTCAACAGGCTTTACTTGGAGCGGCTGGTAATTTTTACGGTTATGGATACTAATATTTCATCTGTTATCGCCTGATCCTGATATTTTCCCTTTTGCAGCTCTAATTTTCAATTTTTCAAGATTTTGTAATGCAACATCTTCTAAATTAAAGTTTAATTCTGTACAAAGATTTGATATGTACCATAAAACATCTCCTAATTCTTTTTTAATACCTAATTTTGATTCATTATCAAATATTCCATTTTTATCTCTAATTACTTTTTTTACTTTTTCTGCAACCTCACCTGCCTCGCCAACCAAACCAAGAGTTGGATAAATATTATTTGAACCTAAATTTGGATATTGTGCTGTTTCTCTAGCTTTTTTCTGATAAGTTTTAAAATCCATGACTTAAATAACTAACTTTGGGTATGGTAAATTTATTTATATCTAGCAATATTATTTATATATGTCGAATATTGATTTAAAAAGAAGAACAAAAATTGTAGCAACTATAGGCCCTGCAACTCAGTCAGAAGAAATAATTACAGACTTAATTAAAGCTGGAGTGACAACATTTAGATTAAATTTCTCGCATGGTGATCACAAAGATCATGCAGAGAGAATTAAAACTATTAGAAAAGTATCAAAAAAGTTAGATATAGATATTGGAATTTTACAAGATCTCCAAGGACCTAAAATAAGATTGGGTCGCTTCAAAGATGGTCCAGTAAAAGTTAAAAAAGGCGATAAATTTTCACTAACCTCAAATAAAGTTGATTGTACAAATGCTATAGCTAATGTCACTTATAACAAACTTTCTCAAGAAGTTAGTGAAGGAAAAAGAATACTTTTAGATGATGGTAAAATAGAAATGATTGTAGAAAAAGTAGATATAAAAGCGAATCTTTTAGAATGTTTGGTAACTGTAGGTGGGGTTCTTTCAAATAATAAAGGTGTGAATTTTCCAGATGTTCAATTATCAGTAAAAGCTTTAACAGAAAAGGATAAAGAAGATTTGAAATTTGGTTTATCTGAAGGAGTTGATTGGATTGCTCTAAGTTTCGTAAGAAATCCTTCTGATATTAACGAAATAAAAGATTTGATAAATAAAAATGGGCATTCAACTCCTGTAGTCGCAAAAATAGAAAAATTTGAAGCTATAGATCAAATTGATACAGTTTTACCCTTATGTGATGGTGTCATGGTTGCAAGAGGAGATTTGGGAGTAGAAATGCCTGCTGAAGAAGTTCCGCTTTTACAAAAGGAATTAATAAGAAAAGCTAATTCATTAGGTATACCAATAATTACAGCGACTCAAATGCTTGATTCTATGGCTTCAAATCCTAGACCAACTAGGGCTGAAGTAAGCGATGTAGCTAATGCGATACTAGATGGAACAGATGCAGTTATGCTTTCAAATGAAACAGCAGTTGGTGATTATCCTGTAGAAGCAGTACAAACTATGGCAACTATAGCCAGACGAATTGAAAGGGATTATCCACTTAAAGCTATAGAGAGTCACTTACCTAGTACAATCCCAAATGCAATTAGTGCAGCTGTAAGTAATATAGCTAGACAACTTGATGCAGGAGCAATAATTCCTCTAACAAAGTCAGGATCAACTGCCAGAAATGTAAGCAAATTCAGACCACCAACACCAATTTTGGCAACTACTTCAGAGAGTAGTGTAGCGAGAAGGCTACAACTTGTTTGGGGAGTTACTCCTATAGTAGTTGGCAATGATGAAAGAACAGCTAAAACGTTTAGTTTGGCAATGCAAATTGCCCAAGAAATGGGGATTCTTAAGCAAGGTGATCTAGTAGTTCAAACTGCAGGCACATTTACTGGCATTAGCGGTTCTACCGATTTAATAAAAGTCGGTTTAGTAAGGAAGGTTGTTTCAAGAGGGATTTCAATAGGAGAAATAGGTGTTACTGGAAAAGCAAGAATAATAAAAAATAATTCTGATTTGTCATTAATTTGCCCAGGAGAAATTTTATTTGTTCCAAAAGAACTATTAGGAAATATTCCATTGAGCAAAAATATTGCCGGAATCGTTACGAACCAAAATGTTGATGATGTTTACGCATTATTTAATAAAAATAATAAAAAAATTTCTACCATATGTAATTTAGAATATATTGATAATAATCAGATTATTAATGGTGATCTAGTGACTTTGCAGCTTAATGAGGGTGTAATTTATATGGGGCAAATTGAAGATGACGAACAAGCTGTAGATAAATATAAATATGTCTAGGAATATATCAATAAAGGAAGCCTTAGGTATGGCGACCAAAACATTGGTCTCAAATAAATTAAGAAGTTCGTTGACAATGCTTGGGATAATTATAGGAAATGCATCTGTGATTACATTAGTTGGGCTTGGGAGAGGTGCTCAAACATTAGCAAAAAACCAATTAAGTAATTTAGGTGCTAATGTTTTATTTATTGTTCCTGGGAATAATGACACAAGAAGAAGAGGTATTTCATTTCCTAAAAATCTAGTTTTAGAAGATGCAGTAGCAATAAGTAATCAAGTACCAACTGTTAAAAAAGTAGCTCCTCAAATTTCTGCTAATGAAATAGTTCAATCTAATTCTAAAAGCTTAAATATATCTATTGCAGGAGTTACTCCTGAATTTCTAGACGTTAGAAGTTTTGAGATAGATAAGGGAAGATTTTTATCTCAAAGCGATATTAATAGTGCAAGAAGTTATGTAGTCATTGGTCCAGATCTAAAAGAGGAATTTTTCGATAGTAAATCTACATCACTTGGGGAAAAAATCAGAATTAAGGATCATACTTATGAAGTAATAGGAATTTTAAAACCTAAAGGGGCAGTCTTTGGAAGTAATCAAGACAAAAATGCTTATATTCCATTATCTACAATGGTTAATAGAATTACAGGCAAGGATCCAACATATGGTGTAAGTTTAAGCTTCATAAGTGTGGAAGCTAAAAATAAGAATTCAACTAGCGCGGCTAAATTTCAAATTACTAACTTGTTGAGGCAAAGACATAAAATAATAAGAGATGATGACTTTGCCGTTAGATCTCAAGAAGATGCATTAAATATAGTAACTAATATTACAAGTGGCCTTACATTTCTTTTGGCAGGAATTGGTGCAGTATCTCTAGTAGTGGGAGGAATAGGAATCATGAATATTATGCTTGTTTCTGTTAGCGAAAGAACAGAAGAGATAGGCCTTAGAAAAGCAATAGGAGCAAAACAGTCAGATATATTAATTCAATTTTTAATTGAGGCATTGATTTTATCTTCAATTGGAGGATTAATAGGAACAGCAACCGGGTTATCAGGTGTTTTTCTTTTGTCTCTCATAACACCACTTCCTGCATCTGTAGGAATTACAACAACCGTCTCAACAATGATCATTTCGGGATCAATAGGTTTAATTTTTGGTGTTTTACCCGCAAAAAGAGCCTCAAAGTTAGATCCAATTGTTGCATTAAGAAGTTTATAAATAGAATTTGTAATCATGCTCAATTTTTATAAATTAATTGAGATTCTGGTGACATTTCAAACATTAATAATATCAACAATGCTCCCTGTTTATATTCCACTACCATTTATTAATCAATCTAATAATAGCTTTGAGATACCAATTACATGGCAAATACCTTCCATTATTTTATTAACACTCATCTTCGAAAAAAAAGTAGTTTTCAGCGCATTTACTATTTATATAATTTTAGGGTTATTTGTATTCCCAGTTTTTCATCAAGGAGGCTCAATAGGTTACTTGCTTACTCCAAATTTTGGTTATTTATTAGGTACTTATCCATTGATCAAAATAATTGATAATTTAAATAAGAGAAATAAAATAAATATAGGAAAGTTTGTAATAAATGGATTTCTAGCTATATCTGCGATGCATTTAACTGGAATATTTTATAACTTTATACTAATAGTATTTTACAATCAATTTAATATGTTTTTATACAATCTAGGGAAGTACTCTGCTGGTAAAATTGGATATCATTTAATAATGCTTGTTCCACTAACATTACTTATTAAGCCTATAAAATATTTCAAATATGATAGATAATGATAAATAAAGTAAAAAGTAAAATATATTTCCTATTTTTAAGTTTTTTTATAATACTAATAGATCAATTTACTAAATATTTAATTTTTAATAATTACAAAATATTTATAAATAAAAATTTTCTTTTATTTAGATTAGATTTTGTAAAAAATTACGGAGCAGCATTTAATATATTTAGCGGAAGTAGAATATTTCTATCCTTCATAAGTATTATTTTTTCAATTATACTTCTTTATTTAATATTAAGAAAAATGACTTCAAGTTCATCAGAACTTTATTCATATAGCTTTATTCTTGGTGGAACTATCGGTAATGGTATAGATAGGATATTAAATGGTTTTGTAATTGATTTTATAAACTTAAATATAATAAATTTTCCAGTATTCAATGTTGCTGATATTTCTATTAATATTGGGTTCTTTATAATATTGCTTAGAATTTTTAATAAAAAAAAATAGTATGAATTTCTTAAAATTAAAGTATTTAAAATATTTTATTTTTATATTAATTCTATATATATTATTTTCGATATTAATAAGAATAGTAAATATTTATTCACTTTTATTTGTTATAATAATTTTGTATATTTTTTATAGTGTTGATAAAAAATTATTTAAAAAAATAGTTTATAAAGTTATTTACAACAATAAGAAGAATAAACTCTCATTTAAAAATACTTATGGTGCTGCCAAAATAAGTTTGGAAGGGATTGAAAAAATAAATAGAAAAATTAGTGATAAAGTAAAGGTTGAATTGTTAAATTACGAAAAAAATAAATTAGAGTCACAATTAAAAACCGGAGATTATATAGTTACTCTTTTTGGAGCGGGTTCATCAGGAAAAACATCAATAGCACGTTCTTTATTAAAAAATATTGTCGGAAAAACATCTGCAAAAATAGGTACTACAAAGCAAATAAATAGTTATAAAATTCGAATTCCAGTTTTAAAAAGAAACATTAATATTATAGATACTCCAGGATTATTTGAACCATCTAAGTTAGGCGAAGAAAGAGAGAAATCAACTATTTTACAAGCATCAAATTCTGATTTAGTCCTTTTTGTATTAGATCAGGACATAAATAAATACGAAAACTATTTAATTAAAGAATTGTTGAAAATAGGAAAAAAAATAATAATAGTCCTAAATAAATGTGATTTAAGGTCTAGAGAAGATAATAACCTCATTGAAGAAAATATAATTTCTATTACTTCAGGTAAAAAAAATAAAGTTTCAGTTGTTCAAACAATTGCAGTACCTCAAGCATCTCCTTATGTAAAATCAGATACCTTAAATTTGATTCCAGATGTAGGAAGTTTATTTAGAGAAATAATAGAAACACTAGATAATTCTGGAGAAGAGTTATTAGCCGACAACGTCCTTTTTCGATCAAACAAATTAGGTATCAAAAGTAAAAATTTTGTACAAGAGCAAAGATATTTAATGTCAAAAAAAGTTATTAATAAATATATGTGGATAACGGGAGGAGTAATTCTAGTCAATCCACTGCCTGCGGTGGATTTTCTTACTACTACATCGGTGAATGTTCAAATGATAATCGAATTATCAAAAATATATGAAATAAAACTTACAAAAAAGGATGCAAAAGATTTATCGAAATCATTACTAAGTGCATTGGCTAAACTAGGAATACTAAAAGGTGGACTAGCAATTCTCTCTCCTGCATTAGCTACAAGTTTTACTAAAATAATTATATCTAAGACAATACAATCAATAACAGCAGGCTGGTTAATAAGAATAGTAGGACTAAGTTTAATTGAATATTTTAAAAATGGGCAAGATTGGGGAGATGGAGGAATTCAAGAAGTTGTAGACAAGATATATAGAATAAGTAAAAGAGAGGAGTTTTTAAATAACTTCATAAAAGAAGCTATTTCAAAAATTGAAATAAGAAATTATTTTAAATCAAATAAAAGTTTGCCTCCATTTCCTAAGTAATATTTGATAATTGATCATTAAGATAAGTTCTGAAATCAAAAACAGTTATTAAAAGTAAGTAAGCAATACAAATGAATATAGAGATAAATCCTGTTACTATTGCAATAATTTTTGATCTACCTATATTCATTGATTAGCATCTAAAATTTTCAAAAGTTCTTCGATATGAGATTCGTTAGTATTGTAATTGCCCAAAACGATTCGCAAATAATGTTTACCTTTAAATTTTGGTCTAGAAAGCATAAAATTTTTTTTCATTAGCTCATTGACTTTATTTTGAGTCCAGGAATCAGTATCTTTTTCTTTAAGACCCTTTGGTAAGAATGAAATAATATGTAAAGGACCTGAATATATTTCAAATCTATTTTTACAAATTTTATTTATAAAAAAGTCTTTTCTTTTTATTGAAGATTTTAATATTTCTTCTATTCCTTTCATACCTAAAAAACGTAATCCAAGCCAAAGTTTTATAACCTCTGCGGGTCTAGAACCTTGTATGCCAATTTCTCCTCTGTTTATGATATTTTCCTTAGATGTTATATATGGGAGTCCAGTTGAAAATGTTTTTTCTAAAGAAGACATATTTGACACTAATAACAAGGAAGATGTCTTTGTAATGCCAATAATTTTTTGAGGATTTATTGTTACTGAATTAGCCTGATTAATATTATTTAAACCATCTATTTGAATAGAAGTTATAGCAAAAATCCCCCCAATTGAACCATCAATATGTAACCATATGTTTCTTTGTTTACAGATTTCACTTATTTCTTTAATAGGATCAATTGCTCCTCTAACAGTTGTCCCAAGGGTGGCAACAATAGCAAATATTTTTTTATTTTCTATTGAACATTTATCTAATGACTTTCTGAGATCGTTTATATCCATTCGACCTTGATTGTCAGTTTTAATCCTGACAAGATTAGTAGTATCAAGACCCATTACTCTTATACATTTAACGAAGGAAGAATGAGCATCTTCACTAACAAGTAATACAGAATTAGGATTTGTACCTAATCCAGCATTATTTCTAGCTGCTATAAGTGCATTCAGATTACTTAATGTACCTCCGCTAGCAGCTATACCTCCTGAGAAATCATTAAACCCTATTTTCTTGGCAAACCATTTGCATAATGACTCCTCAAGCAAAGTTACACTTGGTGATAACTCGTAAGCCAGAAGATTATTATTTAAACCAGCAGCAATTAAATCTCCCAAAATAGAGAAAATTAAAGGTGGGGGATCAAGGTGAGCTAGTGAGCCAGGATGAACGGGATTAAATGAATTATTCAAAAGAGTTTCAATCTCAGAAAATAAATCTTCTACAGGATTACCATCTTCCGCAGGCATAATGCACTTGAAACTCTCATCGAAAGGCAAAGGACCATTTTTATCAGCTTTAGAGAACCATTCACAAAGAGTTTGACTTGCTCTATTCAGAAGAGTAATCAATTTTTCATTAGTCCCTGAATAGGAGGGGAAATATATATCTTTATTATTAATTAAATCTTCAGCCATCAGATAAGATATCTATTAATAATTCTATTCTCAATATTGGTAAATGAGATATATTTTTGAAAATGGAAATAGTAATAAAGATCAACAAAAAAAAACAAATAATTCAAAATACACTTTGTGGATGAATTCGATATTAAGAAGATCTAAAGAAATTGGAAAAGTAGAGCTACCAATCTGTTCAATAATTTTAGATGAGAGAGGAAGATGTATCGGTAGAGGGGTTAACAGGAGGAATATAAATAAAGACCCATTAGGTCATGCCGAGATAATGGCACTTAGGCAGGCATCTCTAATAAAAAATGATTGGAGATTTAATGAATGTACTATTATCACAAATTTAGAACCTTGTACTATGTGTTCCTCTGCTCTTATTCAAGCGCGGATGGGTAAAGTTATTTTCGGGGCTTACGATAAAAAAAGAGGTGGACTGGGTGGCTCAATAGACCTATCAAAACATGAAAGTGCTCATCACAAAATGGAAATAATTGGAGGTATCCTAGAAGAAGAATGCAGTCAAATTTTACAGATTTGGTTCAAAAAGTTGAGGACTCAAAAATAGAAAATTTCTTTAGCTCAGTATCAAATAGGTTTAATAATCTGTCAACATTCTCCTCACATGAATTAAAACCCATTAGCCCTACACGCCATACCTTACCTGATAATTCTCCAAGTCCATTTCCTATTTCAATTCCAAAATTTCTTAAGAGATGATTTTTAAACCCATCCCCATCAACTGCTGGAGGAATTTTAACTGTGGTTAAAGTTGGCAATCTATAATCCTCTGATACATGTAATTCCATTCCAAGACTTTCTAAACCATTCCAGAGTTTCTTTGCATTAGTATTATGTCTATTCCAAACATTTTCTAAACCCTCATTAGCAATTAATCGTAATCCCTCTCGAATAGCAAAATTCATATTTACGGGGGCGGTATGATGGTAAACGCGATCAGAACCCCAATATTTATTTAAAAGGGATAAATCTAAATACCAATTAGGAACCTTTGTTTTTCTTGAACTTAGTTTTTGTTCAGCTCTCTCATTCATTGTAAAAGGACTTAATCCCGGCGGGCAACTTAATCCTTTCTGGCTACAACTATACGCTAAATCTATTTTCCATTCATCAATCAATAGTTCTAAAGCGCCAAGGGATGTAACTGCGTCAACTAAAAACAAGCAATTATTTTTTCTACACACATCACCAATTCCATCAAGAGGTTGTAAAACCCCACTAGATGTTTCAGCGTGAACAATTGCAAAAATAGCTGGTTTTTTAGTCTCTATTTCATACTTAATTTCCTCAAAAGTAAAAGCCTCACCCCAAGGTTTTTCTATAACAGATACATCTGCTTTATATCTAGATGCCATATCAACAAGTCTGTTTCCAAAATATCCTTTTTTAGCGATAAGAATTTTTTCTCCTTCCTCTATAAAATTTGCTATTGAAGCTTCCATAGCTGCACTTCCAGTACCACTCATTGGGAGAGTAAGACGATTATTGCATTGCCAGGTATATCTTAGAAGTTCTTGAACATCAGACATTAATGAAATATATGCTTCATCTAAGTGACCAATAGGATTCAAAGAAAGAGCTTTTAAAACTTCTGGATGTGCGTTTGAAGGACCGGGACCTAATAAAAGTCTAGAGGGAACATAAGTTTTTGAGAAATGAGATAAATTCTCTTTATTTAAAGCCGAAATAAGTTTTGCTTCTGTCAAAGCATTACATTCAATTACTTTTAAATTAAACTAATATCGCCACATAAGCGATATTTATTTAAAGAAATTCATTCAATTTAAATATTTAGGTAAACAATTATTAAACTTATGACTTGAAACACTAAAAGAAGTCATCTAGTCTTAAAAAAAGTTACCGTTGATACATAACAAGAATCATCAAGTTATTAATTTCATATATGAAGGTATTACAAAATTATGTCAAAGTCTCCTCAAGATGTTTTAAGTCAAATTAAAGACGAAGGAATTGAACTCATCGATTTAAAATTCACAGATATTCATGGAAAATGGCAACATTTAACACTTACATCAGACATGATAGAAGAGGATTCATTTACTGAGGGACTTGCTTTTGACGGCTCCTCAATAAGAGGTTGGAAAGCAATAAATGCCTCTGATATGTCAATGGTGCCCGATGCAAGTACAGCTTGGATTGATCCTTTTTATAAACATAAGACTTTAAGTATGATTTGCTCTATTCAGGAGCCAAGAAGCGGGGAGCCTTATGATAGATGTCCAAGAGCTTTAGCTCAAAAGGCATTAAAATATTTAGACTCTACTGGTATAGCAGATACCGCATTTTTTGGACCTGAACCAGAATTCTTTTTATTTGATGATGTTAGATATGACTCAAAAGAAGGAGGTTGTTTTTATAGTGTAGATACTATTGAAGCTCCATGGAATACAGGGAGAATAGAAGAAGGTGGAAACCTAGGATACAAAATACAATATAAAGAAGGATATTTTCCAGTAGCTCCAAATGATACTGCGCAAGATATCAGATCTGAGATGCTTCTTCTTATGGGTGAATTAGGTATCCCCACTGAAAAACACCACCATGAAGTTGCTGGTGCAGGGCAACACGAGCTTGGAATGAAATTTGATTCTTTAATTAATGCTGCTGATAACGTCATGACGTATAAATATGTGGTTAGAAACGTCGCTAAAAAGTATGGCAAAACAGCTACCTTTATGCCCAAGCCTGTATTTAACGACAATGGTACTGGAATGCATGTTCACCAAAGTTTATGGAAGAGTGGACAGCCTCTATTCTTTGGTGAAGGTGCCTATGCAAATTTATCTCAAACAGCTAGATGGTACATAGGTGGAATACTTAAACATGCCCCTTCATTCCTTGCATTTACTAATCCAACGACAAATAGTTATAAAAGATTAGTTCCAGGATTCGAAGCACCTGTTAATTTAGTTTATTCTGAGGGTAATAGATCCGCTGCTGTCAGAATACCTTTAACCGGTCCAAGTCCAAAAGCTAAAAGATTAGAATTTAGATCAGGTGACGCACTTGCTAACCCATATTTAGCATTCTCCGTAATGATGCTTGCTGGAATTGATGGAATTAAAAATCAAATAGATCCTGGTGATGGTGTAGATGTTGATTTATTTGAACTTCCAGCCGATGAACTTGCAAAAATTGATACTGTTCCTTCATCTCTTAATGATTCACTTAATGCACTCAAAGCAGATAAAGATTATCTATTAGCAGGTGGAGTATTTACTGAAGATTTTATTGATAACTTTATCGACATAAAATACGAAGAGGTACAACAACTAAGACAAAGGCCTCATCCACATGAATTCTTCATGTATTACGATGCATAATTAAAAGAAGACATTAGTTTAAATTAATCAATTTGAGAAATATCACAAAATATTCTCAAATTGATTTTTTTTTTGTTGGAATGTATATATACAAATTTAAAAATGGCTAGGGAATCTATTTCAAAAATTGCATATAAAACGCTACAACAAAGTAAAAGCATTGCAGGTTTTGCTCACAAGCAGATCAGTTCAAGATTAATGAATTTTATTCTTCCCGATTCGAAGCTTGAAAATTTTGATATTGATAAGGATCTTTTAATGCAAATCCAAAATTCGATGGATATCTTAAGAGAAGAAGATTGGAATGATGCAGAAAAAAATATATATCCAAAAAAATTATTGTTTGAGGAACCATGGCTTAGATATCTAACTCAATATCCTAAAATTTGGCTCGATATGCCTAATACTTGGGATAGACGCAGAAAACAAAACTTTGATGATCTTCCAAAATCAATTGATAAAGATAATTATCCACAATATTACTTGAGAAACTTTCATCATCAAACAGATGGTTATTTATCAGATTTTTCAGCTAGCATTTATGACCTACAAGTAGAGATACTGTTCAATGGAAGTGCTGACTCAATGAGGAGAAGAATAATTAAGCCAATAAAAGAAGGACTTGAAATTTTTAGCGATAGAAAAAAAAGTTCTATAAAAATACTTGATGTTGCTACAGGATCAGGAAGAACATTAAAACAATTAAGAGCCGCATTTCCTAAAGAAAAAATTACAGGAATTGATTTATCCGATTCATACTTAAAAGAGGCAAGCAGATATATATCAGATTTAGATGGAGATTTAATTCAGTTAATAAAAGGTAATGCTGAAGAATTACCTTTTGAAAATGATAGTTTTCAATGCATTTCTTGTGTTTACTTATTTCATGAATTACCTAGAACAATTAGAGCTAAAGTATTAAATGAATTTTTTAGAGTTCTTGAACCTGGAGGGATATTAGTATTAGCTGATTCAATTCAAATAAGTGATTCACCTGACTTTACATCTGTAATGGAAAACTTCTATAAATCTTTTCATGAGCCATTTTATTGTGATTACATAAAAGAGAATATAGATTATAAATTAGAGGAAGTAGGTTTTAAAGATGTAAAATCAAATTCTTTTTTTATGACCAAAGTATGGTCTGCTGTAAAGTAAATAAAAACTGCTATGACCTATTGGGATAAAGATACTATTCAGCTTGTTCAAAGTCTTAATGACAAATTAACGATAGATCATTCTAAATGGCATAAAGATAAAGGAAATAAATATAAACGATCTGCAGAACTTATTTCGGCGGGATTATGCCATTTAATTATTTCATGTAATGAGAATGAAACTATTGAGTATATAGAAGAAAGTATTAAATGGTTAAAAGAAATTAACGTAGATCAACCTTGCCCTAGTAAAAATCACCTTTTTAAAGCCAACTGAAGCCTATTACCTTTACTACTCCATCTAATATCATCAAAGCATTCATTAATAATGTATAGTCCGCGTCCATTTACACTACTTATTTTTTTTGGTAATTTGTAATCTCTTTTTTTTATTTCTAAACCATTTCCTTGATCTTGAATTTGCCAAACACACCAATTAGGAGTAATTATCCTTCTTACTCTAATATTTTTTTTAGGATCTAATTTATTTCCATGTTTTACTGCGTTTACAAGAGCTTCATGTAAACCAAGTTTTATAAGATAGCTTGATTGAGAATTTTTAATAGGTTCTAATAATTGATCGACAAACTCATTTAACTGTAATGATGATTCGAATTCGTAGTTCGACCAGTTAATCTTTGATCTTATAAAAAATTTATTTAAAATATTTTTGCCCCGTAATAAGGACATAATAATATTTTGATACTGTCTTAATTTTAGCTTATTAAAGTCCTCAATTTAAAGAATATTATTATGTCTCTCTGCGATAGCAGGATGCCTTAGAATTGAGTCCATAAGTCTTACACCTCTTAGTTGATTTATTAAAGGCATATGTCCATCAGGAGCATCCAATGACCAGACAAAAGATCCAGGATATCTAGTCCATAAGCCCTCTTTTTTCCAACCTATTTTCGGCCACATTAATTCATATTTTTTCCCTACTGATTTTAATATCTTTGCCTGAATTGAGAATCCAAATCTACCAGTAGAATAAATAGTCCATAATCTATCTATTGTTTCTAGATCTTTACCTGACATATTCATAACTTCACTATAGAAAACATATCCACGTTTTTCTGCTAATTTTCCAGCTAATTTTCTTAAATAGGAACTTGTTAATCTATCTGCCTCTTCAAATTTTTGCTCAACCAACATTAATTGCAAATCATCATAATTAACATCAATATCTGAAAATGTATTAAACCAATTATTGAAATTAGAGTTTTCAAAGAATTCAGGCTTGAATTTTTTTAAAACTTGCAATATCCAACCAGCTGCCCAGTCATCTCCATCTCTATCAAAGATATCAAACAGTGAAGGTCCAAGTTTAAAAATATTTTCGACTTCAGATTCTATTTTAGATAATGAATTTATTCTTTTTCTTTGATTAGAATCTACAAATTTATTAATAAGATCTAATGTAGCATTACTATAGTTATCTTTTTCTTTGTTAGTCATTTTCAATAAATTAACCTAAAAATAAAACTATCCATGTATTTCAAAAGAAAAGAACTAGAGAAATTTAGAAGTTTTAACGGACCACTTATAGATGTTAGGAGCCCGAGTGAATATTATAAAGGACATATGCCTAATTCTATTAACATTCCATTATTTGATAATGATGAGCGATCAATAATTGGAACAATTTATAAAAAAGAGGGTAGAAAAAAAGCTGTAATAGAGGGATTAAAATTTTTTGAAAAAAAAATGGAATTGCTTCTTGATCATTTATTTATGGGTATTGACTCTTATAAAATTGATCCTACGAAAAATAATAATGAATCATCTATAAGAATATATTGTTCTAGAGGAGGAATGCGTTCACAAAGTATTGCATGGTTACTAGAAAAATATAAATTTTATCCCATAACACTTAAGAGAGGATACAAATCATACAGGAAATGGATATTAGATTGTTTCTCAAAAAAATGGAATATTTTAATTATTGGCGGAAAAACTGGGACAGGTAAAACAAGGTTATTATCATTACTGGAGAAATATAAATATCAAACTATAGATCTTGAAGGATTCGCTTGTCATAGAGGAAGTACATTCGGTGGTTTAGGAATGGATGAACAACCTACCAACGAACAATTTGAAAATGAAATTGCTGAAAAATTATATTCTTTTAAAAGCATTAATAATATTTTTGTAGAAGCAGAAAGTGCAAATATTGGCAAATGCAAAATACCTCATGAATTCTTCAATCAAATGAAAAATTCAAAGAGAATTGAAATTTTAAGGAGTGAATCAAATAGGTTAGATGAGTTGATAGACACTTATAGTATTTTTAAGAAAGAAGAACTGCAAGAATCAGTACTAAGGATAAAAAAAAGGTTAGGACCGCAAAGAACAAAAAAAGCTATTGAATCAATTCACAAAGAGAAATGGGAAGATGTTTGCCGGTCAGTATTAGATTATTACGATAAATGTTATGAATATGAAAGGCTTGGCAAAGAAAATATAACTTTGTTAGATTTAACCGATAAAAAATATGATAAAAACATCTTAGATTTAATAAATAATGTTTTATAAAATTTTATAAACGATTAAGAAAAATATTTCCTAAAATGAATAATTAATTATTGAATATTATGACAGCAAATAAAACAGCAAAAATACAATTTTATGAGGGAACTGATGAACCAGTGGTTCCTGAAATAAGGCTTACAAGAAGTAAAGATGGTACTACTGGCCAAGCATTATTTTTATTTGAGAAACCTCAGGCATTATCTTCAATTACAGAAGGTGAAATCACTGGAATGCGTATGATTGACAATGAAGGTGAAATATTAACAAGAGAGGTTAAAGTAAAGTTTGTTGATGGTGAACCAATATTTTTAGAAGCGGTTTATGTTTGGAAGAGCACTGCAGACTTTGATAGATTTATGAAATTTGCAAATAGTTATGCCAAATCAAATGGATTAGGATATTCTGAGAAGAAATAGAATATTATCTAAATTGAATAGTTCATCATATTTCAAATTAGCAGTAATCTTAATAACATCATTAATAATATGGACTTTAAGAGATTTTCTTCTTTTAATAATTTGCTCATTAGTAATTTCAAATATTGTATGTAATTTATGTAATCAAATACAAAAGGGGCTGAGATTACCCCGATTCTTATCTTTGTTTTTTGTATTAACAGTAATATCTGTAATAGTTTTTAGTATTTTTATTCTTGTCTTGCCGCCGTTTGTAAATGAATTCAATGAAATATTAGTTGATATTCCAAATGGTTTATCAAAAATAAATATTTTAATTAATACAAATCTGAACAAATTGAATAGCCTTTTTTATGGTGAAGAATCAGAAAATGTTATTGACATATACAATTTTATAGATAACGTAGTTACCATTCCAGATGCTGCAACTATTGCTAAAGCTATTCAAGAAAGTTTTAAGAACTTAATTAATATAGCGGGGAATCTGGGTTCAGGTTTTTTAAAATTAATTTTCGTATTAGTTGTCAGTTTGATGATTTCCATTGAACCAAAACAATATAAAGAAAATATACTTCTATTAATTCCTAAAAATTATCGCAATAAATTTAGAAATATTCTGGATAAATGCAATGTTGCATTAGCAAATTGGACCTTTTCTATGGTCATAAGCTCATTATCAGTCGGTCTATTATCATTAATAGTTTTATCGATATTAGATGTCAAATATGTTGTCTCAAATGCTTTAATAGCAATGGTTCTTAATATAATTCCAAATATAGGTCCAGTTATTAGTGGTATATTTCCAATTTCAATTGCACTACTTGATAATTTTTGGAAACCACTGGCCGTATTAGGAGCATATGTAATCATTCAAAATATTGAAAGCTACATAATAATGCCATCTATAATGAAGAAAAAAGCAAACTTGCTTCCTGGATTAACATTAATATCACAATTTGGTTTTACCTTCATTTTTGGTCCATTAGGCTTAATTCTATCTCTTCCTTTAGCTGTAGTAATACAGGTTCTAATCAAAGAATCAATTCATGAAATTTAAAAAACTACTTAATTAATTTTTTATATAAATATGGATATGAAAAAAGTATAAAGAAAGCTAAGGGGTGTTTGCTGATAGCAAAATATAGTGAATTAAAAGTAAAATGATCAAACAATATTCTTAATTCAGTAGAAATATCAATTAAAACCAAAGAAAATAAAAGTATTAAATAGTAATTCAATTTCATAAAATTAGAAGCTTAAGCTTGGTCTTTAAGCAACAAAGATGGAGCCAATAAAATACTTGAATAACTTCCAACTAAAATTCCTAATGATAATGATAAAGAAAACCAAAATAGTGAATAAGATCCAAACAAAATTATGCTTAATAAAGGGATAAGGGTTGTAATACTGGTAAAAGTTGTTCTCCTAAATGATTCGTTTACTGATAATTGAATAGTTTCGTTATAGCCTACTTTCTTTGATTTTAAATTCTCACGAATTCTATCAAAAATAACAACAGTATCATTTACAGAATAACCAGCAATAGTTAACAAGGAAACAGCAAATAAACTATTTACTTCGACAGATAATATAACTCCCAACCAGGAGAATATACCGAAAACAATTAATAAATCATGGAATAAAGCTAATAATGCAAATAATGCATATTTTTTATCAAATCTAATAGTTATATATAAAGATATTGCAAATAAAGAAACTAACAATGAAGTAACGCAATTAGTAAGTAATCTTTTCCCAAGCTTTGGACCTATTAATCTTGAATCCTTACTCTCATAATTTAGAGGTCCAATAATATTATCAAGATTAGTAATAAGATTATTTGATTCTTCGATACTCAAATAAGCTGTTCTTATTGAAATTAATTTATTATTATTTTGGAATTGTATTTTAATATTATTTAAAACGTTCTTATTTTTAGAGATCTCTCTTAAATTTTCTAAAACTAAATCAGGGGAAAAATTAGAACATTCCTCTTCACAAACTCTCTCTATTCTTAGTTCATTTCCCCCAACAAAATCCATCCCTAAATTTATAGGTTTTTTATAAGAAGTATTAAAATTAGAATATAAAATTCCTAAAAGACACAACAAAATAAGAACAGCTGAAAAACCAATTATCTTTCTTTTATTATTTATTAGTTCAAGATTGTATTTCATGGGAAAGTTGGAAATAAAAAATTTAATTTGAAAAATTATTCCTGGGTAGATAGAGATTTATTTGTCTTAAATATTGATATGTTGTAAAAAATCGCAAAATAGTTTTAGAACAATTTAATGAGGTAAACAAGCTTATTAAGACTCCAATACCTAATGTTGCCGCAAAACCTTTTACAAAATTTGTTCCTAATAAAAACAATACAAAACAACTTAGAAGAGTTGTTATATGGCCATCAACTATGGATGAATTAGCTCTTTGAAAACCGCTGTCAATAGATCTTGTAAGAGTATTACCATCATATAATTCTTCTCTAATTCTCTCAAATATTAGAATATTTGCATCAACAGCCATGCCAATGCTAAGTATAAGCCCAGATATTCCAGGTAAAGTCAAAGTTACAGGAATTAAGGAATATAAGGCTAAGTTAAAGAAACCATAAAGTACTAGAGAAAGAACTGAAACAAAACCTAGAATTCTATAATTAAAAATCATAAATATACCAACAAAAATTAATCCACTAATAGCTGCATAAAGACTTTTTAAAATATTTGTGGATCCCAACAGAGCCCCTATAGTATTAGTTTCCACTATTTCAATTGGCAATGGCAATGAACCTCCTTTAAGTTGAACTTCTAATTCTTTAGCATTTTCAGCACTAAAATTACCGCTTATTATTGCTGATCCACCTGTAATCCCAGTATTAACAAACTGACTACCAACACTGGCTTCACTTATTGATTCACCGTCAAGAATGATAGCCAATAGTTGATTAGTGCCAGCAATTGACTTTGTAATTTCTGCAAACTTTTCTCCTCCTGAATTACTAAAAGTTAATAAAACTTCCCAATTACTATTTGTTTGTTCTTGTCTCCTTCCTGCGTTAATAAGATCCTTACCAGATAAATCAGTTTTAATAAATAAATTTGTAATTTCTTTATCAACATACTTTTTAATTTCAATTAACTTCCCATATAAATCACTACTAGTAGATGAATAATTTAATTCTTGCTCTATCTCTTTAAGATCATCTTGAATAATCTTTAAGAAATTATCATCATATTGACTTTTTTCTGAAGAGGAATATTGATCAATTAATTCTTTAATATTCAATCTCTGAAGTTGAAAGTTTTTTAAATCTGTAGATGTTCCTTCTTTTTGGGTCCTAAATTCCAATAAAGCAGTCTTACCTAAAACTCTTGAAGCAACTAATGGATTTTGTTCTCCAGGTAATTCTAAAATCAATTGATCTCCACCTAGGGTTTGCAGGTTAGACTCTGAAACACCTAAGTTGTTAACGCGTCTATCTATAACCGAATTAACTGCATCAAGTTCATCCTTTGATACCTTCCCTTCCTCTTTAATAATTTGTAGTGTAAGTTGAGAACCTCCTTGTAAATCCAATCCCAACTGTAAGGGATTATTTATTAATAGATAAACAGATAACGTAAGTAGAAATATAATAAAAAAAAGCCAGCCTTGCCTTCTTTTCATATCCTATATACTCCCACTAATTAAGTCTTCAACATTTTCAACTATTTGATGTGGTTGGATTATTGTCAAATTCTCAAGATTTCCATTATACGGAGTTGGAATATCCTGACTAGATAATCTAATTGGTCGGGCATCAAGATCATCGAAACACTCTTCTGTTATCAAGGCAATTAATTCTGCACCAATACCTCCAGTCTTCATACATTCTTCAACAATAATTACTTTATTTGTTTTTCTTATTGATTTTGAGATAGTTTCCATATCAAATGGTTTTAAACTTATTAAATCGATTAACTCAACATCTATTCCTTTTTTTTCTAATTCTTCAACAGCTTTAAAGCAGTGATGTCTCATTCTTGAATAAGTCAATAAAGTAATATCTTTACCTTCCTTTACAACATCAGCCTGATCTAAAGCGCAAGTATAATCTCCCTCAGGTAATTCTTCGGACAAGTTGTATAGAAGAACATGTTCGAAAAATAGAACAGGATTATCATCTCTTATAGCTGCTTTCATTAAACCTTTAGCATTTGTAGGTGTACTACATGCAACAATCTTTATACCAGGAACTGCATGGAAATATGCTTCAAGTCTTTGACTGTGTTCAGCACCAAGTTGACGACCAACTCCTCCAGGTCCTCGAACCACTGCTGGTATTTTATAATTTCCTCCGCTTGTATATCTAAGCATACCCATATTATTTGATATCTGATTAAAAGCTAAAAGCAAAAAACCCATATTCATTCCTTCTACTATTGGTCTTAAACCAGTCATTGCTGCACCCACAGCCATACCCGTAAAACTATTTTCTGCAATTGGGGTATCTAAGACTCTTAACTCTCCATATTTTTCATATAAATCCTTAGTTACCTTATAAGATCCTCCATATTGTCCGACATCTTCCCCCATAACGCAAACATTTACATCATTTGCCATTTCTTCATCAATTGCCTCTTTCAAAGCATTAAATAATAATGTACCAGCCACAATTAATTACCTAATTAATCACATATACAATCCTACCACCTTTATTAATTTATCCTCCTTCAGCAAAGGTTATGAGTAGTAATATTGACAAAATCATTCCTGGTGAGAGCAAAAGTATTAAAAGTCCTAGGTCATGTAAAGACATTCAAAGAAAATGTTTTCTTAATAATATTAGTAATTCAACTTTTCTTCAGAAAAAAACTGCGAATAAATACAATAAAAAGTCCTATACCTATAAAAGCAAAAGAAAAAGTTAGCAAAAAAGATAATCCAATTATTAAGGTATTAATACTAGAAGAAATATTTTGGACTATTTCAGAAGAATTAGATGGTTTATGTATTGCAAAATAAATTGCAATTTTATTACTTAAAAAATAAAAAAATATAAATAATAAAAAACTGGTTAATGATCCTACAATAAAATTTAATGGTCCTTTTTCGGGAATATTTTTTTCAATATCTGCATTACTATTATCAGCCACAATAAATTTTTGTATAAAAAAATTTAAACAAATGTTATTCCCTTTTCAAGGAAAGTGCAAACCCATGAATCGTAACCTTTTTCTTTAAATAATTTATAATTTGAAGTTAATTCTTTTTTAGCAGTCTCTAGATCTTTAAAAAGAGCAAAGCATGTAGGGCCTGATCCACTCATTGAAAATGAAAGACAATTATCTAATTTAGAAAATAAATATAATGCCTGCTTTACAGAATCATTGTCATTTTCAACAACTAATTGCAAATCATTTTTTATTGTTAAATGTTGGTTATCAAAATTTAAGTTATTTAAACCATTATCTCTTAAATTTTTTCTTATGTTCTCAATCAATTCTCTATTAGTAAGATATTGATCAAAAAATCTATTACTATATTTTTTATAAGTTTCAGCAGTAGAAACTGATACATTAGGATTTTTTAAAAGAATTACTCCATATTCAAAGTTTGAATCTAATTTCTCCAAAATTTCGCCTCTTCCAAAACATAATTGAATACCACCATTTATAAAAAAGGGAATATCAGATCCTAAAGTTGATGCTAATGAACATAATGTTTCTTGATCTAAGTTCAAATCCCATAACTTATTTAGACCAATTAATGTTGCTGCTGCATTACTGGATCCACCAGCTAATCCTGCACCAATTGGAATATTTTTTCTTAAAAATATATTCGCTCCAGAATCTATGTTTGATTTTTTCCTTAATAGATTTGCCGATTTAACAATTAAGTTATCACTAGATAGGCTTAAATCATTACAATCAGATTCAAGTTTAATTAAACCTTCATTATTAATTTGAAATTCTAAATAATCAGAAAGATCAATATTTTGCATAATCATTGCTAACTCATGGAATCCATCCTTTCTTTTCCCAATAACTTCAAGGTGCAAATTTATTTTGGCAGGAGATTTTATAATAATTTTCGTTTTAGGCAAATCTTGCATATACTTAAATTTTTATTTTTTAATTTTAATACAATTTTCTGCAAGCTTAATCCATTGCTCAATTGAAATATCTTGTGGTCTTAAATCAAAAGAAACTTTTGAAGATTTAGATAATTCATTTATCTCTTCATTTGAAAGTATTGAATTAAGAGAATTTCTAAGCATTTTTCTTCTTGAATTAAATGAAATTCGAAGAAGTTTATCTATATATTTTTCTAGACTAATGTCTAATCTTAAATCATTTTTAATTGGTTCGAAAACTACTAAAGAAGAAAAAACTTTTGGAGGCGGACTAAATGATGAAGGGGGTACATCGCAAATTTTTTTTATTTTTGATAAGAGTTGCATTCTTATACTAAGTGCACCAGCATTGGGACTTCCTTCTTTTGACAAAATCCTATCTACCACGTCTTTCTGCATTAAAAAAATTATTTTTTCATAATTATAGTTTCTTATAATGCCCAATCGCCCTATGCAAATATCCAATATTGGGCCAGTTATATTGTAAGGAATATTTGCAATCACTTTTGTAATCTTCTTATTAATCGAATCTAAATTTACAGAAAGAATATCTCCCTGTTGAAGTGAAAACTTATCATTATTATTGAATTTATCCTTTAATAAATTTATTAAATCTTTATCTAATTCGATCGCATGTAATTTTTTAATTTCTGAATCTAATAACTTAGATGTTAAAGCTCCTTTACCTGGACCAATTTCTAAAATAAAGTCATTTTCATTGAGAACAGCAATTTCTTTAATTTTTTCTAATATTTTTTTATTTACCAACCAGTGTTGTCCAAATCTTTTTTTTTGATGATAGTTTTTAAAATTCATCTAAAAGATAAATAATATGTTTAAATTAAATATGAATTTATTTAATACTTTATATCATGAGCTTATCAAAAAAAAATTTAGATAAACTCAATAAATTTAAAAAAAATAGAAATTTAAATAACGAAAGTAAAAATATAAGTAATTCCACAAATTTACCCAACAATCATAATTTAATCACCAATCCACTTAATTCAGAACACCCCAATAATATTTTTTATTCGTTAATTGATAATTCAGAATCTTTAGAAGAGACTTCTAACGTTATTAATTCACTAAGAAAAAATGAGCTTAATCAAATTAATATGAATTCTAGAAATGCTAATTTTTCTAAGAAATTAACAACCGAAGAGGAACTATATGATGAATTTAATTATCTTCTTGATGAATAATTAGTTTTAATATTTACTTATGCTTAAGAATAATAGATTAAAAATTTATGCTATCGGCAAAATAAAGAAACTTTGGATTAGAGATGGAATTAATCAATACAAAAAAAGAATTCCTGAACTTATCATCAATGAGTTAAAGACTTTTAATATACATAACCTTAAATCTAATAACAATATTATTATCAGCCTAAGTGAAGAAGGGAAGCAGTTTAATTCACTTGAGCTATCTTCTTTACTCTTAAATTTTAAAAATAAAAAAGTTAATTTCTTAATCGGTGATACTGATGGAATTAGTTCTGAGATAAAAGAAAAATCAGATCTTATACTCAGTCTCTCTTCCTTAACTTTTCCTCATGAATTAGCTAGATTAATCCTTATCGAGCAAATCTATAGAGCTATTTCTATATCTAACAACTCCCCTTACCATCGTTCTTAAAAAAGATTAAATTTAATCTAAAATTAATTTATAAAAGTTTAACAACTAATTAATTTTTGAATTTCTATTATATAGTACATATATACTATTAATTTAAGTTTTGGATTCCTCTGATTCAGCAACTAAAAAGTTTAAAATCCCCTTATTAGCTAATTCGGTGTCAGCAGGATTTCCTTCTCCTGCAGATGACTATACAGAAGAAAATATTGATTTAAACGAACATTTAATATCTAATCCGTTTAGCACTTTTTTTCTTAGAATTAAAGGCGACTCAATGATAAACGCAGGAATTAAAGATAAAGATTTAATAATAGTAGATAAGAGTTTAACAGCCAGGCCAGGGAATATTGTCATTGCAATGATAGACGGGGAATTTACAATAAAAAGATTATCTATAAAAAATAATGAATTATATTTAAAAGCAGAAAATCATAATTACCCTGATTTTAGATTTAAAAACCATATTGATGTACAAATATGGGGTGTTGTTATTTATTCAATACATAGCTATTTATGAGGATTTCAAGTATTGATGCGATAGCTCTTATAGATGCTAATAATTTTTACGCTTCATGTGAACAAAATATTAATCCTCACTTGAGAAATAAACCAGTAGTAATTTTATCTAATAATGACGGATGTATCATTGCGAGAAGTCCTGAAGCGCGAGTTTTAAAAATTAAAATGGGGACTCCGTATTTTAAGGTGAAAGAAAGATTAAATAAATTAGATGTAGCGGTCTTAAGCTCAAACTATTCGCTTTACGGCGATATGAGCAGAAGACTAATGAATTTACTAAAAAACCACTGTGAAAATATAGAAATTTATTCTATTGATGAAGCATTTGTCTCAATTTCTAGACCTAATGATAAAAATCTATATCCTTGGGCAAGAAACATAAGATCATTAATATATCAGAATCTAGGGATTACAATAACAGTAGGAATAGGTGAAAATAAAGTAAGAGCAAAAATTGCTAATAAATTAGCTAAAAATATTGATTATTCAGCTGGAATATTTGATTTAGCTAGAACCAGAAATGAGAATAATTATTTAAAAAAAATTAGTGTAGATAAGATATGGGGAGTCGGAAAACAAACCTCTAATTGGTTGCAAAGTAAAGGTATTAAAAATGCGAGAGAATTAAAAGATATGGAAGAAAATGAAATCATTAAGAAACTAGGCATAGTAGGAAAAAGATTGCAATTAGAACTGAAAGGTTATAAATGTCTGCCTATAGAAAAAAACAAGAAATCAAAAAAAGAAATTCAGGTAAGCAGGAGTTTCGGTACTCCTGTCACAAAATTAGAAGACTTAACTCAAGCACTGGCCACTCACGCAATAAAAGCATCTGAAAAAATGAGAAGTCAGAATTTGCAATCATCTGATATTAGAGTATTTGCCAGAACCAGTAAATATTCAAGTCAAAATTATCAAAGAAGTGCTCACAGAAAACTTACAAATGCAACAGACGACACAAACAGCATTTTAAAAATAGTAGTTGAATTATCTAAAGAAATTTATAATCCCGAATATAAATTTTCAAAAGCTGGTGTTTTAATGCAGGATTTAACTAATAGCGAATATTTACAGCAATCAGTTATCAATTACAAATCTCAGAAAGACCTAAAAAAATCAGCCAATCTAATGAGAACTATTGATTTATTAAATAAAAGATTTAATAACAATGCAATTACATGGGCTATTACAAAAACGCCAAAAAGTTGGAAGATGAATAAGAATTTCTTAAGTCGCTCATCTACAACTGATATAGACAAGATCCCAAATATAGTAATATAAACAATAAAAATGGAATTTATTATATTTTTAAGCAAATTAGATAAAGAGATTCTTGACTTATTAATAAAAGCAAACTACATAGTTGAAGAGAATAAAATTGAATGTCTCTTAAATAAAGAAATAAAAGGACTACATAATTTTGTAGAAAATAAAATAATAATATGTACTGAAAATGCAAAAAGGAAAACAAATTATAGAAATGGAAGAAAGCTACCAAAAAAAGATAACTTCAAAACAGAATTGGCAATAAGAAAAGCATTAAGACATGAAGCTACTCATGCTATACAAAAATGTAACAACAATAAGATAGTAGGGGATATAAAAAATTTAGAAAATAAATTACATCAAAGTAAGAGGAAATCATTAGAGTTCTCTACTTCCAATTTTTCTGGAACTTATGAAAAAGAAGTAGAAGCTTATATTCTTGAAGACAAGCCTAAAAAGGTAAAAAATATGATTAAAAAATACTGCCTATAAATTTAAATAAAACATGTTAACTAACAATAAAATTACCACAGCGTTGTTTATCTAAAAAATTTATATGTTGTCTTTCTAAATAATATAATTCCTGAAATTTAATAGCATCTGAGTTTAAATCCTTAAAAAGATCATCTATCTCTTTATTAGTTTCTGATAAATCTGAAGATGAATTATCAATCAAGATAGATATACAATTTTCTAAAGTTTTTAATCTTTGAGATCCCCAAGATTCGATCAAGTGTCTACATCTTTTTAAGGAATTATATTTCTCAAGAAGTGATAAAGTTCCAAGTAAATTATCTTTAGGATTACTCAGCAATGTTAAAAACAATTCATTTGGATTAATAAAATTATTAATTTTATTTGATGAATCAGGATTATGAAGAGTTAGGTAGTCAGGTAGAAGTGAAATTAGGTTAATGGCAGAAAAGTCTTTTAGAAGAATTTGACTATTTGATTGTTTTAATTCATTTAAATAATTTAAACCTAAATTATTTTGTTCAATTTTTGAAATAATTTGCCATAAATTTTGAATATATTCAGTATTAAAACCATTAATTTCTCTTTTGAGAAATTCGTTGCGAATAAAAAGCCTGAGATCAGGACAATGCAAATAATAAAAAATTATTTCAGATTCATTTTTCTCACGCCGAGAAATTTCATTTGGTTGTTCAAATTTTTTGGATCTACCGTGCCAACGAAATCCCTTAACTTGATTTCGTAAATCTTGTTCAAACTGTATCGCTAATCTTGCCTGGCCCTTACTAAGTCGCTCGGAAACCTTTTGTAAGTAATGGGTTCTGGTTGATGATTGAGGTAATTTACTCAACAATTTTACCAATAAAGAAATAACACTCTGGAAATTTTCAGACTTAGATAAATCTTTATCCTTAAAAATCTGATCAATCTCCCAATCAATCCAAAAGGATGAATTATCAATTAAATTAAAATAATCTTCCGGGGTATGACTATTCAAAAATTCGTCAGGATCTTTAAAATCATTAAGTTGAAGTATCTTAAGGTTAATTTGATCATGGAGAGATAAGCTTTCGACTTCTCTTATTACTCTTTTTGTAGCTGATAGTCCTGCAGTATCAGAATCAAAATTCAAAATAATATTTTTATTATCTGTACATCTACATAGTTGAGAAATTTGATACTTATTTAATGCGGTACCAAGTGAAGCTACAGAATTAGAAATACCTTTTGCATGAAGAGAAATTACATCAAAGTATCCTTCAACAATAATAGCTTTATCTCTTTTTCTTATATTGCTAGATGCTTTTTCAAATGCAAACAACATTTTCCCTTTTTCAAATATCTCTGATTCAGGAGAATTAAGATATTTGGGCTCCTGTCCATCAAGAGATCTTCCACCAAAGGCAACTACTCGTCCCTGCATATCATGTATTGGAACGATTAATCGATTTCTAAAACGATCATATATCTTGTCAGAATTATCTTTAGAAATTGCAAGACCTGAAGCCAATATCAGATTAATAGGAAATTTTTCTACCTTGGATAGATAATTAAATAAATCATTCCATGAATTTGGTGCAAAACCCAATTCAAAGTCATCAATAATTTTATTACTCAAGTTTCTCTTGGATGTTAAATATTTAATAGCATCAACACCTAAAGAATTATTTAATTGAGACTTAAACCAATTTTTTGTAACTCTTAATATTTTATAAAGTTCTTCCTTTCTAGTTAATTGTTTTTTATAAGCTTCTACTTGGGGACCCTCAAGATTTTCAACATAAATATTATTTTTCTTAGCAAGAGAAAGTACAACATCAGAAAAATTTGCACGCGTAAATTCCATTAAAAATTTAATAGAGTTTCCACCAGCACCACAAGAAAAACAATAATAGAATTGTTTACTTGGTGATACTGTCATAGATGGCTTAGTATCATCATGAAAAGGACAAATCCCAACAAATTCCTTGCCTTTCTTCTTAAGAACAATATGGTCAGATATAACGTCAACAATATCTGCCTTTTCCTTAACCTCTTGAATAGTTCTAGGGTGTATAGAATGAACCATTGAGAATTTTTATCAAAAAATAAATAATGATTTATTTGTTATAGTTCAAAATCAAATAAGAATCTACTTAATTTCACAATAAAACTATTTTTTTAAATGATAAATATCGCAGAATTAGAAAAAAAATTTAATTCATTGAATAAGTTTAATTTGGTATTTGCATCATTCTTCTTTAGTTTAATGACTTTGTGCGTAAAAAATGTTGATGAAAGAATTCCTATTTATGAATTAGTTTTATTCAGATCATTGTTAAGTTTAATGATTACATTATTCATAATTAAAATTAAGAATATAAATCCTTTGGGAAATAATAAACCATTACTTATTTTAAGAGGTATTTTAGGAACTTCAGCTTTAATTTGTATTTTTTATGCGATAAGAAATATGCCTCTTAGTATATCTACTGTCATTCAGTACACATATCCTATTTTTATATCTATATTTGCTTGCATCTTTATAAACGAAAAAATAACTAGGAATATTGTTTTTGCTCTAATTATTGGCTGGCTTGGAATATTAATAATATTAAATCCAGATCAATTATCAAATATAAACGTTGAAATTGGAAAAGTTTCCGTTTCTATAGCTTTCCTTGGTTCAATCTGCACTGCATTGGCCTACGTTACAGTTAAGAAACTTGTATTTACTGAAGATATTTATGTAATCATTGAATATTTTCCACTTGTTTCATTAATAACTTTATTACCAATTGTATTAATCAACTGGGTTACCCCAAATTGGAATGAATTAATTTGGATAATTGGTATTGGTTTATTTACTCAATTAGGTCAGACTTTCTTGACTATAGGATTAAAAAATTTATCAGCATCTGAGGCTTCGACTATTAACTATTTACAAGTTTTATTCGGGTCAATTTGGGGGGTTTTGTTTTTCAGTGAAATGATAAACATAAATTTTTTATTAGGCGCTTCACTAGTATTATTAGGAACTATTATATCCACTACCAAAATAATCAAAAGGACATAGAATATTAATAAAGAGCAAAATTACAATGAAATTATTCTATTTACTTTTATTGTTTTGTTTTTCTCCTATTCTTCAAGTTAAAGCAACAACTCCAAAGTCAGTAACATGTACAAGAACTGAATATAGAGAAGAATATTTTCCTGGAACAAAATCAAATCCTGGTTTCGTAAAAAGTTATGAAGTCAATGTAGTAATTCCATGTGGAGATCAGATTCAAACCGAAAAAATTGATGATAATGACTGTAGTGAAGGTTCATTTATTGGAAGTCTTATTGGAGCTGGAATAGCACTTTCCTCTTCCAGAGGTAAAGATAGATTTTGGGCAGTACCTGTTGGTGGCACTGCGGGTGCACTAATTGGATGTCAAGTGGATGGTGGTTAATTGATTAGTTGGATAAATGGAGAATTGGTTGAATTATGGAAAACTAATCAAAAATTTTTTGTTTTAATAAATTGTCAAGGATTAGGGTACGAAATTCAAATACTAGAATCCTTTTTTATCAAATTAAAAACAAATCAGATTTTTAATAAAAACTTAACTCTCTGGATAAAACATATAAAGAAAGAAGATTCAGATTTATTATTTGGCTTTACATCAAAGGATCAAAAGAATTTCTTTATTGAAATTTTAAGTATACGAGGTGTTGGATCTCAAATTGGTATGGGTATATTAAATAAATTTTCCATTTGTGAATTTATCAATGCAATAAAAACACAAAACAAAAAATTAATTTGTTCAGTACCTGGTATAGGACAAAAAATGAGTGACAGGATGATTTTAGAATTAAAAAGTAAATTTAAAAGTGAAATACAAATTGAAGAAGAAAGAGGCAAAGATAAATTTGAGATAAAGGATCCTGAAATTAATAAACTTTTTGATGAACTTCAGTTAACCCTTAAATCATTAAATTATAAAAATAAAGAAATAAAGACTATTTTGCCAATCCTTATTAAAGAAGTAGATCACTTTACTATAAAAGGAAATAATTTATCCTTTGAAAATTTATTGAAATTAGCTATGAATTATCTAGACAAGGATAGTAGTAATATAGCTTGATGACGTAGTATTATGGATTAAAGGAAAATAAATTTTATGTCATTAGATACAGCTGAAAAACAGAAGCTTATTGAAACTCATCAAGTACATGCAACTGATACAGGGTCAGTGGAAGTTCAGGTTGCAATGCTCTCTAAAAGAATTTCAAAATTAAGTGACCATCTCCAAGGAAACATTCATGATTTTTCATCAAGGCAAGGATTATTAAAAATGATTGGTAAAAGGAAAAGATTACTATCTTACATAAAAGAGAAAAACGTTCAAAAATATCAAGATTTAGTAAAGAAAATCGGAATCAGAGGATGATTTCAATTAATGAAAAAAAAACAATCAAAAAAAAAGACGCAAAATAAAAAGAAAAAAAACTATTCTGAGAAAACTGCTTTCGCCAATCCAGAAAAAACATCTAATCTAGTAACTACCCCAAACCGATCATCAACTGGGATCCCTAAATATGTTGCTGATAGAATGGCAAGAAGAATATTTTTTACAGCAGGAATACCGACAATATTGGGGATGTCAGTTTTTGTTGTTAGCTACATTATCGTTACAAGAAATATTGCTGAAATACCTCCTTCCTCAACAATTGCAATTTCAGCGTTATTTTTCTTATTAGGTCTCGCAGGATTAAGTTTTGGAATATTATCAGCCAGTTGGGATAAGGAGCCTGGATCTTTTTTCGGTATTGAAAACATTCCAATGAACATAAAACGAGCAAAAGCAGCTTTTAAACCTGCAACTCAAAATTTTGATGAAAATAGTTAATCTAGGAAACTAAAGATTTCAAATTAACTTGAAATGATTTATCTTCTAATAATTTACATGCTCCTTGTAAATCACCTATACAAAATTGTTCCCCAAATTTAACGTAGGTAACATTATTATTATCTCTTACTGCCGCTAAAACTGGAATCTTGATTCCACATTTACCTTTATCTGGCTTAAATTTAATTAAACAGTCTCTTAAGGTATTTTGTACTCTTACATCTGATGCTTGAACACTTTCAAGATTAATAATAAGCAATTTAAGGTTATCTATTTCTCTACAATCATCAATTATTAATTGAGTCTTATCACTCTTTTTATCTATTGTTCCCCACACCAATAATCTAGTATCAGTCAAAAGAAATTCTGATAATCTGACATAGGTTTTAGGAAAGACTATTGCTTCGCAACTTCCAGAAAGGTCTTCAAGCTGAACTATAGCCATCCTATCTCCTTTTCTCGTAGTAATTTGTTTTAATTCAGGTATCATCCCAACTAAAGATACCTTAGTTCTATCTTTTGTTTCTTCCAAATCAGAAATACAAACTGGAGAAACAAGTTTTGCTGGTTTAGTTAAATGTTTTAAAGGATGATCAGATAAATAAAACCCCAAAAGCTGCTTTTCTAACTTTAACTTCTCAATAAGTGAATAATCCTCTACTTTAGCTAACTGTGAATTAGAAAAAGCTACATTTGAGAATTCTTCTTTAGAATCAAATAGATTTCCTTGTCCAGACAATCTATCACGATTACGTGAAGAGGCCCATTCAATAACATGTTCAAGATCTGAGAGTAATTGAGCTCTATTATTGTTATTTGAAAACTCATCTAGTGCTCCACAATGAATTAGAGATTCAAGGCTTCTTTTGTTAAGAACATTAGAAGGTAAACGATCGCACAAATCAGATAGTGACTTAAAACACCCAAAATTATTACGGTTTTCAATTATATTTCTTATTGCGGAATCTCCTAAATTTTTAATTGCAGAAAGACCGAATAAAATCTGATTATTCTTAATAGTGAAATCAATTCCAGAAAAATTAATGCTTGGTGAAATAACTTCTATTCCCATCGAATAACAATTAGAAATATATCTTTGCATCTTGTCGCTGGAACCAGAATTTACGCTTAGAAGGGCTGCCATATATGCAACAGGAAAATGAGCTTTTAGAAATGCAGTTTGATAAGTTACTGCACCATAAGCAGTAGAGTGGCTTTTGTTAAAACAATATTCTGCAAATAAAACCATTTGATCAAAAAGATCATTAGCTAATTTTTCATTTACACCCTTCTTCATAGAACCCTCAACAAAAATATTTCTATGTTTTACCATCTCTGATACTTTTTTTTTCCCCATCGCTCTTCGAAGTAAATCAGCATCACCCAATGAGTAGCCTGCTAAGTCTTGAGCAATTTTCATAATTTGTTCTTGGTAAACCATAATTCCATAGGTTTCGGTAAGAATTGATTTAATAAAGGGATGAGGAAAATCAACTTTTTCATTCCCATTTTTTCGATTTATGAATTTAGGAATAAGCCCTGCATCAAGGGGTCCAGGTCTATAAAGAGCCAATATAGATGAGATATCCTCAAGAGAATTAGGTTTAAAGTCTTTTACGACTTGTTTCATACCAGAAGATTCAAGTTGAAATATACCTTCAAGATCTCCTCTACCAATAAGCTCAAAGGTTTTACAATCATTTTGAGGTAAATTATCAATATTTATTGACTTTCCAGTGGATTGATTAATGAGAGAAACTGTCTTTTCAATCATCGTAAGATTCTTAAGACCCAAGAAATCCATTTTTAACAATCCAAGTGATTCAATATCATCCATGGAATATTGGGTTATTATTTGTCCTTCATTATTCCTTTGAAGAGGTACAAGCTCATCAAGAGGATCTGATGCAATAACAACTCCTGCAGCATGAACTCCATATGTTTTATTTGTCCCCTCAATTCTTAATGCCAAATCAATCCATTTTTTTACCCTATTGTCATTGGTATATTTATCTCTAAACTCTTTGCTAGGAGAATTCTTATCAATCATTTCATTAAGTTTATATGGCTTCCCTCTTACAACGGGTATTAACTTAGCCAATTTATCCGCCTCACCATAAGGAATATCAAGAACCCTTGCTACATCTTTTAAAACAGCCTTAGAAGTCATTTTATTAAAAGTAATTATTTGTGCAACTTTATCCTCTCCATATCGAGTAGTAACATAATCAATAACTTCATTTCTCCTATCAATACAAAAGTCTGTATCAATATCTGGCATAGATTTTCTTGCAGGGTTTAAAAATCTCTCAAACAATAATCCATGCTCAACAGGATCTATATTCGTGATTTGAAGGGCATAGGCTACTAGTGAGCCTGCTGCAGAACCTCTGCCTGGTCCTACTGGGATAGAGTTATCTCTTGCAAATTTGATGTAATCCCAAACAACCAAAAAATAATCTGGGAAACCCATGTCTTTTATAATTTTTAATTCCGAAGATAGTCTTTTTTTATAATTATCATCAACTTCTGTAAAATCGTTTTTTTTAAGTCTTTTTAAAAGACCTTCTTTAGATAGTTGTGTTAGTAGAGAAAATGAATCTGTCTCTTCTTCAAGAGGAAATTTTGGCATTCTATATTCACCAAACAAATCAAATGCTTCAATTTTTTGAGAAATTTCTACTGTATTGTTTACTGCCTCTTTAATTGATTCATCATCTATATGATCTTTAAATAGTTCAAGCATTTCACTTTCACTTTTAATATATTCAGTACCGGTATATCTCAATCTTTTTTGATCGCTTATTAGTTTTCCGGTTAATACACAAAGCAAAGCATCATGTGCTTCAACATCCATATTTGATAGGTAATGAGCATCGTTGGTAGCGATGACTTTTATTTGATGCTTCATCCCAATCTTTAATAATTCGACATTAACAATTCTGTCCTCAATGGATCCGTGATCTTGTATTTCTAAGTAAAAATCATCTGAAAATAATTTTTTATACCAAAGAGCTATATTCTCTGCTACATCAAATCTACCTTTTAAGATGGCTTGGGGTATCTCCCCTCCAAGACAAGCTGTAGAAACTATGAGGCCATCCTTATATTTATTTAAAAGAAACTTATCAATACATGGTCTAGAAAAAATACCTCGACCTCTCATCCCATTCAAATGACTAATTGTCGTTAACTTTACAAGATTCTTATAGCCAGTATAATTTTTTGCTAATACCACCAAATGATATCTTTTTTCCTTTTTTGGTTGAGGATCATCAATAGATCCGTTAATCACATACATTTCATTTCCAATAATTGGTTTTATACCTTTCTCTTTACACTTTTTGATTAAATCAAGAACTCCATACATAACTCCATGATCAGTTAGTGCGATAGAATCCATTCCAAGATCATAAGCTCTATCTACAATTTTTGAAATTTGACTTGCCCCATCAAGAAGACTGTAGTCACTGTGATTATGAAGCGGAACGAAACCCATACTCAATTAACTTATATATATAAGATAGAGAAAATTTTTAAAATATCTATAGTTTGTGATTACAAATTAACTATTAATACAAATTTATATTAAAGGTCTATTCTTAATTACCTGAGCATCAATTTCGAAAATATTTGCGGCATTTAATATTCTATTCTCTTCCAAAACATTACCTATAAGTTGAAGTCCTATAGGCAATCCTTTACTATCAAAACCACATGGAATGCTAATAGCTGGGAGTCCGGCTAAATTAGCAGGAACAGTTAAGAGATCAGACAAATACATAGAAAGTGGATCATTGACAAAATCACCTTTCAGAAAAGCAGTAGTTGGACAAGTCGGGGTTAATAAAATATCTACTTTCTTAAAAGCATTATCAAAATCTTTTCTGATTAATGTTCTGACTTTTTGTGCTTTTTTATAATAAGCATCACTATATCCAGCTGACAAAGCATAAGTTCCAATCAAAATTCTTCTTTGCACTTCATCACCAAATCCTTCAGCTCTGCTTTTTGAAGTCATATCTAAAAGATTAGATCCTTCCTTTGATCTAAATCCATATTTAACACCATCGTATCTAGCTAAATTTGCAGATGCTTCAGATGGAGCAATTACATAATATGTTGCAATTCCATCGTTAAACCTAGGACATTCAACTTCAATTATTTCGGCTCCTAAAGTTTTGAGTCTCTCAACTCCAGAAAAAACTGATTCTTTAACTTCTGGATTAAGACCTGGATGTTCAAAGCATTCTTTAATAATTCCAATTTTTAAATCTTTTATGGATTTATTTAAATCACTCAAATAATTTGGTACGGGTTTATCAAGACAAGTTGAATCTAAGGGGTCATTACCAGATATCGAATAAAGAATTTCAGCGGCATCTGAGACAGTATTTGTAATTGGACCAATTTGATCAAGTGAGCTGGCGAAAGCTACCAATCCCCATCTACTTACTCTTCCATAAGTGGGCTTAAGACCTACAACACCACAAAAAGAGGCTGGTTGTCTTATTGATCCTCCAGTATCAGAACCTATAGCAGCAGCAGCTAATCCAGCGGCAACTGAAGCAGCACTACCTCCTGAACTTCCTCCTGGAACTCTATTAATATCCCAAGGATTTGAAGTGGTACCAAATACAGAAGTTTCTGTTGAACTACCCATTGCAAATTCATCCAAATTAGTCTTACCTAAACAAATTCCACCTGATGACCATAATTTACCAGAAACCGTCGATTCGTAAGGTGCAACAAAGCTTCTGAGCATTTTACTTGCGCAAGTGGTTACTACTCCCTTAGTACAAATATTATCCTTAATTGCTATTGGAATTCCTGCAAGAGGAGGAAGTATTTCTTCATTTTGAATTAATTTATCTATATTTTCAGCTTGTGAGATTGCAAAATTTTTTGTTGTACAAATATATGAATTAATTTCTGGATCTTTAGAATCAATTTTTGAAAAAATATCATTTACTAATTCTTTAACAGAAGCATTTTTACTATTAATTTCCTTTCTTAAAGAATTAAAATTCATTTTTCAATTTATCTCTTAAAATTAGAGGGTATTAAACAGTTAATGGTTCTTCTTTTTTACAACGAACTAAAGTATGTTTAATGTTTTTTGAACCTTCATCGGAAAGATCTTTAATAAAAGAAGACATATTTTCTTTTAAACTTCGTTTGGTAATAAATGGACCATACCAGTATGTGGTGGAGGGTTGATCCGTCTCAATTTTAGCCCACCAAGCTAATCCGAGTTTGTTTCCAAAATTTCTAATCAATTTTATTGGTCTTTAGACCATCAATTCTTGTTAAATTGTATACAATTTTGTAGTAAAAATTCAATAAATTTTGATTAATTATATAAATATATTGAAACAACAATATTTATTTGTATTTTAAAAAATTGATTATTTACAAAATAAGCTTATTTATTTGTCAAGTGAAATAGTGATATTGCCGCTGCCACAGAGGCATTTAAACTTAGAGTTTTACCTTTAAGAGGAATCCTTAATAGGAAATCGCATTTTTTTTGAGTAAGCAAAGAAATACCTTTATCTTCAGCCCCTACTACTACTACCAAGGGATTATTTTCATTAAAGCTTGAGATCGATAATTGACCATCTCCAGATAATCCAATAACAATAAAACCATTTTTCTTAAGTTCCTCAAGTGCTCTATTTAAGTTAACAACTCTACTTACTGGCAAGTATTCCAAAGCTCCTGCAGCCACCTTTGCAACTGTTCCAGTTAAGCCTGCAGATCTTCTTTGAGCAATGATAATCCCTTTGCAATCAAATGCTTCTGCTGATCTTATTATTGCACCAACATTGTGAGGATCAGTAATACCGTCTAAAGCAAGAATAATAGGATTTGAAGAATTTTTTTTAGAAGAATCGATTAATTTTTCTAGGGATATTGTTTTAGAGCATGCTAACTGTAAAGCTATACCTTGATGTGAAGCACCAGAAGTCAATTGTGAAATCCTATTCCAGGAAACTTCTTCAATGAGGATTCCTTTTGATTTAAGGTCTTTAAGTGAAATATAGAATTTCTCTGAAGAAAAGATTTCCGATGTACACCAAATCCTATTAATAGCTCTTTCACTATCAAGAGCTGCCAAGACAGAATGTTTACCCCATATCCAATCATCAAAATTTTTTTTATTTGCAATCGCTGGATAAATATCCGGCGCTTTTTTTGAAGATTTTATATTAGATCTATTTAATGGTCTACTTCTTTTATAAGATGAAAAATTACTTTTCTTTTTTTCAATTTCATTGAAATTGTTAAAATCTTTATTTTTATCAGAATTTTTCAAAATTCTATTATTTTTTTTTGAAGAATTTACATTTTTAGAATAAGAATTTGAGTTTTTTTTGTATTGATTACTATTTTTTCCAGAAGAATTATTATTAGATGAGTTTTTCATAGATTAATTAAATTTTAATTTCAAGATATTCAAAAAGAGTTGATAATCTTTGAGGATCTTTTAGAAATAGCCAACCGATAAGCGTTTCAAAACCAGTTGCCCTCGAGTATATAGTAGGGTCAGAGGACTTTGGAATTCTCTTTGTTTTATTTCTAGCACGTCTAATTAAATCCATTTCATTCGCATTTAATAAATGTTCAATTTGACTTAAAGATTTTGATTGAGATTGTGCTTTAACTTCCTTAACTACTGATAAATGGAGTTCTTTTGATTTCAAAGGATATTGAACATGTCTTAGTCGTTGATGAAGTTCCCAAACCGAATCGCCAAGCCAAGCAAGTTGAATAACACCTATTTCTTCTGGAGTTCCATGTGGAACCAAGTTTTGAATCCAATAATTCAATTTTTTAAATAAGTTAATGCTTCTTCAAGAGTCGACTTTAGATTTAGAAAATCGCCTAAACGCACAAGTTTAATAGTTTGAGCAACTCTAGAATTTCCAACAACTGAGAAACCTAGTTTCAACTTTTTACATTCTTTTGCAGTCTGAACAAGAGCTCCAAGACCAGAAGAATCTAGAAAATCAATTTTTGTAAGATCAATAACCAAAGATAGTTCATTGTTTAAATTATTAGTAACAAAATTCTTAAATTGCTTTTCTGAGAAGGCATCAAGTTGGCCTTTAAAGGTAAAAACAATAATATTTGTTTTTACATCGAGGTTTCCTCTTAAAGAAACTGTTAGCTTCTGGAAATCTTCTATGATTTATTCCCTCCAAAAAATTAATGTATCAAATGTAATTATCAAATCAAAAGAAAACGATATGTCAACATCTTTCTAACATTAGAGAAACAAATTTTTTAAATAAATAATCCGAATCATGTGGACCAGGGCCTGCTTCGGGATGATATTGAACACTAAATATAGGCTTATTATTAACTTCCAATCCAGCAACAGTCTTATCATTAAGGTTGAAATGAGTTATTTTGACTAATTCTTTTGAGAGAGAATTTGGGTCAATAGCAAAACCGTGATTCTGACTAGTTATCTCAATGTAACTATCCTTTCCACAAGGATGATTTAAACCACGATGTCCAAATGGGAGTTTATAAGTAGAGCCACCTAAAGCTAATCCAAATATTTGATGTCCAAGACAAATTCCGAACATAGGTATTTCACCATGGTCAATAAGAGATCTCGCTAAATCTATACCTTCAGTAACAGAAGAAGGATCTCCCGGGCCATTTGAGAAGAATATCCCATCTGGATTATTAGATAAAACATCTTTTAAGGAAGATCTCGAAGGCAAAACCAAAACTTCACAACCATGGGAGACTAACCTATTTAAAATAGATTTTTTTATTCCGAAATCAATTGCTACTATTTTTAGTTTATTAGCCTTTTCTGAATAACTTTCTCTAACGTCAAAATCCGTTTCTGTTGTATTTTTCCATAAATATTGTTGCTTTGTAGAAACTTCTTTTGATAAATTTAATCCTTCCATCTTTGGCGTATTATGAATTATCTTTAAACAACTTTCATCAGTTTTATCTAGAGAGGTAATAACTCCATTCATCGCGCCACTAGATCTTAAAATTTTAACAAGAGCCCTTGTATCTATTCCATAAAGACCTATGATGTTTTTCTCAACTAACCATTGATTAAAATTCTTTTTAGATCTCCAATTGCTGTTATTAGATGAAAAATTTCTAACAATTATACCTTTAACATTAATTTTAGATTCTGAATCTTCAAAATTAATACCAGTATTTCCGATCTCTGGATAAGTAAAAGTCAATATTTGTCCATAGTAACTTGGGTCAGTAATAACTTCTTGATATCCGGTCATTCCCGTATTAAAAACTATTTCACCAATGGCTGTACCAGAAGCACCAAAAAAGAATCCTTGGAATACAATTCCATTACTTAAAACTAATTTCGCGTTTTTATTATATTGATTAATCATCAATTTTAAATTAATTCATTGCGGATAAATAATTTTTTAAGAGTAGAAACTTTTTCCAAGGATCTCCTTGATTAATCGAAAATAAAGCTTTATTAAATCCTTCATTTAAATCATCCTCAATTCCTGCAGCCCAAAGCACTAAAGCAGCATTCAAGGCAACAACATCGATATGAGATTTTTGTCCAGAACCATTTAAAACAGACTTTAATATTTCCTCGTTAGACTCAAGACCAGAAACTACAAGCTTTTCGTTAGCAATATTTTCATGGTTAAAATCTGAAATATTTATTTCTGAAAACCTTAATTCACCATTTTCAACAAATACTAATTTATTATCTCCTTGAAGCGAAGCTTCATCAAGGCCGCCAGAACCATGAACAACTATTGCTCTATTCATACCCATTTTCAAAAGTGCGCTTCCCATAGGTTGTAGAAGATCCTCAGAAGCAACACCCAAAACTTGCGCATTGGGTCTTAAAGGATTTACTAATGGTCCAAGTTGATTAAATACTGTCCTTATTCCAAGTGTCTTTCTTAATGGAGCAAGTTTTATCAAAGATTTATGCCAAACAGGTGCGAACAAAAAAGTTATTCCAATTTCACTTACGGCTGTGATTACTTTTTCTAATGAACAATTTAAATTCAAACCAAGATTCAACAAAACATCAGCAGAGCCAACTTTACCACTAGCACTTTTATTTCCGTGTTTTGCAATTTTTACACCACAAGATGCAGCTACAAATGCTACCGCAGTTGAAATATTAAAAGTATTAGCTCCATCCCCTCCTGTTCCACAAGTATCTACCAAATACAAATTTGGTCTTGCCACTGGCAATTCGCAAACATTTAAGAGTTCCTCAGCCATAGAACTTAGTTCGACACCTGTAGAGCTCTTAGCTCTCAAAGCACTCAAAAAAGCTCCTGTTTCAACATCTGATATTTCATCATTAAGCCATCTTTGCATTAAAGATCTAGAAGTTAAATCATCAAGGTTCCTTCCTTCTAACAAATTATTTAGGATTTCAGCGTTTGATAGATTTGAAAACATTTATTTATTGAAGAAAAATTATGAAGATAAAATTCAATTTGAGGTATCAAAACCTGAGCCAACTAAATCTTTATTTGTATTAGAAGGCCTGAAACTTTTTGACCAGATATTTTTTGTTTTTGAAAAAAGTTCATTTTTAGTGATTTTCCAAAATTTTAAAATTTTTACAATATCATTTTTAATTTCAATTTCTCCAGGGAAATTTGTATAACGATTTATTAATCTAGCTAAATTTATATAGTCAAGATCTTCTGGAGTTTTTTTAGTGATAAGGGAATCTATAATGTTTTTGTCGGTTTCATGTAATGGATGAGTTTGCTCGTTACTCATAAATAAATACTGAATCATTTATAAAATTAGCTCACATATTCAAAAATGAAACATTATCTTAATCATATGGGCAAAATAAAATGAAAAATTTGAAGATAAAAGTTATATCTAAATATCTAAGACCATACAAAAAAGAATTCTTAAAAGGAGCTTTAGCTCTTTTGGTAGTGAATATATTAAGTGTTTTAATACCCTTAGAAGTAAAAAATATAATTGACCAATTACAAAATGGGTTTTCTTCAGATTTTGTTATTTCTAAATCCTTATGGTTAATATTTTTAGCAACTTGTATGGGTTTAATAAGATTATTTTCAAGACAGATTGTTTTCGGCATAGGTAGAAAAGTAGAGGTAAATATTCGTCAAAAACTATTTGACCATTTACTTATTCAAGATCCAGAATGGATCCAAAAAAAAGGTAGTGGAGACATCATTAGTAGAGCTACAAGTGATGTTGAAAACATAAGAAGACTTTTAGGATTTACTGTTTTAAGTTTATGCAACATTGTCCTAGCTTATTCATTCACTATTCCTTCAATGTTTTCCATTAATAAAACATTAACAATATCAGCTTTAATGATATTTCCATTAATCCTTGGAATTGTAAGTTTATTCGGCGGAAGAATGGTTAATCAAAGAAAAGCTCAACAAGAATCATTATCAAAACTTAGTGATCTAATACAAGAAGATCTTTCTGGCATAAGCGCCATCAAAATTTATGGACAAGAGAATGCTGAGAAAAGAGAATTTAACATATATAATAATGACTATCGAAATTCAGCGATACAACTTGCAAGAACAGCGAGCACCCTATTCCCATTATTGCAAGGTATTTCATCAATTTCATTATTGATTTTATTATCATTAGGAACTTTTCAAATAGAGAGTGGATTTATTTCGATAGGTGGTTTAGTAGCTTTAATTCTTTACGTAGAAAGACTTGTCTTTCCTACAGCACTATTAGGTTTTACCTTAAATACATTTCAACTCGGTCAAGTAAGTTTAGATCGTGTAGAAGAAATCTTTCAGAACAATCCAAAAATCGTAGATGGGGCAGACACTAAATTTTTAAAAAGGAAGGTTAAAGGATTTTTAGAAGCAAAAAGTTTAACGATAAAGTATCCAGGATCAAAATTTAATTCATTAAATGGTCTCAATTTTAAAATTTATCCTGGAGAACTTATTGCAATAGTTGGCCCAGTAGGTTGTGGCAAGACAACACTAGCAAAGTCTCTAGGAAGAACTATTGAAATTCCAGACAATCAATTATTTTTAGACGAAATTGATGTGAAAACATTAAAATTAAGTGATCTTAGAAAGAATATTTCAATCGTTCCACAAGAAGCATTTTTATTTACTTCTACAATCTCAGAAAATCTAAGTTTTGGAGAACCAAAAGCTTCTAAATTTTTAGTTAAAGAAAGCGCCACAAAAGCTGGATTGATTGATGATATCAATAGTTTTCCTCAAAAGTTTAAAACTATTGTTGGTGAAAGAGGTATTACATTAAGTGGTGGGCAAAGGCAAAGAACTGCACTAGGAAGAGCACTACTTGTTAATTCTCCTATTGTTGTTCTTGATGATGCATTAGCAAGCGTAGATAATAAAACAGCAGCAAGAATAATAGATGAAATGAGTGATAGGAGTAATAAAACAATCATAATAATTAGTCACCAACTTTCTGTTGCAGCTACCTGTGATAGAGTTTTAGTAATGGATAAAGGAGAAATAGTACAAGAAGGGAACCATAAAGATTTAGTAAAAGAGAATGGGCTATATAAACAACTTTGGGAAAGAGAATTAGCTACCAGAATTGTTAAAAGCTAAAAAGTAAATTTTTTTACTTATAATAAACAGATTTAAATTATGTTTAAATTCCTGAAAAACATTATGAATAATGAGGAGATAAATTTAACTAATGATGCTTATTCATTACATAGAATATTAAAAACGGATATTACAAAAGATCCTAATATCCAAGAGGATGAAATAATTTTTGGATGTGGTTGTTTTTGGGGAGCTGAAAAATGTTTTTGGAAACTCCCTGGAGTTGTCACAACTTCTGTAGGATATGCTGGCGGTGAAATAAGTAATCCAACTTATTATGAAGTATGTTCCGGCTTAACTGGTCATTCAGAAGTGGTTAGAGTTATATGGGATAAAAGGGAAATAGATATAAGTGATTTATTAAAAATGTTTTGGGAATGTCATGACCCTACTAAAAAAAACAGGCAAGGTAATGATATTGGGACTCAATATAGATCAGCAATATATTACACAAATGAAAATAATATTAGAACTATATTAGCCAGTAAGGAACAATATCAAAAGGAACTAAACAAAAAAAATTTTGGTTTAATTGAAACGGAAATAAAATTAATTAATGAATATTTTTATGCAGAACAATACCATCAACAATATCTTGCATCAGCTGGAAGCAGGCAGTATTGTTCAGCTTCTCCTACAAATGTTAAGTTAGGAGTTTTTACTGGAAGCAACTACAAATTAAAAAAACATATATGGGAAAACTTTAATTGGGAAGTTGATAAGTGTGTATTGAGATCTGATAACAATCCTATAAACAATAACATTTAAATCAATCTTATATTTATAGTAAAGATACGGGGCGTAGCGCAGTTTGGTAGCGCACCACTTTGGGGTAGTGGGGGTCGTGGGTTCAAATCCCGCCGTTCCGATTACTTATCCTCTTCATTTATAAGGGATTTATATAGTTTATATGAACTTATGCCTACAGCTATGAATGTAAAAGAAGAAAAAAACGCTAAAACCAATATAGTAAGATTTGAAACTTCAACTTCACCTAATTGGAAAGATATAAAAATATTCATTAAAAATAATTTTTTTAAACCTTAACACAATTGCAAAAAATTTTTCAAATCCAATTATAAATTCAAAAGAATTACAACACCAAAAATAACTCGATAGATAATAAATATTTTCAACCCATTAGAAGAAAAATACTTTAATAAGAAATCTATAGCAAATAAAGAGGACAAAAATGTCGTAATAAGACCAACAAAAAGAGGGAGAAAACCTAATGAAGAAAAATCATTAAAAGAAAAAATAAACTCAACAATCGCAGCAAGAGAGATAGCTGGCATCCCTAAGAGAAAAGAAAATTTCGCTGCATCTCTTCTTTCCCACCCTGATATTAGAGCGCTAGAAATAGTAACACCTGATCTTGAAACACCTGGGAAAATGGCAAATGCCTGAAAGAAACCAATCAAAAAACTATCTGAATAATTATGGTTTTTAATATTAATAGAACCTCTTTTCGAACTATCTGCCAAATACATAAAAAAAGCCATTAGGAATGATACCAATGCTATTGATAAATTTGAACGAAGGACGTTATCAAAAAAATAAGGCATAAATAATTTTATACACCCACCAAGCAAAACAATTGGGATAGTGCCAATCAAAATAGACCTTAATAATCTTTCATTTAAGAGATATTCAAGAATTTTTTTTGAAGATTGACTTCTGAAATTAAAAATATCATTCCTAAAATACCAAGCTATAGCTAAAACACTTCCAAGCTGAATAGTAGCGGACAAAGAGGCCCCAGGATCTTCAATGCCAAAAAATAGAGATATGACTTTTAAATGCGCTGTACTACTTACAGGAATAAATTCTGTTAAACCTTGAATTAAGCCATATACAATAAATTTTAGATATTCCAAAGCCATTTAAACTTATCTAACTTAATTAATAGCAACTTAGAAAATACAATTTACATTTAATAAGTAGAAGCTAATATAAGCAAATGAAAAAATCTTTTTTAATTTCATGTCTTTTTTCTCTATTCTTTTTTTCAGATTCTGTAAAAGCTGATTATTGGTTAATAATAGGAACATATAGACAAGGGCCAGGAGGTAGACCAGAGGTAAGTGGTATAACAAGTCCCTCATTACATTCTATTCCTATGAAAGACCTTGATACATGTAATAAGGCAGGTGAAAAAATCACAAATAAAATATATAAACCTGTTTGGCAATTTGATAGTAGGTGGACTTGTGTGTTTAGCGGTGATTAAAAGCTACCTTTTAACATCGTGGGCACAACCATCTCCTTTATAATTTTCACTTTCATAAAAATCATTTTTTGTGCCAAAGTAAACCGTTAACAGTACGAAAGGTAAACTTAATATAAATAAAATAGTTGTTAAATCCATATTTAATTAGTTGAATTAATAAGGTTATAAGAAAGTTAAAAATAACTACTTGTTAATAAAACTCAGATTTAATAATCTGTAGGACCTTTAATTCCAAGATAAAAGAAAGCCGCTAAACCAACTAAAAGTAAAACACCAGCAATAGCTGCAGAAGGAACAAAACCTCCTATTGCAAAGGAAGAAAAATAATTCATCTTTATAAACCAAAACTAGTTTGATAATATCAATAAAAAATAGGTATTTGTAAAAAATTTTGACTCGAAGACAATTAGGATATTTCTTTTTTAAGCCACCAAAGTTGAATCTTCATTATCAGCAGAAATTCTTATTCTCTCTTCCAACTTAGGGCCATATAATTCATTTCCCCAGATTTCTACTCTTGAATCGTTTGGGGCCTTAAAAGTAAGAATGTCAGTTGGGAATAAAACTCTTTCTAAAAAAAAATTTGATGGACCAATGCATCTCAAAACGACCATCCTGCAACCATCATTTTTGTAAGAAAACTCAACCATCTCTAAACAGCAAAATTATTAATAATTAAACATCAACTAAAGCTTCAAAAAATGTATAAGAAATAACTAAAAAAAAAAAAATTTAACAATACTACAAATTTAATCCAGCCTCAACTAAATTTCTTTCTTGATCGATTAATAACAACGCATAAGAATTTATAACATTAAAACTTTCGTGAGGAATAGAAACATTAAGCATTCTTAAGAAATTAGATAATTTTTTATCTTGAAGGGCATTACCTTTCTGTAAAAACATTTCATTTTCTTGGCTTATCTTCCACAAATTCATGTATTCAAACTTCAAAGGCTTTAAGTGCCAAATATTGTCAATTAAACTCCAAACTTCTAAATATTTGTTTAGATTATTTTGAATATTAAATCTATAAGAAGATTCTTGAGGACTCAACTCTGCTGAATATATATGTTGATAATTAAAATCATTAGAAAAAGGTTCTATTCCTAAAAACCACCCCTCAACAATTAATAAATCAGGATTATCTGATCTCCAACAAGATCTATCTCCTAAGCCATTCCTTAATGATTTATCGAAAACAGGTACATTTAATACTCCATTTATTTTCCAACTTGATAATTTTTCATACATTAATCTTACTGAATGACTCCCAGGAAAACCTCTTGATACATTCCAGGGGTTATTATTGATTGCTAATTTCATTTCATCTGAAGGGAGATAAAAATCATCAATTGAAATAACAGCAATTTTGAAATTTAATTTTAAAGATATTGCTTCAAGCCATTTACCTAAAGTTGTTTTGCCTGTACCAGGTAGAGCTGAGATTCCAATTATTTTTCGATCTGAAAAATTATTTTGAAATTTATAAGCCTGAGATAAAAGAGGTAAAGCTAAACCCCAAATCCAATCATCATTTACTTTATTATTCCAAAATTGATCAATTGAAAGTATATTTTTTTGATTGTTCCAGAAATTGAACCAATCATCCAAGGATTCCCAACCAATATCAATAATTAAATTTTCAAACTTATCAAGAGGGAATTTAATATCTAAATTTTTCATACTTCTAAATTAATCCTAGCTTATTTATAATTTTATTGATTTCATTTTTCCAACCATATCCATTTGGTTCAGAAGCTAAAGTAAATTCCAAATCTTTTAATTGTTCTAGTAAATTTAAGTTAGGTCCATCAATTCCAGGGATAACAACTCTAATATCTGAATTTAAAAGTAAAGGCAAATCATTTGGAGAGTCACCCAAACCAATTATTTGAATATTTTGAATGTTTGAATATTTTTTTAGAGCATTTATTGCTTTTCCTTTATTAGAGTTTGTAGATAACAAATGACTCATTCTATTTCCCTTAAAAATATCTACTTTGAACTTTTTACAACAGGTATTAATTTCGTCTTCTAAAAAAATAGGTGGATTTAAAAAAGGCATACTCCAATGTCTATCACGCATTAAGTTCAATGAGTTGCCTTTTAAGCCTGTAAGCTGAGTAGCTTCTGAGTCAGTAAGATTATTAAGAGGAATAAGTTTATAATCAATTTCTTTAGAAATAAGATTCAATATTTCTTCAAGAAAGTCGTATTTTTTCCCAAGAATAATTCTTCCATTAACCTTTTCAAGAGATTCACCATATATTGCAGCACCATTTTCAACAATATAGGGATCAGTTAAATTTAGTTCCTTCCTAATAACATTCACTTCAGATGCTGTCTTGCTTGTACAAAGAATTACCGGTATTAATAATTTTTGTAGTAATTTAATAGATTCTATGGCAGGTGCTAAATCGTAGGAGTGATCCATTAAAGTACCATCTACATCACTCACAACCCAAAGAGAAGAATTTTCAAACATTTTTTTCTAAAGCACCAAGCCAAATAACTTGAAAAGGGTCAAGACTAATATTTTTCCAATTGTATTTTGTAGATTTTAAAAAATCTCGCATATTAAACTCATTATCAATTATTTCTGGTAAATCATTATCATTCAATTGATAATTAATTTTATTTTCAGTCATATTATGGATTGCAAAAACAGATTCTAGACCATTACCTCTTTTGATTACAACAATATCGCTTCTACCTTTAGACAAACAATTCATTTCAGAGGAAGGATGAAATTGCTTTAATTCTGACCTGACATGCATAGCATTGCGAAGATATATTAAATTTCTATTAGCATTAGATTCTGGATTATTTAAAACAGATAAAAGAATGTCTAATTTAAATTTTTCTCTATTGAGGTCTCTTCTTTGACCTGTCATAGAAAAACTTTTTATATCATTTTCTGAAGCAAGTAATGCTGGCAAATAAAAAGCAGGGACCCCTTTCAGAGCCATCACTAATAATTGAGTCAAGATAAATCTCTCAAACTGGAATCTATTAGAATCTCTGCTGGAGTCTTCCATTGCACTCCACCAACTAATATTTAATTCATAAGGTCTATCATCACCATTTGATAAACGTCTATGACTTACTAGTCCCCCTCTTTTCTCACAATTAATTAATAAATTCTTGATCCTCTGTTCATTCATTAGACCCTCAAGAGCTCTTAACCCAACACCATCATGTGATGCAGTGAAATTAAAAAGAGTGGTATCTTCAGGTAATTTTGGCCAATCAAAAATCCATGAATTTAGAATATCAGCCCTTGAAGTAATAATTGCTTCCAGGAGAAGAGGAGGCAAAGGGAAATTATATGCCATATGAGCTTCATCATGTGGAACAAGATAAGATAAATTTTCCTTCTGAGGTACATTCGTTTCAGTTATTAAAACCCCATCGTCTAGAAGATTATTTAATAGAACTCTTAAAGTTTTTACAATTGAGTGTGCTTTTGGCAAATGTAGGCATGTAGTCCCTGATTCCTTCCATATAAAACCTACAGCATCAAGCCTAAACCATTTAATCCCATTAGATAAATAAGTAATAATTAAATTTAAGAACTCAAGAGTCATTTTTGGATTATGCCAATTCAAATCAATTTGATCTGGACCAAAAGTTGTCCAAACTTGTTTTGGACCATCTTCAGTATTTATTTGAGAAAACAATGAAGAACTTCTTGGTCTAACTACATTTGACCAGTCAAGATTTTGTTCTGGTGAAAAAACATTTGATATGCCTGGTTCTTGAGATTTAATAAATTGTTGAACCCATGGGTGAGATGATGAAACATGGTTAAGTACCAAATCAGCCATCAAAATATGATTTTTGGAAATACTTCTGAGATCATCCCAACAACCAAATTTTTCTTCAAGGGATTCATAACTTGATACAGCAAAACCTCCATCGCTTGTGGATTTCAAAAAAGGAAGGATGTGTACTACTTTAGAAAGACTGCCAAAATATTTACTTAACAAGTCTCGAAGAGTTTTTAATGTTGCCTCACCATTTTTATAAATACTATCCGCATAAGTTATTAAAACCGAATGAGATTGATTCCATCTTTCATTTTGGCTTATTTCTTCATAAGCAGATTTCTCTGAGATATTATCTAAAATCTGTAATAATTGATTTGAAATAAAATTAATTTCTTCTGTAGTATTATTTGAATAAATTGTTTTCAACAATTTATAAAGTTTTAATCTATCTATTTTTTCTGAATCAATTTGCTTCACTTTGAAAAAATCATCGAAGTATTAACACTATTCTGCACATCAATTAGAAAATGGACTTTCAACAAGGTTTAATCACAACAATACATGAATACGGAGTAACTAGCGATTTACTTAAAGAGTTAAATAAAAGTCTTAAAAAAAGATCCACTAGTATTTTAATACCTTGCTTATATGAAGAATTTGAACGACCTGCATTAAAAGATATAAGAGGAGTTTTAAAAAATCTTACAGGCTTAAATGAATTAGTAATTGCTCTTTCTGCAAAAACTGTTGAACAAGTTAAAGCTGCAAAATCATTTTTTCACTCCATGCCATTCCCAGTTCACGTTCAATGGACTAATTCTCCTTCTGTAATAGAGCTGCTAAAAAACCAAGAAAAAAATGGGTTGGAACTTTTAGGTACTCCAGGTAAAGGATGGGCTGTCTGGCAAGGCATAGGAGTTGCTACTAGAAAATCAGAAGTTGTTGCTCTTTTTGATGCAGATATAAGAACTTTTAGTCCTTTGTATCCTTCGAGAATGATACTGCCACTTCTAGATGAATCATATGGAATATCATATGTAAAAGCTTTTTACAGTAGGTTATCTTTAGAAACAAATCAATTACAAGGTAGAGCTACAAGATTATTTGTGGGTCCACTATTAGCGAGTCTTGAGCAGTTAGTCGGGAAAGGGCCCTTTTTACAATATCTACAATCATTTAGATATCCATTAGCAGGTGAATTTGCTTTTACTAAAGACCTCGCTATGAATTTAAGAATACCTTGTGACTGGGGTCTAGAAATAGGTTTATTATCAGAGGTTTATAGAAACGTAAGAACCTCTAAAATAGCCCAAGTAGACTTAGGTTTGTTTGATCATAAACATAAGAATATTGGAGATTCATCTAAAGAAGGACTACAAAAAATGTGTACAGAAATACTTTCAAGTGTTCTAAGAGGTCTTATGGAGCATCAGGCCGAGACCTTAACTAGCACACAATTAGCTACTTTAGAAGTTCTTTACAAAAGAGTTGGAGAAGATAGGGTGAAACAATTTGGATTAGATTCAGCAGTTAATCAGTTACCATACGATAGGCATGAAGAAGAGCTATCAGTACAAAAATTTGCAAAACTATTAAGACCGGCTACAGAAGATTACCTAGCTTGCCCTACTACACAACAGTTACCAAGTTGGTCAAGAGTTTTATCTTGTGAGGACAAACTGCAAGAGGATTTAGCAATTGCAGGGTCAAAAGATATAAAGAAAAGTGAAAAAGAATTAATTAAAAATTTCTAAAGTAAAAAATACCTCTGAGCCATTGGGACTTCATCAAGCGGCTCACAAGTAAGGAGTTCACCATCGGAAAAAACTTCATAAGTTTGAGGATCAACCGAAATATTTGGAAGTTTACTATTAAGTTTTAAAAGTGATTTATCGATATTTCTTGTATTTTCTACAGCAATACAATTCTTTTGTAATCCTAACTTTTTAGGAATATCTCGATCAATTGAATTTTGACTTAAAAAGGTGAAGGAACTCTTAATAAGGGATTGACCAAAATTTGCGAACATAGGCCTTCCATGAACTGGACCAGGAGTAGGTATTGAAGCATTTGCATCACCCATTTGGGACCAAACTATAGATCCTCCTTTAACAACTAATTCAGGTTTAACTGCAAAAAAAGAAGGTTTCCACAATACTAAGTCTGCAATTTTACCTTTTTCTATAGAACCAACATACTTATTAATACCATGTGCTATTGCAGGGTTAATTGTAACTTTGGAAATATATCTTTTCACTCTATAATTATCGTTTCTACTAGAGTCCTGTGATAGAGGTCCTCTTTGTACTTTCATTTTATGAGCAGTCTGAAAAGTTCTTGTAATTACTTCTCCTACTCTTCCCATGGCTTGAGAGTCACTAGCAATAATTGAGAAGGCACCAATATCATGTAGGATATCTTCCGCGGCAATAGTCTCTCTTCTAATCCTTGATTCAGCGAATGCAATATCTTCTGGAATTTTAGAATCTAAATGATGACAGACCATTAGCATGTCAAGATGTTCCTCTAATGTATTTCTCGTATAGGGTCTTGTTGGATTAGTACTACTTGGAAGAACATTTTTTTCTCCGCAAATTTTAATAATATCTGGAGCATGACCTCCACCTGCTCCTTCGGTATGAAAAGTATGAATTGTTCTTCCAGCAATAGCATTGATGGTATCCTCAACAAAGCCTGCCTCATTTAAAGTATCAGTGTGAATACAAACTTGAACATCAAACTTATCTGCAACATTAAGACAAGAATTTATGGTGGATGGAGTCGTTCCCCAATCCTCATGAAGCTTCAATCCACAGGCACCTGCTTCAACTTGGTCAATAAGATTTCTCTCATTTGTTGAGTTTCCTTTGCCAAAAAAACCTAAATTCATGGGAAAGGCTTCTGAAGATTGAAGCATTCGAGAGATATGGAAAGAACCTGGGGTACATGTAGTTGCATTTGTACCTGTTGCAGGACCAGTTCCTCCTCCCAACATAGTTGTAATTCCTGAAGCTAATGCCGTCTCAATTTGTTGAGGACATATAAAATGTATATGTGTATCTATTGATCCTGCCGTAAGAATATGCCCCTCTCCTGCTATTACTTCTGTGGAGGCACCAATAACAATATTAACGTTATCTTGGATATCAGGATTACCAGCTTTACCGATTTCAAAAATCTTCCCATCTTTTAATCCTACATCCGCCTTAATTATTCCCCACCAATCTACAATCAAAGCATTGGTTATTACGGTATCTACGGCACCATCCCCTCTTGTTATTTGAGACTGCCCCATCCCATCTCGAATAACTTTGCCACCTCCAAATTTAACTTCATCTCCGTAAGTAGTTAAATCTTTCTCTACTTCTATAAATAATTGGGTATCCGCAAGCCTTACTCTATCCCCAGTAGTGGGTCCATAAGTTTGAGCATAAGTTTTTCTGTCAATTTTATAGGACATAATTTTAAGTATCTAAAGAACCGTTAATTAGCGAATTAAAACCATATACATTTCTTGAACCTGAAAATGGAACTAATTTGACATCTGTCGTATCTCCTGGCTCAAATCTAATTGCTGTTCCTGCAGGTATGTCAAGACGCATACCAAGTGTTATTTTTCGATCAAAAATTAAGGACTTATTAGCTTCAAAAAAGTGATAATGAGATCCAACTTGCACAGGTCTATCTCCAGAATTAGAAACTGTTACTGTTTTAACTTCCTTACCAAGATTTAATTCGATTTCACCTTGTTCAGGAATTATTTCGCCAGGAATTAAATTACTCATAACTAATTAATCGGATTATGAATAGTAACTAATTTAGTCCCATCAGGAAACACAGCTTCTATTTGAACTTCATCAACCATTTCAGGAATGCCCTCCATAACTTGGGATTTTGAAAGCCAGGTAGTTCCCTCTGACATTAATTGACTTACACTTCTCCCATCTCTAGCCCCTTCAAGAACTTGAAAACTTAAAAAAGCAATTGTTTCAGGGTAATTAAGCTTCAGACCTCGATTAAGTCTTCTTTCAGCTAAAAGCGCAGCAGAAAAAATTAATAATTTATCTTTTTCTTGAGGTGAAAGATGCATAATAAAAAATTAATCTATAAATTCTTAAAAAAGGTTCTCTCTGAACATAATTAATAATTCATAGAATCTTGTAAAGGCCATACACCTTGATATTTTGGCTCACAAAATCCACAAACAGACCTAATTTGTTTCCAAATACAAAAAAAACATTTTCTTGCATCTTGAGAAGAACTTCCTAGGAATCTTACGGAAATTCCATTTTCAAGAATTCCAATAGATAAATTATTATCACTTTCATTGAAAATCTTTTTTATATTTACCACTAGATTATTTATTATTGATTTGGAAAAATCTTTTTTGCAAATCCAAATTAAGGTTCCAAAAACGGGCATGTAATCCATGCCTGATTTGGCCACATAACTTGTTTTAGATAATTCAATTTGATCAACATATTCCCAATCATCATATAAATCATTATTTCTCATAATTTCTAATTTGGACCTAAAAAGTCCATTTTCAATAGACTCTCCAGAAGAAGATCTTCCAAGTCTTATTAAATCAGTATATAAAAAACTTGAAGTTTCTGAAATAAAAACTTTAAACTTCTGCTCATATAGACCATTTGCAAAGATAATTGTTTCTTGAGGGAGATATTCTAAATGCGAATGATCAAGAATGGTTATGAGATTATTTTGCTTAGAAAAAGTTCCCGCCGGGTTAATTTTAGATCTTCCAACCGATCCGTATACCTTTTGTGCTGAAGATGTCGTTAACAAAACCTTTGAGTTCTTTTCAAGATTTGCCTCAAACTTAAGTAAATCTCCTCCAACCAAACCACCTGCCGTATGAAGAATAGGTAAAATACATCGTCCTTCTAGATCATGAGTAGATTTCAATAATTTGTAAGGAGAAGTCAATTCAGATTTAAAGATTGTTTTATCAACATTTCCCAAACTTGATTTATTATTAAAAAAATTTAAGGAACAATTACCTTCCCATGATGTTTTTATCATAAGTTGTTCTCTTTAATTATTAAATTAAAGTAACCAAAAATTTTGATTATGAAAATCAATAAACAAATTGTTGTAACCGATTGGATTAAAAATAAACCACTAAAAGGTTCATTTTTAAAACTTACTTTAAATTCTGATGAAAGAAGAATCTTACGAGGTAGAAGAAAAACTGATTGTGACATAGAAATAATCTTACAACTACCTAGAAATGGCAAATTAAATGATGGAGATATACTTTCAACTAATCAGCCAAATTTTTATGTAGAGATCGTTGCCAGAATAGAAAACTTAATTGAAATTCATTCAAATTCTAATTTTGAACTTATTAAAACTGCTTATCACTTAGGGAATAGACACGTAGAAGTAGAAATTGATAAAGATATACTTCTAACAAAAACTGATTACGTTATAGAAAGTATGCTTAAGCACTTTAATGTTGAAGTACTGAATACCAAGAAAAAATTTTTTCCTGAAACAGGTGCTCATAACCATGATTAAAAACAACCTATTAAAATATTTATTAATAAGTCCCAATCTACCTGTTGGAGGATTTTGTTATTCGGAGGGATTAGAAAGTTTTTTTGATAATAAAAATATAAAAGATCCCGAAGATGTTAAGGAAATTCTCACTTATGAATTGAAAATAGGACAGATTAGACTAGATGCGAGACTATTAATTGAGTTTTTTGATATTTTCAATGAGATAAACAACGACAAAAATTTAAAGAGTAATTTGCAAAAGCTATTAAGTTTAGATAAATGGATCCTCTCATCTAAAGATTCTATTGAAATAAGAGAACAACAATCTCAAATGTCAAAATCATTATTTGATATAACCAAAGAATTTGGATTTGAATATCTCTTTGAAAAAAATAAAAAAAGCTCTTGGCCTTTAGCATGGAGTTGGGCTTGTTATTGTTTTGAAATCACTAAGTTGGAAATGGTGGAAAATTTTTTATATTCATGGAGCTCTAATCAACTAAGTGCAGCTTTGAGGCTTATTCCAATTGGTTCAACTAAAGCTCAATTAATTCAGAGAGATTTAATAGAAATTATTTCTAAAGTTTCTAATGAAATTATGGACAAAAAAATTGATGACATCTATTTTGGCAATGTAGGTTTAAATATTGCACAACAAAACCACAATAACCTTTATACAAAACTTTTTAGAAATTAATCTATGAGTAGTAAATTGAGAGTAGGAGTTGCTGGTCCTGTAGGTTCAGGAAAAACCGCATTAGTAGAGTCTCTATGCTTAAGTCTCAACAAAAATTATGAGATAGCAGTTGTAACAAATGATATATACACAAAAGAGGATGCTAACTTTCTTATAAATAAAAAAGTTTTAGAAGAGGGAAGGATTATTGGTGTAGAAACCGGAGGATGTCCTCATACAGCAATAAGAGAGGATTGTTCCCTGAATAAAAATGCAGTTATTGATCTAGAAAATAAATATAATCCCTTAGATTTTATTTTTGTAGAAAGTGGAGGAGATAATTTAGCAGCTAGTTTTAGTCCTGAACTAGTAGATTTATCAATTTATGTAATTGATGTATCTGCAGGTGACAAAATCCCAAGGAAAGGTGGCCCTGGGATAACAAGATCAGATTTATTATTGATAAACAAAATTGACCTGGCAGATATGGTTGGTGCAGATTTAAACATAATGCAAAGTGATACAGAATTAATGAGAAAGGGAAAACCTTGGTTCTTTACAAACCTTAGTGATGGTAATGGGGTTGAAGAAATAACGCAATTTTTAGAATCGCAGATAGCTAGTTCTCAAAATTAATAAAATAGTAATTGATTATATATTGGATTCAACAAAAAGTTACGACTGATACAAAACGAAATCCCACTCATTAATAACTTTTATTTTATCCCCCTATTGAGGGTCAATTACCTAATTTAAAAGAATTCATGGGAATTTCAAGGCGTATTTTGGCAGGATTAGCTACTGCCACTCTTGCTGTATCAGTCACGTCATGTGGTGGCGGTTCAAAGTCCACACTTTCATATGACGATGAAATAACTGTCGGTATACTTCATTCGCTATCTGGAACAATGGCTATTTCAGAAAAAACATTGGTTGATACTGAAATAATGGCTATTGAAGAAATCAACGCAGCTGGAGGTGTTGTGGTTGATGGCAAAAGTTATGAAATCAAGTACAAAGTAGAGGATGGAGCCTCTAACTGGCCATTATTTGCAGAAAAATCATCCCAAATGATTGATGCAGGATATCCTGTTATATTCGGCGGATGGACATCAGCAAGTAGAAAAGCTATGTTACCTGTTTACGAAGAAAAGGATGGCTTCCTTTACTACCCAATCCAATATGAGGGTAGAGAGTGCTCTCCAAATATTATGTATACAGGAGCAACTCCTAACCAGCAGTCAGAGCCGGCAACAGAATTTATGTTCAAAAGCTCACCAGCTGCAGGAAAACCATTTTTCTTAGTTGGTTCTGATTACGTGTTCCCAAGGACTTCTAATACTATTACTAAAGAACAACTTAAAACTCTTGGAGGAGAAGTTGTTGGTGAAGACTATTTACCTTTAGGAAATACTGAAGTTGCCCCAATAATTACAAAAATCAAAAAAGCACTTCCAGATGGAGGAGTAATCATTAATACTCTTAACGGAGACCAAAATGTAGCCTTCTTTAAGCAGATTCAAGATGTTGGAATTACTCCAGAAAATGGTTACTATGTAATGAGTTATTCAATTGCAGAAGAAGAAATAAGTACGATTGGTCCTGAATTTCTTGAGGGACACTATGGTGCTTGGAATTACATGATGTCAATTGATACACCAGCTTCTAAGACGTTTGCAGAAAACTTCAAAGAAAGATGGGGTTCCGACAGAGTTGTAGCAGATCCACAGGAATCAGCTTATAACATGGTCTATCTATGGAAAAAAGCAGTTGAAAAGGCTGGAACATTTGATGATGAAGCTGTAAGGGCGGCCCTAATTGGAGTAACTTTTGACGCGCCTCAAGGCCCAATAGAAGTTATGCCAAATCATCATATTTCTCAAACAGTGAGAATTGGTGAAATAAACGCTGATGGTGGATTTACCATTCTTGATGATTTCACATCAGACGGGCCAGTAATACCTCAAACCTGGAATCAATTTTATCCTGAAGATATCGGTTACGGATGTGATTGGAGTGAAGGTGGTGGGGGAAGAAAATATAAAATGTAACCAAACTTCCTAACTATACATAAAAGGGGACTTTATAGGTTCCCTTTTATTTTTTTAAAATTTTTAATTAATTTAAGTGGATCTATTTTTTGACATTATCTTTGAAGGTATTTCAATTGGTTCTGTTCTGTTAATTGCAGCATTAGGTTTAGCTATTGTTTTCGGGTTAATGGGCGTTATAAATCTTGCCCATGGAGAGCTAATAATGGTTGGATCATACTCTACATTTGTAACCCAACTTTTATTTAAACAACCTTTTTTAAAACCCTTTTATGGAAGTTATATAATTGTATCAATTTTCATAGCATTCATTTTTAGCGCCTGCGTTGGAATATTACTTGAAAGACTTATAATAAGAAAACTTTATGGCAACCCACTGGAGACTTTGCTAGCCACATGGGGAGTAAGCCTTCTTCTTCAGCAATTCGTTAGAGGTGTTCCTTTGGCTGTTGGTCCAGGAATAATAATTACTTTTATTTCTGGAATATCAATAAAAAACTTATTAAAAGACAAATTTCTAAATTTTGCCTATAAAAAATATATTGATTTATCAATTTGGGCATTTTCTGTAACGCTGGGAATTCTTTCGACAAATTTTATAGCCTCAAATATTTCAAGACTGAGTAGAGCTGACTCAAGAAATGTTGATGTTACAGCACCAAAATGGATGAGAGGACCCATAGATATTTTTGGTGAAACTTATCCTAAAACCAGGTTATGGATAATATTTATTACCTTAATTTCCGTTGTAGCGGTATTAATTTTTTTAAACCTAAGTGAATGGGGTTTAAGAATTAGAGCTGTAACCCAGAATAGATCAATGTCAGAATGTCTTGGCCTATCTTCAAAAAAAGTTGATACATTGACCTTTGCTATTGGTTCTGGATTAGCTGGAGTAGCAGGTGTTGCAGTTTCCTTGCTTGGTTCAGTAGGGCCAAACGTAGGTCAAAACTATATAGTTCCTTGTTTTATGGTTGTAGTCTTAGGAGGAGTGGGAAATCTCCTTGGGACTGTATTAGCATCTTTTGGCATAGGGATAATGACAGATCTAATCGGTGCTGGTAGGTTAATGACTATATGGCCTAATATGCCTGAGAGTTTGGCTAATATTGTAAATTTCTTTGCTACTACTAGTATGGCCAGAGTAATGATTTTCACTCTAATCATAATTTTCCTACAATTTAAACCTTCAGGATTATTTCCTCAGAAAGGAAGGATGGTAGAGTCATGAAATTATCAAAAAAATATATCTCTTATTTATGGTGGGCTATTGCATTAGCACTTTTCATAGCAATGCCTTCATTAGTGAGTGATTCTAGATTAAAAATATTGGGTAAGTGTTTATCATTAGGTATAGTCGCACTAGGTATTGATTTAAGCTGGGGTTTTACTGGTTTACTAAGTTTGGGGCAAGGAATATTTTTTTCGTTAGGTGGATACGCCATCGCTATGTTTCTCCAGTTAAATTCCTTAAAAGAAGGAATACCCGAATTTTTTGGTTTGTATGGTGTAAGGGAATTACCATTTTTCTGGGAACCATTTAAATCTCCATTATTTACTCTAATAGCTATCTGGTTAATACCTGGACTAATAGCAGGTTTAATAGGTTATCTTGTTTTCAGAAATAGGATTAAAGGTGTTTATTTTTCTATCCTTACACAAGCAGCACTACTTGTTTTTTTTAATTTCTTTAACGGTCAACAGAAATTAATTAATGGAACAAATGGGCTGCCTACACCAAACACAATTTTATTTGGAACGATGGTTGGAGATCCATTAATCCAAAAATATTTTTATTACTTAAGCGGGATCTTAGTTATTCTTTTTTATTTATTTAGTAAGTGGCTTGTAAGTAAAAGGTTTGGCAGTATTCTTATAGGTATCAGAGATGATGAACCAAGAATAAGATTCAGTGGATATAATCCTGTTTTATTCAAAACTCTAATATTTGCTTTTGCAGGATGTTTAGCAGGAATTTCCGGAGCTTTGTTTACAGTACAAGCCGATCTTATATCCCCACAATATATGAGGGTACCATTTTCAATAGAGATGGTGATTTGGGTTGCAGTTGGTGGAAGAGGAACACTTCTTGGAGCTATTCTTGGTGCATTTTTTATTAGACTTGGGGAGAGTTTTGTTCAAGGATTAATTCCAGGTGGCTGGATATTTATACAAGGTGGTTTGTTTATCCTTGTTGTAACTATTCTCCCTGAAGGGGTTATTGGTTGGATAAATAATGGAGGACCTCGAAATTTACTCACAAGGTTTGGAGTTAAAAGATTTATTGCTACTTATCCAAGTCTAGAAGCAAACAAAAAAGAGGGGATTTAAAATGGTAAAAGAATTCATACTTAATTTAAAAGATGTTAGTGTAAGTTTTGAGGGTTTTTTGGCTTTAAATAATTTAAACTTAAAGTTAACCAAAGGTGAACTAAGAGCAGTTATTGGGCCCAATGGAGCAGGCAAGACAACTTTTCTTGACGTAATAACTGGAAAAGTTAAACCTACAAAAGGGGATGTCTTTTTTAAGGGAAAGTCCTTAGTAGGAAAAAAAGAACACAAAATTGCAAGGATTGGTGTTGGGAGAAAATTCCAAAGTCCAAGAGTTTTTGAGAATCTAAGTGTTCAAGAAAATCTAGAAATATCTGTAAGTCAATATTCATCAACTATAAAATTAATAGCCAACAAACCATCTGAAAATAAACTAGAAGAAGTTAATAAACTTATGAAAATAGTTAATTTATCAAGCAAATCAGAAATTAAAGCCGGTTCACTTTCTCATGGTCAAAAACAATGGTTGGAAATAGCAATGCTTTTAGGTCAAAAACCATCTTTGATGTTAATAGATGAACCAGTGGCAGGATTAACTGATGAGGAAACAGAGCTAACCGCAGATCTACTTAAATCACTTTCGGGTGAAAATACCGTTTTAGTAATTGATCATGATATGGAGTTTATAAGGCGTCTTGAAAGTAACGTAACGGTATTAAATCAAGGTTCAGTATTATGTGAAGGTTCAATGGATAAAATTCAAAGTGATCCAAAAGTAATCGAGGTATACCTTGGTAAACAGGAGGATTTATAAGTGAAAGTTTTAGAAATTAAGTCACTAAATACATTTTATGGAGAGAGTCACATCCTAAGAGATGTTGATTTGACTGTTAACACTGGTGAAATGGTATGTCTTATTGGAAGGAACGGAGTTGGTAAAACTACATTACTTAAGTCACTTATTGGGCTTTTGAAGCCAAAAAGTGGAGAAATATTATTTAATGGCAATTCGTTAGTTCGAAGAGAACCCCATCAAAGAGCTAAATTAGGTGTTGCTTATGTCCCTCAAGGTAGAGAAATCATACCATATTTAACGGTAGAAGAAAATTTATTAATGGGACTAGAAGCTCTTCCAGGTGGTCTTATTAAAAACAAAAAAATAGATAATATAGTATTTGATCTCTTTCCTATATTACGAGACTTTTTAAAAAGGAAAGGTGGCGATTTAAGTGGGGGTCAGCAACAACAGTTGGCTATTGCAAGAGCGCTGCTTGGGAAACCTCAACTACTTCTTCTAGATGAACCAACTGAAGGGATTCAACCCAACATCGTAATTGATATCGAGAATGCAATTAAAACTATTATCAAAGAAACAAAAATAAGTGTATTATTAGTAGAACAGCATCTACATTTTGTTAAGCAAGCTAATAAATACTATGCAATGCAAAGAGGCGGAATTGTGGCAAGCGGACAAACCTCTGAATTAAGTCAAGATGTTATAGATAGATTTTTAAGCGTTTAGAAATTCTTTATTCTAAAACAATTAAAAAATTTAAATCAATTTTCACATCTTATAAGATCAATACTATTTGGATGTTCATTAATATATTTATTAAATTCCATTGCTAGTGTTCTTGCTTCGTAAGCATCACAAGCATAAAAACAATTTTCTAATCTAATATTTTGAAAGTCGCGATAATAAACTGTATATGGCTTTAAGGTATTAATTTTGCTCATTTTAATTTGCTTAAAAGCAATTAGTACATATTTCAACAATGCATATTTTTATAAATTTAAAGTACCTCTTTTGTTGTTATCAAAATATATTGAGTTTGATTATGTAATTAAAGACACTTTATTAAGCCTAAAAAGCAATTATTCTTTTTTTTTATTTTTAGAGTCCTGATTTTTACCTTCTATTAAAAAAACAAATTTGGATAAAATATAACCAAAAATGGGGACCCAAATCTTATCGTATAAAATTTTCATAATAAAATTAGGCTGCTATTGAATCGTTATCTGTTGATTCGGTTGAAGAAATAACACTTAAATCAATTGAATTAAATAAATGTTGCATAAGTAAATAATCAAGTTCCCCTTTTAATAAATGAACATCAGAAGCAAGTAGATCGTCAACAACATAATCGAAGGTATTTAAATGAGAATTCACAATTAAAATTTATTTTTGTCATTATCCTTTGATCAATAATAAAAGTCAATAAAAAATATAAATTTAAGATAATTTTTAAGAAAATTGCGAAATGAAGAAATTTCTTTTTATAAGAATATAATTTATTTTAGATGACTAAATTATTTTAAAAAATAATTCTAAAATCATTAAAAGTAAATTAGTAAAACTAAAACTAAAAAACAAAGATAAGTAAAAAGAATAATAGATTTAATATTAAGCTAAGAGTCTTTGAACTGAAATGCATTTAAATTGATCTTCTTAATTTTATATTTCTGTTTGTTAGTATCATCAAAATAACAATACAAATATTTTCTGAAAGAAAATTTAAATTAACCATTTTCAATTCATTTATTTAATTTATAGCAAGATTATTGATGTGATAATCACAAAAAAATCACTAAAACATTTTTATTTAAAAAAATTTCAAGATATAATCTACTTTAATAAAAGTGTTAATTTTTAAAAATTACTTTTTAATAAGTTCGAAGTATCCATTTTTATTCAACAAGTACTTATCAAACCAAAGACTTAATAGATTGTCTAATCCTATTCCATTCATTTTATTTATTTGAGAAGTCTTATAATCTGAAAGTGCAAGTAATAAATAGGGAAAAATCATATCAGAAACCCCTTTGGGGAGTTTTTCTAAAGGAACCCCATGAGCTCTATCCCATAAAATTTGCATATCCTTAGAAAACAAAGAACTCCAATAATTAAAGTTGCAATATAATCTTTCAGGAGGTAGAAGATTTATAGAAAAAATTGGGAATGATGATTTCATAACAAAGTAATATTTTTTTTGATTAATTGATTTCAGGATTTTGAAATGTTAATAAATAATTTCTAAAAAGTTAATCTCCAGCATATAAATACATATTAAATTTAGCGCACAGTGCTGTACTTAGCAACACTTTTTTAAGTATCATATTCATTCATCATTTCCTGAAATTTAATGAATGACAAGAACTTTTTATAAGTATTCAAATCAAAAGGATCCTGATTTGTTTGTTTTAAAAGAGTTGTTTTTTCAGGATTTATATCACTTCCAAATTTAGTATTAATTGTTAATTTTTCTTTATCTTTAAAACTATTACAATCTTCAGATAAATCATGTAAATCATCTTTAATTGTTTTATATGATTGGGTTAGCTTTCCTGTTTTTTGGTTAAATATACCTCTTATAGTAAGTGCTTCCTCAACTAAAATACTGATTATTTTTGAATTACTTAGATTATTCTCAATGCTCAGTTTATCAATTGCTCTCATAACATCTTCTCTTGGAATAAAACCAACTCTTTTTTTTTTGGTAGGCATCTAAAATTAATTAAAGTTCAGCACTTGACTGTAATAAGTGTTGCACTATATTCATAATAAGTCAATTAAATGCTAATGATTCTACCTACAACCTTGTTTTTTGGAGCTCTTGGATATATATTCTATACTTCAAAAAAAGAACTTTCAGTTGATAATAATGACCCTATAGAAAACTCAAAAGAGGATGATGAATTGTATAAAGATTTGGAAGATCTATTTATTTAAAAATATTTCATGGATACTTAAAAACTTTGTTTCTTGACTAAAGATATACAAAACCTTAACCATAATTAAAATAAATGTAAAACTATAGAATCTATGACTATTCATCAAGATTACGAAATAAAAATCAATCTAAATGAATTGATTGAGAAGAGAATACCTTGCTGTAATTTACTTCATCCTGATCATTGTTTAACTGAAAAACAAGTCTCTGAAATTGCAAATGAAATCCGTATGGATTTAAATTTGCATGATCTGTATAAACAAGTAGATCAACACATCATGAACTATGTTAATTCAACTGGTATTGATAACAAAGATCACTGGGTTGAACCACATCTTCCAGATTTAGAAAGAGATTTAAAAGAAGAAGTTGGTATAGAATTTGATTAATTTTTTTTCTTTTAAAAACGATTAATATATGTATTTTTTTTCTAAATCATCTATTAATTTATAAATACTTTTAGCTGATCTTTTTCTTTTTTTTAAAGTTAAAAAAAATATAAATCCAATCAATACTACAAAAATAGGTGTAAAAATAATAATTTCATGATTCATAACCATTAAATATAATCATACTATTAAATTATTAGAAACTTTGCCTCAATAAAATAGGTACTTTATACAAATATCTTTCACTATAAACAATTAAGATTTTTTATAAATAAATGTAATAATAAAAAATTTTTTATAAATTATGTAGAGACAAATTTTAATTAAATAAAGATAATGATAAATTATTTTGCCTTAACAATCAGTGAGATGGGGATCGGTAAAACAGAATTAGCAGTTATTGGAGCAGTAATTTTAATATTTCCAATTTTGTTTGTTTATGCATCTAAAAACCTTGATGCCAAGGGGGTTTTTGAGTGGATGATGGAGAAACCCAATGATTGGATAGGTAAAAAATAACACTTTAACAATGCCTATTTTCTAATTAAATTTTAAATTTTCTAAGCTATTAATAGGAAAATCATAAACCTGGCAATTATTTTCTAAATCATTAACTATTGAATTTTTTAGTAGAGAATAATCTAACAAATTATTGAGTTTATTATGTTTAAATTCCTTATTAGTCTCTCCAATAGCAAATGCCAAAGCTCCTTCATAAGAAATACCGAATTTGCTGGTGTTGCAATAAGTTCTAGTAAATTTATTAGAAATCTTTTTAGTATACTTTTCAAGAGTTTTAGAAGAAGTATCTGATGAATAAACTGGACTACTAAACAGAAGAATCAAAGTTAAAATAAATATCGTAAAAACTCTTTTGATCATAATATTTCACAAATTGCAAATTTAATATAGTTTAGAATTTAACTATGATGGCTATGCTTTATTAAAAATTATAGAAAAATTTGTATATTAAGAAAAAGCTATTGCATATTTTGGAAGTTAAAATCTCTATAAGTAATTATTTTATCGTTTTAATTTTTAGTAATTTTTTTAAAAACAATTAAATGCTTTTGGCATAATGAAAAATCCATATTAATAATTAATAAACACAAAATAATTAATAGGTTTTCAATAAATAATTATTCAATAATAAGTAAATTAATTATTAAATATATAGATTGAGCTATGGAAATGCATTTGAAGATGAATTATTGTTTAATTAAGAATTAAAAACAAAATCAATATGGCATTACCAAAACTTATTTATGCTCCTATTGATGGAGGAACAATTCATAAATATGAAATAAGTGGTGGCAAGAGAAAATTCCTAAGATTTATAGGTTGTTATCTTGGCCAGTGCAATTTTCACAAAAATATTGATGATGCTATTGATAACATAAAAAATCTGAAAGAATTACAAAAGATACAAAAAACATGAAGTAAAGATACAAAAACACAAAGGGCGCCCAGTATTTTTCAAGAACGAAATAATTATTGCTACAAATAATAGAGAATTTTCTTTTTATAAGAAATTGATTATTTACTTGAGTTATAGTTCCGAAAGATAAACAGTCAATTAAAAAAAGAAATTAATTTATGGAAAACAGACAAATTAATTTTTTTAAATCAAAAGACTTTAATACCGTTCTTAAGCCATTTAAAAAAGGAACGGTAGTAAAAATTGACTCGTTAGATATTAGAGAAAATCAAAAAGAGTTAAAAATAGGTTTATTTGGATGGTATGCAATTTGCCCTTCAAAAGAACTAAAAAAAAATAAGCTACATTATTTTTCACTCTATAATGAGCCCCTCGTTCTTTATAGAGACGAGAATGAAAATGTTAGATGCATTAAAAATATTTGTCCACATAGAGGGGCCTCATTTTTTGGTGGAACATTATCAGATGGAGTAATAACCTGTCCATATCATGGAGCTAAATTTTCATCTGGGGGAAGTTGCCAAAATCTCGATAGAATAACATGCAGTCATATAGTTGATAATAACTACGATAACTACGCCAAAAAAATTCATTTATCTCAATACAAAGCTTTAGAAAAGAATGGATATATTTTTGTGTATTTTTCTAGAAAACCTGATACTGATTTAAAAAACATAAGTGAAGATGCACCTATAAGTAACTACGAATTATCTGATAATGGTTTTTTACATGAGGATTATGTATCTGAAGAGGTAATAGTTGACTTTAAATGTGATTGGTCAAGGATAATTGAAAATCACTTAGATATCCTTCATATTTTTTGGGTTCACGGCGATACAATCCCTGATAAAGATGTTAATAAAAACGTGCTAGTTAGTTTTAACCAGAAGATTAATGTTACCCCTAAATACATTGAAAGTACTTATTACTACAAGAATGACCCTACAAAAGAATTTATCCGGATAAAATATATTCCACCTGGCAGAATATTAATTTATAAAGGGGATCCTTCTTTATCACGATATTTACAAGTTTTAGATCATATTCCACTTGGGAATAACAAAGCAAGAGTAATAGTAAGACACTACAGAAAATTTTTAAAAAATAAACTACTTAATAACCTCATATTATTCAAAGAAACTCAAAGAAAGATTTTTTATAAAATTTTTGATGAGGATTATATGATTTTAAAAACGCAAACATATAATCACGATATGGGATTTATAAGTAAAGATGAAATAAAATTATTGGGAGAGGACAGAATAATAAATTACTTTTGGAAATGGTACAAAAAATCTGAAGATAAAGATGAACCTTGGAAAAATATTAATAAAGCTCAAAACCTATCCGTGTATGACAAAATTATATTGAAATATCCGCCAGAGATAAAAAAATTAGAAATTATAAATAATATAGATATTATTAGAAAAACATTTGTAAGATTTGCTGCTCCACTTATATTTTTTATGTTACTAATATAATTTATGAAGAAAGTAAATAGACCTTCATGGTTGAATTGGCTTTATCTATTTATATTTATTTTAAGCTCAATTCAATTGATTATATTTTGGAGCAATAAGTTTTAGTGGTTAATAAGTTTTGGTTTGAGGCAAAAAATATAAATTGTTTTAAGGGTGATTATAGAGTAATTAAAAATTTAAATCTAAAGATAGCTTTTTCAGAGAATGTAATATTAATTGGACCAAATGGTTCAGGTAAATCATCATTAGTAGAAGTAATTAATAGAAACATATACCCAGTAATAACTAATAAATCAAAACTAAAAATATTTGACAAAGAACTTATAAACTTATGGGAACTAAGAAAAAGAATCAGTACCGTAAATAATGATATCAAAAATAGAATAAATCCAAATCTACAAGTTTTTGATTTAATTTTAAGTGGACTATATGGAAGATATTGTTACGTATCAAAAAAATCTGAAAGAGATTTTTATAAGGTGGAAGATATCATTAAAAATATGAATATATCAAATTTATCTAAAAAAAATTTTTCCTATTTATCAGATGGAGAAAAACAAATTTCTCTTATTGCCAGAGCGCTAATCAAAAAACCAAATATATTAATATTAGATGAGCCAATTGCGAATTTAGATTATAAATCAAAGTTTTTTGTAATTGATAAGATTAATGAATTATCAAAATTAAATACCAAAATATTATGTGTAACCCATGATATCTCAATGATTACAACAATTTATGACCGAGTCATAATGCTAAAAGATGGCAAGATAATCGCTGATGGAATTCAAAATAAGGTAATAAATAGTGAAAATCTTCATAAGTTATATGGGATTGATGTAGAGGTAATTAAAAATAATGGATTTTGGACTATAAACAGATTATCTAATAATAATTAGAAAAATAGCTATCCCAATAGCAATAAAAATTAAATTTTTCCTTTTTAAAAATGAAGAGGATTTATTTTTAAATGCAGAACAACCACATTTAGAGCAAACCATCTTCCCACCTAAAGACCGATCTGAAACGAATGAAGAACTTCCACAATTAAAACAGACTCTTTTAACGTTCATCTAAAAAAATATTTTTAAGAATTCTATTTAAATTATATTCTTTAAATCTATGTAAAGAAAAACTTCAAAATAGTTATGATAATGAGAATCTATTGCAATAAATTACTTCGTAGTGCATAATTGATAATAATTCTCATTATCAAACTTAATTTAATGAATTTCCATAGTTATGGAGAACCTACTTCAAAATCAGTAAGGATAATAACTGGGCAATCTGTTTTAATAGACCCTTCATCAAGACCTAAAGGTACATGTTTAGAAGTTGAAAGTGGGATAGCTAGAGTTTATTGCCCATGCGAAGAAACTGAAGGTATGACTCTTGCATTTTTGCAATCAGGTGATCAATTAAGAACCGACCTTTTGTGTAGCGAAGGTGTTTGTGTTGAAGCTCTTACAGATTTGTCTTTTCATAGCAATGTAAATATTGATGAGAATATTGGCTTCGATGCAGTAAATGAGTGGACTTTGCAACTCCTTAGAATTAGACACTTAGGAAATGCCGAACAAAGATTACAAGCGTTATTTTCAATACTAGTAAATCGTTTAGGAAGAAGATGTGGTCAATGGTGTGAGCTGCCTTTTAGGCTAACTCATGAAAGAATAGGTGAATTAATCGGCTCAACACGCGTAACATCAACAAGATTAATTTCAAAATTAAGATCATCTGAGTTATTAATAGCTCCAATTGGCACCCAAACAGTAAGTGTTGCACCTTCTTTTATTGAAACATCGCCGCTATAAAAAATGAATGAATCACAATCACTTACTAACAACTTATTAATGGAAGTTGATGTTTTATCGAACAGACTCAAAAATATAAAACAATCTTACAAAACTACTGGTAATAAAGCATTGAAAGAAAGGTTATTTTCTGAAAACAAAAATATTTTTAAAAGAGTTAATGAGATTTATAAAATAGCTGAGCTCTTAAATAAAAAAAATAATGAGAAGATTAACTTTTCTAAGTTACTTGTTGAAATAACCAAAAGGACATTGAATGAAAATAAATTTGAAAGTAATTTATTTTTTCTTTAAATCACTATCTATCAATAAGATTGCAGAAGGTTGATTAGAAGCAAACTTTACTTTGCCAAGTATGTTTGCGAATTCATCTTCTGATTTTGTTTGTGCCTCTATGATTGGATCTAAAAATACGTTAGTTCTTGTATCTGAAATTCTTTCTGAAATCGAATAAAGTTGTTGCAGAGATGAAGTTAAATCAGCCTCCATGTTGAAAGAATAAGAAATCAGATCCTCTATTGAATCCCATGTTTGAACGGGTGCAGGAATTTCATCTAATTTTACGCTTTGTCCTCTTGCGATTAAGTAATCTGCAAATTTCTGAGCATGTTCCATTTCACCTTGTGATTCACTTAGAAAATGAGACGCAAATCCATTTAAATCACGTTCTTGAAACCAGAGATACATAGAAAAATATTGAACATTGGCATATCTTTCCATAGTTAGATGTTCAAAAATATTATCCAATAAACTATTGTCTATCGGTTGAGCAACAGCTCTTCCAGAAGGACCAAGGTTAATTAATTTTTTTGTTTTTAAAGTATTTTCATTCATTTTCAAATTATTAACTAAATAAATAATACAACATTTTGTATAAATTAGTAATTAACAAATCCTTTAAATTAAATTAAATAATATGATAATGAAAATCACTCGCAATACTATAAATGAATTTAGAGTACAGTTTTTCTGAACTGCTATTAACTAATAAAATATATAAAAGTAAAAAAAAGAAATGTAAAAAGAAAAAATGCTCTAATTGGAAGGGAGGGAAGTGTAATTGCCTATAAATAAATTCTATATATATACCTTATGTGCTCCAGGATATAAAAAATAATAACTATTTTTATTAATAGAAAGAGAACATTTTTCTCCATTATTCAGGAGATTATTAATATCAGTTCTAACCCGCAATATGTTTCCATTAATAGTTACTTTATATATAAGAAATTCTCCAAGAAATTCTTTAGATATTACATTCGCACTACCAGATTTTGATCTTTTAATTGAAATAAATTTAGGCGAAATTGACATACTTTTAATATTTGTATTTTTTAAAACCCCTGAACTATTTATTTCACCTAAACAAGAAATATATGAATTACCATTTTTTTGAAGATTAATAATATTATTACCCAAAATAAAACTACTAACAAATAGGGTCTTAGGATTATTTAGAAGGTTAAATGGTGTATCAATTTGATGTATTTTTCCTTCATTCATGACGGCAACTTTATCGCAAATTGACATGGCCTCTTCCGGATCATGAGTAACCATTAATCCACTTGCATTACAAGCTTTTAGAATATTTGGCAGTTCACTTCTCAATTTAAGTTTGACATGCATATCAAGACTACAAAAGGGTTCATCTAATAAAATGAAATTTGTACCTGGAGCAAGAGCCCTTGCAATTGCAAGTCTTTGTTTTTGGCCTCCAGACAATTCATGTGGATACCTCTCAACAAAACTATCAAGACCAACAACATTTAGTAAATAATCAACTCTAGATCTATCTTTTTTGTTTTTCAAACCAAACATTATATTTTCCAAAACAGTTAAGTGAGGGAAAAGTGCATAGTCTTGAAAAACCATACCAATATTTCTTTTCTCAGGGCTAAGAATTTTTTTGCTACTTGAAATTTCTTTATCATTTAAAGAAATTCTTCCTTTAGACGGATATTCGAATCCTGCGATTAATCTTAAAAGAGTAGTTTTCCCACAACCAGAGGGACCAAGCAAACCTAATAATTCGCCATTTTTAATTTTTAAGTTAATTTCATCTAATATCCAATTTGAATGTTCTCGCTTATTATATTTATGATGCAGATCATAAATTATTAACGCATCATTTTTCACTAAAGTCTTCTTATTTAAATATATTAAATTAGCAGAAAATATTCACCTAAAATATCTCTTGTATAATTTTATACATCATCCAATTTGTTAAATTTAATGAGAAAGTCTGAGAGAGCAGAAATAATACGCAAGGCACTCAAAAAACTATATCCATCTCCTCCAATCCCTCTTGATCATACAAATGCATATACACTTCTCGTCGCCGTAGTTTTAAGTGCTCAATCAACAGATAAGAAAGTAAATGAATTAACAAAAAGCTTATTTAAGGTTGCAGATAATCCAGAAAAGATGATGAAGCTAGGTATTAATGGAATTTATGAATACATAAAATTTTTAGGTCTATCTAATCAAAAATCAAAGAACATCTATAACCTATCCAAACTATTGATTGAGAAGCATAAAGGGATAGTTCCTGATTCTTTTGAGAAGCTTGAATCTCTTCCAGGGGTAGGTCATAAAACAGCATCAGTTGTAATGTCACAAGTGTTTAAAATTCCGGCATTCCCAGTCGATACTCACATACACCGATTGTCACAAAGATGGGGTCTATCAAATGGAGATAGCGTAGTTCAAACAGAAAAAGACCTAAAAAAAATATTTCCTGTTAATGATTGGAATTCCCTACATTTGCAAATAATCTTTTATGGCAGAGAATACTGCACTGCAAGAGGCTGTGATGGAACAAAATGTTATTTATGTCGTACTCTTTATCCAAAAAGAAAAAAGAAATTTATATGTAAAAAACCCTAATAAATTTATATAATAATTTAATTAGTTTTTTAATCATGAAAATAGCAATTACTGGTGCATCTGGGAAAACAGGTTATAGAATTTCTGAAGAGGCAGTTAAGAAAGGATATAAAGTAAGGCAAATTATTAGAAAGAATTCAAAAGTTTCAGAAGGGCTAGAGAGTCTAGAAACAATTAGAATTTCATTAGACAATAAAAAAGAACTTGATAAAGCATTAAAAGATATTGATGCTTTGGTAATTGCCACTGGTGCGAGAGCATCATTAGATTTAACCGGTCCTGCAAAGGTTGATGCATTAGGCGTATATAGGCAATTGGAGAGTTGTAAAAGAGTTGGAATTAAGAGAGTTATTTTAGTAAGTTCTCTTTGTACTGGTAAATTGTTTCACCCATTAAACTTATTTGGTTTAATTCTTATTTGGAAGAAAATAGGTGAAAACTTTCTACGAAACTCAAATTTCGAATGGACGATTATTAGACCTGGAGGATTAAAGGAAAATGAAGATATTAAATCAGAAAATATAAATTATTCAAAGGAGGATACTCAAAGTAATGGATCAATTCCAAGAAGGTTAGTAGCACAATGTTGTATAGATTCTTTAAAAAATATTGATTCTATAAATAAGTTAATAGAAGTGACGAGTTCAAATAAAAATAAAAAGATATCTTTTAAAAAAGCTATGCAAACGATTTAAAAGATGTAAATATATAAAATAAAACTATGAAAATAAACCCCAAAATTGACGCATTACAATTAATGCTTACTGATTTAAGAACTAGAAATGAACCAATAAGACATAAAGCGGCATTTAAAGGCTGTCAACCAGAATTTCAAAGTCTTGTATCAAGATTAATAAAGCAGTTAGAGGAAGAATTAGTTGCTGAAAAGCTCACTAATCGTGATAGTTAAAAAATTTAAATTACTTAAATGAACTTAAGTTATCCAATTTTGCTTGTTCCGAAAGTTCATCATATCCTCCAAAAAATTTATTATCCAAAAATATTTGAGGGAAAGTATTATGGCGACTTTGAGCCATTATTTTTTGAAAGCTCTCATCATTGTCTATTATGGTAACTTCATGAGGGATAGATAAAGAATTAAGCAACCTAACTGCTCTTTTAGACCAAGGACAATCATTTAAAACATATGCTTTTACACGTGATTCATTTTTTAATAAATCATTGCTTGAGATATTAATAATTTTTTGTTCAAAAGAAAGTAATAATATATCAGTACCTTTTTTTACAATACATCCCTCCTCAAGATGTCCGCCAAAGACATTACATCCCTCATCTGCAAAACTCAAATGTAAATGAACATCTCCTTTATCAAAATGTCCATTTAATGAAACTATTTCTAGATTTCCCTGGAATTGATTTATCTCTTGATTTCCTGGGCATTGAATACAAACTTTTCTAAGATTACCAACCACTCCAGAAACATATCCGTATAAATTATTCGATAAAGAATATTCTTTAATTGAATTTATCAAATCAGATTCTGGAGATAGCTTTAGGCTATGAGGCTGCATTAGATATAAGGAATAATTTTGTAATATAAAACATTATCAATCATAAAGAGAAGTTGAGTTTATAATCTTTAGGATTCAGATTTAAATTTAATTTTAGAATCTAGCATTAAAAACAATTTAAAATTTTTACTGAAAATTTAAGCTTGCTGGGAGTGTAATATATTTTTTATATACAAAAACTAATTTGTTATTTAGAAAAAATCTTAAAAATTTGGCATTGAATATTCCAAACTTATTATCGATATCTCGCCTTTTCCTTGTGTTTCCATTAATACTTTTTTTAGAAATTAACAGACCTTTATACGTTTTTATATTGCTTATTATTGGAGGTTTAACTGATTATTTTGACGGGTTAATTGCAAGGAAATTTAATCTTAGAACCAGATTAGGAGCTATCCTTGATCCCTTAAGCGATAAAGTATTATATTTAATTCCTTTGATCTTCCTTTGTAAAAATAATTTGATACCTTTCTGGTCTTTGACATTAATTTTATTTAGAGAATTAATTATCTCTAGCCTTAGGAACTCCGCAAAAGACGGTTTACCAGCATCTCAGTTAGGCAAATTTAAAACATTCTTCTTTTTTATTTCAATTATCACCTTCTTTACACCATTAAAAATAAGCTTTTTGAATAATTTGGCTTTAATTTTTTATTGGTTAGGTTTCTTCCTGACTTTTGTGACTTTATTAGGCTATTTAAGAATTAAAAAGAATCTTATCTGAATTTTCGTCAAACCCCTCACTCTTTTTATAATTAAAATCATTCATAAAACTATCCTTTAAACCATTAAGTAAATCAAAAGTTGGCACCCACTCTAAATCATGCTTAATCTTAGAGATATCAGTCTGATAATGATTTAATCTAATTGGAAATCCCTTTCGAGATTTAGGATCTAATTTTTGATAATCAAATGTTCTTAAAGAAATCTCATTTTGGTTTAATCCAAGAACTTTTGCACAGAAATAAATTAACCCCTTAATCGTAACTCCTTTTTTTCCTGAACAGTTGTAAATGTTATTTTTAGAATTTTCAAAATTTATGCACCTAATCATTACATCCGTCAGATCAGAAACATGGCCTAGTTGAGTAATTAAAGACCCGTCACCGGGCATTGGGATGGATTTATTGGTAAATAATCTCTCAAAAAACCAATTTTCAATCTTGTTATAATTTCCTGGACCATAAATATAAGTAGGTCTAAAACTTGTAAAAGGAATCTTCTGTTTTATCAACCAATTTTCTGTCTCAAATTTTCCTTTATGCCGACTATCTGGATCAATGGGATCTTTTTCTGTTAAGGGCAGTTCGCAATTATCTTTATAAACCCCTGCAGAGCTGACGTATATATATCTCTGAAAAGAGTTATCTAAATTTTCTATAAGAAGTTTAGTTTGTTCTAACTCCCGTCCAGAAATATCATAGACAACATCATACTTTCTATTTCTTAGCTTAACTATACTTTCTAATTTATTCCTATCACCCTTAATTAAGTTTGTTTTTTCAGGATTAGCTTTATTACCTCTAGTAAAAATATCAATATCATGATTTTGACTTAATAACTTTCCAACCAAAGACTTGCCAACAAATCTAGTGCCACCCATTACAAGAATTTTCATATTCAAAAAATATTTAACTGAAGTAGTAATCTTAAATAGAATTACATATTGAATAGTACTACTAAGAAGTAATTAATGAAAAGGATGATTCTATGGAACTAATACCAGCAATTGATTTAATGAATGGTAAGTGTGTAAGGCTTTTTAGGGGCGACTTTAATAAAAGAAAAGACTTCACAAAAGAGCCTCACGTGCAAGCTAAATTTTGGGAAAGCGAAGGAGCAAAATATATACATATAGTTGATTTGGATGCTGCAAAAACTGGATCCCCAACAAACGATAACTCAATAAAAAAGATTGCAAAAACAGTTAACATACCTATTCAAATAGGTGGGGGGATAAGGTCTAAAGAAAGGATAGAACAATTATTTTCTTATGGTATTGAGAAAGTTATAATGGGAACCTCTGCAATAGAAAATAAAGAATTAGTTAAAGACTTATCAAATAAATTTCCTGGAAGGATAATTATTGGGATAGATGCAAAAGATGGGAAAGTTAGTACGAGGGGTTGGCTTGAGCAATCTAATATTTTAGCAACAGATCTAGTAAAGGAGTTTTCTTCATTTAAGATCGCTAGTTTTATTGTTACAGATATAAATACAGATGGGACGTTAGAAGGAACAAATGAAGAATTTATAAAAAGCATACTTGAAATTACAGATATTCCAGTAATAGCCTCAGGAGGGGTTGGTTCAATTTCTGATTTATTATCCTTAGTTAAATTTGAAAATTCTGGACTCTTTGGCGTAATTGTAGGTAAAGCTCTTTATGAAAACAAATTTAAAATAAGCGAAGCGAATAATGTATTGTCATCAGATAGATTAAATGACTTTGATTTAAACAGAAATTACTACGCTTAAAAGAGTATAAAAATTGATTTAAGGCTGGTATTTGCTTTAATTGTTAGTTAATTTTGTATAAGAGATAAGAATTCTAGTCTTGGAATTAATTTCAAAAAAATCGATATTGATTATTGCTCCAAGCTTAATAGCAGAATCTTTATCGCTTAAGTTAACGTCACTAGACCAAAATTTAGACATTAATTTTAATAATGGAATAGACGATAAAACTCCGGATTTAGTTATATGGAATGTTCTTAATTTCCAATCAGAAGATCTTATAAGGTTAGAATTATTAAAATTAAGAGAAAGATATGATGAGTCAAAGTTTCTTATAATACTCTCTGGCGAACTTGTTTATGAAGCAAAAACAACTCCATCGTTAAATGCTGAAGGTTTTCTTTTAAATCCCAGTGCTGAAAAAGTTCTTGAATCTATCGATACTATTTTAAATGGAGGAAGGGTATTTGATATTGAAAATAATTCCCGGGTTCAATTAAACAAAGATAAGCCTCTCTCTTTTAGTCAAAAAATTTTAACTTCAGGCCTGAAACAAATAGACACTGAAATTAACTACATATTCAAATATGTTAACTCTGAATCAACTCCAGAATTTTATAAATTCATTTTAAAAGGAAGATTAAGGGAACTTATTACTGCTAAATCTTTTCTTATTTTCTTATGGGGTAATTCACTAGAACTTTATACAGAGGCATTTTACACTGAAAATAAAATTAATCTTGAAGATAACAATACGGTTTTTATTAAAGATAAAAATACTACAGAAATATGGAATTTAATTTTTGATAGACTAAAAGAAAGATATAGCTCAACCAACTTACAAGTTGAATTTAATAACTCGTCAATAATTCTTTCTGGGATAAAGAAAGAATTTATTTCACGTCTAATATGTAAAATGTTAGATGAGTTAGATAATTTACTGAAAAATATTAAGGAAAACTATAAGAAGAAAGATTTTAAAGATGATTTAAATTCTCTTATAAAAGAACTCAAAGTTAATACAATTTCAAATATCACAGATAGCTATTTTAGATTAAAAAAAGGAAGCGAATCTATTTCAATAAATGATTTTATTTATAGTGAAGTAAGTTGTGAAGAGATAGATAGAGAATCTCATGAATCAATAATGTTTATTGAGCCAATTATTAAAAATGAGGTTCTTGAATATGATGGGAAATTACTACCACTATATGAAACAGAATCATTTTTAATCCTTGAAAATATAATTTCAAATTGGACAATAAGGAACTGTAATTTATTAGCATCTGAAATATTTAATATTTGTTCTTCTTGGCCAGAATTAAGAACTGTACTTATAAATCCTGAATTACAATCAACAAGAAATTTTGAGAGATTTAGAAACAATATTAATAACTACAATCGTTGGCATGACTATATTTATATGCCTATCTACTTATATGAGAGTAAACGAGAATATATTGATATCATAGATAAAAAATTCACCCGTTACTTTAAAAATGAAAATAGGGAAAAGGAATTAAAGAATCTAGAATGGCTACAAAAACAAGTTACATTGTTAGTTGAGATAAGAGATGCGGTAGCACCACAGTTAGAAGTTGCGGTAAAATATATCGGTAATCTTTTCGTAACATTCCTTACAAAAGTCGTTGGCAAAGCAATCGGTCTTGTTGGGAAAGGAATCCTACAAGGATTAGGAAGATCAAGTTCAAAGTAAGTTTTAAACTTTAATGAAAATAATTCAATGGATCTTAATAGCATTAATTTTCTTAAATCCATATAAAGCAAATGCCTCTAGAGATTCTAATAGTTACGATGGCAATATCTTTCCTATATATGCAGGCAATGGAGCAATTGTTCCTCCTCAGACGACTCTTCAGGAATCATTAAAAAATAAAAGAGTCGCAGTTTTATTTTTTTATCTTGATGATAGTTCTGATAGTAAAGCTATGGCTCCGATAATATCTGGTTTAGATTTGATATGGAGAAATAATATAGATATCATTGCTCTAACTACAGATGAATTACAGGACAAAGGAAAACCTTATCTTCCAAATGAACCTAATTATTATTGGAATGGATTAATTCCACAAACCATTATTATTAATAGTGATGGCGAAGTTAAGTATGATCAAAATGGAATGACTAATATCGATGAATTAAACAAAGTTATAGGAGAATTAAAAGGAATTGATATAAACGATACTGAGTTTTCTGTAGAAAGTTTTAATGAATATAACAGTATTATTTCTGAAAGAAAAGATAAAAACAAAAACTAACTATTAAAAAATGATATTAATAAATATCCTCTTAGTTCTTTTAATTTTTTTAATTCTTTCAGATTTATATATTAAAAACTCACCCAAATCAAAGTTAAATCTATTACCCATAAATTACAAAATCAAAAAAAGGGATGGTTTAAACGAATTAATTATTGATTTAAAAATATCTAATACAAGTAAATCCAAAGAGACAATGGTAAATAATATAAAATTTGAATTAGATTTTTTTAAAAGTAAAGGGAACGAATTTTGCCAAAACTTAAACTATCAAGAAGATATTTATATATATGATAAAAATAAATTAAAAAATTTAAATAATTATTGGCCTACAACAATTATCAAATCAAATTCAGAATTATTTATAAAAATCATCTATAAATTTAGCAATTACAATTTTAGAAAAAAAATAAAATATATATGGTTAAAAGTTTATTGGGAAAATTATGGACATTTTGGTATTTCAAAAAAAAAGGATTGTTTGTTAATTAATTTAGATGGTCAAAAACAAATACCGAAAGAAGTTTTTGAAATTCCATTAAATAATAAATATAATGCTTTTGCTATTAAAACTGATTTACTTGGTTGCCTTGATGACCCAGTAAATACTGTGATTAAATACTGTAAAGGAATTGTAGAAAAAAATGATATTTTAACAATCGGTGAAAGTCCACTTGCGATTATGCAAAATAGATATATTTCCCCTCAGAATTTAGAATATAGTGTATTTTCGAAAGCTTTATGTTATTTTTTTCACCCCACAAGCAGTCTTGCTACAGCTTGCGGCATGCAATTATTAATAAATAGAATTGGAGTAACAAGAATAACCTTTGCATTAATTGTTGGATTTATCTTTAAATTAATTGGCATCAAAGGGATATTTTATAGATTAACTGGTTCAGAATCGTCTCTCATTGATGATATAAGTGGTACAGTCACACCCTACGACAAAAGCATAGTTATGGGTCCTATCAATGCAGATTTATTTTGTAAGGAGGTTTCCAAATATTTAAATATAGATGTTGCAGTAGTCGATGTTAATGATCTTGGAGGTGTAAAAATTTTAGCCAGTTCAAATAAAACAGTAAATAAAATTCTTAAAAGAAATTTAATATCTAATCCAGCTGGCAATGGAGATGAAAAAACTCCTATAGTGTTAATAAGAGAAAAAAAGTAAATGGAAAAAGATACATCTAATTCTTTTCAATCTAAAAAAGGAATGGAAGTAACTTATGAAGAGCTCCATATACGGCACATTAACCTTTTAATAGATTTCAAAAATAAGGAATTGAATAATTGGTTCTTAAAGATGGCCATTATTAATACCTTTGATGACTTAAAAAGTTTTTTAAATAATCTTAAGAAAAATAAAAATAAATGCATAATTGCTATATCTGGAAACGAAATTATTGGTTATTTGAATATTTTCCCTTTAAACAAAAAAGAGACTTGCTTAAAAATATCTAAGCCCAAGTTAATCAACAACGAGTGTTCTTTAACAGATAAACAATTAACTTTAGGATTGATAAAAAAATCGATCTCAATAAAAGACATCAAAACTTCAAGTTGGATAATTAACGCTGATATAAAGAATGTTGACATCATATCAACCTCAAGAGAATTAGGCTTCCAACCTTTAGGCGAGATAATACTTTGGGATGGTTGTAATCTAAATAAATCTAAAAAGCAAAATACCGATTGCTATGCATTAATTAATGAATTCCAAAACATTAATAAACAAAACATATTGAAAATAGTGAATTTCATAAGATCAAATCAATCTCCCTTAATAAGAAATATTTTAGATTTTGATCAAGACGACATTCTTAAAAGAAATAACTCTAAAAGTGGTGCCTTAATATATGAAAATTCTGTTATATGTTCAATTTTAAAAGATATAAATTATCAACATGAAGAAATTTATACTTTAACTATAAGTAGATATTGGGATAAGAGATTCAATTCTATTTTAAAAGAATTTATAAAAAGATTTTTTGAAAAATCTCCTGTTTCATATTTAAAAACCTATAAGGAAAATTCTCAATTAAATCTTTTTCTCGAAGAATGTAATCTCAAAGAAAAAAATCAAGAAATTATTCTTATCAGGAATACAATAGTTAAGAATGAAGCCAAACAAGTAAATAAAATTAATCAATCTTTGGAATCAATCTTTGAAAAATTAAGTCCACAAGGTAATCCATATCCATCTCCTTTTCCATTAAAAACAAAGTGAAATTTTGCAAACCCAAACCGAAATCAATTTTGAGTTTGGATATAGGAACCAAAAGAATAGGATTAGCTTATTGTGATCCCCTATGCATTACATCAAATATACTTCCAGCAGTAAATAGGTTTGAAAATCATCAAGAGATTAAAATCATTAGAAATCATATAGATGAATTAAATTTGACTGGATTTATTGTGGGTATTCCACTTGATGAGGAAGGTCAAATCACCACTCAAGCTATTGATTGTAAAAAATATTGTCAATTACTTTCAAATGAATTAAAGCTTCCATTTTCTTACGTCAACGAACATAGTTCAACTTGGGAATCTTCAAATAGATTTGGAATAAAAAAAGATAAATCTGGATTAATTGATAGTTTTTCAGCAAAAATAATACTTGAACAATGGATCGAAGAAGGTCCTGAATTAGAATAATTAAGTGGTAAACTTCAGATAAAATATTAGTATTAAAAAGGATAGATAATTTTTAAATGAAAGAAACCAACTCAAATGATAATTATGATGCACAGACACTAATATTAAATGACTCAAATGGAAACGAGCTATTTTGTTATCTTGAACAATTAGTAAGTGTTGAAGGTCAAGAATATGCTTTATTAACACCAGTTGATACTCCAGTAAGTCTTTTCAAGATAAATGAAAAAGATGAACCTGAACTAATTGAGAAAATAGATAAAAATGAACAAATACTAAAAAATGCTGAAGCGGTTCTTCAAGAACATGATTTAAGTCTTATTAGATCAGCAGTTACATTAACAGTATCAGGAGAACTTGAAGAACCAATTTACGATGAATTAGAAGAAGATTACGTCGATGATGATACTGAGAGTTATGAATTACTTGTTAACTTTAATCTTTTTGACCAAGAATATGGCTTATATATTCCACTAGATCCTTTTTTTATTGTGGGTAAATTAAAAGACAAAAGGGCCTTATTAGTTGAAGATGATGAGTTCGATAAAATTCAACCTTTGATTGAAACTGAGCTTGAAAAAAGTAGTTCTTAAAATAAATGAGATCTATCCTAAACGTCAATTGGGATTCAAACTTACCAATATATGCGATTTCTCAATCTGAGTTGCAAAAAAAAGGAATTAATTCTTTATTGCTAGACGTGGATGGGACTCTAGTAAATAGAAAATCAAATATGATCCCAAAAGCTGTAAAAAATTGGATCATAGAATCTAAAAAATTTTTCTCCTTATATCTAATAAGTAATAATCCATCCAAAAAAAGAATCGCAAAAATAGCGAAAGAATTAAATTTAAGATACAAATACAATTCATCAAAACCAAGAAAAAAAGTGACTTTGTCTGCTATCAAAGAAATTGGCAGTGAACCAAAAAATATAGCCATTATTGGCGACAGAATTTTTACAGATATTATCGTTGGGAATAGATGTAATATAAAAACAATATTAGTTAAGCGATTAAATATAGATGGCTTGCCTATAAAATTGAATTTAACTTTGAAAATAGAAAAATTAATTTCTCATTTTATAAAATGAAAACTTGGGTTATAAAAATTGGTACTAGTATTTTAAGAGGAACAGAGGAAACATCTACAGAAGAAGTAATTGAAACCCTTTCTAGATCCTTTACAAATTTTCTTTCAAAAGGAAACAAATTAATTTTGGTAACTAGTGGAGCCGTTGGATTAGGTTGCCAAAAATTAAATATTCAAAAGAGACCAAATGATTTAAGTACCCTTCAAGCTACTGCTGCAGTAGGTCAAGTTAATTTAATGTCCTTGTACGATAAAGTATTTAAGAAATTAGGTCACAATATTGCTCAAATTTTAATTACTAAAGCCGATTTCAATTCACGAGAATCCTTTAATAACGCTTCTAAAACTTTAAAAAAATTAATCGATTTGAATGTTATTCCAATAGTAAATGAAAATGATACCGTAGCAAATGAAGAGCTTAAATATGGAGATAATGATACCCTCTCTGCTTTAGTTGCCTTAGCTATAAATGCTAACAAGCTTATTTTATTAACCGATATTGAAAATCTATACTCAAAAGATCCACGTAATAATAAAGATGCGCAACCTATTAAAGAAGTTCATAATAGTGAATTAAAAGAAATTAAAGATAAAAATATTAAAAACTCAAATAATGAATGGGGTACAGGAGGAATTTCTACAAAATTAATTTCTGCAGAAATAGCAACAAAAGGAGGAGTTGAAGTGCAACTAGTTGATGGAACTAATAAAAAAAACTTAATTGAAATTTTTAATGACAATAAAATTGGAACTTTATTTTATCCAGTAGAAAAACCTATAGGAAACAAAAAAAGTTGGCTTTCTCATGCAATTCAAACAGTAGGGAAAATCACTTTAGATAATGGAGCTTCTTTCGCAATCAAAAAAAAGGGTGCCTCACTTTTAGCGGTTGGTGTTAAGAAAGTAGAAGGAAACTTTACGGTTAATCAGGCAGTTAAAATCGTAAATACAAATGATAAAGAAGTTGCAAAAGGTTTAGTATCAATAAGTAGCGACAAATTAAGAAGTATCTTAAATAATAAAGAAAATAACAACTCCTCGATAATTGTCGTACACAGAGATGTTCTTGCTCTCTCTTAGAAAAAAATTAAAAACTGAAAAATGCTTTTAAGTGATTTAGTTGATCTAATAAAAAAAGGAAATTCAAATTTTATTAGTGCCAATATTTTGGAAGATTTAAATATAGATGATGCTGCCTCATTAGATGCTGCAGTTAACCATCAAATATCTTTTTTAGAAGAAAATAATATCCTTAAAGAAAAATTAGATCAAACTAAAGCATCAGCAATAATAACTACTAACAACGATGAAATCGTTAGTGCCCTAAAGAAACTCAATATATCAAACATAATCGTTAAAAATCCAAGAATTGCATTTGCAGAAGTATTGAATTGTTTATATAAAACTATCAATTTCAAACCAGGAATTCACGTTTCAGCGGTTATTGATAAAACAGCAATAATTGGAGCAGATTGCCACATTGGACCTAATGTCTATATTGGAGAAAATACTATAATTGGTGACAAAAATCATATTCTCCCTGGATCATCAATTTTAGGCAATGTTCGAATAGGAGATAATAATATAATTCATCCAAATTGTGTTATTTACGAAAATACCACTCTAAAAAATAATTGTGTAATTAATTCAAATTCTGTTATTGGATCAGAGGGATTTGGTTTTATTCCTAAAGATGGCAAATGGGTAAAGATGCCTCAAAAAGGTGGTGTAAAAATAATGAGTTTTGTAGAAATTGGAACGAATTGTTGTATTGATAGACCCTCAGTAGGATTTACTTTTATTGATGAGGGAACAAAGTTGGATAATCTAGTACAAATAGGTCATGGAGTTAAAATTGGTAAGAATTGCGCATTTGCAGCTCAAGTTGGTATCGCTGGAGGAGCAAATATTGGAGATGGTGTTATTTTGGCAGGGCAAGTAGGAGTAAATAATAGAGTAAAAGTTGGGAATAATGTCATAGCGAGTTCAAAATGCGGGATCCATTCTGACATAGAAGATGGCAAGGTAATTAGTGGTTTCCCCGCAATGGAAAATAAATCATGGCTAAGGAGTTCAAGTATTTTTAAAAAATTACCAGAATTAGCAAAAAAACTTAGACAATTAGATAAGTAATAATTTATTGTTCTATTAAACAAAAATTCAAATGAAGAAATATAAGATTGTTTTATTGTCAGGAGACGGAATTGGACCAGAGATTTCAGAAGTTTCAAAAAAAGTTTTAAAAAAGCTTTCAAAAAATCATAATTTCGATATTGAGATTATTGAAAAATTATTTGGAGGGATAGCTTATGAAAAATATGGGACTCCTGCTCCTGACGAGACACTAGATCAATGCAAAAAAAGTGATGCTGTACTTTTAGCATGTGTTGGAGATATTAAATATGACTCACTTGCAAGAGAATTAAGACCAGAAAGTGGGTTACTAAAGTTAAGATCGGCCCTAAATCTTTTCGCAAATATCAGGCCTGTCAAAATAAGAAAATCTCTCTTAGATACAAGTACATTAAAAAAAGAAATCGTTGAGAATGTAGATCTTATTGTTGTAAGAGAATTAATAGGGGGTATTTATTTTGGAAAACCAAGAGGTCATATAACAAATACAAAGATCCCAAAAGCTTTCAATACGATGGTTTATGATTCGGCCGAAATAGAGAGAATAACTGAAATAGCAATAAAAGTTGCTAACCAAAGAAATAAAAAAATATGTTCTGTTGATAAATCAAACGTTCTTGAGGTTAGCCAATTGTGGAGAGATACAGTTTTAAATATCACCTCAAAAGATAAAAATATATCTCTAAGCAATATGTATGTTGATAATGCAGCAATGCAATTAGTTAGAGATCCTGGTCAATTTGATGTGATTTTAACTAGTAATTTATTTGGTGATATTTTAAGCGATTTAGCTGCAATGTTAACTGGTTCGATTGGTATGCTTCCATCTGCTTCTCTGAACAAAAATGGTCCAGGAGTTTTTGAACCTGTTCATGGTTCGGCTCCTGATATAGCTGGTAAAAACATGGCAAATCCTATTGCGATGCTTTTATCCGCTTCCATGATGTTAAAAATTGGATTAAATGAAGAAGAAGCCGCAGAAAATTTAGAAACTGCTATTGATAAAGTTTTATCAAACGGATTTAGAACAGCCGATTTAGCTGATGCGTCTTCTGAAGTTTTATCTTGCAGTGAAATCGGAGATAAAATAATAGATGAAATTTAAAAAAAAATTAATAAATAAAAAAATATTTTTAAGTAAAACTTAAAGTTGGCATATGACCTGTCAGAATCATTAAATATTGTTTTTAAAAAATGTCAAAACGTCATCCAGTAGTCGCTGTAACAGGATCTTCAGGAGCAGGAACAAGTACAGTAAAAAGAGCCTTTGAGCATATTTTTGCCAGAGAAGATATTGTTCCAGCAGTTGTAGAAGGTGATAGTTACCACAGGTTTGAAAGAATGCCTATGAAAAAAGCTATGGCAGAGTCTCTTTCAAAAGGTGAAAATTTCTCTCATTTTGGTCCAGAGGCTAATCTTTTTGACAAGCTAGAAGAACTTTTTAAAATCTATGGTGAAACTGGAGGAGGAAAGAAAAGATATTATCTACATAGTCTTGAAGAAGCAGAAGAACATAATACAAGACTTGGGACATCCTTAGAACCTGGTCAATTTACTCCATGGGAAGATATTCCTGAGGGAACAGACGTACTTTTTTATGAAGGTTTGCATGGCGGGGTAGAAGGTGTTGGATACAATGTGGCATCTTATGCTGATTTACTTGTTGGTGTTGTTCCGATAACAAATTTAGAGTGGATTCAAAAAATCCATAGAGATAACGCAGAAAGAGGTTATTCAGCGGAAACCATTGTGGATACAATATTGAGAAGAATGCCTGATTATATAAATCACATTTGCCCACAATTTAGCAAAACCGATATTAATTTCCAAAGGATTCCCACAATTGATACTTCCAATCCTTTCATATGCAGGAATATCCCAACTCCTGATGAAAGCTTTGTGATTATACATTTCAGAAAAGGAGCAAGAGAGAAATGGGGGATTGATTTTCAATACTTGCTTGGAATGATTAACGATTCATTTATGTCAAGTCCAACAAGTATCGTTGTAAATGGTGGAAAAATGGGTTTCGCAATGGAACTAATTCTTACTCCAATAATTCATAAAATGATTGAGGAGAAAAATAAATAATAATTAATTTTCTATTATTAGCTCAAATCATTATATTTTTTATTTTGAGGAGTTTCTAATCTAGAGGATCTCAAATTTTTATATATCTTTCTTGATAAAAGTACCTTGTTTAGATTTAAATAGAAAAAACAGGTAACGTTGTGTCATTAATCGACTGGTTCGCCGCAAGGCGTAAAGATCAATTTGTTGGGAAAGTTTCGCAAGATACTGATGAGGGAGATGGTTTGTGGGTTAAATGTTCAGAATGTTCACAAGTAGCCTATAGAAAAGACCTAATTTCAAATTTTAATGTTTGTAGTAATTGTGGACACCACAATAGGATTAATAGTGATGAAAGGATAAATATAATTGCTGACAAAAATTCATTCGAAGAGTTTGATAGTTCACTAAGTCCTACAGATCCTTTAGGTTTTAAAGATAGAAGGTCATATGCTGATCGAATTAAAGAAAGTCAAGCAGGTACAGGTTTAAGAGATGGAGTCGTAACAGGTATCTGTTCTGTAAATTCAATGCCTCTAGCATTAGCTGTTATGGATTTTAGATTTATGGGAGGATCCATGGGTTCAGTAGTTGGTGAAAAAATTACAAGGATAATTGAGAAAGCAACTTTAGAAAATTTTCCAATTCTTATTGTTTGCGCATCAGGAGGAGCGAGGATGCAAGAAGGCATGTTAAGTCTCATGCAAATGGCAAAAATATCTGGAGCATTAAAAAAGCATAAAGAAAAAAATCTTCTATATATGCCCTTATTAACTCATCCAACCACTGGGGGGGTAACAGCAAGCTTTGCAATGTTAGGTGATTTAATTTTGGCGGAACCTAAAGCTCTTATTGGATTTGCTGGAAGAAGGGTTATAGAACAAACATTAAGAGAAAAATTACCCGATAATTTTCAAACAGCTGAATATCTGCTTGAGCATGGTTTTGTAGATGTAATAGTTAAAAGGAAAGATCTCAAGGATACTCTGACTAAAATTTTAAAAATTCATGGTGTAAAAGAACTTGCAAAAGCTAATATATAAAATGAGAATTATTTCAAATTTCTTTTATTTTTCATTATGCCTTTTATGTTTTATTTTAAATTTTGCTCCATATTCTTATGGAATAGGAAATGTTGACTGGGTCCTCCTAAAAGAGAATAATGAAGGGAAAGAATGGCTTGATAAAGGCAGTATTAAGCCTCTTCCAAACGGTGAAATAAGTGTCTTAACAAAGTTCTTTAAAAATCCAACTAATTCTGATGATGATGGAGAGTTATCACTTTATGTAATGAGAATTAATTGCGATGAAAAAAAGTTCAAAGATACTTCCATAAATGGAATTCCTCAATTCAATTCAAAATGGCAAACTACTAATAATGATGAACTTATAGATGTTGTAATTGAAAATAGCTGTTCAGAGTTTATTAATGGATAAGAATGAATACTAAAAATAAAAAATTAAAAATAGCAATCGCTGGACTAGGGTTTGGTAAAAAAGTTCATTTAGAGGCATTAAAAGAATCTGATTCCTTAACTCCTGTAGCTATTTATCATTACGAGAAAAAACAAAAATCGATATTAGAAAAAGAAACGGGCTTAGATTTTTTTCATGATTGGGAAGACTTAGTTAAATCTCCGGAAATTGATGGAATTATTATTGCTACTCCTCCTGAATCAAGATTTGAATTAGCAAAAAGGGCGCTTGAGAATAATAAAAATTTGCTACTAGAAAAACCCGTTTCAATATCGTCCTTTGAAATAGAAGAGCTTCAGAGAATATCTTTGATTAATAACTTAAGCGTATGTGTTGATTTCGAATATAGAGCAGTACCCCTTTTTCTTCAGACAAAAAAACTTATTGATGAAAATATTTTAGGAGAAATATATTTAGTCAAGTTAGATTGGTTAATGGGGAGCAGATCTGATCCTGAAAGACCTTGGAATTGGTATTCTTTGGAAGAAAAAGGTGGAGGAGTTATTGGCGCTTTAGGTACTCATGCATTCGACATGTTGAATTGGTTTTTTGGAGAATCAATAAATGTATCTGGTAAGTTAGCAACATCAATCAAAAAAAGACCTTTACCTAATTCATCTGATTTAAATGATGTTACTAGCGAGGATGTTTGTCTCGCTAATATAGAAATATCAAACTACAGCTCCAATCTTATTCCATGTCAGGTATCTTTATCATCGATTTCTAAAAACGGTAGAGGATTTAGTCTAGAAATATATGGAAGCGAAGGTTCACTTATTCTTAAAAGCGAGAACCAAAAAGATTATGTACATGGTTTTAATTTGAAATATTCAAACAACGAAAATAAAATACAAAATCTAACTGCTGATTCAATTTTTAATTTTGAAAAAACATGGTCTGATGGGAGGATAGCTCCAGTTTTAAGAATTCAAAATTTATGGGCTGAAAGTATTTTTAATAAAACACCTATCATTCCAGGCTTATGCGAAGGACTTGCCAGTAATAAAGTTTGCGAAGCCATAAGAGAATCTTCGAAAAGCGGATTTAGAATCAAAATTTAAGGCTATACATTTATAAGTAGCAATTATCACCCGATAAAGTATTGGATTGATTTTATTTTTTTTTAATATTCTGAAAAAATCAATTGAACTGAACTATTAAAGAATGGCTTTAAATTATTACAAAAATGAGCTTAAAGAAAATGCTCAATTACTAGCTTCTAAAGGAAAAGGGATATTAGCAGTAGATGAATCCACTAAAACAGTAGGTAAAAGATTAGCTGGAATTGGCGTTGAGAATACTGAAGACAATAGGAAAGCATATAGAGGAATGCTTTTTACTACAGAAGGTCTTGGTAAATATATAAGTGGAGCAATCCTCTTCGAAGAAACTCTTTATCAGAATCACCAAGATGGTGAGTCAATGGTTAAGAAACTAAATGATTTAGGTATTATTCCAGGTATAAAAGTCGATAAAGGTCTAAGTCCACTTCCTGGAGGAGGAGATTTAGAAACTTTTTGCTCTGGCCTAGATGGGTTAGTTGAAAGAGCAGCAAAATATTATGAACAAGGTGCAAGATTTGCAAAGTGGAGAGCAGTACTGCAAATTACAAATGATGGTTCTCCTTCAAAACTATCAATTCAAGAGAATGCTTGGGGATTAGCAAGGTATGCGAGATCAGTTCAAGAATCTGGCTTGGTACCAATTATTGAACCTGAAATCTTAATGGACGGCGATCATACTATTGAAAAAACTGCTGAAGTCCAAGAAGAGGTTATAAAGCAGGTTTATATTGCCTGTCAAGCAAATGGAGTTTTTCTAGAAGGAACTCTATTAAAACCCTCTATGACTGTCAATGGAGCAGATTGTCCAACAAAGGCTGATCCTATGAAAGTTGCTGAAATGACAATAAGAACTATGGAAAGATGCGTTCCTGCATCTGTTCCTGGAATAGTTTTCTTATCAGGAGGGTTAAGCGAAGAAGCTGCTTCTGTTTATTTAAATAATATGAACACTCTTTACAGGAAAGCTTTATGGAATGTTTCATTCTCCTATGGAAGAGCATTACAGCACTCATGTTTAAAGGCCTGGGAAGGAAGCGACGTTGAAGGAGGTCAAAAAGCATTAATAGCAAGAGCTCAAGCAAACTCTGAAGCTTCAAAAGGTGCCTATGTAGCAGGATCCCAACCTTCATCTGATGAGCAATTGTTTGTGGCAGGCTACACTTACTAACTAAAAATTCTAAAAATATACTCTGGGTCATAAAATTAGTTTCTTTAATTTAGTATTTTGTATATCTAATGACGTGACATTTGATACCTATTTATACTAAAATCTCGAAAACATATGCTTTACATAGCATTTAATTTATTTTTATTATGGCCCTCGTTCCACTAAGACTACTTTTAGATCACGCTGCTGAGAATGCTTACGGTATTCCAGCTTTCAATGTTAATAATCTTGAGCAAGTTCAAGCAATCATGGAAGCAGCATATGAAACTGATAGTCCTGTAATCCTCCAAGCTTCAAGAGGAGCAAGAAATTATGCAGGAGAAATTTTCCTACGTCATCTAATCCTTGCTGCTACAGAAACATATCCTAATATTCCAGTGGTAATGCACCAAGACCATGGTAATGAGCCATCAACATGCTATTCAGCAGCAATAAATGGTTTCACATCAGTAATGATGGATGGTTCTTTAGAGGCAGATGCAAAAACACCTGCTAGTTACGAATATAATGTTGCAGTTACTAAAAAAGTAGTAGATTTTGCTCATTCAGTTGGAGTTAGTGTTGAAGGAGAATTAGGTTGCTTAGGTTCATTAGAAACAGGGAAAGGTGAAGCAGAAGATGGTCATGGATTTGAAGGTGAACTTTCTACAGATATGCTTTTGACTGATCCTGAAGAAGCTGCAGATTTTGTTGCCAAAACAAAAGTTGATGCATTAGCTATTGCTATAGGTACAAGTCATGGTGCTTATAAATTCACAAGGAAACCTACAGGGGAAGTACTTGCAATAAGCAGAATTGCTGAAATTCATAAAGCACTTCCAAATACCCATCTTGTAATGCATGGATCTAGTTCAGTTCCTCAGGAATGGTTAGATATCATTAACAAATATGGTGGTGAAATTCCTCAAACATATGGAGTTCCTGTTGAAGAAATTCAAGAGGGGATAAGAAATGGAGTCAGGAAAGTTAACATTGATACCGATAACAGACTTGCTTTCACTGCCGCAGTTAGAGAGGCAGCATTTGCTGATAAGGCAAACTTCGACCCAAGACATTTCAACAAACCTGCTAGAAAATATATGAAGCAAGTTTGTCTTGATAGATACAAGCAGTTCTGGTGCGAAGGTCAAGCAAGTAAGATCAAACAAAACAGCACTAATTATTTTGCTGATCTTTACGCAAAAGGTGATTTAGATCCAAAAGTAAAAGCTAATGTTTAATTAAAACTGAATCAAACAAAAAAAGACCTCCAAAATTCGGGGTCTTTTTTTTATTTCAATATTAATGATTTTAATGTAAAGAGACCATCAGTCCCACCGATTGTCTCGTCACATGCTCGCTCTGGATGAGGCATTAAACCTAAAACATTTCCCTTTTCATTAGTTATGCCTGCGATATCGTATGAGGATCCATTAGGATTATTTTTATATCTCAAAGCAATCAATTCATTATCTACAAGTTTTTTAAAAGTATCAGAATCACAATGATATCTTCCTTCTCCATGAGCTATTGGCAACTTAATAGTTTGTTTTTCATCTCTATTATTAAACCAACCTCCTTTTGAAGAAATAATATCCAGTTCAACGTCATCACAGATAAAATGTAGATTTTTATTTGCAACAAGAGCACCAGGCAAAAAACCAGATTCTGTCAAAATTTGAAACCCATTACAAATTCCTAAAACTCTTTTTCCGCTTTTAACAAACTCATCCAAGGCATTTATTAATGGAGAGAATCTCGCAATTGCTCCGCATCTTAAATAATCACCATAGCTAAATCCTCCAGGTAAAACTATTGAATCTACATCACTTAAATCTGAAGACTCATGCCACAAGTATTTTGTTCTTATGTCTAGACAACCTTCCAATGCCCATGAAACATCACGATCACAATTAGAACCAGGGAAGACAACAACTCCTACAGTAAAATTATCCATCTTATAATTTTTCTAGTGAATACTCATAATCTTCAATAACAGTATTTGCGAATAACCTATCACACAATAAATCAATTTTGTCTCTTACTTCGTTTTCACCATTACCTTCTATTTTAACCTCAATCATTTTTCCTATACGTAACGATTTTATTCCCTCGGCTCCAAGTTTTATAGAAGCAGATTTAGTAGCTTCCCCTGCTGGATCTAAAACTGAGGGTCTTAGCCTTACAAAAACTTTTACAGCAAATTGGTCCAATTAAAAATTAATTTCTACTAGAAGATTAGTTTAAATTTTAATAAAAGGTACTATAGATTAATAAACAAATATTTTTTTAACCTAAAGGTTTTCTGAGTAATTAAATGTTTATGTAGCCTCTACCAAAACAAACTAAGCAAGTTCTTCTTGAATTTTCATGTGTTTTAAAATTTCCTGCCCCTCCACATTTTGAACATTTTATTTTATCAATTGAAGTAACTTCGTCAGAGATTATTTGTTTTAAAGCAATTTTTGGATTTTCCATCTTGGACTATCTACTGTAGTAAGTATCCCGACAGGTAACTATAAAGTCAAATTGCTATTTTTGGGTCACTTAAAATCTTAAATTTCTCTTTAATTTTTCTATTGAAAGTTTTTATAGATTTTTCATCAAAGGAAATTATTACTAATTCAAGCCCAGCATTATCATTTGGTCTCCAACAATTGTCTGGAGCTTCTTCAAACCAAGTATTAATTTTCTTTCCAACAATTTGTATTTGTAAAGGCAATGATTTGTTTGGTATCCAAATACGTCCTTTAATTCGAAGAATGTTTAATTCATCCAAAATTTTTGACATCTCCTTTTCAAAGTGATTTTTTTCAAGGAAATAATTTAATTTAAATGAATCTGATACAAGCTCAACATGATTATGGTCATGTTCTTCCGTTATAAATTCTTTATAAGTCTCTTTTTTAAAATTAAAATCAAATAGATAATTTAAATCAATTTTGCCATTCTTTGATTTAAGGACTGGTGTAGATGAGTTTAGACTTCCTTGAATTTTATTTTTTACAACGTCAAATTGATCATCATTTAAGATATCTGATCTAGAGACTAAAACGATATCAGAAACTTCTAGTTGCTCCTCAAAAAGTTCATCTATAGTAGCGTTGTGATCAATTTTATCTGTTGAATTATATTGTTTTTTTATCTTATTTAAATCATTAATTGGTGAACCATTAAGCATTGATTCTCCATTAACGATACCAATAACAACATCAAGATAGATGGAAGACCTAATCTCAGGCCAGTTAAGTGCTTGAATTAAAGGAATTGGTAGTGCCAAGCCACTTGTTTCGATAATTATTGATTCGATAGGAGGATTAAATTCTAGGAGAGCTTTTATTGATGGAACAAAATCATCTTGAACAGTACAACATAAACATCCATTATTTAATTCGATTACGCATTCTTCTTCAGTTTCATCACATTTATCGCAACTTTTAATTAAATCACCGTCAATTCCAACATCACCAAATTCATTAATTATTAAACCGAATTTTTTATTACTCTCCTTTAACAAGTATCTAAGAAAAGTTGTTTTACCTGAACCAAGAAAACCGGAAACAACTATTACTGGTATTTTTTTTTTCATCCTTAATGATTAACAACCGAGACTATATTCTGTACTCTCTCCTGTGGAACTATTTGTTCCATTAGCAATCGCACATAATTGTTTTTGTTGTGTTCGACTAAGAACAGCATCAGTAAAATCTGCACCATCTATTTTTGCTCCCTCAAAATTACTCTCCATTAACAAAGCATTTGTAAAATTAACATCTGAAAGATCTGCATCTGTAAAGTCTGTTGCATAAGCTAGTGCATCTCTTAAATTGGCTCCATTAAACTTTGAGTTTTGCAATTTACTATTATTGAAAACCGCGCCTTCTAAATTACTTTCACTGAAATTAAACCCATTCAAATCAAACTTAACGTATTCGTTACCACTTAAATCTTGACCATGCATATCTGGCTCTAAATTAAGGTCTTGTTGGTTTCTAATCTCAGGAGGTCTTTTAGCCCATGCAGAATTTACAGAATTAAAAAATATAATTCCAATAAGCAATAATGCAATTAACGCATTTTTTAGTGAAGGGAAAACAATTGATTTAATCATAATAAAACTGTATTTTAGAACTTAAGTATTTAAAGTTTGTAAGAGTATCTTAAAGGAAAATATATGGCAATGTCACTAAAGGTTATTGTTCCTCCTCATCCATTAATAAAACATTGGCTTTCAATATTGCGAGAAAAAAATACTCCAAATATCTTGTACTCAACAGGATATGAACAATTAGGAAAATGGCTTACATATGAAGCATTACGTAATTGGCTTCCATATAAAAAAGAAATAGTAAATACTGATAATGGAGACGCAGATGGATTCTTTATTAATAATGATTATCCAATAAAAGTGCTCGCAATGTTGCCCGAAGGGTTATCTCTTTGGTTTGGATCTAAAGAGGTAATTCCTAATGCAACTCTTTCATTAGGAGAACTTCCAAAAACTATTGAATCAAATGAAGGTGTTATTTTTTATTCGGAACAAATAACAACAAAATCGGCAACATTAGAAACTTTAATAAAATTAAAGGAATTAGGAGTTGATTCCAATAGGATTTTGTTAATAACTGCTATTTGCTCAAATAAAGGGTTAAATAAAATTGCGAAATTATTCCCTAACCAGGTAATTTACACCTCTTGCATAGATGAGGAAGACGAAAACGCAAAAACATTAGTACCGGGTATTGGGAATCCTTTATTGCGTTTGAGTACTATATTTCAAGATAAGAACTAATATAGAATATAGGAGCAAATATTTTACTAATGTCTGAATACAGAGATTCGTCTTCAAATAATCTTTTATCATTAATAAGCGGTGCTTTTATTGGAGCAGCTGGTTTAGCTTGGTGGTTAATATCCGAAGCAGACAAAAGAAAGGAGGAAAAAAAACAAAAAGCAATGATGTATTCCTCCAGGATTCAAGACGGTTCTGAAGCGATTGATTCAAATGAAAATATAAATGAAGTTGAAGGAGATAATCTGGAGAAGAAAGTTGAGCAACTTAATTCTGCAATTGCTGATGTGAGGAAGCAACTTGAAGAGTTGGGGCAATAGAATAAAAAAGGTTCTCAAATAATATGAATAAACTCAGATCATCTGCAATAACCCAAGGTGTGCAAAGATCCCCTAACAGATCGATGTTAAGAGCGGTTGGATTTAATGATGAAGATTTTAATAAACCTATTATTGGAGTTGCAAATGGATACAGCACCATAACACCATGCAATATGGGTTTAAATAAGTTAGCTCTAAAAGCTGAAGAGTCAATAAAAAGATCAGGTGGGATGCCTCAGATGTTTGGGACTATAACAGTAAGTGATGGCATTTCTATGGGAACTGAGGGCATGAAATATTCCCTAGTTTCAAGAGAAGTTATTGCTGATTCAATTGAAACAGCATGCAATGCTCAGAGTATGGATGGAGTACTTGCTATAGGTGGATGTGACAAAAACATGCCTGGTGCCATGATTGCAATTGCAAGAATGAATATTCCCTCAATTTTCATTTATGGAGGGACAATAAAGCCTGGGAAATTGCATGGAGAAGATCTTACTGTTGTTAGTGCATTTGAAGCTGTTGGACAATTAACATCAGGCAAAATTAATGAAGAAAGGCTAATCCAAGTTGAGAAAAATTGTATTCCTGGTGCTGGTAGCTGTGGAGGGATGTTTACAGCTAATACAATGTCTGCGGTTATTGAAGTATTAGGGTTAAGTCTTCCTCACAGTTCCACTATGGCTGCTGAAGATCTTGAAAAAGAAATAAGTGCAGATAAAAGTGCTGAAATATTAGTCTCTGCAATAGAAAAAGATATAAGACCTCTAGACCTAATGACTAAGAAAGCATTTGAAAATGCAATATCAGTAATTATGGCAATTGGCGGATCAACAAATGCGGTATTGCACATCTTAGCTATTGCGAATACTGCAGGAATAAATATCAATATTAATGATTTTGAGAGAATCAGACAAAAAGTACCCGTTATTTGTGACCTTAAACCGAGTGGTAAATATGTGACAGTAGATCTTCATAAGGCAGGTGGAATTCCACAAGTAATGAAAATACTTTTGAATGCAGGATTAATTCATGGCGATTGCAAAAACATAGAAGGCAAAACTATCTCAGAATACTTACAGAATATTCCGGATAAGCCTCCAACAAATCAAAATGTCATAAGAGATATAGATGACCCTCTTTATAAAAAAGGACATCTGGCAATTTTAAAAGGTAACTTAGCGTGCGAAGGTTCTGTAGCCAAAATTAGCGGAGTAAAAAACCCTGTATTAAAAGGTCCAGCAAAGATTTTTGAAAGTGAAGAGGATTGTTTAAAATCGATATTAAATAACGATATCAAAGCTGGTGATGTTGTTGTTATTAGAAATGAAGGCCCTGTAGGAGGTCCAGGCATGAGAGAAATGTTAGCTCCAACATCTGCAATTGTTGGTCAAGGGCTAGGAGAGAAGGTAGCTTTAATTACCGATGGCAGATTTAGCGGTGGTACTTATGGTCTTGTTGTGGGTCACATAGCTCCAGAGGCTGCTGTTGGAGGAAATATTGCTCTAATAAAACAAGGTGATTTAATTACAGTAGATGCTGTTAAACAACTAATTGAAGTTGATTTATCAGACGAAGAATTAGAAAAAAGAAAAAAAGATTGGGTAAAACCTATACAAAAATACAAAAGAGGAATTCTTTCAAAATATTCGAGAATCGTAAGTACATCAAGTTTAGGGGCTGTTACTGATTTATAAATCAGCTCAAAGTTTATTTTATTAATCAATAAAACTTTTAATCCTATTTGCTAAATTTTCCAATCTAGCGCTGTATTTTGGTGAGTTGCATTTTTTCCCATTATTGCTATCCATCCATAGTGTTTTAACTCCACACCATAATATTGGTTCATCAGGAAAATTAAGCTTAGAGATTACTAAAACCAATTCTTTATTTGATTTAAAAAGTTCTAATTCAAGATCATAAATTTCTAATCTTTTACCTTCTTTATCTCGACATAAGATATTAACTGTTAAATCAATATATTCTTCTTCGATTTCGTATTCACCATTTATTTTTACGACACAATGAACAAAAGGTTTATTTGTTAAATCTGCTGACTTAGCGATTAAGCTCTCTATATTTTTAGATGAATTTTCAAATAACACTTATTGATTTAATTAAAACTTTTATGGAACCCTGTTTAAACTCATTATTAGGTAATCCATCATCACCGAACTTAGAGTGTAGTAGTTGCAATCTTTTAATTTTAGAAGGCTTAAATTTAAATGGGAAACGTACTTTATTAGCTCTTACTGAAGGTTTTAACTCACTAAAAGGAATTTGAACTGTTGTTGTTCCGAATTTTCTTGTAGGGAATGATTTAATCCACCTGAGACCACCTGGAATAAATTCGGTTAGTCCTAGTAAAGCATCTTCACATGCTACAGCAAATTTAAAAGTTCTTCCTTGTCCATCAATATTTAATTCAAATGATGAATACTCAGATACATTTAAAGATGGTTTATATAAAGAAGATCTACAACTAACAAATCCTCCTGCCTTCTCGACAATATTACCCTTTAATAACAAACCAGAATTCGAAATTTCACAAAAAGCTGAACTTGATCCGCCCATAACAGTATCATTTAATGTTTTCCAACCATCGAACTCCTTTTTCTGGAATAAAAATTTTTTCTTACTCATTAAAATAATTTAAATTATTGTTTGACTTTAACTAAATTTTTAATTCTTTTGCTGATTCTTGATCACAAAATATTGAAATTTGATTAATAGATTTTATTAATTTTGATGGTGTTCTATCGAGAGACTCTTTTTCATCTAATAACCTCTCAAGAGCAATTCTTTTATTGGCTCCACTAACCAAAAATACTATCTTTGCTGAGGCTGAAAGGACCTTTGGCGTTAATGAAATTCTTTTTAAACCTTTGCCTTCATTAAAAATCACAAAATCATCTGTATTATTATTTTTTTGATAAGGAAATAGTGAAGCTGTATGTCCATCGTCTCCAAGACCTAATAAAGTTAAATCAAAGGAGGGAGAGTTTGATCCGCATTTTTCAAATAATTTAGAAATAAATTGATTTTTTGTAGCTTCATCATCAGCGTTTAAATCACTGAAAATTTCATAAAAATAAGCTTTAGATCCAAAATTAGTTAACAAAGAATTTTTCAACATTAACGAGTTACTTAATTCTGAATTTGGATCAACACATCTTTCATCTCCTAAAAAGACATCAACCATATCCCATCTAAGATCACTATTAGATAAGAGTTGATACACAGATTTAGGCGTTGAACCTCCACTTACACAAAATTTGAATCTGTCTTTCCTTTTTAAAGTATGAATAATGTGAAATTCAATAAACTTAAAAACCGCTGTTGATAGTTCTAACTTGTCTTTGTATATGTTTAAGGTGTATCCATTTTTGACCTTTTCAATCATTTCATCCATTCAGTATGAAAACTACCTTCCTTATCAATTCTTTCATACGTATGAGAGCCAAAACAGTCTCTCATTGCTTGAACAAGATTCTGTGGAAGTCTATTGGTTCTATAACTATTTAAATAATCTAAGGTACTAGATAGACACGGCACTGGTATACCAGCTTTTGTGGATAGAGAAACTACCTTAGCTAAGTTATCTAATCTTGTCGCAATTTCATTATTAAACCAATCATCAAAAATTAAATTTTTTAGATTAGGGTCTTTGTTATAAGCATCTTGAATTTTACTTAATAATTTTGATCTAATTATGCAACCACCTTTCCATATTTGAGCAATTGAAGGCATATTCAAACCATAGTTATATACTGCAGATGCTTCTCTTAAAATATCCATACCTTGTGCATAGCTAGCAATTGTGGCAAGGACTACAGCATCAAATAAAGGTTTCATTCCATCTGATATATTTCCTAAATCAAAATCCTCTATCTCTTTAGATGGTATAGTTTTTTCAATCTCACTACGTTGCTCTTTTAAAGAACTCATTACTCTTGCATTTAAAGATGCATAAATAGTTGGGACTGATACACCCAGTTCTAAAGCACTTACAACAGTCCATAACCCTGTACCTTTCTGGCCAGCTTTATCTAATATTTTTTCGACGACATCATCTCCAGTTATCTCATCTTGTGTATTTAGACAAATCTCTGTTATCTCAACAAGATAAGAACCTAATTCATCAGTATTATTCCAAATACCAAATACCTCTGACATCTGCTTTCCATTCATACCTTTGACTCTCTTCATAAGGTCATAAGCTTCTGCGAGTATTTGTTCAATTCCATATTCAATTCCATTATGAACAGTTTTTACAAAATGGCCTGAACCTCCTGGTCCAACATATGCAACACATGGTCCGTCTTCAACTTTTGCAGCCATTTTTGTTAATAAGCTTTCTATTGCATCATATGAAGCCTTAGTACCGCCTGGCATCATACTTGGCCCTTCTAGAGCTCCTTTGGCACCACCTGAGACTCCCATTCCAATGTATCCAAAACTTTTACTTTCAAGAGTATTTACCCTTCTTTCTGTATCTTTAAATTGAGAATTACCTCCATCTATCAATAAATCTCCTTCCTCGAGATATCCAGAAATATTGTCTATAACAGCATCTGTTGCGGGTCCAGCTTTTACCATCATTAGAATTCTTCTAGGTCTCTCTAGCTTATTAACAAATTCTTGAAGAGTTTCAGCTCCCTCTATATTCTTACCAAGACCACGACCTTGTAAAAATTCTTGAGTTTTTGAGAAAGTTCTATTAAAAACTATACTAGAAAATCCATTTCTCTCTGCGTTAAGAACTAAATTTTCGCCCATAACACCAAGACCTATTAAACCAAAATGTGCCTTGGACATAAAAAATTAAAAAACTCAATAAATATAGTGTGCCTGCAACTCAACAAAATTGCTCAAAAAAAATACTTATGTCAGCGAAAAATCATCGAAAAGATTTAAATAACAGTTCCGTTTGCAATAGTTGCATTTTTAACTACTACAACAATTCCATTTCTTATATAGAAGCCTAATTCTGGCTTATCTGCTTCTTCTACTCGATCTTTATTAATGATTACGACATTATCACCAATCCTTGTATTCTTATCAAGAATTGCTCTTTTTACAGTAGTTCCTTCACCTACTCCAAGAGGTGTTCCGCCTCCTTTTCTTAATTCAATCCTCTCTTCAGGCGATTCAAAGAAATCGGCACCCATAACAAGAGTGTCCTCAAGAACCGAATCACTTTCAATCCTGCTTCTTACACCTAAAACACAATGCAAAATACTACATGACTTCAATATTGTGCCTTCACAAACTATTGAATCAGTAATTTGAGCATCTACTAGTTTAGAAGGGGGAAGAAATCTTGGTCTTGTATAAATTGGAAATTTTTCATCATAAAAACTAAATGGAGGTTTTGGTTGCTCAGTCAAGGCAAGGTTTGACTCAAAGAATGCCCCAATGGTACCGATATCTTCCCAATAATCATCGAATACATAACTTTTAAGAGTATCGCCCCTGTTGAGGGCTTCAGGAATTATGTCCTTACCAAAATCGGTATAACTAGGAAATTTATTTAAAAGATCGAAGAGAGTATTTCTGCTAAAAACATAAATACCCATAGAGGCTAAATAAGGTTTTTCAGTAGCTGACTCTTTACTTAATCCAAATTTTGAAGTATCTACTGCCATTGCCTTTAACTTTTCTCCAGTGGGCTTTTCACTGAATTCTTTTATATTTCCTACATCGTCTGTTCTCATGAGGCCAAAACCCTCTGCTTGAGCTTCATCGACAGGCAAAGCTGCAACGGTTAAATCAGCACCATTATCTCTATGATGTTGAACAAATAAACTGTAGTCCATTCTGTAAAGTTGATCCCCTGACAATATTAAATATTCATCAACATCCCATTCTTGAAATAACCATTGGTATTTTCTTACAGCATCAGCAGTACCTTCAAACCACTTAGGACTATCAGGAGTCTGCTGCGCTGCTAAAACCTCCACAAATCCTTGGCCGAAAGGGCCATTTAAATTATAGGTTCTTCCTATGTGTCTATTTAGAGATGCACTATTGAACTGGGTCAATACGTACATTTTTTCAATGCCTGAATTTATACAATTACTAATTGGTATATCTATTAAACGATACTTACCTGCCAACGGCACTGCAGGTTTAGCCCTCATTTTTGTTAAAGGGTAAAGTCTAGAACCTTTTCCTCCTCCGAGGATAATGGCCAACACACGCTTCATTAAATCTAATGGAGGTAGATATACAACTATTTAAAGTAACTGATTGTGGGCATATTTAGAAATACTAATGGTCAGTTTACAAAGGTATTTCGATAAATTACTGGAAAAACTTAATATAAATCGAAAAAAGTTAGTTATTTTTATCCTCTTCTACCAAAGAAAACAATTTTTCAACGATTTTCAAAGAAACTTGTCTTTCTTCTCTTGATTGAGGACTTCTCAACTTGGTGACCGGAGTATGAAGTATTTTATTAATTATTCCTTTAGTCAGAGCTTCCACAACTTTTCTTTCTCGAGCCGAAAAATCTGGTCCCATTCTGCTAAGTGCTTTTTGCAATTCCTCTTTTCTAATTAACTCCAAATCTGATCTAAGTTTATTAATTACTGGAACGGCCTCTAAACTTGCCCACCATTCTAGAAAAATGATCCTTTCTTCTTCTACTAAAGATTCTGCTTCCTTTGCTATTTTCTGTCTAAATTCTTGATTTCTTGAAACGACCTCTTGTAAGTCATCAACATCAAATGATTTTACAAATTCATGTTGTTTGACATCATTAGATATATTTCTCGGTACACCAATGTCAATAAATTTAAGTCTATTACTCAAATTTATTTTTTCAATTTTTGTGAGATCAATAATTGGCTCTTCAGAAGCAGTACTGGTAAAAACAAGCGAAGATAATGATATGTTTTCTTCTAATTCGTTTAACCCTCTACAAACAATCTCTAAATCAGGGAAGTCTTGAGCAAGATTTAATGCTCTATCAATATTTCTATTTAAAAGGATAAGTTTATGACATCCTTTTGATTTTAAATGAGTTATTAAAAGCCTACTCATTCGTCCTGCGCCAACAACAAGAACGTTCTCTGATTCCAAACTTACAAGAGTATCAAAACCCTTTTCTTGTCCAATTTTTAATTGAGCTAGTTCTACCGCTGCTGAACTGATTGACACAGCACCAGTTCCTAAATTTGTTTCGGATCTTACTTTTTTACCTGTACTAACTGATTGAGTTAATAATCTATTAAGAATTGGTCCAGTAGATTGATTCTCTTGACCTAATCTCATCATTTTTTTTACCTGCGAAAGGATTTGTCCTTCCCCTAAAACGAGGCTATCGAGTCCTGCCGAGACTTTCATCAAATGCAAAACTGCTTCTTCCTGTCTAAAGCAAAAAAGATGTGGATTTAAATCTTCAAAAATAATTCCAGAATATTCTGATATGAATTCTTTAATAGATGAAATTCCAGTATTTTTATCCTTTACTAGCGCATATATTTCCAACCTATTACAAGTACTTAAAATTGACACCTCTAATACATCAGAGAAAGCTTTTAATGCTTTCAATGACTCTGTTATGGATTGGTCAGGAATACTTAACTTCTCACGCACTTCGACAGGTGCCGTGCGATGACTCAGTCCGACGACAACAATATGCATAAAATCAAAAGTGAATTTTTAAAGGCTGATACTCTTGGCACCATCTTTTATATGGACAGTATTTGTGAACCTTGCAGTACTATCTAATGTACTAATAACTAGACTACTTGTTCTAACACAATCCCTTTCAAATTTAACTCCGTCAAATAATAATCCATCAGTTATTCCACTTCCAGCGAAAACAACATTTTCTCCAGATGCTAATTCATTCGCTTCATAGATTTTATCTATATCTGTTATGCCCATTTCATTAAGACGTTTTATATTTCCTTCTTTTGTGTAATCAGCCCATTCAGAAGTTTGAGCGATTGCTGGATCATAAACTAGTTGTCCTTGAAAGTGTCCGCCGAGAGCTCTCATTGCAGCAGCCGAAATAACACCCTCTGGAGCTGCACCTATACCCATCAAGCAATGTGTTCCAGTACCTGCAAAACCACATGCAATCGCAGCTTGAACATCACCATCAGAAATCGGTTGTACTTTTGCACCACATCCTCGTATCTCTTTAATTAAATCTTTATGCCTAGTTCTATCCATTACAACTACAGTAAGCTCATCAATAGAAAGGCCCAAACAATCACTTAGTATCTTCAAGTTTTCAGTAGCTGAATTTCTAATATCTACTTTACCTTTAGCTGCAGGAGGCGCTGCTAATTTGTTCATGTAAAAATCAGGCGCATTGAAAAGACCACCCGTATCAGAGGCAGCTAAAACCGCCATAGAACCTCTTTGATTATTCGCACAAAGATTTGTTCCCTCACAAGGATCTACTGCAAAGTCAACCCCTGGGCCATTTCCACTGCCAACCTCTTCACCTATATAAAGCATAGGTGCTTCATCTCTTTCACCTTCTCCAATAACAATTTTCCCTTTCATTTCAATTTTGCCCATTCGCAATCTCATTGCTTCTACAGCTGCAGCATCAGCTTCATCTTTTTGACCAAGTCCTGTAAGTTTTGCTGAGGCAATAGCTGCTTGCTCGACTACTTCGAGAATTTCTTGAATTAAAGTTTGATTCACAATTAAATTTTGAGGATTTTCTTAAAGGTTTTGAGTATGATCTCATAAAAAATGTTATTTTTTATAAGAATTATTATGCTAGTAAGCTTTTTTTAACTCTTTACAGGTGATACTTTATCAGGCCGTGACTTGAAATTAGGAATAAACAACTAAATATAGTATCTTTATTAAATATTTAAAAATTAAATGACTGAGTCAAATCAAACAATTTTAGCTGGTGTTAATAGACCAATTCAAATAATTCCTTCAGTTTTACCAGCAGATTGGGCAAATATGGGGGCATGTGTAAAAGAGCTAGAGGAAGCTGGGGTAGATAGAATTCAATTTGATGTAATGGATGGGAATTTCGTGCCAAATCTTACATTCGGTCCTGAAATGATTTCGGCATGCAGGAAATATTGCAATGTCCCTTTTGAAACTCAATTAATGGTGAGTCAATACAACTGTGAAACCATGCTTGAATCTTATGTAAACGCTACAAAGGGAGCGAATGGTGAACCAGGAGTAGTAATAGCTCATGCCGAAGCAAATATTCATTTGCATAGAGTTCTCGGAAGAATAAGAGATTTAGGAGGATCTCCTTCTGTTGCATTAAACCCTCATACTCCTTTTGAAATGATTAAAAACATTATGGATATGGTTGATCATGTTTTAGTTATGACAGTTAATCCAGGCTTTGGTGGACAAGCTTATATACCAACAATGCTTAATAAAATCAGAGAAATAAGAAACTTTGTTATTGAAAAAAACTTAAATGTCGACATTGAAGTTGATGGGGGAATAAAAGCAAATTGGACTATTTCACAATGTGCAGATGCTGGAGCTAATTGTTTTATTGCAGGTAGTGGAATGTTTGCTTACCCAACATTAAAAGAGGGATGTGATGACTTGAGAAAAGTTGCACAAGAAGCTCAAAAGGGGAATGTTCTTTCTGAACCTCAATAAATATTCTGGGAGATTAACAAATCACCCAAATATCCAGCCATAACTATGTAACCCTATTCCTAAGAAATTAACTCCTAAATAACATACTAAAACTACTAAAAAGCCTGTAGATGCTAATAATGCTGGTCTACGTCCTTGCCAACCCTTGCTTATTCTCATATGCAGATAAGCAGCATAAAATAACCATGAGATAAATGCCCATGTTTCTTTTGGATCCCAACTCCACCATGTGCCCCAAGCCTCATTAGCCCAGACCGCACCTGAAATTAAACCAAGAGTCAAAAGAACAAAGCCGATTAATATAGAACGATAACTTAATGTATCTAATTCTTCTGAATGAGAAAATTCAATAGGTTCAACTAAATCATTTATAGGATAGCTATTTGAAAGTTTAAATCCTCCTATACCTGTAGAACTACTTCTGATTTGAAGCGGCTTATTTTTATTAATAAACAAAACGGACATTGAAAGTAAAGAACCTATTATTAATGCTGCATAACTAAGCATTACGACACTAACATGCATTACTAACCAACTAGACCTTAAAGCTGGAACTAAGTTGGACGATAATTTCAAATCCTCAGGTAAAACAAAACAAGCAAAAGCCACAGTCAGTAACTCAATAGGTATGGCAATTGAGGGAATTATTGGAGCTTGGTATTCTCTTTCAACCAATAGTTGACCTAATGTGATACCCCAAGTAAGGAAATAAAGCGATTCATACAAATTGCTAATAGGAAAGTGCCCAGAAATTGACCACCTAAAAAGTAATTGTAATGTTATCAATAAGTTCACTAAAATCGTAATAAGTCTTACAGCAGAAGAAGACTTTTTTTTAAAAACTGCACCCAAAGATATTGGTAAGTTAATTAATAAAAAATAAAAAACTAAAAGACCTAAAACTGAAACCGGTTCATATATTAAATTTTTAAAAAAATTATCTAGTATCATTTCTAGAAATTTCTCAAGTTTTATTATTCAATGACAATCAAATAATAATTAAAATCATTCATATATGAGTAAATCTTTAATAATAAAGTTTTAATTTATTTTTTAAAAAGCATTTCAAAGTTTGAAATTATCTCCTAGATAATACTTCTTGACTATTGGATTATCAGCCAATTCACTTGATGAACCGTTAGCTAAAATTTTTCCTTCACTTAATACATATGATTTGTTAGTAATTAAAAGAGTTTCCCTCACATTATGGTCTGTAATGAGAATCCCGACCCCATCACTACTTAATTTAAGAATTAGTTTCTTTAGATCATTAACAGCTAGAGGATCGATCCCAGCAAAAGGTTCGTCTAATAACAAATATTTAGGTCCTTTTCTGCCTACAGTGAGAGCCCTAGCTATTTCACACCTCCTCCTCTCTCCTCCTGAAAGTTGATAACCAAAATTATCTACAAAATTATTCAAATTAAATTCATTAATTAATTGTTCTCTTCTATTTCTTATAGCTGCTCTACTATAAGATGAATTTTGTAAAGCCAAATCTATATTATCCTTAACAGTGAGGTCTCTAAATATACTCGCTTCCTGAGTTAAGTACCCTAATCCAAGTCTTGATCTAATAGGTAGAGGAAGATTGGTTATATTTTTTCCATTCATTAAAATTTCACCTTTATCTGGTTTTATATTCCCAACTGCAAGATTAAAAGTTGTAGTTTTCCCAGCACCATTAGGTCCCATCAAACCTACAACTTCCCCTGGATTAACAGTTATTGAAACATCATCTACGATTAATCTTCCTTTAATTGAAAGGGATACATTATGAATATTTAGGTTCATTTTTCTTGAGATCGATTAGTTTTCTTGTGTTCTTGAAAAAAAAATGGGATAGAAAATAATAATTTCATTGAAGATAAAGATATATTCATAATATTCATATTTATCAAAGAGGTTTCAAAAAAGGCTTATCGTTCTCACTTAATTGCTCTTTATATTGTAATTTCCTCAATAAATCTTCCAAACATCGGCAGAATGATTCAAGATCAATTCCTAAATTAATCTTAGTTCTAGTTTTTATTCTACCTAAACCCTCTCCAAGCAGAATAGTAGCTCCATTTAAATTACCCTTACTTAAGTGAAACTGAGAAACAGATACTTGTAAAATGCCCTGTATAACTTGTCTTTCGTCACCATCAACGGAATTCCATATTTCTTCAAAAGCATCATGAGCTTCATACCATTCATGATTGTTAAAAAGATTTAAAGCATTAAAAAGAGAATCTTTAAAACTTTTTGCACTTTCTTCGTTCATGAAACTAATTATTAATTTCTTTTCTTTTTATTTATTTTTCTCATTCTTATTGAATCCGGTGTTACCTCTAGCATTTCATCTGGACCAATATATTCGAGTGCTCTTTCAAGGGTAATGTCAACAGGTGACTGCAAAGTATCAAGTTCTTCTGCCCCTGCAGACCTCATATTAGTCAACTGCTTAGTTTTACATATATTTAACTCAAGATCTTGAGGTCTATTATTCTCTCCAATTATCATTCCCTTATAAACTTTAACTCCAGGTTTAATGAAATAGACTCCCCTATCTTCAGCATTCTTTAATGCATAGAATGTGGCCACACCTTCCTCAAAAGCTATAAGGACTCCATTTCTTCTAGTTTCAAAATCTCCTGCTTTAGGTTTATATTCATAAAATGAATGACTCATGATACCTTCACCTCTTGTTATCCGAACAAATTCTCCACGAAATCCAATTAGTCCTCTTGATGGTACAAGAAACTCTAATTGAGTTCTCCCATCTGAACTTGTCTGCATATTTTTCATCTCTGCCTTTCTCGATCCAAGTTTTTCTATACAAGAACCAACGGATACTTCAGGCACATCAAGGACCAAAGTCTCTATAGGCTCACATTCAACATTATCAATTTCTCTAAAAATTACTTGAGGTTGTGAGATTTGAAACTCGAAACCTTCTCTTCTCATAGTTTCAATCAAAATACCTAAATGTAATTCTCCTCTTCCTGACACTGAGAACCTATCAGGAGAATCAGTTTCTTCGACCCTTAGCGCAACATTTGTTAAAAGTTCCCTTTCCAGTCTATTTTTTAATTGTCTACTAGTAACAAATTTTCCCTCTTTACCTGCAAATGGAGAATCATTAACAACAAAAGTCATATTTAAGGTAGGTTCATCTACTTTGATTAACGGAAGTGGATGGGGCGAATCGGGACATGCTATGGTCTCACCGATATTGACGTCATCGAAACCAGAAACGGCAACGATATCTCCTGCAAATGCTTCATTTATATCAATCCTTTGTAATCCTTCAAATCCGAGTAGTTTACTAACCTTTCCTTTAATAGTTTTACCATTTTCTTTGATTAAACTAGCTTGTTGACCATTTTTTATAGTTCCATTATGAATTTTCCCAATTACAATTCTGCCCAAGAAATCAGAATAGTCCAAAGTAGTTATTTGTAGCTGAAGAGGCTTATTTGCATCACCTACTGGAGGTGGAACATGTCTGATAATAGCCTCAAAAAGAGGCATCATATTGTCGCTATTAGATTCCATCTCTTCTTTTGCAAAACCAGTTAGGCCGCTTCCAAAAAGATAAGGGAAATCACATTGATCATCATCAGCACCTAATTCTAAGAACAAGTCCAGTACCTTATCAATTGCTATTTCTGGTACTACTCTTGGTCTATCGATTTTATTTACAAAAACTATAGGCCTAAGTCCTTTTTCTAATGCTTTTTTTAAAACAAACCTTGTTTGAGGCATCGGCCCCTCATTTGCATCAACAATAAGCAAACAACCATCAACCATTCCCAAAACCCTCTCGACTTCTCCTCCAAAATCTGCATGTCCGGGTGTATCAATAATGTTAATTCTGGTATCTTTGTAGTTCACTGCAGTATTTTTTGAGAGTATTGTTATTCCTCTTTCTCTTTCAAGATCATTCGAATCCATTACACATGTAGGAATGACTTCATTGTCTCTAAATATTCCTGATTGAGATAACAATGCATCCACAAGAGTTGTCTTGCCATGATCTACGTGGGCAATAATTGCAACATTCCTAATTTCTTTTACAGAAGATGACATTTATAAAACTTATATAAATAGTTAATTGACTTTATTAAGGCTAACTCAAAGGATGCTTATTATGAGAATTTTCTCTTTAAGACTTTGAAAAACATAATCATATTGAATAATTTAATTAATAAATTAGATTTATGATTTTCTATTTGAACTTTCAAAAACTTTTAAAGCCTCAATTGATCCTTCATATCTCCAATGCCAAGGTTCATAATCTATATATTTATTATCTTTGGTGAAAGATAACTTAAAGTGAAATTTAGCTGCATTTTTTATTAACCATTTAAAGGCGTCAGTATTTTGAAATTCGGTCTCAAAATCTGTTTCTCTTTGAGTGGCATCACCAATATCAATTGCAAAACCAGTACTGTGTTCAGAATAGCCTGGGGGAGCTGAAACTCTAGCTCTTTCGGCCGCTTCTTGATTTCTAAAAGATTTTAGAGAATAGAAGATTTCTTTTTGCAAATTTATTGATCTATAACCACTTAAGAAGACCAAATATATCCCATCCTTTCTCGCTTCTTTTCTCATATTCAATAAAGAATCACGCATATCAATATGAACTTCAATATTGGGCTCTATTAGAACTAATTTCTCCTTAGGAATTTCCGCATAGGGTAAATGGCCCAAAATTCTATTATCTTGATTTTTCTCAGCCTGAAAATTGAGATTGGCAAAAGGGATTTGTTCTATATTTTTAATCAAACGCAATGCAGCATAAGAAAAAAGAAGTAAAAGAAATGGAGAGAAAATTAATAATTTTTTAAATAATATTGATTTGGAATTATTTATGTAGATTCTTTTGGCTAGAGGTATATCAATTTGATTTAAATCTTTGTTTTGTTCCAATATTTATAGGTGAACCTGGAAAACATATTTCGATATTAACTATTATTTTACGAAATGCACTTTTATAAGCAAAAAAGATGTAGTTTTTATATACAGTATTATTTTTTTTCATATGTTGAGAGTAGCTGTTATTGGTGGAGGTCCAAGTGGTTCATGTGCTGCAGAAATACTCGCTAAAGCTGGGATAAAAACTTGGCTCTTCGAGAGAAAATTAGATAATGCAAAACCATGTGGAGGAGCAATTCCACTTTGCATGGTCGAAGAATTTGATTTACCTGAGTCGATTATTGATAGAAAAGTAAGGCATATGAGAATGATATCTCCATCAAATAGAGAGGTAGATATAAGTTTAGATAGAGTTTATGGGAAAAGTGATAATGAGTTTATTGGGATGTGTAGAAGGGAAGTTATGGATGCCTTTATGCGCAACAGAGCATCAGATCTTGGTGCTACATTAATAAATGGATTAGTTACTTCTATTGATACTGGCGACAATAATCAAGGGCCATATAAGCTTTCCTATTCAGATTTTGCGAATGGAGATAAAAAAGGGGAACTCAAAGAGCTTACTGTTGACCTTTTGATCGGAGCTGATGGAGCCAATAGCAGAGTCGCAAAGGCAATGGATGCAGGAGATTACAAAGTTGCAATAGCATTTCAGGAAAGAATTAAATTGCCTAAAGAAGAAATGAGTTACTACGAAGATCTTGCTGAAATGTATGTCGGAACTGATGTTTCTCCTGATTTTTATGGGTGGGTATTTCCTAAATATGATCATGTTGCTGTAGGCACTGGAACCATGCAAAAGAATCAGTCATTAATTAAAGGACTTCAAGAGGGTGTAAGGAATAGGGCAAAGAAAAGACTTGTTAATGGTGAAGTAATAAAGGTAGAAGCTCACCCTATTCCTGAGCATCCAAGGCCAAGAAGAGTAGTTGGGAGAATGGCATTGGTTGGCGATGCAGCTGGTTATGTTACAAAAAGTTCTGGAGAGGGCATTTATTTTGCTGCAAAAAGCGGAAGAATGTGTGCTGAAGAAATTGTTGAAGCTTCAAAAAAAGGTCAAGTAATTCCATCAGAAAAAGATTTAAAAAACTATCTTAAAAAATGGGATAAAAAATATGGCACAACTTATAAAGTGCTAGAAATCCTTCAAAATATTTTCTACAGAAATGATTCTGCAAGAGAAGCCTTTGTTGAGATGTGTGATGACATGGATGTACAAAGACTTACTTTTGATAGTTACTTATACAAAAGAGTTGTCGCCATGAAACCATTACAGCAACTAAAAATTACAATGCTTACACTTGGTTCGATTTTAAGAGGGAAAGCCCTAGCACCTCTAAAATATAAACCCGTTGATAGTGCTGTTAGGGAAAATAAAGAAGTAGAAAAAATGTTAGAAAATTATTCAATAAAGGGAGGCATTAAAGTTAAGAGTTCAAAAGTGTAAAGTCGGCTATTTTTAGAGAATAATTTCTAATTAAGCTCAACAAATTGAGTCTATTATTTCTTATTTTTAAATCCTCTGACATTATTAGGACTCCCTTTTCATTATCAAATAAATCTTCGATAGTGTTTAAATTGCTCTCAAACAAATTTAGTAGTTCCAAATAATTGAAATAACCTTCCAAAAAAAGTTTTTCTAATTCTCCAATAAATTCAAAAACTTTCAATTCACAATCTTTTTCAAAAAGTTTTGTGTTTACATAATCTCTTGTTGAGAGAACGTCTGTTGAAAGATCACTATTTTTAGCTAATTTGCTTACCCTTGTAATTACCTTATGGATTTCAACAAAATTTTCCTTTTCGTTAAAATTCATAATAGATTTAATCCTATTTTTAAGATCCACAATATCCAATACTCTTTTTTGAGATAATTCATCAGAAGAGCAAACGGCCTTTATTAATTCTTTACTTAGTGATATTTCTTCTAGATGACTAACAATTCTTTGAACTAAAAATTCATTTAAATCATTAAATACTGTTTCTCTTGAGAAGTTTAAATTCGGAAATGCCATTTCCCAAAAATCAATAAGTTCGTTAAATAATTTATCTAAAGGTAAATCAAGTTCATAATCCCAAATTATTTTTATCACTCCATTCAAATTTCTTCTTAAGGCATAAGGATCAGATGATCCACTGGGACGTTTACCAGAAATAAATATACTTATTAAAGTTTCGACCTTATCTGCTATAGAAACTATTGCACCATATTTTGTGGAGGGTAAAGCATCTTTATAAAAAGAAGGTAAATAATGCTCAGCGACAGCCAAGCAAACATCCTCACTAAATCCCTCATATTTAAGATATTTTCCACCCATTATTCCTTGCAGCTCAGGAAATTCGAAAACAATTTCGCTACATAAGTCGTTTTTACAGTATTTAGCAACTTCTATTATTTTTTTTTCTTCTAAAGACTTATCATTTAAAAATTTAAGAATTTTTTTTGTAATTTCCTCTATTCTTTCTACCCTCTGAAATATATTTCCAAGTCCTTTCAAATAGGAAACAGATTTAAGTTTTTCATTTCTTTCGATTGCCGCAACTTTTTTGTCACTTTCTACGAAAAACTTTGCATCTGAAAACCTTGCCCTCAATACTTTCTCATTACCTTTGGCAATATTATTATTTGATTCTTCAAGCCCATTTGAAATAACGAAGAAAGTTGTACTGATATTTTTTTCAGAGCTTAAATCTAGTTTGGAAAAACTTTTATTTTTCAATAAAAGAGGAACGTATCTCTGATGACTTTTCATTACTGTTGAGAGAACTTCAACCGGAAGATCAAGAAATTCATCACTAAATTTGCCAATAATTAAGTCTGGCCATTCAACTAAATCAGTTAGTTCATTTAGTAATCCCTCAGAAAGGTCAGGTTTTAGATTTAAAGAATTAGATGTTTGATTTATTAAACTTTCAATTTTTTCTTTTCTTTCTTTTCGAATAGCTATTACTCTATTTCGTTTCAATAATTCAAAAAATTCATCAGGATTCTGAACTTCTAAAATTTCATTGATTAGCCTATGACTTTTTGTTTTATTACTTATTTTGATCTTTGGATCACATTCATCAAAATCAAAATCAAGAATTTCATCATTATAAATAGAAGCAATCCACCTAATAGGTCTTGAAAATTTTATGTTCCCAGCCCCCCATTTCATAAATCGAGGGCCTTGAAGACTCTTGACTAATTTTGGGATAATCGAAGACAAAGAAATTTTTGTTGATAGTCCTTTCTCAATTTTCTTTCCAAATACAAAATCACCCTTTTCTGTATTTTTTATTTCTAGCTCACCTACATCTATATCTAAGCTATTAGCAAATCCTAAAGCAGCATTAGTAGGACATCCATTTAAATAAGCTGAATTTGCCTTAGGCCCTTTTCTTTCTATTATCTTATCTTCTGAATAATCAACTAAACCCTCGAGAATTAGAACTATCCTCCTTGGTGTGGAGGTAACAACTATATGTTCGAATTTGATTAACTTTTTATCCAATTCAAATTCAATTAGAGATTTAAATTGCTCTAGAACAGAATGAGAAAATTTCGCGGGCAACTCTTCTGTTCCAATCTCAAGTAAATATTTAGACAAGAAAAAAATATGACTTCACTTACTATAATTTACTACCAGTTAAATAAGCTTTTCGCTAATGTATAAAAAGAGATATTTTTTGGTCCTTTGATCAAGGTTGAGAAAGTAAAAAAGAAAAAAGATTCCGCCAAGGAAGAAACTGCTTGTTTGGCAAATGGACTAGAAGTGTCTAAATTTGAAAATTTTAAAAAAAGTAGCCAATTTCTTAAAGAACCACTTGCTACGGAATTAGTCAATGAGAGCGATCATTTTACCAACGATGCAGTTCAGTTATTAAAATTTCATGGTAGTTATCAACAAGATAACAGGGAAAATAGAAGGCCCGGCAAAAGTAAAGATTGGCAAATGATGCTTAGGTTAAGAAATCCGGGCGGTGAAGTCCCTGGGAAATTATTTTTAGCATTAGATGAATTATCTGAAAAACTAGGTAATGGAACACTTAGGGCCACCACAAGACAAGCCTTTCAAATGCATGGAATTAGAAAGGAGAACCTAAAGGAAGTAATTCAAACAATAGTAAATTCAATGGGCTCTACATTAGCTGCATGTGGAGACATAAATAGAAACGTTATGGCCCCTGCAGCTCCATTTGATTCTCCAGACTATAATATTGCAAGGGTATTGGCAAAAAAAGTTGCAGATCTTCTTACCCCAATGGCTGGCCAAGGCACTTTTTTAGAGCTTTGGGCTGATGGAGATTTAGAGTACACCATAAAGCCTGACAAAGATATTGAAGCAATTAGAAAGCTCCAATTCAAAGATAATGTTTTTAGTGGGATAAAAGATGAGCCTCTCTATGGTTCAACTTATTTACCGAGAAAATTCAAATGTGCTGTTACAGTTCCTGGGGACAATTCTGTTGATCTTCTTACCAATGACATAGGAATAGTTGCCTTTACCTCTAAAGATGGAAACTTAGAAGGATGCAACTTCTATGTTGGTGGTGGTATGGGTCGCACACATAATAATGAAGAGACGTTTGCCAGAATTGCAGATCCACTTGGATATGTTGAAGAACCTGATGTTTATGAATTAATACAAAGCATTGTGGCTATTCAAAGAGATTATGGTGATAGAAAATCAAGAAAAAATTCGAGAATGAAATATCTTCTTCATAGAAAAGGTATTAAATGGTTCAAGAAGATACTTTCTGATAAGTATTTCAAAAAAGAAATTAAAAAAATCAGAAAAGAACCTGATAAGGTTCTTATTGATTACCTAGGTTGGCATCAACAAAATAAATCCTCCTATTTTGTAGGTTTACCACTATTATCAGGAAGATTATCTGGAGAGAAGAAGAATACCATCACAAGTATTGTTAAAAAATATAATTTAGATTTAAGACTAACACCTAATCAAGATATTTTACTTTGTAATATCGCAAAGAAAAACAAAGCTGAAATTCAAAAATCTCTATCAAAAATTGGATACAAAAATTTAGAAAACATTAATGAAATACAAAGACACGCTTTAGCTTGTCCGGCTTTACCACTTTGTGGTCTTGCAATGACTGAAGCTGAAAGAATATTACCTGATGTATTAAAAAGGATTGAAAATTTACTATTAGATCTAAAAATCCAAAAGACAATATTATTCAGAATGACAGGATGTCCAAATGGATGTACCAGGCCTTATATGGCCGAATTAGCACTTGTTGGAAGTGGGCAAAACAAATACCAATTATGGTTGGGGGGAAGTAAAAATCTACAAAGGCTTGCTAAACCATTTTTACAAAGAATGGAACTTAACGATTTAGAAAAAACTCTTAAACCATTATTTGATAATTGGAAGAGTAATTTAGATTTGGATTTCGGAGATTTTATAAACGCTCTAGATGAAAATTATATATTGAATTTACTAAATAAAAATCAATAGAATTTAAATTTTTCCATAAAGGGCATTTGCTTTTTTATTTTTCCAAGCCCATAATTGATCACCATAACTAAAATGCCACCATTCATTTGGATGTTGAGCAAATCCGAATTTAGTCATAATTTCCCTTAATAAATTTCTTCTACTATTCCAAATAGTTGCTTCTTCATTTTTTATGCTTGCATAAAAATAAGGATTTGAGGTCTCATCCATTTGATCAACCATGCTTCCCATTTCAACAAGATTTCCGTCTTTATCTGATAAACAAACATCCAATGCACCCCCAGTTGAATGAGGGGGAGGGAACCTAGTGTCATAAGAAGGATATGCCCAAAATTTTTCAACTTTTTTTAAAATGGATGGATAAGATTTTATATTTTCAAAAGAAATATCAATATGGGATTTTTCACACTCTAATAAAAATGCTCTTTTAAACATAAATTCCTGGACTTCTAAAGGTCGCCAACTGTCATAAATTAAAAGGTTATAACTACTCTTTGATATCAAATAATCATTTACTTTTACTAATCTATTTACAACCTCCTCTCTTAATTTCCAAATAGAAGTTTTATCTTTGTAAGGTGCTCCTAAATGAGAGTAAGGGTGGGGATCTAAAAACTTTAAGCAGCTAGGTATAGCTATTAATTTATCTCCATTATCTTTAATTGGTATTTTATTCCAAATTTTCAATTGAAATTTGCAATTGATTTATAGTGGCATATATATCAAAAATTACAATGATAGTTTTCAATTTAAGAAATCATGAATGAATTTATTATCAGAATTATCAATAAGTATATTCCTTAAAACAATATTTTCTTTTAAATCAGGATCATCACTAACAATCTTAATAGCCTCTTCACGAGCCTTTTCAATTAGAAATTTATTGTTGGGTAAATTATCTAGTACAAAATCAGGCAATCCAGATTGTCTATATCCTAAAATCTGGCCTGGGCCTCTAAGCTCTAAGTCTTTTTCGGCAATATAAAAGCCATCATTAGATTTTTGCAAAACACATAGTCGCTTATTTTCTAATCCATTTTTATCAGAGGTAACCAAATAACAAAAAGATTTAGTTGATCCCCTACCAACTCTCCCCCTTAATTGATGTAACTGAGACAATCCAAATCTTTCCGAATTATAAATAATCATAATTGTGGCATTAGGCACATCAATTCCAACCTCAATAACAGTAGTTGAAACCAATATATTAATTTCATTTTTCACAAAAGAATTAATCACTTCATTCTTTTCTTGTGAATTTAATTTGCCATGTAATAATCCAACTTTTTTATTAAAAAACACCTCTTCTGATAAATGTTTGAATGTTTTTTTTGCAGAACTTAAATTCATTTTTTCGGAATCTTCTATAAGTGGCAAAATCACATAAGCTTGCCTTCCCTTAGTGATCTCATCTTCAACAATCTTAAACAAGTTAGTTAAATCATCTTCTGAAATTATTTTTGTAGTTATAGGAACTCTTCCAGGAGGAAGTTCTGTAATTTGACTAACATCTAAATCACCATAAATGGAAAGCGCAAGAGTTCTTGGAATTGGTGTTGCTGTCATTGATAACAAGTTAGTATTATCTCCTTTATTAAGTAATCTATTTCTTTGAGTAACTCCAAACCTATGTTGTTCATCAATTACTACCATCCCTAATGAATTAAAAATGACTTTATCTTCAAATAATGCATGAGTACCTACTAGGATATCAACTAATCCATTGTTCAGATTCGAGAGAATTTCTTTTCTCTTTTTTTGAGGAGTATTCCCAGTAAGAAGTTCAACAGAGACTAAAAGTGGATTCAAATATTTTAATAAATTTTTATAGTGTTGTTCTGCTAATACTTCAGTTGGGACCATAAAAGCACCTTGCAGGTTTTTTTCAATGACAATTAAGAGAGACGCTACTGCAATAATAGTTTTACCGCTTCCCACATCTCCCTGAAGCAATCTCGACATTGGTGCGGAATTAGATAAATCTTTCTTAATTTCATCTAAAACATTGACTTGAGATTTTGTTAATTCAAAAGGAAAAGTATTTAAAAATTCTTTTAGTAAAGATTTCTTTTGAGGGAATTTTTTGGTAATTACATTTTTATTATTCTTTCTTTTTCTAAGTAGAAATTTTATTTGCAATAGGAACAACTCATCAAAAACCAAACGTTTTTTTGACTCAATAAGTGCCTTTTGAGTTGGTGGTAAATGAATATTAATCAAAGACTCTCCCTTAGATAATAAAGATAATGAATCAAGTTGCTCTTGGTTTAAAATTTCTGGATATTGCTTTGCATAAACTAGTACCTTTTTCATGAGTTTAATAAATCTCATATTTGATAACGCTTCAGCTAATGAATACAAGGGTAATATTTTTCCAGAGAAATTAAAGTTATCCTTATTATCTTTAAGAATTTCAATCTGCGGATCTACAAAGCTTTTACCATATTCTGTCAATTTAACCTTACCTGAAATTGCTAATTTAGTTCCAGGAGTATACAAAGATTTTTGAGAGGCAAAGAAGGAATAAGATCTAAATCTCCTTCCTAAGAAAAATTTTGTAACCTTTATAGAGGACGTTTCATCAGAAACCACAAAGTTCATTATTGATAAATTACTATTCTTTGAACTTTTATGTATGTAAAATCTTTTAATATTTGCGATACAAGTATATAAATTATCTGGTTTTAAATTCATTATCTTATCTCTATTGGTATAATCTAAATATGTTCTGGGGAAATAATGAATAAGATCTTTAATATGAAAAATACCTAATTCATTAAGCTTATTTTTATAAACTTTGCCAACATTTTTTATTAATGAAATATCTGAATCAAGAGACAAACTTGAATCAGTTTGATTCAAAATAGATGTATTAGAGATATTATTTGAACTTTCTATTTCTAAAGTTTTACCAAGTTTATAAAGACTTTTTCTTGTATCTATAATTAACCTTTTTCTTTGATTAAGATCTAATTTATTATATTGATAATATTTTTTTGAAAACTCATTAAATATCCTTAAATATTCTTCTGAGAGATTTAGATTGCCAAAACTTGTTAATGAATCGTGCAAATAATCACTAAAATATTTTTTTCTTCCTTGAGTATTAATATATTTGTTTTCCGTTTCAATAGTTAGAGACTTCTGAAGAGGTCTTATCCAATCTTTAATTAGTTTATTATTATTCCAACTACTATTCACATCCGGAAAAAGAGTTACTTTTTCAACGTATTTTATTCAAAGTTATTTCTTTTTGCCTCCAGTATGTCTCTTTTTTAATCAAACGCTGAAATTGATTTTTTAGCTCATTAATTTTATTCCTTTTATTAGAAAGGTTTAAATTTTTAAACTCCAACTCGATAGTAGATATATTAAAGAAAATAATACATGGAATATTATCACCTTCTGATTTTGACTTATTTATATTGACTACAAAATTAATAACAAAAGGATATGGATGATTTGTTAGCAATTTTTTGCCTACTAAGTACTTAAAGGAATCTTTAGATATAATCTTTTTTATTAGATTTGCCTTAAACAATTCTTGGTTAATCTTATATGAGAGATTCACTAGTAAATTTTCCAATGAATTATCTATTAAATCAAAAGTTTTAAGACTCTGATGTATAGGGAAAATATCCATTTGATTTATATTGTCTTTTACTGAATGTATTGGTTTTTCAACCTTAACTTCCTCTATTAATTCAAGTAGAGAGGAAATAAATTGTTTTTCAACACCTATATTTTCAATAATATTTTTATTATATAAATAATAATTATGGTCATTATTATCTAGATCAAGTGATACTAATTTCTCATGATTTTCAACTTGATAATATTCAGAAGTATTTGAAATATCATTATTTACCTTAAACTGAATTGGTTCTTCTAATTGAAAATCATATTCATATTGAAATTTTTCTTTTTGGTAATCCTTTGTTTTTGGGTAACTATCTAAACTATTAAAATCAGTTTCCTTGTTTATATTTTTTTCAATTTCATTTATTTTTAATTGTTCTACTGTTAATAAGGGCAAGTTCGTATAAACGAGTTTACTTATTTTTTTTTCAAAGAGGCAACGAAATTGATTTTCATTTAATGAATTTTCATTAAATTTTGTATAACTATATATTTCGTTAAGCCCTTTTTCTACAGAGATATAAAGTATCTCTCTTACGAGATTAAGGTAAAGTTCATATCCCCTATAGATTTTTTTAATTAAAATTCTTTTTTGTATGTCTGCTCTCTCTAATTGAGAATTAATTTTATCTATATCTATGTAATTATTGAAATTATTCAAATCATTCAATTGACTAATTTGATTGCATTGATGCAACCTCTTCAGCGAAGTCCATCTGATTTTTTTCGATACCTTCACCCAAAGTATATCTTGTAAAGCGTCTTACTTTGATATTTTCCCCAATTTTTGCAGCTGCTTGTTTAACGAGATCCTCAACAGTTAGAGAACTATCTTTAATATAAGGTTGTGAAAGCAAAACCATCTCATTAAGTCTTTTCGCTATTCTACCTTCAACTATTTTTTCTTTAATTTGTTCTGGTTTTCCAGATAAATCATCCCTACCCATTTCAATCTGTTTTTCTTTTTTCACAACATTTTCTGGTATTTCATCAATTGAGACATACTCAACATTTGGGCAGGCTGCTACTTGCATTGAGACGTCCTTTAACAGAGATTGAAAAATATCACCTCTAGCAACGAAATCAGTTTCACAATTTAACTCTAATAGAACTCCCACTCTTGATCCAGTATGAATATAACTACCAATTGAACCTTCAGCCGCAACTCTTCCCGATTTCTTTTCTGCACTAGCTATCCCTTTTTTTCTTAACCATTCCAAAGCTTTATCAACATTTCCGTCAGTTTCGTTAAGTGCTTTTTTGCAATCCATCATTCCTGCGCCAGTCTTGTCTCTAAGATCTTTTACAAGTTTTGCTGTAATGTTTCCCATTTGAAGTAATAAAAATAGTAATTAGTAAGTTTTAAATTGGAATTTAATTTTTTCTTTCGGCATTAGAACCCTTTCTGCCCTCATTTATAGCATCTGCAAGTCTTCCTAAAATAAGTTGCACAGATCTAACGGCATCATCGTTACATGGAATTGGAACCTCGCACAAATCCGGATCACAGTTTGTATCCAACATTGACACTAATGAGATATCCAATTTCCTAGCTTCTAGTACTGCATTAGATTCTCTTCTCTGATCAACCAAAACAACTACGTCTGGTAATCTCCTCATGCCTTTAAGTCCGCCTAAATATTTTTGTAATCTTTCAAGTTCTCTCCTTAAAACTGCAGCTTCTTTTTTAGGCCTCATTGCTATTGAACCACTACTTTCCATTCTTTCTAGATCCTTTAATCTTTCAATCCTAGCTTTCATTGTTGTCCAATTAGTCAACATACCTCCAAGCCATCTTTGATTTACATAAGCAGCTCCGCATCTAGTAGCTTCCTGAGCTACTACATCTGAGGCTTGTTTTTTTGTACCGACGAATAGGAAACGTTTACCACTTTTTGCCGCGTTTCTCGTCCATTTATAAGCATTGTTCATACACAATGCTGTTTTTACAAGATCAATAATATGAACGCCATTTCTTGCGCAATATATATACTTTGACATCTTGGGATTCCAACGTCTAGTTTGATGCCCAAAATGAGCACCAGCTTCCATCATTTCAGATAGTGATACAACAGCCATAATTTAACCAGGGGTTTCGGGTTAGCCTCCATCTGACGGGGAATTTATATTAAAAAATCACCCGAAACTGTCAGATGTGTGGATTTAATTTCAACAATTCTAGCAAGTGATGTGTATTTCTAAAAGTTTTTTATCTTGATTTGGTTAACTGTTTAATGTAAATCATATTAAGAGGGATCCTAAGTATCTCAAGTGCAAGTCTATTTCTTCTTATATTTACTAGAAATTTTAATAGAGGAAGGATTCTATCAACACTTATTAGTCCTCCCAAGCAAAGAATTTGCCAAAGTAAATTGTGAAGAGGAGTTAATTGAATCATAAATCTAACCCTTAAATTTGGATGTTTCTTATAAAAAACTAAAGCCATTTTTGCCCTTTCTTTTTCTTGGGCTATTAATGATCCTATTTGTTCGCAATTAAATTGTGGATGCCAATGAAAACCTACTGCATTTGGACATTTAATTAATTTTGTCCCAATTTTTTTTAATCTTTCTCCAAGTTCTAAATCCTCCCAGCCGTAAAGACTAAAAGAAGTATCAAATAAACCGACGCTTAAAATCAATTCTTTTGATATCGCAACATTCCCAGTAGCGAAGTAAGCAAAAGAAGTATCCATAATTTTATGTTTTTCACTCTGAGGATTTAGAAAATTAGATGTATTGACCACCGAACCATAGGTAAAACATTTTTTATCATTTTTTCTCCAAGAGACAAGCAATTTTTCTACGTGGCAATTTATAAAATTATCTAAAACTATAAGATCACTATCAATGAATATAATAATTTCATATTTTGATTTAATTACCCCAAGATTTCTTCCCATTGCAGGGCCTCCATGTTCTTGTTGAAATAGAATTACGTGTGGGAGATTAGCTTTATTTTTATTTATCCAAGAGCTTGTTCCATCAGTGGATCCATCATCAACTACTATTACTTCATAATTAGTGATATTTGCATTTAATTTTTGATTCTCAAGCGCAACGAGACATTTCTCTAATATAGGTAGTCTATTGTAAGTCGGTATAACAATACTTACATTCATAATCAAGCCTTAAATATGCATAATATATTGAACTCCTAAAAGAAAAAATAAAAGATATTACCTAGTCAGCTGCCCCGCCATTATTTGCTGTACCTGTAACGTTCCCTCCATCAGGTCTTCCATCAGTTCTTAATTTCCTTTTTTTGAATTTTCTAGCATACGCTCGATTACGTTCCTGCTTTTCTTTTTTTAGATTCCTTCTCTTAGACATGAAATTCTTAACTTTTAATTATATTAGCTCACTATGAGCACTATATATTTTACCATCTTCCATATTTAATATCCTATCAGCCATATCAGAAATTCTTGGATCATGAGTCACCATAAGTACAGAGCAATTTTGCTCTTTTGCTAGTTTTTTCAAAAGGGTTACTATTTCTCTTCCTGTAACACTATCTAAGGCAGAAGTGGGCTCATCAGCTAATAAAAGTTTTGGGTTAGCAGATAAAGCTCGAGCAATTGCCACTCTCTGTTTCTGCCCACCAGATAAGTCATTTGGCAACTTTTTATGATGCTCTTCTAATCCAACTGCTGACAACCAATTACGTGCTATTTCTCGTCTTTGCAAATATGTTAAACCTTTTATTAAATCAGCTCCCATCTGAACATTTTGTTCCGCGGTTAAACATCTCAGAAGATTGTGACCTTGAAAAATCATTCCAATACTTCTTCTAAGAATCTGACGCGTTTTCCTTGATGCTCCATTTAATTGATTGTTTAATACAGTTAAATCACCACTTTGACAGGTTCTCAAGGCACCAATTAAGGTTAAAAGAGTCGTTTTACCGCATCCAGAAGGACCTTTTAAAAGAACCAACTCTCCTTTATCAATATTTAAATTTACGTTATTAAGAACTTTTTTTTTATTCTCATTTTTCCCATAAAAATGACTCAAATTATTTATTGAGACCGTTTTAAAGTTTTTAACATTATTTTTTGATTTATTAGATTTATCCATTTATATTTAATTGTTAAAAAATTTCTGCAGGATCAGCGTCAACTAATTTACGCATCGCAACAGCAGCGGAACCCATACACATTACTAAAACTAATACGAAAATTAGAATCGTTTTATCTGCATCCATTATTATTGGGAGCTTAGTAGAACTTCTTATTACTGAGTAAAGTATTTGACCAGAGAAATAAGCAGGTAAATAACCAAACAATGCCAACAAAAACCCCTCTCTAGCTACGACAAAGAAAAGAGATTTAAGTCTATAACCCATTGCCAATAAGGTGGCATACTCTGGAAGGTGGTCTGTAACGTCACTATAAAGAATTTGATAAACGACCACACACCCTACAACGAAACCCATCAAAGCTCCCAAACTAAATATAAAACCTATTGCAGTACTATTTTTCCAATAATTCTTCTCAAATTCTATAAATTGATTTTTTGTAAGAACTCGTACATCATTGGGGAGTGAGTTATTTAATATTCTTGAAATTAATTCAGGATCAGATCCTTTTTTAATCTTTACTAAACCAATCTCTATACTTCCTGGAGGATTTGCAGGAAAAAGTCTTAAAAATGTTTCTCGGCTAGTTATCAAATTACCGTCTGCACCAAAAGATGGTCCCAACTCTACAAGACCTTCAACAATTACTCTTTTCCCCGCAACTTCAGTTTCAACTTTTTGATCCGATAAAAACCATTCTTCAATTGGTCCAAATTCAGGTCTAGAAAGTTTGTCAAAAAGAACTCTTGATGGATTTCTCAATTTATAAGCTTTCTTTGAAAATCCATCGTCTAAAAGGAGTGAATCGGAGGGATTAAAACCTAATGCTAATATCGATCTAGTTTTAAGATTTTCGGGATTTCTCCAAAGTAAATAATTTAGATTGACGGGGGCAGTTTTTTCAACATCTTCTACTGCAAGAGTCTGAATCAACCTTCTTTTAGGGAACCCACTCATACTTATAGAACTTTTTGACCTGGGACTTATCAAAACTAAATCAGCATCTAAAAGTTTATGAATAGTTACGCTCGTATCAAATAAACCATCTCTAAAACCTAATTGCATAAACATCAAAATTCCTGCAAAACTTATCCCTGCAATAGCAACTACCAACCTTAATGGTTGCCTAGTAAGTAATAACCAGGCTAATGGAATTTTTCTAAATTTAAAAAGAGAAAAATTCATTAAGGAATAAATTTTGCTATTACTTTCATCCCTGCGTAATTCTTCACAATCTCTATAGATTTTTTATCTAATTTTACGAGTACTTCGATAATACGCGAATCAGCATCGCCTGTTGGATCAGTTGATAAAACTTTTCTTTGTTTTACCTGAGGACTTATCCTAATTACCTTTCCCTTTAGTATTTTTTTGAAGCCACCATTCTCGCTGCTCAATTCAACATTTTGGGAAATAAAGACTCTATCTATATCAGATTCATAAACCTCAATTAGAGCTTCCATTTTTTGATTAGAACCAATATCCAATATCCCTTCATTTTTAGGTCTCTCACCAACTCTCGTATTTATCCCAAGGATAAATCCATCAATTGGGCTTCTTAGTTTTGAATTAAAGAGATCTATCTTAATATTTTTTTTATCTCCTATATAGTTTATTTTTTGTTTTTGCAACTTTAACAATTCATCTTTTCTCTGAGATAATTGTACGTAAGAATATGCATCTTTACTCAAAGCCAACTCATATCTTTTAATTTGATCTTTCTTTAAGGTAATTTCATCGTTAATGTTATTGATTAGATCATTATTCCTCTCAAGATCAGCAATTAACTTTTCTCTATTCTCAAAAATTGCGAGTATGTCACCTTTTTTTACAAAATCTCCTTCATTGACTAAAATTTCAACTATTCGAGGAGACGAGCCGAACTGACTTATCGGAGCTGCCAATTGCCTGATCTCTCCCGAAGGAGAAAGTTGACCAAGTGCTGCAACAGCTGTAATGGATGGTATAAAATCTAAATTAATTTCGTTTTTCAATTTAGAACTTGATTTATTATTGCCAGAACAAGAAATAATTCCAAGAGACAATGGGGTAAATAATAATAAAAAAATAAATAAGTTTTTAAATTTTTTTAAATGCATTAAAAATCAAATAGTACAGTTTTCATATAATTATTAACCCATTTTTCATCAAAATATTTTAGGAGAACCATGCTTGTCTTTTCATTTTTCATTTGTTGGACACAATAATTCTTTTGATAATGAATTCTCTCTTTAATAATATATTCCTCAGATTCAGGTTTGGTTTTCTTACTTAGATTAATCAAAATAGAAAGATACTCATCCACAACCTTGCAAAAAGATTTTTTTTCGGATTTATTTTTTAAAGAGGCAAAAAATACGTTATTAGAAAAAATCTCCCCCCATTTTGGAATCTCCCTCAATGAAGTGAAAGAACTTTTATCAACTTCAGAGAGAAATTTTTCGTATTTGAGAGACTGATTTTTTGATACTGGCGATAAATCAACAATGGCAGCTGAGACAATATCATTCATTTTGACTAAATCCATTCCAAAAATGGGAATATCAAACTTTGGATCAGGGAAAAAAACAGAGTGTAAAATTTTAAGATTTTTTGAAAATTCTGCCACTTCGATATGTAACTTTCTGAATCCTTTTGCTTTATGAAATTCATTTTCTATATAAAGTTCTCTACCTATTTCGTTTGATATTATGTTATTAAGATTTGGATCAACTTCTATACTTCTAAGGTTCTCAAGCATGGATCTATGCTCCCTAATAATTTGTAACAAGTCCAAAATAAGAGGGTCTGTTAATTTAGTTTTAGTTAATGATTCAGACAACAAGGTTTAGAACGGCCAAAATAGAATTTAAAGAGAGAATTTAAATGAATGTAGGAGAAGTTAACTACTATACTCATTCAAGCAAAACTAGATGCGTATTTGTGGATAATAAAGAGTTACCGCTTATAAGCATTGATATTTGGTGCAAAGCAGGTTCTTCATTTGAGGAAGTTAATAAAAATGGCACTGCTCATTTTCTAGAACATATGCTTTTTAAAGGCTCTAACAAAATAATGCCGGGTGAATTTGATCATAAAATTGAAACCCTAGGAGGAATAAGCAATGCTTCAACAGGTTATGATGATGTACATTACCACGTCCTCATTCCACCAATTAACTTTAGAGAATCACTTGCTCTTTTGACAAATATTGTTATTTCTCCAAATTTTAATGCAGATGAATTTATAAAAGAAAAAGGGGTAGTCATAGATGAAATAAAGCAACAAAATGATCAGCCTGAAGAGAAATTATTTAATTATTTTTTAAAAAGAGTATGGCTAAGTTCTAATTATGCGAATTCGATTCTTGGGACAGAAAATAGTATAAAAAAATTAAATATAAATGACCTTGAGAAATTTCACAGCAAACATTACACCTCAGAAAAAATTTGTATTTCAATTGCTGGCAACCTCTCAGGAGATATTTATAAAATTTTTGAAAACAGTGATCTATCTGGGATAAATAAAAAAACCATATATAATTATCCAAATTTAGTAAATTTAGAAAATAAACCTCTTTTAAAAATTAGGCATGGTTCAGAGTTTATTAAGTTTGATAATTTAGAGTTTTCAAGAATATTTATGGCCTGGTTTATACCAAAACTCAGTGATCAAAAAAATATTATTGGACTAGAGATTTTAGCATCAATACTCTCTGTAGGAAGAAACAGCAGGTTAGTAAAAATATTAAGAGAAGATAATAATCTTGTTGAATCAGTATATGTAGATGTAAATGCTGGTGAATTAGGTGGATTATTAATTTTGGAAGCAAGTTGTGAAAAAAAAGATATCTACTTAGTAGAAAAGCAAATTAATAAAATAATAGATGAAATCTCAGATTGTAAAAATTTAACTTTAGATGAAATAAAAAAAGCTACTAATATTGTAAAAAGCAATTATGTTTTTAACTTAGAGACATCTACACAGCTTTCTTCATTCTTTGGTAATGAACTTCTTTGGGGGAGAAAAACTTCAATTAAAAAAATAGAAAGTCATTTAAAATATTGGAATGATTTGGATAATTTCAAAGAGATCACAAAATTTATCCAAGGAGACAAATTTACTTTAATTGCTTCACCTAATAAATGATAAAAAGATATTTTTTAAATAATAAAAAAAGAAACTTTTCAACTGCTTCAATATGGATTAAAGGAGGTAGTGATATGGATAGTATTGGCAAAAAAGGTATAAATAAGATTCTATGTTCATTACTAACCCGAGGATGTGAAGGATTTGATAATTTTGTCCTTTCAGAATATATTGAGTCACATGGAGCAGAATTAAATCAAGAAGTATTTGAAGATGGTATTTCGATAAGCATTAAGTCCCTTAATGAACATTTCAAAAAATTACTACCACTAATAGATTTAATAATTAATAAGCCAATTCTTTCGGAAATTGAATTTAAAAAAGTAAAAAAATCCTCAATTGATTTGATTAAAAAAGATAAAGAAAATCCATTCAGTATTTGTTTTGAAAAATGGAGAAAAAATGTTTACTCTGGTCATCCTTATGCATTTAATGTAATTGGCAATTCAAATGATGTCTCAAAAATCAGTCACGAAGACGTTTTGTCTGAGTTTAAAAATTTTGAAAAGAGAGAAAAGTATATTATTTCAAACAATCTAGAAATAAACGGAGAAGATTTAGAATCTTCAGATCAAGAAATCCTAGGGGAACAATCTTGCCTTAGAAATTATAATTTAGATCGTATAAATAGGTTTGATTACGTTAATAATAATTCAAATCAAACTATTATAATGTTAGGGAACCAAACTTGCTCTCGTAAAAGTATTGAATACTTGCCACTTAAAGTTTTGGAGTCATATTTGTCTTATGGAATGAGCGGTGCTTTATTTAAACTTTTTAGAGAAAGAAATGGAATCACTTACGATCTAGGTGTTTTTAATCCTGTTAGAAATGAAAATGCTCCATTTTTAGTTTACTTATCAGTCTCCAATAGAAATGCCCTTTTTGCATTTGAACTTTTATCATCACTTTGGAAAGATTTACTTTTAAACCCTTTGATTGATTCTGAAATGTTTTTAGCTAAAGAAAAATTAAAAGGTTCTTTTCTTTTAGGGAATCAATCTTTAGACGAAATTTTACAGCGAAAGATACAGTTAATTAGCTATGGAATATCACCTATTTCGGGAATCGATCTAAATTCAAAAATAGATGAAATTTCTTCATTTGATATTCTTAAAATAACTAAAAAATATTTTTCTAAACCTTTTTTGAGTATTTCTGGAAATAAAAAAATATGTTTAGAAATTAATAATAGTTGGGGAAAAAACTTTTAATTTAAATTTTCTCGATCTTATCAACATCGATCAAAAAGTTACCTCTTCTAAATTTTACTTCAACAGTATCTAGGGATTTTATTGATAGGATTTCTCCAATTTCATCAATTGCCACTAAGTCAGGTGGTCTTAGCATTGGCATATTATCTGATGTCTTAAGGTAGGAAACTGGCGCAATCAACTTAACCTTATCTTTGATCTCAAATTTCATTAATAAATTTAATACCGTCAAGAGTAATATAAGCACAAAGTTATAGAAAACATCAACGAAATGAACTGATTCAGTCTAGAATCTGATAATTGATCAAAATTAATTAATGAACCAGAAATTTAAAACAATAATTTTATGGGCTTTACCTATACTTTTAGTAATTGCACTTTCCTACCAACTCTTGTCCTCTAATAATGTTGATTCACTTAAATCAAATGGAACAACAATTGCGCCAAGAAATTCTGCGGTAGCAAGAGTTAGTTACGGAAGATTCTTAGATTACGTAAATTCAGGACGAGTCACATCAGTTGATATTTTTGAAGGAGGTAGAAATGCAGTTATAGAGACAATAGATTCAGACTTAGATAATAAAGTTCAAAGATTGCGAGTTGATCTTCCAGGCTTAACACCAGAACTTATAAATATTTTAAAAAATGAGGGAATTAGTTTTGATGTACATCCTGTTAAAACAGCCCCACCTGCATTAGGAATATTTGGCAATTTACTTTTCCCAGCTATTTTAATTGGAGGTTTAATTTTATTGGCTAGGAGATCAAATGGTATGCCAGGAGGTCCTGGCCAAGCAATGCAATTTGGAAAAACGAAGGCAAGATTTGCAATGGAAGCTGAAACTGGAGTAGTTTTTGACGATGTTGCAGGTGTAAATGAAGCTAAAGAGGACTTACAAGAAGTTGTAACTTTTCTTAAAAAGCCAGAAAAGTTTACTTCTGTCGGAGCAAGAATTCCTAAAGGAGTTTTGTTAGTAGGACCTCCAGGAACAGGCAAAACTCTTTTAGCAAAAGCTATTGCAGGAGAAGCCGGTGTACCTTTCTTTTCATTATCGGGTTCTGAATTTGTTGAGATGTTTGTTGGTGTTGGTGCAAGCAGAGTTCGAGATCTTTTTAAAAGAGCTAAAGAAAATAGTCCTTGTTTAATATTTATTGATGAGATTGATGCTGTTGGAAGACAAAGAGGTGCTGGTATCGGAGGAGGTAATGATGAAAGAGAACAAACTCTTAATCAATTGCTCACAGAAATGGATGGGTTTGAAGGAAATAGTGGAATAATTATAATTGCAGCTACAAACAGACCTGACGTCCTAGACTCAGCTCTAATGAGACCAGGGAGGTTTGACAGACAGGTAACCGTAGATGCACCTGACATTAAAGGTAGACTTTCAATATTGGAAGTACATGCAAGGAATAAGAAACTTCAAGAGGATTTAACACTTGAAAGCATCGCAAGAAGAACACCAGGTTTTACTGGAGCAGATTTAGCAAACTTATTAAATGAGGCTGCCATTTTAACTGCTAGGAGAAGAAAAGATTCTATAAGTATTTCAGAAATTGATGACTCTGTAGATAGAATTGTAGCTGGAATGGAAGGTTCTCCACTAACAGATGGGAGAAGCAAAAGATTAATTGCTTACCATGAAGTTGGTCATGCTCTTATTGGTTCACTTGTCAAAGCACATGATCCTGTTCAAAAAGTAACAGTCATTCCCAGGGGTCAAGCTAAAGGACTAACATGGTTCACTCCAGATGATGAACAAACCCTCGTTAGTAGAGCTCAACTAAAAGCTAGAATAATGGGCGCATTAGGAGGAAGAGCTGCAGAAGATGTTGTTTTCGGAAAAGGTGAGATCACAACAGGAGCTGGTGGTGACTTCCAACAAGTTGCTTCTATGGCGCGTCAAATGGTAACAAGATTTGGTATGAGTAATTTAGGTCCAATAGCTTTAGAAGGAGGAAATCAAGAAGTTTTTGTAGGTAGGGATTTGATGACTAGAAGCGAAGTTTCTGATTCAATTTCAAAACAAATTGATGAAAGTGTAAGAGTAATGGTTAAGGAATGTTATCAAGAAACTTATTCGATTGTCAGTAAAAATAGAGAAGCTATGGACAAAATAGTTGATCTACTTATAGAAAAAGAAACATTAGATGGTGAAGAATTTGTTAGCATCCTTTCCAAATTCACTACTATTCCTGAAAAGGAAAGAACTCCTCAACTATTAAGTTAAACTGTAAAGGGTTTTTTATCCAATACTACATCTATTAATCCATACTCAACTGCCTCTTTTGGAGACATATAAAAATCTCTGTCTGTATCTTCCTTAATGGTTTCATAATCTCTACCAGTTCTTTCTGATAATTCAGTATTAAGACGTTCTTTTAAAAATAAAATTTCATCTGCCTGAATTCTTATATCACTAGCTTGACCTCTAGCTCCTCCAAGTGGTTGATGAATCATAATTCTTGAATGTCTAAGACTACTTCTTTTACCTTTAGTACCTGCCGCTAACAAAAAAGCACCCATACTAGCCGCCAAGCCAACGCAAACCGTATGAATATCGGGCTTAACATGTTGCATTGTGTCGAAGATTCCTAAACCATCATAGACAGACCCGCCAGGCGAATTTATATACATGTAGATATCTTTCTCTGGATCCTCTGCTTCAAGGAATAATAATTGAGCAACAATTCTGTTAGCAGTTTCACTAGTAACTTGTTCTCCCAAAAAGATTATTCTCTCTCTTAGTAATCTAGAATAAATATCAAAAACTCTTTCACTACCACCAGATTCTTCTAAAACTAAGGGGATCATAATAATATTTATCTGTTTATTAGATATTAGCGATATTGTGTGAACATACGCTAACCTTATTAAGGTTTACATATAAAAAATTGAAAGAAAAATTGACTGTTTCAGATAGCAAAAAGTTATTTCATGAACAATTCCCGTACGTTATTCCAGGTTTATATAAAAGAATAGTTGATGAAATGCTTGTCGAACTAAATCTTTTAAATCATCAAAATGAATTTACACAAGATTATCTATTTTGTGTTGGCCTAACTGAGACATTCAAAGAATTAATGAAAGGATACAAACCAAAGAAACATTTGGATATTCTATTTGAATCTTTATGCAGTTCTACAAATTTTGAATCAAATGAAATTAAGGAAATAGCTCAAAAATCTCAGAACGAATTAAAAGATAAATCGTCTAAGGATGTATTGAAATTATTAAAAGAAAAAAGTAATTCCAAACTTTATCCTTCACGAATATTGAACTTAGGAATATATATAATCATTTCGAACTACCTAGATCTAAAAGGGAAAAATGAATCAGAAACTAATAAGATAATTTCTGATGTTTTTGATGAGTTAAACTTATCTACTAACAAAGCAGAAAAAGATATAGGAATTTACAAGAGTACTATATCTAAAATGGAACAAGCGAAAGAATTAATTGAAGAACTAAAAATAAAGGATAAGAAAAAAAGATAAAAAAAAATAGAATTTATTTTTTAATCTTGTTTAAGCCTTTTTTTATCCTTCCATGACACAAAAGAAATATAAATTACAGCGAATGTTATAAATATGAGTAAAACGAATGATGAAATAATAAGAAATCTACTTAAATATATTTCATAATTCACAAATGAAATCATATGTCAATTGAACCGTCACCATTTCTACCCCAAACAACCATTGCAATTGAAAAAGTAAAAATTGCCGCTAATGCAGCCCATCCTATCTGAAAAATCATTTGATTTGAATCACTTACATAAATATAACAGAACTTCAAAAAAATTTTCATTTTTAAGCTAAAGATAATTACTCAGAAATTCAATTATGCTAATAGAATGAAATAAAAAGATTTTGGGTAGGTTAGTATTAAATCATAGTTCGAATATAGAAGGTCTAATTCCTTTATTACAAAAGTTAGCTCTTAACACACATATTAAGACTGTAACTCCTGCCGTAATATCAAGGGTTAGAGGAAAATCTTCTAAATTGATAATAAGATTATCAGTGAAAACTATAAATGGTTATAAAGCAATAGCAAGAAAGGGTAAAACAGCTCAAGAAGTATTTATTTCAACAGACTTAAATAAAGAAGAATTAAAACAACTTATGGATATTTATAATGAAAAGTAGCTTAATATAAAGAAATATAGAAGTCATACTTCAGAAAATTAATGAAATTAGGATTAAATCTATCTTTATTATTATTTGCTCTATTCACTTTTGGTGATAAATCATTCTCAATTACTGATTACCAAATTAAAAAAATTTGTAAAAAGGAAAAAAGGGAATTAATTTGTATAAAAAAATTTAAAATGAAAAGATCTAATCTCCAGAAAGGAAATCTAATTGAAATACCTGTAATACCATATAAAAGGTAACTATAATTTAAATTTCAAATTCTGTTTCGAAAAGATTAAAAGAATTTTTATAGTTTGTGAAAAGTTCTTCTGAAATATCATTAAATCCTTGTAATTCATAATTTTCTTTTAATTCATCATATAAGTACACAACTCCTTTGAAAGCCGTTGTATATTCCTTTTGTATATCTTCATCATCAATATCATAGATTTTAGCCAAAATTAATTCGATATTTTTTTTTGATGAATATATTTTCCTCTCGAAATCTTTATTTAACTTCCTTCTTTTTTTTGCCATCTAAATTCTATTTTAAATACAAATTAACAATAATCAAATTAATAGAAAAAATAAATGAAAACTTATAAAATAAAAATATAGTTTCCAAATCAAAATAAAACCTCGATATTCCAAATAAATTATTTGATGATATGAATAAAAAAAAACCAATTAACTCTAAAGAAGCTAAAAAACAAATTTATCTAGATCAGAAAATGAATACTCCCGAAAACTCAAAAAAAATTAAAGAAAAATATTTACCATGGTGGGTAGAGTTGTTATTTGTTCAAATAGGATTGCCAGATAAATTGCTAATACAAATATTAAAAACCAAAAAGAATGTTAAAGAATTAATCAAAAATGATAAAAAATCATTAATAACATTTTTGTTCGTAATTACTTCATTGACTTATTTTTTTCCAGTTATTCAACATGCAAAAAATAAATTAAATTGTGAAGCAATTGCCAAAAATTATATTATTAAAAATAAAAATATAAAAGAAATTAATAAGCAAGAGTTAAAAATGTTATCTACAAATTTTTGTTATGGTGGGGAAGAAATCTATGAGATTGAAAATTTAAAAAATTAAATTTTTAATTATTTTCTTTTTACAACAATTACAAAATTCCTACACTCGCTTTAAGCTAAGTTAAATCTAATCCAATGACTGATATAAGACAAAAGAAAGAAAACGTAAAAATGCATTTAAAAAATTTAAGACAAAATTTAAAAAAAATGCATTTAGAAGTTACAGAAGAATTAATAATGCCGCAACCAGAAGATGTAAAAAAATTGATGAATAAGATGGATCAACTATTAAAATTAATAGAATCAAAATAAACTAACTATAATTCAAATAAAATTGCAATTATCAAAAAATAAAAAATGAGAAGAATAGAACAATTTTCACAAATACTTTTAGTTACAATTTTCATGAGTTCATGTAGTTCATCAATCAATAAAGAATATCCAAAAATTAATTCGGAAGAAAATATTAAAAAGAATGTTAATTTAGAGAAAAAAAGAATGGAAATAAAGTTTTCCTGTGGAGAGGATGGTATTTCAGAATACTTAGATGATGGATGGATTATCTTAAAAGAAGATTTTCAAGAAAAAGTTTGTACTTGGAAATCTGTTCCTGCCACAAAAGATTGTGATATGGAAAAAGATAAGGGCTGTAAGGTAACAAAGCCAGATAAAATTGGTGAAGAGAAAATTTATTTATTAGAAAAATAATTTTATTTTATGGATTCAAAATCAGAATATTTAGTTGATTTGATTTTTAAAAAATTAAAAAACTATAATTCAAAAAAAATCATTTTAGAACACAAAAATTTGAAGAAATACATTTTTTCACTCTTTAAAGAGAACTGAATTCAAAGGGAATATAATGAATACTGTTATATTTAAGTTACTTTGATAGATATAAATATGTACAATCTTTCTTCCTTAACTATTATTCTAATTATTACTTTTATATTAAGCCTTTATTTTTTATTTAAAGTTACTTCTAATTCAAAGAATTAGAAATGGTTCTTAGTATATTTTATATAATTGGATCTTCTCTAAGTAGTAAAACTGTATGCTTTTTCAAACCATCATTGATCCATTCCCTATATTCTTCTAAAACGCATTTTCTATCTGCATTATCTAATAGATTAATCCTTTTTTTTGCATTATCTAGAGCAACTTTAATACAAAATTGATAATCTTTGGAATTTTCTTGCATTAGTTTTTTTTTAAATCTTAGTAAAATTACTCACATGTTATGTATTGAAAATAACAATAGTAAGCTTTTATTTGATAAGAGTATCAAGCAATACGGAACAATTTTTTCTATATTTGTGATAATTAGAATTTTTAAAATACCATGTCCTACGAAGCAGGCAGTAAAGAATGCAGACATTTAATAGAAGCTAAGGAGAGTCTTCTATCAGCAATGGATGCTTTAAGCAATATAAACTCAACTGATCTAATACAAATTCAAATTAAAGAAATTTATAATAAATTAGAACAGATGCACGATAATCGCAAAGAAATAGAATCAGCCACTAATTATTTATAATTTTTTTAATTGAGTTAAAAGTTCCCAAATTGACTTTTTATCTTCTTTACTTTTTTATCTGATAATAGATTTAGTAAAGCATCAAGTTGTGCATGCACTTCCTTAGCTTCACTTAGATCAGGTAACAAATCGTCTTTGATAAGCATTTGATGCATTTCTCTAAGCTCTAACCTTATATATCTAAGGTGAGAACTTACTTCCTCTCTCTTAGTTGCACTCATATTTGCTTTTTATTAATAACATTATACATTATTGTGTTTTTAGGATCCCTGAATTATTTTTACTAAATTAGAAAAATTCTAAGAGATTTACTTCTTATCAAAGTACCTATGTAGTAATATATCTTTCATGAAAAACAAAATTCAAACTAAGTCAAATAAAAAAAATCAAGAATTAGGTCAAACAAAAAATTCCGCAAAATTAGTTCTTTTTATATTTGGGATAGGTCCAATAATAGGAATAGCAATATTTTTATATAGCAAAGGATTTTTTAACCCGCCAAATTTGTAAAACTGAGAATTGAATATTAAACTTAAAAATTTAATCTAATTTAAAGACAAAATATTTATTTAAATTTCTTTAATGAAAATATCCTAAATTCAGCCATTTTTCTTGCATTCTCTGGATTAGAGACTAAAAAAGGATGATCAGATAAAAGTTCAAATACTTTATCTATCTTTAGTCGTAAATCCTCACAATCAATATTTTCCCATTCCTCATCAAATGACATCGCAAAACTGTCAGCATTATTATAAAGTTTATCTTTCATAAGATTTTAAATTTAATTTAAAAACATCTTAAATTTTTGACCTAATTTAAAAGGGTAATTTTGAGATGAATTAAAACCACCTTAATCGCTAATTAAGACATAACTTTCTTTGAAAGTTATTTAAATTATACTGAGTTTAATAGCTTAATTTTAGACTTAGTATTAACAATTAGAATCAGATAACATTTGACAGAAGTGTTACGATAATGGCATATATTAAATTTTATGGAAAATAAAGTTAAAAGGATAGGGTATCTTCCCAGAAAAAGGGTTCTTGAAATTATTGATGAAATATCCAAAAGTGAATCTATAAGTAGATCCAAAGTTGTAGGAATATTAGTTGAGGAAGCATTAGATGCTAGAGGAATTGCAAATTTTGGATATAGCAATATTAATAAATCAAATTTATACAAATCAGATAAATACAAAGATGTGCATAACGAAAATGTTCATTTAAAAGATGCGGAAGATGAATTTGTTGATGATAGTGGATACACAGTTTCCTCTCACAAAACACTTGATCGCTCAATATCTTCTGCAGATATCGAATTAGCAAATAAAATTAATATTCTTAAAGAATCTGGATTAATATAACTTTTATTGGGCATTTAAATAATTTTTTGATGCATAACATTGAATCATTGTTTATTCTTAGTCAAGAATAATATTCTTTAAAAATAATTTCGAATATTAAATCCTTTCTAATATCAATTTTGCAATTAAAAAATGAAAGATATTAAATGTCCCTCTTGTGGGAAAACATTCCGAATTGATCCCAGCAGCTTTGAAGAAATTCTTCTTCAGATAAAAGACGAAGAATTTAATAAACAAATAAAAGAGAGGCTCATATTAGCTGAAGAAGATAATAAAAAAGCTTTGGAAATTTTAAAGAGTGAATTAAAAATCCAATTAATAGAACAAAACCGTATTAAAGAGACTGAAATTCAAGCTCTTAAATCTAAATTAAATATAGCTGAAGAAAAGAAAACAAATACCATTAATGATTTAAGAAATCAAGCATCAAATAAAATTAATTTATTGAATAATGAATTAAATAAATTAAAGGATGAAATTAAAAACCAGTCTTTAATTTCAGAATTAACATTGAAAAATAAAGTCATTGAAGCTGTTACTAATTTAGAGAAAAAAAACTCATCATTAACAAATTCCATTGAGAAGTTGAGGATTGAACAATCAATAAATGAAAAATTAATCGAAGAAAGTTATAAAAACAAAATTAGTGAAAGGGACCTTACTATTAAGGAGCTTAGAGAAATGAAATCTAAGTTGTCTACAAAGATGGTAGGCGAGACCCTAGAAATTCATTGTGAAACCCAATTCAACCTTAATCGTGCTTCAGCATTTAAAAACTCATATTTTGAAAAGGATAATGATGTCTCTTCAGGTAGTAAAGGTGACTATATATTTAGAGAATTTGATAATAATAAAATTGAAATAGTCTCCATAATGTTCGAGATGAAAAACAAAACTATAAATGGAACTAATAAAAGAAAAAACGAAGATTTTTTGAAAGAATTAGATAAAGACAGAAGACAAAAATCCTGTGAATATGCAGTACTCGTTTCACTTCTAGAACCAGATAGTGAATTATATAATGCAGGAATAGTAGATGTTTCTCATAGATTTCCAAAGATGTATGTAATTAGACCACAATTCTTTTTGCCAATTATTTCTCTACTAAGGAATGCATCTATGGAAACTTTAAAATACAAATCACAAATTGATTTAATGAGACGAGAAAATTACGACATTACTAATTTTGAAAGCACTCTTGAACAATTTAAAAATGCAGTTGGTAAAAATGTATCACTAGCTCAAGATAGATTTAATGATGCAATTACAGAAATTGATAAGTCAATAGCACATTTGCAAAAAACAAAGGAGGCTTTAATTCTCTCAAAAAAACACCTTTTATCTGCTGACAGCAAATCTCAAGATTTAACAGTAAAAAAATTGACTAGAAACAACCCAACTATGAAAAAGAAATTTAATGATTTAACCAATTTAGAAGATGAAGTTGCCTAGTTTTCAAAATATCTGAAATTAAAAATAGTTAAAAATTGATTTAATTACAACTTTATATATATATTATTAATAGTAAATTTAAAAAGAAAAAATATAATGTCTATCAACACTCCCATTTTTGCTATTGCTAAAGATCTAAATGTCGAGAGTAATAGAATATTATTAGCCTGCAAGAAACTTGGAATCGATGCAAAAGGTGCGACAAAAAGATTAAATAAACAAGAATTAGAAAAAATTAAAAGTTATTTTGAAACAGGTAAAAATGTATCAGATGAAGTTATTAATTTAAATAAAGTTAAAGCTAAAAGCAGTTCAAGAAAAATTGTAGAAAAAGTAAAGATAAACTATTTTGCAAACAGACTTATTCGCAAATCTTAAATAAAACTTATTTTTTCTAATTACTTAAAAGAATAAGCCACATAATAAAAAAAAAATAATTTATTATAAGTAAAAATACTTAAAATGAGCATAAACTCAGTCTTAAATTCTCTCGAACAATCCTGGGAAAGAGATGATATTCTTTTAAAAATAAAGAATGGGTTAGGTACAGATAAGATAGTTAATGAATTTCTTGCAAACAACGAGATACAAATTAAAGAATTAAATACTTTATTAAGACCAGAAGATATTGTTTTATTAAATCAAGTAGAACAACTCTCAACTTGCGAATCTAAATTAATAAATAAGATTAAAAATTTAAATTACTTAGAAAATATTGAAAATCAAAACATTCTGAATCAGAAAAAGATTTTGCCATCTAATAGAGTTTCTTTTAACAGAATTAGTTCATTCATGATTACTTGGAGTAACAAAGTTGTAGTTATTGCTTTGCTAACAATTTCAGCTATAGCATTATCAAAACAAGCATGGGTGTAATTAGCTAAATTAACTTCATTGAAAGAGATGGAGTTTTGAGAACTAAACAAGAAGATTTAATTAGATATAAAGATGGAAATCTTTATTGTGAACTTGCTGATATTTGGATTGATCCAAGTAAGCCAGTAAAAAGAGCATTAATAACACATGCTCATTTTGATCACTTTACATTCGGGTGTGAAGAATACCTTTCTACTAACGAGACTGCGAGACTTCTTAAAGAAAGAGTTGGAGATAATATCAAAACTAAGACTTTTGATTATGGAGAAGAATTCAAGATAAATGGCATCAATATTTCTTTTCATCCTTCCGGTCACATCCTTGGATCTAGTCAAATCAGATTTATTTTTGCTGAAGAAAAATGGCTAATTACAGGTGACTTTAAGCTTCAAAAAGATGATACTTGCAAACAATATGAAATAGTAAAAACTGATTATTTAATAAGCGAATGTACTTTTGGTTTACCAATATTCAAATGGGACGAGACTAATAAAATAGCAAATGATATTTCAAAATGGATAACTAATTCGCCAGAAAAAACTTCTTTACTTTTCTGCTACTCACTTGGAAAAGCTCAGAGATTGTTAAACGAAATTAGTCAAACAAATTTTAAAGGTAATATTTATTCCCATGGCAGTATTTACAAAATGAACAATTGTTATAAGGAACTTGGAATTGATATTAAAGATACTATAAAAATCGAAAATAAAAAAAAGATAGATGAACTTAAAGGAAGTTTAATATTATTACCCCCTTCATTAAGTAAGGGCTCTTATCTAAAAAATTTCAAAAATATTCAAACAGCTTTTGCAAGTGGATGGATGTCATTAAGAGCTTTAAGAAAAAGATCAGGATATGATAAAGGATTCGCGATCTCCGATCATGCAGATTGGGATGGGATTCTGGAAGTAGTAAAAAACTCTGAAGCAAAAAATGTATTTTTTCATCATGGAGATAGTGAAGCCTTAAGTAAATATTTAATTGAGAAGGAATCAATAAATGTTCTTTTCTTTGGGGAATAAATATGAGTTTAAAAAAGTTTTCAGAATTATTTGCAGATCTAGATTCAAGTAATAGTACAAACAATAAAATTGAAATTTTAAATAGGTATTTTTTATCAAATGAACCGATAGATAATTCATGGGCAATATTTTTATTAACTAGAAAAAGTAATAAGAGATTTATTAGTGGAAGATCTTTAAAAAATCTTTTTTCTCAAGTATATGAATATCCTCAATGGTTAATTGATACATGTTATTTAAAAGTTGGTGATTCTGCTGAGGTAATAACGTTATTACTTAAAAATAAAAATATTTCCAAAAATAATAAATTATCAAATATAAGTCTCAATGAATTACTTAGCAAAACATTACCTGTCTTATCAAAACTTAATGAGGAACAAAAAAATTTTGAGATTAAAAATATTTGGGAAACATTGCCTGAAGATGACCATCTAATTTTTAATAAAATTCTTACTGGAACTTTTAGAGTAGGAGTCTCTATAGGATTAATAACAAAATCAATATCAAAACTAATTAATATTGATGAAGAAATTATTTCTCATAGGTTGATGGGAGATTTCAAGCCTTCAATTGGTTCATATGAATTTTTAATTGACAAGAATATCAATCTTGAAGAGTTAAATTCCAAACCATTTCCATTCCTACTAGCAAATACCTTTGAAGATAAAATATTCAAAGATTCAATAAATAATTTTCAATTTGAATGGAAATACGACGGTATAAGAATTCAATTAATTAAAAGATCAGAGAATGTTTTGGTATGGACAAGAGGACAAGAATTAGTAAATAAATCTTTCCCAGAATTGGTAGAGAAAATGTCATATATTAAAGATGATTTTGTTCTTGATGGGGAATTATTAGTTTGGAATTTTAAAAAACAAATTGCCTTTGATTTTTCTTTTCTTCAAAAAAGATTAAATAGAAAATCTCCTACTAGATCAATCCAAATAAAATATCCAATTATTTTTATTGCTTATGATCTTTTAGAGATAAATAGAAGAGATATAAGAGAAATTAAATTAGAAAATAGAAGAATTAAGTTAGAAAAATATTTTTCAAAATGGCAAAATAAAACTGAGAATGATATATCTGATATTTTCAAAATATGCGACTTAATAAATCCTAAAGATTGGTCTGAGGCTTTAACTTATAAAGAAAAATCTCGAGAAAATAATACTGAAGGATTAATAATTAAGAAAAAAAACTCTAAATACACTTCTGGAAGGAAAAAAGGTATTTGGTGGAAATATAAAGTTGATCCTATGCAACTTGATGCTGTTCTAATTTACGCTAAGGGGGGGAGTGGTAGAAGAGCTGGTCTTTATACAGATTATAGTTTTGCATTATGGAAAGACCAAAAATTAATTAAATTTGCAAGTGCATATTCTGGTTTAACGAATATTGAAATTAAAGAGCTAGATAAATGGATAAGGAAAAATACAATAGAAAAATTTGGTCCTGTTCGATCATTGAAACCAGAAATGGTATTCGAAATATCTTTTGAGAAAATACAAATTTCAAAACGTCATAAGTCAGGCATAGCAGTAAGATTTCCTAGAATAACAAAATGGAGAAAAGATAAGAAAATTTATGATGCAGATAGCCTAGAGAATGCTTATGAACTTATGAGAAAAATTTCATGAAAAATATTACGCAAAATAGTAAGCAAAATAATTCAATTTCTAGAATTAAAGAGTTTTTTTTCACAAATGGATGGGAGCCATTACCCTACCAAATTGAATCATGGGAAGCATTTTTAAATGGGCAGAATGGAATAATACAAGTTCCAACCGGATGCGGCAAAACTTATGCTGCATTAATGGGACCTCTATCACAGATAGAAAATCCGAAAAATAATAAAAGCGTAAATATATTATTAATAACCCCTTTAAAAACCCTAAGTAGAGATTTAAAAAATTCAATACAATTAGCAGCCTTACATTTTAATAAAGAAATCACTGTTGAAATTAGGAATGGGGATACAACCCCATATGAAAAGAAAAAGCAATTAGCTAAGCCACCTAATATTCTTATTACCACTCCAGAGTCTCTATCTCTTTTACTTTCTAATAAAGAATCTAATAATATGTTCAAGGAGTTGTCAGCAATAATTATTGACGAATGGCATGAATTGATGGGTAGTAAAAGAGGTAACCAGTGCGAGTTATCTTTAAGTTGGCTAAGAGGTAATATAAAAAATTTACAAATATGGGCAATGTCTGCAACTATAGGAAATATTGAAGAAGCGGCAAGAGCAATAGTTGGTATGAACGCTATTAAACCCAAAATTATAAGTACAAATATTCAAAAAGAGATCGAAATTATAAGTGTTTTACCAGAGGAGGAAACGACCTTTCCATGGAGTGGGCATCTAGGAATAAGAAGTCATTC